>NZ_FOPJ01000008.1 GCF_900113445.1 Corynebacterium spheniscorum
TGTAGGTGGGTGTCTAGGGGTATGACGAAAACATTTTCCTTAACCGAACAACACATCACAACGAGATAAAACCCCAGCTCAGAGGCTGTGGATAATCACAGCCTCAAATAGAAGTTATCCACAGCCGTTCGCCCCTAATCCCTCCACGTCGCTAGAGCTTGCGCAGCACAATCACCAGGTTGCTGACTAAAAATTCGCGCACTACCGGTATGTTCACTAACCACCATGCCCAGCTGGGGTGATAGCGCGGGAAGAGTAACTCCAGCTCAGCCTGCCCACGTGTGGCTACTTCTTTCGCCCAGTGCATCCCCTCAGCACAAGACACTGCGAATAGAGAGTGTCCGAAAATATTTTTTGGTGGCCGCCCGTGGATTCTTTCATAGCGTTTCCGGGCGAACTCTCCACCGAGATAGTGCGGCCACAATCCAGTTTCATGCCCACCGAAAGGTCCTAACCAGATGGTGTAACTAAGCACCACTAATCCGCCGCGGCGAGTAACGCGCAGCATTTCCTCCCCCATCGCCCAGGGGCGTGGCACATGCTCCACCACATTGGAAGAAAAACTGAGGTCGAAGGCCTCATCTTTAAAGGGCAAGGCATGCCCACTAGCCCGAATTTGACGTGGTGGATACAACCCCGCGGCGGATAATTCTGAAGCATCGGGTTCCACCGCGGTATAGCTTGCCCCGCGTTGGTTGAAGGCATCCGCAAAGTACCCGGGTCCACCGCCAACATCTAAGATGCTGCTTCCTTTTAAGGAAGTGCCCACACAATCCCGTCGCAGGTTCTCTAATTGGGTGGCGGTATCTTCAGCCAAGCTGCGATAAAAATTTTCTGGATCCCGTTGTTCCTGCGGGAAAGAAAAAAGCAGCCTTAAAGAACGTGCCAGGGTGGCGGCGCGGCGGGTATGTGGAAAAGAACTCACGGCGGCGATTCTGCCATAGCCGCCTAAGCTAAGTAGCCTTAAGCGAAGTCATGAAAATCCTGCTTCTTTGTTGGCGCGATACCCACCACCCCCAAGGCGGTGGCAGTGAACGCTACCTCGAAAGAGTCGCCAGCTACCTGGCAGCCCAAGGCCACGAGGTTATTTTCCGCACCGCCGCCTATACCGATGCCCCGCATCGCTCCCAACGAGATGGGGTACGTTTTTACCGTGCCGGCGGGAAATTCACGGTCTACCCACGCGCCTGGCTAGCCATGCTGGCCGGCAGAATGGGGTGCGGTGCCCTAAAGAATGTGGATGTGGTGGTGGATACCCAAAACGGCATCCCCTTCTTCGCACGCCTTTTCCTCCATAAACCCACCGTGATTCTCACGCACCACTGCCACCGCGAACAATGGCCAGTAGCTGGGCCTTTCTTAGCGCGACTCGGCTGGTTCCTCGAATCCCGGGTATCACCCTGGCTACACCGCAGCTGCCGCTATGTGACGGTGTCACAACCTTCCGCCCAAGAACTCGTGGACCTAGGGGTAGATCCACAAAGAATCAGTATTATCCGCAATGGCGTGGACCCCATCCCAGCACACGTCCCCACCCTGGCTAAAGATGCCAAGATCCACCTCGTGACGTTGTCTCGGCTGGTGCCGCATAAACAAATCGAGCATGCCATCAAGGTGGTCAAAGAACTTCGCCAAAAAACCGGGTTGCCGCTGGTACTAGACATTATTGGTTCCGGCTGGTGGGAAGATGAACTTCGCCGTGTTGCTGCCAATGATGAAGCAATAGTGTTTCATGGGCATGTTAGTGAGGCCCATAAACACGCGCTCTTACACCGCGCCAGCATCCAACTATTGCCTTCCCGTAAAGAGGGCTGGGGCTTGGCGGTCATTGAAGCTGCCCAACATGCTGTGCCGACTATTGGGTATCGCAGTTCCGGTGGGCTCTGCGATTCCATTAGGGACCAAGAATCCGGGTTATTAGCCAAGGACTATAAGGAGTTTGCCGCGCTAATCGCCACGCTTCTCCAGCAACCCCAACGAGCAGCGCAACTAGGTAAAGAAGCCTTGGCTTTAAGCCGCGGCTACTCCTGGGAGAAAACCGGCGAGGAATTCAGCGAGCTTTTAAGCGCGCTCCACCAGCAGGGCGAATGAGCAACCACACGCACAACAACGGCGGAATAAGCAGCCAACCAAGAGTCAGCCCAAGACCCAGCGGAGAAACCTTGGGGCGCTCCTGGGTTTCAGCGCCCGAGATTAATAAGGTGTTATCCCCATCAACTACCGCGGCGATGCCTAGGTCTGCGAGCCGCTGTTTATCACCGGCCTCCCAGGCAGCCACCGCCTGAGTAAAACGCGGGTTCGGTGGGTCCACCTCTTGGCCATCGACCACCAAAGAACCCACCACAACCATGGGGAGATCCTTAGTCCGTGGATCCACCATGGGGCGGCCCTGGTAATGAACAATGCTGCTGGCCTGCGGGAAAAGAAGGTCACCGCCAAGGTCTCCGCCAAAGCCAGCATCACGTCGCGCCTGCAGCTCAGCCGGGTATTCAATGGGCGCTAATTGCCGGGTCTGCAGCGCTAAATCCGGTACCTGCCCAATAGCTAAAAGCACCACCGCCAGCGCCATCAACTTCGGGGAACGCGCCTTCGCGATCACCGCCCCCACCACAAATACCATCAACGGAAACACCAACATGAGGGTCTTTTGGGCATCGCGAAGCAACAACGCCCCCGGGATATTCAGCATCACCGCACGTGCCGCCTCCGGGGCTGCAAGAATCAGCAAGGGCCACCCAAAGCCCAATACCCCGCCCACCACTAGCGGCCAGGGCACCCGCACCTTAGTGCGCACCACCGCCACCAACAGCAAGGCCACGAGAAGCAGCCCTAAGATGGCGAAACCCTGCTGCCTACTGGGCGGCACCACCGCCGCATTCCAGATCCCACCTAGGCCCACTAATGCCCCTACGGTGCCCACATAGGCTTCAGAGTTAGGGGCGAAGGCCTGCAGCATGGCGTTAGTAAAGTGGGGTAGCTCCCGGATGCGCAGCACGCTGGGCACTAGCCAGGGCAAACTCATCAGCACCCCTAACCCCAAGCTAAGCCCAGCACGCCGCCACGTCCTACTTGCAAGTACGCCCACCACGGTTGCCGCCAATGCGCCGGTGGGGGTTAAAGAAGCCAACCACATACACAGCACCACCCCAAGCAGCTGCCCCTTATACGCACACCACGCTAAGAGCGGTAAACACCAGGTAGCAGCCACTAAAGACCAATGCCCCTGAACAAGGCGTTCGGCAACGAAGGGATTCCACAGCACCACCGTGATCGCCCCGAATTGCGCCCAGCTACTTCCCCGCGCCCAGAGCGCAGCCCCTAAAGCCGCAGCCAAAGCCGAGCCGAACATGATCACCCGCACCAACCAGGTGGCCGGGAAAACCAGCCCAGCTAAAGCCAATACCGCATCCTGTGGGGCATTACGCGCCGGCAGGTCCCCTAAGCCGAAGGCATTGTCACCTAAAAGCGGATGCGGAGTGATCACCATATCCCCCAGCCCGAAGAAGACGGCGGAAGAAAAGGTGTGCGCCTCCAGCGGCCAACATAGTGCGCCCAGGATCAGCGCAATGAGCACCCCGGCCCACAACCCCAACCACAACCCCAACGCGGGTTTCATGCGCGCCTACGCCACCAGGAATAGAGCAGCACACCAGTGATGACCAGGGCCGCCATCTTCGCCACCCAAGAAATAATGCGCATCAGATGCAGGTTCTTAATCACCTTGGTGACTTCAGCTTCTTGGGCGGCAACGGTGTCTTTATCCCAATTCATATCGCCAATAAAAATGGCGCGCTTTTCCGCTTCCCCAGCATCAATACTCATCTGTGCTTCTACATAATCCAAGGCCCAGATCATCTCGATATGTTCCTTACGATCCACAATCCGCCCGGTTTTCGGCTCCACGAATAAGGTGCGATCCACCTGGTAGAAGGGCTTTAAACTGCGCTGCGCACCGGGATCGAGTTGGCGCGCAGCCAATTCTTCTTCATCAAAGAAATCCGCGGCCACGCCAGCTAGCTCAAGCCCCTGGGTGGGCACGGCGTGCGGCGGGATGTGTTGGTGGAATTCAAAAACCCTTAAAGACCCATCAGCGCGCGGCAGGTCGCGTCGGTCCACGAAATCAAGCGGATAGTGGTCGTGGATAATCGGGTCGAAATAGCTATAGGTACGCGGCAGGGTAATAAATGGGAAGCCGTGGTGCATACTTTGGCGCACTTCTGGGCCGAACTCAGCACGCTGGCCGAATAGCTCCACCGAGGAGATAGCAGTGGGATCCGCAATGGGGTAGGTGGAATCCCGCTGCAAGGTGACCTCCTCGGAGGTGCTTAAAAACACCTGGTTATCGGCCTTAAACTGCAGGTGCGAGTGAACCCGGGCCTGATTCTTCTTGGCCCCCGGCTCGCTACTCGCGTGTCCTTCGGCCACCACCTGTGCCTTACGCACCCCACATGCCAGGCGCTCACACCCTGCGCCGGCCTGAGCCACCCGATCTCGGAAAGCTGCTTCATCAAAAATCAAAGCGTCAGAAGCTTCGCTGTGGATGCTGCGGGAGAGATCGGTGGGGAAGGGTTTATAGTGTGCGAGGGTCGCCGGGGGCAGCCCGAAACCAAGAAGGAGGGTGAGGATAAGGCTTGCAAGCAGCGCCTTGGGTAAGGGCATCTCGGGGTTCTATTCCTTGCAGTAGGATCGGCACGGATGGCCCAATCCTACGCAACCAGGTTTGTGCCTTCTTTGGAAGGCTTACGCGGCATCGCTGCCCTGGGAATTTTGCTGACCCATGTGGCCTTCCAAACGCACCTAGATCCGCGCAGCCTCATCGGCGGGATGCTGGCGCGCTTCGATTTCTTCGTTGCGCTTTTCTTTTCCCTCTCCGCCTTTGTGCTGTGGCGCAAATACCGTGCCCACGGTACGCGTGGTTACCTGCGGCATCGCGCCAGCCGCATCCTGCCCGCCTACCTGGTGTGCGTTGTTACTATCCTGCTTTTCCTACCCGGGATGAATGCGAGTGCCAGTGCGATCCTCGCGAACCTCACCCTCACCCAAGTCTTCCACCCAGATGCCCTCCTACCTGGGCTAACGCACCTCTGGTCGCTGTCTGTGGAGGTGAGTTTTTATCTCCTCCTACCGCTTCTCCTCTGGGGATTTCAACGCCTGAATGCCAGCGCCAGGCTGCTAGGGATTCTCGGGTTGGCGCTGCTTGGTCCCCTCTGGATCCTCAGCTGCGAAACACTTTTCCCCGGCGCGGAATTAAACCTCCAGCTCATCCCACTTTCTTATCTCCCCTGGTTGGCACTGGGGTTATTTGCTGCCGAAGTTGAAACTCGAGTAATCCCACGCACCCGCAGCTGGAGTGCGCGCCGCGTCCTAATGCTGCGCCTTAGCGCCTGGGCAGGTGCGCTGCTGGTAGCGCTCGTCGCCTCCCGCGAAAGCTTCGGCCCCATCGGCCTCGTACACCCCAGCCCCACCGAATTTTTAGCGCGCATCCTCGCCGGTACGCTCTTCGCCGCGCTCATTCTGCTGCCCTACGCACTCATCCAAGAACACCGCACCCTGCTCACCACCCCCGCGGCGCTGAGGGTGGGACGCTGGAGCTACTCACTATTCCTCTGGCACGTCGGCGTCCTCGCGCTCGTTTTCCCGCTGCTGGGCATCCCCCTATTTAGCGGGCATACGCTCCTCGTCGGCGCGCTGACCATCGCACTGAGCCTGGTGATCAGCTGGGCAAGCTATGAGTGGATAGAAAAGCCCTGCCGCAGTTGGTTTCGGAGCAAGGCTTAGCCCGAGACCTGCGGGTGCGGCTGCGCAGCTAAGCTGCGGTGTGTGGGTGCGGGGGTATGCCGCGCCGGGTTAGTTGGGGTGGCGCGGAGTCTGTGGACTTCTGGGGCGCGCTGAGAAAAAGCGCGCTGAGTGCCAGCAACAACAGCCAGGTGGTGATGGGTTCATCCCCGGCATAATGGGCCTGCGGCCAGGGGGAATGAGATAACCACAAGGCGGCGATGGTGGTGGTGCTGGCGATAAGTTGCGGCGGGTTAATCAGCGTGAACCTTAAAATGCCTAAGGTCAGCAGCCCAATAAGTAGCCCTGGCCAGCCGCCAATCACCCCGAGGATAAGCACCAACAAGGGCGATACCCACAGATCTAGGCCCTGATGCGTGCTCAGTGGTGGAGCGTAGCGCGGAGTGTAACGGGGGGTGCGGATGAGGATAAATAGACAAGCAATGAGCGTGAGTAGGCCTAGTACTGCGCCTAGGGCTAAGCCCATTTGGTAGGGGCGTTGCCCACTAAACCCAAGCTCTAATGTGCCGCTATGACCTGCGGGGAGAAGAAAACCTTGGAAACCGCCATCCACACTGATCGCGGTGAGCGGGTTCGCGCTGAGTGGGTCGCCGAGTGTGGCATAGCTGCCGGGGTTAAAAGCACGTTTGGTCAGAAGAATGCGATCAGTATTACTGGCCGCAATATGTTCGCCTGGGGTGATGTGTTGAGTATGCGCGGTGGGGAAGTGGAAGCCTTCTTCTTGGAGCAACACCCAGGAAGCCTGTGCATGAAGCTCGTGGGTGCCTGGTTGCAGTTTGATCTCACCGCAGGAGGTGGTCTCTTGATCAATGGTGATGGGCGCGCACTCTTCGGAATGCACCTGCAGCCGCATGGGGCGTTGCAGCGTGAATTCCCGGCGCAAAGTGCCTACCTGCGGTAATGCATCTTGGAAGAAGAAAGCCCGCACACTAGGGGGTGCCTCCGGTAATTGCAGGATCTGGGTGATGGGGTGGTTCTGGATGGCAATAGTGCTAATCCCCACACCTGCTTCGCTCAGTTCCACCCGCACCCTCGTGCCCGAACCAGCCATGCGCACCGTGGTGGTTTCCTCACCCTTTAAGTCGCGCTGCAGGGTTTCCTCGCCACGGCTAATCCGCACCTGGGTATCCGCGGTGGGGCGAATGCTGAGCTCAACTAGGTCATCGTCGCCCTCCCACTCGAGTTCGATCCACCGCTTTTCTGGTGGGGTGCCGGGTGCCGGGAACCAGGCGGTATCAGGCTGCCCATCAACTGCGGCGGCAACAGAGTGTGCGGCCTGTGCGCCACCAAAACTATCCGGCTGGGAAGCAGCTGATCCGGCACGCACCGAACCACCTTTGTTGATCAACACACTACGAGTCCCAGCGGAGGGATAATCCGGCAGGCGATTATGCACCCCCTGGTGTTCTTCCCCGGCTAGTTGCGGGGCACTCAGCGGCCCGCGGCCATAGAGGGTGCGCGGGTTTTGCCCATAATTACGGCCAGTGTTTTGGGGAGTATCCGTTAATACCGTGGGGTTATCGCTGGCCGCCACCAGTTGGGTGCCGCTAAGCGGTGTGCCGGTGGCTGCCGCTAACCAAGGAAGTACCTCCCCACCACCAGCAACGCGAAGAGTCTCACCTTCCACCAGCTGCATATCGGCCTGCGGGTCTAGCAAGAACACATCCGCGATCTGCCCGAAGCGTTGATGCTCCACCGGCAATGCCGCTAATGCCGTGGCTACCTTCCGGGAAATCTCTTTGGCATCCTCTTGGCCTTCGGGTGCTGGGGGAAGTACAAGATCATGGCGGATCACCACCGCCCCAATCCCCATGTTGGGCAGCACCTTCGCAGCAGCTTTAGGGTTTTCTTCCACCAACACCATCAGCCCATCAAGTTGGCGGATGGTCTCTGGTGGCACCAGGGGCACTGCGTCGCGTACCACCCAAGGGACTTCCAGAAGTGGTTGGAGCGGTTCATCGCGGGTCCACCCCCAGCTCTGGCGCGCAAAGTTGGTGGGCGGCCAGATCAGGGTGCGGGTGTCCTGGGCATGAGTATTGAGGTACTCCGCGGTGGCCTGCCACTCAGCCGGCACCTGGGAATAGTTCCCTTCCGGGAGCAGGCGTAGTGACCACAGTGGGGCGCTGAGTGAAGCCACCAACACAATCGCCAAAGCGCTAGCGGAAGAGCGGCGTTGGCTGCGGGAAGTGGCGGTGGCGCCGAAGAAGCTCAAGCCCAAGCACAAGGGGATGCGCACCAGCGGATCGAATTTATGCAGGTTGCGGGCAAAGGCCAAGGGGCCATCTAAAAGCGATTGATAATACTCACCAAAGGGGCCATGTGCGGCACCCAGAATGATCAGCCCCACACCGAGCATCAACAGGAGGCGCGGGTCGCGGCTCATACGCACGCGATACGCAAGGCCCGCGAGGCCCACGGCCACAAAAAGCAGGCTGAGGATAATGAAGATGGGTTCGCTGACCAGTAGGTTGCCGGCGCTGCGTTCAATATCAACAAAGGGCGCCCAACTGGTGGTACCGCGGAGGATTTCGGGAAGATTCAACCAGCGAGTAGTCACATAGGCCGATTCAATGAACTCAATAAAAGGCGGGGCATAGTGGCCTAATACCAGCAGTGGAATAATCCACCATAAGCTCACCAACGCACAACCCAGCAGCCACGCGGCGGCAAATACCGCAATGCGTCTGCGACCCCTTAGGCCGCGGGCCCGCCACCAACTAGCCAATAACCAACAGGCCGCGGGGGTGCAGGCCGCCAAGGTAGCAGTGGCATTCACCGCACCCATGAGGGCCACCGGTATAACACTGGCCGCTAAGGCGCGGGCCATACTCCTTTGCGCCTCGGTAATACTCAGGGTGCCAAGGATGACCCAGGGCGCCAACATCACCGGCCAGGTTTCTGAAGAAATTGTGCTTAAAGTACTCAGCGTGCGCGGGCTTAACGCAAAGGCGGTGGCAGCTAAGACCGGGAAGAGATAGGTGCGCGGGCGTGGGGATAGCGCAAGTGCCAGCTTGAACATCCCGGACCAGCCCACCGCGCAGACCAGCAGCCACCATAAACGTTGGGCAATATCCGGGGGCAGCGGGTGCGTAAGCAGGAAGAAGAGGCCCTGCGGGAAGAGGTAGCCATAGGCCTGGTTTTGGAGTTGGCCAAGGGGGAAAAGATCCGACCAGGGGTGCATCGCCCCAGCTAAAAAGCCGCCGGGGTTGACGCTTAAGTCATATTTGGTATCAGCGCTGAGGTTGCGCAGCGGGGTTTGGGCGAAGAGAAAACACCCCATGACAAGCCACGCGAGCAGGTGGATATGAAGCTCGCGTGGGCCAGAAGGCCTTAGGCCATGAGGCTTAGGGTTCGCGGGTGCCGTATTCCGGGCCGCCAAGGAGCGCCTCCTCAGAGGACAAAGCCTTACCTTCAGGCACCGAATCCTGGCCGCTGAATAAAGACACCCCAAACACAGCCACCACACCCAACACCACACCAACAACGGCGCTAGCAATCACTGGGCCAATGGTGCGGCGGTTTAAGGAATCAGATTCAAAAGCCATGGTGTATTCCGATCTTAGACGCAGCAGGCACAAAGCCAGGAGTACGCCTTAGTGTGAGGGGCTAGTCTTCCACGCCCGCCGGATCGACGCCCTCTTCAGAGTCCAGATCCTCTTCATCCTCATCATTTAATGGCGGAACAATGAAGACCGGGATACCTGCGTGGCTGACCACCGCATCCGCAGTAGAAGAGGTCCACAGGCTCTTAAACCCAGTCACCGCGCGGGTGCCGGTCACAATCACATCGGGGCGTAATTCCTTGGCGGCATCCACAATCGCCGACCAAATCGCCGTAGCGGTTTCCACCAAATGCGCGCGTGCCCGCAACCCCAGGGACTCCGCAAGTTCCACGCCCTCCCGGCAAATCCGGCGAGCCTCGGTATAGGCGGGGTCTTCTTCCTCCGCGCCGGCGGACCAATCAGCTTGGCGCAACCCAGACATGCTCACCGCTCGTGCTGCTTGGCGATGCAAAGGCTCCCAGGCGGTGAGGATCTCCACATGGCGGGGGCGTAGCAGATGCGCGGCATCAGTGAGCGCGCGTTTTGCCTGATCTGAGCCGTCATAGGCGATCAGCATGGTCATCGCGGTATCTTCTTGGCTCATTATTCACTTCCTGTGTGAGAAGGGGGGTGTGTCTGGTCCAGCTGTATTCAGGGCGCGAGAAGGCCCGCGGGGCATAGTGTACGCATTGCATCACCACGATGCGGAGTAAAAGGACATATCGCAGGGGGCACCCCGGTACGTAGGGGTTGGTAATTTAGCCCACATTTCAGGCACACTGCAACACATGAGTTTTGCTGAGCCCACACCCACGCCGAAAGCCACGCGCTGGCTCTTCGCCACACTCAGCGTACTGGGGCTCAGCAGCATCGGGGTGCTCAGCGCCTGCGCCCAAAGCAGCACTGGCCTGGGCCAACCAAGCCCTAGTGCAACAGCCGCGCAAAGCACCACCGCCATCACAACTACCAGCACCACCACCACAACCATCACCACTACTGTGGCAGCCCCGCAGGTCGATCCCGACACCCTTCGCGCGCAGGTCGCTTCCTTAATGTTTGTGGGGGTGCGCAACTTCGAGGAAGCCCACCGCGCCCTCGAACTCGGCGCCGGCGGACTATTCATCCCCAGCTGGGCAGATCCGGGCCTACTCACCACCCCCGGCCGTAATATCCAGGCACTTCGCGAAGAATTCCCGGATTTCCCCTTCGAGGTCGCCATTGATTTTGAAGGTGGGCGTGTCCAACGCCACCAAGAAGTGCTCGGCTCCTGGCCCTCCCCACGCGAACTCGCCGCCAACCACAGCCCCGAAGATGTCCGCGCCATTGCCCACAGCATCGGCGCCAGCTTGCACGCCCACGGCATCACCATCGATTTCGCCCCGGTGCTTGATCTTGATGGCGGTGGCCTCGAAGTAGTCGGCGACCGCGCCTTTTCCACCGACCCACACACCGCCGCCAGCTATGCCACCGCCTTTGCCGAAGGGCTTAGCGATGCTGGGGTGCACGCGGTTTTCAAACACTTCCCCGGCCATGGCCGCGCCACCGGCGATACTCACCTCGGATTGGCCAGCACCCCGCCACTAGAAGAGATGAAAAAACTCGACCTCATCCCCTATGGAGAAAGCCTCAGCAATAGCCGCGGCGCCGGGGTCATGGTTGGGCATATGATCGTCCCCGGACTCGGCGACCCCAGCACCCCCGGCAGCCTCAACCCCGCCACCTACCGGCTCCTGCGCGAAGGCATCTACCCCGGCGGCCGCCCCTTCAACGGCCCGGTTATCACCGATGATCTCTCCGGCATGAAAGCCATCAGCGATCTCATGGGAACCACCGAAGCCGTCCGCCGCGCCCTGATCGCCGGCGCTGATCAAGCACTCTGGTCCAGTGGCGACCACCTCGAAGAATGCATTGATGCTGTGCTCGAGACCGTGGCTACAGGTGAGCTTTCCGCGCGCGACATTGCAGAAAAATCACGTCGGGCACACCCGCATCTTCCGCACGCGAGTAGCTAGAACCCCAGCCAAGTTCATCGCCTAAAAGTAGGAATTTCTGGGCCCTGAGCAGTACTCTAAGGGCTGTGAATAAGCCCGCCACCAAAACCACCACCCACCGCCGCGGCTGGATCATCGCTCTCGGGGTCCTCCTCGGCGTCCTCATCGCCGGTGGCGTCGCTTTCGCCCTGGACCATGCCGTCAATGGCGATAAGGTACCCCGCGGGGTAGCAGTAGGTGGCGTAGAGATCGGCCGCATGGACCGCGCCGACGCCCAAGCCACCCTAGAACGCGAACTCAAAGATAAGGTCAGCGCACCAATCAAGATTCGCGCCGGGGAATTAGAAACCAGCGTGCTTCCCGGCGAAGCCGGCATCACCCCGAATTGGAAAGCCACCGTGGATTCCACTGGAAAGATGTCCTATAACCCCATTACCTGGGTGATGGACTTCTTCCGCCAACGCGAAATACCCATCTCCAGTGATGCCGACCCACAACTCTTAGATGCCGCAGTGCATCGCATCACCGAAGATCTTCACCGCGAACCCGCTGATGCCTCCATCAACCTCGCTGAGGGCAAAGCCGAGCTCATCCCCGCTGTGACCGGCCAAAGCGTTGATCCCCGCTTGGTGGAGGTGGACCTTTTAACCGGCTGGTTGGATCCGGAAGGCATTGATCTTGAGGCGAAGGAAAACCCACCAGCTATTGGTGATTCCGTTGCCCAAAAGATTATTAATGGCCCCGCCAAGCGCGCCCTTTCTGCCCCTATTGTGTTGCACGGCCAAGACGGTATTGATGGTGTGATTCCCCCGGAAAGAATCGGCGAGATCCTGCACTTCCATCCCGAACCGGACACCAAAAAGATCCAGCCCGAGGTGGATGTTGAAGCCGCCCACGGCATTCTTAATGAAGCCCTCGCCGCCACCGA
The DNA here is from genome assembly GCF_900113445.1 of Corynebacterium spheniscorum. Classification (GTDB taxonomy): domain Bacteria; phylum Actinomycetota; class Actinomycetes; order Mycobacteriales; family Mycobacteriaceae; genus Corynebacterium; species Corynebacterium spheniscorum. The sequence goes on from NZ_FOPJ01000008.1 coordinate 12,258, forward strand.
GCAGGAACGCCAAAACGCGCGCATCGGATACTCCGGTGGCCAACGGGTGATCACCCCGCACGTGGATGGCCTGAAAATTAATTGGGAAGAAAGCCTCGCCGATTTCCCCGAACGCGTTATCGGTGAATCCCCCAAAGAATGGGATGCCAGCTATGTTGAGGATCCCGCTAGCTTCACCACCGAAGATGCCCAACACGCCACCTTCGATGAAGTAGTTGGCGAGTTCAGCACCAGCGGTTTCGCCGCGGCTTCTGGGCATAACATCCAACTCACCGCCGCCACCGTTAATGGCGCCATTGTCGCCCCGGGTGAGGTGTTCTCACTCAATGGCTACACCGGGCCCCGTGGTACCGCCCAAGGCTATGTGGAATCCGGCATTATCCTCAACGGCCATGCCGATAAAGCCGTCGGCGGTGGTATTAGCCAATTCGCCACCACCTTGTATAACGCCGCTTATTTCGCCGGCATGCAAGATGTCGCGCACACCGCACATAGTTACTACATTTCTCGCTACCCAGCAGGACGTGAAGCCACCGTTTATGAAGGTGCCATTGACCTGCAATTCAAAAACACCTCGCCCTACCCGGTACGCATCGACACCTACTTCGGTGATGGTGCCATCACCGTCAAACTCATGGGCGTGAAAACCGTGAGCGTGGAATCCATTAATGGTGGCCGCTGGGCACCCACCCAACCTCAGCGCATCACCTTAAGCGGTAGCGATTGCGTACCCAGTGGTGGGGCGCCTGGATTTACCACCTCCGATACCCGCATTATCCGGGATTTGGCTGGTAATGAGATTTCCCGCAATACCACCACCACGGTGTATGACCCCTCGCCGATTGTGCGCTGCGAGTAATTAACTCAACCCCCGCAGAGTGTTTTTCAAGCTGTGTGGGGTTGATTTTTGCCCTTAAGTGAATATGATTCACTATTGACTAAGGAGTACCTATAGTCAGATTTGTTGCTGCAGTATCCCCCAAACCCCCAAAGCCCCGAACGATGAGGCAGAAAGCGCCCAATAACCCATCATGACCGAAGCACAACCGAATGCTCAGTCCCCGGTAGCACACACCCCTGGTGCCGCACCGGATCAATTCAAGCTCGTCTCGATCATCGTGTTCCTGGCCTTCTTAGGCCAAATGATCCTCAACCCCGTGATCGCACCACTATCGCGTTCCTTGGATCTCCAAGAATGGCATGTGGGCGCCATGATCTCGCTGGCTGCCGTCGCTCTGGCGCTACTCAGCCAATTCTGGGGTCGCCGTTCCCTTAAAGTCGGGGCCAAAAAAGTTTTTATCCTCTCCACCCTGCTCGCCGCCGCAGCACTGGTGCTCTTCGCCGTGATCAGCTGGTTCGGCATGAAAGGCATGCTCGCCGGCACGACCTTATTCCTGCTCATGCTGCTGACCCGCGGCATCTTCTATGGTGGCGCGATCTCTGCGATCAACCCCACCGCCATGGCCTATATCACCAGCACCACCAGTGATGAGAAAGCCCGACTACGCCAACTCGGCGCCATCGGCGCCATGCAGGCCCTCAGCGGCATGATCGGTGCTTTCCTTGGTGGCGCATTAGGAGCCATCAGCCTCATGGCACCGCTTATCCTCATGCCCATTATGGTGCTTTGCGCAACCACCTTGGTGGCCGTGAAAATGCATCCCTACCGCGATGATCAGCTCATCGAGCAGCCAGCGCGCATTAGCTACACCGATAAGCGCGTGTACCCCTTCCTCATCGCTGGGTTCCTGCTCTTTATTGCCTTCGGCACCCTTACCCTCATCGTTGGTTTTGTGGTGCAAGACCGCTTCGGTTTAGATGCCGGCGCAACGGCCGGTTACTCCGCTGGTTTTATCCTGCTGGCCTCGGTGGTTATGGTCATCACCCAAGCTGTGGTGCTGCCCAAACTTAATTTAAGTGCCCGCACGCTACTGCGCCTGGGCCTTTCCATCATGCTGGTGGCCTTCATCGTGCTGCTGATTCCTGCTGGTTATTTCCTCTTCGCAGTCGGCTACTTCCTCGGTGGTGCCGGTGCTGGCCTGGCGATCCCTGGTTATAGCACTGGCCCCACCCTGCTAGCCACCAAGGAAGAACAAGGCGGTATTGGCGGGATCATTAACGCCACCAATGGCTGGACCTATGCCATCGCCCCGATTCTTTCCACTTCGCTTTATGGATGGAATCCGGAAAGCCCATTTATTATGTGCGTGGTTTTATTGGCCATCGCGGTGCTCTTCTGTTTCTTGCATCCCACTTTGCGCAGCTCCAAGATCGCCCAAACCCCAGCCCCGGTAGCTGCCTAAGTACAGCGCCTACCCCAATTGTGGACAGACGTACCATGGGTGGGGAAGTACATGCGGCAGAAGATGGGGAGATGACATTCATTGAGCACCGCACTTGTCCTTGGCGCTAGCGGCTATCTGGGGCGATATCTCGTGGCAGAATTAGCTGCCCGCGGTTATCGCGTGCGCGCACTGGTTCGGAACAAAGAGCGCGCCGAAGCACCCGACCCGCATGGGGCACCTGCACTAGCGGGACTGGTCGATGAATGGGTAGTCGGCGATATTAGAGATCCACAGATCAGCAGGGGCCTTAGCGAAGGGGCCTGCCATGTGTTCAGCGCATTGGGGGTTACCCACCAAAAGGCAAGCCCATGGGAGATTGATTTCTTAGGCAACCTCGCGGTCCTTCGCGATGCGGAACAACAGGGTGTGCAGACCTTCTCCTATGCCAGTGCACTGGGGGTCGAAGAAGGCCTCACCGCGGTGAAACGCTGCAAATACGCCTTTGAAGAAGTCTTGTTGCGCAGCCGCGTGAAAGGCTATATCTCGCGGCCTTCTGGCTATTTCTCTGATTTATCTGCGATCTTCGGCATGGCGAAAAAGGGTCGAGTCCTGCAGATCGGGGAGGGCACGCACCGCATGAACCCCATCCACGGGGCCGACCTAGCAGCCTTTATGGTCGATCACCTGGAGGGTGCACCAGCGGTATACCCAGTTGGTGGGCCGGAAGTGTTTTATGCCCATGAGATTCCAGAACTTGCCTTCGAGGTTTTAGGTACCACGCCGCGCACGCACACTGTCCCCTTTGGGGTTGCGGAAGGTGCCGTGAAGGTGGTTTCAAAGCTTAAGCCCTCTTTCCAGGACACCGGGAAGTTCATTCTTTCCACGATGAGCAAAGATGCGGTGGGGGAGAAGACCGGCAACCGAACACTGCGGGAGTATTTCCTGGAATTAGCCGACGCTTAACTGGTGCTATTAAAGCGCTTCATGGAATGTGCTCCCTTATTGCTGCACTGCATTATGTATTCGCGGGGGCCTGATGCGAGGAAAATTTTTGGGCGGTAGTTTAGGGCTCCCCGGGCTAGCTGGGAAGGGGCTGGCAGCGCCTCCTGTCAGCTAGGAATGCTTGTGATGCGGGCTGGCAAAAGGCTGGCAACTATGCCCTGGGAACTGCACTTATGGGGTGTGATCCTTAAAGTGGTAGGCAGTTGCAATTATGTTAGCGTTGGTGCTCAACGACCATTGACACTTCATCTGCTGATACCCGATAAACCACGGCAGCTAGATAAACCCCCACAGCAAATTACTCTGGGGGTCTATTTCTAGTGTGCACGGTTATTTGGGGTGCGCATTTCCTATCCCTGCGAGACTAAGAAAAGCCTAATATCCTCCATATCATGCCCATTCAGGAATCAACCCACACCCAATGGCACCCCATCCCACACAACAAGGAAGAAGTCGCCCGACTCTTCCTCCCCGATAGTCCGCGCTCTACCTTCAACCTCATTGCCTTGCCGCTACTGCCCACCGTGGGGGCGTTGCTGGTTTATAGCGCGGTCTTCAACAAACCCAGCGGTGGTTTCGGTGGAGCGATGGTGGTGCTCTTCCTCAGTGTGCTGGGGATGATGGCGCAATTTTTTATTAGCAGCCAAGTAGGTTCGGCGGCCGCAAAAATTTCGAGGAACCCGTGGTGGCTAAAAGCTGCCCACGGTGTGGTTGCGGTGCTCACCATGTGGGTGCCTTATAGCTTGGTTTTTCCTGGTGGCGTACACGCCCTCAGCGCGGCCGTGGCGGCGGTGATGATTGAAGCAGTGTTTTTGTGCTGGCTTTTTCGCTGAAGCTAAACAACAACCCCCTGTGGGGGCGGATCAGATACGTTCGCTGCGGCCGAAGATATAGAGTCCCACGCCAACACAGCAACTAATGATAAGCACACTGGTGATGCAGGGCCACAAGATACGTTCAGCTTCCGCGCCGCGGGCTAAAGCTAGGGCAGTGGAGGCAAGGCCGGTGGGTAGATAGTGCAAGGCGCGCACCCACATTCCGCCTAGGGCTAAAAGCACATAGACGGCGAGCCTACTCCTGCTGACGCCATCATAAGTCCATAATCCCGATGTCCTCAAAGAACGCGACGCAGAAGGCGTGCCCGTCATCTTTTCCTCGCACCAACTCGACCTGGTGGAGCGGCTTTGTGACCGCGTCGGCAGTATCCGCGAAGGCCACATGGTCGCCAGCGATACCATCCCCAACCTGCGACAACAAGATCAACAGGTCATCGATATCCGCCTCCTCAACGCGTTGCCCGGCTGGACGCAGCATCTCCCCGCCGCCATCACCACACCCCACGGAGGCCACCATGCATGATGTACTTCTGATCGCTCGCAGAGAGTTCGAAGTCAGGTTCTTCAAAAACGCGCCGACCTCCATTGCGGTGACCATCCTGCTCACCATCGGGGGAATGTTCTTCATCACCTGGCTCAGCAAAACGCCGACGCCCCACCGTGCACCTCGGCACCCCCTTCCGCAGGGAAGCAAGCTCGTCAGAATCTAAAATGCGACGTTCTGCAACGGGGTGCACTGAAATTGGCCAAAAGTTCAAGCTCAGCCACTAAGGCTGGACCCTAAACTCTCTTCCAGATGCGCCCTCCTGCGAGGACGAGCGCTCTTCATTCGGTAAGTCCTTGGCTTTTGGGGTGAGCAGAACTGATAGTAAGCAGCCGATGCCCACAATCACCGCGATTTTTACTGCCCAGAGGGATTCGCCACTAATCCAGCCAATGACAGCAACTACGCTGATTACGGCGAGCGCACTGAGTAGGAACTTTTCCTTGTTCATATCTTGACCCTCCTCTTTACTATCCGCGAATGGCATTAAGGTCACACGTCGCGTATCCACTAAGGCCAACTACAGCAGCACCTTCTCCTAAGGCTTTCGCGATCGTGCTAACACCAGTTGCATACGGAATCCCTGCAGCAGTGATTCCTGCCAAGCATTTAGCCCACGCTCGATTCTGAGAAGCTTGGGCATTCGAAATTCCGAACTCAGGCGGCAAACCGACACACCCTGCCCCTGCTGGATATCCTGCGGCATGACAGTCCGCGGCACCGGCTACCAACAAGCAAGGTCGTTGACACCAGTGAGATCGCTACAAGAGACTCCTTCTTAGTGATTGAAGTGTTCTGGGTTTTGTTCCTAGGTATTTATCTTGTGTGTGATTGTCCCAGAGGGCTTGGCGTGAACCCCAAACGATGCTTCGACCTTGATGGGGTTTTGTAGTCTAACGAGGCATGCAGCCTCGAGAACGCCGCCCAGACACCATTTTAGCGGTTTTCATTTGCTTGTGAAGTACGTAGGTTGTGGGCGCGCTGGCGATGCCGGCGGATGATCTGTTTTTGCGGAGGGTCTGCTGCAGCTTGGGTGCCATCGCCTTTTATGGGGGGTGTGTGCTGAGGCAACTGGTGGGGTTGGCGGAGTGATGGTGGTGCTCTTTTTAACCCTGGTGGGGATGCTGGCCCAATTCTTTGCGGCCAGCCAGGTTAATGCACTGGCCCCGAAATTCTCCCGGAGCCAATCCATGCACATGTTGGTGGCAATAGTGGCTATGGCCTTGCCTTATAGTTTGGCTTTCCGCGGTGTGTTTGCGACCTTAGGCAGCGCGGGGCGATCGCGGTGGTAATTGAAGTGGTGTTTTTAAAGCTGCTCTATCTTAGGCGGCGCTGACTACGCCCAGGGTGTTTAGATGCGCTCATTTCGGCCAAAAATGTAGAGGCCGGCACCAGCGCAACACAGGGTGATTGCCGTAGCGCTGACACATGGCCAGAGGATATGTTCGGCCGCAGCACCTTGGGCGATGCTTAAACCACTGGTGGCTAAAGCGGTGGGTAGGTAATGCGAAGCGCTGACCCACAGGCCACCTAAAGCCATCAGCACGTAGATGAGGAAACCTACCCCAGCTGAGGCCATCATGTTCTTCCATATCGCTGCAGCTAGAGCGATGAATCCGAGGATCACCAGGAAGCTTAAGCACCACAGCGCAGTACCGGCAGCAAGCTGGCCATTAAAGGGAGTATCGGGGAATATGAGCTTGGTGACTGCCCAGGTGCTGCGGCTGCCGAGGGCGGTGGCTAGTACAAGCAGCACAGTGATACGTAGAAAGTGCGCGAGGAAATAGGCTGAGCGCCCAATATTGCGGCTGAGGATGAAGGCTGCTTGCCCACCAAGGGAATATGCGGAGCTGAGGTAGTTCGCCACAATGACTATCGCAGTGAAGCTAAAAAGCTGGGTGAGGTTATTGAACCACTGCCCATAGGCTTCCTGCCAGGAAGGTTCCGGCATAGTGGCGGCAACTAAATCTTTGGTGGCCGCGTCAGCGAAGGTATTGATGAGATCGGGGAGGTATTTTGCGGTAAGTGGGGAAAGCACCGCTAAGAATATGGCGATGAGGACCAGTGCCCAGCTGCTTAAAAAGCGGGGGAGGAAGCGAAGCACATGGGTGAGCAGGAGCTTAAAGCCTTGGAAATGCGAGCCTGCGGTAGGCCGCTGCTGGGTTGCCAGGGTCATGCTGAGGTCCTTTCGCCTTGCGTGAGGTGGGTATAAAGGTGCTGTAAATCCGCGGATAAGCGCTGGCACTGCACGGTGTGGATACCTGCATCTTTGAGTGCCGTCATGATGATGTGCTCAGCTTCGCCCACGATCTCGGAGGGAGCTCGAAGCTGGAGTGTGCTGGTTGGGGGAGTGAAGCGATCGAGGAGTTCCGGTAGGGAACCTTGGGCTAGTAGCCGGCCGCTGTCGAGGATTCCGACATGTGTGCAGACCTGTTGGACATCGCCAAGTAGGTGTGAGGAGAAGAAGACGGTGGCGTGATCGCGCAGGTCACGGATAAGGGCGAGGACATCGGCGCGGCCGAGCGGGTCGAGTGCGGAGGTGGGTTCGTCGAGGATGATGAGTTGAGGTGCGCCGATAAGTGTGGAGGCGATGCCGAGGCGTTGTTTCATGCCGCGGGAGAAGCCACCGATTTTATTGTGCGTGTTTTTTAGTCCCACGAGTTCGAGGAGGCCGCTGGCGCGATCGGCGGCGAGATCTGCTGGGACGCCGGAGATTTGGCCGAGGAAGATGAGGGTTTCGCGGGCAGTCATCCAGGGATTAAGCGCTGGAACATCCGGAAGATAGGCCACCCCGGCGGTGGGTTGTGGTGGCAGGGTTCCACGTGAAACCCCCAGGATGCGCGCACTACCGGCGGTGGCGGCGCTTAAGCCTAGAAGGATGCGGATGGTGGTGGTTTTGCCGGCACCATTAGCGCCGATGAAGCCATAGATGCTGCCGGTGGGGACCGCTAAGTTGAGGTCCTGGAGGACGACGTGGTGGTGGAAAGACTTGCTGAGATTGTGGGTGCTGATCACAAGTGCGGTGTCGGTGGTGGTCTCAGGGTGGGGCATGCTTAATTCCTGGGGTGCCCGTAGAGATCCTCAATCACCGAGCTGGTAGGAGTGTGAGCTGTGGTGTCGGGATGAGGGGTAGAAAGCTCGGTGGCGTGGCGGCGTTGTTCGCGCAGATTCTTTTTAGCTACCAGGACGACTGCTAGCACCACCAGGGCGCCGAGAACATTGCCGAAAACCAGCACCAAGCCCCAGATCAATTTGGAGGCGCCTTGGAGCTGGGGTTCTGGGTAGCGGATGAGCGCTAGCAGGGTGTAGATAAATAGCGCGGCGTAGAGCACCGCGATGGCGATAAGTGCCCACAAAGCACCTTGGCTTAGCTCGCTGAGCTCGAAGGGTAATTCGGTGTGGATTCCGGGCCTCATGAACCGATCACATTCTTTCTTTCACTTTCCAAAACGCGTTGGAGATTGTTGAGCGCGGACTTCACGGTGCCCACGCAGGTGCCGATCATCACCAGGGGCAGGGCTACTTGGCCGGCAAGGAGTGGCCAGGCAGGTTTATCTGGGGAATGCGTGCTTTGATGCATGGCTCCGAGGACACCAAGGATGAGACATTGCAGGCTCAAAGCATTGGCGCTGGCCATCACCGTGGGGCCGGAGTTTTCGCGCTGGGTTTCAAGGCGATGCCATAAGGCAGTGGCATAGGAGAAGGCCATGGGCAGGGCCAGTGCTTTAGTGCTGGTGCTAAAGCGATCTGGGCGCCACTTTTTGCCCCAGTGGCTAGCAACCGGGCCGCGGTGGCGGTAAATGCTTAAAGCCAGCACCGTGTTGATGGCGGTGAGTACTACCGGACCGTTTTCCAAGGCAGTGTGGGTGCTTTGGGGGATGTATTCTTCTAAGTCCGGGATGGAATCATCGGGGCGAATAAAACCGCAGCGAACAGCGAGCGCCCCGAGGTTGAGGTCCCATCCGAGGCCGGCGTTGCGGGGGATGAAAAGGGCGGGGTTTTCAGGATCGAAGTTTCTTTGGCGGACCTCTTCGGAGGTGATGGCGCCAACCCCGAAGGGCACGCCTAGGAGGTAGCGTTGGCCGTTTTCATCAGTTCGAAGAAATGGGGGCAGGGGCATGGCTGTCCTCGGAGAATTCGGTGGTGCTGGGCTGCGCTTCGGTAGCTGCGGTGGGAGCTTCTGCGCCTGGAGCTTCTGCGCTTGGGAAGAGGAGTTCGTTCATGACCTCCACGAGTTCCACCCATTCGGCCTTGAGATCGCGTAAACGTTGGGTGCCTGCCCAGCTCAATGTGTAGATTTTCCGGGGTGGGCCGACGGGGGATTCTTCCCACGCATGCTCGATGAGCCCCAGCTTTTTTAGGCGGGTAAGTAGTGGGTAGAGGGTGCCGGCGCTGAGTTCGAGTGGGCAGCGTTCGAGCAGCTCTGCGCCATAGGCGGGTTCGCGTTGTAATTCTGCGAGAATCAGGAGCTCAAGATAGCCTTTACGCAGCATCGGTTCATGGCTATGAGCTGAGGTATTCCTCGAGTAATGCATGAGCGTCTCCTGGGGTGGTGGTTAGCAACAACCGGGTACTATGCATTGCATGATAGCAGTCTGGAATGAGGGTTGCTAGCGCGGTTTCGGTGGGGCGTGGAGGGGGCTTATGCGTGGAAAAGTTTGTAACGGTTGCCACTAAGGGTTTGCGAATGGCGTTCACAGATGTCTAAGGTGAGCCTATGGTTAATTCTGGTGTGCTGGTTGAGCATGCCCAGGTCCAACTTGAGGACGCTCCTGGGAGAAAGATGCGATGGCCGATTTTTCGGTTAGATCCACGAACCACCATCTTGATGGTCCTTGCCATTAACTTGGTGGCTTTTACCACGGCTTCCACGGAATTAGTGCTGGCTTGTGCGGCGCTTACCGCGGTCTTTGTATATGCGGTGGCGAAGCCGAAGCATTGCTTGTGGTGGACCCTGGCCTTAGTGGTCTTCCTCTTCTGTTGGCTAGCGGTACCCACGCTTGCACCAGCACGCTGGTCCTTCCTTCTTAGCTACGGGGCTTATTGGTTCGTGCGTTTTTCCTTAGCTGCTGGGTGGGGAATCTTTGCGGCTAGTTCCTTGCGGGTCCCCGATGTCGCCGCAGTACTTACCCGCATGCGCGCCCCACAGTGGATCCATGTGCCGACCCTGGTGATGTTGCGATTCTTTCCCGTGGCCATCGCGGAGCTTCGCGCCATCTCGGAGGCCATGGTGCTACGTGGGCTGAAACCCGGTGCCGGTGGACTGGTATTACACCCGCTAAAAACCGGGGAATTAATGATGATTCCCTTCTTGGCCTCTAGTGCCCGTATTGCAGATGAGCTGTCCGCAGCAGCCTTGATTAAGGGCGTGGGTATTGAGAAGAACCGCACTAGCATTGTGAACCTGAAATTTAGGATCGGCGATGCCATTGCGATTGGCTGCTTAGTTGCCATGCTGGTGTGGAAGCTGGTGGAACTACTATGAGTGACTCCACTATGGGAGGCGCGCAGCCGCAGGATGAGCGCATCCGGGTGAGCTTAAAAAACGTTGATTATTACTACCGCGGTGACTTCGACGAGGAAGTCGATGCTGCGGCGGAAGCTATAGAAAGAAGCCACTTAGGCTGCATTAATGACATCAACTTTGAGGTCCGCAGCGGTGAAATCGTGGTGTTATGCGGCGCTAGCGGTAGCGGTAAATCCACCGTGATCCGCACCATTAATGGCTTGGCCACGAAATTCCACCAAGGTGTATTGAAGGGCACCGTCACGGTCAATGGCCAAGATATGGCCACTGTGGAACTCAATGATGTGTGCCGACTATCAGCCACCGTCTTTCAAAACCCCCGCACCCAATTCTTCACCACCGATGTGCGCAGCGAAATGGCGTTGCCTTTGGAAAATATTGGGATGGATCCGCAGATCATCTGCCAGAAAATCGCGGATGTAACTGCTAAAACCAAGCTGCAGTGGGCCTTAGACCGCCAACTATCTGGGCTATCCGGTGGCCAATTACAAAGAGTGGCCTGCGCCTGTGCGCTGTGTATGGATGTGCCGGTGATTCTTTTTGATGAACCCACCAGCAACCTGGATGTGGAATCCATTGAAGAATTCGCGGTCTTACTCAGAGAACTGAAAGAGGCTGGCGCGGCCATTATTGTGGCAGAACACCGCCTGCACTTCTTAGCTGGTCTGGCAGATACCGTGTACCGCTTAGAAGCAGGAAGGATCGTCGAAACCTTCAGCGGCGAAGAATTCTTTGCACTCAGCAGCCAAGAATGTCGCGAACGTGGATTAAGGGCACGCACCCTGCCGAACCCACAATTACCGACACCGCCGATGAGCGGCGAAGGTTTGGTGGCTGAGAATGTCCGATTTTCCTATGGGGACACCACGATCCTTGATATTGACAAGGTGAGCTTCCCAGCTGGGGCCATCACCATCTTGTCTGGCCCTAATGGGGCGGGGAAGACCACCTTTGCGCGAGTGATCTGCGGATTAGCGAAACCAGAGTCTGGGGCAATTTTCCGGCTGAATGGGAAAGCCATGAGCAGCAGCAAGAGGAATCACAGCTGCGCCATTGTGATGCAGGATGCCAGGCGACAACTCTTCTCGGAAAGTGTTTATGAAGAAGTGCGCTTGGGGCAGGAAAAAATTTGTGATGAGGAAACCGCCAAGCAGTTGCTGAAGCGACTGGACCTGGAGGTGTGCGCGGAGGCGCATCCGCTTGCGACCTCTGGCGGGCAGCAACAACGACTGGTTATTGCTGCGGCTTTGGGAAGTAAACGCAAAGTGGTGATTTTCGATGAACCCACCTCAGGGGTGGACTATCGACAACTCAACCGCATCGGCAGCTTGCTGCGGGAACTCGCGGATTCCAGGGCGGTGGTCATCGTGATTACCCATGACCGTGAATTCATGGCCGAATGCGGGGACTACGAGTTCGCTATTCCCAAACTCCTCGGCGTAGGCGGACATCAGGACAGCCAGAACCTGATGCCCTCAAAGCCGAGCAGAACCTAAAAAGACATGGCTCACCCCAAACTCCATATCTTTTCTAGACCCCCGCTTGATGCTGATGTTCCTTAACTCAGTATTGAGCCACTAAGCAGCAGAAAGGCTGTGACTAAGCCATGAAATCCAAACTCAGCACGCGCGACCTCATTAATATCGGCGTGTTTACCGTCATCTACGTCATCATCTTCTTCGGACTGGGAATGCTCGGCATCTTCAGCCCCCAAATGATGCTGGTGGGCTTCGCCGCAGCCATCCTCCTTAACGGCTATGTGTTCATCTTGTTGCTAGCGCGCTCTCCGAAGATGTTCACGCTCACCATCTTGGGGCTTTTATCCGGCATCGTCATGGTGCTCACCGGTCACCCATGGTTTTTGGTGATCACCACCCCGGTATTGGGCCTCATTGCTGACTTCATTGCCACCAGCGGTGGGACAGCCAAGCGCTTGGAACCCAAGCGAGCAATGCTGGCCTATGCAGTCTTCACCCTGTGGTATATCTTCCCGCTGCTACCGATGTTCTTTGCGGCAGATGACTACTTCGGCAAAATCGAAGCAGAAATGAGCGTGGAATACGCAGATAGCATGCGCGAACTCTTCACGGTGCCGGTATTCGCAGGTTGGTGTGTTGCGATCTTCATTCTTGGCCTTGCCGGTGGCTGGCTGGGTGTGAAGGCCTGGAGTAAGCACTTTAAGCGCGCCGGTTTGAGTAGCTAGAAGGCTCCGTTGAGGTTGTGGGGTGTGCGCACTGTGATGTGCACCCCACAACGTTAAACAAAGCGTAGGCTCGCCTAAACTAAAGTCATGTTTAGGAAGCTTACGACCCGCGACCTCATTAATGCGGGTATCTTCACCCTGATTTACCTCGCCGTTTTCGCCGTCATTGACCTAATCGGCGTGGGCGGGGTGTATTTGATGTTCATTGGCTGGTTCCTGCCTATTTTGCTCAATGGCATTGTCGTCATTCTTTATATCTCCCGGGTCCCGAAGATCGGGGCGATGACAATTTTAAGCTTCTTTATGGGCCTGGGCTTTGGATTGGCCTATGGGCTCTACACCTTCATCGGCTCGGTGATCTTAGGGTTCATCGCTGATGTGGTGGCTACCAACGCTGGTAAAGAAACAAAACTACAACCAGCTCGCGCCATCTTGGGCTACGCCATCTTGTCGATGATCACTGCACTGCCGATTGCCTCAGTACTGTGGCACTCCGATATTTATTTCAACGCTGTGAGCAGCTCGGTGGACCAGCAATTCTCTGATCAACTAAGAGAACTTTTAAGCCCCATGGTGGTGCTTGCTGCCATCGGGGCGCTCTTTGTGGTGGCACTGATCGGCGGTTGGATTGGAGTGAAGGCGTGGCGGAAACACTTCCGCAGAGCCGGACTGGCCGGATAGCAGAACGAGACTGTGTGCCTGGCGAGCTCAAGTAGTTACTCGGCTGCTGGTTATAGTGGGAGATGACGTGAGTGTCGTAGCCGCAGACTAAAAGAAAAGGGGTCCAAGTGGAGCGTCCGAGAGTGGGCAATAAAACGGGCCCCAAACCGCAACTATCGGCCAATGATATTGCCGAGTGCGCCCTGAAAATAGGGGTGGACAATTTCACCATCGGACAGGTGGCAAAGGAACTCGGGGTGGTTCCTTCCGCGGTTTATCGCCACGTAGAAAGCCGCGAAGATATTGTTATCCGCGCTTTTATTAGGGCCGGCCGACAATTACAACAAGTGCCCACAGATTTAAGCTGGCAAGGCATTCTGCGCTGGATGGCCGATGATATGTGGCGACTCTTTGACCGCTACCCAGGGTTAGCGCCAGCGATCTTCACCACCCCAGGTGCACATATTGGTGTGCAGAAATATTTCGATGATGTAGTCACAGCACTCATGGATGCGGACTTCCCAGGGGATCGCGGCCGAGCGCTCTTTGCCATGGATATGGTGGGCGATTCGGTGACCGTATCGAGGGTGTTCCATGAGCACCTCACCTCCGTGGGAGAAGACGGCATGACTGGTTTGGAGCGCGCAAAGAAAATTTTCCAAACCCGCACCTATGTGCCCGCGAATATCAAGCTGGCCTTCGCGCCGGAAGAATCCTGGATGGCTCGGGATGGGTTGAATGTGCAGTTGGAGTTCATTATTGAAGCCCTGGAAGTGATTCCACCACGCCCGGAATACTCGCGTTACTAATAAATCCTGGAAGGCGCGGCAAACGGGGGAAGAATGCCGGGCCTGCAGCAATTTTTGTGTGCGGGGGAGCGCCCGATCTCGAGGGAAGCTCTGAGAAGGAAAGAATGAGGCTTAGGCGATCTCGTTGATGCGCAGCTGCAGGCCTTCGGGGTCGGTGAGGATGAGGTGGCGGCCGTAGTCCTCGCTGTGGATGGTGCCGGGCTGGAAACCCGCGGCCTGCACCTTTTCTTGGAAGGATTCCAGGGAATCAGTGGTTTCGAAGGAAAGCTCGAAAGCGGGGGAGTTCTCGCCCTCCTGCTGGGGGTGGAGAGCGAAGGAACCGCCGGCGGCTTCGAGTTCGCGCCAGACGGGGGGAGGACGTCTGCTCATTGAGGGTGAGGCCGAGGGCAGCGTAGAACTTTTCGGCCTGCGGGAGGTCGCCGCAGTAGCGAATAGAGAGGAGTTTCATGAAGGGACCTTTCTTTGTAGGTGGTGGGGGATGATTGTACTCCGAAGGTAATAGATTTCTTGTGAATTGAGTAACTATTTTCTTTGGGTGATGAGGTAGAGGGCGGCGAGGAGGGGGAGAGTGGCGCAGCCGGCGATGACGGTGGTGGCCGCGGGGTGGTGGCGGAAGTTCTTATAGTGGAAAAGAAGTTCGCGCATGAGTTTCCGGGGTCCTTCGCTGCCGCCTCACCCTCTTTTTGAGGGTGACTTAAAAAATTATTGGGATTATTGTGCGGGATTTGGCGGCGATCGAACAGATGTTGAGGGTATGGCGTGTTTTTGGGAATCCATCGGAGCGGTTAGTGTGCGAAGGTTATTAGGGCTGATGTGTTGAAGGTTGCGGGTGTGTGATCTTCCTTGTGTTGAACGTTTTTACCTTGGAAGGGATGTTAGGCTCACCTGCATATAGTTTTGCTGGCATAAAAGACCTCGGATGTGGTGTTTGAGCTGGGTTTTTGAGTTGGTGGCCTGGTCAGTGCTCCGGAACTCGCGAGGTTGCGGTTCTTAATACTCGTTCATAGAAGGAAGGTGTGGCGGTATGGGTTTTTGGGTCATGGTTTTATGCGCAGTGGCCGCGATAGTTCTGGTGGTAAGCGGCCTTCGCAAGCGTGAGGATCCCAAGGTTGCGTGGTCCGCGATTGGGCTGGGTGTTGTGTTAGCGATTGTGGCGGTTGTGTTGGGCTACCCGAAGTGACACTGCCCGCGGCAAGTGTCGGGGTGGTGGCGATCGGGGCGCTGGCGGGGCTGGTTGATCTCTCACGCGCATAGGCGTTGCGCAGCTCTTTGGAACCCGCCCATCGCGGCAGAATACAACAGGCTTCTGGATTCGTTGCTGGTGTGGACGGGGCTTGAGGGAGGCTCTCGCCTCATACGTCCTCGACGGCGGACGAATCCGGATGGGTGGGCGATCAGTCGCGCGTCGGCGTGCGGTGCCTAATCCAGGAGGGGTGAGGAGAGCCCTGACCTATTTTTAATGCGATGCGCGAGTATTGATCTATATTGAAATCAATCGTTCAGCCCGTCTCGACCTTTGATCGGGAGTGGGCTGGATCTCTTTTAGTAGTGGGGGTGGGTATGCATTTTGTTCACTAACCCGACAGCTACGGCCAATTAAGAACAAGGACCGGTTCTGGACTGCTGCCGAAGTAGGCAGCGGAACCGGTCATATTGCTAAGGAGCGTGACACACTCCGCCTAGCCCTTGGCCCCAACAACCCTCCGGCTCAGTACTAGTAATACGGGGCAATCTAGTTATCTTTTAGCCGTGCAGTAGGCCCCAGTTGCAGGCGTGCAGGGGTCTTTTGGCCACGCCTCTAGAATGCCTACTGTTCATGTACACTATGAACAGTAGGAGGTGCTGATGGACATCATCGTGAGCAATGCGAGTTCACAGCCGATCTATGCCCAAATCAAAGATCAGCTTAAAGCTGCGATCATGAACGGGCAGCTGTCTGAAGGTGAAAAGTTACCCTCAATTCGCAGGTTGGCATCCCAGCTCAGGGTGTCTGTCATCACGACGAAGCGTGCTTATGACGAGCTGGAAGTTGAAGGCTTTATCAACACGATGCAAGGGCGCGGCAGTTTCGTGGCATCGAAAAATATCGATCTGTTGAAGGAAGCGCATCGCCAAAAAGTAGAAGATCAGTTGCGAGCTGCTCTGGAATTGGCTGCTGCTGCGGGGCTGTCTCTCCAAGATTTAAAGGATCTGATCGATTTGTTAGGAGCAGCAGATGAATAGTATCGCTATCTCGGGGCTGATGAAGTCATACCCGAGCTTCACTCTCGGCCCGATAGACTTTAATGTCCCGCAGGGGGCCATTGTTGGTTTTGTAGGCGAGAATGGTGCAGGTAAGTCCACCACTCTGCGTCTGATTCTCGGTCTGGCAATCCCGGACGCTGGAAACATTAGCGTGCTGGGTGAACGTGCTGATCTCAGTAACCCGGCTCCGCGTGAGCGCATCGGGGTTGTCTTCGACGACATTAGCCTGCCGGGTAGTTTCACCGTCGCGAATGCCAACCGGTTCGGCAAGCGACTCTATAAACAATGGGATGAAAGAACCTTCGCTGATTACTGTCAGCGCTTTAACCTACCGACAAGCAAGAAAATCAGCGAGCTTTCGCGTGGCATGCGCATGAAATTGGGATTAGCGACGGCACTTTCACACGAAGCCGAGTTACTGATTTTCGACGAAGCCACCAGTGGCCTTGACCCGGTAATTCGTGACGAAATACTCGACATCATGCTCGAGTTCATCCAGGACCCCTCGCATTCGATCCTCTTTTCTTCCCATATTGTCTCCGATATCGATAAGGCCGCCGACTACATCGCCTTCATTCACGAGGGCAAGCTTAAGTTCATGGAGCAAAAGGATGAGCTCCTCGACTCCTGGCGGTTGGTCTCGCTAACCAACGACCAAGCTGACCAGGTTGAACCCACTCAGGTGTTAGGGCGACGTCGCCATGACTTTGGTCAAGAGCTCATCATCCGCTCTGAAGCCGTACCTGCCCGGGCTCAAGCGAGTAGACCAACCGTCGAAGACATCATGGTCTACACCATTAAAGGAGAACATCGATGAAAGCCGTGCTCTACAAGGACTTCACCGTCAACCGCAACTACCTGCTCATCCTCGCAGTAATCACCCTTGTATTGAGCGGGCTGAGCATTTACATGCGCGAGCCGGTCATCTTCCTTTTCCTCTTCGCCATGATCGGCCTGCTGTACTTCACCGCGGTCTTCGCTCGTGATGCTGAATCGAACGTCAACCGTACTCTCCTTGCTGGCCCAATCACTAAAACTCTGCTCGTCAACGCCAACTACCTTGCCCTCGTGATCCTGGGGGTAGTGGCGTTCGTTGTCTCTGGCATCGTGGTGACCGTGATGACATCAATGCCCTGGCAAGATGCCGTGTTCTTTGCTAGCGGATCATTCACCATCACGCTATTACTGAGCATCATCCAATTACCACTGTTCTACAAATTTGGCCCCGACAAAGCCAGACTCTTTTATATCGCAGTCTTCATCCTCGTCTTCGCGGGCTCCCAATTCCTCGGTGATCACAAAGACAGTCTCTATGAATGGGTTGCACAGATCCTCACCCTTCCAGCACTCGCCAACGCGGGCATCCTCCTAGGAAGCACCCTTGTGCTCGCGGTCATTTCGCTGGTAGCGAGTAGAGCAATCATGGCACAGAAAGAATTCTAACCACCACCAAACTTGCCAAAAGAGGCACAAGGCAACAGTCTGCGTCCGCCATTACACACTCTCACCGGCTGCATTGTTTGCACCTCTGATGGCACGGTCGAGGACCATGATGGAGGGCTCATATCGCGGAAGCTTTGTCCGAAGGACACGATGGTAAAACCAAGCCCTTCGAAGTTTTGGCTCATTTGAACGACTCTCCACCTTTCGTAGGCGATCCCCCGGATGGTGAATCGGTCTAAGAGTAGGTTCAAAAAGAAGGTATGGCGGTATGGGTTCTTGGCGTGGTTTTCTGCGCGGTGGACGCGATAGCTTTGGTGGTGATCGGGCTGGATCTCTTTCAGCGGTGGGGGATGGGCACACATTTTGTCCATTAACCCGAAAGCTACGCCTGATTAAGAGCAAGGACCGGCCCTGGGCTCCTACCGAAGTAGGCAGCGGAACCGGTCATGTTGCTAAGAAGCATAACAAACTCCGCCCAGTCCTTAGACACAACAATCCTCCTGGTCAGTACCAGTAATACGGGCCAATCTAGTCGCTTACCCGGGCAACGGACCCGTACGCCGAGCGGTAGCGGAGGCTACAAGCCTATGGCAGAATGCGATCAACCCAAGGAAGGAGACTAAGATGCCTGACTTTTCTTGGACTATGTTCGGGTTAATATTCGTGCTGGTTCTCGCAGTCACACTCACCTTGATGAGGGTGATGCCTAAAATAAAGGCCAATCGCGAGCAATCACGAAAGCATGACGGGGGTGGCGGGTCGGCCGAAACAGCCGAATCCAGTCGGAATCATCATCTCGACTGACAACCCGTTGCCCGTCCACTAATCAAGAGAAAGATATTCCAGAGCTCATTGCATAGCTCTAACGTGCACGGCCACAGGTGCCGATTGACACTGTGGCGCTCGAGAACAGATTATGTGCACACAGCTAGGTGAAAGCAGGAGAAACCGAAAGTTGGAGACACCGAGCCTTGCCTCGCGCTGCACCAAGATCCTCGGCTTTCTGAGCCTGATCATTCTCGTTTGGCTAGCTCGGCTAGGTTTTGACGCAGCTATGGCCCATCACCACGGGAATTGTTTGAGCGTCTTTTTCGATACCAACGTCTTTAGCACCAACTTCGGTTTTAGAACCTCGGAGTACACCTGCTCCTAGGTTTCCTTGAGAGCTAACGACGGGCTTCGAGGGAAGGGTAGTAGATATCGGGGGCCCGCTCCGGACCCCAAACCATCCCCTAGCGGCTGTTGCACAACTTTTCCTCTAACGCAGCCGACCATAATCTGAAGAGCCGTCAATGCCGCGAAGAATCGGTACACCCCGACTCACTGCCTTTCGCATCTCTCATTGACGCCGTGCACAGTGGTATTGAGCTGTACCATCTACGTATCAACCTTCAACCAATGTGGAGATCATAAACATTGTTCTGGGCATTCGGTGCCGTAGCAGTCAATTTTCTTGTTGCGGGTGTTCTGTTGTTTATGCTGGGTGTGCGCTCCCGCGATGGACTGGCCCTGAGTAGCTTGTGGGGCATACGTACGAAGCGGACGATGGTTGACGCAGAGACGTTCGCCAAAGCCAATCGAGCCATCTGGCGTAGCTACATATTTCAGGGGTACGTGTCTGTTATCTCCGGTATCGCTACCCTCGTTGTAGGACTGGTGAATGACGAAGCTTATGTACTCCTGGTCATTATCGCTCTCGGCAGCGCCCTAGCTATCCTCACATCGACAATCTCCGGGTACTTCAAAGCACACCGGAGCATTCGATAACCCCCGAGACCCCGTCATAATCCTAAGAGCCCTTTTTATGCATGACACCCCGCCAGAATCCGAAGAGCCTGCTTAATGGCATGGGTCGAACTTCTTCCCTAGCCATAATGGTCGTACAAATGGAGCCGATGACGGGAATCGAACCCGCGTATTCAGCTTGGGAAGCTGATGTTCTACCATTGAACTACATCGGCGCAGGTCACAACGGTTATGTTGGATAACTATCCGGTGCAACACACTGCTAAGGGATTCTAGCACTATTACCTAGCCTGCCCGCAACACCCCTGCCCCGCGTTCTTAGTTAGTGCATAGATGACCGTATGCTGGGGGGCGTGCTTCTCTCAGATCGTGATATTAGGGCCGCCATCGAGTCCGGCGAGCTGGGGATTGATCCTTTCGATCCAGCTTTGATTCAGCCGTCGAGCGTGGATGTGCGGATGGACCGTTTCTTCCGGGTGTTCAATAACTCCAAGTACACCCACATTGATCCCAAGCAAGAAATGGATGAACTCACCAGCCTCGTTGAGGTAGAAGAAGATGAGTCCTTCGTCTTGCATCCCGGTGAATTCGTGTTGGCCTCCACCTTGGAGCGCTTCACCTTGCCACCGCACCTAGCAGGACGCCTAGAAGGTAAATCCTCCCTCGGGCGCCTTGGGCTGCTCACGCACTCCACTGCTGGATTCATTGATCCTGGTTTTGATGGCTACATCACCTTAGAGCTATCCAATGTCGCTAATCTGCCGATCGTGCTCTATCCCGGCATGAAGGTCGGTCAGCTCGCACTCTTTGGCATGTCCTCGCCAGCAGAGGTTCCCTATGGTTCCTCCGCACTTGGTTCCAAGTATCAAGGACAGCGCGGTCCCACGCCCTCCAAGGCGTACCTGAACTTCCGCGATTCTTAAGCTCCAAGAACCAAGCTCCCACGTTTGAGTACCTCCCACGAGGTGGCCGCCTCTAAGCACTATCCACCGCGTGCGGGGTGTACTCATCCAATGTATTATGTGACCAGCACTTTCTGCTCCTATGTCACCCCCTACAATCCGCCCATTTAGTGATTTTCCGAGGCTAACTATATCGAAGTGAGGGTTGGTGGCAATTACTAATGACAGGCAACTCATTAAACCCTTAGTTGGCGTCTAAGTAAGCTAATGGGGAAAGATATACGCAAAAGGTCCCTGCTTTGGCAGGTTGCTGCCTAGTCTGCAGCCAGTGATATGTTCTTCGCTCTCGCACCGTTTGTTTGAGAGGATCCCAGGCCGGCCACCGCGTACACGCTACGCGATAGTCGATCGAGGTTCCCCTGACCGCGGTGTTTAAGGGTATTTAGTGCTTGTCTGCTGGTTGTCCATACGGTCCAGGTGGTAGCGCGCCCTGGGGTGACAACATTGATGCGACAAGGAGCTCCACTATTAATATCACGATGCTCGGCACCGGTTATCTCGGTGCGACCCATGCGGCATGTATGGCAGAACTAGGCCATAATGCGCTGGGCGTAGATGTTGATGCCAAAAAAATTGAAGAACTATCCCAGGGTCGGGTGCCTTTCCATGAGCCCGGCCTGCCGGAAGTTCTCAGCCGCAATATTGAGGCCGGTCGCCTTAGCTTCAGCACCTCCTATGAGGATGCTGCGAAATTCGCCACGGTGCACTTCCTCGGCGTAGGAACCCCCCAAAGCAAAGATGGCTTGGGAGCTGACCTGAGCTATGTCTACTCCGTCATTGAAAACTTGGTGCCGCTGTTAGAAGGCGATCACCTGATTCTCGGCAAATCCACCGTGCCGGTAGGAACCGCGGAGAAACTCCAAGAGTTAGCTGATTCGCTCACCAAACCGGGCAGCAGCGTTGAGATCGCCTGGAACCCAGAGTTCTTAAGGGAAGGTTTCGCGGTTAAAGACACGCTCACCCCAGACCGCATTGTGGTGGGTGTCAATACTCATCGTGAGCATTCCAAGGCAGAGGACGTGTCCCGCGAGGTATATGCCAAGGCGATTGCCAATGACACTCCTTTTATTGTCACTAACCTGCCCACCGCAGAGCTGGTGAAGGTCGCCGCGAACGCCTTCTTGGCCACCAAAATCTCCTTCATTAACGCGGTCTCTGAAGTCTGCGAGGTCGCCGGCGCTGATATCACCCAGCTAGCCGAAGCGATCGGCAAGGACGATCGCATTGGCCCGAAGTTCCTGCGTGCCGGTTTAGGTTTCGGCGGTGGCTGCTTGCCGAAGGATATTCGCGCTTTCATCGCACATGCCGAAGAACTCGGGGTGGGCCAAGCCTTAAACTTCCTGCGAGAAGTTGATGATGTGAACCTGCGTCGCCGCCAACGCGTGGTCGATCTAGCGCGCAGCACAGCCGGCGGGAACCTCGAAGGCCGCAAGGTAGCCATGTTGGGGGCTGCCTTTAAACCGGATTCGGATGATATTCGTGATTCCCCAGCACTAGAGGTGGCGGCACACATGGCATCGGAAGGAGCACAGGTCACTGTGTTTGATCCTTATGCCATGAAGAATGCGCAGCAAAAATTCCCGGAGCTTAGCTATGCCGAAAACACCGCTGATGCACTGCGCGGTGCCGATGTGGTGGTGCTGGGCACAGAGTGGAAGGAATTTAAAGAACTAGATCCCCAAGCTGCCGCGAAGCTGGTCAACCAGCGCAATATGATTGATGCGCGAAATGTGTTGCCGCTGGATAAGTGGCGTGACGCCGAGTGGACAGTTATTTCTCTCGGCCGCGCCTAATACACAGCAGCCCGAACATCCAAGCCCTAGGGCTAAAGCCCCCGTTACAAAGCCTCCGCCAGCGCCCCGCGACAATGCAGCGGCACCGCGCGCGGGGGTTTAGTCATGCTCGGGGACTGTGAAAGCTGCAATCAACGTCGTAACCGGAACCGCCAGGGTTAAGGCCAACGCACCCACCCCAGAGCGCAGCAGCTCAGTGGTCATAATGTCGCTGGTTAGGGTGTCAATAAAGGGCCGCTCCGATACCGAGACCAACAAGAGCATCGGCAAAGCCGCACCGGTATAGGTCAACACCAGGGTGTACACCATTGAGGCAATATGGTCCCGGCCCACCCGCATGGCACCAAAGAAAAGCCGCAAAGGGCCAGCACTTGGGTCGATCTCGGAAAGCTCATTAATCGTGGAGGCCTGTGAAATGGTGACGTCATTAAGCACACCCAAGGCGCCAATCACGAAGCCGCAGAGCATCAACCCGGTGACGGACACTTCCGGTAAATAAAGCAGGATCCTCAAGTTATCTTCTGATCCCAATCCGCGCAGCTGATTAGTGCTAATTGCATAGTGCGCCAACACTCCAGCTAAGCCGAGAGCCACCAGGGTGCCGCCTAAAGCAGAAGCGGATTTCCAATTCCAGCCGTGCACCAAAAACACCACGGGAATAAGGATCAACGCCCCGGACACCATGGCGGCAAAAAGCGGGTTCTTGCCGTGCACCAACACCGGTAAGAGGAACCCTGCCACCACCAGGAAGGTAATCGCCAGACCCCCAAGTGCTCGCACACCCCGCCAGGCGGCAAAGGCAATGATTGCGGCGATAATAATGATCGCCCAGATAATCAGCACGGTGTGGCGGTCATAGTCAGCAAAGGCATAGACCACCGCACCATCACTATTTATGGTTTCCGAAAGCCGAATATGGGCGCCTTGTTCCAAGGTGGGTTCCCCGGCCTGGCCGTGGGTGATTAACAAGGTGTGCTTCCCAGCGCTTTGGCCGCTGGTGATATCCACAATGGCGCGATCACAACGCTCGGAGGTTTCCTCCAAGGAATTCACCGGCGAGGAATCAAAGGCCACACCTAAAGAAGGTGAAGAACACGGCCCCTGGTCAACATGGCTAATCACGCCATCAACTAGGGTTTGGTTCATGGGGTAGGTGGCGCGAAACTCTGGGGAAATATTGGCGGGAGCATCCCCGGGCCACAACTTAATGCCACCGATAATCCCAAACAGCCCGAATAGGGCAATGAAGATGCTCAGAGCAATCCGCCACACGCGGGTATGCGGATGCGTCTGCGGGTGGATGGCACTGCTGCTGGTGTGCGGTGCATCGTGGTTATTCTCGCGTACCTCATCGGCGCGCACACTATGCTTGCCCATCAGCCTTTACGGCTCCTCCCTATTGGCGATCCAACATATGGATAAGTAGCTAGAGCCACCCATCCTAATGGCCTAAGACAAAAGTGCCGCCCAAAGCACGACCAACCACTAATGCCGGTAGGCGCTAAGGAAGTGCTCCAGGCGATCCAGAGCATTCTCCAACTGCGAAGCCCACGGCAAAGTCACCACGCGGAAGTGATCCGGGTGCGGCCAATTAAAGCCCGTGCCCTGCACCATCAGGATCTTTTCCTTCTTCAAGATGTCCAGCATCAGCTGCGTGTCATCTTTAATGTCATAGACTTCCGGATCCAGCCTCGGGAAGGCATAAAGCGCACCCATCGGTTTCACACAGCTCACCCCCGGAATGGAGTTGAGCTTCTCATAGGCAATATTGCGCTGCTTCAGCAGCCGCCCACCCTCACAGGTCAGCTCATAAATGGATTGGCGCCCACCCAAAGCCACCTGGATGCCGTGCTGGGCTGGCACATTGGGGCACAGTCGCGTTCCGGCAAGTAATTCCAGGCCCTCAATAAAGCCGTGGGCGTGGCTCTTCGGACCGGTCAGCACCATCCAGCCACTGCGATACCCCGCCACGCGGTAGGCCTTAGAAAGCCCGTTATAGGTGATGCACAAAAGATCCGGGGCAAGGGAAGCGATGCTGATATGTTCCGCGTCATCATAAAGAATGCGGTCATAAATCTCATCCGCCAGAATCAGCAATTGGTGTTCGCGCGCAATATCCACAATTTGCTGCAATACCTTGCGCGGATACACCGCCCCGGTGGGATTATTGGGGTTAATCACCACAATTGCTTTGGTGCGTTCGGTGACTTTGGAGCGAATATCCTCAATCGATGGATTCCACTCATCTTCTTCATCGCAAAGATAATGCACCGGCGTTCCCCCAGCTAGGGAGGTCGCGGCGGTCCAGAGCGGATAATCCGGGGCGGGGATGAGCACCTCATCGCCATCATCGAGCAGCGCCTGGGTGGTCATGGTGATTAACTCAGAAACACCATTGCCCAAGAACACATCGTCGACATCGAAATCCGGGAAACCATCAATAACTTCATAGCGAGTCACAATGGCGCGCCGCGCCGCCAAAATACCCTTCGAGGTGGAATACCCCTGCGAAGTCGGAAGGGCGGCGATCATATCGCGCATAATCACATCGGGGGCATCGAAACCGAAAATAGCGGGATTCCCGGTATTCAATTTCAAAATGCGGTGCCCATCTAATTCCATGCGCTCCGCCTCAGCCGCCACCGGCCCGCGGATCTCATAAAGCACATCCTTCATCTTTGAAGATTGATCAAAGATGCGCGGCTTGCGCTTCACTCCCCGCGGCTTCTCGGAGGGGTTTTCGGTCTTCGGCTCTTTTTCGCTCGTCACCCGCCCTATTCTGCCATGTACGCCGCGCCCGCGTGCGCCTTCCGGTCGCTTAAGTTCACGCAGGCAAAATTAAGCTACGCCCGAGATCGGTCTTCCCCCGCTTAATAAAAATTGCTGCGGCATAGCGCGGCACTTGGGGTGAGGCACGCACCTGGAAAGCCTTAGCACCCGAGCTCGACTAAAGCTCAGCCAGGGACTTTAACTACGACGATCAATCCATTCGCGAACCAGGTCAGTGACATTGGTGCTGATCTCGTGTTGGCGTTCGCGTTTTTGCATGCGCACGGCGGTGCGATGCGCCTCGTCGAGGGCCTTGAGCTCTTGGATGCGTTGGCGGTCGAGTTGGCGTGGGGAGGGCACGTACCAGGAGGCGGGGCCTACTTTGATGAAGAACAGGAGGAAGAAGAGGATCGGGATGAAGCTCATGATGATCGCCACCAGCGCGGAGGAGGCGAAGAGCAAATCCGCCATGATCATGCCGCAGAGCGTGATCACGCTGCCGATGCCGAAGATACCAAGGCGAGTAACCAGGCCACTGCGATGCATGCGGGTGACTTCGGCGGCGGTGTAGCGGCGTTCTTCGATGGGGCCGGAAGAAATCGGGGTGCCGGTATGCGGGTTGAGTAGCTGGGAGGGCATCACCGAGGGCGGGAGCGGGCCGGGTTGGTTGAGGTCGAAGTTTAGGGCGGAGCTCACCAGGGGGTGTTTGCTTAGCGGGACGGGGGTGAAGGGATCTTGGGGGAGGTCCTTGAAGATATCGCTGAGGTCATCGTAGGTGAGGGCTTCGGCGACTTGGCGGGAGCGATCATCGTATTCCTGCAGGCTAAGGCGGCCCTCGGACATTGCCTGGCTGAGCGCATCGATGGCGGTGGCGCGCTCTTTATCGCAGATCCGCAACTGGCCTTTTTGGTTGGGGCGGGAATCGGCGGGGCGGTGTCGGGGGCTACTCATGGGCACCATAGTAGCAGCGGAAAAACGGTGCTGACTAGGGCTAAGTCGAGGTAGTTGGGGGTGGTGTCTGGTGGGGTTAGGGGTGGGGTTAGGGAGGTTATGGGGGAGTGCATCAGGGGTGTCTCAGGGGTACGTCAGGGGTGCGTAGGGGAAGTCATGTAGGGCGCGTCATCACCGTCGAGGTTCAGGTCATATGGTGTGCGGGCGGGTTGGCGGCGGATGAAAAGAGAGGCCAAGAATAAGAGGAAGCCACCGATAAAAGCCATGGCGCCTACGCCCAGCATGAAGCCACTGACCCAGCCGCCGGCGGCCAGGGTGCCCCAGATGCCTTGGCTGTTGTTAAGTGCTGCTGCTTGGGTTTGGTTATGGGGTGTGGAGTGGAAGTCTTCTGGACGGGAGCCCTCTGTGCGAGAGTCCGCTCCTTGCGTGCCTTCCTCAGCCGGCATGGTGGCCAGCGGGTTAGTAGGGGAGGGCGAGGCAGGTGCAGGTGGCGGCGGCGGTGGTGGTGCGGGAGCCGCGGGTGCGGCGGGAGCTGCGGGTGCGGCGGGGGCCGCGGGTGCTGGGTGGGTGCGCGCCGGGATGGGCGCGAGACCAGGAGCTGCTATTGCACCTTGGGTGCTTAGTGCACCTTGGGTGCTTGGTGCGCCTTGGGTGCTTGGTGTGGGAGCGGTCGGTGCCCGCACAACCTGCGGGGCCACACCTACTGCGTGGTAATGCGCTTCCTTCGGGTCAACCGCGGGAGTTTCCTTAATGCCCTGTGGTAGGCCGGCAGGGTGTGGCGTCCCATTATCGCCATGAATCACCTGATCCAAGCCGCGGAGTGCTTCCCCTAATTCCTTGAAGGCAGCACCTAAACCATGGGACTCATCCACGGCGAGTTCCCCATCATTACCCACCAAGAAGCCCAGCACATAGGTTTCTTTCGCGCCATCTTCTTCTGCCACATGGAAGGTGAGCTGGTAGCGCCCAGCCTCAGAAAACCACCACTCCACTGCGGATTCATGGTTCTGAAGGTAGAGCGCGCGCTCTAGGTTGGCCGAATCCACACCCAGGACCCACTCGCCTTCATCATTAAGCACCGCGCTAATGAGCCGTCCGGGACCATCCACGCGTTCCACGCTGATGGTGAAAGGCCCATCTGTGGGCAATACCCCATCAAAGTTGATAGTGGGAAGCCGCCACCAGTCTTCTTCTTTTTCTGCGACAGGTAGGAACTCAACCTCCGCGGCGGCAGGTGCGGTGGTGCTGCTTTCAACACTGCTGACTGTTTCCGCTGCCCACGCAGAGGCAACGCCCGCACTGGCCAAGGTGCCACTGATAGCCAAGGTCGTGCTGCACCCCAGCGCCTTCACATAATCCATAGCCTTAAGCATTAGCCGCTACCTTTCGCCTCAAGAGCAGTCCATGACGCGGCGCGAAAAGCCACGCTGCCAGGAAGAACACCGTCACCGTTAAAACAATCGTGGCGCCAGTGGGGATATCCAACGCCCAAGAAAAATACAGCCCAATAAAAGACGCGGCCGCTCCGATGAGTGCAGAGAGCACCATCATGATGCTCAAACGATCACTGAGCATCCGCGCGGTGGCCGCCGGGGTGACCAGCAAAGCCAGCACCAAAATATTGCCGATGGTGCTAATCGAGATCACCACCGCAGCGGTCACCGCCAGGTATAAAACAATGTCTAAAAAGAACACCGGAAGGTTCATGGCTTGGGCGGATTCGCGATCCAAGGCCACCGCGCTTAAGGGGCGCTGCAAAATAATCAGCAGGCTAACTACCACAAACCCCACCCCAGCAACCGCATACACCTGGCTATTGGATACCCCAGTTAAAGACCCGAAAAGGAAGGAAGTTAAAGACGCGGTATACCCATCAATCCTGGAGATCACCACCAACCCCACCGCAAAAGCAGCGGCGAAGAAAATGCCAATCAGGGTGTCTTCTTTAATGCGGCGGCGTTGTGAAAAGGTTGCGACTAATAAGGCCACTACCGCCCCAGCAACCGCCCCGCCAAGCAAAACGCTGCCCTGTAAAGCAAAGGCGATCGCAATGCCGGGGAAAACTGCGTGTGCCACGGCATCACCAATAAAAGCCATGGAGCGCAACACCACATGGGTGCCCACCACCGCGCACACAATCGCCGATAACATCGCCACAATGAGGGCTTTGGGTAAAAAGCCCAACGCCGGATTCATTAAATCTGCCAAGAAATCACCAAAACTCAGCATGCTTCTTCCCTTTCGGCAAGCGGGCTAATCCCCACGGTTCTCAATAGCGGTGAATGCGCACTCACCGCGAAGGTTTCCATCCACACGCTGGGGGTATGTAGCTGTGCGGGGGTTCCCACGGCTTTCAGTTCCCGATTAAGCAACACCAGGCGCGAACAGGCATCCATCGCTTCGCCCAAATTATGGGTACTCATCACAATCGCAGTACCTTCGGTCGCTAATGATTGAAAAAGCTCCACCAATAACTCCGCCGAAGGCATATCTAGCCCGCTAAAAGGCTCATCAAGCAGCAACAACTTAGGGGTATTCACCAATGCGCGGGCCACTAATACGCGTTGGCGTTGCCCACCCGATAACTCCGCAATCGGTCGATTATCTAAGTCTTTAAGACGCACCCGATCCAATGCCGCCGCAACCGCCGCATAATCTTCTTTCCGCTGCGGTTTCCACCACCCGCGGCTACCAATACCGCGCGCATTCAGCACACAATCATGCACACTAATCGGGAATTCCCAGGCAAACTCATGGCGCTGCGGCACATACCCCACCGCATGGCGCCGCGCACGTACTTGGGTTGCCCCAGCAATGCTGATCTCACCGTGGGCAGGAAGAAGTCCCAATATCGCGCGCAATAAAGTGGTTTTACCCGCACCATTAGGCCCGATGAGCCCAATGAATTCACCTTCAAAAATATCCAGCTCAATATCGCGCAGCACTTCCCGGCCACCCAAACTCACCGCCAGGTCTTTGACCGATAGCAGCGGCATCTCAGTATCTTTCCTCGCATCAAGCACGCATCCCGAGACCCGCGGGTTGGGCTGGTTATCTTCGTGCTGTTGCTGTGTGCTTGGGGTAGACATCACCGCACCGAACCTTCAGCTGAGTCGGTGTTTTCTTGGGCACGTTGTGCTGCTGCCTTATGTTTCTTTTGGTTAGCCCGCCAGCCAAGGCCCGCCACCGCAGCTAAGACAATCAGTGCGGCGAGCCCGGCAAACACCCACCACACCGCACGGTTATCGGATACCTCGTGGGTAGAAGAAGCATCAGCCTTGGGGCTTTCACCGTTGGTGTTTTTACCTTTAGCGTTTGCTTGCCCAGCACTTCCAGGAAGCTCACCTTCCCACTTCGCGTCTTTTACCTCATCAGAGTTGGGGTCCACCCCAATGGCGAACTTCAACACCACCGGTAAACTTTGGCCCACACCCTGGGCAGACGTGGTCTGCACATTCAATGCCACCAGGTGCACCCCAGGTTCGCTAAACACCCAATTGGCATGCGTATGGGTATTAAGCTCCACCCAAATATTTTGGGGTTGATCATCTGTCCACAACACCTTCGGTGCGGCGAAACCACCGGATTGCAGGAATAAAGAATGCTTGCCCGGGCCCTGGTGACCGAGGAGCTTGAGGTTCACACCTTGGGCGGAACCATCGGACAAACTCGGGGCTTGGGTTGACCACCCCAACCACGGCACCCCAGGGACCTCTGTTTGGGGAAGCACCCACACCTTCTGCCCAGGCTGGGCACCAATGAAGTGATAATTCGGATCATCCGGGAGATCTAAGGCGGCTTTCTCATCAGCATGGAAAACCACATCCTCGATATGCCGCCACACCGGGGTGATGGCGGAATCATCACGCACCAAGAACACTAAATTGCCCTGCTCATCAAGCTGCGGCCCTAAATCCGCATGCCCATGATCAAACGCCACGCGGGTACCTAAAGGCGCATGTTCCTCATTGGCGTCCACATGTTGATGTAGCGCTGGGTCCTCCTGCGCCAAAGCTTGAGGCATAGCTGCTTCTGATGACCACGTCGTTGGTAATCCCACTGCGCTAAAACCAATGGGGTTAAGCACCACAGCGGAACTAAAAAGCACAGCGCATAGAGTTCTTCCCACCCGTTTTCGGTGGGGACGTGCTGCTACTGCAATGGACTGGGGGTGGTGGGCATTGGGCTTCGTCATTGTGTTATTCCTTCGCTAAACATTCCTTGAGGCTGCGGGCATTGGCTTCCATTAACTCCACATAGGTGCGCACATCCTCGGTGAAGCTATCGCCATAAATCCGGCAAATATCTACATGCGCACGCTTGGCCATCTCTGAAAGATTCGTGGCACGGCCTTCTAATTGCGGTTCTAAAAACACCGCCGGTACCTGGAGGTTCTCTAGGGTGCGGGTAAGCGCAATGAGATCCCGCGCACTAGGTTCCACAGCTGGGTTGGGGCTAATAAAACCAGCGACCTTTAACCCATAGGCTTTGGCCAAATAGCCATAGCCATCATGGGTAGTCACCAAATAGCGTTTATCTGCTGGGATCTGTGAGATCTGCTCCCGCACATAGCTGTCTAGTTGATTAAGCCGGGCAATATAGGCCTGTGCATTGCGGGTATAGTCCGGTGCCCCATCTGGGTCAATGGCAATCAGGTGATCACGGATTACCTTCACATAAGCGATCGCATTGCCCACGTCATGCCATAAGTGCGGATCCCATTCACCATGCACATGCTTGCCCAGCACTGCCTGGGCCAACATGTAGGTTTCTGAACCTGGGCGCCCGAGAAAACGAAAAGCCGGTGTGGCAGGGATCTGCTGTAAGGCACTGCCTGGAATAGAAATGATGGAGTCTTCCAGGCGGTGCCGTTCATTTGTGGCGGAATGCGTGTGATGCTCGTGCGCCCCGTGCTCGTGCGCCCCGTGCTCGTGCGCCCCGTGCTCGTGAGTCTCGTGGTCATGCCCCTCGTGCCCGTGCTCGTGGGCACCGTGCTCATGCGCTCCGATTTCATCGCCGTGGATCAAGAGCTCATGGTTATCCACATCAACAGCAATATCCTGGTGTCCCTGGTCAATAATCGTGGTGTGTGCATCCACCCCGGCAACCGTGTGCGGATCTATGCCTACAGCAAAACGCACCGTGCCATGGGCGATCTCCGGGGCATTATCGACGTGCGCAAAACGCGCTGATAAATCCAACTCATACACACCCGGCTTGCTAAAAGCCCAGCTCATATGCGTATGAGCGGCGGCAGGCAACACAATCCGATCCCGCTCATTAACCCCATCAGCGGAATTGAAATACACCACCGGCTGCCCAAAGGTTCCCGTTAAATAAGCAGCCACATCACCTGGGCCGCGCACCGCCGTAGCCTTCAACTCAATAGAGTTCGCAGCATCAGCACTACCAAGAAGCTCCCCAGGTTGGGTGCCAATAATCCGCATCCCCAACCACACGGTATCTAAGGAGACATCTTCTACCAGCGGAATAATATTTGCCCCATGCTCACTGGCTTCCTCAGCGATACGCACCACCGGGGTGCCTGGCCGGGAAGATTCCGTGATGGCCTGAAACAAAGACTGCTGCTCTAAGAGCAGATAATTCATGAACGCAATATCGGCATTCGCCACATTGCGCACCGTGCGCAAACTCGGCTCATAGGCATGCGGATCCGCACCCGGAGGCATTAAAGAGGTCACCCGCGCACGATCCCCAGCCACGTTTTTTGCTAAATCCGCAATCAACGCAGTCGAGGTCACCACATCAACCACGCCATCATCACGCTGCGGGGCAGCCTCAAAGCTCCCCTGATCCGCGCATGCCGAAACAACCAGCAAGCTCGCGCTTAAAACACCAATGAGCCTGCGCCTAAAGCGGCGCGTAGCTCTGGTCGAATCCTGCTGAAAGGCACCCCTGGTGCCGGCGCGGTTTAAGCGGACCACAGTCGACGAGTCGCAAAGACTAAGCCAGCGCCCAACACGATGACACCTAAGCCCAGCCCAGCAATCGGTAAGGAGAACACACTACTGCCGGTATTCGGCAATTGCTTCGGTCCTGTCGAAGGAGCTCCAGGCGCCGAGGGAGCTCCAGGTGCCGAGGGAGCTCCAGGCGCCGAGGGGGCTCCAGGTGCCGAGGGAGCTGCCGCTGAAGGAGCATTCGAAGCCCCACTAGCAGCAGCGCCGTCAGTAGCTCCCGCCCCGCCGCTTCCTACCTCCCAG
This sequence comes from Corynebacterium spheniscorum, assembly GCF_900113445.1. Lineage (GTDB taxonomy): Bacteria > Actinomycetota > Actinomycetes > Mycobacteriales > Mycobacteriaceae > Corynebacterium > Corynebacterium spheniscorum. The sequence goes on from NZ_FOPJ01000008.1 coordinate 44,253, forward strand.
GTGTAGGTCGCAGTCGCACTGCTAGCCTGCACCCCACTATTGGAGGTCCCGGCTGCCCGCACCTTCATCACATAGGTCCCCGGCGCATCAAAAGCCCAGTTCACATGCACATGCGCGGCTTGTTCCTGCCGGATCACCGAACCACTACGCAGCACCATCGCACCATCAGTGGTCATCCCATGGAACCCTCCAAAAGCCTCCTGCTGGAATACAAACACATTCCCCGGCCCGGAAACTTCTTCAAAAACCAGGTCAATGCTCTCAAAACCACCCTCGCGCACACCCTGGGTATCCCACCCCGGCCACGGCAAGTTCGCTTGCTGCGTTTGCGGCAGGAAATACGTAGCGCGCTCCACCCCCGGAATACTCTGCGTCTGCTCGGTATAGGCGTGATCGCCCACCTTGATCGTCACCGTCGACGGATCTCGCAGCACATGCGAGCCGGTCACATCCTCCTTCAAGCTCATCACCAGCCCGCCGGCCCCATCGGTACCCACATTAAAGGCATCCATATGGCCGTGATCGAGCACCACACGATCCTGCGCTTGAGCGCTTGGGAGGGGAGCTATCCCCGAGATCGTGCTTCCCAGCGGGGGCACGCCCCCAACGCTGAGCAGGCTTCCCGCCACAACGACACTCGCCGCGCGCAACGCGAGTCCGCGGTAGCGCACCGGTGCTTTGTTCACCGAAGAAGATAGGGCAGGGGTATGTAAGTCCTGAAGCACTGTGCTTGATTCCTTGTATCTCGTTAGGGTTGCTAGCGCACCTTACTGGTATTGAACGTCATTTCAAACTAAGCCCTAGTGGGAATCGTTGTCAACATTGCTCAGCCTTAAAAACTTGCAACCAGGACTCTCTTGGGGAAATAAAAAATATTAATGGAAATCTTGCCCAATAGTACTGTGGTGGGGTAGCTTCATGGCCAAACTGAAAACCATTACCGAAAGGAAGCTTCTGTGCCTTCCCAACCCCGAGGTCGCTTCACCCGCACCTCATTAGCCCTAGGTAGTGCACTGATGCTGAGCATCAGCACGCCCTACGCCTGGGCTGGCCCCGATGACCACCGCCACGTCGCCACCGAAGCCCACGTCGATTCCCCCAAAGCCTTCTGGGATCCCGACACCAATAACTTCACCTTCAAAACCGAACACGGTGGCACCCTTCGCCCCATCGAAGAATCCGTGCACTGGATCGGCAAAGGCCAAGGCCAACCACAACAATTCGTCTACACCGTCGATGGCCGCATGCACTCTGAGGCCCTCGGCAAACCAGGCGACCTGCTCTACTGGGCACCCGCCCTCGTGAGCGGCCGTTACCCCATTTGGGTTGGCTACGGTGCCGATACCTCCATCCCGGCCGAAAACTTCAAAGACGGAGAATTCACCCTCGATATTGTTGGCTTCGAAGGCCCCGGCCGAATGGAACTTTTCGGTGATTCCGGTGGGGAAGGCGGCATCAACCGCGTTTGGTCCTCCCATGATCCTGGACTGCGCTCCACCTCCATTGCACCCGGTAACCACACCCATATCAACACCACCTTCACCAAGCCTGGCCGCTATGTGGTGCACTACCGCGCTACTGCCCGCGATAAACAAGGCAACCTCATTGCCTCTGCACCCCAGGCTCTAAGTTGGCAGGTCGGTGGCCGTAAACCGTCTCCCCAAGGCATCGGCGACGTCACCGAAGCCTATAACAAGGCACCTTCTTCCACTGCTGGCTCCGCCAGCTTCAACCCCACCTTCAGCATGCGCCCGCATAAGGCTGAAGGCGATATCACCCCAGGTGCGCAGTACCTCACCGATCTGGAATTTAGCACCGGCAACCCCCAAGATTCAGGCACCGCCGTCTTCTACATTGATGGCTACTACCTCACCGAGGTACCCGTTAGTGGTGGTAGCGCTAGCTGGGCTGAAATGATCGGGTCCTATTCCTCCCAGTTTCAGGTGGTCTATATCCCCGATAATGATCAAGGCAGCCCACGGTGGGTATCAGCACCACTGAACTATGATCGCAACCAGCCGGGCGTCAGCATCAGTGAAACCGCCACCGAGTTTCCCACCCCAGCTACCCAAGACCCGCCACCGGCTTTCGATCTTTCCGACAAAATCATCGAAGACCGCGGGGTCACGGTCACCTCTGAACCGGTGGATGCGGAAAACCGCACCTTCAAAATCAGCGTGATCCCCAATGATCCACGCCTTACGCTGCGCGTTGATGGTGGCTTCTATGCGATTAATGATCGCACCGGTAAGCCCTATCCCAACCCGGATTGCTCCGTGCAATTTACCTCCTCGCCTTCCCAACGCACCGCGATTCGAAGCGATGAGGTCTGTAGCCCCAAAGACACTGTGCTGATCCTCAAAGCCATCCCGGATTCATTGAGCTCAGCAGGAGCCGGGGTTGTCCAACCGGTATTAGAAAAGCGCCTTAGCGAAGCTGCTTTCAGCACCACCTTTGAGCTATCCGAGGCACCCTTCGTACCCCAAGATGGCAGCCCAGCTATCACCCCTTCCACACCAGCACCTTCACCTAGTGAAGTCACCACGAGCAGCAGTGTTGCGCCACCGCCACCGCCGCCTGCGCCAAAAACTCCGAAACTAGAACCAGTAGAGGTGCTGCGCGAGAAGGTGGAATTAGACCGCGGCCACATCGATCTTGGCCCGGTGCCCACCGAAAATGGCCTGGAATTCGTGCTTAATGATGACACCCGCAGCATCGTTAAGGAACATGTCGCACGCGACCCCGAATCCGTGACCATGATCGTGGATCCCTACTTCAAAACCCCACTTCCCGACAACGTGGAAAACACCCCCTACGCCTTTATGGGTAACTCCGGGGATTCCGTTTGGCTGGTGAGCCAAGTCCAACGCGACAACCGCCTGTGGCCAGGTTTTTCCACCGAACATGTCGGCGGCAAAGCCTTCAATATTGAAATCGAACCGGTCTCAGCACCCGAAGGCGCCAAATGGTGGGCCTACACCCAAGGACTCATGGGAATCGCCGAACGCCTGGCCTCCTATGAAACCAAAACCACCATCATTCGCGATACCCCCATCCACCTGCACAACAACTGGGTATTCACCAAACCCGGCACCTATGTCATGCGCATGCGGGCGATCGAACACGGCAATCCAGAAAACGCCACCGAACCAAAGCTCATCACCTTTGAAGTACGCGACCGCGCACCCGAAGTAGAGCCCGAAAGCAGCACCGAAACCACTGCGGCACCGCTGCCTGAAACCACCTCTGAACACAGCTCGGAAGCTCCTCAACCGGAACCCCAACCCGAACCAAGTTCAGATCCGGAACCCACTGACACACCGGAGATCTCGACTACTCCGAGCACCCCGACAACCTCGGTCACCACCGAAACTTCGGAGTCCCCAGTAGTCAGTGATGAGCCAAGCCCTTCAACAAGTGAAACCGCCACCACTGAGGAAACCTCTACCGCCGCACCGGAGACTGAAGTACCAAACCCGAGCCCTAGCAGCACTCCATCTACTTCCTCGACCTCTGCTCCCCATGCGGATGAGCTGGACCCGCGCGTTGCCGAGAAGGTGTGGATCCGAGAAGGCCATGCCGATATCGGACCGATGGTTAATGAGCAGGAACGCTCGCTTTCTAACCCAGAGATCATGGTCGGTCATGATGACGCCAGCTACCCCGGCGGTCACCGTCACTTCCTAGCGGATAACACGGTCTTCGTCGTGGAGAAGCACTTTAAACACACCTTGACCGAAGACACCGCGAAGGCCATGCCTTATCACGCCCATGCTGGTGACGTTGTGTATCTACTGCCTCAAACCCAAGAAGGCAATAGCCTCTGGCCTGGTTTCTCCACCCAGCACACAGGCGATGGCAAAGCCTATGACATCACCATCGTCCCGAAGGAACTCCCCCAAGGCGCACAGTGGTGGGCCTACACCCAAGGAGCCCTCGGCGGGGTAGGCCAGGTGCTAGCTGGTAGCGATGGCAGCCACGTGATTGCCAACTCCGAGCCCATGCACCTGCACGCGAATTGGCTGTTCACCAAGCCCGGCATCTACACCATGGATGTCAGTGCCAACGAGCACGACAACCCAGACAACACTGTGGCCGCACGTACCGTGACCTTCTTGGTTGATAGTGATGGCAAGGTGAGCTCCATTGGGACCGAAGCACCCAGTACTGCCCCAGGAGCCCCGGCACCTAGTACCACTCACCCCACTTCATCTAAGGCCCCCGGCGCGCCGCTAAGCAGTAGCTCCGCAGCACCTGCACCTAGTGCACCGAGCTCCCCTGGTGCACCCAAGGCCCCCAACGCTCAGGCAGGCACTGGCCCTAAGAGCGGAATCCTGGCAGCCACCGGTGCGAATGCTGGTTGGATGATCGCCCTGGCGCTGCTGGCAATGGGACTTGGTCTAGGAACCTTCGGCTACAAGCGAATGAAGGAAGCATAAAACCTAGCCCGAACCTCAACCGCAGTACCTAGGTCCGCACACAAAAATTTTCCCTCTGAACTAGACGCATTCGGCGTTAAAGCTCAGAGGGAAAATTTTTTATGCCGCCACACCACATGACGACCAGCTGGTGGCCTAGTCGTTATCGGACTCGGAATCCTCAGCAGGTTTCGCCACTGGTTTCGGAACTGCCGGGGTCGCCGCGCCGGGAGGTGGCACCGCAGCACCAGGAGTGGGTACCGCTGAACCGGGGGCTGCAGGCTTTGGTGTTTGTGGCTTAGGGGCACTCGACTTTGGAGTCGCGGCAGCAGGCTTCGGGACCGATGGGCTCGGCACCGTCGGTTTGGATGCCGCTGGCTTAGGAGCAGCCGGTGATGGTGTTGCCACCTTTGGTGTCGTTGAAGCGGGCTTCGGAACCGTCGGAGTGGGAACACTGGGCTTTGGCGCCGCCGGCATTGGTGCCACTGGCTTTGGTGCCGCCGGCTTAGGCGTGGCCGCGCCGGGAACAGCCGGGGTTGGCGTGCTTGGTTGTGGTGCCGGTTTTGGCACCGCAGGCTTAGGCGTCACCGGACCAGGTACCCCAGCGCCAGGAGTTGGCGCACTCGGTGCAGGTGCACTTGGTGTAGGCACATTCGGAGATGGCACTACAGGCTTAGGAGTCACAGGTTTTGGTGCACCCGGTTTGGGCGTAGATGCTCCCGGGGCAGCCGGGGTTGAACTACCCGGGGCCGCCGGAGTTGGAACACCGGGCTTTGGGGCCGTTGCCTTCGGGGCAGCGGGCTTTGGAGCCACTGGCTTTGGTGCCGCAGGCTTAGGCGTGGCCGCACCCGGAACCGGTGGCGTAGGAGCTGACGCCTTTGGAGCCGCTGGCTTTGGTGCCATGGGCTTCGGGGCTACAGGTTTCGGTGTGGCCGCTCCGGGCATAGGTAGGCCACCAGGGGCCGGAACCCCACCAGGAGCCGGAACCCCACCAGGCGTAGGAACTCCAGGTGCCGCAGGTTTCCCAGTTAATGCGCTGTCGCTAGGCGACTCGCGCTTAATGGGGGTAGGCGTGGCAGACCCCGGGGAAGGCACTGCCGCACCGGGAGTGGGAAGCGGAGTAGTCGTTCTCGGGGAGGCGCCCGGAACCTTCCTATCTGCAGCCGCATCCTTTGTGGCTGGCGTGCCACCTTCGGGCCCTAAGCCCGGCATGGGTAGAGCCGTGGGCTTCTTAGGTGCGGTATCGCGGATGGGTCTATCGAGGAACTCTGGGGGATGCGGGGTGGGCAGTTGGCCATCGACCAGGATGGAGTCGCGCAGCATCTGGGCGACGTCGCGGACCTGCGGACGCTGATCCTTGGGTTGGTCATCGCGCAGGGCGCGCACTCCGCCGCTCATCATGGTGTTGCAGAAGGGGCAGCCCACGACAATGGTTTCCGCGCCGGTATCGAGGGCTTCTTTGGTGCGGAACTCATTAATGCGGGTGCCGAGCTTTTCCTCCATGAACATGCGCGCGCCACCAGCGCCGCAACAAAAGGCCTCGTTGTGGGAGTGCGGCATCTCGCTAATGGAAGCACCGGTAGCGCCAATGAGTTCCCGCGGTGGGTCGAAGACCTGGTTGTGGCGGCCCAGGAAGCAGGGGTCGTGGTAGGTGATGGGGCGACGGTTCTCCGGGCCACGCGGGATGGGGGTAAGGCGTTTCTCGCGCACCAAGCGATTCAGCAGCTGGGTGTGGTGGAAGACATCGAAGTGGCCATCGAAGTCCGGGTATTCGCGGCGGAAAGTATTAAAGCAGTGCGGGCAGGTAGTGATGATTTTGCGTTGGCCGGCAGGAACGCCCTCGAAGGTGTTATTGAGGGTTTCGATATTTTCCGCGGCCAGCATTTGGAAGAGGAACTCATTGCCCGCGCGGCGCGCCGGGTCGCCGGTGCAGGTTTCGCCCTTGGAAAGCACCGCGAATTTCACGCCGGCGGTGTGCAGGAGCTCCACCACCGCGCGGGTGGTTTTCACGCCATCTTCATCAAAGGCGCCGGCACACCCCACCCAGAAGAGGTACTCCAGGTCAGCGAAGCTATCGACATCCTCACCGAAGATCGGCACCTCGAGGCCATCGCGGCGGGCAGCGGTGATCCAATCTTCGCGTTCCTTGCGATTACGCCCCCAGGGGTTGCCCTTGGTTTCTAGGGCGCGGAACATGGTGCCCAGTTCGCCGGGGAATTCAGAATCGCTTAACACCCGGAAGCGGCGTAGTGCCGCCACATGGTCGATGTGCTCAATATCGACGGGGCATTGGTCCACACACGCACCGCAATTGGTGCAGCTCCACAGCACATCATCGGTGACAATATCGCCGGCTAGTTTCAGCACATCCACCCCGGCATGTGGGTTATCAACATTGAGTGCCGCCTCGTTGATCTCGGCAGCTGCTTGTGGATTCAATGCTGCTTCCCGAATATCCATCATGAGCAGCTTCGGGTTCAGGGGCTTGTGGGTATTCCACGCGGGGCAGAGATCCTGACAGCGACCGCACTCCGTGCAGGTGGCGGCATCCAGGCGCATCTTCCAGGAAAGATCTTCTAAGTGGCCGGCACCTAGTTGATCATCTTCTCCCACATTTTCTAGGGTGAGGACCTCGCCTTCAGCGGTGCGCATGGGTGCCAGCGCCCCAAGGCCACCATCATCGCGTTTGAAGAAGATATTGAAGAAGGCGAGGATGCGGTGCCAGGCCACGCCCCAGGTGAGGTTGAGGCCCACCAGAGCCAAAAAGGCCATGCCGGCGAGCAGCTTGAGCAAGGCGAAGCAGCTGATGAGCACGGGGCTTTCGGGCAGCAGCCGCGCGATCTGGGCGGAGAGCAGATCCGCGATGGGATGCGCGTGACCGTAGGTGGCGGTTTTCGCTGCTTTGACTAGCAGCATGCCTAGGCCTTCGAGGAAAACAATCGCCTCAATGGAGCGTGCCGCCCAGGCTTGGGAACCGTAGAAACGCGAGGAGCGATCCTTATGCCCAAGCCTTAGCCGCACCACAATTAAGGCCAGGATGCCGAGCACGGTGAAGATGGCGAGGAGTTCTTCTACCCCGTGGTAGAAGGTCCAGGTGCGTAGGAAGGGCCAGCCGCCGGCGGGCCAGAAGGTTTGGATATAGGACTCGAACCACACCACCACGCCGAAGAGGAAGCCGACCATCACCACCCAGTGCGCAATGAGTACCAGGGGTTTACCCTTCATCCGGGTATGTCCAAAAACCTCAACGAGCATGCGCACAAAGCGCTTGGGGAGGTGGTGGAATCGCTCCGGTGCACTGCTGGTGCCTTGGGAGACAAAACGCCAGAGCTTCCACAATCCGCGCAGGAATATGGCCCACGCGGGAAGGGACAACACGATGCCCAAAATGCCGAGCAGTGTTGTGGGGGAGGAGATCATGGCTGAAGTGAACCTCTGGGCTGTGCTTTTCTTTTAGGTATGGGGTTTTAGGTATGGGGGTTTGCTGGCGTGGTTGGGCGATGGCGCGTGCCTTTGCCAGGTTGAGGCGAGGAGGAAGTGAAGCGTTCTTCGCTCCTTCACCACCTTAGAGCCCAGCAAGGGTCAGACCGTAGCGGCCAGCTGTGCACAGCGGACTATAAGGCATCGCAGCAATGTCCCCACAGTTCAGGCAAAGCTAAGTTCGATGCGCCGTGGGGTCGTCTAGAGAGCAGCGCCGCACCAGGCACCGCACGACACCACCGCGGCAGGGGGTTTAGGCTAGCGAACATGCACACAACCCCAAAGGTCATCCCCAATCGCCCGCTCTTTGTCTCCGCCACCCAAGAAGAAGCCGTCCACCTGCCCAAAGAATGCGCCCTCATCGTCACCGGCATCGGCACGCTGAACGCCACCATTACGCTCATGGACCTGCTGATTAGCGAACGCGAACAAGGCCGCACCCCCTCGCGCCTCATTAACTTCGGTACGGTCGGCGCCCTCCAGGATGGCCTGCACGGCATCTATGAAGTCAACCGCTGCCACCAGCATGACTTCGACCACGAGATCATCTCCGAGATGAATGGTAAGCCCTACCCCAACCACATCGACCTACCCACCAGCGGCCTGCTCGAAGAAAAGCGCCTCGCCACCGGTGATGCCTTCATCCACCGCCGCGAAGACCGCGAACGCATCGCCCGCGAAGCTGAGCTGGTGGATATGGAAGGCTACGCCATCGTGCGCGTCGCCCAGCACCTCGGCCTGCCCGTCACCCTCATCAAACAGGTCTCTGACCAGGCCAATGAAGATTCTGCAGCGCTCTGGGATGAGGCCGTGGAACTCGGCGCCCGCGAGCTCGCACAGGTGGCTTTCCACGTCGCCGAGGAACTAGAAAAGCGCAGCTAGGTGCGGCCTGCGCCGAGGTTGTGCTTTCCCCGAGACCCGCACCACCGGCAGCGCCACGCAAAACTTCGGTAGGGCAGTGCTTCCCCAGCTATGCCTCACCACAAAATTATTTTGGCGCGAATCCCCAAAGCTAAAAAGGGCGATGATGCCTTCACACTCGCATCATCGCCCTTAAGCTTTTCGCCCTAGATTATCCGTGGTTAGGAGGGGTCTTCGTGGTTAGGAGGGGTCTTCCTCAATCACAGTTTTAGCTTCAAAGACCTTCGGGGCGACGGTAGATTCCGAACGCCCGCGGCGGCGCTTCCCCGAAAGGTTGGTTAAGCGCCCACGCACCGCATTAAATGCTTCTTGGCTGGTTAAGGTCTTGCCCTTCGAGGTCGCTATCTCAATATCATCGATGGTGATTTCCCCTGCGCGTAGCGACACCAGCTCCGAGTGATAGCGCAACCACACCGCGATGGTGGCAGCCACCGGCACGGCCAAGAAGGCACCAATAATGCCAAAGAGGGTGCCGCCCACCGTCACCGCCAAAAGCACAATGGCGGCATGCAGGTCCATGGCCTTGGACTGCAGGATCGGGGAAAGAATATTGGATTCGAGTTGCTGCACCACCAGGATCAGCAATAGGGCCAATAGCGCATTGGTAAAGCCATTGGATACCAGCGCAATCACCACAGCCAAGAAGCCGGCGGAAACCGCACCAATAATCGGGATGAAGCCGGCGAAGAAGGTAATCACCGCGAGCGCCAACGCCATCGGTACCTTCAGCAGCACCAAACCAATACCAATAAAGACGGCATCCACTAGCGAGACCGCAGCTTGCGCGCGGATGAACCCAGCCAGGGTATTCCAGGTGCGCGAGAGCACCTCGGTGAGGTGCCAGCCCACATTGTTGCCGGTGAATTTACGCAGCCAGGGCAGGAACTTCGTGCCATCTTTGAGGAAGAAGAACACCAACACCATGGTCACCGCGGCCGTCACTGCAAAGGAAGAGGCCGTGGATAGGCCACTAAATACCCCAGAGGCAATGCGGCTGGAGTGATCTTGCAAGAAGGCAGTGACCTCGTTGACCATTTCATCAACGCGGTTAGATTCCAGGTTCAACGGCGGGCCTTGGATCCATTCCACAAAGCGGCGGCCACCTTCGGTAGCGCGATCCACCACCTGCTGGAATTGGGAGGTCACCGAAGGCGCAATGCCTGCGAAGACACCAAAGAGGACGGCGATGGTTCCCACCATCGTCACCACCACCGCCAAAGAGGCGGGGATCTTATGGTCCCGCATCCACTTCACTGGCGGCCACAGCACGGTGCAGATCAACAGGGCCAGCAGGATAGGCAGCACGCCCTTCCATACGGAACCAAGGATCTTAAAGGCAAACACCGCGGCGATGACCACGATGATGAAGCGCAAAGCCCAGCCGGCGAACCAGCGGCCATCGCGGCCCAAAATCAGGGCGCGGTCAATGGGGTGCTCTTCGCCATCATCCTCAGCCACCATGCCTTCTACAGCTTGGGCGAGGATCGATGGGGTATCGGCAGCTTCGGCGCGGGCACTGCGCGCCTGAGTTGCAGCGCTTGCTGCCTTAGGTCGGGGGCCCTTCGGGCTGGTGGTGGAGGACTGTTCAGAAGCCTGTTCTGATGTTTGTCCAGGTTCGTTGGCGTTCATGGGCTCCGATTCTCCCATATGCTTGTTCATTTATGGAATTGTTGGGCGCAAAATTGTCGCGAAGACCAAATCCCTAGGCGCAGGCCACAACGCACCTCAGGTGCACAGGCTGCTCAAGCCGTCGCTAAATATAAAAAGCACGGCACCTCACCAACCACAGTGAAAGTGCCGTGCCTAAGGCAATCGAGCGGGGCCTACTTAGGCGATAGATGCCTGGTAGATGCCCTCAATGGACTCAGCCAGAGTCTTATTGAAGTCCTCATCAGACTGATCCGCAGACAGCCCCTCGGTGAGCGCGCGAGAGAAGGACGCGATCAGGCCGGGGTTGCGGGAGAGACGCTCATTAGCATCAGTGCGTTCATAGCCACCGGAAAGGGCGACCACACGCATCACGCGCGGGTGCTCAATCAGCGGGGTGTAGAAGCCATCCTCGGTGGGGATGGTGACCTTCAGCATCACCTGCTGGTCCTCGGGCAGTTCATCCAAGCAGCGCTTAATCTCATCGCGCATCATCTTTTCGGCCTCAGCCTTATCCGGGGCGTTGATATCAACTTCCGGCTCAATGATCGGCACCAGGCCGTGGCTAAGAATCTGCTTGCCGACCTCAAATTGCTGCTCAATGACAGCCTTAATGCCCTCAGCATTGGCCTCATGGATCACCGAACGCATCTTGGTGCCATAAATGCCCTTTTCCACGGCGCGCTTGCACAGCTCGTCCAGGCCGGGGTTATCCTTCATGACCTGCACGCCATTTTCCTTATCTGCCAGGCCCTTATCGGTCTTCAGCAGCGGCACAATGCCCTTCTTTTCCCACAGGTACTGCGCGGTGGGGATGCCATCAATCTCACGATCCATGGTCATCTCGAAGAGAATCGCGGCGAGGATCTTCTCGGAGGTAAAGGAAGGCGAGGTGATGATGCGGGTGCGCATTTGGTGCACCAGGTCGAACATCTCATCTTCGCCCTGATAAGCATCTTCCGGAATGCCATAGAGGCGCAGGGCCTTGGGGGTGGAGCCGCCGGATTGATCCAGTGCAGCAATAAAGCCCTTGCCTTCGCGCATTACTTCAGTTTGCTTTTCGCTCATGGGGGTTAGCCTCCAAAAAATCTTGTCGAACCTCGTGTCCGTCAGGTGCCCCTTCGAGGGTAGGGCGCTTTCGCCAGCTTGTCGACGCCCATTACCCCCTAAGGTGTTAAGGATCTCAAAACTTTGTGCCTTAGGGCTTTAGTCGAGACCCGCCTCCCGCAGCCCCCATACATACTCATACTTGAGTGGGGTGCGCTCAAGCCGCGCCGGTTTTGTGCAAGGCGCGAGTAGAATTTCCAAAATCTTTAGCGCTATGACCTGCGCAAACAAAAATTTTCCAAAAAAGTTGAGCGAAGTGGGAACAACTTTGAGGGTTGCCCCGTTGTGCTTAGTGTCAGGTTGAGTGACATCGACTCAAGGCCCTCGCACATTCTGTTAGGGTCGCGAGGGGCCAACACCCTTTAGTTGAGTGCGATGCAATCAACTGAAGATGTACAGCCCAAGATGAAACAACAAAACAGGAGGACTTAATCAGCATGGGACGCGCAGTAGGAATTGATCTCGGTACCACCAACTCGGTGGTCGCCGTTCTGGAAGGTGGCGAACCCACCGTCATCGCTAACGCTGAAGGCGCTCGCACCACCCCCTCGGTGGTTGCCTTCGCAAAGAACGGTGAAGTGCTGGTTGGCCAATCCGCCAAGAACCAGGCAGTCACCAACGTGGACCGCACCATTCGTTCCGTCAAGCGCCATATCGGCAGCGACTGGTCTGTCGATATTGACGATAAGAAGTACACCCCGCAGGAAATCTCCGCCCGCACGCTCATGAAGTTGAAGCGCGACGCGGAAGCCTACCTGGGTGATGAGGTAACCGACGCGGTTATTACCGTTCCCGCTTACTTCGAAGACGCACAGCGCCAGGCCACCAAGGAAGCCGGCCAGATCGCCGGCCTGAATGTCCTGCGCATCGTTAACGAGCCCACCGCAGCAGCCCTGGCCTATGGCCTGGAAAAGGGCGATAAGGAACAAACCATCCTGGTCTTCGACCTTGGTGGCGGTACCTTCGACGTCTCGCTGCTAGAAATCGGCGATGGTGTGGTCGAGGTTATGGCCACCGCTGGTGATAATAAGCTCGGCGGCGATGACTGGGATCAGCGCATCGTTGACTGGCTGGTCGAAAAGTTCAAGGCCGCCAATGGCATTGATCTGACCAAGGACAAGATGGCTCTGCAGCGTCTGCGTGAAGCAGCCGAGAAGGCCAAGATTGAGCTCTCTGCTTCCCAGAGCGCCAATATCAACCTTCCCTACATCACCGTCGATGCCGAGAAGAACCCGCTCTTCTTGGATGAGACCCTGTCTCGCACCGAATTCCAGCGCATCACCGAAGACCTGCTGGCCCGCACCAAGGCCCCCTTCAACCAGGTCATCAAGGATGCCGATATGTCCGTCAAGGACATCGACCACGTCGTGCTGGTTGGTGGCTCCACCCGTATGCCGGCTGTTTCCGACATGGTCAAGGAACTCACCGGTGGCCGTGAACCCAATAAGGGTGTGAACCCCGATGAGGTTGTGGCTGTGGGTGCTGCCCTGCAGGCTGGTGTGCTCCGCGGTGAAGTCAAGGACGTTCTGCTCCTGGATGTCACCCCGCTGTCCCTGGGTATTGAAACCAAGGGTGGCGTGATGACCAAGCTCATCGAACGCAACACCACCATCCCGACCAAGCGTTCCGAGACCTTCACCACCGCTGAAGATAATCAGCCTTCGGTGCAGATCCAGGTCTTCCAGGGTGAGCGTGAAATCGCTTCCGCTAATAAGCTGCTCGGCTCCTTCGAGCTCGGCGGTATTGCTCCGGCTCCGCGCGGTATCCCGCAGATCGAGGTGACCTTCGACATCGACGCCAATGGCATCGTGCACGTCACCGCGAAGGACAAGGGCACCGGCAAGGAAAACACCATCAAGATCCAAGATGGTTCCGGTCTGTCCCAGGAAGAAATTGATCGCATGATCAAGGACGCCGAGGCTCACGCCGAAGAGGATAAGAAGCGCCGCGAGGAGCAGGAAACCCGCAACTCCGCCGAGTCCATGGTCTACCAGACCCGCAAGTTCTTGGAGGATAACTCCGACAAGGTCTCCGAAGACATCAAGGAGAAGGTCGAAAAGGCCGCTGGTGAAGTGGAAGAAGCCCTCAAGGGTGATGACCTGGACGCCATCAAGTCCTCGGTAGAGAAGCTCTCCACCGAATCGCAGGAAATGGGTAAGGCTATCTACGAGGCACAGGCTAACGCCGGTGCCACCCAGGCTGACGCTGGTAGCGAAAGCGCTGAAGGTGCCGATAGCGATGTCGTCGACGCTGAAGTTGTCGACGAGGAGGATGACAACAAGTGACCTACCCCGACGAGGGCCAAGCGAAGATGCCCGATAACCCCGGGGATCCCGCAGCCACCGACCCGGAGGCCACCAGCCCAGAGCAGGCCGAGGCTGCCGCTGATGCGGTAGCCGACGCCCAGGCGGAAGCCCGTGCCGAAGGTAAAGAAACCTTCGACCCGGAAGCCGTCTTAGAAGAAGAAGCCGAAGCAGAGGTGCAACGCCTAAGCGCCGAGGATGAAGTCCTAGGCACCGAAGCACCAGCTGAAGGAGCTGATCCTTTAAGCAGCTTGCAAGAGCAATTAGAGGAACGCACCGATGATCTCAAGCGAGTAACCGCTGAGTATGCCAACTACCGTCGGCGTACCGAGCGGGAACGCGGTCAGATCGCCGAAACCGCTAAAGCCCAGGTACTGAGCAGCTTGCTGCCGATCCTGGATGACCTGGAACTAGCCCGCCAACATGGTGATCTAGAAGAAGGTCCGCTGCGGGCTTTCGCCGATAAGCTGCAGAACACTCTCGGCGGCTTCAAGCTCACCCCCTTCGGTGAACCCGGTGAGGACTTCGATCCTGAGATCCATGAAGCAGTTCAGGATCTTTCGGAAGGTGACCACAAGGTATTGGGCACTGTCTTACGTCGCGGTTTCCGCGTCGGTGAGAAAGTAGTGCGCACCGCCATGGTGATCATTGCGGATCCTCAAGACAACAATGATGGTGCAACTGGCACCCAAGGTGCTACTGGCACCGAGGAATCCTAAACATTTCCAGCTAGGCGAGAACACCCGCGCTGCTACTACCCCTTAGCCCGGGGTAGTAGCAGACCGTGGGGAACTCCCCGAAACCTATTAGCCATAGATTTTTATAAAACTTTAGAAATACTCGATAAATTTGAATTAGCCCTGAGCTACCTAGCTAAGGACAACGCAACATCCGCTAGCGGATAGAAAGGAGGAGATGCCCAGTGGCACAGCGAGAATGGGCAGACAAGAACTATTACGCGGATCTGGGGGTCTCCTCATCTGCAACGGATGAGGAAATTAAAAAGGCCTACCGCAAACTGGCACGCGCTAACCACCCCGATAAGAACCCGGGTGACAAAGCTGCCGAAGAGCGCTTTAAGAAAGCCGCCGAAGCCTACGATGTCCTTGGGGATCCCAAGAAGCGTAAAGAATACGACGATCTAAAAGCGATGCTCGGAAGCGGTGGCGCTTTCCGTGGCTTCGGGAATGCGGGGCCCGGCTTTCCGGGAGGGTTTCGCGGCACGGAAGAAGAATTCGACCTCTCGGACATCTTCGCCCGAGCCCGAGCAGCACGATCCGGTGGAGGACCTGCTGAAGACGGCGGTCTGGGCGATTTCCTCGGTGGCGTTTTCAACCGCGGCGGCAGTGCTCGCCACGCAACTCGGCCGTCGCGGGGGGCGGACGTCGAAACCGACATCACCCTGGAATTCCGGGAAGCGGCGAAAGGGACCACGATTCCCGTCCAACTAAGCGGGAATGTGCCCTGTAACGCCTGCCATGGTTCCGGCTCTACCTCCGGAAACCCCTCTAATTGTGGGGATTGCCATGGCACCGGATTCACATCCGAAACCAAGGGTGCCTTCGGGTTCTCTGCACCGTGTACGACCTGCCATGGCACCGGCCAGGTGATCACCGATCCCTGTAGTACCTGCTCTGGTAGTGGCACAGTGCACCGCACTCGCTCCATTACCGTGCGGATCCCCGCAGGTGTGGAAGATGGCCAAAAGGTGCGGCTAGCTGGGCAAGGTGAAGCTGGACGTAATGGGAAGCCAGCTGGTGACCTCTTTGTCACCGTGCATGTGAAACCGGATGAGGTGTTCCGCCGCAGCGGTGATGATCTGGAAGTCAATGTGCCAGTTTCCTTCAGCGAACTCGCCTTAGGCGACACCATTACGGTGCCGACCTTAGATAATGCGGTTCGGGTCAAAGTCCCAGCCGGTACCCCAGATGGGCAGATCCTTCGGGTTCGTGGGCGTGGTATTCCGGCCCGTGGGAGCTCCAAGAAGGCGGGTGACCTACTGGTGACCGTACGAGTGCAGGTTCCGAGCAACTTGGATCCAGCGGCTCGAAGTGCACTACGTACCTATGCCCAAGCGGAAAAGGATGCTGGGTTTAACCCCCGTGAGGGCTGGGCTGGGGCTCGCTAACTCGCGTGTATAAACCATGCGCGTGATGCCTCAACCCTTATCCCGCACCGATTCACCCCAGGCCGTGAGTGCCAAACCTCAGCCAGCGGGTCTCGGATAAGCAAGAATACAAAGAAACAACGCAGATTCTTCGAGGAGGTGAACACCTAATGAGCCAAGCGCAGAACCAACAAGGTGAACAAGGTGATGTGGCAGCCCGAATCCAGGCGAATTTCCCGCCCAAGGATTTAGGTGAGGTGTTCGTCATCTCGGTGGCTGCGGAGCTGGCGGGGATGCATGCGCAGACGCTGCGCACCTATGACCGCATTGGGCTGGTCTCGCCGAAGCGTACCCGTGGTGGTGGCAGGCGGTATTCCCGGCAGGATGTGGCGATGCTGCGGTTTATTCAAAAGCTCAGCCAGGATGATGGGGTGAACCTGGCGGGGATTAAATCCATTATTGAATTGAGCGAAAAGAACGCGCATCTGCATCATGAAAATGAGCAATTGGCGGAGGAAAACCGCCGGCTCCGCGAGGAACTCTTAAGAGAAAAGCAAAGGTCATCGCGGCCGCGTGGGGAGATTGTGCATGTGCCCCGCTCCACGGCGGTGGTGATGTGGGATCGTGAGGCCAGCCGGCGGCGTCCCCGCAGCTCCTAGCTGGAATTAAAGCCAAGAATAGAGGGCGAGAAGTTGAAGAGATACTGCTCGCCCTTCGTTTTGCTTCCTGAGTGCACAAGCCTCACAGCGTGCTGGGTTTATGCAGCTGGGGCTAGCTGTTTGCGGAGTGCTGAGATGAAAGCATTGGGGTCATCCACCGATACGCGGTAGGTATTTCCGTTGGCTAGGGTGATCAGCAGGTTCGGCGCTCCGACGTGGAAAGACCAACCGAGGCCGCCGACATGGGCACCGAAGGTGTTGCGCTCAAAAAATGGTGAAGACGTGACGCGACTGGCGTTCTTGATGTCTGCGACTGGAATGGTTTTGACGGGAATGCCGGAGATATCGACCTTCAACTTATCTTCACTAAGTTGCGCCCCGATAGAGAAAAGCGCCAAAGCTACAAAGAGGATTCCGCTGATCAGCATTCCAATCTTGTCGCCTTGATTGAGCAAGTAGGCGAAGATTCCCGCTACGACCAGCAAGATGATTATTCGTCCTAGGTTATAACCGAAGACGCGGGAGTTGCATTTTGTAGTATTCACGGTCTTCGGGGTTTCCTTTCTTGATGCGGTGGGCAATGAGACAGGAAGACAAGAAGTGCACTTAGAGGGGTAGAGCCAAGTCGCCTTCCTGTTCTGGGAATGCTGGTGGCCACACCCCAACCCCTCACGAGGATTCCGGATTGTGTCGGACGGTGTAGCGGGAGGAAGAGCCCAAGATGTGGGATCTAGGGGTAGTGCTACCGAGGGGTATCGGGTTTGTGTCCTTCAGCTGTGTGGGGCTTGCTAACTCATATAACGTGATAACTGCAGGGGTGGCAGAGGTGCTGCCGTCTTGAGAATCCTTTGCTTTAGATGGTTAAAGAAATACTGCTTGACATGTAGGTTTGCGGTTAAAAGAAGAGTAGCTCAAGCGTTGTGGCGTAGGCCAGGCTTGTCTGGGGAAAAACTTTCCACACCACTGTCTGTTCCCCAACCAAAATACTTATTGAGCTGCGAGTTCCTTGTGATGCAAAGGTGCAATATTGCAACCCGATCCGGGGGTGGTTTGAGGGGTTTGTCTGGGGCTGATCGCATGTGGTTGGCGATAGGGACATCGAGGGGCGTGGGGAACCTGCGCTCTGCGGAACTTCAGGTTTCCTCATTGATTGGGACTGCACATCGGGATGCTGCGGGTGATGGCCACGTAGATAGTGCGAGAAACAATTACCTTGTATGCACCCACCGTTGGGGTTTTAAACACCATGGTTGGGGGTAATCGCCAAGCCAGAAACACGAGAATGTGGTGCTTAAGTTTTATTATGTTCGGCATGACTTTCAAGCAGCCGCCTACTTCCACAGCGCCGCACGGCACCCCAGCCCCGATGTCCCCCGGGGCCTTTACTATGAAGGTCCTCCAGGGCATCTCTGTTGCAGTGGTGGTGGCGTTGGTCCCCCAAGCCCTCCTCGGTGAACTTTTCCGCGCATTATTGCCGGTATTCCCTCAAGGTCAAACCATCATCCAGCTGGTGTCGCTGGCATCGTCTTTGATGCCGGTGCTCATCGGTGTGCTGGTGGCTAAACAATTCGGGCTTTCGCAGATCCAAACCGCATCAGTGGGTATTGCTGCAACCTGTGGTTCTGGTGTGGCAATGCCGGATCCGAATGGTGGTTTCCACCTTCAGGGCACCGGGTTGGTGATTAATACCGGTATTACCGCAGCTCTTGCGGTGCTGGTGATTCTGCTGATTGGGGACCGACTGAAGAACTACACGATCTTGTTGCTCTCCACGATCGTGGTGGTGGTTGCCGGCGGTATTGGTTGGGTGGTTACCTTCCCGATCGTCAAGGTCTTCACCATGTGGCTCGGCGGGCTGGTCAATGGCGCTACCCAATTGCAGCCGGTACCGATGGGAATTTTGTTGGCGGTCCTCTTTGCGATCATGATTGTCTCCCCGGTATCTACCGTGGGTGTGGCTACCGCGATCTATATGGCTGGGGTGGCCTCTGGTACTGCCAACCTAGGTGTGGTTGCAGCTGGCTTCGGTCTGTTGGTGGCTGGCTGGAAGGTGAACGGTTTTGCCACCTCCTTGCTGCACGTTTTGGGTTCGCCGAAGGTGCAGATGGCCAATATGCTTTCCCGTCCGGTGTCCTTCTTGCCGATGCTCTGTACTGCCGCTGTGCTTGGCGGTATTGGTGGTGCCGTGGGGATTTCCGGTACTCCGATTTCCGCAGGCTTCGGTATTTCTGGCTTGGTTGGCCCGCTAGCTGCCCTGAATGCGGAAGGGTGGGGTTGGACCCCGCTGAACCTGGGCATTGTGGTCGTGATGTTTGTGGTGCTGCCGATTGTGCTCTCGGTGGGATTCCAATTCCTCTTCGCCAAGGTCCTGGGTTGGGTGGATGAAGAAAACTACCGCCTGAGCTTCGACTAAAACCAGCGTGCGTAGGCACATCCTGCGTCAATAACTGAGATTGCTCCCCACTAGCTGGACTGGTGACAACCAGCTCCACACCTAGTGGGGGGTTTTTCTTGTGTGCGCGTGCAAATCGGGGTTTAAGTAGCAAAATGTGTGTCTGGTTTTCGATATTCGCGCTGCTCAGAAGGGGTCGATCGGGCTTTTATAAGGTGCGGTAGCTGGTAGCTGCTTAAGCTACGAGCAAAGCGGCACCAAAGCCACGTGTTGACCGGCCCCCGGGGCGTGGAACCCGCACTGGCTTGTCCACGCCAGTTCGCAGCTAATAAATCAGGGTCAATGAGCCGGCTAGCAGGGCTTATTCCATGTGTGAGGTGGAACCGTCTACGACGTTATTTCTGGTGACGGCTAAGGAATTGACGGCAGACCCAGGCGACCTTTAGTGTGAACCGCAGCCAACTGCTGTCAATTCCGGTAACTAAGCGTCCCGCCAAAAAGGGAGAGCTGCTCGGCTTCGTAGCTAGACCGCAGCATGCCCCCGCCCAACCAATGTCAGGATGATTAGTGGGAAAACCCCGGATGTTCGCTTCCACGTCCGCCATCGCGCCGCTGGTGCCTAGAAGGGCGGTGCCTCGCGTAGGTGCTGAAGAGCTTTTGAAAAATGAACTGGTCGCTGCAACTGGGGTTGTGGTGCAGCTAGATCTGCCAGCAGTTGGGCTTAGGGCAGATAACAACGCTCTGGTGGCGCAGGGCCTCAGCACGGACATCAACATCAAGCAGATTCACGCCGGAAAAGCTGTGGTGGGTATGGCCAGCGAATCAGACACATCTTTCGTAGCCCAGCCACATTTCGGTTTGGTGCAGGTTGTCGCTGTACTCGAAAACAAACATGTAGAAGAAAAAATCATGCACCCCGTTTTTAGTGCAGCCGGATGGGCTGTCGCTGATACATGGGGTCTAGTAGGCGACGGAGTCGCAGGAGGCCTGGCCTAAATGGGAAGAAGAACTTGTCCCGAGGATTTACTTTCTTAGGGTGGATGCTCTTTTTAACAATGGTCGTTACGCATACGACCGGGAACATTCGCCTCTGGTGGATAGGTCCGATTGCGACCATTGTTTTGTTCTCACCTATAGCGATCAAGTATTTCCTTTCTTCAGAAGCAATGAAAAAGAAGAATGCGGATATCAATGGCGAAGTTGAAGGCCTAAAAGCCTGACCTAGAAGCGCCTGTCGATCCTCCTTCTGCTCGTCGCGCCGGGCATCTCCACAAAGCCACGCATCCACACAACTTGAGGATGCGTGGCTTTTATCGCAGCTAAATCAGCACCTCTCGTTCACTCCTAGGCACATGCTTGAGGATCCTGGCCTTTAAAGATCGGTGACTCCGAAGAAGTGGTGTTTAGTTGGTGGCAGAGGCCAGCCTTGAGAAATGGCGCCTTCCCGCGGGGCGGGCGTGATTAACCCCCGGGCAGAATGGTTGCGTGAGGGTGGCTCAACTTTATGGGAAGCGCTCAATAGGTGCATGAGACATGAATCACAGGAAAATTTAGAGTTGAGTGGAACAGACTCAACTTCTTGTGCGTTGAGGATAGTGACAAAGAAAAACAAGGCTCCCTTCCAGCTTTGGACACTAGGAGAAGGCTGCGGGCGCGTTGTATTAAAAGAAAGGAACTGACTCAACACATGAGCTCTTTTAACTTCACAACTAAAACCCAAGAGGCCGTGCAGGTAGCGCTCCAAAGTGCCTCCGCTAATGGCAACCCGGATATCCGTCCGGCGCACCTTTTAGTCGCCATCTTGGAACAAGAAGATGGAATTGCCGCCCCGGTGCTTAAAGCCACGGGTGTGGAACCCGGTGTGGTGCTTCAAGAAGCCCGCGACCTGGTGGATTCTTATCCCAAGGCAGAAGGTAGCAACCTCGCGAACCCGAACTTCAACCGCGAGGCCCTGAATGCCCTTACCGCTGCGCAGGAATTAGCTGGGGAACTCGGTGACGAATATGTCTCCACCGAAGTTCTGATGGCTGGTATCGCTCGCGGCAAGTCGGATGCTGCTGATCTTTTAACTAAGCGCGGCGCCACCTATGAGGCGATTAAGGCTGCTTTCCCGTCGGTACGTGGTTCGGCGAAGGTGACCAACGAGGACCCCGAAGGCCAATTCCAGGCCTTAGAGAAGTACTCCACGGACCTGACCAAGCGTGCCCGCGAAGGCAAGATTGATCCGGTTATTGGCCGTGATTCTGAGATCCGCCGCGTGGTGCAGGTACTTTCCCGCCGCACTAAGAACAACCCGGTATTAATCGGTGAGCCTGGCGTGGGTAAAACCGCGATTGTCGAAGGTTTAGCCCGCCGTATTGTCGCTGGTGACGTACCGGAGTCCTTGAAGGGTAAGACCCTGATTAGCTTGGATTTAGGTTCCATGGTGGCTGGTGCGAAGTACCGCGGCGAGTTCGAGGAACGCCTGAAGGCTGTGCTGGATGAGATTAAGAACTCTGATGGCCAGATCATTACCTTCATCGATGAGCTGCACACCATCGTGGGTGCCGGCGCAACCGGCGAATCCGCCATGGATGCCGGCAATATGATTAAGCCGATGCTGGCCCGCGGTGAACTGCGCCTGGTGGGTGCAACCACCTTGGATGAGTACCGCAAGTACATCGAAAAGGATGCAGCCTTAGAGCGCCGCTTCCAGCAGGTGTACGTGGGTGAACCGAGTGTGGAAGACGCCATCGGTATTCTTCGTGGCCTCAAGGAACGCTACGAGGTGCACCATGGTGTGCGCATCCAGGACTCCGCACTGGTGGCTGCCGCTACCTTGTCGAATCGCTATATCACCTCCCGGTTCTTGCCGGATAAGGCGATTGACCTTGTCGATGAGGCTGCCAGCCGGCTGCGTATGGAGATCGACTCCTCCCCGCAGGAAATCGACGAGCTTGAGCGCGTTGTTCGACGCCTGGAAATCGAAGAGATGGCCTTGGCGAAGGAAACCGATGCTGCTAGCCAGGATCGCTTGGAGAGGCTGCGCTCGGAATTGGCGGATGAACGTGAGAAACTTGGCGAACTCAAATCCCGGTGGATGAATGAGAAGGAAGCCATTGATCGCGTCCGCGAAGCCAAAGAAGAGCTGGAGAAACTCCGTGGCGAATCGGAAATCGCCGAGCGCGATGGTGACTATGGCAAGGTCGCTGAGCTGCGCTATGGCAAGATCCCGGAGCTAGAAAAGCAGGTTGCCGAAGCTGAAGCTGAGGTAGCGGATACCCAAAACAATGCGATGCTCAGCGAGGAAGTCACCCCGGACACCATCGCCGAAGTAGTAAGCGCATGGACCGGTATCCCCAGCGGCAAGATGCTGCAGGGTGAAACCGAGAAGCTGCTGAATATGGAAAATGAGCTGGGCAAGCGCGTTGTTGGCCAGCATGAAGCTGTGCAGGCTGTCTCCGATGCGGTTCGCCGTGCCCGTGCTGGTGTTGCGGATCCGAATCGTCCGACTGGTTCCTTCCTCTTCCTTGGTCCTACCGGTGTGGGTAAGACCGAGCTGGCGAAGGCCTTGGCGGAGTTCCTCTTCGATGATGAACGAGCCATGGTGCGCATTGATATGTCCGAATATGGCGAGAAGCATTCCGTGGCCCGTCTGGTGGGTGCTCCTCCCGGATATGTTGGCTATGACGCTGGTGGCCAGCTCACCGAAGCGGTTCGCCGTCGCCCCTATACCGTCGTGCTTTTCGATGAGGTAGAAAAGGCGCACCCGGATGTCTTCGATGTGCTGCTGCAGGTCCTGGATGAAGGACGGCTCACCGATGGGCAGGGCCGCACTGTGGACTTCCGCAACACGATCCTGATTCTGACCTCCAACTTGGGTGCTGGTGGCACCCCAGAGCAGATGATGGAAGCTGTGAAGCGAGCCTTCAAGCCGGAGTTCATTAACCGTCTTGATGATGTGGTGACCTTCGAGGCCCTAAGTGAGGAGCAACTCGCCGGCATCGTGGATATCCAGGTCCAGCAGCTTGCCGAGCGTCTGGCGTCTCGCCGCCTGGACCTTCGGGTTAGCGAGGACGCTCGTGCTTGGTTGGCAGAACGTGGCTATGACCCGGCTTATGGTGCTCGCCCCTTGCGTCGCCTGATTCAGCAGGCCATTGGTGATCAGTTGGCTAAGGAACTCTTAGCTGGCCGCATCCACGATGGTGATGTGGTGCAGGTGAACCTGGCTGAAGGCGGGGATTCGCTAAGCGTCACCCGTGGCTAAGCTCCCCGACCGCGCAGTACCCCCACTTTGGGGCTGCGCGGTAGGTAGCTGCCAGAGCGCGGGATGAGCTCTGAACAATAGCGGTGGTGTGGACAAGAAATTGTCTTACGCCACCGCTTTTGCTTGCCCGTACTGCGCTCAAGGTGCGGCTTTGATTAAGCGTGGGCATGGACTTGAAAATTAGCCAAAAAACGCTAGCGCTATGACCTGGCTATACTCCGGCTTAACGAACTTAGATCTCCAAGTGACCTGCGAGCTTGCCCAAAAAAGAGCACACCATAGGATCGCATTTATGAACACAACCATTGTGAGTCCCGGCGAGCTCGCAGATTCGGTGTATCACGGGGCGCCGATTACGATTCTGGCTTCCTATTGGCGACCGCAGGTTGGGGCAGGGCATGTGAAGTACCTGTCGGAGCATATTCCCACCGCATTGTTTTGCGACCCGCCTTATGCCCTAGCCGGGATTCCCAGTTCCACCCGCGGCCGTAATCCGCTGCCGGACCCGGACCTGGTGATGCAATGGTTCAGGAAATGGGGATTAGAAGCTGGCCGCCCGGTGGTGGTTTATGACGAAGGCCGCGGCCTTTATGCTGCACGAGCTTGGTGGATCCTGCGGTGGGCGGGAGTGAACCAAGTAAGCCTGCTCGATGGTGGCATGGCGCAGTGGGAAATGCAGGGACATAAAATTGTGGGCGGACCAGGTAATCTGCCTTTGCCCTGCACTATGCGGGTGAACCCCGGAATGATGCCGGTGGCCAGCATTGAAGAAGTAAAAGATTTTGATGGCATCCTTTTAGACACCCGGGAGCCGGACCGTTTTGCCGGGCGCCGGGAGATTTTGGACTTAAAAGCTGGGCATATTCCGGGGGCAATCAATTTGCCGAACCGTGCCCTATTGCATGCCAACCATACGTTTAGAAGCCCCCGGGAGATCCGCGAAACCTTCGCCGAGATCGGTATTAATGAAGACTCAGAGGTCATCATTTACTCCGGGTCAGGCAATCACTCTGTGCAGGTGATTGCCGCGATGGAGTACGCGGGTTTGCCGATCCCGAAGCACTTTATTGGTGGCTGGTCGCAGTGGTCAGCAACGGTGACGAACCCCGTGGAAATTGGGGATGGCCGTAGACTTACCCCCTGTCGCGCTTCGCTTTAGGTAGAAGCTGCCCGCACCCCGGGTTAGGGGTGGAATCAGATGTGGGGCTTAAGCGTTTTGAGGTAGCAATGCCATAGCTTATTGGGCTATGCCAGTACAGTTGCTTTTTGATGGTAACTCTAGCTTTCGTCCTTGCTGGCCTGCTGGCACTCGCCGCCTTTGTGCTGCTGGTCATTGACGCGCGCATCGCGGCAAAGAATCGTCCCGACTTTGATGATGAATATGAAGAGTATGAGGGCGAAGAATATGAGCCTGCGCAACTGAGCGAACCACGGCGTTCGCAGCGCCCACCGCGTACCCGCATGCCCGAAGAAGTAGATGCGGCTCCGCGGAGCGCCCAGCTGCGCGCTAAGGATGCTGAGGAAGAAGCAGGACTGCGTTCTGCTGCTATCCCGTGGCCGGCAGTCAACCCGGAAGAACATGAATCTGCGGAAGACCCGGATCAATCTGCGGTGGATTATCAAGATAATGATGAGCCACTGGACGTGGAGGTAGAAGAAGACCTCCATGAGGTTCCGCAGGTAGAAGCTGATGAACTAGAGGAGGCTTCGAACACTCCTGAAGATGCACCGGAAGCTGGCGCGGCAAACCTGGGGAAGCCAGAACCCGTGAAGGAAACTGCCACCGAGGACACCGATCTCGAGGAAAGCCCAGCTGATGAACATGCGGCGCATACTGGGCGCTTTGCAGCTTTGTCTTCGAGTTTGGCCAGTGGGTTGCCGGGGGCGCACCGGCGGGAGCGTCGCGCATGGGCTGAGGAGCGGGGCTTTAGTTTCCAGCGCGGGGATGAATATTTATCGGAGGAGTGGAACCGCGGGGTAGCGGCTGGGCAGACGCAGGCTCGTGATGTGGTGAGCGGCACTGTGGATGGTTATGAGATGCATGTGGTGGATCTCAATGGCAGTGCGGTGATGGCGATTCGTCGTCCGACTGGGGCAACCGGGGTGGTTGTGGATATGCACCGTGGGTTGACCTTGGAGGATGCTACACGCGCGATTAATGGCAGCATTGATCAATCGGGGGCGCCGCGTGGTGATGAGACGAAGGTGTTGCGGAATTTCCTATTGAGTTTGGGTGGTTCGCGCGGGGTGAATAGTGATTTGGTGCCGGTGGATGAGGTTGCTGGTTTTGGGGTGATGGCTAATGATGCTGGGCCAGCCCAAAGGTTCTTGGATGCGCGGGTGAAAGAGGCGCTGCAGGAATTACCGGACTCTGTAGTGGCCGTGTGGACGGAATCCTGTTGGGTGTTGGCAGAGTTTATTCGCGCGAATCACCGCGAAGATTGGGAAGCGACCATTGCGCCGCTTTCAAAGATTGCGGATGCGGCCTGCACCTTGCCGCCGGCGACGAACGCGGGCCAGGCGATTGCTGCTGAGGAACTATACCCGGGGCGTTTAATGGCACCGGCTGGGCAGAAACCTGAAAGTGATGCCGCTGAGCAGGCCGAAGAATTGGCTGAGGAGATGCCGAAGGTTACTCGCCCGGAGGAGCCCTTGGATTTGCCGACGCGCTCGACGATTGTGAGCCGTGGGGTAGTGGAGCCGCACATTGTGGGTGTGGATGATGTGGAGCCCATTGCTGCTGGTGAGAAGGCTGATCTGCCGGATGATGGTACGCGGGTACTGCGGGACCTTAGCCGTGGTTCCAGTATTTTTGATGATTTGGCTTTGGAGTTGGGTACTGATCCGTTGTCGGATATCCCGATGATGGATGATGAGAAGGATGAAGAGCTAGCGGACACGGAAGCAGAAGCTGAGGCTGAGGCGGACGTCGAGCCGGAGGCGGAGGCGGAAGCGGATGCTGAGGTAGATGCTGGGCTAGATGCTGAGGTTGCGGAAGCCGAATTAGTAGCGGAAGCTGCTGAGAGCGAACTAAGCAGCGCTGAACCTGTTGATGTAGAAGTTGTGGATGCAGACACCGATGATGATGACAACCCAACCGATCCTGAGGAAGAAAAGAACTAAGCAATGAGCTTTCCTGCAGTTGATGAATCCCTGAAGAATGAACTGGCCGAGCTGGTCAAAGAATTAGCCGTAGTGCATGGCAAAGTGACCTTGTCTTCCGGCAAGGAAGCGGATTATTACGTGGACCTGCGCCGCGCTACCTTGCATCACCGCGCATCGCGGCTGATTGGCACCTTGTTGCGTCAGCTCACCGTGGATTGGGATTATGTGGCCGTCGGTGGGCTGACCTTGGGGGCAGATCCGGTAGCTACCGCACTGATGCATGCCGAAGGCGACCCGATTAATGCCTTTGTGGTGCGCAAGGAAGCCAAGAAACATGGCATGCAGCGCCGCATTGAAGGCCCCGATATTTTGGGCAAGCGCGTGCTGGTGGTGGAGGACACCACCACCACCGGTAACTCACCTTTAACCGCGGTGGCCGCATTGCGGGAAGCCGGCGCTGAAGTAGTGGGCGTGGCAACGGTGGTGGATCGCGCTACTGGTGCTGCCGATGTGATCCGCGCTGAAGGCCTGGACTATCGCTACCTGCTGGGTCTAGAAGACCTGGGCCTGGCCTAAGCCCTCAATAGTTCGAGCGTCTTAAGGCCTGCTGAGGCCCTAAGGCGCATTGCGTTTGCTCACTGCTTTTCTTTGGAAAGGACATCAGCTTCCTCGTGGATAATTCCACTACGGATCATTCCAGCCCCGAATCTTCCGGCATGCAGCCCCAACCGGAGACCGCAGCCCCTGAGGCCCTAACCCCTGAGGCTATAGCCCCTGAGGCCGTAGCTCCCGGGCCAACGGAGTGGGGTGAGGGCCGCCACGGGGTGGGCCCCTGGGAAGAAGAACACCCCGGCGAAGCACTACCTCAAGACGCACACTTCGATCCCGTGCTGCTCGCGGAGGGCGATCGCCGCAATGTGGTGGACGCCTATCGCTATTGGAAGCGCGAAGCGATCATCGCCGATATTGATACCCGCCGGCATCCCTTCCACATCGCGATTGAAAACTTCGAAAATGACGCCAATATCGGCACAGTGGTACGCACCGCGAATGCCTTTGCCGCTGACACGGTGCACATTGTGGGGCGCCGCCGCTGGAATCGCCGCGGGGCGATGGTTACCGACCGCTACCAACACCTCATGCACCACCCCGATGTCGAGCACCTTCTAGCTTGGGCGAAAGAACACGACCTGAAGATCGTAGCGATTGATAACACCCCAGGTTGCGTGCCACTAGAAACCGCGGACCTACCGCAGCGCTGCATTTTGCTTTTCGGCCAAGAAGGCCCCGGGGTGACTGCCGCTGCCCAAGAAGGTGCATTGATGACCTGCTCGATTGCGCAATTTGGCTCTACTAGGTCCATTAATGCGGGTGTGGCAGCGGGCATTGCGATGCATGCTTGGATCCGGCAGCATGCTGATCTGCAACATTCTTGGTAATCCCAGCGATATAGCTTCGGGAACGCTAGATTTATAAGGGCGCGCAACCCACAAAATTTTTTAATCCTCCGGTACGTGCAGGGAGCAGAAAGAACAAACAGTGTTGGATAAATGGGCGCACCGCGCCGACCTCGCCGAACAGGCCATTAATGATAGGCACGCCAGCCGCTTATGGGGCCTGCCGAAAACCAACCTTGCTGTTGTTGCTTGGCCACCGACCACCAAAGAACGCCTCTTTATTCACTGGCACTATTGGTGGCAGGCACACTACCTGGATTGCCTCGTTGATGCGGCACTACGACGCCCCACCGCTTCCCGGCGTGCCCGTATCCGCCACACCATGCGCGGCATCCGGATCCGGAACCTGCGGGCCTTAAAAATCAACCGCTATTACGATGACAAATCCTGGCTTGCGCTGGCGATGAGCCGCGCGAACCAAGTGCGCAAGGTGAAAGTGCCTACCGCCCTAGATGAACTAGAGCGCGACATTATCGGTGGCGTTGATGGACTCACCGATGTGCTGCCGTGGCGTACCGGGGAAACCTTCTACAACACCCCGACGAATGGCCCCGCAGCCATTATGATGGCGCGCACCGGGCGCCTAGACCAGGCCATCCGAGTGACCGACTGGGTGTTTGATCACCTGCTCAATGACGAAGGTCTGATTATGGATGGGCTGCGCATGCGCATGCATGGCCCAGAAATCGTGCGCGATATTCACCCCTACTGCCAAGGTGTATCCCTGGGTTCTTGCCTGGATATTGCATTGAAACTGCGAGAGCGCGCCGGGTTTGAGCACTCTGAAGAAATCGATGGCTATGAGGATGCGGAGCGTGCTGATGAAGCTATCCGCTTTATTGCCCGCATCCGTTCTCTGGTGGCTGCCATTGCTACGGAAATGGCTAGCCCGCAGGGTGTGATCGATTGGAATACCGGCGATGGTGATGGTGGCTTATTCAAGGGCATCTTGGCCCGCTACCTCGCTGATGTGGCTGTGCGGCTGCCGGCGGATTCCCCGGCGAACCGTGCCACTAAGAAAGTGGCGGCACGCTTGGTGCTGGCAAGTGCGGAATCGGTGTGGAATCACCGCCTGGAAGTAGATGGCTTGCCGGTGTTTGCCACTGACTGGACCCAGGATGCGCGCTTGCCGCATAACTATGGTTTGGGTGCTTCCTCTATTTCCGAAACCCTTGGAGTGATTCGGATTGATGAGCGGGACCTTTCGGTGCAGCTTTCTGGGTGGATGTTGATGGAAGCAGCCGCGCGGATCGCCAAGGATGTCGAAGACAAACAGAACCAAAAATAAGCTTCGGTGGGTCCAGCGCGCCGAAGAAAATCGGGCCCGATCGGGCAACTTCGGCTAAGCGAACCGTTGAGGTGCTAAATCTCACATTCTGCGGGTGTGGGGTGCTGATTAGGTCAGCTAACAGGATGTTTGCTCGGACTCAAGCGGGCAAAAATGGTCATATTGGGCGCTGTCCGAGTGTGTCCGAGCGTGTTCGAGTATTTGGAGGCATACTGGTAGCTAGACACCGTGGTCCAAAAGACTCCTTGTGTAAAACAAGGCAGACACTATGCCACAGACAAAGTAGGTGCAGTCTTGCGGGCTAGCGGTGTGGGAACACCGTCAACGATGTGAGGATCGCACTCAAATGCCCATTGCCACTCCCGAGGTCTACAACGAGATGCTCAACCGCGCGAAGGAAGGCGGATTCGCCTACCCCGCGATCAACTGCACCTCCTCGGAAACCATTAACGCAGCCCTGCGCGGCTTCGCCGAAGCTGAATCCGATGGCATCATCCAATTCTCCACCGGTGGTGCAGAATTCGGCTCTGGCCTGAGCGTGAAGAATAAGGTTGCCGGCGCCTGCGCACTGGCCGCCTTCGCCCATGAAGCAGCCAAGAACTATGGCATCAACGTGGCTCTGCACACCGACCACTGCCAAAAAGAAGTTCTGGATGAGTATGTGCGCCCGCTAATCGCGATCTCTAAGGAACGCGTGGATGCTGGCCAGGCCCCGCTCTTCCAATCCCACATGTGGGATGGTTCGGCCATCCACATTGATGAGAACCTGGAGATCGCCCAGGAGCTGCTGGCTAAGGCACATGCCGCCAATATCATCTTGGAAGTTGAAATTGGTGTTGTTGGTGGCGAAGAAGATGGCATTCAGGCCAAGGCCGATGCCAACCTCTACACCTCCCCGGAAGACTTCGAGAAGACCATTGATGCCCTCGGTACCGGCGAAAATGGCCGCTACCTGCTGGCAGCTACCTTCGGCAATGTGCACGGCGTGTACAAGCCCGGCAATGTGAAGCTGCGCCCGGAGGTCCTGCTGGAAGGCCAGAAGGTTGCCCGCAAGAAGCTGGGCCTGGATGATAGCGCCCTGCCCTTCGACTATGTCTTCCACGGTGGCTCCGGCTCCGAGAAGGAAAAGATCGAAGAAGCCCTGCGCTATGGCGTCATCAAGATGAATGTTGACACTGATACGCAGTACGCCTTCACCCGCCCGATCGTCACCCACATGTTCCAAAACTATGATGGTGTGCTCAAGATCGACGGCGAAGTGGGCAATAAGAAGGTCTACGACCCGCGCTCCTACATGAAGAAGGCCGAACAAGGCATGGCTGATCGCATTATCAAAGCCTGCCAGGACCTGCACTCGGTAGGAACCAGCCTGTCTAAGTAACATTTCAGGCCCCAAGCCACATACCTACAACAGGGTATGTGGCTTTTGGTTTGCGTCTGTGCGCTACTTGCGCTCGTGCACTACTCGCGTGTCCCAAAGAAGCCAGGTGTGGTTAAGCGTGGGCCGGCTGCACCGCAGCATCACTGCGCACCTAGCGTGGGCCCTTCGATCTCGGGAAAGCAGCAGACGTCAACAACAAAGAGCATTAGAGTTAGGCACATGGAAAGAGCACGAATAGGCACCATCGAGCGACTCAAGGGTTTGGATAGATCCCTCAAGTCGCGGGTTTGGCGCGTGCGCCATAGGCTGCTGCCGATTCTGCAAATTACCTTGGCCACCGGGTTTGCGTACTTTATTGCCACCCAGATTTTTGATCACCGCCAGGCATTCTTTGCCCCAATTTCGGCGATTATTATTTTGGGGCTTACCGGTGGGGATCGTATTCCGCGGGCCGTGGAATTAACCATCGGCTGCACCCTGGGTATTGGGGTGGGGGATTTCCTCTTCTATAACCTGGGAACCGGGTATTTACAGCTTTCCGCGGCGGTATTGATATCGCTGCTGCTCGCCTCATTTTTAAGTAAATCGCCATTAATTAGTAACCAGGTGGCAATTGGCTCCATCCTGATTGCCACCATCATGCCGCCGCAACCTGGGCTGGCGGGGGCATCGCGAATGATTGATGCGCTGATTGGTTGCAGCGTGGGTCTACTAGCCGCGGCGATTATTCCCACGCATCCACTAAGTAGTGGGCGAAGGGAATTCTCCAAGGTCTTAGGTTTGGCTAGCAGTGTGCTTGATGATGTTTCCGATGCCCTGCGCAACCGCGACCACCAGGCCTTAAGCGAAGCCTTGGAGGCGGTGCGGGGCAGCCAGGATGCGATTAATGCGATGCTGGCGGCCGCGAAAACCGGGCGGGAAGCCTCGACGTTGTCGCCTTTTATGTGGGGGCAAAAGCGCCGGGTGCGCACCCTGGAACGCATTTTGACGCCGGTGGATAACACCATCCGGAATGTGCGGGTATTAGCGCGGCGGGCGCTGGTGCTGTGTGAAGATGGCGATACCGTGAGCGAAGGCCAGATTCAGGCGATTGAGGAACTCGCGGATATTACTCATGCGCTGAGCGAGATCTATGAGCGCAGCCAAGAAATCGATGAGGCCCAGGAGATTCCGGAGCTGGTGCGCCGCCTGCGGGTATTAGGCGCCAAGGTGGGTTTGGACCTGGTGGAGGGCAAGGTGCTTTCTGCTTCGGTGGTGTTGGCGCAGACGCGTTCCATTGTGGTGGATCTGCTGCAGGTGTGTGGCATGTCGCGGGAATCCGCGGTGGCAGTATTGGTGCCGACCTCGGAAACCCCGGCGTACCCGCCGGAAATCTGGGCGGATGATAGTTCGCCTACTAGATCGTTGAAGGACCTGAAGTAGCTAGAGGCGTGGCTCCGGGGAGTGCCGACTAGGGCCGCACCATTTGGAGGTCGCGCAGGTGACGATAGAAAGTCACGCGCTCTAAGGTGCGCTTGTGCGCCACCCCATCCACGGTGACCGCCAGGCGTGGCCCACCAGCTTGCAGTGCCCGGCCAGTTACTAAGGTCTCTGGATCAACCTGCCCGCCGCGGATAAGTTTTTTACCGCGCAGCCGTGACCATAAGCCGGCAGGGGTGTCTTCAACTGGGGTAGTAGCGCGCACCGCGGCAATACCGGGGGCATCCAGCATGGGCACTAGGCGCGCACCATAAACGCCGGGGAGTTGGGCTTTGCCTTCTGCGAGGTTGCGCACCAGCACATGATCATCCACGATCACCTCGCCGGTGAACTCCTCGAGCTCAGCGACCGCGGCCTCCGGATCGGGTGCTTGCATGACGGTGGCAGAACCCACCACGGCCACACCGGAATCATTGCGGATCAGTGGCACGGGACGCACCTGACCGTATAAGGCCAGTTGCCATTGTTCGGGAAGCGGCAGCTCGGCGATCCCAAAATTCTTGGCCGCGGTGGAGGCGTCTGCCGCGGTGGAAGCACCTGCCTCAGGCTCAGCGCTTCCCGCCGTCCCAGAGCCTCCCGCAGGCCCCGGCAGCGCCACACACGCCACCTCCACCCACAACTTATCCGCCCGCATGAGGCGCGTCACCACTGCCGATAGTGCCGCATCCACACCCTCCGCGGGAGCTGCAACAATCACCCGCAGATCCTCGCTGAGGTGCTCGCGTTGCGGCGCGAACTCCGGGGCACCCTGATAGGCCACCTCAGGTTGTGCCTGAATATCCGCCAAACTCGGCGTCGGATCAGTGGGGAAAATTTTTGCCGCCAGCTGGTCGAGCTCTTTGAGTTCCTGGCGGGTGGGCACAGCACTTAAGCTCAGCGTCCACAAGTCCCCGAGCTCACGCGCACCGCGCTCCCTAAAACCATCCCCCTCCCCGGGCTCCTCAAAGCGCACCTCGCGCATCACTTCGGGGGCAAGAACACCGCAGCACAGGATTATTGTGGCCATGGGAGAAAAGTGTAGCGGCATAGAGATAGTAGACTGACTCAGCGTCTAACGCACTACACCTGGATCGGAAGTGACAATGGCTGCAATCGTGATCGTCGGCGCCCAATGGGGCGATGAGGGTAAAGGCAAGGCCACGGATATTCTCGGCGGCCGCGTCGACTATGTCGTCAAACCCAATGGCGGTAATAACGCCGGCCACACCGTCGTTGTTGGCGGTGAAAAATATGAGCTCAAACTCCTACCCGCCGGCGTGCTTTCGGAGAACGCCACCCCGATCCTGGGCAATGGCGTGGTCATTAACCTCGAAGCACTCTTCGCCGAAATCGATGGCCTCGAAGCCCGCGGCGCTGATGCCTCCCGCCTGAAGATCTCCGCGAATGCGCATCTGGTGGCCCCCTACCACCAGATCCTCGACCGCGTGCAGGAACGCTTCCTCGGCAAGCGCGCCATCGGCACCACCGGCCGCGGCATCGGCCCCACCTACGCCGATAAGGTTTCCCGCGTGGGCCTGCGCGTCCAGGATGTTTTCGATGAATCCATCTTGCGCCAAAAAATCACCTCCGCTTTGGATGTGAAAAACCAAACCCTGGTGAAGATGTATAACCGCAAGGCCATCGACCCCGAAGAGATGGTGCAGTACTTCCTCGGCTATGCCGAGCGCCTACGCCCCATGGTCATCGACGCTGAACGCGTGCTCAACCAGGCCCTTGATGAGGGCAAGAGCGTGCTCATGGAAGGCGGCCAAGCCACCATGCTGGACGTCGACCACGGCACCTACCCCTTTGTTACCTCCTCCAACCCCACCGCCGGTGGTGCGTGCGTGGGGTCTGGCATCGGCCCCACCAAGATCACCTCCTCGCTGGGCATCATTAAGGCCTACACCACCCGTGTGGGTGCTGGTCCTTTCCCCACCGAGCTTTTCGATAAGTGGGGCGAGTACCTCCAAACCACTGGTGGTGAGATCGGTGTGAACACTGGTCGCAAGCGTCGCTGCGGTTGGTATGACTCCGTGATCGCCCGCTACGCCTCCCGCGTCAACGGTTTCACAGACCTCTTCCTCACCAAGCTGGATGTGCTCACCGGCATCGGCGAAATCCCGATCTGCGTGGCCTATGACGTTGATGGTGTGCGCCATGATGAAATGCCGCTCACCCAATCCGAGTTCCACCACGCCGAGCCCATCTTCGAAACCATGCCCGCCTGGGAAGAGGACATCACCTCCTGCCGCACCTTCGATGAGCTGCCCGAGAAGGCACAGGCCTATGTCCGCCGCCTCGAGGAGCTCTCTGGTTGCCGCATCTCCTATATCGGTGTGGGCCCCGGCCGCGACCAAACCATCGTCGTCCACGACGTCATGGAGTCCTAGAAACTACTGCTGAGGGCTTATGTCCGAGACCCTCCTGCCGAAGCTTCACAGGAAGGCAAGCCGCGGTGGCATCCGCCCACGGCTTGCCGCACGTGATTGTCTCGATTGGCCACGGAATTTGCGCGTGGCATAACCTCATTTCGCGATCATCCCCCGAGTCCCTTAGCTAAGCTGCACATATATAGATTTCTGCATTAGTGTTCAGCGAGGAGTTGTTCACCCCATAACCACCATGAGCCAACACGAATCGCCAACACCCCAAGAATCAGTTGCGCACAGCGCTTCCGTTGCGCACAGCGCTTCCAACGCGCAAAGCACCGCTCCTGCGCTGGGTACCTTGCACACCCCGGGTGCTACCCGCGTGCTCATCCTCGGCGCCGGGGAGCTAGGTAAGGAACTCACCTTCGCTTTCCGCAAACTCGGTGTGGAAGTCCATGCCGCTGATGCGGACCCACATGCCATTGCGCTTTCCGCAGCAGATGTGGGCCATGTGGTAGACCCGGATGATCCCCAAGCCGTAGTAGAGCTAGTTGGACGCATCCACCCCACCCATGTCGTGCCGGAATTCGAATGGACCGCACCGGCCGCGTTAGCGCGCATTGATGCCGCCGGTATTCCCATCGCACCAAGTGCCAAGGCCGCACAATTAGCGTGGGAACGCGAACGTATCCGCCGCGTTGCCTCAGAGGAATTGGGCTTACCCACCTCCGCCTATGAGTTCGCCGATACCTATGAGGAATACACCGCCGCCATCGCTGAGATGGGTTATCCCTGCGTGGTAAAACCCCTGCGCTCTCGTTATGGGCGCGGCCAATCCATTGTGGAATCCGATGCTGATCTGCAATGGGCCTGGGATACTGCCCGCTGGGCTGGTGGTGGCGATACCCCACGCATCATGGTGGAACGCTTCGTGGAATTTGATTGCGAAGTCACCATCTTGACGGTGCGCTCCATTGACCCAGCTACCGGCAAGGATGCCACCTGGTTCTGTGAACCCATTGGGCATCGCCGCCATGAAGGCCGCCTGGTGGAATCCTGGCAGCCCATGTATTTAAGCCCCGCTGCCCGCGATAATGCGCGTTCCGTGGCGGCACGCATCACCAACGCTTTAGGTGGGCGTGGTGTCTTCGCGGTGGAATTATTCCTCGCCGGGGATGATGTGTATTTCTCTGCCGTTTCCCCGCGCCCAGATCTGTGCTGCATGGTCACGGTAGCCACCCAACGCTTTAGCGAATTCGATCTTCACGCCCGCGCCATTTTGGGCTTGCCGGTGGATGTCACGCTCACCTCCCCGGGTGCACTGGCGGTGATCATCGGCGAAGAAGAGATTGCTGCAGAAAACCTGCGTTGCGAAGGCGTGGAGCAAGCCTTGGCTTTACCGGAATCGGATCTGCGCTATTTCGGTAAGCATGGTTCTACTCTGAACCGTCGGATGGGTGTCACCTTAGCCACTGCGGAAACCGCTGAAGCGGCCCGTGAGACAGCGTTGAAGGCCGTGGACTATATCCGCCTAGTAGATAGCAGCAAGTCCACCGCAGAACCTTCACAGCAGTGGGAAGAAGACGAGGAGTAGAGGCCCCGTCAAGGAGACAGGGCTCTTCCTGTTTTACTCACCTCCCTTTGCAGCGACGTGTCCTGCTGAGCAGATCACATCAGTCTGCCTTTTTGGGCGAGTAGACAGCCAGAAGGAAAAGACCAAGGGTTCCCAGCGCTACAAAATCTGCAAACCGCGACCAGCTTAGATTCTCATCCCACCCGATGACATCGCGGAATATAACGTAGGCTCCGATGATCAGGATCATGATGATCCACCTGACCAGGAATTGTCTAAAAGTATCCATGCCAACGCCCTCCTTGCTCTACTTAGGGTCTTAAGGATTTAACAGCTACCTCGGCACTGCCCACCCCAAGTTCGACACAATACCCAAAACCTCAGGCGACTTGTCCGCGGCCCGCACCCCGGGAGCAGACGCGCTTTTGCCCTTTAAACTGCAATAACCCCGGCGATATACGTCTAAAACGCAGGGATCGCTCCGAGGCCTTCGTGATTAAGCGTAACACTAGTCCGTACGGCATCAAGAATAATTCGGGGACCGATCTTAAAGCGTGGTTTTAAGGCGGCGCAGTGGATTGCTGCACACTCAAGTATCCCCGATTTGCGAGACGTTAGGCCGTGAACTACCCGATGAACCTACTTCTTGCTTGATACCTACATTCAGATCTTGGGAAGTGCGTGACTAGAAGAGTTCTCTATGTCGATGACGTAGTACTTAAGATGCCGAAAGCTTCGTTTGCCCTGGAAGAGTTGAGTGCCTTTAGCGAGGTGGCGGAGGTGCTTGTTCCTGTCACTGCGGCACAGACGACACCGACTGGTTTTCATCAAGAGCTTGGGCAAGCTGATTCTGTCTATGTTGCCGACGCTGAAACGGCCCGCTTGTTCTGTGCACAATGGAAAGCTGTTCGCGAGCAGATATGTTGGAGCGATTATTTCTAGCCATGCTTAAGGCCCACCCACTTCCTCCGTGGAAGAAGTGGGTGGGCCTTAGATGCGCGCAGTTTTCCATGCGCCAAGGGAGTGCGAGGAAGGTTGCCTCGGAGGGCAAAAACCCTACTTCTTCAACGGAGGTCGCATTGTGTACAGGAGAGAGATTCTGCGAGATCACGCTGAAGAAGCCAGCCCTAGATTCTTCCTTCCTCACACTCCCAAGCCTCAGGCGCCCTAGGTGCTCCACATAGGGAGTGGAGCGGCGCTCAAGGTAGGTGGGCGATGAGTGTGTGCAGCGGGCGCACTACCGTGTTTGAGTAGTCCAACAACCTGGGCTCCTGAACAGCTTGTTGGGTTACCCTCTCAGCAGCGGTGCAGCTCACCGCACACACTCATGCCACGTCTATGGAGTTAGGCAACGCCGCTATCGGCTTTCGCCTTAAAAGGGCGTGCTTCTCGTGCTTATTCCTTGTCTAGGTCATCTTGGATGCGAGCATGCGCATCCTTAATGGCCTGCGGCAGATCCGGGAATTGTTCCAGGTGCTCCTTGCGGGATTCCATCTCGATCATCCAACGATCATGGTTGACCTTCAGGATCTCCTCGAGGTCCTCCAAGGAACCGGTGAAGCCATCCAGGTTGAGTTCCTCCACCGTGGGAACAGAACCAACCGGGGTCTTCGTGCCGGTGGCACGGCCTTCGCGGTAGTCCATCAGCCACAGCAGGGCACGCAGGTTATCGCGGTAACCAGGCCACATATAGCGGCCATCTTCACCACGCTGGAACCAGTTCACGTGCGCAAACACCGGCATGGCATTTTCGGCACCCTTTTCCTTGACCTGGTCAAGGATCTCCAACCAGTGCTCGGCGTACTTGCCTTCTGGGTAGGCCATGAAGGGGCGCATGGACATGGGGTCATAGCGCAGTTGGCCTTGCTTACCCTCCGCGGCGAAGGTGGCTTCCGCACCCAAAGTCAGGCCATCATAAACGCCTTCCGCTGGGTCGGTGAAAGCACGGATCAAAGGTTCGCGGTCACGCACGCGGCCACCGAAGATAATCGCATCGATCGGCACACCAGCCGGTGCCTCATAATCCGATGCAATATTCGGCACATTCGCCAAGGTGGTGGTGAAGCGAGAGTTCGGGTGTGCCCACTCATCACCATCCGCATCGGAGCGTTGGCGTTCTTCCGGGCGCTCACTAATCGGGGCGCCGGTCCAGTCCAACCAACCATCCAGGTCCTCAGGGTGCTGCGGGGTTTTACCTTCCCACCACACTTCCTCAGTCTTGGGGTTATAGGCAACGTTGGTAAAGAGGGTGCGGCTGCCTTCTTCGATGGACTTCATGGCACCGGGGTTGGTGTCTTCGTTGGTATTGCCGGCAACACCGAAGGCACCGAATTCCGGGTTCATGCCATAAAGGCGGCCATCTTCACCAACGCGTAGCCACACAATGTCATCGCCATAGAAGTAGACGCGGTAGCGATCTTCCAGGCCATTCGGCGGCAGCATCATAGCCAGGTTGGTTTTACCCGAAGCAGAGGGGAAGCCACCGCAAATATGCCACTTCTTGCCGGTCTTGAGGTCCTCAATACCAATGAGCATGAATTGTTCAGCCAAGAACTCACCCGAAGCCCAGCCGTCATAGCAGGCCTGGCGCAGGCCATGGGCGATCTTGCCCAAGAGCGCATTGCCGCCATAGGAGGAACCGAAGTGCAAGATGGTGCGATCATCCGCCACGGTGGCAAAGAGGCGCTTATCATCTTCGGTGCCCTGGCCCAGGTTCGGCAGATCACCGGTGACGTGCACAGCACGCACAAAGTGCTCTGGTTCGGCTAGGTCGCTGAGGTAGCCCACGCCCACGCGCGCCATGCGGATCATGTGCAGGCACACGGTGCGGTTATCGGTGAGCTCCATAAACTCATTTCCCCTGGTTAGTTGTAACCGGGGGTTTTGCTGCATCTACGCTGGTAAACACGTTTTCAGCATACACCACTAATGGACTGTGATGGACTCGTGTAGCCTCGTATTTGGCACATATTTGGCACGTTCGTGGCACACACCAAGGGCAGGTACAGGCAATGGGGCGTACTCAATTCGGCAATATCCGCCGCTTAAAGTCAGGGCGTTACCAAGCCCGCTACCGCTACCGGGGTAATGACTACATAGGGCCCGGTACGTTTAAGACGCGGGCGCTGGCACAGGGGTGGCTCAACAAAGAAGAAGAGCTAATCACCTTCGATAAGTGGGCACCCCCGGCTCAAAGACAGGAAGAGCAAGCAAACGATGAGGAACGCCGCGCGCTTACTGTAGGGGCGTGGCTTGAACAGCACCTAGAGTCACTAACCCGTGGTGCACAACCTATTCGCCATTCCACCGCACAGCACTACCGGCGTGTTATCGATAACCGCATTATTGCCCCTATCGCGCCGGGTGATGAGGAACCGGACATTATTCGGTTGAAAGATATTCCCCTCGTGGATTTGGTGAAGGGTGATGTTTATAGGTGGTGGGACGCTTTAGAGCGTGTCTATGACACCGCTGAAACGAACAGGAAAGCGTACATGCGTTTAAAGGCGGCGTGCGCTGAAGCGATACGGCGTGAACTAATCACAATTAGCCCGGTGGATATTCTGGCCGCCTCACGTAAACCAGACACCAAGGAGCAATACCTCCCTAAAGATTGGGAGTTAGCTGCCATTGTGGAAGCAGTAAACCCCCGCTATCGGTTGCTGACGATCTTGTGCTTGTATCACGGGTTGCGCATTGGGGAAGCGTTAGCGCTTGAGTCTGATTGCTTTGTGTCCACTACACCTGTGCCTTACGCGCCGGTGTTTGGTGTACGGGTGAAGCAGAATGCCCAACGCCTACGAGGTGATAACCGGCGTACATACATGCGCATTCAACCCCCTAAGAGTAAAGCGGGTTACCGGGTGGTGCCGTTCATGCCTAGGTTTGTGCCCTATCTTTATGACCACTTAGAGCACTATATGGATGCTTCCCCGGTGGAGGTGGAGACGTGGGAGGGGCCCCGGTCTGTTCGGTTGCTCACCACTACCGCAAGGGGCCGTATCTTTACGGATGCTGGCTATCGGGGTGTGTTGAGGCGTGTGGCACGTCGGGTAGGGGCAGATGAGGGAATTAAACCGCATTCGGGTCGTAGGTGGCTTACAACGCGGCTTGCTGAACGTGGGGCGCATCTTAAAGAGATTGGCAGCATTCTTGGTGATAATGATTTAACCACGATTACAAAGATTTATATGAAGGTTCGTGCGGAGCGTACGGAAGAGCTCATGGGTGAGCTGAGTGATTCGTTAGGTGTGGATTAGTCCCGGCGCGCCGGGTTAGGAAGGTGGTTGTTATGGGGCGTGAAACTCTACGACATAGGAAGGGTTCCCCTAGGCAGATTCAGGTAGTGGATGAGGGTTACATTATGGGGCGCTTGGTGACACCGCATGTTGAAGGGTTTGCCCGGGGGATGATTTTCGTTAGGAACAGGTGGGGAAACAGTATGCACACAAGGCACTTGGCTCGTGGTAAATGGGTAGGGGCCTTCGGTCATAGTCCCGTGCCTGTTTGTTTTGGTGATAACGGGGTGCGGTATTTCCCCTGCGCTAAGTTAGGTACACGTCAGATTTGCGTAGCGGCGCGGGCGGTTGATGGGGAAGATGTGCGGTATCTGGTGTTCCCTGATTTTCGGATTACTGAGGAAAAGTTAGGGCCTGTGCTTGATCGCATTTATAGGTCAGGGGTGCGTGAGATTGAGTATTCAGTGTTACGCCGCTTACTTGATATGTGAGTTATGGCACGTAACCTTGTGGGGGCATGTGGGGGCATTGTAGGGTGTCTGTGAAAGCCCTTCATTAGGTTCTAGCCGTAGTCCTAGTGGAGCCGTTACCCCTATCCTCACGATCGAACAGGCTAGGGCCCATAACGGAAGGCCGGTAAGGCTGGTGGATATAGACGGTGGACGGCAAAGACTCTATTGCCCTAAGCATCCTAAAGCGGTGCTTCGCTTCTAATAGCCCCTGATTCGTTGGGGGCGGTTAAGTATGCCCAAAAGTGGCATACCGGAAGGAGCCTAGAGCCGTGTCTCTCCACACCCCCGGCGCTTCGACTAAGCGCACCTGCCACCTAAAGCCCCGCCATATTGGCACCGTAGCTGACGCTTCTAAGCGGTGGTGCGTATCCGAAAAGACTATCCGCAGGATGATTAACGCGGGGGAACTGACTGGTTACTACCCCACCCCACGCCGCCTACGTGTCGACCTAGTCGAACTAGATCAGGTCATGGAAGCCCGTAGCACTAAGTGGGGTGCATAACCTCATGTGCGCACCTAACAGCCTTCAGCATGTAAACCCACGCCCGGGCGCATATGGGCAGCTGGTAACAGGGGGTGGCCCAAAATATCTAGGGGGTATGCCAGATGACTACGCCCCTCCCAGCATGAACAGTCGTTTATCTCTCCCCGAGTACTCAGGGGGTCGCGCGCGCGTGTGTGCCGTTTTCAGGGGCCTAACAACAATTGGTGCTAACAACCGTAGCCACCAAAGCGCATAACCCAACGATTCCCTAACAGGAGATTGAACTTTGAACCTGAAACCTTCTGATTTTCGCAGGAAACAGGATTACTGGATGCTAGCGATAGCGACCTATAGGAAGGAAAACGGTAGGAAACTAAGCCCGAACACGTTTGCCGTGGCGAAGGCTCTGCAGTCCTTTGAGCACGCTCAAGCGGGGCCGGATCAGGGCACTTGCTGGCCCGGTCGAAACCGTATCGCCAAAGCAGCTGAGATTGGAGGAAAGCCGGAAACCCAGCGGCGTGAGGTAAGCAAGCACTTACGAACCCTGGAGAGCCTTGGGTTTATCGTGAAGCTACGTGAAGGGGTTGCACCTACGTGGGATAGGCCCGCTGTAACCGCTAAGTGGCGATTGGTCTTGCCGAAGAGCGAAGAAGAGCGCGTTAGTGCAAACCTTGAACCTTCAGACCGGAAAACACACCGGGATAAGGTTGGGGATAATGCCGGGGATAGGGCCCCGAACGAAACAGAGGCGGGGGCTCAATTGCACACCCTAACCTTAGATAAGAACCTCCGAGATAATAACCTCCGAAGGGGAACCCCTGAACTGGCTGCTAACGCCCGAAAAGCCGTACCTGGCACTATCCCAACCCCTTCAGGGCCTCAAGCTATCGAAACCTTCCTCGATCATGTAGACCGCTTCCCAGCGGAAACTAGGAACTATTACAACTATTTGGCAGAGAAAGAAGGATTCAAGGTGCCCTACGAAACAGCGCTGACAGTGTTCAGCTCGCACATGGCAGGGGAGAATCGCAGTAATTGGCTTGGTGCATTCAAGTACTACGCATCAATGGCAATTACAGGGGAAGAGAGCACACCGGACGAACTAGGCATGGCAGCGGATGCACTTGCTGACCTCAACTACACCTAACCCCTTCAATAGTGAAAGCAGTAAGGAGCAATAGTTGCGCATTTATGGTCGCTCTCGCATCGGCAAACCCGCGTATATCAGTTTGCAACAATCAAGGAACAACCCAGACCGGATGTTCATATCTTCCCCGAACATGATTGAGCTATCCCCTGAAGAAACGGATGAGTTAATCAACGGATTAAAGTTAGTGGCGGGGCGGATTTGGTCTAATGCCACGTTCTAAGGGGCGGGTAGGTGGCTAGGTGGGGAGGGTATGCCGGGCACGGTTCCCCCTTCCCCGGCCTATAGGCCTTAAGTGCCATCGGGTATTGGTTATCGCGCCGGGTAGCGTGTACATGCCTTCAGGTTGATGCCGTTTATAGGTGTGTGCCCTTCCCGGCGCGCCTGTATGCCATTCTAAGGCCCTTTAATGGCATGGATAGGCAAACACATTAGGGGGTGCGTGAAAGCGCGTTAGACGGGATTCTAGGGGGCCTTATTTTAAGCGGTGGGGTTAATTCTGATGTCGTTTATCAAGGATCAGGGCAGTGCCCCCCGTGCGCGTGTGAACCCGCGCTCACTGCCCTTCATGCGGAAGGCGCTAACCCTTGGTGTGTCTGAAGCCCGCTTAGTGATGGGGATTAAGGGATCAGAATAAGGGGAAGAGAACACCTTCCCCCCTTGGGGGGATTGAGGGGGGTGGATGGTTTAGGGGCGGTTTGGTGTGTACGCCGTTCCGGTTGCTCCCGGCGCGCCTTTATGTGTTGAACGGTTAACAGCCGTGCGTAGTGTGTGGCTCTAATACCGTAGGGGCAGCGCACTCACTATTAAGCGTGCGCTCTAATTCCACTAGCGTTATACAGTCTTTGCATGTAATACCCTTCCCTTGGTTCCTGGTCAGTCGGTCCCGACCGGTATCCCGGTAGTGCCGTGGTGCGGTGCATCCGCATAGAAGATAAACGGTGTCCCGCGTTACCTCAATAACGGCGTGTAGCGTTCGTTGCGCATCATGGTCTTGCTGCCCTTCCTGATGCTGTGAAGCGGGGGTGCTGTAGGTG
This sequence comes from Corynebacterium spheniscorum, assembly GCF_900113445.1. Classification (GTDB taxonomy): domain Bacteria; phylum Actinomycetota; class Actinomycetes; order Mycobacteriales; family Mycobacteriaceae; genus Corynebacterium; species Corynebacterium spheniscorum. The sequence goes on from NZ_FOPJ01000008.1 coordinate 87,586, forward strand.
GTCATGGTGGCTGCCCTTCCTGGTTGGGTGCGGTGGCATGCCTTCAAAGATTTGGCACATATTTGGCACACCGCACGGCTAATTGACGTAGAAAGTGCGCCTACCTGCATAGATGATGATTAAGTGTGTAGCTCGGTGAGCTCCACACCGGCAGCCCACTTAGCGAAGGGGGAATCCTTCGGGGACATGAGGTAGGGGATCACATACATGGTTTTGCCTTCATAGGCGCCAGCCATGCGTTCTTTTTGGATGGTGGTTACTTCATCAGCATCCCGCCAGTTGTTATACACACCCTTATCCGCTGGATCATGGGTGGCCACAACGGTGCGTTCCTCAGAACGTGCGGTGTCCTTGGAGTAGGAGCGGGAGAACCAGCGGTCTTTACCGGCGGGCTGAATTTCATCAGCTGCGAGGGCTTCTTGGACGAGGCGCTCATCATCGCTGGCGTCGATGACCTCAATGCGCTCTGGGCGCAGGATCTCAGCCCACTGAGCAACGAATTCGGCCACCGCGGGGTTCGTCAGACCGCCTTCCGTGAGGATCTTGGAAACTTCTTCCTTGCTCACGGGGGTGGAGTTGTTGGTGGGCTGCTGGGTGGTGGATTCGCTCACGGTGCGTGTGCTTCCCTTCGTTGGGCTCAGAGTCTTAAAGCTTCACTTGAAACGCAGTCCCGGCACCACGGGGGCCAAAGGTCCTAAGACAAAGCCACTCTGGGAAGTACAAGGGGAGGAGTTCTTAACCAGAGTACGTGGAGCCGTAACTAGAACTAAGGCTAACAGAATATCAGGGGCGAGGGGACGTGAATCATCCCACATTTGTCTCCCTTAACCCCCTGCCCAGCCGCACACGGGTCTGCCCAAGCGCAGCCACACGATCTCGAATAAAGCCCCAAGCCCCGAACTCCAAGGAGATTGAGGGAAAAGAAAACACCCTTGGAAAAATGCTTCCAAGGGTGTTGAGCAGGAGGGATTAGTCCTGCGGACCGGCGTGGGCGACCATGTCATCCCACTCCACGATCTTCTTGCGCTCGCGGCCTTCGGCTTCACCGAGGGCGCGCTCCGCGGCATCCAGGCGATGCCAACCATCCCAGGTGGTCACCGCAATATCGCGGGAGTTGAGGAACTCCAGCACGGCATCGAGCTCCGGCTTTTCGGCGGGCTTAAGGTCGCCAGCTTTCCAATCGTTGAGCAGCATCTCGGTGGTTTCCTTGGCATCAGACTTGGTGTTGCCAATCAGACCCACCGGCCCGCGCTTAATCCACCCGGTGGCATACAGGCCCGGAATAATCTCCCCAGAATCTGGATCCAGCACATGGCCGCCATCATTGGGGATCACCGCGCGCTGCGCATCAAAGGGGACGTCATTAACAGCATCGGAACGGTATCCCACCGCGCGATAGACCGCCTGCACCGGCCAGGTGGTGAACTTGCCTGTGCCGCGCACATCGCCATCGCCAGTAAGCTCTGTGCGCTCGGTCTTAAAGCCAACCACGTGGCCATCTTCCCCAATGATCTCCACCGGGGATTCAAAGAAGTGAATGAACAGCTTATGCGGGGCACCCTTGGGCTCGCGGATGGCATAGCCCTCTAGGGTTTGGCAGACCAGGTCCTGGGACTTGGAATCACGACGCGCCTGCTCGCTGGCCTCGTCATAATCAATATCCTCCGGATCCACAATCACCTCGATGGTGGGGGAATGATCCAATTCCTTGAGCTCCAGCGGGGTGAACTTCGCTTGGGCGGGGCCGCGGCGACCAAAAATGTGGATCTCGCGGGCGGCATTCTTGCCCAGGTGCTCATAGACATTGTCCGGGATCTCGGTGACGTGCAGCTCATCGGCGGTTTTGGCGAGCACGCGGGAAATATCCAGGGCCACGTTACCCACACCCACAACTGCAACCTGCTCGGCGGTTAAATCCCAGCCGCGCTTAAAGTCCGGGTTGCCATCATAGAAGCCCACAAACTCCCCGGCACCGTGGTGTTCCGGCAGCTCAGAGCCGGGAATATCCAGGTCGCGGTCGCCCGTTGCGCCGGTGGAGAACACAATGGCGTCATAGAATTCGCGCAGCTCATCAACGGTGACATCCTCGCCCACATTGATATTGCCCAGCAGCCGGATTTCTTCCTTATCCAGCACATTATGTAAGGACTTCACAATGCCCTTAATGCGCGGGTGATCGGGGGCAACGCCATAGCGGATCAGCCCAAAGGGGGCGGGCATCCGCTCATAAAGGTCAACTAGGACCTCCACGTCAGACTTAATTAATAGGTCCGAGGCGTAGATGCCAGCCGGGCCGGCGCCGATAACGGCGACACGCAATGGACGGGACATAGTGATGGTGTTTCCCTTCAGTTCTGAGATCTAGCTACTTAAAATGCGCATGCAATATCAGGGAGAGTCTACCTGGCGATGATAGAACCTCCGCCCGCCACGTGGGGTAATAGATGGGGGTAATGCCGCGCCGCTTCCCCCGCGTATTCACCTTGGCCACCCCAGCGCCCCTATGTTAGGCGCCCGGACCACGCCGCCGCAGCGGGCAATTAATGTACAGGTGTACAGGTTTTAGGGCAGGTATTTAGGCTCTTTTCGAGATCCTGGCAACGGCGAGCATAGAAGGTGTCCGCGAGGTGGCGTTCCCCAGGTGGGGCCGCGCCTTATTGGGTTTTCTTTGGGAGTAGTGAGAAAAACCTTTTTGGTTTCAGATGCCTTGGGTGGCGCTGGCGACTAGACTGTGGGGGACCGCGCGCCGGGGCTTTAAGTGTGATGCTTGGAACCCCATCAAAAAAGAGGACAGCAATGTCTTTTTGGCGTGAAAATTTTTATAACACCTCTATAGTTCGCCCCTTACCAGCAGCGCTTTCCCCAAAAGCATGCTGGTGAGGACGCGAAAGCAGCAGTCCTCTGCCTCACCCCGCCACCCAGGTGCGCCGCAGGAGGGCGCTGTTGCTCAACTACCCAAGGGAAGGTAGCGCATGACCTCTCAGACCAGCACCTCCGTGGTGCTTAGCGCCGTAGGCCGCAACTTCGATGGCGTAGATACCGCCGCCATCGCCGAAGCCTTGGGGTTGAAGCTCATCAACCTCGATGATTACCCAGCCGAACTGGGCGCCGCCGTCGCCCAGGATCCCCTCGCCGGTGGCCCCAGCCTCATCAAAGGCAGCCTGAACTTAAGCTTCGACGCAGAAATCGCCGCTGCTTTAGGTGTGCCGCTGCTGCTGCTCATCGACCACCAGGGCCGCCACGTGCAGCTCGCCGAAGCCCAAGCCAAGCGCCTGGGCGCCACGGTTGCCAAGGCCGTCACCCCCGAAGCCATCCTCGATGGCAGTGGCATTGCCGCTATTAAAGAATCCCTCAAGGTCAGCGTCGAACCCCAAATGTCGGCCCCGATTTTTGAAAATTGGCTCCTTGAGCGCGCCAAAGCCGCCAACGCACACATCGTGCTTCCCGAAGGCGATGATGACCGCATCCTGCTGGCCGCACACCAACTACTTGAGCAGGGGATCTGCGAACTCACCATCTTGGGTGATCCCGCCGCCATTAATAACCGCGCCGAGCAACTAGGCCTGCACCTAGATAATGCGCACGTGCTTAACCACATGACCTCCCCGCTCAAGGAAGACTTCGCCGAGGAATTCGCAGAACTGCGTAAATCCAAGGGCGTGACCTTAGAGCAGGCACGCGAAACCATGGAAGATATTTCCTACTTCGCCACCATGATGATCCACAAGGGTATGGCTGATGGCATGGTGTCCGGTGCCGCGCACACTACCGCGCACACCATTAAGCCCTCCTTCCAAATCATTAAGACCAAGCCCGGTGCTTCGGTGGTGTCCTCCATCTTCCTGATGGTGCTGCGCGGTCGGCTCTGGGCTTTTGGCGACTGCGCCGTGAACCCCAACCCCACCCCGGAACAACTCGGTGAGATCGCGGTGGTCTCCGCGGACACCGCCGCGAAGTTCGGGATGGAACCGCGGGTGGCCATGCTTTCTTATTCCACCGGTACCTCTGGTGCTGGCCCGGATGTGGAATGCTGCGCTGAGGCTTTGGCCGTTGCCCGTGAGAAGAACCCGGATCTGAAGGTGGATGGCCCGCTGCAGTTCGATGCCGCGGTGGATCCCGGTGTGGCTGCGAAGAAGATGCCCGAATCTGATGTTGCTGGTAAAGCCAATGTCTTTATCTTCCCGGACTTAAACTCCGGCAATATTGGTTATAAGACCGCCCAGCGCACCGGCGGTGCCCTCGCGGTTGGCCCGATCCTGCAGGGCCTGAATAAGCCGGTCAACGACCTTTCGCGTGGCGCCACGGTTCCCGATATTGTGAACACCGTTGCCGTGACCGCGATTCAGGCCGGAGGAAAGTAGAAGTGAACGCACCCAGCACAACCCCCAACTCCCAACCCACGCCGGAAGCAGAAGTAGCAGGCGTACCCGGGGTCAATGGTGTCCCCGGGGAAAGCCACTTCGCTTTGGTCCTGAACTCCGGATCCTCCTCCATTAAGTTCCAGGTGCTTGATCCGCTGGCCGCCACCGCCACCTCTGAGCCCTTCGTAAGCGGCCTGGTGGAACAAATCGGTGAGCCCATGGGGCGTATCACCTTAAAAGCCGGTGGCGAGAAATACGTTCTGGAAGAGCCCATCCCGGACCATGCCGAAGGCCTGCGGCTTTCCTTCGACCTCATGGATCAACATGGGTGCGGCCCCACCCAGGTGAAGATCCAGGCAGTGGGGCACCGCGTGGTGCACGGCGGCATCCTCTTTAGCCAACCGGAGATCATCACCGACCAGATCGTGGACATGATCCGCGACCTTATCCCCCTAGCGCCGCTGCACAACCCCGCCAATATTGATGGCATTGAGGTTGCTCGCCGCATCCTGCCCGATATTCCGCACGTTGCGGTCTTTGATACCGGCTTCTTCCACTCCATGCCTCCGGCTGCCGCGCTTTATGCCGTCAATGCTGAGGTGGCTATGCAAAATGGTGTGCGCCGCTATGGCTTCCACGGCACCAGTCACGAATATGTTTCCCAACAGGTGCCTGGCCTTTTGGGGTTGCCGGAACGTGCCGTCAACCAGATCACCTTGCACCTTGGCAATGGTGCTTCCGCTGCTGCCATCCGCGGTGGGGAAGCAGTAGACACCACCATGGGTATGACCCCGCTGGCTGGTTTGGTGATGGGTACTCGCTCCGGTGATATTGATCCCGGCATTATCTTCCACCTCTATCGCACCGCCGGCATGAGCATTGATGACATTGATGAGCTGCTCAACCGCAAATCCGGTGTGAAGGGCCTTTCGGGTGTCAATGACTTCCGTGAGCTGCGTGCCATGATCGAAGATGAAGACCAAGACGCCTGGCTGGCCTATAACGTCTACATCCACCAGCTACGCAAGTTCATTGGTGCCTACATGATCGCCCTGGGTCGCGTGAATGCCATTACCTTCACCGCTGGTGTGGGTGAGAATGATCGCTTCGTTCGCGCCGACGCGCTGGCTGGTTTGGAGGCCTTTGGCATCAAGCTGGATCCGGAACGCAATGCTGCGCCTAATGATGGGCCGCGGGAGATCTCTACCGATGACTCCGCGGTGAAGGTGTTTGTGGTTCCCACCAATGAAGAATTGGCTATCGCCAAGTACGCGGTGGAGCTAGCTGAAAAGCAATAACACCGGCTCGTTGGGCTCATACCCTAGATGTCTGAAGAGATATCTAGGGTATTTCTGGTTTTCGGGGAGCTTGTGCGCGTGGGCACTTGTGTGCGTGGGGAGCGTATGCGCGGGGTGCTTGTGCGCGAGGGGTGCTTGGGGCGAAACCGCTAACCAAGACCGATAAAGAAAATATGGGAGAAAGCATTGCGCGCCGCGGAATACCGGAATATTCTGCATAGTAATTCCCACAACATAGGTGCGTTCCCAAAGGGGTTAGATCATGGCAGCTTTTTATCAGGGAGGTTCATTTGTCCGCGGGTTATTAACCCAAGAACCCGTCAATATTCGACGCACCTCGAATATCATGCTCACGTTGCTGCTCATCGGTTTTGTTCTGAGCCTGATCGGCTTCACACCCATCGGCGGCGTCTTCTTCCTGGGCGCCTTCTTGTGTGCCGTGGTGATTGTTGCTGAGGCGATCCGTATCCGGTTGCTGAAGTCCTTTTCTTAACCCCGCTAGCTCTTTTGAAACCCCTCACTGCTGGGTGCTGTTGCGCCAGGCCGGCAGTGTTCGTGTTTGGCGCCTCCGATAAGGGGTCTGGTGTCGCTACCCGCGCGTGCTTACCACCAGGTGGCGGGGCGTACTTGATTAGCCATATCCACTAAGGCATAGCGGTGCCGTGCGAATGGTGCTTGGCGTGCCTGCTGCCTTAAGGTTTCCGCCAAACCCCCACGCAAACCACGCTGATTAAAAGGAAACTCAAAGAGATCATTAGGGCTGGCAGCGGCATCGACTTTGGCGTCGCGTAAGAAGGTGAGTGCCGCTGACATCACCGCAATTTTGATCTGTAAGAAACGCGGTTCATTGGTGGGGATGCCTTCTAAGCGACGTGCCGCCCGCCGGATACGGGATTCCGTTAATTGCGCAGAGATCAGCAACAAAATGGTGGTGAGTTGCGCCATCCGGTGGTGCCGCGAGGCTTGGGAGACCTTATCCAGCGCGGCGACCGCCATCTCTGTTTGGCCTTCCGCAACCAACTGGCGCGAAAGACCGAAAGCGGAGGACACGGTGGTGGGGTTAGTCGCCCACACCAACCCATAAAGCCGCATTGCATGGAAGCGCAGTACCCGCGGGTCCAAAGTGATATGCGACCAGCTTTCTGACATTTCCACGAAGTGCTTGTTGTCTAGTTCATCAAGATGAGAGGACAACCCGGAGGCAGCACGCGCGGTTTCATCGTCAAGCAGAGGCGCATGATGGTGCCCTAGCTGCTGTAATAAGAGCTCATCGACAGCAGCTAAAGCCAACTTAGGGGCAGCCTCACCGGGCAAAATATTAAGTACTCGGTTGAAGTGCTTCTGGGCGTTGGCATAATCCTCCATCAGCAGATCAGTAATCCCGGAATACCACTGGAAACGCCAATCAGGGCCTAAGCGAGGCTCCAAAGACTTCAACCAGGCACGAGCCTGGGCGGTGAACCCCAGATCCAAGAGTGCCCGCACCACACCTAAAGGAATTTCGGCGGAATGCTCATATTCTTCGGTGTTCATTGCTTGGCGCAAAGTTTCCAAAGCTTCTTGCGGCTCGGCATAGGAAGAACCGGAAAGCATCGCTGCACCCACGTCACTGCGGTCAATCAAGGGCGCAGCCAGCGCGCCGACTACCTCGGAGGAAGTAATCCGCACCGTGCGATCAATCCCATCAATGAGCTGATCTGTTCGGAAAACCAGGTGCTTAGTGCCAAAGGTTGAACGCTGCGGGGAGAACAAGGAGTGCTGGGCAGGGAACTGCGCACCATCGCGCACCGCAAGGATCTCGCGTAGCACTCCGAAAAGCTGTGTTTGTAGTTCGCCGACATCACGGAAGCGCTGAGTCGGATCCTCATGGGTGGCGCGGCGCAGGAGGCGATAAAAAGAGAGATAACGCCGGAATAGGGGTTCTTCTGAAGGCGAAGGGATACCCATTGCATAGGCACCATCAACTACCGGAAGGCGAACCGTCATAGCTGCCAGGGTGCGACCAATGGTGTAAATATCGCTGGCCACACTCGGACCGGCAGTAGCGACCTCGGGGGCTTGGAAACCGCGGGTGCCATAAATGTAGCCATAGGCCCCGATACCAGTCACGGCACCAAGGTCAATTAACTTCACCTGGTCTTCGGTGATGATGATGTTGTCTGGCTTGAGGTCGTTATAAACCACCCCACGGGAATGCAGGTAATCCAACGCCGGCAAGATTTCCAAGATGTACGCAATCGCGATATCCGGGGCAAACACCTTATTGGGCAATACATTGCGCCGACTCCGCAGCGAAGGCCCACCCACGTACTCCATGACAATGAACCCACCGGCGACGCGAGGATCATCAATGAAGTTATAAATCTTCACGATGCCGGGGTGCGTAATATCTGCTAGGAATTCACGTTCTGCTTGGGCGGCACCTTGATCATGAGCACTCGCGGAGGACTGCATTCCTTTGAGCACGACGAGTCGGCCAGACACATTGCGGTCATTGGCTAAATAAATCCAGCCCATTCCGCCATGAGCAATAACCCCTAAAATTTCGTACTGCTCAGCCACAATATCGCCGCGATGCAGTTGTGGCGGCCCAATCTTCTTATCCTTGGCGGCTTTAGCTAAAGACTCCGGATCTTTTAAGGCAGCAGAAGGCTGGGTGAGCCCCACAAAGGGCAGGTGCACCATGCCATCAGCTACGGTTCGGCCGACGCGGTGAGCGCCACGGCGTTCACGGAAGGTCGACAAAGCTTCCTGCCGGGAACGTTCACTGGTATCTAAGCGCGAAAGTGCATCCGCACCAGGCGGTTGCGTGTCGGCGGAAGCATCTGTCTTAAAACCCCCGGCTTGAGTTGATGCCGTGGGTATCCCCGGAACGGCCTGCGCTAAGGGCTGGTGGTGGCCACCTGGTTGGGTAGGTCGCTCGGCGGCATCATCATCAAAGTCGTGGGCAGTACCCGCGGTAGGCAGACCAACCGCATCAGCCGCCCCAGCTTTTGTGGCCCCCTGCATACTGGCGCGTTGAGCTGCGGCGCGCGCATCGCGGGCGGAAACCCCTGGTTTAAGCCCCGGGCCTAGTGGTGGGAGTGTTTGCGCAGCTCCGCTTTGACTGGGCTCTGATTCTTCCCCGTGCAGTGCTGGGCCAGCTTGGGAGATTCCTGCTGTGGAAGCCCCAGAAATCGTGGGTTGGGGGAGAGGGAGGCCAGCTAAGATCTCATCTAAATCTTCTAAATCCGGGCGTTTTTGAGGCCCGGCTTTAGGCGTTAATTCTTCATCAGTATTAGAGGGGCCCAACCCGAAATTATCGGCCGCCAATAAGGCCATCACATCGATGTCGTCTTCATCGTCATCCTCCGCGAAGGGGTCGAAGAGGACTGCTTCGGTCCCGGGGTTGGCGGAGGAGGATTGATCGCCGGGAGAATGCGCGCTGGAACCAGTGGGGAAGTCCTCATCTCCCGGCCAGGGCGCAGCATCATGATCAGCACGGGGGCTCATTTAATGCTCCTCCTCTCCACTGTCGCCGGGCTGCTCGGGAGTATCTACTTCTTCCTCACGATACTGAGGAGGATAAGGTTTCGCGTCACGATGATCCGGACCAAGCCACTGGTGATGCAGGCGCACCCAGGTGCCATCTCGCTGCAGTCGTTCCAGCGTGGCATTAATTTGGCGAACCAACCCATGGGATTCGGGGTTCTCCAAGGGCCGGGCCACCGCAATCCCGTATTCCTCTGCGCTTAGGGACCTACCGACGATCTGGGTGTGCGGATCTTGAGCAATGATTCCCGCCAGGATTGCATCGTCACTCATAATCGCGTCCACCTGGTTCTGCTGAAGCGCTAATAAGCAATCAGCCCAGCCGCGTACCCGCAGTTTCACAGCCTCTGGGGCTAGTCGGCGCGATAATTCCAGCAGTGTTGAATTATCTGTGATGCAGACACTTCTACCGCCTAAGTCCTCGACCCCTTGGATATCTGATTGCAAGGGCACCGCTAAACGCGTGTGTGTCCGTAGGTAGGGGGTGGAGAACTCCACTAATGATTGGCGATCTCGAGTAATAGTCATGGTGCGCACCACCGCATCGACCCGCCCAGTTTTTAGGGCTTCGAGACGGTCATTGCTGGCCACGAAACGGAAATCGACGCGGCTAGGATCCCCAAAAATATCCCGTGCGACCTCTCTAGCGAGATCCACTTCGAAGCCTTGCAGCTCACCGCTGAGAGCATCCCGGAAGCTCAACAGGTACTGGGAATTATCCACCCCCACAATTAGTCGTCCGCGGGCCACAATCCGGGGAATGAGATCCTGCGGATCAGCGCCTTCCTGTGGTGCTAAAGACCCCAAAGGAGCGGGGCGTTCCTCACCATCTGGGAATAGCGCGGAAATCTCACCTGCTTTTTCCACAATCGCATCCGGCGGAAGGGGGGGACCGTGCACTTCGGCATGAGTATCTTCAGAATCCCAGGGCTTGAGTGCTTCTTCTGGGGCGTCACCGAAACGCAAGGCCTCGCGTAGCCGCTGCCATCGGGAAGCTTCTTGCATGCTGGCATTATCCTGCGGGCTGGCACTCGGTGATTGAGGTTTCTCCGAGCAAGCACTCAAGGTACTTGCCCCCATACTCAGCGCCAATAGTGCGGCGAGGAGGGAGATGCGATGCGGATGGGTTTTTCTCATCACAGATACTCCTGCAAACGCGGGCGAATACCCATCCAAATAGCAACGACCGACAGCAAACTCAGGATCATCACTGCACGCGACACGAGGTTTGTTGCCGCCAAACCATCATTAATGAAAGAGCGCATGGTGGTGCGGGCTTCAGAAATGAGCCGCGATAATGAGGCATCTAAGCGCGCATAGGATTGCGCTGCGGTGGGCTGACCATGGGTGATGGGCCCATCAACCCGGGTGGAGATGTCCACCGCCTGCTGATAGTCCCCCTCATTAATGGCATCAACGAGGCGATGGTGCGCATCCTCCCAAGCGTGCAAAGCTTCCCGGGCTCGCTCAATTTCGGCGTGCACTTCCTTCGGCGAAGCCGTGGTATCGGCAGCCTCCATATCGTTGAGGGCGCTCTCCACCGAAAGCCATGCTTCATCGAAGCTCACCGCCCCGGAGGATAAGGAGGTAGTCGGATCACTAGGGGCAGCACCATCGGTTTGATTAATCTCCCCGCTTTGGCCGGGTTTCAGACTATCTTCACCTGGTGCTAAGCCCAGTGCTGGTGCGGTGGATTCAACTGATTGGCGGCGCACCAACGATAAGGTTTCCGAGGTTCGCGCCTGGTGCGCTTCAATGCGGGAGTTCGTTAAGGAATCCCAGGGCATACTGGCTTCCTCGAAGCCTCTGGTACCGGCCTGCCAGGTCATCCAATTCGACGCTGAGACCCAGGCCATCGCAACCGCCATCAAAGCTGTAGCCACCAAAAAACCACGGTTGAGGCGCCGCCTAGTGATTCGCCACAACCACCACTGCGCCAACGGTAGGAATAACAAAGCAGCAGCAAGACCAGAAAGCGGAATCCACTGTGGACGGCTCAAAGACTTTTGGGAGTCAGAAACCTGCCGCGAAGAAATCTCAAAAAGTTCAGCTGCCGCCGGAAGAATCCGCGACCGCATCAGGTCAGAAGCTTCTGCCATATAGGCGGTACCGACGGGGTTACCGATGCGGTGATTAGCCCGCGCGGTTTCCACCAATCCGGTATAGACCGGGACCTCCCGCTGGATGGTGGTGATCAGCTCCATGGCGCGTGAGTTCATACTCGCGGTGCCATAAGCCGAACGCACCGTAGCAATAGCTGCCTGATCAATGGAGTTGGAGTAGCGCGCCCGAGTTTCTGCATTTTCTACCCCAGATTGCACAAAACCAGTAGTAGCGATCGCATCTGCGAGGGATAAAGAGGTGTACAGGTTGTGCGCCGAGTAGCTCATAGGCTCGGTGGTATTGACCAGCACATCTAAGGACTGGCGACGTTGATCCGCTGATTGCGCCATTGAATAGCCGGCAGCCAAAATTGCGATGGACAGGATCAACGTTAAGGTCACCATTTTACCTGGTGTGGTGGATACGAAGGTCCAGCCTCGGCGTAGCCACATAATCGGCAAACCGAAGGTTTCATACACCCGATTCCACACCGGACGGTGGCCACCAGCTGGCTCCTCCACCGCGACCTGATCAAGCCAATTATCGTGCAGCTCTGCATCACTCATGCTGGAGCCAGGATTATTCTTCGCCCGTGCCTCAGCTTTACGCCAAGCACGTCGTGAGCCATGCGTCGCGGTGCTGACTTTGGTGCGACGAACCGTCCGCGTATCTCGAGTTTTAGAGCGTCGAGAACGACTAGAAGGAGTCGAAGGCGTAGCGGAAAGGGCAGAGTTCTGCCCCTCATTGGCCACGGAATCCTTCGCGCTGGTCATTGCCTAAGGATAACTGCAATTGTGGATCAAATGTGGATAAGCACCTGAAAGCAGTATTCCTAGGTGTGAAGGGCCCTTAAGCACCAAACAAACGGGGGCAGTCTTCAACCGCCAACCGTAGAGAGCGCTAGCGTAGAAACCATGCGTGGAGACGGCGACGGTTGGGCACAAGGACCTCAAGGCACCAAAGTATGGGGACGCTATGGGGCCGCTGGATTAATGCTATTGGCCGCAGCACCAGACCAAGACCTAGAAGAAATCAAGGTGCTCCTCCAACACCGAGCTCCCTGGACTAACCAAGGAAACACCTGGGGACTTCCTGGTGGAGCACGAGACTCCCACGAAAGCGCCGCGGAAGCAGCAGTGCGCGAAAGCGTCGAAGAAGCGGGCATTGATCCCACAGCCGTTGAGGTATTAGAAGAAATCCTCACCTGCGGGCCGTTTACGCCGGGAGAAGATGCCGCGATGGCCGATGGGGAACCTGTGGGTTGGAGCTACACGACAGTATTGGCGCGCACGAGCTCCGGGGAAGAAATCGACACCACCGCTAACGAAGAATCCTTGGAATTAAGGTGGGTGGCTTTCAAAGACTTAAAAAACCTGCCTTTATTGCCTGCATTCGAGGCCTCTTTGGCGACTTTGAAAGAACACCTAGCCAAGCACCTCTAGGAACTCAAGATCCATGAGAATGCCAAGTTGTGGCACTGTATAAGTCATGATTGAAGTCAACGGACTCACCAAGATATATGGCAAAGTCCGAGCGGTCGATGATTTAAGCTTCACCGTCAAGCCCGGAGTAGTAACTGGTTTTCTAGGGCCCAATGGCGCTGGAAAATCCACCACCATGCGGATGATTGTGGGCTTGGATAATCCCAATGCCGGAAGCGCCACCATTGATGGGGTGCGTTATCGCGATATTCCGCGGCCGTTGACCAAGGTTGGGGCACTGCTTGATGCTAAAGCGCTGCACCCTAACCGCAAGGCGATTAATCACCTGCGGTGGATGGCGAAGTCCAATGGGCTGCCTACTAGCCGCGTAGATGAAGTCCTGGCCCTCGTGGGGCTGGTTGATGTGGCAAAGAAACCTGCTGGCGGATACTCACTAGGCATGGGGCAACGCCTCGGCCTAGCTGGCGCGCTACTAGGTGATCCGGAAGTTCTGATCCTGGATGAGCCAGTCAATGGCCTGGATCCAGAAGGCATCCGTTGGGTCCGTGGCCTCTTAAGGGGCTTGGCTAGTGAAGGCCGTAGCATTTTGGTGAGCTCTCACCTGCTGTCAGAGATGGCCCAAACCGCTGATGATCTGGTGGTTATTGGGCGTGGCCGGTTGGTGGCGCAGTGTTCAACCTATGAGTTCATCCGCCAACATTCTGAATCTACTGTGGTGGTGCGCACCGAGCATCCATTGGAATTCGCCCAGGCGCTTAAGAGCGAGGGCATTGAGTTTTCAACCCGGGTAGATGAAGAGCAGCGCGGACAGTTCGTCATTCCGCAGCAAAGCACGGACTATATCGGCGCCCTGGCCTATAGCTATGGGGTGTTGGTGAAGGAATTGCGTTTGGAAAAGGCTTCCTTGGAAGACGCATTTATGGAAATGACAGGCGATAGTTTGGAACACCACGCTGACCTACCAGAACACTATCGGCAAGGGCTTGTCCCAGCTGCTGCTAAAGAACAGGAGGCCAAATAATGAGTGCCTTCTTCCACACCCTAGGTTCTGAATGGTCGAAACTGCGCACCACCCGCGGCTTTTGGTGGGCGAGCTTCGCCTTCGTCTTCGTTTCCCTCATGGGTGCATTCCTAGTATCCAGGTCCCCAGCTTTCGATGCCCCGGATGCGCCACCACCCGCCGCAGACACCGTGGTGGCAATGATGTGGGTGATGGGCTTTATTGCCATCGCAGTATTAGCGATCATGGTGGTCACGGCGGAATATCGTCATAACTACCAATCGGTGACCTTCTTAATGAACCCGCACCGCTGGATGGTGGCTTTAGCCAAGTGGCTATTGACCGTGCTGATTGTGGCCGCGTTGACCTTCATTACGGTGCTGATTGCGCTGTACATTGTGCGTTTCGTCTCGCCATCTCCGGTGGCGAAGGACTTCAACCCCTTTGATGATGAGGCTGCGCTGCGGGTGATGTGGCGCTATCCGGTAGCTACTGCACTCACGGCAACGTTTGCTCAAGGCTTGGCCTGGATTCTGCGCCAAACCGCGGGTGCGGTGGGGATTTTCATTCTCTTCTTCGCCATCTTGGAGATCGCTTTATCCTTCATCCCGAAGTGGGGTGACAAGATCTCCGAGTGGGTACCCTTCGGGATTCTTAATCGCTTTGTGGGTGAGAGCTTCCCACCAGATTTTGCGCTGAATACCTGGACCGCTTTGGGGTATTTCGCAGCCTGGGCTTTCGGCCTCTTGATTTTGGGCATAGTGGCTTTGGAGCGCCGCGATGCCTAAACGCTAACCCTCCTGAGACCCATGCGGAGATAGCCACAGCTGGCCGACCCCCTCACCCTGCACATGTGTGTGCAGGGTGAAGGTTTTTTGAGGGGTGCGTTATTCCATCCGCCTACCCAGGCCGGAAACACCCATGAGGTGTGGCATAGCGTGGGCCTTGTGCGAACCGTTAGTAGCGCTGATGCCCGGGGGCACGCCGATCTCGGGGAAAGCCCTGGGTATATTAGCTGAATACCTCTCCCTGGTCTTTTTGTGTAACTAAGTGAATGTGATGAGTACTCAACCTGCGGATCGTAGCCAGCCGAAACAAGCGCTGACCTTGCCTTTGTTGGCGGGGCTGGCGCTGCTTTCGGCGTCGGGGCCGTTGGCGACGGATATGTATTTGCCGGCGCTGCCGGTGATTGTGGACGACCTGGCGACCAGCCCGGCGATGGTGCAGCTGACTTTGTCCGGGTTCATGCTGGGGCTCGGGGTGGGGCAGCTGATCATTGGGCCGATTTCGGATTCCCTGGGGCGCCGGGGGCTGCTGATTGCGGGCGCCTTTTTGCAGCTTATGGCCTCGGTTGGGTGCGCGGTGGCGCCGGATATGACCACCTTGATTGTGACTCGTTTGCTGCAAGGTTTAGGTGGCGGGGCGTGCGTGGTGTTGGCGCGTGCGGTGGTGCCGGATCTGGCGAAAGGCCGTGAGGCGGCGAAGGGTTTTGCGCTGCTGATGACGATTCAGGCGATCGCGCCGATTGTGGCGCCGATTGCTGGTGGCTTTTTGCTTGAGCCGATTGGTTGGCGGGGGTTGTTCTGGGTGCTAGCCGGGATCGCGGCGCTGCAATTGACGGTGCCACTATTTTTAGTGCGCGAATCGAAGCCGGTGGAGGAGCGCAGTCCGGCGAGTGTGCGCGGCATTATGGCGAATTACCATTATGTGCTGAGTAATCCGGTGTTTCGCTGGTATGTGGTGGCCTTTGGCTTCAGTTTTTCGGTGATGTTTAGTTATATTGCGGCATCATCTTTTGTGATTCAGGGGCATTTGGGGCTTAGCCCGCAGGTGTACTCCATTATTTTCGGGGTAAACGCGATGGGGCTGATGGCCAGCAATATGTTGAATGCGCGGCTGGTGGATCGTATTGCTCCGGCGAAGATTCTGCGCACAGCACTCAGCGTAATGGCGGTGGCGAGTGCGCTGATTGTGGTGACGGCTTTAAGTAAACCCACCGCGGTGTTGATTTTGCCTCTGCTTTTTATTGCGGTCAGCCAGATCGGCATGGTGATGGGTAATGCCATGGCGGTGGGCACCGGTTATGTGCGGGCGCGCGCTGGTTCGGGAACGGCCTTGATGGGTTTTAGCCAATTCTTCTTAGCCGCGCTTTTAAGTCCCCTGATGGGGTTGGGTTCGAACCCGACCTTGACGATGGGGTTGGGGATGTTGGTCTCTGCCTGCATTGCTTTATGTGGCACCGTGATGGGCGGGCGTGTGGCGGCGCGCCGTGGGATGGGAAGCGGGGAGTAGCGGAGCAGCGGGGGCTGCGGCGTTTATTGGAGCGCGGATTATTGAAGCGCGGAGGTCAGCTTCGCCACATTATCTACATAGCGGCGCAGGTAGCTGCGCTGGGCCCATTCCTTTTCCGTCAGCTCCCGGCACACCCGGCGATAAGCGGTGGTGAGCTCATTGAGTTCATCAATGAGATTGCCGTGGCTGACCATCAAAGAGATCTCGTAGTTCAACCCAAAGCTGCGCATATCCATATTTGAGGAGCCCAGCACGCCTACTGGTTCGCCACCTTCAGTATCCGGATCAGAGAGCATGAACTTGGTGTGCAATACGTAGGGTTCGGGGAAAAGGAAGATCCTTACGCCGGCTTCTAGGAGTGCCCGATAATAAGAGGATTGCGCGTGATGCACTAAGAATTGATCGGCTTTTTCCGAAACATAAAGCTCCACCTGCACCCCGCGGTAACAGGCGGTGGTAATGGCCTCAAGCAGGGACTCATCCGGGATGAAATAGGGGCTACACAGCACCAAACGATCCTTGGCGTGGTGCACCAGGGAGGTAAACATCCGCAGGTTCGGTTCGGTGGAATATCCCGGCCCGGAGGGCACTAATTGCAAAATATTGACATCTTCAATGGTGGAAATCGCATCGGAAGAGCTCAACGCCTCATAGCTTAATTCCGGATGAAGTTTTTGCTTCGGCAGCGTGAGAGCCTCTTCGGTTTCTTGGCACCAGTCGGTGGCAAACACCATGTCCATGGAGCTGACGATGGGGCCTTCTAACTCCACCATCGCATCGATCCATTGGCGACGTACCTTGGTGTGTTTATTCACCAAATAGGAGCGGTCGATCATGTTCTGGGAGCCCAAGAAACCGCGTTCACCATCAATGATGAGCATTTTGCGGTGGTTGCGTAGATCCGGGCGGCGGAAGCGCAGCTTCCAGGGGCGAAGCGGCAACATGACTTCCCAGTTCACCCCAATGGCTGTGAGCCTTCGCCCTAGGTTCCAATAGCCGGGGTATTTGAGGCTGCCTACTTGATCAAAGAGTAGGCGCACGGTGACCCCGCGTTTCACCGCATTTTCCATGGCGCGGAAGAAACAATCGGTGGTGTCATCCCAGGCCATGATGTAGATCTCTACGTGCACATATTCTTTGGCACCATCAATGGCTTCGGCCATGCGTCTAATGGTGAGGTCATAGTCTGTCCATAACCCCAGGTTGAGGCCTGCGACCGCGGGCATACGGGTAAGTCTGCGGTTTAAGGCCACCACGGATTGTTGGGCGGGGCTGAGTTGTACAGCTGGGGGATGATCCGGCACGCCAGCTTGGACATCTTGGATAAGGAGGTTGGCTTCTTGTTGGATGCGGTGACGACGCCGATTGATATAGGGGCTGCCCATCAGCAAGAAGAGCGGCAAACCAATAAAAGGCAGCAGCAAAATGGCGAGCAACCAGGCAGTTGAGGAACTAGGTCGGCGTCCTTCTGGGACAAAGCCAATGGCCACGATCTTGATCGCATAGTCGATGATCAGGCCAATGGTCTGCCACATCTCCAAGTTGATCTGGAGCGAAGTACTCACTGCATCGCGCTCCCTTAATCCTCAGAGTCAAATGAAGAAGCTGCAGTGCCCTCCGAACCCCGAGGGGTCTTCGGCACCTCATACTCCACAATCACCGGCGCATGATCAGAAGCCTTCTGGGCAGCGCGTGCCTGCTTATCCACCTGCGCGGATACCGCCACCTTCGCTAAAGCCGGGGAGGCGAGCTGATAATCAATGCGCATGCCCTCATCGCGATCAAAACGAAACCTCTGATAATCCCAATAGGTCCAGGAGTTCTTGCTTAACTCCCCAGCAATATCGCGCAGTTGCCCGGCATCCATGAGGTCTTCTAAAGCCACGCGCTCAGCGGGGGTCACATGGGTTTTCCCGCGGAAGAATTCTCGGTCCCACACATCCTCATCGCGCCGGGCCACATTGAAATCCCCCACTAAAGCCATGAGTTGCTCGGGCTCTGCTGCTAATTCCTGGCGCACATGGTTGCGCAGGGCATACAGCCAGCGCAGCTTGTAGTCATAATGCCGATCAAAAATGCTGCGGCCATTGGGTACATAAAGGCTCCACACCCGCACCCCACCACAGAGGGCGCCAACGGCGCGGGGTTCTAATTCCTGTGGGGCATCAGCATCTTTGTGGAAGCGCGGTTGCCCAGGGAAGCTGCGCTGCACATCAGCTAGACCCACGCGGGAAAGTAAAGCCACGCCATTCCACTGATTAACCCCTACGTGGGCAACCGCGTAGCCTAAGTCTTCAAAAAGTTCTGCCGGGAATTGTTTGTCCTGGCATTTAGTTTCCTGCACCGCTAACACGTCGATGTCACGTTGCTTCAAAAAGTCAACAATGTGCTGTTTCCGTGTTCGCGCGGAATTGACATTCCAAGTGGCCAAGCGCATGGATCATAGCCTACCTACCACCCCGCAATGCGGGGAAGAGCAGGTTGGCGATATGTATTTCCAATTTTTATTCGGAGGTGATCTGCTCGGCATAGCGATGCCGATGATGCTCCCGGAAACCCAGGTTGTGATACAAGCCAATACCAGCCTTATTGCTGGCAATGACCTGCAAATACACCTGCGCGGCACCACAAGCAGCACCCCAGGCCATCATCTCGGCACCCAAGCGGGTACCCAACCCCCGGCGCCGCCACTGCGGTGTCACCTCCACCGCGGAATACCCCAACAGCAGGGGATCATCAGCATCACAGGGATCCTCAAAACCACCCCGGGTTAAAGTCCCACGGGTAATCGCCAGGGTTTCCCCAGCCTCATTGACCAATCGCCCAAAAGCCATCTGCCCTTCAATGCGGGTGCGCAATAATTCCAGGGCCTTGGTGGGCAAAGGTTTCCCGCGGAAATGGTAGAGGCTTAGCCACTCATCATCGGGTTGATCATCAATCTGGAAGCGAATGCCCTGTTGTTCTTCCCGCAGCTTATGAAGCAGCGCGCTGAGCTCTTCATCCTCGGCCTCCACGCCGCCGAGTAAGTCGCGCACCATCACAATAATCTCCGGGCCCAGGCGCCAGGAACCCCCAAAGGCGCCAGCGCCAGAACCACCCTCAGAACCACCAGCACCCCCAGCACGCTCAATTGCCGTCAACCTTCTTAATACCGGATTCCCAATCCGCTCCGGAATCAAAATCCGCGCCGGCAACTCATAAGACTCATAAAACTCACAAATCTCCGCCAAGGGCACCTGCTCAAACGCCGCCGTTGGCCCCAACGGCGCAGCCGAGTTCGACCGCTCCGTCACACCATCCCCAGCCCGCAATAACCACGGCCCCACCCAGCGGTGCTCAATCCCGGGGAAGGCCCGCGCGGTGGCATGCTCCAGCGCACGAATATCCGAATTTCGGATCCGCCGCGGACTCAGCTTCTTCAAAATCTTCACCTGCTGCGGCGGAATCTCAATCACCGGCGCATCAGAAACAAACCCACCTACCGACTGCGGGCGGATCTGCAGCGGATCCACACTGATCACATGCCCAATCACATCGGATAAATGCCCCGGCGTATCCGGCAGTATGCGGCGCACCACCACGCGGTCGCCAATGGCAGGTTCATCGGAGCGAAATACCCCGTGCAAGGAACCCATCAGTTTTATGCGTCCTCTTCGGCCAGGTCATGGCCAAAGGGGTCCGGGTCCTCACCCGGCATCCAGGTCAATCCGGCTTCGGTCCAACCATTGCGTTTAATGGTTTTCTTCGCAGCCCGCTTATGGCGCCCCACCAGCACATCGGTATATAAAAACCCATCCAGGTGCCCCACTTCATGTTGGAAGCAGCGCGCTAAAAACCCGGTGCCTTCCACTTCCACTGGCTCGCCGTGTTCATCCAAGCCGGTGACTTTCGCCCACTGCGCGCGCGGGGTCGGCCAGCCTTCCCCGGGTACCGATAAACACCCTTCATCATCGCTGCCATCATCAGCCGGCATGGTTTTGGGGATCTCGGAGGTCTCTAATACGGGGTTAATAATGCAGCCGCGATGTAAATGCCCTTCATCATCGGGGCAGTGGTACACAAAAATCCTTTTATTCACACCAATTTGGTTGGCGGCTAACCCCACCCCATGCGCGGCTTCCATGGTTTCATACATGTCCGCGATCAACTCCTGGAGCTCACTAATTGGCTCGGTTACTTCCTCAGTGGGGTTGTGTAATACTGGGTCGCCATGAATCACAATTGGTCGAATAGTCATGGCCTACAGTGTAGGCATGGATGAGCTCAATGAGATGGATGCCCGCATCCTCAATTTCGAGGAGCGCGCACCCAAAAGCCTCGGCGCTAAGGAAGATGCCATCCGCAAGCATCTCGGGATCTCCCCCGTCCGCTACTACCAGCGCCTCAACCAGCTCATCGAAGATCCCACCGCGATCGCCAAAAAACCCATGCTTACCGCGCGTCTGCGCAGGCTCCGGGATCGCCGCCAGGCAGCGTGGCGTTCGCAGCACTAGCATTTGAGCCTTCCTCGAGATCGGTGTCCCCGAAGGTGCGCAGAAATTCCTGGACGCTTCACCCCGGGGTTCGGCATGCCGCACCACACTGTTTAAACTGTAGGGACTGCTGTGCTTAAAGGTGATTGCGCGCTAGCCTATTGTTTTTAAGCTCTCCATTAATCTTCAGTCGCTGAAGGGAAGGATGATTCACACACCGTGAGCTCCCACAACCGCCAACCCGATACCCAGGCCGAACCCCCAGCTGACTACTCCGATGAACCCCGCAGCGGCGTCCAAAACCTCCCGCTTCGGGGCCTGGCAATGGTGCTTATTGCCGTTGCCGCCCTCCTTGCCCTCTGGGCGATCTACTCCATGAGCCGCACCGAAGCGGCCAATAACGCAGCCTCTAGTACCACCTCTGTTACTAGCAGCGCTGCCCCTGCTAGCGCAGCGCCACAATCCCCGGCGCCCGCGCAACCTTCCCCTGCTGAACAACCCCAACCAGCAGAAAGCAGTGCTGAACAAACCCCTGCAGCACCCATGGAAGAAGCCACCATCCATGTGTTGAATAACTCCACCCAACAGGGCCTTGCTGCGCAGGTATCCCAAAAACTCACCGGCGATCCGAAGTACCATGCCGGCGAAGTGGGCAACCTGCCGAACACCATCCTCTCCGAAAACACCGTTTTCTTTAACCCCGGGGATGCCGCAGCTGAACATGAGGCCCGCGAATTAGCGACCCGTATTGGTGGAGTGGCCCGCGAACGAATCCCGGAATTACCTCAGGAAACTGAGGGGCCTCATTCCCTCGTTGTGGTGCTGGTGAACGCACCTGCACTTTAAGCCGCGCCGTGGCGTGCCCTGCCCAACACACTCCGCGACCAAGATGTAGTGAATCCACATTATGACTGAGCAGTTCAACGCCTCACCGCGACCCACCTTGGGGGTGGAGTGGGAGCTAGCCCTGGTAGATCCCACTACGCGCGACCTCGTGCCCGCCGCCGCGGAGGTGATCGCCGCTGCCGAAAAAGCCGACCCCGAGATTCATTTGGAAAAGGAATTCCTCCAAAACACCATTGAGATGGTGACCGGGGTGTGCACCACCACTGGGGAGGCGGTTGCCGAATTAGCCCGCGATGTTCACGCCATCCGGCAGGCCGCTGATGATCGTGGCCTGAAACTTTTTGGTGCTGGTTCGCATCCCTTTTCTGATGTGCGCCAGCAACCGGTGAGTGAAAAGGGCTCCTATGCTGAGATCATTGAGCGCACCCGTTGGTGGGGGCAGCAGATGCTCATTTGGGGTGTGCATGTGCATGTGGGCATTGGGGATCGCAACCGCGTGTGGCCGGTGATTAATGCGCTGACCACCTACTATCCGCATCTTTTAGCACTGACTGCTTCTTCACCGGGCTGGGATGGGGAAGATACTGGCTACGCCTCTAATCGCACCATGTTGTATCAACAACTGCCCACCGCCGGGCTGCCCCCACAATTCACTACCTGGGATGAGTGGGAATCCTATATGAAAGACCAGTCCATCTCTGGGGTGATTAACCACACCGGCTCCATGCACTTCGATATTCGCCCCGCCGGCCAGTGGGGAACTATTGAGGTGCGGGTAAGCGATGCCACCAGTAACCTTCGCGAACTTGCCGG
Organism: Corynebacterium spheniscorum; assembly: GCF_900113445.1. GTDB lineage: Bacteria > Actinomycetota > Actinomycetes > Mycobacteriales > Mycobacteriaceae > Corynebacterium > Corynebacterium spheniscorum. The sequence goes on from NZ_FOPJ01000008.1 coordinate 109,744, forward strand.
GCTGGTCGCGCTCACGCATTGCCTCACGGTGCATCTGGATCGCCAGGTGGCCAGCGGGGAAACCCCGGTGGTGTTGCAGCCGTGGCATGTGGAAGAAAATAAGTGGCGGGGTGCTCGCTATGGGCTTGATGCCCTGGTGATTACCAACCGTGATACTGAAGAAGCCTGGGTGCGCGATGAGCTTGCGCAGCTGGTGGACACCCTGACACCCATCGCTAAGGAATTTCAGTGCGAAGCAGAATTGCGCTCAGTATTGGAGATCCTGGACCGCGGGGCGCTCTACCAGCGCCAACGCAAGATCTATGAGGAAACTGGTTCGTGGCTTGAGGTTGTGGATGCCACCTGCGCGGAACTGGATGAGCTCACCTGGCCCTAGGTGTTGCTGAAACGATTACAGCTAAAGAGCCTCTTTTCAAAGTGTTTTCCTCTAGCTAACCTTGGTGCGCAAGCGCATGAGCTTCACACCCCTAGGCAAGAAAAGAGGTAGCGCTTCACCATGAACCTAATACTGATCCTCCAAGACCCGATCCTGATGGCCACTCGCTGGCTTAATGAGTTCATCCTCCACAACCTCTTCCTCGACCCGCTCTTTAATGAACCACCCTTTGATGAGCGCCCCAGCGGGATTTATATCCCCAAACTCAGCTCTTAGACCTACAGCGTGTGGCTAAGCCCAGCCCCGTTGACCCCGCCGCAGTGAAAGCTGCCGACCGAGGGAAGACGGATCTCGAGCAAAGCCCCATGCCTGTAACGCAGACTCCGCCCTCCTTTTTCTGTGCGTAGGAAGCCCAGCAGTTGAGCGTCAAAGCTGGGTATTCCTGCCGAGGCTGAGGGGGGGCGGAGTTTGTGTGCTTCAGTTAGTGCCAAAGCCGATGACCAAAAGCACAAAGTTCGACGCGGGGGAATCATCTAAGAACGTGGAGGAAGACGCTCATGCCGAGATCCGACACTGCAGAGTTAGTGAAAGAGTTGAAGGAGCTTTCTGGGCTTACCATTGACCAAATCGGCCGTATTTTTGGTGTTTCTAGGAGGTCGGTGCATAACTGGATGAGGGGGAGGCGCATGTCTCCTCCGAACGAGGAGCGGCTTGCTGAATTGCTCGCTCAAGTCCGGGATCTGCCTAGCGATACCCCTGAGGGGCGGCGGCGAATACTGTTATCTTCCAAGAACGGACGGAGCCTCCTCAACCACTGGGTTTTTAGCGCGCCCCAAGGAGCAGTGCTAAAAGTGAAGGCCTTGAGTCCGAAGGATCTCTTAGGGCTATGACCTGGGGCTACCGCTTCCGGAACCTGGCGTAGGACCATATTGTGTGCGGTCCGCTACGCCAGTGATGGTGGGTTCCAGTGGCAGATAGCTCTAGAAATGAAGGTCAATTCGCCGGTGGTGTATGTGCCTGCGGGCTCTTAGCGTTGGCGGAGTTTGAAAAGGGCGATGGTGAACCCAAAATAGGCGATCACCTGGATTAATGCTGCGCCGAAGCATTGGGAGATGAGGTGTGTGCTGGCGCTGCCGATCGCGAAGGCTGCGGAGGGCGCGGCGATAGCGTAGGCGGCAAGCGCTTGGGGGAGAAGGTAGATGAGGAAGCCTACGGAGTCGCTGCTGACCACCGCGAAACCCGCTACGCATAGGACGAGGCACATGCCGATGGGCCAGGAATAACTGCGCAGCAGGAAAGACAGCAGGCTTTGGAAAACTGCGAGGGGGAAGGCGGCGATGAAGACGACCAAGGAATCGGCAGCGAGTGCGCCAAGATCGATGTCTTTCACGCCGAGCAGCCAGGCGGTGGCGAGGGTGAGTATCAGGAAAATGAGGTGCATGAGGATGATCAGTGCTGCACCGATGAGGGCTTTTATGGCAAAGACCAGCCAGGGGTGTTGGTAGCAGCAGAGCACGCCATTCCAATTGCTTTTATTTAAGTCTGGGCGCCAGATTGTGGAGAGGATGATCGCGCTACCGACGCTGAAGAAAATTAGCGCATAAAACAGGCCGGCTTGGGAGCTTAGGGAGATCCAGCCGCTGTCGAGTTGTTCCTGGTTGCGGGCGAAATTTAGGGCCCCGAGGGTGACTGATAAGAGGGGGATGATTAGGCAAATTATCCAGACCCAGGATCGTTTGAGTTTTAGTGCTTCGCTGTGGAACATGCCTTAGCTCCAAATCTTGAGTTGCCGGGAGCCAACCTGCCACAGGATGGCGCTGATCAGCAGGAAGATGAAGAAGGGGAGGTAGTGCACCTCGGTGGCGGTGATGCTGCCTTCGCTTTGGGTAAAGGGTAAGGGGAGGGCGTAGTAGCCGAAGGGGATGAAGCGGAAGAAGTGGGTGGGCAGCAGGAATGCGAAGACGCAGATGAAGGCGCTGCTGATGCCGAAGATGAGGGTGGCTAGTTGAGATTCCACTGCGCAGGCTAATAAGAGTGCGGCGAGGAAGAAGACTGTGGTGGTGGCCCACATGCAGCAAAAATAGAGCGCCCAGGGGCCGGGGATCGCTTGCTTGACGTGGACTAATGTGCAGATCAGGGCGGTTGTGAGGCTTTGGGTGAATACCCCGAGGGCTAAGGCGCGTGCTCCGACGAGGCCCTTGGCGGATAGCAGGGTACGCACGCTGCTTCCGGAGGTGACCATGAAGAGCCAGCCGCGGTTGGAAAATTCGATATCGGCCAGGCGGGAAGCAATGACCGCGCCGATGATTGGCCAGATCAGGGCGCTGAAGAATGCTGAGGAGAGAAGGACGGCGGGGTAGGTGCGGTAGGCGCTATCGCCGCTGCCAGCCCAGAGTGAGAAGGTGGCGAGTACGGCGATGGCGATGCCGGCGCTGAGGCTGATGAAGGGCACTTTGGTGGCGCGGGCTTTAGAGAGCTCGTGGGAAATGGCGGTGGTGTTCATGGTTTAATGCCCCGTGAGCTGCATGAAGATGGATTCGAGGCTTTGGTGTGGGCGGGAGACCTCATAGAAGTCCACCCCGGCATGAAGCAAGGTGGCACAGACCTTGGGGATTTCTTCTTCCGCGATGGCGGGGACTTCGATCCCTTCGAGCACGGCGGTAGCGGTGGGGATGGCGGCTAAGGCTTCTGGGATGTGGTTGGTTCTAATGAACAGCGCTGGGGCGTGTTGATCAAAGAGTTCATTTCTTTGGCCCTGGAAGATCATGCGGCCTTTATTAATGATGGCGAAGTGCGTGGCGATTTTTTCTAACTCGGCAAGCACGTGGGAGGACACCATGACGGTGACATTTTCTTCCTTGGCGAGGCGCAGAATGAGAGCGCGCATCTCTTCAATGCCATAGGGGTCGAGACCATTGGTGGGTTCGTCGAGCACTAAAAGGGAAGGTTTGCGGCAGATGGCAAGCGCGATGCCGAGGCGTTGTTTCATGCCGAGGGAGAAGGTGCCGACCTTCTGGTTCTTTGCCTCTTGAAGCCCCACGATGTCGAGGGCCCAGTCAATGTTTTCGGCGGGGAAGTGCAGGAGGGATTGCACTATCTTCAGGTTCTCGGTGGCGGTGAGGTGTGCGTAGCCGGAGGGTTCTTCGATCATGCCGCCGATGCTGGAGACCAGGGTGCTGCGGGATTGGGTGCTGAGATCCTCACCGAAGAGGTGGATGCTGCCGCTAGTAGGAGGCACCAAGCCGAGGATCATCTTCATGGTGGTGGATTTGCCGGCGCCGTTGGGGCCGATGAATCCGAAGATTGCGCCTTGGGGGATGGTGAGGGAAATATCCTGCACGACCTGTTTTTTGCCGTAGCTTTTGCTGAGGCTTTTAAGAGTTACAACGTTCATCCTGGGTGCCTAAATGCGTGGTTAGTTTTTTCGATTTAGCCAGGGTAACTCGTGTTAAGACCGCTGGGTAGGTTTGTTATGGAATATTTACTTTCCTAACAGGGTGTGGTGTTTTGTGCTCGTGTTTGTTGGGGGTTGGGAGTTGGGGGTGTGTCAGGGCGTGTGCCGGTGGGGTGAGGCCCGTGTGTGGGGCCGGGGCCTCTGCGCGAGGTTGGTGTTGGTCGGGTTTTTAAGGTGCTTAAAGCAAGGGTTTAGGGCAGAAAACGCCGCACCCCGCGGTGTGCGAGATACGGCGTTTTAGAACGCGAGTCGTTTAGGTGTTGCGGCGGCGTAGTGCGGCGAGCAGTACGGTGAGGCCTGCGACGCTGAGCATCGATGCGATGGCTAGGGTCAGTGTGCTGTTGGCGCCGGTGTTAGCTAGGGTGCCGGTGCGCTTTGGTTGCTGTTGGGCAGGTTGTGCGCCCTTTGCGGGTTTGCTGGGGTCAGCGTTTGGGGCGGGATTCGGGGTCGGTGCAGGTGCCGGTTGTGCGGAGCCGTTGCTGCTGCCGGAGGAGCCGAGCGCCATGCTGCCGAGGGCTAGGCCGGGCAGGATGAGGGAGCCGGCGTCGAATCCAGGAGCCGGGGTGGTGGTCTCTTCGGGTTCGACTGGTGCTGTGGTGCTGCTTTCGGTCGTCGTCGGCAGCGCGGTGCCGGTTTC
>NZ_FOPJ01000004.1 GCF_900113445.1 Corynebacterium spheniscorum
CCTAGGTGGAGGAGTTGTTTTTCTAGGTTCGGCAGGATCCACATGACGCCAACGCCTTTGAAGGCTTGTTCTACTTTGTAGGTGGTTTTGCCTAGCCGGGCGGCGAGTCGGGTAATGGAGGTTTCGTAGTTGTCGGTGCCTTTAGGGAGAACCTTTTTTAAGGTGGAATAGATTTCCTTGTTGATCCGCACAGTCATGTGGCACACGGGATCATCCGGGTGGGTGTTAGCCCAAAAAGGTGTGTCAATCACCTTAAGCTGGGTGCAGGTATCTGCCATGATGATCCCCCGAAAAATTACTACTACTACTACGTGCGATCTTTTTAATCGCATATGTGTCTTGCTGTGTCCTCTATGTTAATAGCACACACCGGGGTTGTCTAGGGGTGTGGGCAAACTATTTTCCACCCCACCCCCACAATTACCCCTGCTACGGTAAACCGGCTGGTGAACACTACTTTCCAGGGCGCTACACATGCTCAATCATGGCGCTAATCAAGCGTCCCACAATGCCTTTCATGCTAATCGAACACGGGCTTTCACCCGCCCCGCTGAATCGCTACTATCAGCGATAACCCACCCATGTTCGATACCTCGCACCCGTACCCCACACATCACCCCACAAACCCCTCAAACCCGCGCCCCATACCTTCGCTATTATCGGTTTCACTTCCCCGTTAAAACGATCAACCCGAGCCTTCCCCACACACAACAACTCACGCCCAGCCCACGCACAACAACGCCCAACAACCCGCACACAACCCCCGAGATTGGAGACTCATGCCCGACCTTGTTATCCACGGGCTAGAGAAAAGCTTCGGCTCGCTCAAGGCCCTCTCAAACGTATCCTTCCAGGTGAAAGCCGGTGAAATCTTCGGTTTCGTCGGATCCAATGGAGCCGGCAAAACCACCGCCATGAGGATCATCCTCGGCGTCCTCGCAGCCGACACCGGAGAAGTCACCTTCGATGGAAAACCCCTTGATCTCAAGACCCGTCGCCGCGTGGGATACATGCCAGAAGAACGCGGCCTCTACCCCAAAATGAAAGTCGGCGAGCAACTCATCTACCTCGCTCAACTCCACGGTGAAGACAAATCCAGCGCCACCAAGTCCATGGAGTATTGGACCGAACGTCTTGGCGTAGATTCCCGTCGCGACGAGGAGGTCCAAAAGCTCTCCCTCGGTAACCAGCAGCGCGTACAACTAGCTGCCGCCCTAGTCCATAACCCCGATGTCCTCGTCTTAGATGAACCCTTCTCCGGCCTAGACCCCATCGCCGTGAATGTCATGAGCGATGTCCTCAAAGAACGCGCCGCAGAAGGCGTGCCCGTCATCTTTTCCTCGCACCAACTCGACCTGGTCGAGCGGCTGTGTGACCGCGTCGGCATCATCCGGGAAGGCCAGATGGTGGCCTGCGATACCATCCCCAACCTGCGCCAACACGATCAACAGGTCGTGGATATCCGACTTCTCAACGCTCTTCCCGACTGGACGCAGCATCTCCCCGCCACCATCACCGTCATAGAACCTGGTGGCAACACCGCCCGCGTTTCCCTCCCCAGCCACGACCAAGAACTTCGCGCCCAACTGCTCGCCGCCGCAACTCAAGCCGGCGCCCTCCAAGAGATCAGCAACTACTATCCCCCGCTCACCGAGCTCTACCGCGAAGCCATCTCCACACCCCACGGAGGCCACCATGCATGATGTACTTCTGATCGCCCGCAGAGAGTTCAAAGTCAGCTTCTTCAAAAAAGCCACGCTGATATCAATTGCGGTGACCTTCTTGCTCATCATCGGCGGAATGTTCTTCATCAGCTGGCTCAGCAAAAACGCTGATGATACCTCAACTGTGCACCTCGGCGTCGCCCCAGAAGCCATGGTCCTCCAAGATGAACTGCACGACACCGCCACCCAACTCGGCGCTGAACTCAACCTCGTAGAGCTCAACGAAAGCACCGCCGTAGAGCAGCTCAAAACTGAGGATATCGATGCGTATATCCAAAGCCTCAACCCCGCCACCGTCCTCACAGAGCATCAGCTTTCGGCCACCGAACAGTCCCTCATTTCCACTGCGGCACAGAATTACAGCTTCAATACGCTGCTCAGCTCCCTCGGCGCTGACCCCGCCCAGGCCAAAGAAACCCTCACTGGCGCGCAACTAGAGGTACGCACCCTAGAAACCGAGGACGCCGCCACCACCGCCCGAACCTTCACGGTCACCCCCATGATCACACTGGTTTTCTTCACCATCATCGTCGCCGGATCCATGCTGGCCATGAGCGTCGTGGAAGAAAAATCCTCCCGCGTGGTCGAAGTGCTCCTCTCCACCATCCGCCCAGTCCAGCTCCTCGCCGGCAAAATTATCGGCATCACTTCCCTAGCCTTCTTACAGCTCCTCCTCTACGGTGCTGCCTTCTCCTTAGGCCCACGCATCCTCGGGCAACCCAACCTCCTCGAAGGCTTCGATATCCCGCTCGGCCTGCACGTTTTGGTCTGGGGATTACTCGCCCTGATCCTCAACTCAGTGCTCTGGGCCGCACTCGCCTCACTGGTCTCCCGCCAGGAAGACATCGGCGCCATCTCCATGCCTATGACCTTCATCCCCATGGCCGGTTTCTACCTCGCCATATTCCTCGTCCAAAACCAGTCCGAGCTCACCCCATTAGTCACGGTGCTCGCTCTGATTCCGCTGTTCACCCCCTTCGTCATGCCCATGCTCTTGGCCAAGAACCTTGCCCCACTCTGGCTCATCGGTGCAGGTTACTTAGTTCTCATCCTCTCGATCCTCGCTGTCCTCTTCCTCGGCGCACGCATCTACCGCCGCGCTGTCCTGCACTCCGGCGGACGCATGAAGCTACGCGAAGCACTCTCCTAACCCTTTTAAGCTTTCCCCGAGACCCGCCGCCCGCCGCCCGCGCCAAGGATGGCGGTAGTCTCGGGGAAAACTTTGCCGCACGTGGTTGCTTACAACCCGAGATTGAGAAAGCGAGGGGCGCAAACCATGAATGAGAAGCAGGAGCGCGACTATCATGCGCGCGGGGCAATTGCGCAGTTATTCTGCTCTTGGCTCAATCACGATGGGGAGCGCGCCAAACTTATGGAACGCCTAGGTGTTCGCACACTGCCAGTCATCCTCCCCGCATTCGGAGACACACTCGCCACTTTGAAAACGGTGAGGAATACGTGGTCGTCCCAGTGGGTTTTCCTGGTCAGGGGTCCAAGGGCACCAAGCTTTGCGTACTGACCATCTCATCTCAAGATTCCAAAACTCTGTGGCAATCAAACACTAATATGGCGCAGGTTGCTGCAGCACTAGATTCCAACAAGAAATGGGACATTGTAGATCTGGCTGCGTTGATTTAAGCACTGAAGCCTTCCCGCACCTCCTTGCCCTAAGACCTGGGATTCTGTTACACAGGTCACATTAGGAGGAATCATGCGAACCGTTGGATATCTCTGGGACTCCCTCTATGGGTGGGTTGATACTGGCAGTGGTGGGTTCAGCCCGGCCGATCCCCTTGCGGGCTTACAACCCATTGCGCACCACGTAGCGCATCCGGACACTAAGCGCCGCTTTCATGAAGCAGTCCAAGTCTCGGCCCTTAAAGAACACCTCACCTTTATGCAGGCCACCGCGGCCAGCGATGAGGATCTATTAAGGGTGCACACCGCGGAATATGTGCAGCGCATTAAGGATCAATCGACGCTAGCGAAGGGTGGGGATGCCGGGGATGGGGCCACGCCTTTGGGTAAGAATGGATTTCATATTGCCGCCTTGGCTGCTGGTGGGGCCATGCGGGCCACCAAGGCGGTAGTAGAGGGGGAGGTGGATTGCGCCTATGCGCTTATTAATCCGCCGGGTCACCACGCTGAGGCGGGCCAAGGGATGGGGTTCTGCCTTTTCAATAATGTCTCGGTGGCGATTGCTTATGCCCGCGAAAAGCTTGGGATACAGCGGGTAGCGGTGGTTGATTGGGATGTGCACCACGGCAATGGCACAGAAGCGATCTGGTGGGATGAGCCAGAGGTATTAACCATTTCGCTGCATCAGCACCTGTGCTACCCGCCGGAATCTGGGTATCGGACCACACATCCGGGTGCCCTGAATATTCCGCTTCCGCCGGGAAGTGGAAATAAGGTGTACGAGCTAGCGATGGACACCGTGGTGGTGCCGGCATTGCGACGCTTCAAACCGGAGTTAATTATGGTGGCCAGTGGTTTTGATGCTGCGGCGATGGATCCGTTGGCCCGGCAGATGCTCACGCAGCGGGGGTTTAACGCATTGACGGAGTCGTTGATGGCGGTGGCTGATGAAGTGTGTGGTGGCAAGGTGGTGTTCTGCCAAGAAGGGGGTTATTGCCCGCATTATGTGCCCATCTGTGGGCTGGGTGTATTGGAGGTACTGACCGGGCACAGCAGTGGGTTTGGGGATCCTTTTGCAGAGATGTTGGATCCACAGGGCGTGGATGATCTCTATGAGCACCAGCGTGTTGAAGTGGAGCGTGCCGCCGAACTACTCGCGCCCAAAGAGTACTAGCCGCGGTGAACCCCGGGCACCTGCTGGGGGGTTGGAATGTGCCGCGCGTGACTCGATCTCGAGGAAGCGTTACCCCCGATAACCCTGTGGTGAGCGGGGGCTCCTGGGACGGGTTGGGAGGGCGGCGGCGGGGTGCGGTGATGCTGAGGTTTTTCGATGTACAGGGCGGGTATGACCCCTGCACTAATGCGGGGAAAAGTGCATAGTTGGGGGTCAGGACTCTTAAGTAATTTCGGTTAGGCTACCCCCGGTGGTACGAGGGTTGGCTAGCCTTAAGTGTTGATGCAGTGCTCTGTGCTGCTTCAGATCCCACGCCCCTTCTTTCAAGAGGTATATATGTCACTGAAGAAAAAGATCACTGCGGCCGCTCTGGCGCTTGCTGGAACGTCGCTGATGGTTGTTGGTTGTTCGAACTCCGAGTCCGCCTCGGAATCCAGCACCACGACCACTAAAACCGAGGCTGCTGAGAAGTCTGAGAAGTCGGAGGCCAAGGAAACCGAGGAAGCATCCGATGGGAAGCTGGTTATCTACTCCGGACGTAGCGAGAAGCTCGTTGATCCGCTGATCGAAGATTTCCGCAAGACCGTCGACTATGACGTCGATGTGCGTTACGGCAAGACCCCGGATCAGGCACAGTTGATTCTGACCGAAGGCGAGAGTTCACCGGCGGATGTGTTCTTCTCGCAGGAAGCTGGCGCGTTGGGTCTGCTTTCTGATCAGGACATGCTGGTCACCTTGCCGGATGATGTACTGAAGATGGTTCCGGCAGGCTTCTCCGGCGACGATAAGACGTGGGTGGGCATCACCGGCCGTGCGCGCGTTGTTGCCTATGACAAGGAGCAAGTCTCCGAGGCTGATGCCCCCGACACCATCGAAGAGATGGTTGATCCGAAGTGGAAGGGCCAAACCGGTGTTGCACCGGGTAACGCCTCCTTCATTGCCTTCGTGAGCGCCATGCGCGTCGATAAGGGCGATGACTTCACCAAGGAATGGCTGCAGAAGCTGGCCGCCAATGAGCCGAAGTTCTACGAAAAGAACACCCACGTGCTTGAGGCTGTCGAAAAGGGTGAAGTCCAAATGGGCTTCATTAACCACTACTACTGGTTCCGTGCCGCCAAGGAACGCGGTGGCGAGAACCTTCGTGCACAGCTGAAGTACGGTGCTGATGGGGACCTGGCTGCACTGGTGAACTCCACCGGTGTAGGCATCCTGAAGAAGGCCGAGAATGATCCCAAGGCGATGGACTTTGTGAAGTACTTGCTCTCCAAGGAAGGCCAGACCTACTTCACCACCAAGACCTTCGAATTCCCGCTGGTTGATGGCATCGAAACCCCCGAGGGCGTGCCCTCCATGGATTCCATGAAGGTTCCGGATGTTGATCTCTCCAAGCTCGGTGATGTCAAGGGCACCGTTGCCCTCATCGATGAAGCTGGCTTGAGCGCCTCCTAAACAACGCGCTTTATGAAGCTACGGACTCGGTCCGGCGCGCCTACGCGTGTCGGGCCTCATCCTATTCTGCTGGTCGCCTCGGTCATTGCCGTGGCGATGGTGGCGACGCCGCTAGTGTTTTTATTCAGTGAAGCCATTGTGGCCCCCACTGAACGAATGCTGGCGGCGCTCGCACGCCCACAGACCAAAACCGCGGCGATCAATACGGTGATGCTCACTGTGAGCGCGATCCTGGGGTCCTTGTTGGTTGGGGTGCCCACCGCCTTTGCGCTGGTGCGCATGGATCTGCCGCTGCGCAAACTCTGGTGGGTGTTAGCAGCCTTGCCGCTGGCGGTGCCCTCCTATGTGGCTGGTCTGGCCTGGGCTGTGATGATTCCGCTGCGTGGCTTTTGGGGATCACTTTTTGTGTTGGTGCTGGTCACCTCCCCCTATGTGACCTTACCGACCGCCGCGGCGCTGCGGCGAGCAGATACTCGGGCTGAGGATGTGGCGCGCACCCTGGGGCGTGGGCCGGCGCAAGCCTTTTTCACCATGACTATGCCGCAAATCGCGCCGGCTGCCGCCTCCGGGGCGCTATTGGTGGGGCTTTATACCATCAGTGAATTTGGGGTGGTAGCTATTATGCGCTTCCGCACGCTAACGCCCTCTATTGAACGCGCCTTTGGTGGCAGTTTTAATCGCGAATTAGCGATGCTGCTTTCGGTGCTTTTGGTGGCCATGGCGTTGGTTGTGATTGCGGTGGAACGCGCCGTGCGCCGACCGGTGATGGTGCAAAAATCCGGGCATGGGCGCGCGAGCTCCACGGTGCGGACCGGGCGGGTGCCGACCATGATCATGCTGGCCGGGATGGCTGTATGTGCAGTGGGAGTACCGGTGGGATTGCTGCTATGGCGTTCTACTCAAGGCATTGCTGGTGGTGGCGTGGAGTGGGCGCGGCTACTGGGTGCAGCGAAAACCACGGTGTTCCTCGGATTTGCGGGGGCCTTGGTGGCAATTGTGGTGGCGCTGCCGGTGGCCATTTTGGCGGCCAGGTGGCGGACACGATCCGCAGTGATCTTAGAGACTGCTGTGTATGTGGGCCATGGGTTGCCGGGCATCGTGCTGGGTCTGTCCATGGTGTACATGTCCTTGAAGGTCGTGCCCTCGCTCTATCAAACGCTGACCTTGATGGTGCTGGCCTATGGGTTGCTCTTCGCCCCGAAGTCTTTGGGTTCCGCGCGCTCGGCGTTGGAGCAGGTGCCTTTGTCTTTGGAGGATGCCTCCCGAACCTTGGGGCGCTCCCCTATTCAAACCTGGTTGACCGTGACCGGACGGATTGCGTGGCCGGGGATTGCTGCCGGTGCTTTGTTGGTGGCGTTAACGGTGATGAAGGAATTGCCGGCGACGTTGATGTTGCGGCCTACCGGGACCGATACGCTGGCGACCAGGTTGTGGCAGCTCACCGATATTGTCGCCTTTAGTGATGCTGCACCTTATGGCGTTGCTTTGGTGTTGGTAGCGGCGGTGCCGGCTTTGGTGTTGGCGCGAGATTCCTCCGGATCTTTGGATGCTGATAGTTCTGATAGAGGAGAAAAGTAATGGCTGGTGGCGAACTCCGTATCCGAGGATTGAAGGCCGGATATGGGCGCGGGCGGATGGTCCTAGATGGGGTGGATCTGGATGTTCCCGCCGGTGGTTTGGTGGCAGTCTTAGGGCCTTCTGGGTGTGGCAAAACCACTCTATTGCGGGTACTTGCTGGGCTATTGCCGGCAAGTGAAGGCAGCGTGGAGCTGGGGGAACGCAACCTGGTGGGAGTACCACCGGAGAAACGTCGGGTGGGGTTGGTGCCCCAAGACGCCGCACTCTTCCCGCACCTTAATGTGAGTGGGAATGTGGGCTTTGGACTACCGCGGGCAGAACGACGCGGGCCTCGGGTGCGCGAGCTATTGGAACTAGCGGGTATCGCGGAATTAGCGGATCGCTCCCCGGCGGCGCTTTCTGGTGGTCAAGCAGCGCGCGTGGCTTTGGCACGAGCCTTAGCACCGAACCCAGATTTGGTGTTATTGGATGAACCCTATGCGGCTTTGGACGCGGGGCTGCGGGGGCGTTTAAGGACCGATGTGGCCGCTATTTTGAAGGCTGCGGGGACCACCTCGGTGCTGGTGACCCATGATCAGGATGAAGCTTTATCCATGGCTGATTATGTGGCGGTCTTAGATTCCGGGAAGGTAGTGCAATGCGCACGACCACAGGAGCTCTATGCGCGCCCCCAGAATGCCTGGGTGGCGAACTTCGTGGGTACCTGCGCAACCTTGCCGGTGAAACGCCGCGCTGATGGTGGTTGGGATTCTGGTTTAGGTGTGATCGAGCAGGCTTCTGCTTCTGCCGGGGTGGGCGAGCAGGCACTGGCGGTGGTGCGGCCGGAGCAGGTGGCAGTGGGAGTTTCTGGGGTTGCTGCAGAGGTGGAGGGGGTGTCCTATGTGGGGCATGCGACGACCTATCACCTGAGGTTGGGTGATGGTGCTGCGATAGAAGCGATGGTGATTGGGGCACCGAGTTATGGTGTCGGGGAGACGGTGCCGGTGGCGCCGCTGCAGGCGCTGCATATTGTGGCTGAATAGCAGAACTCGCCTTCTCTGTTACTTGCAGGGAAGGCGAGCTTCGTTTTGGGTTTAGTCTTTGGGGATGATGAACCAGGCGATGAAGTAGATGAGGGCCTGCGGTCCGGGTAAGAGACAGGACAGAAGGACCGCGATACGCACCAAGGTGGCATCCCAACCATAAGTTTCGGCTAGACCGCCGCAAATACCGGCAATCATGCGGTTAGAGCGAGAGCGGTGCAGACGACGCTGTGGGTAAGCGTTGTAATCATTGAGCGACATGTCTGATGTTCTCCTTTTTTGGGTGAGTTAGGTTCAGGATATCGTGAGGATTTTAGGCCTCGGGCATGAAGTACCAGGCGAAGAAGTAGAGAATGGCCTGGGGCCCGGGGATGAGGAAGCTCAGGATGAAAGCCATGCGCAGGAGGTTGGAATTCCAACCATAGGTTTCTGCGATCCCGCCGAGAACACCTGCAACCAAGAAGTCCCGGCGCGAGCGGTGAAGAATACCGGCGTGTGCGGAGCTATGAACCGGAGCGTAGGCGATGGTCGACATGGTGACGGGGGTCCTTTCTTTCATCTCCCGCGATCTGCTGAAGCTGAAGTGTGTTTTTCGATCTACTTCAAGTCTGCGCGGCAGGACGCAAAAGAACATCGGGACTGACCCCGAAAATCACCCTGAGCTTTCCCCCAGAGCAATGGCCCTAAAACCCTGATGGACCTGGGATTAAGCAGATATCTTCGAGTAATCTGAGGTGGTCTCCATCGAGACGATAACGAGCGCCCAGGGCAATACCAGCGGTGTCGGGGGCATGGCCGAGCTCATCGCTTCGGAAGATGGGCACATGCTTCGGCACAAAGCGGTTGAAGATTGTGAGCAGCTCTGCGAGGTCGTGGTGTTTTTCGAAGGTAGTGAATGTGCCAAGAAGCAGGGCTCGGGCCTGTTCGAGGACCCGCATGTGCTGGAGTTGCGCAAGTTGCGGGATAAGCGCGGCGGGGTCGGAGCTACGGGCTTCGAGAAAAAGGATCTTACTGCGGAGATCCGGGAAATAAGGTGTGCCGGCAAGCTTGAGCAGGCAACGCAGATTCCCGCCGATCAGCACGCCTTCTACTGGGTGCTGCGGGCCGCGAAGCTGGTAGACGTGGGGTTCGAGTAGCTGCTGGTTTCTGCCGGCGAGAAGGTCGAAGAAAGCTTCGGTGCGGCCGGTGGGATAAGTGGCGTGGCGGGCTTGGTACCAGATGGTGGGACGCTGCGCGGCGACGGGGACCAGCACGCTCGTGAGATCCGAATAACCCATGATCGTTGGGAAGGGGGATTCCGGTAGCGCTGGGATGAGCAGCTCAAGCACCTCGTTGGCATAGTTTCCGCCGGAAAGATCGAGCACTACCTTCCCGGCTTGAAGAGCACGGAGGATCTCCGTGCTCCGCTGGGTAGCCGGTGAGGCAGTGTGCTCGTGGTTGCTAAAAAGCTGTGCTTGGGTGACACGATAGCCGCGGGCTGAGAGTGCGGCCACTAACGTGGTGACGCTGCTGCGTTCAGCAGGCGCCAACAAGTTAGAGGTAGCCACCAGATGGATCATGCTTCTTAGCCTATGCGGGAAACATCACCCATGTTCACAGTTTTTTCCGCACTCACAGCATCGAAGCGTTCCGGGAAGCAGGTCAGCACAAAGATCTGTCGCTTCTCCCCTACCTTGTTCAAAGCCAACGCCATGCTTTCTAGGCGCTGGGCATCGGTATTACCCAAGGCATCATCGATGAACATGGGGACGCGATCTTTTTCCTCGATGAGCATGGCCACAGTCAGCCGCTCTAATAGGGCGATCTGTTCCTTCGCCCCACCGGAGAGGTCTGCGATCTCGAAGGTGGTGTTATTTAGGGTGCGTTCCGCGGCCATGAGTGCTTGATCAAGGTGGAAGTCGACGTCCTTGCCGAATACCAAGCGAGCAAGCTCATTAAAGCGCGCCTGGAAAGGTGCTGCATAGGCATCACGGGCCTGGCCATAATACTTCGTGAGCACCTCATAAAGTAGTTTGACCGCTGATGCCTTGGCTTCAATATCTTCCAAGGCAGCGCGAGCGCGATCTTCTTCTACCCGCGCGGCTTCCAGGACTTCCTGGTCACCTTCACCAGTGGAAATCACGCCACGGGCTTCGTAGAGTTGTTCCTCCAGCTTCTCTTGGCGATGTTGACGATTCTTTAGCTTGTTTTCCGCAGCCTTCAGCTGTTCGGACGTGCCGGTGAGGTCAGCGGCATCACGCTGCTTCTCGGCTTCCTCCCAGAGGGTTTTAGCCGCTTCCATGGCTAAGGCAGCGTCCTTAGAGTTTTCCTCTAATTGGCTTAGCGGGATTTCTTTTTCCTTCAGCGCTGCGCGTTCCTGTTCTTCTTCCAAGGCGCTGCTGAGGGTATCCACCTCGGCTTGGGCACGGACGCGGGCTTCTTGCTCAGAGCTGGCCATCAAATCATCGAGAGCTTTTTGGGCATCTTCGCGGCCTTGGGTTGCTTCTTCAGCTGCCTTGTCTGCTTCTTCTAGCTCTTGGGAAGCTTGATCACGTAAAGCGCGGCTCTTATCTAGGTCAAGGTGTGCGCCTGCGAGATCCTCGCCTTCGGACAGTTGGGCTGTGAGTTGCGCCAGCTCTTGGCTGAGCTCATCAAGAGTGCTGCCCGCCGGCAGAATATCTTTGATCCTTTGGTCCAAGCTGCTGCTTTGATCTTGGTACTCGCGGTAGGCGCGATGTGCTTCGCGGGCGCCAGCAAGATCCGAGACCCCGTATTTTTCTAGCAGGTCAGCGAAACTGCGTTCGGCTTTCTCGAGCTCTTCGCGGGAATCCCCCAAGGCATTGCCATCTTTATCGCGGCCAGCGCGATAGGTGAGGTGGAAATCCCCAAGCTCGACGCTGGTGCCCTCACGTAGCAGCACCTCAGTGTTATCTTCGAGGAGTTCGCGCGCTTCGCCATCGACGCGCACCCTGCTGCCCTGCGGGCCTCGAATATCCAGACGCGCACTACTCATGGCGTGATAGTGCTGCTGGATGCTGAGGTTTTGTTGGGCCTCAGTGAGGGCATCCAGATCCTCAGCTTCGATCTGGGTTGCCGGAACCTTCAGGTTCTTGCGCTGGGTATCGAGATCATTGGCTTTAGTGACCACGCTGTGCAGATCAGCGTGGCGCACGACCAGTTCGGCACGGTGGTTATTTCGCCGGGCTTGGCGAAGTTTGTCATCTGCCTGCGTGGTTTTATCTTTCGCCTCACTGAGGGCCTTTTCTAAGGCCTGCTGTTGGGCAAGAAACTTCTCTGAATCCTCATTAAGCTTTTCTAGCTCAGCTTTTTTAGCCTGAAGTGCTTCTTCGCGCTTCTTCAGGTCTTGCTTCAAGGCGAGGCGATCATCGAAGTCCTTCTTGGCGCGCTGGAAATCCGCGGAACGTTGAGTGAACTTTTCCTTGGCCTTCTCAGCTTCTGCAGCGACCGCGGCGCACTTCTGGACAGCTTCTTCAAGAGCTTTGCGGCGTGCTTCAAGCTCCGGTTTTCCGGCGATGAGCTCTTGAATCGCTGGCTCGTTTTTCTCAATCACTCGCAGGGCATTATCAAGGCTCTTCACCTTGTTTTCGCATTGAATACGCTGGTCAATAGCATCTTCGAGTTGTTTCCGATATCCCTTGAAGGTGCTATTTTCGGCACCTGTTTTCGCGGTGTAGTACTTCTTGTACTCTTCCGTGACCCTCTGCATCAGCTCATCGCTAAACGCAAGCTTCAGGTCCTCGCTATCGGCATCCGGGGCAACGTGGCTTTGTGCCGCTAAAGCTTGGGTGACGCAAAGAATTCCTGATGCGGCAATCTGATTTGCCACATCTTCTTGGCGTACGAAGAGCGCCTCCCGCAGATTTTCGTCGGTGTGTTTTTCCAATAGTTCCTTGAATTGGTCATCGGAATCACGGCCGGTTGCGGTGCGTGCGGGACCACCATCTAAGGGAGTTATGGTGAGCTCTGAGCTTGCTCCCCGCAGGAATTTTTTCCTCAGCTGCACACGATATTCGCCCATGGTGGCATCCAGCGCCATCTCCGGGCTTTCTTGCCCCGCCCCTGGGCTACGACTCTGCAGGCTCTTCACATCTTTTTTGGCACTGCCGTGAAAGTCATTAATCAGCGCCCTGAAAGCATCTTGAATGGAGGACTTGCCGGACTCGTTTTCGCCAGTGATGAGCACAATGCCTTCTTCTGGCAGGTCATCGAGGACAAGGTGCTTGATGCCGCGGACATTCTTTATTTCCAAACGGTGAATAATCATGCTTAGTGTCCTTCCGAAGAAGAGCTCAGACGAAAGAGCAAGTTCAACGCATCTCGGGCAGCTTCACTTTCGGCGGCGTCGGTGTCAGCAAGTTCTTGTAATTCCTTGACCGCTGCTTGAGCCACTGCGCCTAGCTCCAGCTGGCTGATTTCTTCTTCGCTTGGTGCAATACGCAGGTCGTGGTAGCGCTTATGCACCTGCAAGCTGGCGAAGGTGCTTTCCAATTCTTCGATCACCCCATGTAGGCGCGCATATTCCGCGATCGGCAAGCTGCCTTGGAGGGAGTAGCGAATAGCGGTGCGGGCTTTTTCGGGGTAGCTGCGTAGCCTTTCTAAGAACCGATCCACGTCATAAGCGGTGGTGAGGTTCGCGTCGATTTCCTCAAAAGTCCAGGTTCCCACCGGGATCTCCTGTACTTCCACAACCGCATCGGTGGCATCGTTTTTATAAATATCCACTACCAGCACGTTGCCGGAATTATTCTCACCGCCATCCCGGCCACCACATTTATTGTGGAAATCGGTGACTTCCGGGGCACCGGAATACCAGGCGCGTTTTTTTGCTTCCACGGGTTGAGCAGAGTGCGTATCGCCTAAGGCGAGGTAGTCAATCACGCCTTGATCCAAAGCCTCGCTGACCTTGACCATGTCAATGCGTTCCGGGGAATCTTCGCCGAAGCTTTGGGTGGGGCCATGGCCCGCCATAATGCGGATAGTATCTGTCGGTTCGAGGTCTTCTAGTACCTCATTGACGAGGTCATGCGGTGCCCGGATGCTGCGTAGCGGGGCACCAATGAGTTCCACGTCCTGAGAGATCTCAATGGGCTGAGAGTCGCTAATGACGTGTATTTTTTCAAGATCTTCGGTTTTATAGAAGATGCTGTCCGCGGTTAAAGGGTCGTGATTGCCGGGCAATAAATACACCGGTATTTCCAGCTTGTTTAAGGCTTCTTTAGCGCGGTTCAACACCCGAGCAGATAGACGATTCTTCTCGAACACATCTCCGGCGATGACAATAAAGGAACACTGCTGATCAACTGCGACTTTGCCTAAAGCCTCAATTGCATCCAAGCGGGCCTCGTTGAATCGGGCTTGTCCATCATCGCCTAGGTAGGCAAGAGTCTTGCCGATTTGTAGGTCAGAAGTGTGCAGGAAGCGCACATGGTGGACAGCATCTTGATAATTAGGGCTAGTCATAGTCTTGGGTGTTCACCTCCTGCAGGTGTTATGGGGTTGAGGAAAAGTGTGAATGTATGTGGGTGGGTTCTTAATCCTCCAGCTCATTGCGTTTCAGTCGCCTAAACGGCGTCACAATGTCTGGATCCGGTAGTTCCGGCACGATATGGGCATCAATGATGCGTGGGCGCGGGGGTCGTTTTAAGGAAGGCTCAAACCGCGGCATCCGAGGGTCATCGTCTTCATCATCTTCATCGGCGAAAACGAGGTGATCATCAATATGATCTCCGAAGTCATCAGCTAGGCGGTAGCCTTCGCCCGTAGAGTCATCTTCTTCCATGCGCTCGCCATATTTGTTGACTGCGCGGCCGACCATGCGGTCATAGATTTCCCTGAGTTCATCAACCGCGTGCTGGGCTTGCATCTTGGTGATCACAACGGGGCGCAAGGCATGCTCCAAAAGGTCTTTGGACCCCTCCTCAAAGACCGGGCTGACCTCCACTGGCGGTAAGGGCGGAAGCCGTTTACCGTGCCAATAGCGCTCTGGCTCAAGCAGCTCAGTTTCATCCATCGGGGTGGCAGCTTCCACCAGTTTTTCGATGTCATCTAGGTCAAGCCCTCGGATTCTGGCAAGCCGATTGGGGTCATCGGACACCATCTCCCCAGCGATAAGCGCTAAAGCCACTGCATGTTTACAGGGCACACGCCCGAAGTCCGGGCAGGTACAACGCCACTCGATATCCTCAACAATCGGGTTTCCCACCATTGCGTCGAAAAGCTCATCGCTAATCTGACCGTCGCGTAGCGCAGCGAGCGATTCGCTATTGCTGAGCATGGCCGCGAGGCGTACCGCATCTTCACCGCGGCGCTCCGGTAGCCAGAGGCTTACCTGGAAAGGTTCGAGCTGCGTGCCCTTGACATATCCAGAAATGCGGTTCGCATCAAAGACCACACCATGGACGCGGTCTTGGCGGGCATACTCAATACCCCGGGTTTCACGTCCGCGGTCAGTCATATCGGCGATCACCCGGAATAACTGATCGGCAATAGGAGAGCGCACACCTTCGGTGCAGGTGCGGCGCACACCTTTTCCGGAGAGTTCCTTCTCCAGGGCCCGCCGGATACGCGCTTCCGCCTCAGCTAGTGGGTCCGGTGGTGTCGGGGCAGAGCCGCGACTGGCACCAAATTTTGCGTAGACGACATTATCAACCTCAGGGCGCTGGGTTTTAGCCCCCAGGTTCAAGGTCGGATGAAGATCATCCTGAGAACCTGAAGCACCGCCATCTTTTCCTTCCGCACTGCGCCGAGCACGCGTGGCGATGAGGCGTTTAATGCTTTCAGCAGGGCTCGGAGAACCAGGCTCAGACTTCTTAGCTACGGCCTTGAGGGCTTTAGCTTTAGCGGTCTTTCCTTTGGTTTTCTCGTCGTCTTCGCTCATCTTTGGTTACTCCTCCTCTCGGGAATATTCGACCAATTCCAAAAGCTGTTCTTCAGGCAGTTCGGTGATCCAGCCTTCACCTTCACCTAAGACCTGGCTGACCAGCACTAGCTTTCCTTCCAGCACATCTTGAATCGCTTCTTCCATGGTGCCTTCCGACACCATTTTGTGCACCATCACGTCCTTAGTTTGGCCAATGCGGAAGGCACGGTCAGTCGCCTGGTTTTCCACCGCGGGATTCCACCACCTATCCATGTGCACCACATGGTTGGCGGCAGTCAGCGTCAGCCCTGTTCCGCCGGCGCGCAGAGACAAGATCATCACATGCGGACCTTCTGGGCGTTGGAAGTCCCGCACCATCTCGCTGCGCTCATGGCGGCTTACCCCACCATGGAGGAAGGGCACGCCTTCTTTGAGGTACTCGGAAAGGAAAGGCTGCAGGATCTTCCCGAAGGCCTTGTATTGGGTGAAGATAATCATCTTCTCATTCCTGTGTAGGGCGTGGTCAATGAGATTCATGAGCTCTTCGACCTTGCCGGAACGATGGTTGCCGTCTGCATCCAGGATCCCGGAGCCATCAGCTAAGAAGTGCGCCGGGTGGTTACAGATCTGCTTAAAGCGCGTCAAGGAAGCCAAGATCAACCCGCGTCGACCCATCTGGCTGGTCTGCCCAGCTCCCGCACAGGCCAAGCCAGTGGCGAGTTGTTTGACCATGCCCTGGTACAAGGCGGCCTGTTCCTCGGTGAGCCGCACCTTGATAATGTGCTCTTCCTTCTCCGGAAGATCATCAATAATCGAGGTGTCGGTTTTCACCCTTCGCAGGATAAACACCGAAGTGATCTGCTTAAGGTGCTCGGCTAAGACGCGATTGTCTTCGCCTTCGATGGGGCGAGCATAGGTGTGGCGGAAGAACTTAGCGGAACCCAGCGCGCCGGGGTTACAAAAATCAATGATGCTGCGCAGCTCAGCCAACCTATTTTCCACCGGGGTGCCGGTCAGCGCGATGCGATGGTCCGTGGGGATCTTCCGCGCTGCTTTCGCTGCCGCGGTGGCAGTGTTTTTAATCATCTGCGCTTCATCCACCACTACATGCGCCCACTCCACCTGACAGAGATCAATAATGTCGCGAGTCAGCAGGTTATAGCTGGTAATACACAAATCGGTCTCCGCCATAATCGCGGCGAATTCCTCATCATGAACCCGCTTATTCCCATGATGCACATACACCGTCATCGAGGGCACAAAGCGCGCAGCTTCCCGCTGCCACGCCGACAACACCGACGTCGGGGCAATCACCACCGTCGGCTTCCACGGGATCTTTTCATCCTCCGGCACTCCCGCCGCCTCAGCTTCAGCGTTCTGCTTCTCCCACTGCGCTTTTTCGGCAGCCAAGAAAGCCAAGACCTGCAGAGTCTTCCCCAAACCCATATCATCAGCCAGCACCGCACCCAGGCCATGCTGCGACATCCAATAGAGCCAGTCCACCCCACGTTTTTGATAGTGCCGCAGCGTCACCTCCACGGTATCCGGCAAGGCAATAGGCTGCGGCGCTACCTGGAAGCTTTCACCATCAATGACTGCCGAAACCCAGCTGCTCTGCAGGCGATCAGCGTTCTGCTCTTCTTCAGTCGGCGCAATATCAATCAGCAATAGCGGATCATCCAATCCACTGGCCGCCTGGTGCATCTTCAATTCACGCATCTTCTGCAAACTGGTCACCAACTGCTGGTTCGCCGCTGAATCCGCTTGCTTCCAGCCTTCCGAGCTGCCGGTTTTTTCCGCCTGAGCGCTAATCAATGCCTGACGCAGCTCCGCCACCAGATCCACTCGCTGCTTCTGCAATAACCGCAACGCGGTAGTTGCTTCCTGCCGAGCATTAAAGTGTCCACGGCTCGTTGCTCTAAAGGTCTTTTCGATCTCCTTATCCAAGCGCCGCAACTGTGCCGCTAGCTTCTGTGAGGGCCCACCCATGAGCAACGCAATTTCTTCTCGCAGCTGCGCCACATCCTCAGAATCCGCATGCAACCACCCATTACGCAGCCGCACGAGCCCTTCTTGGGATACCAGCAGATCCATGATTTCTGCTGGCGATAGCTGAGTATCCCCCAGCGCCACCTGGACATTGAACTTCACTAGCTCATCAAGGCCGAAACGCGTATGCGTGTTGGTGTCATAGGGGTCCACTGCATTAACCCGTGCCTGCGGGCGTCCATCGATCCATCCCTTGGGCCATAAGATCGGCACATCATGGGATTTCAGGCATTCCAAGGGCCCGGCAATGAACTCGGCCATCTCGTTGATATCCAGTAGCGCATCCCAGTCGCCGGTTCCCGCCGCATATTCACGGATCACTGGGTTGATGGAGTCTTCGAGTTCTTCCCTTCGGGTGATGTACGGCTTATAGGGGTCGTGGATCTTCTGCCCCAAAACGCTCTTGCAGTCATAAATAACGCGGCGTTTCTTCGCTAATACGCGCAGCACGTTATCCGAGATTTCTTCATGGCGCACCGGCCTGGGCACACCCTGGTCCTCGCGCATCATCAAGCGCACCATAAAGTGCGGTTCGGATAATTCCGGCATGCGCGTGCTCAAAGCCTCAGCCACATCATCTGGCACCGGCTCAATGACTACCGCCAAATCAATGCGATTGGCAGCCGCATCCTGGGACCATTCGCCGATACGGTGCGAGAGGCTACCGGGTTTGCTCGAACGCGGGAAAGATTCGCCATAGAGGAAGGCACGAGTCACCGGGTTGGTACTGAGCTCTAAGGAGGTCCCGGCTAGGTTGCCTAATAAACGCGGCACCAAGATATCGCAGAAGCGATTAAAGGCCTCATGCGCCACCCCTACCCCACCGTTGGTGGTAATCACCCCAGGTGCGGCCTCAGCGACCTGCTCGATATAGCGTGCAATCGCATCATCATCGGCGAGGCGCCATGCCCCATGAATCTTTTGCCCATGTGGGCGATCCGGATCCACTGCAATATTCGGCAGCACCCGACCGGAGCGAATGAAATTCTTCGTTGCTCGGTAAATATGGAGGAACCAGCGAATATCCGAAGATAAGGCCTCGCGCTGCGCGAAAGTACCTGCTAGGCGTGGGGTCGCAACCGGCGGTAATTTCACAAGGTCGCGGGCACGCCACGGCCGAGGTTCCCCAGCTTCTTCAGCTTCCTCATTTTGTCGTTGACGCCTTTCAATAATGGCGTCCTGGGATTCTAACTCCTCTTCATATTCCACAACCTCAGTCATGGCATCGAAGAGTTTGACCAGGAGGTCAGCGTCCGGCTGCGCGGTAATCAACTCCAATTCAGTAGTGCGCCCGCCGGGGGTTCTTAAGGTACTAGCTAAACGGTAACGGAAATGAGTGCTGTGGATTAGTTCATCAACATGCGGGGGAAAAGTTCCTTTGTCGAGGTGACGCGGGAGAACCACACTGTGGCCCTCCACCTTCTCGAGCCACAGACTCAAGCCCCCCATGTGGTGATTCCACAGCCCGTGCAAGAGAAAATTTGGCATGCCTCTTTGTTACCAGGTGCCGGGGACACAACCTAGCTCTAAGCGAAAATTAATCGAACACCTGTGGATAAACCACGCTGTTCCTAAAAAACCCGTGATCTATCCACAATCCCCTAAGAACTCCCCTCCCCCGAGGCGCCCCCGAGACATCTCGGGGCAACCCGCACCAACCCGCGCCAACCGAGGCGCTCCCACACCACCCCACACCAACCCACAGCTCTCCCGCCCGGGGGTAAGAGATTGAGTGCAGGCCCGGTCAACAGATACCTTGCAATCAGCCTCAGAATTATTCGTGCTCCACGGCCGGAGGGCGCAAGGGCCACACCAAGCCCCACACAAGGGCCACACCAAGCCCCACAAGGGCTCACAAAGCCCGCCCGAAGCCCCGCACAAGGCCGCAACACCCACGCGTCACCGCGCGAATTTCTCTTAGCTGCACTACCCCGAATAACTCAACACCCCCTCAACACCCCTCAACGCCCCTCCCTGGAAGGAGCACCTCCCCCGTGTCGCAGCACACATGGTTCATCCTGGCCATCATCATCTACATGCTGGTGATGCTCGCCATCGGCTATTGGAGTTTCCGCCAAACCACCGAGTACGACGACTACGTCCTCGCCGGCCGCGGACTCAACCCCTTCATCGCAGCCATGTCCGCCGGCGCCTCCGACATGTCCGGCTGGCTGCTCATGGGTCTTCCCGGCGCGCTGTTTGTCACCGGCCTTTCCGAACTCTGGATCGCCATCGGCTTAGCGATCGGCACCTGGGCGAATTGGAAGTGGGTCGCCCCACGCCTGCGCAGCTACTCCGAGGTCGCCAAGAACTCCATCACCCTGCCCTCTTTCTTCGAGAACCGGCTGCACGATAAATCTCGCGCACTCCGCATGATCTCCGCGCTGATCATTATCGTGTTCTTCACCTTCTATGTCTCCTCCGGCATGGTGTCCGGCGGCCGCTACTTCGAGTCCACCTTCGGCGGCAACTACCTCGACGGCATGCTGATCGTCGCTTTCGTCACCGTCGCCTATACCTTCATCGGCGGCTTCCTCGCGGTGTCCTATACCGACGCGGTGCAGGGCATCATCATGTTCTGCTCCTTGATCATCGTGCCAGTCATGGCGCTAATTTCGCTGGATAACCCCGGCGATATCCTCTCCTGGGCGGCCAGCCACGACTATGGACCCTACACCCAGGGCATCGGCAACCCCACCTACTTCAATATGATCGCCGGCGTGGGTGCTGCCACCTTAATCGGCAATCTCGCCTGGGGTTTGGGCTACTTCGGCCAGCCCCATATCGTCATGCGCTTCATGGCGCTACGTAAACCCTCGGAAGCCAAAATCGGTGGCCGCATTGGTGTCTTCTGGATGGTGCTCTGCATGCTCGGCGCGCTATCTACCGCGGTGGTCGGCACGGTGTTCTTCTCCCAAAACCCGGATGTCGCGGTCACCGATCGCGAATCCTTCGAGACGATCTTCCTGGATATGGGCCGTATCCTCTTCCACCCCTTGATCGCCGGACTGGTGCTCACCGCAGTGCTCGCCGCGATTATGTCCACCATGAGTTCTCAGCTGCTGGTGGTCTCTTCTTCCCTGGTGGAGGATATTTTCAAAGTGTTGCGCCGCCAGATCCCCTCCGAAGCGGTGCTCATTAATCTCTCGCGTACTGCGGTAGTTGCGGTCGCAGTTATTGGCGCGGTGCTATCCATCCATCCCTCGGATTCCATTTTGGGCCTGGTGGGCTTCGCCTGGGCTGGCTTCGGTTCTTCCTTCGGCCCGCTCATGCTCGCCTCGCTGTATTGGCGTCGCCTGAATTACCAAGGTGCTATCGCCGGCATGCTCACCGGCGCAATCGTCTCCTTCGCTTGGGGCATGTCCAGCCTCTCGAATCTCATTTATGAGATCGTCCCCGGCTTCGGTTTCGGTGCGCTGGTCATGGTGCTGGTTTCCCTGGCCACCAAGCAGCCCACGGATGCCATGAACGATGAATTCGACCGCGCCACCAAGCTCGCTCGCATCGCCGAATCCAACCCGGACATGGATATCGATAAAGCCATTATCCAAGTCGACGGCTAGGAACCTCTCCGCGTATTCTCCCGTCTAAGGGAGGTGTGAGCACAAGGACTAATTTTCGCCCCGTTCTCCCAGCTTTGCGCTTCCCGAGAGCGGGGTTCCCTACGCGTGCACACATGTGGCGGTGGGTGCTACTTCGGGTATGCCTCACCGCCACGCTCATCTTGGGGTTTAGTCATTTATTAGCCATCTCCCCACGCACCCAATATGACCCCGTCGTCGAAGAAGCTCTTCCCAGCTTCAAAGAGCTCGCCCCGCAACTAAGAACCATTCCCCAAAGAACCCGGGTACTGGGTTATTCCCGCAACGAGTTCGGCCAAGGCTGGGCCCCAGCCTTAACCTCCCAAGGGTCCTGCAGTACCCGCGAATACATGCTCGAAGCACAATTCGGTGCGGCAGCTTTAGAAGGTTGCCGTCTGCGCCATGCCCCAGGCAAAGATCCCTACTCAGCTTTGGAGTTTCGCGATACGACTATCGATATGGACCATATTTATCCGCTGCGCGCTGCCTGGGATATGGGGGCGTATAGCTGGGATGAAAATAAGCGCCGGCATTTCGCTAATGACCCCATCAACCTCATCGGAACCACCGCTTTTCTTAATCGCGAAAAATCAGACATGCTGCCGGGTGAATGGATGCCCCCAGATAAGCACGCCGGCTGTTGGTATGCCCGCCGGATTGCGTTGATCTCCCTGCGCTATGAGCTGCCGCTCACCACCGCGGACCTGCGCGCTATGCACTGGGCCTGCATCCTCGAATAGCAGTAGAAGAGCGTACAGGTTAGATTAGGTTCCTACACCCCCTTAACGCACAACAGCCCTGATGGTGCGTTAGCAATGCTCTAAAACCTCTGAAAGGTGGGAGTTCTACCCCGTGCTCACCCCCGTCCTGATCCTCCATGTTCTGGCCGCCTTGATTTTCCTCGGCCCAGTCACATTCGCAGTATCTGCTTTCCCCAAAGCCGCCTTGGCTGCCCACAATGGTGAAGGCCATGCAGCTGGTCGCGCCCAAATCCTGCACCGCGTGTCTTCCACCTACGGCATGCTCTCGCTTTTGGTGCCGCTGCTGGGTGTGGCAGTGATGTTCACCGAGATGTCCTATTGGCGCGAGGGCCGCTTCCATGCCTCCATCGCACTATCGCTGGTCGCCTGGATCATCCTTTTGCTGCTCATCTTGCCTAAGCAGCGTAAAGCCATGGGTTCGCTGAACCTCCTGGGGGTTGAGGAACATGATGGCGATGAAGATTTCTCTGGTTTGGATTGGCAGAAGAACACCAAGCAAATGAATATGTTCGGCGGGATCTTCAGTCTTCTCTGGGTGATCGTCGCCGTGCTCATGGTGATCTAACATCTCCTTCAAACAGAACAAACCCCTAACAGCTCTTAGCTGCTAGGGGTTTCATTCATGCGGGGGTGCTAAAGGCTAGTCGCGCCAACCGCCGCCACCGCGACGATCATCACGGCCGCCACGGAATCCACCGCGATCATCGCGACCACGGCCACGGAAACCACCGCGATCATCACGATCCCGGCCACCACGGAAACCACCACGGTCATCGCGGCCACGGAAGCCACCGCGATCGCGGCCACCACGGTAGCCACCGCGTTCACGGTCACCGCGGTATCCACCGCGGTCCCCGCCACCGGTATCCGGGCGGATATCAATGCGCTGGCCCGAAATGCGAGTATCAGCCAGGTTGTCAAAGACTTCCTTGGGCAGATCCTTCGGCAATTCCACTAGCGTGTGGTCAGCTGAAATGGTGATCCGGCCGAAGTCCTTGGAGCTCAAGCCACCTTCATTAGCCAGGGCACCCACAATGGCGCCGGGGCGCACATTCTGGCGACGGCCCACAGCCAAGCGGTACACAGACATATCGCCACGGTCGGCGAAACGATCACGGCCACCACGGCGATCATCACGATCAAAACGGCCACCGCGACGATCATCGCGTTCGAAGCGACCGCCGCCACGACGATCATCACGGCGATCAAAGTCGCGGCGACGGCTATCACGCGGCGGTTCCTTCATCAAGAACTCATCGCCACTAATTGCCTGCGTAGCCAAAGCAGCTGCCACATCCTCTAGGGGAACATCATGTTCCTCGGAATAGGACTTCACCAGGGAGCGGAAGATATCAATCTGCGAATCTTCCAGGGCCTCAGTAATGGAGTCCGCGAATTTCTCCTTGCGGGATTCATTCACTTCATCAACGGAGGGCAGCTGCATTTCCGTCAAGGTCGCGTTGGTAGCGCGCTCAATGGAACGCAGCATGCGGCGCTCGCGCGGGGTGACGAAGAGAATCGCTTCGCCGCTACGGCCAGCGCGGCCGGTGCGGCCAATGCGGTGCACATAGCTTTCGGTGTCATGCGGGATGTCGTAGTTCAACACGTGGCTAATACGGTCCACATCCAAACCACGGGCAGCCACATCGGTTGCCACCAGAATGTCCAGGCGGCCGTCCTTGAGCTGGTCCACGGTGCGTTCGCGCTGTGCCTGCGCAATATCGCCGTTGATGGCGGCTGCGGAGAAACCACGGGCACGCAGCTTCTCAGCAACCTCTTCAGTTTCGTGCTTGGTGCGCACGAACAGAATCATGGCTTCAAATTCGGTAACTTCCAGAATGCGGGTTAACGCGTCGAGCTTATTGCGGTGAGCCACATTCAAGTAGCGCTGCGTGATATTGGTGTTCGTGCGGGTTTCCGAACGCACCGTAATCTCATGCGGTTCGTTGAGATACTGCTTCGACAGGCGACGGATCGCATTCGGCATGGTGGCGGAGAAAAGCGCCACCTGCTTTTCTTCCGGGGTGTCCGCGAGAATGCGTTCCACATCTTCTTGGAAGCCCATATTCAGCATCTCATCGGCTTCATCCAGCACCAGGTAACGCAGGCCGGAAATATCCAAGGAACCCTTTTGCAGGTGGTCAATCACACGACCCGGGGTGCCCACAATAATCTGGGCGCCGCGGCGTAGCCCGGACAGCTGAATGCCATAAGCCTGGCCGCCGTAAATCGGCAGCACTTGCAGGCCACCAAGGTGGTCCGCGAAGGATTGGAAAGCATCGGCAACCTGCAGCGCCAGTTCACGGGTCGGCGCCAAAACTAGGGCCTGCGGGAAGCGCTTTTCGCGGTCAATACGCGCCAAAATTGGCAGTGCGAAGGCAGCGGTTTTACCGGTACCGGTTTGGGCTAGGCCCACCACATCATGGCCATCCATGAGCACCGGAATGGTTTGTGCCTGGATCGGCGAAGGAGCTTCATAGCCCACACGGTTAACCGCAGCAACAACCTTCTCCGGCAAGCCCAGGGTGTCAAAGCCCGGAACCTTAGGCTCCTCGTCCTTCACCGCTTCGGTCTTCGGCTCTTCGCTCTTGGGAGCTTCAGTGTGGATCTCAGTGTCAGTGTTCTCAGGAGCAGTCGCGGCAGTGGTGTCCTCCGCCTGCTCATTCGCATTCACGTCGGTCATAACCTCGGTGTTCCCATTGTCTTCGCCGGAGTTCTCTTCGGCTACGACATTCTCTTCAGTGTTCTCAGCAACATCCGCATTCAGGATGTCATCAAGGCCCATGGGGCCATTGTCCGCACTAGTAGCGGTGTTTTCAGCGTCAGTATTTTGATTCATGCTCTCATCGACGCTCGGTGAAACGGCGCCGTCATTCTGCTCAGATTGGTGCGACGAACAATGCGTCGCTGAGGAAAGATCCTCGGTGGTCAGGCCCTCATGATTAGGGGCCTCGGGGTTGTCATTCGCGACGCGTTCATGCGAAGTCACGTTTAAAAACTCTCAATCCTGCACATTATGTGCCCTGCGTTCCAATTTCTGGTCTCAGACCTAGAGCTCCCAGAAATTTCCGCGCACAGCAACAACGTGAAGGTCACACAAGTTTATGAGGTGCCCACGCCAGCCCAAAAGGCAGCGTTTTTACTCGCGAATTATCCTGAGATACCGACACAAAAATATTCCCCCAGCGGCCAAAAACTGCCTGGGGTTCCCATCGGTCATGCTCATTGCCCACCCACGTTACGCTACTTCCGCTCCAACAGCTATTTGACCCTAAAAATTGCTCTCCCCGAGACCCGCCTCCCGCACGCTTCCCACACCCGCACCCCCGCACTGCAAGGGGTACAACTATGCCGCACCTGCACCGTTTTCCAACCCCCTACGTATGTGAGTTAGGTAGCAGTCTTTCTCCCCTGTGGGCCTCGCGAAGTACAGTAATCCGCGGTTGATTTCTTTATCGTTCTTCAATTCCTGCACGCTACTACTCACCACACTCATTCCTCGCGAGGTTAATCGCCACCATGATGGTCCAGGGATCCCCCACCCCGTCTCAGCGCACCGCACCAGTCACCCAGGAAAAGAAAATCCCGGGACTCAAAGCCCGCCACATTCACTTCATCGCCTTGGGCTCAGCAATCGGAACCGGACTCTTCTATGGATCTGCTGGTGCTATCCAAGCCGCCGGCCCTTCCGTGCTCCTGGTCTACCTCCTCGGTGGCGCGGTGGTGTACTTCATGCTCCGCGCACTCGGCGAAATGGCGGTACGCCACCCCGTTTCCGGCTCTTTCGCCGAATACACCCGCGCCTACCTCGGTAACTGGGCCGGGTATATCACCGGCTGGATGTATGCCTTCGAAATGGTGATTGTTTGTCTTGCGGACCTCACCGCCATCGCCATCTATATGCGCATGTGGTTCCCCGATTCCCCACAGTGGATGTGGGTTGCCGTCACACTGCTGGTCGTCGGTGCCGCGAACCTCGCCAGCATCCGTTGGTTCGGGGAACTCGAGTTCATCTTCACCATCGTCAAAGTCACCGCCGTTGTCGCCATGATCCTCGCTGGTGCAGCCATCTTGATCTTTGGTTTAGGCAGCACCCCTACTGATCATGTTGGCCTCGATAACCTGTGGAATGATGGCGGCTTCTTCCCCAATGGTCCCAGCGGAATGATCGCCGCCTTTATCCTCGTGCTCTTCGCTTTCGGCGGCACCGAAATCATTGGTGTTGCCGGAGCGGAAGCCGAACACCCAGAACGCGATGTCCCCCGTGCCGTAAATACCGTGCCGGTACGCATCTTATTGTTCTACGTCGGTGCCATCCTGGTGATTCTGGCGCTGAACCCCTGGCGCAATGTCACCGGTGAAGAATCCCCCTTCGTTCAGATCTTCTCCGCACTGGGCGTCAACTGGGCAGCTGCGCTGCTGAATATTGTGGTTATTACCGCAGCTTTATCAGCTATTAACTCTGATCTTTTCGGTGCCGGCCGCGTCATTACCGGCATGGCCACCCAACATTTGGCACCGCGTTCCATGGGCAAAATCAGCTCCAAGGGTGTTCCCATCACCACCGTCGCCGCGCTCATCGTGGTGCTTATTGTCGGTGTTATCCTCAACGCCATCTTGCCGGAGCGAATCTTCAATCTAGTCGCCGCGCTTGCCACCTTCGCCACCATCTTCGTGTGGCTAATGATCCTGCTGGCCCACCTAGCCTCCCGCCGTGGCTTAAGTGCCGCTGAGCTTCAAGCGCTGCAATTCCCAGTACCGGTCTGGCCGGTGGGACAATACTTCGCCATCGCCTTCATTATTTTCACCTTCGGCATTATGGTGTGGCTTCCGGAATATCACCTGCCGCTGGCAGCCGGCGTTGGTTTCACCCTCATCATGAGTGTGCTCTACGTATTCCGGCGCAAAGAAAAACTCACTACCTAGGCGGCATCTACGCGATAACCCGGTTGTTTACTTGCCAAGGTCTCCCTACCAAAAGTCCAGGAGACCATGGCCACGAGGCCAATGCCCGCGCACACCAAATATGCGAGCCTAAAGCCATAGGTTTGAGCCAAAAAGCCCACCACAATGGGCCCGGTGATAGAACCTAAATCTTGGGCCATCTGGAAATTGGCCAGGACTTTACCGCCAGAGCGTTCATTGCCAATCACATCGGCTAGCACGGCCTGCTGAGCTGGATTAAACATGCCAGCACCAGCACCAGCAATCGCTGAAACGATAAGCAACGCTGTCATGTCATTGACCAACCCAATGCCGCCGGTAAAGATCGCATTGACCAATAAGCCACTCAAAATCAGCGGCTTACGCCCCATCGTGTCCGCCAGGCGACCAGAAAATTGCAGCGCAATGGCATTACCCGCAGCGAAGGTCGCCATCGCCAGACCTGCAACTGCTCCACCTTTATTGAATACCGCGGCAGTAAACAGTGGTAGTGCAGCTACGCGAACACCCAGGTTCAACCAGCCATTAGCAAAACCACCAACCAGCGCGCAGCGATAAGCCGAATCCTTTACCGCCTCCGCAAAGCGCATGGTCTTTTGGACAACCCCATCAGCATTCACTGCCGGGCCGGAGGAAAGCACCGGCATCCGCCACCACACCACAAAGCTGGCAACGCCCAAGCAGGCACCATAAATAAAGAAGGGAATGCGCAGCCCCAGTACCGATAGTGCCGCACCCACCACTGGGCCAATCACATTGCCGATCAGGAAGGCAGAAGCGTAGATCGAAGAACAACGCCCGCGAATAGTCGGCGGCGATAAGCGCACAATCAGGCCCATCGCGGACACCGTAAACATGGTGGACCCCACCCCGGCGAGGAAGCGAAGAGCCAAGATATTCCAATATTCGGTGGAAAGACCAACCGCCGCGGTAGTTACCGCCACGGTAAGAAGTCCAGTTAAATACACCTTCCGCGAGCCCAATTTATCCACCAGGCGGCCGGATACCGGGGCAAAGAGCAAACGCGATGCCGAAAACACGCTCACCACTGCGCCAGCGGCGGCGAGGCTGACATCAAAGCTGCGAGCAAACTGCGGAATAATGGGTGCGACCAGGCCAAACCCTAAGGCGATAATGAAGGCGGCAACCACAAGAACCCAGATCTCGGTGGGGATGCGAACCTTATCGCCTGGTTCCGGCTGGGCCTCTACCGCCTTTTCGCGGCCGCGAGCCTCCGGATGCTCATCTAAGTCAATATGCGTGAGCTGGTCATCAGCGAGGTCCTGGGCGATGTTCTTCTTGGGTTGCTTCCTAAAATTCATTGGGCGCGGTGGTCTTCCCTTCCATCATCTTTGGCGCTTCAGCGAATAAATGGTGGGGACTCGCCCCTTTTTCCGACCCTACTTGGGTCCGCGATACATCCTATCTACCTTGTCAAACAACAGCCTGAACGAAAAGGTGTTCTATTATTTTCTTAGGCGTGTTCCGGCTGCCTTTTAAAGTACGAGCCATGAAAAACATCAAGAACTTCCCCCAGCTCAACGGCCACTCCCTACCGCTTAACTTCACCCGCCGCTTCGCGCGTCGTAGTGATCACGCACTAACCCGCATCCATCAGGTGGATAATGCTGAAAGCTACGCCCACCTGATCGAAAAGTATTGCGCCCCGGAGCTGGCCAATATCACCTCAATTCTGCGCCACCCACGCTCCTTGGCACGCCCCTTGCCCTCATGGCGGCCACCGCAAATAAAGCTTCCAGCACCCCCAGCCCAGGAACACAACCCCCAAGGTCTGGTCCTGGTGATTACCCGCCACCGCGTGGGCCCGCGAGCGAAAGCTCGACTCCGTGGCTTCGGTGAACAACGCAACCCCGCTTACCTGGTGACACTGCGCTTTACCGACCCTCAAGGTGCGGAGGTTGATCCTCAGCTAGCTGAAGCCTGGGTGCGTGTACTTACTCGCGATGCCTGCAAAGGCAGCATCCACGAGATCAGCAACCAACCAACTCTGACTTATCGTTGGCTCGTCGATGGGCACTATGTCCCCTTAAGCGCCCCGGCCAGCCTCTTCGCTGAAACTACGAAGGCTGCATAAGCAATGAATAACCCCAAGTCCGGAAACTATCGAGCACGTGGACCACCAGTGCAAGCATCTAAGGCATAGTGGTTTGACTACCAGGAGTAAGCACATACCTGCCGGCTGTGAGATCTAGAAACGCAGCTATGTTTCTCACGTCCCCCCCGAGCGAGAACGAGCCGGTTGTTTTCTTCCCCCCGAGGATCAAGCAGCACGAATATACAGGAAAATTGCTTGCACCCCCCTTTCTGGTTGTGCGGCTTCGCAATGCTGGTATCCAGTTCTTTGCCTGACACCATGTCTCGAGAGCACCCCTCCCCCGAATCTCGAGACAGGAAATCTCCTTCCGAGAGTGGATACCTAAAATCACCCTCGTAGGTTGCTGGCGTTCCTATGCCACGTACCGAACCTACGAGGGTGATTCTTTTCTTAAGAGCTAGTCGTTGAAGTTCGGGGCGAAGGGACTATTCCCACCAAGCCCACCTTCATCAGCGTCGGGCCCAAAATCATCATCCGAAAACTCACCATCGAAGTCGTCTTCCCACATGGGAAGCTCCCAATCGCGATTGAGCAGCTCCGCTTCCCAATCATCGGCCTGTTCAATTGCCAGAGAAATAATGTCCAGCGCGCGATCGAGGTCCTCGGTTTCGCCTAGCTGCAAGGTTTCCGACATATAAGGAACCCCCATCTCCAGGGAGCGCAGCTTCGCTTCTTGAATCACGATCTCGAGCATCGCATCATCGGTGATCGGTTCGCCGGAGTTTTCTTCCACTTCGGCTTGAATGTCATCGATCAAAGCCTTGGTCTCTGGCAGTACGGTTTCAAACTCAACCGCGACCGACGTCGTACCTTCAGTGGTGCTAATGGAGAGATGAATCGTAGAGGTCTCCCCCACAAAGCCCATCACTTCGAAGGGATTACCCGGGTCTGGTACAAATTCCACATCGCCGAGCCGCTCATCATTACCGAGCATGAGATCGGAAAGAAAAGTTGCTGCCTCATTAGTGGCCACGTGTTGGGCGACTAGGTTAACCGCATCATCAACGCTGGTGGCCACGGCAACGAGGACCTCTTCTTCCACAATGTCGCCGTCTTCGGAGTCAAGGGAAACGGTATATACATTCGCGGCCGGCAAAATTGGGTCGATTTCTTCGAAACGGACCTCAAGGTCACTGGTGATGGGGACGAACATGGTCGAGTCATGAACTCGCGATTCGATGCCTTCAGCATCCAGGGCTGCTGCGATGTCCTCGAAAAAGCTCATTATGTGGTCAATTCCCTTCAGTAGAGAGGCGCTACGGCCACAAAGAGAAGGCAGATTCGCCCACGCCTTGCCTGCTGAGCAACCACGCTGAGCTCCTGATCATTTCCCATGCACCAGCACGAAAGATCTCAGGCCCGCGTGATAACCGTCGCTAGCCGCGATAGATCCCACCACCTTCGAAACGATCCCTGCGGGGGATAATCCTTCAGGCGGTATAAAAGCTAAGCCTACTGAGAAGCGGCCACGGTTCACAGGTGCCGCCTTATTCTTACTGTTCACCCAGTACACGGCGGGGCTACTGGTCACCTAACCCCAGTTCCTCCATAAGCTCCGGGCGGCCTACGCCCCACTCGCGCATGTCATAGCTTTCCCATGCCCGGCGACGCAGTGACTGCGGATCATAAACCACCCGTGGGTGCTCATCGAACACCATCGTTGCTCGAGGCGGTCGGGAATCCGGGTAAGGCTCATAGTGCGGCCACTCCACCCCAGGATCACCGTGGTGGATGAAATTGCGCCAATACCGCTGAATCAAAGAGGTCAGCTCCCCGATCGCTTCCGCATCCCCAGGTCGCGATAAGGCCTTCGTCTTCGAAGCGGAAGGAGTACCGAACACCGCAGATAACTCCAAGGCATGGATTGCGCCTAAGCGAAGGCGCTTCAACGGCGATGGTGCGTAATCAAAGCGGTACATCCAGGTAGGGGCAACTGCAGCATGTCGGGCTGCCAAGGTGATTGAAGGTGCCCAGAAGAAAGAGTCACTGACCAATTGTGAAAAATCTGCCCGCGAGGTGGCATCCCCATAAGCGGCTAACACTGTGTCAGCGTTGTCTGGATCAAAAGCCCGCAGTAGACGCTGCGCTGCCCGATTACGAGCGGCGGTGCGTAAATAGAAGGCCTTGGAAAAACTCAGCTCATCAGCATTCGTCCCCATCAGCATCGGCACCTTGGCTTGGTTCGCGGCAGCAAAACTATCCAAGGGATGATCCGGCACCATCGCGCCATCCACGGCTGGGCCATAACAAGAGTTCAGGTGGATGATCTCACGGGTACGCCACATCATGGCCTGCCCGGCGCGCACCACATCCTCATAAGGGGCTTCGCGTAATTCTTTTAAGCCCGCTGTTGCTGGTAGCGCCATGCGGTAAAGCAGCTCACGTGCCCAAAATGTTGATTGGGTAATGGAGTGCACGATCGCAGCCGGAGCAGATTGCACAATCACGCGGTGAAATAAACCGTGGGCTGCTGGACAGGACATCAAGGTGATAACGGAGTTCGCACCCGCGGACTCCCCCATCAAGGTCACTTGATTGGGGTCCCCACCAAAAGCAGAAATATTTTCTTTCACCCAGCGCAGTGCCAAAAGCTGGTCATAAAGCGCCGGGTTAGCCACACAATCATCCCCCAGGCTTCTTAAGTCAAGGAAGCCTAGGGCCCCGAGCCGGAAGTTAATAGAGACATAAACGCAGTCTGCGGACCGCGCAAAATCAAAGCCACGCAGCATCGGGTCATGGGAGCTTCCGGTAATAAAACTGCCGCCATGGAAGTACACCACCACCGGTAAAACATCGGCATCATCTGGGCGCACAATATCTAGGGTCAGGCAATTTTCTTCCCCGAGGACCGCATCATTAAAGGAATAGGTGGGTTGCGGGGCTACTTTCCCATAGGTGGTGCATTCTCGTACTCCACTCCAAGCCGCTACCTGGCGCGGCGCCCGGAAACGCGTATGCCCGCTTAGAGCCCCGAACGGGATTCCTCGGTAGCTGCGGATCCCACGTTCGCGGTCAACCAGTCCGCTAAGTTTCCCATAGCCGGTTTCTACTACCTCTTCGGCGCTGGTGGCCTCCCAATTGAAGTCACTATCAACCTGCGCCTGTGCTGGTTTTTCTTCGCTATCTCTCCCCCACATCCGGCCCGGATACGGGTTCCAACGGTTGCGCTGGCCTTGCGCAGCCAGCTTTTCTTGCTTATCCACCAAAGCCGCGGCGCGACGAACCTTTTTCTTTTCTTCTTTCTCTGCGCTCTTAGCGGTCTTCTTCTCTTTGCGCAGTCGCTTTCGCTCTGCTTCGCGTTCTTCTTCTTTGGCGCGCTCAGCTACGCTACGCAGCTTCTTCTTCAAGGGCTTCTCTTCGCCCTTCGCTGCCTTCTTCTTGGACTTCTTTTTCTTCTTCTCTGTTTTCCTCAGCTTCTTGGCGAGCTTCGCCTCATCGTCCATGATCAAAGAATCTGCCAGGGAGACCTCAGTGGCTTCCGCGGAGTTCTTCGAATCATCATTCTTCATGCCTTCCAAGGTAATAGGGAGAAGTAATTTGTCGAATTAGAGGCAAGGTCGGCGGAGTACGCTTTCCCCTAGGCAACCTTCACGGGAATATAGCGATCGATAAAATACGTTGCATAATTGGAATGCTCCTACGCCCACACCCAGCAAGAGAGCGCACCTAAAGAAAAGAGGCACACACTCCATGAGCGAACACATCTCTGTCCTCGACGCCCTAGGTTCTGATCCCGCCACCATCGAAGACAACGCCGGTCCGGTGGGTCGTACCCTCATCCGCGCCTTGGACAAGGCCGTCCATGTGCAGTCCGGTGCAATTAACGCTTATATCAACACCATCCGAGCCCGTAATCCGGAAGCTTCCCCCGCGGAGATCCAGGATATTTTGGATAAGCACTTCATGATGGTCGCTACTGGTTCCGGGGCATCCGCTGGGGCCGCAGCAGCTATCCCGGGGATTGGATTCTTCATGGGTGCAGCTGCGGTAGGTGCCGAGTCGCTGGTGTTCTTAGATGCCGCCAGTTTCTACACTGTCGCCAGCGCTAAGATCCGTGGCGTAGATATCTCAGATCCGGAGCGTCGTCGCACGCTGATCCTCATTGCGCTGCTTGGTTCCCAAGGCACCGCGATTGTGGATGCCTTCTTAGGAGAAGCCAACTCCAAGGGCCGTTTACTACCCGCCCCTAGTGCCATTGCGCGTTTCTCGGCACCAAAAATTACCGAGATTAACTCCCGGCTCTTGCGCACTACGCTCAAGCAGATCCGTAAGCGTTTCACTCACGCTTGGGTTGGCAAGCTCATGCCCTTGGGTGTGGGTGCAGTATTAGGCACCATGGCTAATCGCAAGCTTGCTACCAGCGTGGTCAATAACACCAATGAGACCTTCGGCCCGCTGCCGGATGAGTTCGATGAACCAGCCCCGCGTAAAGAAGAGGTCATCGATGAAGATGGCAACCCCATCGTTGATGACTCCGGGGTCATCGCCAAGGCAAAGTCTGCTGCCGGAACGGTGGCCAAGGGCGCGGTGCAGAGTGCCGGAACAGTAGCCGGTGCAGTCGGCACGGTCCTTGGTAAAGCCGTGGAAAAAATCCAGAATAAGGATGATAAAAATTAGGACCAGCGCTTATTGACAAGTAGTCAATAAAGCGGTGTAGGGTGCCTACACAAGGTCAGTCCCCACGCGTCGCCAAATCAGTGGCAAACTGATTAAGGTCTGACATGGGGACTTCGTCTTTTCTCACCCCCCGATCATGGATAGGTAGGCGATTAACCCATGCAGCACCTGTGGGCAGCCCTCAGACGCCACCGTGGACTCACCGCCACCACTTTGCTCGCGGGCCTGATCAGCATTGTTTTCGACGCAGTGATTCCACTGCTCACTCGCGATGCGATTGATACCGCCACCGGGGTGCGCACCCCAACTACCGGCCCAGACCATAGCCGCTGGTTCCAAGTACCAGACACCATCCACGGCATCATTGTTGTTTTATTGATTATTGCTGCGGTGAAATACGCCGGGCATTTCACGCGTCGTTTTACATCCGGTTGGCTTGCCTATCACGTCCAACATGACCTGCGCATGGCGGTGCTGACGAATCTACAAAGGCTCGATCCCCCAGCCCGCCGAAGCTTAGGTACCGGCCAGGTGGTGTCTCGCACCATCTCTGATCTTGGCCAGATCCAGCGTCTCCTCGGCATGGCCCCAATGGGGCTGACGATGGTTCTGCATCTCGTGCTAGTCGTCGCCATTATGGTGATTATCTCCCCGCTTCTTACCGCCGTAACTTTGGCCTTGGTGCCGCTGATTGTGTGGGCGGCAGCGCGCTCTCGTAAAGCTTTATACGGTGCCACCTGGTTAGCTCAAGCAGCCGGCGCAGATGTAGCCACCCATGTTGAGGAAACTGTCACCGGTGTGCGCATTGTGAAGGCCTTCCACCAATCCGATACTGAGGTAGAACGCAACGCTGCCTTAGGCCGCACCCTCTACTCACTGCGTATGCGCGCAGCAAGGCTCAATGCCCGCTTCCAGCCCGTATTAGAGCAACTGCCTCAAGTCAGTGTCGTCATTGTGGTGCTGGTTGGCGGCATGCTGGTGATGCGCGAATCCCTCAGTGTGGGAACCTTCTTTGCTTTCTCGGTATACCTCAACCGGGTCACCGAATTCGCCCGGATTCTTGCTTCCATGGTGGTGCGCTTTTATATGGGGCGCGCAAGTATCGACCGTGTTGCGGATCTGTTAGATGCCCAACCTGTACATCCCTTCATTGAGGCTGAGCCTAAAGAGGCTCCGCGCGGCACCGTAGAAGTCAAACTCGAACACATTGCCTTGGCTCCGACCTTGGTGGACACCACACTGGAACTGCCCGCCGGGGAAGTTACCGCTCTGGTGGGCCCCCCGGGCTGCGGCAAAACCCTCCTGGTTCGGCTCATCGCTGGTCTAGATCAACCAGATGAAGGGCAGATTCTTTTCAATGGCCGCGATTTACGAGATTTTCCTGAGGAAGAACTGCGTCACCTCGTTAGCTTCGTGCCCGATGAGCCCTTCCTTTACTCCGGGAGCATCGCCCATAATATTGCGATGGCTACGGGCGCTAGCCAAGAAGAAATTGAATACGCTGCAAAAATTGCCTGCGCCAGTGAATTCATCGATCGCTTAGAAGATGGTTATGACACCATCGTCGGCGAACGTGGCCTCACGCTTTCTGGTGGACAACGTCAACGCATTGCCTTAGCCCGCGCACTGCTTGCCCGCCCCAAAGTTCTCCTACTAGATGACGCCACCAGCGCTATTGATGCGGCAACCGAAGCCCAGATTGTCGCGAATCTACGTGCAGAGCTACGTGGAGTAACCATCCTGGCAGTCGCACACCGTCACTCCACCTTGGATTTGGCTCAGCAAGTAGCGCTCATGGATGAAGGCCGAATTATCACCTGTGCGCCCTTGTCGGAGCTAGAGAAGCATCCTGGCTACCAACAGCTCATGGGCTTCCGGGAACTCACCGCTGCAGCGGTACCGGATGATCACACGTATGATCCAAACCTACCCTCCCATGGCGATACCCAAGACCAAGGTGAACCACCTCTGGACCAAGACGTGTCGGATGAACAACTCTGGCCCCATCCTTCCTGGGAACTAGAAGAAGCTCACTATGTGGGTATTGGGGCTGCTCCCCCACCGCCTGGGGTAGATACCCGCATCCCAGAAGAGGTGCTCCAAGAAAAGCCCCGCGAACCTATTCTTCAGGACGCGTTCAGCATGCGCGAGATGCTGGGTAGCGTCCGCGGCCTCATCGCAGCCGTAGCGGCACTGCTCATCATCGGTGTGGTGATGGATCTATCCTTCCCCACCCTGATTCGTTGGGCGCTCGACCATGGTGTTGCCCAAGGCGAGGTCAGTGTTCTGTGGTGGTTGAGTCTGACCGGGCTTATCGTCATTGGCATCGCCTGGGGTGCTGCCGCGTGGCGCACCGTATTGGCCGCTAAAACCGGTGAAGGGTTGCTGTACCAGCTACGTTTACGCAGCTATGCGCACCTGCAATCGCTCTCGATGAATTATTTTGAGACGCACCTATCCGGCCGCATTATGACGCGCATGACCACCGATGTGGACAACCTAGCTGGCTTCTTACAAACCGGTTTAGCCCAAACAGTGGTGTCAGCCGGCACCCTCATCGGCATCTTGGTGATGCTCGGTGTCACCGCACCTTCACTTGCGCTGATCGCCGCCGCTTTCCTGCCCATCATTATCATCGCCACCATTTTCTTCCGGCGCTATGCCGCCCGCCTCTATACCCGCGCGCGGGAGGAAATCTCACAGGTCAATGCAACTTTCCAAGAAGCCTACAATGGCGCGGAAACCACCCAGCTGCACCTAATGGGAGAAGATACCTATGAGCAGCTTAGGGAAGAATCCTCCGCCTACGTCAAAAGCCGGATCACCTCCCAGGCTCTCGTTGCAGCGTATTTCCCCGGGTTGGGGTTCCTCTCAGATAT
This sequence comes from Corynebacterium spheniscorum, assembly GCF_900113445.1. Taxonomy (GTDB): domain Bacteria; phylum Actinomycetota; class Actinomycetes; order Mycobacteriales; family Mycobacteriaceae; genus Corynebacterium; species Corynebacterium spheniscorum. The sequence continues at coordinate 36,392 of NZ_FOPJ01000004.1, forward strand.
TGCCCGCGCGGTGGTGCTCGGCGTCGGTGCCAGCATGATCAGCGATGAACAGATCACCACCGGTGTCATGATTGCCTTCCTGCTCTACCTCGCCCAACTCTTCGGCCCTATCCAACAACTCGGCCAAATCTTCGACACCTGGCAACAGGCCTCTGTCTCTCTTAGCCGCATCCGCGAGCTGCTGGCTGAAAAACCCATCGTTGAGGACACCGGCACCCGCACCGACGCCGCTGAACGAGCCAGCGAAGACCTCGCCTTAAATAATGTGAGTTTCGCTTATGGCGAGGATCTACCGGAAGTAACCCACGATATGCAGCTGCTGCTCCCAGCTGGCACCACCACGGCTTTGGTGGGCCCCACTGGGGCCGGGAAATCCACCGTGATTAAGCTCCTGGCACGTTTTTATGACCCGGCACATGGAAGTGTCGAAGCCGGAAAAGTAAATATCCGTGAATTCCCCATTCCTAACTGGCGAGCACAATTAGCGATGGTCCCCCAAGAACCGCATCTATTCCAAGGAACAGTTGCCTCCAATATCGCTTATGGTCGTCCGGAGGCCAACAGAGAAGAAATCATCGCGGCTATTAGGCGCGTCGGCGCAGCCGAAGTTCTCGCCCAACTCCCCCACGGTGTGGCCACCCAAGTCAATGAACGCGGCCAAGGTTTATCTTCTGGGCAACGCCAACTCATTGCGCTCGCCCGCGCGGAGTTGGTTGAACCACGGATTCTGCTGCTTGATGAGGCCACTGCCACCTTAGATCCCGCTACCGAAGCACAGGTGCTCGGCGCCGCGGAAAAGATCACCGATAGCGCGGCACAGCCACGCACCAGTGTGATTGTGGCGCACCGTCTTGCTACCGCGGAGCGTGCGGATCATGTTGTGGTGATTGATCATGGCCGCATCATTGAAAGCGGCTCCCCGGCTACCCTGGCGGCTAATCCGGACTCCGCTTACACCAAGCTGCGCCGAGCGGCCGGCATGGCGCGAGCCCAATTAGATAATTTGCGGCCAAGCCCAAAACCTGGTGAAACAACCTCCGAGATCTAGCTCATCCCAGCTCAACAGCGGTGCTTGACACAAATCCTGGAGAAAACTCTTAACGTTATAAAATATGTTCGGTTGAACAGTAGGCACCATATGGGGGGAGGTCATGGCAATAGCTATCACGGGCACCATGCGCCCGACTACCCTATGAGGGGTCAATTGCTGTGACGTACAGTTGATTTATAAACACCCACCTTAACGAATGAAATGAGGCGAGCACCTGCCGTGAGCAGCGCGAGTACTTTCGGCCAGAATCAGTGGCTGGTAGACGAGATGTACCAGCAGTTCAAGAAGGACCCCGCATCCGTAGATAAGGAATGGCGGGAACTCTTTGAACGCGACGGCGCCCCTGCATCTGCAGCGGGCACAGCCTCGGCTGACCAGCCCTCGAAGCCTTCCCAGGCGTCTCAGGCCAGCCCAAGCAACCAGCCCAAGCAGCCAGCCCAAAATAAGCAGCCCGCCAACCAAGGCGCCCCCGCACCAAGTGCGGAGAAGGCTGCTCAGCGGAAGAAGGAAGCAGAAGCCCGCAAGCAAGCTAATTCTCCGCTTTCCCGCCTTAAGGACGCCCCGGAGCCCGGCAAGACCCCGCTGAAGGGCATGTTTAAGGCCATTGCCAAGAATATGGATGTCTCCTTAGAGATTCCTACGGCGACCTCCGTGCGCGATATGCCGGTTCGACTCATGTTCGAGAACCGCGCGCTGATTAATGACCAGCTCAAGCGCACCCGCGGCGGCAAGATCTCCTTCACCCACATCATTGGTTATGCCCTGGTGAAGGCCGTTATGGCGCACCCGGATATGAATAACTCCTATGACGTGGTCGACGGCAAGCCCAGCGTCATTACCCCGGAGCACATTAACCTCGGCCTGGCCATCGACCTGCCCCAAAAGGACGGCAGCCGTGCCCTGGTCGTGGCCGCCATTAAGAAGTGCGAAACCCTCAACTTCACCGAGTTCGTTGATGCCTACGAGGACATCGTCGCTCGTTCCCGCAAGAATAAGCTGACCATGGATGATTTCCAGGGCGTCACCATTTCGCTGACCAACCCCGGTGGCATCGGCACCCGTCACTCCGTGCCGCGTCTGACCAAGGGCCAGGGCACCATCATCGGTGTTGGTTCCATGGATTACCCCGCTGAATTCGCCGGCGCTTCCGAGGACCGCCTCGCAGAGCTCGGCGTTGGCAAGCTGGTCACCATCACCTCCACCTATGATCACCGCGTAATCCAGGGTGCAGAATCCGGTGAATTCCTGCGCACCATGAGCCAGCTGCTCATTGATGATGCTTTCTGGGACGAGATCTTCACCGCCCTGAATGTTCCCTACACCCCCATGCGTTGGGCCCAGGATCTGCCGAACACCGGTGTTGATAAGAACACCCGCGTTATGCAGCTCATCGAGGCTTACCGCTCCCGCGGTCACCTGATTGCCGATACCAACCCGCTGCTCTGGCACCAGCCGGGCATGCCGGAACCGGATCACCGCGACCTCGACATTGAAGCCCACGGCCTCACCCTCTGGGATCTGGACCGTACCTTCAACGTTGGTGGTTTCGGCGGCAAGGAAACCATGACCCTGCGTGAGGTGCTAGCCCGCCTGCGTGCCGCCTACACCCTCAAGGTCGGTTCCGAATACACCCACATCCTGGATCGCGATGAACGCGAATGGCTGCAGGATCGCCTCGAAGCTGGCATGCCCAAGCCCACCAACGCTGAGCAGAAGTACATCCTGCAGAAGCTCAACGCTGCTGAGGCTTTCGAGAACTTCCTCCAAACCAAGTACGTCGGCCAGAAGCGCTTCTCCTTGGAAGGCGCGGAGTCGCTCATCCCGCTGATGGATGCCGCTATCGATACTGCCGCCGGCCAAGGCCTGGATGAGGTCGTTATCGGTATGCCGCACCGCGGCCGCCTCAATGTGCTCTTCAATATTGTTGGCAAGCCGCTGGCCCAGATCTTCAATGAGTTCGAAGGCCAGATGGAACAAGGCCAAGCCGGTGGCTCCGGTGACGTCAAGTACCACCTCGGTGCCGAAGGCGAGCACATCCAAATGTTCGGCGATGGCGAAATCAAGGTCTCGCTGACCGCCAACCCCTCCCACCTTGAGGCCGTCAACCCGGTCATGGAGGGTATCGCCCGCGCCAAGCAGGACATCCTTGATAAGGGCGAAGGCGGCTACACCGTTATGCCGCTGCTGCTCCACGGCGATGCTGCTTTCGCTGGCCTGGGTATCGTCCCAGAAACCATCAACCTCGCCCAGCTGCGTGGTTATACCGTTGGTGGCACCGTCCACGTGGTGGTCAATAACCAGATTGGCTTCACCACCACTCCGGATTCCGGTCGCTCCTCGCACTATTGCACCGACCTTGCCAAGGGCTTCGGCTGCCCGGTGTTCCACGTCAACGGCGACGACCCCGAAGCTGTCGTGTGGGTCGCGCAGCTGGCCACCGAATACCGCCGCGAATTCGGCAAGGATGTCTTCATTGACCTCGTCTGCTACCGCCGTCGCGGCCACAACGAGGCTGATGATCCTTCGATGACCCAGCCGAAGATGTACGAGCTCATCAACGACCGCGAAACCGTTCGTGCTCGCTACACCGAAGACCTGCTGGGCCGCGGCGACCTCTCCAAGGAAGACGCCGAGAAGGCTGCCCGCGACTTCCACGACCAAATGGAATCCGTCTTCAACGAGGTCAAGGAAGCCGGCAAGAAGACCCCGCAAGCCCAAGAAGGCATCACCGGCTCCCAGGAACTCACCCAAGGGTTGGATACCTCCATCACCAAGGAAGAGCTGCTGGAAATCGGCCACGCCTACGCCACCATGCCGGATGGCTTCACGCTGCATAGCCGCGTCGCCCCGGTCGCCAAGAAGCGTGTCGAGTCCGTCAAGGAAGGCGGCATCGACTGGGGTTGGGGCGAATTGATCGCCATGAGCTCCCTGGCTAATGCCGGCAAGCTGGTCCGTCTCGCCGGTGAGGATTCCCGCCGCGGTACCTTCACCCAGCGCCATGCCGTGGTCTTCGACCCCGAAACCGGCTCCGAGTACAACGGACTGCACGAGCTCGCCCAATCCAAGGGCGATGGCAAGTTCCTGGTCTACAACTCCGCGCTCACCGAGTACGCCGGCATGGGCTTCGAATACGGTTACTCCGTCGGCAACCCGGATGCGGTTGTCGCCTGGGAAGCGCAGTTCGGTGACTTCGCCAATGGCGCCCAAACCATCATCGATGAGTATGTCTCTTCCGGTGAAGCCAAGTGGGGCCAGACCAGCAGCGTCATCTTGCTGCTGCCGCACGGTTACGAAGGCCAGGGCCCGGACCACTCCTCCGCCCGCATCGAGCGCTTCCTGCAGCTATGCGCCGAAGGTTCCATGACGGTCGCTCAGCCTTCCACCCCGGCCAACCACTTTCACCTGCTGCGCCGCCAGGCGCTGGGCACCATGCGCCGCCCGCTCGTGGTCTTCACCCCGAAGTCCATGCTGCGTAATAAGGCCGCGGTCTCCTCGGTGGAAGAGTTCACCGAGGTCACCAAGTTCCGTTCCGTCATCAATGACCCGAACCTGGTCGATCACAATGGCAAGGTCGTCGGCGATGCTGACAAGGTCAAGATCATCATGCTGGTCTCCGGCAAGCTCTACTATGACCTGGAGAAGCGCCGCCAGAAGGATGGCCGCGATGATATCGCCATCGTCCGCATCGAGATGCTGCACCCGATCCCCTTCAACCGCCTGAAGGAAGCCTTCGACTGCTTCCCGAACGCCGAGGAGATCCGCTTCGTCCAGGACGAGCCCGCCAACCAAGGTCCGTGGCCCTTCTACAACGAGCACCTGCGTGAACTGATCCCGAACATGCTTCCCATGAAGCGCGTCTCGCGTCGTGCGCAGTCCTCCACCGCCACGGGTATCGCTAAGGTACACCAGGTGGAGCAGGCCCAACTCCTTGATGAGGCCTTCGAGTAAAGACTAAAGATTAAGGGCTTTCCCACTTCCCAGGGAAAGCCCTTTTCTTTATGTTTTAGCCTGTCCCGAGATCCGCAGCCAGGGCATAAAAATACGTGCAGCCAAAGCAACTAAAAAACGGGTTAAGTAGCAAAAAGTGTGCTTTTTTCGGCGTTGTGGCTGGTCAGGGTATGTAAATCCGGGTTTTATTAGGTTCCGGGGCTTATATCCGCAACTTTAACGTTCAATCGACCGGAATGACACCCACATGTGCCAAGCGCGGTTTGGTGTGCTTTCCCAGTGATCAAAACCCAACGCAATGCCCCCTATGCGCTGGGCAATAAAGAAAAATGGCACACCACTAAAGGCACCACCCGCTGGCGATGCAAAGACCCCAACTGTGGTGCCTCCACCACACGCAACCGCACCGACTCCACTAACGCCCATTATTTTCAGGCGTTCCACTCCTATGTCACCTGCCCTGCCACACTGCCCCAACCAGCCACACAACACCACACAAGCCGCTGGACACTAGACCGCAGATTCGCCCCATTTTGGCTTATCGATATACCCAACCCGGGAGATCCCCACCGCGTCTACGACCAAATCTTCATCGACGGCACCTACACCGCAACAGGTTGCTTACTTATCGCAGCCTCCCGAGACCATGTCATCGCCTGGCACTGGGCAAAACGAGAAAACGCTCATGCCTACACCCAATTGCTCAAGAAAATCGCAGAACCCTTATGCGTTGTTCTTGATGGTGGGCAAGGTGCATCAGTCGCGATCAAAGCCTGCTGGCCTAATGCTTTAATCCAGCGGTGTCTCGTACATGCTCAACGGGTGATTCGGCCCTACACCACCAGTAGGCCTCGTGCTACCGCTGGCAAAGCAATCTACGCGCTGGCGCTAAAACTCACCCGGTCCTTGGTCTCCTGGTCAAACTTCTTTGGCATAGCCCAAATTTTCCCATCTACTCAGACGGACCAAAACCCAGAGCACTTCAATATGGTCGCGTTGGTAGACATAGTGAAGATCACATACCAAAACGAGTCTGGGAGTGGACTGTTCAACGGTAGGCAGCGCAAAAGAAACGTAAGTGATAGGAGTTATTTTCCGAAGATCACCTTTGGTTTTCCGTCTTATTGCGCAATATGCTGTGGTGCTTGTACCTGTCCTACTCACTACTGCTTTCCACTTGCAGCCCCGTATCCGATAGTGCAAGTGATTAATCCAATGAAGCCGCATCCGATCGCTATTTCTTGCGGTAGTGACATTATCAACAAAACGCAGCTAGCTACGTAAGCAAGAGTTGCAATGAAGAACCACCAAACTGCGGCTGTAGATCTATACCTAACCAAAGGGTGATGTGTTTTGGAACTATAAGCAGCTGGTATAGCAGTAGCGCAAAGGATAGCCGCGCAAATCATCACGGAGAGCGGAAACCAAATACTACCCAAAATTCCTCAACTTAATAACAGCAGAAAGGACGGCACCTGCGAACTTTGCAGCGTTTTTCGTCAGCCTTGGTAACGCAGTCTTCCCAGGTTCGCTTGTCCATCGGATGATAGTTGCGGGAGCACGAATTTCTTTTTTAGGCGCGAGTATCCATCTCTTTCACGGCTTTCTTCGCCTGCTGTCCCGCCAGGATCACCCCACCGCTGACAACCACCACGTACGCCCCGGTGAAGTAGTACATCCACTCAGGCTTAGTAAAGGCCGACCACACCATGCCCGCGGCCAAGAGCAAACCAATCACACCGGCGGCCATCAGGGTAGGTGCGCAGGCCTTATGAGCCACCGTCCAGGTCTCCTCACTACGCATGGTCTCTACTGTGCGGATCCCCAGGAAGTTATTCATCTTCAGAGTTCCCGATTTCGCCTGCATTGCGCTGACAATCAGCAGCAGCGAAGAGGGGATCAACACAACGAGGAGGACAATAACAATCAGTTCCATTGCGGCCTTCCCACAACTGCAGCATGTATCACTTAGCGAAAACAAAGTTACCCAGTTGGGGGGGTAAACAATTTCCCGGGGGTACCTGCGGGGGATCCAAGCGCCCCGATTAAATCAGCTTGGCGTCCAACCACTCGCGCACGGCATCCTCCAAAGAGGAACTCTCTGCTTTCTCCGCCAGGTCTTTCAAGGTCTGTTCATCCAGATAGCGACCTAGCTTATTAATGGCATATCGGGTCTCACGATCCAGGGCGGCAGCATCATAGATCGGAATGATGTTCTGGGGCAGATCCTTAAATTCACTCTCGCTGCACCCCTGTGCCGGGGATGGGTCAGGCACCTGCAAGAACCCCGCAAGCGAGTGCACCGCATACTCATAGGTGGCCCGCTGATTATCCTCGGAATTCGGCTGCGCATCAGCTTCCGCGAATTTCTTCTCCAATCCTTCTGCCAGCTCCGGCTGCGCGCGCCCCACCACATCCCCTGTACACGCAATCACCATGCCCACACGGCGCTCATTAATGGCCTCCCAGCCCTCCCCCGCCGCAATATCTACAACCTCATTGCGTTTCCCATGCCGGTTCAATGCCTGGGAATACAGCTCCGCCAAGATTTTTTGCTCCGGCTCATCAGCATCCTGGGCAATGGTGATGCTCGCCAAGCGCTCTTCCTGCGAAGCCGAATGCGGCTCCGCAGCAGCAGAGCAGCCAGCCACGCACAGCAGCATGGGCAGCAAGAAAAGTTTTAAGCCGGGTTTCATCACAGCTGTCGAGTTTATCGCTTATCCTGCGCGCGCTGGTTCTCCCCAATACGTAGCTCCCCACTATTCACCGCACGAGCAATGGCATCGCGAGCTTCCACCGCATGATCTGGTTTGCACAGCACGTCATAGCGTCCGGCCACAATCTGGGTTTGGGAGGTGAAATCCCGGCGTCCCGCCGAAGCAGCATAAGGCACTGCCGCCATAATGATGCCGAAGATAACGCCCAATAAAATACCGGCGATAAGCGGCGCTAGCCAGGCTTCTTGGAATAACCCCATCAGTAGACCAATGAAGGTGCCCAACCAGGCGCCACTAGCCGCACCACCCATCAGTACCCGCCCCCAGGTGAGCCTCCCGGTGACTCTTTCTACTTCCATCAGGTCCACGCCCACGATGGTTAGTTCGTTGACGGGGAAGCCATTATCGGAGAGCATATCCACCGCGCCTTGGGCTTCGGCGTAGCTATTGAAACTGCCAACCGGCCAGCCTTCTGGGCGGCTGCGCAATCCACGGGCTGAGGCGTTCGGTGCCACTGGGTATGTCTCCTTGCCAGCTCATTCTTCTTCTACTAGGGATAACGCCTAATGATGGTCGATTGTTCCATACCCAATAGTTAAGCAACCATGGTGGCAAACACAGCCGCCGAAGCAATGGAATTCACCGTCATATGCAGCGCCACAGAAGCCACCAAGCTGCCATGGAAATTGCGCAAAAGCGCGGCCGCCACGCCGAGAACAAACAGATAGGGAATCAGCACCGGTGTCATGTGCGCGAGCGCGAATACCAGCGAGGTAATAATCACCGCTGCTGTGAAGCCCCACTTATTGCGCGCAACATTGAAGAAAATTCCGCGGAAGAAGAGTTCCTCCCATAGTGGGGTAAAAATCGCAACACCGATAAACCAGAATGGGAAATAGCCGAACCCCACACTGGCAACGCCATCAGCGAGCTGCGCTTGAGCGACTGGTTCCGGGGCTTGGAAAACGCCAAAAATGATGAGCTGCATCCCCACGGCGATGATGACAACCAAGGGGAGCTGCCAGAGTAAATGCCAGCGCCGCGGCCCCAAGGGCACGGCCCCGATCTGTTCCCTGCTGACCTTATGGAATTTCAGCAACCACCATAAGCACGTAAGGGTCACCGCAGAATGCAGTCCCAGCGTCAGGACCAAAATTTTAAAGAACCCAACATCGTCGGAAACCCCGAGGAGAAGACTCAGCAAAATCGACAGGCCAAAAAGCACCACCACTGAGGTCGCCACCACAATGAGCGCTGCGTGAAAAAGAATCTTGCCGCCCAGTGGCTTCTCAAAGCGTGGGCACTGCATATGCGCTTGAGCTACAGGCTGTAACCACTGCGGCTCTGCATAAGGATTCGGCATCATTTCGGATGTACCCGTCCGTTGGGATGGGGACTGCGGATAGCCCTCTCCCACCGGTTGCCAATAGTTGTCGCTCATTTGCAGACAGTCCCCTTCTAGTACTGCGCATCGGTATCTCAGATGTGTTCACCGAGTCTGCGATGAACAATACCTGCGGAATAAAGAAAAAGGGGTGCCTCTGCGTAGACTCAACACCTATGAGTTCCGTAACCCGCGTCTATGCCGGGCGGCTATCGGGAATGGTGGTGCGCAGCCCTGACACCGAACCCATTGGTCGTGTCCGCGATGTCATCGTCAATATCCGCCCCGATGGCCAACCTTCTAGGGCCTTGGGACTCGTCGTGGAGATGTTTAATAAGAAACGCATCTTCCTCCCTATGCTGCGCATTACCGCCATTGAACCAGGTGAAATCACTCTGGTATCTGGCTCGGTGTCTTTGCGTTCCTTTAGTGTGCGCACTGGTGAGCTCAGCATTATGGCCGATATGGTGGGCTCCAAGGTTCATACGGATGATCCGGAACTCACTGAGTTACATGACCGCCCCGTAGAAATCGCGGATGTCGAACTCGAACGCACCCGTACCCGCGATTGGATTATTAGCCGCGTCGCGGTCTTCGGGCAGCGGCCTAAGTTCGGCCGCGCCCCCAAACTCAATATCGTGCCCTGGTCGCATGTTCACGGTGTTACTGCCGCGGGTGTGGGGCAAACCGATACGGTCGCAGAAATGATCGCCGAGTTCGAGGATATGCGCCCGGCGGATGTCGCCAATATCTTGATGGATCTTTCCACCGGCCAACGTATCCGCATCGCCGGTGCCCTTAATGATGAACGCCTCGCCGATATCCTCCAGGAGCTTCCCGAGGATTCTCAAACGGAGCTACTCGAAGCCCTCGATATTGAACGCGCCGCTGTGGTCCTAGAAGAAATGGACCCCGATGATGCCGCCGATATCCTCCAAGAACTCCCCGATGCTAAAGCCGAGGTTCTGCTGGAGCTTATGGACCCGGAGGAGTCCGCCCCGGTGCGCCGCTTGATGAGCTTCTCCCCCGATACCGTCGGTGCGCTGATGACCCCCGAGCCATTGGTCCTCACCCCACAAACCACCGTCGCCGAGGCTCTCGCCTTGGCACGTGATCCTGATCTGCCTACTTCGCTAGCGTCATTGATCTTTGTGGTTCGCCCGCCCACTGCAACCCCCACTGGCCCTTATTTGGGGTGCGTGCATTTACAAAAGCTCTTGCGCGAACCACCTAGCACGCTGATTTCTGGGATCCTGGACCCTGATTTGCCGCCGCTTTATGCCGATGATTCCCAAGAAACCGCGGCACGCTATTTCGCTACCTATAACTTGGTGTGCGGCCCGGTCCTTGATGAAGATAAGCACCTGCTCGGCGCGGTGGCGGTGGATGATCTGCTCGACCACATGCTGCCGGAGGATTGGCGCGAAAGTGGGCTCCGCCCAGAAGAAAACGAAGAGCAGCAATCCACACAGGAGGTGAAGCATGGCTGATTACAGCGCCCGCCCGGATCTCGATACTCCCATCGCTGGGCAACGCCGCAAACTCATCAACCTCGATGCCGATGCGGTGGGCCGCACCGCTGAAAATGTGGCGCGCTTCTTTGGCACCGGCCAATACCTCATGTGGCAGACCCTCATCGTGATCGTCTGGATCGGCCTCAACATCGGTGGTTTTTGGTGGAATTGGGATCCCTACCCCTTCATCCTCCTCAACCTCGCTTTCTCCACCCAGGCCGCCTACGCCGCGCCGCTCATCCTCTTAGCCCAAAACCGTCAAGAAGATCGCGATAAGATCGCGCTGAATGCGGATCGTCGGCGTTCAGAACAAACCAAAGCCGATACTGAGTTCCTCGCCCGCGAGCTCGCCGGTGTGCGCCTCGCACTTGGCGATATGGTGTCGCGTGATTATTTACGCCATGAACTTGAGGACCTTCGTGGCCTGCTAGAACGCATGGAAGCCAAGCTCGATGATGCCACCGCCGCCACCATCGAGGATGCCTCTGAGCTCTCCGAGCCCACCCAGGGTGATGTGGATGAAGAAGACCTCCCCGCCCCGCAGCCCACGCCGCAGGACTACACTTAGGCCGCAATGTCTCATATCACTGAATCCGCGGTTCGCGGCGCCCTGTCCCGCGTAGAGGACCCAGAAATCGGCCGGCCGATCACCGAGCTCGGCATGGTTAAATCCATTGAGATTAATGGCAAGGACGTTCACGTAGAGATCTACCTGACCATCGCCGGCTGCCCCCTAAAAACCACTCTTATTGAAAATACGCGCGCGGCCGTCGAGGAACTCGAAGGCGTCGGTACTGTTACCGTCACCAATGACGTCATGTCCGATGAGCAGCGCCGCGAACTCCGCGCCACGCTGCGCGGCGGGGTCGCCGAACCGGTCATCCCCTTCGCCCAACCGGATTCCACCACCCGCGTCTTCGCGGTGGCCTCCGGTAAAGGCGGGGTCGGTAAATCCTCCATGACGGTCAACCTCGCCACCGCCCTGGCCGCCCGCGGCTTACGCGTGGGCGTGCTCGATGCGGATATTTATGGTCACTCCATCCCCGGCATGATGGGCTCTGATCAGCGTCCCAACCAGGTCGATGACATGATCATGCCGCCCATCGCCCATGGAGTGAAGATGATCTCCATCGCGCATTTCGTGGAAGGCAACGCCCCGGTCGTGTGGCGCGGCCCCATGCTGCACCGCGCCATCCAACAATTCTTAGGCGATGTGTTCTGGGGAGACCTCGATGTCCTCCTGCTCGACCTTCCCCCCGGCACCGGCGATGTCGCGATCTCGGTCGCCCAGCTCATCCCCAACGCTGAGCTGCTGATTGTCACCACTCCCCAGGCCGCAGCCGCGGAGGTGGCGGAGCGCGCGGGCACCATCAGCCTCCAAACCCGCCAACGCATCGCCGGCGTTATTGAAAATATGTCGGCCATGGTCATGCCCGATGGCAGCCTCCTCGATGTCTTCGGTTCCGGCGGCGGCGAAGCTGTCCGCGAGCGCCTCAGCATGCTCACCGGCACCGACGTCCCGCTGCTCGGCCAGGTGCCGCTTGACCCCAAACTCCGCGAGCACGGCGACGACGGCACCCCCATCGCCATCAGCGAACCCAACTCCCCCACCGGCCAGGCCATTAACGCCATCGCCGATAAACTCGTCGTCCGCCGCGAATCCCTCGCCGGCAAACCCCTGGGCCTCAACGTCGAGCGTTAAACCCAGGGCTATCCCCGAGATCGTGGGGTGCTCCAAGGCACTCACCTGCGGGAGTTCTCCTCCCGCAGGTATGCCGCGCCAAGACAGTTTTAGGCGTTAACAGCAAGTAGCGTGCCCAGAAGCAGCAAAAATACGATTTCCAGCACCAGTCCAATGCGGTTGATGATCTTTTCATAGTTCATAGGGCGCCACTTCGCCAGCGCTGCGCATAGCCCAACACCAAGCAGCCCACCAGCACTATTGGTGATCACATCCGTGATATCGCTACCGCCAATAGCAAACACATACTGCGATAGCTCAAACCCGATACTCAGCAGCACCGCCGGCAGCCACTGCAGTAGCCAATGCTTCTTAGCCAGGAAGATGCGCATATACATTCCGAAGGGAATGAACACCACGAGGTTATAGATGATCTCGTCGAAGCTGATCTTCCCATTGACAATCATTGACTCCCCGAAGGGAACCAGATTGAGATTCCGCATCTGTGGAATCTCATCAACGCTGGTGGCAAATTTAAACAGAGTCAACCACACCAACAGCGCAAAGTAAATCCCGAACACCACATACGTTGGCCAGCGTCTCCTCGTTTCAACCATGCCCCCCAACTTTAACGTGACAAAAGAGTATTTTGGCTGGTCACAGGGTTTTTTAGGTGATAACCCTGAGGTGGTCTCAATCTTCTCGCCGATTCTGTCTCAGGGTTTCAGCAGTCGCAAGGAATTCCTCCTCCGATAGCGCCAGGTGAAAATAGTAGCCGCAGTTCAGTACTACTCATACTTCTGACTATTCGGCAGTCAGAGTATACGCTGCTAGAGCCATAGAAAGGATGTACAATAATTGCGAAACTCTGCATAAACTATGAGGTGCCCCGGAAGACAGGACCCCCGAACGAGGCGATGACCGGCCTGAGTCCCGCAGCAGGGCGAAAACTTCAGTGTAGAATGATCAACTAGAAATATCTGCACAAATCCTACTCTACGTTTCGTAGATAGGCATGACGATGGAAATACCACCGCTTTCTTTGCCACTGCATTACTGTCAAGAACATTGGGTGTTTTAGATGCTTAAATCCATAAGCCTGCAATAACTATATTGCTTCGCTCCCGACCAAAAACTCGAGAAACTGGACGTTATTAACTATGTTTATGAACCAAATGGATCTGGGAAAACTACAATAAGTGCAGCACTGAACGATCCGGGGGCAAGCGCACTCGAGCCGGTCTGGGAGGGCGATCCACAAACGATCAAGGTATACAACCGGAATTATGTGCAAGATACTCTCGCCTCGACGATGCCGGGAGTCTTTTCCCTGGGGGAGGAAAGCCAACAGATAGTCCAGCAAATTAAAGACCTGACAGATCAGGCAAAGGACCTAGCAGAGAAAAAATTTAGCCAACAACAAGACATAAATTCAACCAAAGAGTCTAGAGATAAGCTCGAAGCGGAAGCGGCTGATCAAATTTGGAATCGTCTCGCGGACTTCCCTTACGAACTCCGCCAAAAAATGAAGGGCCTGAATCGCAGCAAAAAGGACGCCTTTTCCCTAATTATCAGGCACTTCAAGGACTCCACGAAGCCCAATAAAACAGACCTGGACAGACTAAACCTGGATGATCTAAAGAGCCGTGCAGAAAAGGTTTTCTCCTCAACGTTGCACGAGGTCGGCACAGCCCCGCCAGTGCCACCAATCACGTGGAAAGAATGCCACCTTGCCGACAGCCTGCAAACACCGGTCACATCGAGTGCTGATGTCCCGCTGAAGACACTCATTGATGAACTAGACAACTCTGACTGGGTGCGGCAGGGTAAAACTTACCTCGAAGCCCAAGAGAAGCATCCACCACAGTGCCCGTTTTGCCAAAAAGAAACCGATGATAGTTTAAGGGAGCAGCTATCGCGACTTTTTGATACACATTACGAGAACCAGATCGCCTCAATCAAGAAACTAGATCAGGAGGTTAAACAGTTCTACGAACAGTTAAAGGAATATCACAATAACTATCTGAACATCGGCATCAAATATAGTAACCACGATTCATTTGAGGCTTCCTTCAAGGACCTTCAAAGCGCATTGCTCCAAGCCTTACAGCAGCTTGAAAAAAAAATTTCAACGCCTGCCATGATCTACGACAACCCGCACCTAGCGGACCATTACCAGCAGGTCTTGCAACATTCAAGTCAAATTAGCGCTGAAATCAAAGCGCACAATAATCTCGCTAGAAATCAGAACGAAGAAAAAGATCATCTAATAGATCAAAGCTGGACCTATCTAATCTGGATAACGTTGAAACATGACCTGCAGAATTACCTTACCAAGAAAGAGGGGCTGGACAAGAAAATTGGTGGGCTCGAAGAAAAAGTAAAAGATAAAAGTTTAAAGCTGAAGGACCTTGAAAAAGATATCAAGTCGTTGCAATCGAAGACGGCATCCAGTCAGTATACAATCGACAAAATAAATGAGTTACTCAAAGTCCACAGGTTTCACAGCTTCAAGCTGAAAAAGGCCCCCAACCCGGAACAGGGTTACCAGATTGTAAGGTCCGACGAGGTTATCGCAGATAGTAATACGCTTAGTGAAGGTGAGCGAACCTTTCTCACTTTCCTGTACTTCTATCACTCATTGGAGGGGCAGATTGGGGAGGGCGAAACCCCTCGATTATGTGCAGTTATCGATGACCCGATCTCCAGCCTTGACGCGGATATTATGTTCGTGGTCTCTGCACTAATACGTAACATGATTAGGCTCGTTCAAGAAAATGAACATGACAGAGTGGATCAGATACTGATCTTCACTCACAATACTCGTTTCCACCAGGAAGTCAGTTACCCGTCCAAAGGGCGTACAAATAAGAATTCTATGTTCTACCGGATCAAGAAATTGTCTCCTGCACCCAACGAGATTGAAGCCTGTGGTCGTAAAAACCCTGTTCGCTCCTCGTACCAGGAGCTATGGGACCAAGTTGCCGATGCAACCTTACATCCCGATAAGCCTATGCCGTGGCTTGCAAATACGTTGCGCAGGATCCTTGAAAGCTACTTCATGGCGCTTGGCGGTTACACCGACCTCTATTCGCTCGCGGATGAGCTGTCTCAAGCCCAGCGGATGCATCATCACGCTCTTGTAGCCTGGTCGCATCGCGGGTCTCACCGAATCATCGACGATACTATTTTTGCCCCAATCCAAGCATCGAATCAAGACTGGCTAAAGGCTTTCGAAAATATTTTTTCCCGGGCTTCCGGCGGTGCACACCTAGGACACTACGAAATGATGTTGGAGGAGGCAAAACCTGCGCCTGCCAACCAGTCCTAACCTACATCTTAAGCACCTGACTTCCTTTTAGCTCGGCGTACTGGAGTTAAGTTGCACTGGTTGCTTCTCCTATTCTTCTACGCCTGGGTCTGCTGCATAGACAGGTAACAACTAGATTGGCTGGTGGCGGCGGCCAGGGATTAGTAACAGGAGATACTCTCGCCGTTGATGCTTGCTACCGAAAGCTGTTAGCCAACGATAAGCTATCCCATCTTCAACATGAATCTTGCGGGGTCGATGAAGCGCTTGAATCGGTTTGTATGCTTAATGGTGATAGCAACACCACATGGAATAGTAGCCGTTCAGCATCTCCGTGAGAAATAAGGAAGCCCACCGCTTCATGACGACCTGTGCGCTTAGAGGTGTGCTTCGACCATCTCCTTCAGTGTTGCTTTCCAGTTTTCTTCCGGGAGCACACACCCAAGCTGGGAGTGTGCTTTTGGAAGCTTTGCGGCTTCTTGGCGACCCATTTTGATAGTGGGACATTCCTAGTGACAAAAAGTTGCTCGGCTGCCCCATGCCTATCGGCTGGCATCAGCAACTGGATCCCCCGTTAGGCTGATCGCAGCCAATCTCCTCCGGCTTACGAACAATCTGGCCAACAAGTGTCTTGCTAAAAGTTTCTCCGTGAGACAACCTGCCAGACTGTTCAGCCCAGACCGTCGTGTCATAATCCAACTAGGCCGAGAAACCTGCCTATACGACCAGTTCCAGATCGAGTTCCTATCTATCTCAAGCTCGGGGGATATTTTTGAAAGACAGATCCTCTAGACAGCAATTCTTGAAAGTGTTAACGTTGAACTAACACCATTTAGTGTAGCCTTACCATACTGGAGAACCGGTCAAGCTTCTGGTGTTTCCTTTAACCAAGTGGGATACGCATCCCCCAAGCCACAAAAGGAGAGCGCCGTGAAATTACTTCACCGCAAATCTTTACCCGCAGCAGCCCTATCACTGCTGCTACCCGTCGGTTTCCTTAGTGCCCCTATCGCTCAGGCAACCGAGCCGACGCCTGTTTTCGAGGACGGGACCGTAAGCACCTACACCCAGCTCAGCCCTGAGCTGATCTCCCAGGCATTTGATGAACTAATTAATTCAGATGTCCCCCACTCTCGGAATTCCGATGGGACTGTGTCGTTTGAGCTGTCGGAAGGCTTCTCCATTGCGCTTCCTGATCCAGCAATGTCTAATGGCCCTGTCCCCCTAGTTAACGGGGGAACGCGAAATGGAGGATTCTGGGTTGAATTCACTTCGCAAGAGCAGGATCTTCTTATTAGCGGTAGCGGTTTCGCTCTCGGCACTGCTATTTGTTTGATCCCGGGAGTCGGCCAAGCAGCATGCATCGTGATCGGAGCAATCATCACTGCAGCCACGGTGTATCTAAGTCACCACCGTAAGTGCCCGGGCAGCATCCGCTTTGACTACAATTGGTGGGGTCAAGTGGAGGGTACTCGCTGTGTCTGAGAAATCGAGTAGAAAAGCTGTCCATCCAAACGCCATCACTGTCGCGATCATGGGAGCTTTTCTGTCGGTGTTTATAGCTGGAAGAAACCAATCGGTCATCGCCGGTGAAATCTTCCTCGCCCTTGCCTTAATTGGGGCGTTTGCAGTGAATCATTTCAGGCAGGATTAGGTTCGAGACTGGACTAGGACCCCCTCCCACCGCTTCGCTTTCGTTTTACCAGTGCAGGTCTTTGCGGCGTTTAGCAGGCACTATGCGCCGAAACTTTCGACTACCTGCATGCTAGGTTGCTAGGCGATTTCACACACGTGAGGAGGGGGTCGACCTCTAAGACTTTGACCAGCCTTGAAATCTTCATTAATTCAACCACACTCCCGCGTCAAAATAATCGTTTTATATTTTCTAATGACTAATATCTTCCGACCACTACGTGCGATATAAGTGCCTTTTCTTGTGCCAGTTGTCCTAAAACATGCCAATCTGGCTCGAACGACCCGGAAGATATTGCTGCGGGAATTTTTCCAAAGCACTCTCGCTGGGCAGAGTATTCTCAACTTGGAAATCACCACTGTGATTCAGCTGGATGGGTCTAGTAAACGCCGCAGTAACTGGTTACTCTACCCAATTAAACGCTTGTCGCCCTGAACCTGACGCAACTCTTGGGACTCTTTACGATTCACAGTTTCCTGCGCGCCGTTTGCAATACGTTCTGCGCGTAGCCACTTATCAAAGTTACCAGCATGAACCCCAAAATCATGGGCAACCTAAGTCAGTGGGACATCCGGATCCCTCGCTAGCGCACTCCGAATCACATCCTCTCGATTCTCCTTGGGATACCTCTTAGGCATACAAACCGCTCTCTGACTAGTAGTAGTAATTATAAAACTACTGACCAACCAGGCTGCCTCCAACTGGCCTGGTCTGGGAATATCCGACCGATTAGCTTGATAGTCGCCTTACAACCCACCTTGCTAATGGAACATGAGAGATCGACTCATGAAGAGGTTCTCTGAGCACACCCGTGTGCAGATCGTTGCGCAGCTCGAAAGCCGAGCAGCAAGCCGCATCGGGGCTGTCTAAGGGCGACATCGCCCGCGAGCTTGAAGCCAGCGAGGCTGTGCTGGTTCGTTGTCTCCGTAATTACCGCCAGTTGGGCCGTAGCGAAGCAATAGAACTGTTCGGGTTGCGACAGTAAAACGGGCGGCTGAAGAAGCTTCAGGGTGCAGCTAAATTGAAAGAGCCGCGTTCAAGGAGTTGCCGGAAAAATAGATTCTAAGCCAGTCGACCGGCATATCGCTGCCTATACGTTGACCCAATCGGGCTATAACCAACGATTGGCGTGCCAAGTCGCTGCGCTTTCCCGCTCAACCTACGACGCCTACCAGACTAAACGCCGAAATCACGCCCACATTACCGATAATCAGAATCAAACGGAAGGTGATAAGAATGCCGCCGTACACGCTTGGCTGCGCGAGTTCGCCGCGACGCTCACCGGTGGGGCCACCGGCGAGCGTGGGAGTACGCCAACGCCGAAGGATTCGAATCGACCACGATGCTCTCTGACAGCTATTGCGAGAAGAAAACCTGCGGGGTTTCCCGTGAACAACCCACAATGCGCACAGTTGCTGTATCCAGGCCACGCGATGAAGATTCTCTACGTTATCGATGAATGCACCCGAGTACATATCGGGGTTGCCATTGACAAGAAACTGCCCGCCAGCATGGTTATCGAATTACCAGACACCTTCGCCCGCGAACGTGGCCGACCTGCAGTTATCCGAATGGACAACTGGCCAGAGCTCACCTGACCTGCGCTGGCGGCCCAGGCAAAAGAAGACAGCACCGTCTAGGCGTTTATCCCCCCAGTCAGGCCTTGGCAGAATGGATTCGTCGAATCGCTGCCCAACCGGATGCGCGAGGAAGTGCTAGAAGATAACCTATTGGAAGATTGTGCTGGTCTAGACTGCTGCCTAGCAGCGTGGTCCGATCGGTACAACAACTACCATCCACATTCCGCGTAGGCCTACCAACTCCCCGGCAGCCTTCACACAAGCCTGAAAACAGCGCCAACAAAACCCGCAACTATTAAGCTAAACCGTCCGAAAACTCAGACCAGACCACAACCCATACAGCAGGCCTCCAGAGCGTTATAACCAGAACCACCGACACCTAATATTGAATTACCAGCTGCCACCGGGTTCACTGACAACCGGAACGAAAACGATCGAATCCCAACCGGTCATGTTTTCTCCAACTGAACTGAGACCCCATTCCAGGCTAGAAGCTACCACCTATATTTATCGCCCCGGTCCTGCCTTTTTCGATGGTTAGATCTCAACAAGGATGGAATCCGACTGCACAATCACTCGACGAATCGAGGGAAAAGTGTTTGTACCGAGTAAATTTTCCGAACCTCTGGATAAGATCGTTCTCGAGGATTAAAATATGAGCCAGAGCACTTAAACCCCGCAACTGAGGAGCGCCACAATGGCTGATAACAGCAGCATTCCCCGCATTCACCCCAACGCAATTGTCGTCGGCGTCATGGGGGCATTCCTTGCCATCTGGCTAGCCGGTAGAAATGGCTCGGTAGTTACGGGCGAGATCTTCTTTGCCGTAACCATCCTCGCTGCCATTGCCGTCAACCATGTCAAAAAGCGCGAGCTTCTGACTACGTAATATCATCCCAGGAGAATTCGCCACGGCTATGCGGTTGTGGCGGATCTTGTGGGGCCGGCGCGGGCTGCTGCGGGGCAGCCGCCTGCTGGGGCGGGGTTGGGGCCGGGCGGGTTGGCGGTGCCGGTGTTGGGGGCGGCACCTGTTGGTTCATCGGTACGGATGAGCGCTGCACCTGGTAGCTTTCCGGGGCATTCATGCTCTGGCGATAAGCCTGGCCAGCTGTATCCTCGGCCATGATTTTCCGGGGATCGAAGCTATCGAGGAATTCGCCATCACCATCAAAGAGGGCTTTGGTGAGTGCCGCTTTGGGGCCCATGCGCTGCAGGGCAGCAAGCTGGCCGATGGGTTTTTTAAATTCTTCAAATTCTTGGCCGAACTCGCCATCGAGTTCTTTCTTGGCGTTATTGATGGCTTTGCGGGCAGCGAATAGTGCCGCACGCACATCCTTGACCACCTCGGGGAGGCGTTCGGGGCCTAGGACAATGAGGCCCACGATGAGGATCCCGAAGATCTCAAACCAGCCAATATTTGAAAACACACATCCACCTTAGCGCTCGCCCTATACTTCGGCATGCTAGCTGCCTAAAACGCGCCTCCACCAGGAGGTTTCTTGGGTATTGGGGTCGTTAACCTTCACCTTGATATCGCTTAAAACGCTGAGCCCCTTGATGAACACCTTGGGTGCGCCGGGTAGCGGGGCGCTGGATTCAATCTTGTTGTCCGACAGGATTGCATTGTTGTCGCTATAAACTTGGACGCCGGGTGGCACGGTTATTTTCAGGTCGCTGAGCACCAAGGTTGCATTGATAACGATCTCTAGAGACGAAGGCGTAGCTTCGCAGAGATCTAAGTTAACATCCCCAAGTACTGACACTACGGTCATTTCCTTCGGGATCACCCAGTTACCGGTTCGTTTATGGTCACTCAAGACCGCGATGGCGGTACCAGAAGCCTCTCGTGGAGCGGGAGGTTCACCAAAGGGAGAAAGTTCAGAGCCGACGTGCGACTCCAGAATGAGTTTTTCTAATTGCTTCGGGTCTTCGGTAGACCACACCAAGCCAGCGAGTTCGCTGAACTCTCCTAGATCAAGGCGACCCTCCCCCACTGCTCTTTCTAAGACCGCTTGAGTTTCCTGTCTCAAGGGATACAGCGGATCAGGGGTGGTCATAAGTTCTCCGGGTGCGAGTGCTTCTGGGTCTTTTTACGCATACGGCCCGCGATACCGCTGAGATGGGTATTAAAGAGTTCTTTGATGCGTTCGCGGTCCGGTGCATCTGGCGGCAAGCAGGCCTTGGGCCCTTGAGGGCAAGACACTTCAATGCCAGCGAGTTTGGCTATGAGATCACTCGGTGCGTGCAGGGTGCTATCAACTTGGGAGCAGGCCTGCAGGGCTGCGGCGGCGCGGCATTGGCGTTCTACTTCGGCGCGGCACTCTGGGCAATCCATGAGATGATTCTCAGCGCGGCGAACAGCGGCGGGGGTGAGTTCCTTGTCGACGTATGCGGCGACAGCTTCAGGGCTTAGGTGCTCGATGGAAGCGAATTCTTTGCGTCTTTTAGGTAGCTTCTGCATGGCGGAAACAAACCACCTCCTTCGTGTTCTTTCTTCCCCACTGTAGGCGGATACTAAAGAAAATGCTTGGATAAACCGCTGGAGATAATTCACAAAAGCGGTGCCCTTAACAAAGGACACCGCTTCAATGAATGTGTTTAGCGACTGGGGATCAACAGCTGTGCATCACTATCGTGGGCCGCGGCTTTCTCCAGGCTGGCGCGCAATTGGCTACGTCCGCGGTGGATACGGGAACGCACGGTACCCATCTTCACGCCGAGGGTATCGGCAATCTCGTCATAGCTCATGCCGACCACGTCGCAGAGCACCACGGCGACTCGGAAATCAGGTCCGAGTTCATCCAGGGCACGTTGGAGGACGGGGTCGAGGTGCGTGACGCTATAGGCCTGCTCTGGGGTGAGCTCATTGCCGGGGACGCGTTCATAGTCCTCGGGTAGGGCTTCCATGCGGATGCGGGCGCGGTGGCGCACCATATCGAGGAAGAGGTTAGTGGTGATGCGGTGCAGCCAGCCTTCGAAGGTACCCGGGCGGTAGTTCTTCAAGGAGCGGAATACTCGCATGAAGGTTTCCTGGGTGAGGTCTTCAGCATCATGGGGGTTACCGGAGAGGCGATAGGCCAGGCGGTAAACACTGTCGGCATGTTCGGCAACGAGTTCACCCCAGCTAGGCATGGTGCCGGTGCCGGCGTCGAAGGCGGCGGTTCCTTGCAGCTCTTGGTCCGGTTGAGTTTCGGGTGTTGTTTGGGAGGCTGCTTTTTGATCGATGATGTTCTCCGTAGTATCAACGTTCTGGGCACGCGAAGGGACCGAAGTGCGGGGCTTGCGTGCTGTCATGGTTGTTATTGTGCCGGATTATGCTTTGGAACTCCATATGGGAACCTGGACATTTCCTGGCAGTCACACCCATCTACCCCCGCGGCTGCTCATGCCTTTAGACTTAAAGCCGTGAATCCTGCCTTGAGTTCTTATATTGAGTCCACCGCCAACGAAGATGAAGCACTCCACAACGCACGGCAAGATGCTGAGGAGTTTGGCTTAACAGTGCCGGATATTATGACCGGCCAGCTCTTAACCGCGCTGACCGCGATGACCCGGAACTCGCGGAGCACCGGTGCGGTGGCGGTCACCCCAGCAGCTTCAGTGGTGGGCCTATATATATTGAAGGGCTTGGATTCCACCGGGATCTTGACCTGCATTGATCCGGAGGCTGAGCATCAACGTCAAGCTCGCCAAACCTTCCGCGATGCTGGTTATTCCCCCTCGCGTTATCGCTTCTTACCCTCCCGCCCACTTGAGGTGATGGGGCGCTTAGCGGAGGCCTCTTATCAACTGATTTATGTGGACGCTTCACCAATGGATATGTGCGCCATGGTTACTACCGCCTGGCCGCTGCTTACCGAAGGTGGCGTGCTGATTATGGCGGATGCCCTCTTAGATGGCACGTTGGCTGATGAAAGTCGGAAGGATCGTTTGACGGTCTCCGCTCGGGAAGCCGATGCGCTGATTAATTCCTTGGAAGGTGCGGTGGTGAGCCGTTTGCCTTTGGGGGCTGGGATGACCTTGGTTACCAAAACCACTCCCTAGTGGGCATAAAAGTAGCCCCCGCTTTTGCGGGGGCTACTTTTGTTTGGGCTAGACGGTTTCGTTCTTCCCGACGACGACAACGCCACCGGCAGATACGGTGAAGCGTTCAGCATCGCGGGCACGATCGACGCCAAGGATCTCGCCTTCGCGGACCTTGACGTTCTTATCGAGGATGGCGTGGCGAACCACGGCTCCCTTACCCACGCGAACACCTGGCATGAGCACGGAACCTTCAACCGTGGCGCCTTCTTCAACATGAACTCCGGTGGAGAGCACGGAATTGCGGACCGTACCGCCGGAGATGATGCAGCCCGGCGCGACCATGGAGGATTGCGCAATACCGCCTTGGACGAACTTTGCAGGAGGCAGGTTCTGGCGGTCCGTCGAGCGGATGGGCCACTTGTTGTTGTAGAGGTTGAAGATGGGGTGCACGGAGATCAGGTCCATGTGGGCCTCGTAGAAGGCGTCGATGGTACCGACGTCACGCCAGTAGCCGCGGTCGCGGTCGGTGGCGCCGGGGACCTCATTGGCGGAGAAGTCATAGACACCAGCCTCATTGCGGGAAACGAAATAAGGAATGATGTCGCCGCCCATGTCGTGGGTGGAGTCCGGGTTTTCTTCATCATCGTGAAGTGCCCGGATGAGTGCTTCGGTGGTGAAGACATAATTACCCATGGAGGCGTAGGTGACCTCGGGGTCATCCGGGACTGCCGGCGGGTTCTCGGGCTTTTCGAGGAACTCCGAGATGGTGCCGTCTTCTTCAGCTTGGATGCAGCCGAAGGCGGACGCTTCGCTGCGCGGGATGCGGATCCCGGCGACGGTGCAGGCCTTGCCGGAGGCGATATGCTGCTCCACCATTTGCTCGGGATCCATGCGGTAGACGTGGTCCGCGCCGAAGACGATGACGTATTCGGGGTTCTCGTCATAAATGAGGTTGAGAGATTGCAGCAAGGCATCGGCGGAGCCGGTGAACCAGCGCTTGCCGAGGCGTTGCTGTGCCGGAACCGAGGCGATGTATTGACTGGTGGGCCCCAATAGCTGCCACGCCTGGGAAATGTGGCGGTCCAGCGAGTGGGACTTGTATTGAGTCAACACCGCGATTTTGAGGTAACCGGCGTTGGCTAGGTTCGACAATACAAAGTCGATAAGACGATAGGTCCCGCCGAAAGGAACGGCTGGTTTGGCGCGGTCTTCGGTTAGGGGGAAGAGGCGTTTTCCTTCGCCGCCGGCGAGAACAATGGCTAGGACATTCGGTTGGCTTCTCACTCTTTCCAACTTATTAGTTTTTTGAGTTTCGCGCCGTATTAGTGGCGTGGTACATGACACAGATACCCCCATTCGGTGATTTCGGCACCTGGGGGTGTTTCAACCTAAGCTGGTGCTTATGAGAGTTGGAATGATGACTAAAGAGTATCCGCCGGAAGTTTATGGGGGCGCGGGTGTACATGTCACTGAATTAACTCGCTTCATGCGCGAGATTGTGCCAGTGGATGTGCATTGCATGGGGGCTCCGCGAGACGCTGAAGGCGTATATGTTCATGGTGTGGACCCGGCCTTAGAAGAGGCGAATCCGGCGATTAAGACGCTGTCGACAGGCCTGCGGATGGCGGAAGCAGCAAATAATGTGGATGTGGTGCATTCGCATACCTGGTATGCGGGGTTGGGCGGGCACCTAGCCGGCAAGCTGCATGGCATTCCGCATGTGGCGACCGCGCACTCTTTGGAGCCGCATCGCCCCTGGAAGCGGGAGCAATTAGGGGGCGGCTACGAGGTGAGTTCTTGGTCTGAGAAGAACACCATGGAGTATGCCGATGCGGTGATTGCGGTGTCGGCGAAGATGAAGGACGCCATTTTGGAGGCTTATCCGCGCATTGCGGAGGAGCGCATCCATGTGGTGCTCAATGGTATTGATACCCAGCTGTGGCAGCCGCGTCCGACCTTGGATGAGGCGGAGGATTCGGTGCTCAAGCAATTGGGTGTGGATCCGGATCGCCCGATTGTGGCCTTCGTTGGCCGCATCACCAGGCAAAAGGGTGTGGAGCACCTGGTGAAGGCCGCTGCGGACTTTGATGAGGGCGTGCAGTTGGTGTTGTGCGCTGGGGCCCCGGATACCCCGGAGATTGCGGCTCGTACTACTGCTTTGGTGGAGGAGTTGCAGGCTAAGCGCGAGGGGATCCACTGGGTGCAGGATATGCTGCCGCAACCGAAGATCCAGGAGATTTTAACTGCTGCGGATACCTTTGTGTGCCCCTCTATCTATGAGCCCTTGGGCATTGTGAACCTGGAGGCGATGGCCTGCGGTACTGCGGTGGTGGCCTCTGATGTGGGCGGTATCCCTGAGGTTGTGGTTGATGGTGATACCGGCACCTTGGTGCACTATGACGAAGCTGATGCGGCCAGCTTTGAGAAGGATTTGGCTGAGCAGGTGAATGCTATGGTGGCGGATCGTGCCAAGGCTAAGGAATTCGGAAAGAAGGGCCGCGAGCGGGCCGTGGAAGAATTCTCTTGGGCAACTATTGCGCAACAGACGGTAGATATTTATAAATCACTCATCTAGGCGAACAGGGATATATCGCGGTGGGGTACTGCGATATATCCCTTTAGCTACTTTAGGGGTGACTACACCCTGTGTTTCTATGCATGTGAATCGAAGAAGGGTAATACTTGGGTGTATGAAATCCGGTGTGCTCTTTTGCGCGGCACTGCTACTGGTGGGATGCTCTGACTCCCGTGAAACTCAACCACCGTCGTCTGCCGTCACTAGCTCCTCGCCGCAGAATGAGAACGCCCGCGGAAGGACGATCTCGGGGAGCGAAAATATTCATTGGGCGGTGGCTGTGGCTGGGCAGCCGGGTGTGTGTTGGAGCGATGGGGTGCTGCGGTGTGCGTGGGAGGGGCGTTTGCGGGGTGTGGAGCGGTGTGCGGATACGACCTTGTTGACGTGGGAGGAGGACAAGGTCGTGGATGTGGCGTGTGTGAAGGCGGCGGATGTGCGGGTGCGGCCGGAGGAGGCGCGGCAGCTGCGGGCTGGTGAGGTACTGAGTTTGGGGGGTTATGAGTTCGAAGGGTCGACGAATCCGGGGTTGATTGTGCGGCGCTCGCAGACAGAAGGGTTTGTGATGGCTCCGGAAGAAACCTGGGGGTTTAACCACACTTTCTTCCGGCCGCCATATCGAGCACTGCCGAAAGCAGAAGCGTTTAGGTACGTGCCGACCTGGCTGTTGGGACAGTGGACGGAGCATTCTCGAGGTATGCAGATCACCCCGGATGGGGCGGTGAGCGTGCGGGTGAATGCGGGGCCGGCGCGAACGATAATGGAGTTTGAGGGTGTGTTGACGCAGGTTGATGGTGGGCGGGACCACGGTGAGTTTGAGCTGAAGGTACGGGCTGTGAAGCTGCTGGATACTGAAGAGTTTCCGCAGGGCCTACAAGCTGGAGAAATGCTGAAATTTGGGGTTGTAGATGGGGTGGCGAAGATGGCGGGTTTTGAGTTGAGTTTTTGTGACGTGGAGGGCGCGCTCAGTGCGGGCAGGCGGGTAGCACCCTGCGGGGACTAGCGCATGTTTGGTGCAACATCACTATCCTCGGGCATGTATTGACACTTCGCCAGGAGGAACGCACCCAATATGACTACACCGCGTAGTATCCACCGCCCTGAACTCCATGTGACCCCTGAGGTAGGTGTACTTGACGCCCCCGCCGGGGCGCTACTGGATCGCGATACCTGGCATTTATTTGCGCAATTCCGCCCGCGGGTGGATAAGCCAGCCCGCTGGGGCCACATTATGGGTGCGGAGAACCCCTTTGAATGGGAGTTCTGTGATGATGTGCTGGCACCTGAAGGCGATGAAGTGATGGTGCGCGCCGGAAGCGTGGTGGCAGAAGGCCAGGCGCTGAATATTTATTACACCTCGGTGCGCAAGGCGGGCCCGAATCAGGATACTGCGATTGGGCTGGCGCGGATTGAGGATGTGAATAGCATTGGCCATGAGGTGGCTGATGATCCTAGTTTTGTGGATCCGAATGTGAAGCGCCTTGGCATCATCATTGATGATCTGGGGGAATTCGAGAATTTCCGTTCGCCTTGTGTGGTGCCGGATTGGATTAGCCAGGATGACCGCGATGAAGGCCACGAAGGCTGGTTGATGCTGGCGGTGACCGGGCCTAGTGATCATCCGGTGCCGGTGATGCTGCGCTCTGAGGATGGCCGTAGCTGGGAGTTTTTGGGTCCCTGGAAGATTGAGGGGGCTTCGGGGCTGGAAGATATTGAGCGGGTGGTCAGCCCCCGGATTGTGCGTTTGCGCGATGAGGTTGATGACCGCATTTATGATGTGGTGCTGGTGACCTGCGAGCAGGATGGGGTGGATATTTCTGGTTATTTGGTGGGCCGCTTTGAGGGCAATACCTTCCATGTGACCACGCCTTTTACCAGCATTGATCAAGGGCATGATTTTGTGCGCCCGCGTAATACCAATGTCACCCCGGGCACGATTCCGACTGGTCAGCGCTATGAACGCGCCATGATTTTTGGGCTATTAAATGGCATTGGGCGCTTTGATGACCCCACCTTGCATTTGAGCTTGCGGGCTGAAGGTTGGGCGAATTGCTTAAGCTTCCCGCGGCTGATTACTTTGCAGGGCGGCAAGATTTACCAGACCCCTCCCCCGGGGCTAACCGATGCGATTGCTGATACCAAGCACGCCGCAGCGTGGATTGGGTTATGTGATGTGCCGGAGGGCTCTGCGTTGAAGGTGGAGATCCTGGATGGGGCGGATCGCGTGTGTGCAACGGTCACGCACCGCGGGGATACCTTGACTTTGGATCGTTCGATGAATCCGCACCATCGGGATGAAGGCCCACTTGATGAGCCGGCGGTTGCCACCTTGGAGGAAGGCGACACGGATTCTTTGTCCATTTTTGTGGATGGTTCCACGGTGGAGGTTTTTGCTGATGGCGGGATGGTTGCCATGGCTAGCCGCGTGTACTTCGACGGCGGTACCCCACGCTTTGAGGTGGAAGAAAGCGGCGGGGCTAAGATCCTCCGGGCCTTCCAGCACTTCCCGGAGGATTTTAGTTCCGCTGGGTTGCCGGAAGACTTCGGTGAATACGAAGGCCCGGTGCGTTAGCTTAGTGCGTTAGCTTTTGCGGAAGCGCAGCAAGCTGGCCTTGGCGCTGACCGTCATGGCCGGTGGTAGCTGCGCGGCGCGTTCAGCAAGCTCATCTTCAGGGATATCGCGGGCCGAAGGGCTCATACCGATCTGAGCTTTAATGGATTCGCGATCCAAGCGCATGCTGAATTCAATGGTGCGGGGTTCCGCCGCGAAGACCAATCCCGCTTCGGCAGCCTGCTCACGGAACTCCGCTACTCCCCCGGGTTCCACATCGCGAATGCCCAGGGGTTGGCGTAGTTCTTTGAGATGCCCGGGTTCAGGCAGCAACACAATGAGCTGCCCGGTGGGGGCGAGTACGCGGGCGCATTCAGCGGCGTTATGTGGGGAGAAGATCACGGTAAGCGCATCGACGACGCCGTCGTGGAGTGGGAGGCGTTGGCGGGCATCCGCGACCACAGCGCCGACCCGGGGGTGGCAACTGGCTAGGTGTTCTGCCGCTGCGGATGAGATATCAATGCCGATGCCGATGGCGCCATAAACCTCGTCGAGGTTATGGGCTAGGTAGTAGCCGGTGCCGGCACCGATCTCGCAGATCACCGGGGTGTCTTCTTCCGGGATACCGGCTTCATCAATGGCGTCGTGCACAGCGGCGCTGACTTCTTCGACGAAGGGGGCGAAGTGTCCGCGGGAGAGGAAGGCTTCGCGGGCGTGCAGCATTGCTGGGTCATCGCCCTGGGAGGTTTCCTCGGAGGTGTCTTCGAGGAGGAAGATGGCGTAGCCGGCATCCGCTATGGGGTAGGTGCGGCCGTGGGCGTGGAGTCCTTTTTCGGAGAACTCCAGGGGCTCACCGTTGGGGTCGGCTAGGAGGTCGAGGATATCAGCAAGCATGGGGTTCTGTTCGTCGAAGGGGCGCAGAAAAACACAACGTCGATGCGGGTGATCGACGTTGTGCGTGAAAACAAGGGCACGCGGGGTAGTTACTCTGCTGCTTGGAGAAGCAAACCACCGAGCTCGGCAGCTTCCTCCTTAGTCAATTCGATGACCAAGCGGCCGCCGCCGTCAGAGGGGATGCGCATGACGATCTTGCGGCTTTCCTCTACTGCTTCCATGGGGCCGTTGCCGGTCCTGGGCTTCATCGCTGCCATGTGTGTTCAGGCTCCTTGTCCGAAGTTTCCGAGCTGGGGTGCATACCGTTCCCATAGTAGTCCTTTCTCGGCGCGCGTAGCCGAGAATTTTCTTCCCGCAGCTCACGAATTTCGGTGTTGAGCTGGGCAATGACCTCATCTACTTGGGTTGGGCGGTACCCGCGATAAACCACCTCAAAACGCACACCCTCGGCGTTTCCTTCCTGAATGAGAGCGGTATTCGCGGCACTGATTTTCTGCGAATCAACGGGTACTTGCTTAAGCGATCCGCCGTTGAGGACCCCACCGAAGACTGCGGTCGCTAAAGCGGTGCACAGGATCGCAGCAATAATAAAGATGATCCATGGGAGCATTGAGCTTCCTTCCATGTTTGGGGTTGCCTAACCGCGGGATGCGCTGCCGTCGATCTTATCAGCCAAAGGAGCACGCTCCGGGGGCGGATTCTGATTACTTAGCGTGCGCGAAAGGATTGTGCGGGCAACTATCTCAGCCATGGGCGCTAATTCCGCTAAGGTTTTATTGCGGTGGCTTCGTACCCCAAGATCAACTTCTACGATACTTTCTGGGCCAAAGCGCTGCGCGATATCTAATAAGAGCCCAACCTCTACCCCATAGCCCGCTACGAAGGGCACCAGTGTGGCGGTGGTGCGCCTAAGCGCATACTCCCCACCTAAAGGTTGGGTGATATGCGAAAGCTCCGGATAGAGAAGCTTCAATAAGGGGCGCGCCGTTAACTCGGTGACCCGCCCACCACCGGTGGGTTGGCCGCGGAAGGTGCGACGGTAGGTGGCGCGCACCATGTGCAGCGAGCTGTCTTCTAGCAGTGGCTGCGCGAGTGCTTTCACCATCCCCGGTTGGGGGTTTTTCAGGTCAGCGTCGATGAAAACAATGATCTCGCCGTTCGCGGCTGCTACCCCACGCCATAGGGATTCGCCCTTACCGGGCCAGGGTTCTTCTGCGAGGATCTCCCGCCAATTAAGGACGGTGGCACCATGTTGGGCAGCGATTAGCGCTGTCCTATCCACCGAGTCAGCATCGATGACCAGGATTTCCCCGGGATTATCGTTGGCGATGGCGTCAATGACCGCAGCAATGGTGTCGCTTTCATTTAGTGCGGGGATAATAACCGATACACGTTTCATGCCAGTCCCCTAATCGTGTGCACTGGGGCGGCGTCACCTTGAATGGCGGCGATCATGCGTAGGGTATCGACCGTTTCTTTGACGTGGTGTACCCGGAAAGCAGCGACCCCATGTTGGGCTGCCCAGGCGGTGGCAGCCAACGTGCCGGCGAGGCGTTCTTCTACATCGAAGCGCCCGGTGGTTTCAGCAACAAAGTCCTTATTGCTCAAAGCCATTAAAACCGGATAGCCGGTATCAACAAGTTCGCTTACCCGGCGCAATAACTCCAAACCGTGGTAGGTGTTTTTACCGAAGTCAT
Organism: Corynebacterium spheniscorum; assembly: GCF_900113445.1. Taxonomy (GTDB): domain Bacteria; phylum Actinomycetota; class Actinomycetes; order Mycobacteriales; family Mycobacteriaceae; genus Corynebacterium; species Corynebacterium spheniscorum. Next base: position 67,010 of record NZ_FOPJ01000004.1, read on the forward strand.
GGGTGGGGTCAATGAACACCAGCTCACGCGGTGCACCAGCGGCTAAGGCTTTTTCGGCTAGCGCGGTGGTCTCTTCGATGACGTCTTTGACGACATCGTCGTAATGCACGCGGTGTGGGCGGGTGCGTGGGGTGGCTCCACCGGTATGGGAACACACATAGCCTGCCCTCAAGGCACCGGCTACGAGGGGAAGATCAGGTTCGAAGCCAGCCCAGGTGTCATTAATGAGTCGTGCGCCAGCGCTGACTGCAGCTTCAGCAACTGCTGGGCGCCAGGTATCAACCGAGAGCACGGTGTGGGGATAACGCTCATGGACTGCTTGGATGGTGGGGATGACCCGGCGGATTTCTTCGGCTTCATCCACATTATCGCCGGGGCCAGCTTTGACCCCGCCGATATCAATAATGTCGGCGCCATCGGTGATGAGCTTTTCGACTTTCTTCAGTGCATCAGTGGGGTCGAAGGTTTCTCCGCGGTCATAAAAAGAGTCTGGGGTGCGGTTGATGATGCCCATGACCAGGGGGCGAGCGTATGCGGGCAAGTTTTTCCTTCTGGTTGGAGTGGCGACATCAACATTAATAAAGCCCTGCCATGAAAGAGAACACGACAGGGCGACACAGGCGAGGTTTTAATCGCGGTGGTACATCAACCCACCGGGTTCGCCGCGGCGTTGACGCCCAATGGCGGGGCACTCTTCTGGTGGGCGGCCAGCGTGAGTGCATTCAATGAATTCCACTGCGTCTGCCACGGAGTCGGTGACTAAGAAGAGTTCGGTGTCATCGGGGCTAATCAGGCCTTCTTCGCGGAGGCGCTCATGGAACCACTCCACCAAGGGGCCCCAGAAGGCGGAGCCGACCAGGACGATGGGGAAGTTAGTGACCTTCCCGGTTTGGACCATGCAGAGTACCTCGGCGAGTTCATCGAGGGTGCCATAGCCGCCCGGGAGACATACGAAGGCCTCGGAGTACTTCAAGAACATGGTCTTGCGGGCGAAGAAATAGCGGAAGTTTAGGCCCAGGTCCACATAGTCATTGAGGTGTTGTTCATGGGGAAGCTCAATGCCTAAACCAACCGACAGCCCACCGGCTTCTTGGGCGCCGCGGTTGGCGGCTTCCATCAGTCCGGGGCCACCGCCGGTGACGACGGCGTAGCCAGCTTCGGCGAGTTTTTGGCCGACCTCCACGCCTTGCTCATAGTAGGGGTGGCCTGGTTCCACACGTGCTGAGCCGAAGACGGTAACGGCCCGTGGCAAGTCTGCTAAAGCATCAAATCCGGTGACGAATTCGGATTGGATGCGCAGGATGCGCCAGGGGTCAGCGTGGAGCCAATCATGGTCGGCACCGTATTCGAGCAGGCGTTGATCATAGGTGGAGGTTTGTTGCCCATCCGCGCGCAGCAGCATGGGGCCGCGCAGCATGCGCTTGCCATCGCGTGGGGGACGGATCTCTGCATTAGCCATAGTTGTTCCTTAGGTTGTCAGATATTCCTGCAAAATATCGTTGACTTGGGTGATCATCTCGACTGGACATTGTTCATCACGCTTGTGCGCGAAGCTTGGGTCACCTGGGCCGAAGTTCAAGGCGGGGACACCGAGTGCCGAGAAGCGTGCCACGTCGGTCCAGCCGAATTTCGCGCGGAAGCCGCCGGCGGCTTTGATGAGGGGTGTGGTGACGGGCTGTTCAAGGCCAGGCAGTGCGCCACCGACGGCGTCATCGATGACGAAGCTAATATTTTCAAGCTCATCGAGGCGGAGAACCTCGTGGAGGTGTTGGAGGGCTTCTTCGACGCTGCGGTCTGGGGCGAAGCGGAAGTTGAGGAACATCCAGGCATCATCGGGGATGGTGTTGGTGGCCACCCCGGATTCCAGGTGCACGATATTAAGCCCCTCACGATAGGTGCAGCCATCAATATCTACGGTGCGGGGTTGATACTCGCAAATGCGTTGCATCACTGGGGTGAGATGGTGGGCGGCATTATCACCTAGCCAGGAGCGTGCGGAGTGTGCGCGCACCCCATGAGCTGAGATTTTCAGGCGAATGGAACCTTGGCAACCGGCTTCGATCATCGCACCAGAGGGTTCACCTAAAAGGGCGAGGTCACCTTCGAGCCATTCTGGGGCATCCTTTTCAATGAAGCCGAGGCCATTGAATTCGCTGGCTACCTCTTCGCCTTCATAGCAGACCACGGTAAGATCGCGCTGGAGCTGCGGGGAATCACACAGCGTGGCGAAAGCATGAAGGTACACCGCTAGGCCGGATTTCATATCGACGGTGCCGCAGCCGAACATGACATCGTCTTCTTGATGCGAGGGCACATTATCGGCGATCGGGACGGTGTCGATATGCCCGGCAAGCACCACGCGTTCTGGCAGGTGGCGCTGGGTGCGGGCAAGCACCGTATTTTTAAGGCGCATCACTTCTACCGGGAGTTGGCGAAGTGCTGCTTCGATGACATCCGCAATGTGCTCCTCATGGTGCGAGGGGCTGGGGATGTCCACCAATTGGCGGGTTAATTCAATAGGGTCGGCGAAAAGATCGATGGCTTCCACGGCAACGAGCCTACAAAACAGCTTCTCGGGTTGGGGTGGAGCAGGTTTGGCATACCCCCGGAAGACTGCGGGCGGGGGTGTACGGGAAGTGCGCGCAATACCCCGATCTCGAGTAAGCGGGGGCGTTGATTGGTTCCACTTTAGGAGAAGAATTAGACTGGAAAATTATGACTGAATACGGTGCTCAGGCGATTGGTATCGCCAACCTCGCGATGGACGGAACGGTGTTGGACACCTGGTATCCGCATCCAGAATTGGTGACTGATAATCAATTTAAGGCGCCGAAGAGCTTGCACCGTGGGGGGCATCGGGCGCAGGAACCGTTGACGAATATTGTGTCCGGAACGGTGCGTTTAGGGGCGCAGGATTTAAGCAATAATATGCTGAAATTGGTGACCTTGGATGAGGATCGCCGGGTAGAACAGGTGGCTGTACACACCACTATTGCGGATCTGCGGGCGGAACCGATTGATGCGCATGATGTGTATTTACGCCTGCATTTATTGTCGCACCGTTTAGTTAAGCCCCATGAACTAAATATGGATGGCGCGGTGGAGCGCCTAGCGAATGTGGTGTGGACGAATAAAGGTCCATGCACCCCAGAGAATTTTGAGTCTGTGCGAACGAATTTGCGGTCGCGGGGCTTAATTCACGTTTATAGTATTGATCGTTTGCCGCGCATGGTGGATTATGTAGTGCCCTCGGGGGTGCATATTGCAGAGGCAGAACGTGTGCGTTTGGGGGCGTATTTGGCGCCGGGAACCGTGGTTCAGCGAGAAGGCTTTGTTTCCTATAATTCTGGGTCTTTAGGGGCTGCCAGGATTGAGGGGCGTTTATCTTCTGCTGTGGTGTTGGGACAGGGAACGCACCTGGAGTTAAGTGCTTCAGTGCTTGCGGGACGCCATAAAACCGGTAGCCGTATTCCGGTAACAATTGGTGAGCATTGCACTTTTGGTGTGGCTTCAGGGGTAATTGGCTTATCGCTGGGAGACCATTGCACTATTGGCGCGAATGTGATCTTGGAGCCGGACACCAAGGTGTGGGATGTGGATGCTGAGCAGCTAGTTCGTGCGGCGGAGTTGCAGGGTCGAAGCAAGATGCGGGTAGCTCATGAACCGGGGCGTGCCGAACCGGTAGTACGCGCGAAACTCTAAACGGTTACCCGATGTGAAAAGTTCCCGCTACTGTGTTGACCATGACGAACACCACAACGGCTGGAAATACGGCCTTAGGCGCAGGGCTAAAGACGCGCCATTTGACGATGATGGGTTTGGGTTCCGCGGTGGGCGCGGGACTCTTCCTAGGAACCGGCGTCGGCATTAAGGTTGCCGGGCCGGCTGTTTTGTTGGCCTATATCGTGGCCGGCGCGATCGTCGTCATGGTCATGCAAATGCTCGGCGAAATGGCCGCAGCGCGACCTGCTTCCGGATCTTTCTCGACCTACGGCTTCCAATCCTATGGTCACTGGGCTGGGTTCACCCTCGGCTGGCTGTACTGGTTCATGCTGATTATGGTGCTGGGCGCGGAAATGACCGGTGCCTCCGCGATCATGGCTTCCTGGTTTGGGGTGGACCCCTGGATTCCGGCCCTGGTGTGCGTGATCTTCTTCGCCATCGTGAACTTTGCGCGGGTGCGCGGCTTCGGTGAATTCGAGTTCTGGTTCGCCTTCATCAAGGTCGCTGTGATTGTTGGCTTCTTGGTCATCGGTTTCTTGCTGGTCTTTGGCCTGATGCCGGGCCATGATTTCATTGGCACCACCAACTTCATTGGTGATCACGGGTTTATGCCCAATGGTTTGGCCGGTGTGGCCGGTGGCCTATTGGCCGTGGCCTTTGCCTTCGGCGGCATTGAGATTGTGACCATTGCAGCTGCGGAATCGGATCGCCCGCGTGAAGCCATTGCCACCGCGGTGCGTTCGGTGATTTGGCGTATCTCGCTCTTCTACTTGGGCTCAGTGCTAGTGATTACCTTCCTACTGCCCTATGACGAAATCGATGGCGCAAGTTCCGCCGCAGAATCACCCTTCACCCGGGTGCTGGAAATGGCTCATATCCCCGGTGTGGTGGGCTTTATGGAAGCAATTATTGTGCTTTCCTTGCTCTCTGCTTTCAACGCGCAGATCTACGGCACTTCTCGCTTGTGCCACTCACTAGCGATGACCGGTGATGCTCCGAAGCTCTTCCGTAAGACCAATCGGGACGGTGTGCCGATTAATGCGGTGGTGCTCTCGGTCTTCTTCGCTTTCGTGTCGGTGGCGCTGCAATTCTGGAATCCGGCTGGTCTGCTGGAGTTCCTCTTGAACGCGGTCGGCGGCTGCTTGATCGTCATCTGGATCATGATTGTGTTGAGCTACCTGCGCCTGCACCCAGAATTTGAGCGAAATAATGAGATCACCACGGTGCGGATGTGGGGCTTCCCCTGGTTGGCCTATGTTACCTTGGCCGCGCTGCTGGGCTTGGTAGTGCTCATGCTCTTCGATGAGGGTGCACGTAACCAGATCACCTCCGTGGTGGTAGTCACTGCGGTACTGATTGCCCTATCCTTCCTCACCAAAAAAACTCATAATCAGGTAACCTCAGCCGCATGACTGACATGACTGCTAAGGGCGCTATCGCCCGTGGTATCGCGACTATCACCCTCGATACAGACACCGTTCTTGATACCTGGTTCCCGGCCCCAGAGCTTAAGGATGTGGACTCTTCTGGCACCACCGTGCTGGAGGATTCCGAATTCCAAGATCTCTGCGTGGTCGATGAGCTTCGTGGCGTAAAGAAGGTAGCTGTTGAGACGCGGATTGCGGACCTGCAGCAGCCCCCGGCAGATGTGCACGACGCTTATCTGCGCCTGCACCTGCTCTCGCACCGCCTGGTCAAGCCGCATGGCCAGAACCTGGATGGGATCTTCGGGATCCTCAATAACGTGGTGTGGACCAACCAGGGCCCCTGTGCGGTTCAGGGTTTTGAACTCGCCCGCGCCCGCATGGCTACTCGTGGCCAGGTCATTGTCTTTTCGGTGGATAAGTTCCCGCGCATGGTCGACTATGTCGTCCCCAGTGGTGTTCGTATTGGCGACGCCGACCGTATCCGCTTAGGTGCGCACCTAGCTGAAGGCACCACTGTGATGCATGAAGGCTTTGTGAACTTCAATGCCGGTACCTTGGGTAACTCCATGGTTGAAGGTCGCGTCTCCGCCGGTGTGGTGGTTGACGATGGTTCTGATGTGGGTGGCGGTGCATCCATTATGGGCACGCTGTCTGGTGGCGGTAAGGAAGTTATTTCCGTAGGCAAGCGTTGCCTGCTGGGCGCTAACGCCGGTGTGGGTATTTCCCTCGGCGATGATTGCGTGGTGGAAGCTGGGCTTTATGTCACCGCTGGCACCAAGGTCACCGTGCTCGGTGAGGTTGCTAAGGCAGCTGGTGTGAACTCCGGTGATTCGGTTAAGGCCTCTGCGCTTTCCGGTGCCTCCGGGGTGCTCTTCCGCCGCAACTCGGTTAGTGGTGCAGTGGAAGCTAGCCCTTGGAAGGCTGCTGCCGTTGAGCTGAACGAGGATCTGCACAAGAACTAGCCTCGCTTAGGCGTTAGCCGACTATGGTTGCTAACCGCCTGTGGTTGCTAATTATGAGGCGCTCTCCTCTACTCGGGAGGGCGCCTTTTGCGTGTGCCGGTAGATAGTCTTCTCCCGCGATGCCGTAGGGGCCCCTGTGGTGGGGCTCGTGAGCTTCCTTACTCATGCTGCGAGCTACGTTGAGGATCCACGAGAGGCTGAGAGGTGTCGCAGCGGCTGCTTAGAGCGAGCTGGTGTGATTGGGTAACCTCGTGCGCGCTGCGGCGGCAATACGGTCTTGATAAGCGCGGTAGCGGACCACAATAAAGCAGATAGCGCAGCCAACCAGCACAATCGCCAGTCCCAGCTCCGCGCCAAAAATCGCTAGAACGGTAGCGACGAGAACGAAGACAGCGGCGAAAATTCCGTTAGCTGCGCCCAACCCCTGTTTAAGCCCCCAGCCAACTAATCCCAGCAGGACAATCAGACCGGCAGCTACGCCCAGGTAGAAGGCTGTGCCTGCTGCACCGACATAGATCGCTGCTGCATAGGCCGCGATAAGCGCATAGAAAATCCCGCTATTGAAAATGTACATGTGCCTGCTCGCTGCAACCCTTCACTAAAGCTAATTGAAAACGATAACGGGTTTCAATCTACAAAGGGTGCGGGGCGAGGGTCAAGACGGCGGGAAATTTCCCTTAAGGAGTCTCTTCGATCGTGCGCGGCGGCACTTCTTCTTTGAGCACCACCGGCTTGATCTTCCGGAAGGTCCAGAACTTGTTGATCAGGAAGTTCACGGGCATGGCCACCACAATGGAGATCGCAGTCGCCCAATAGAACTTGGTCCTAAAGCCCGTCGAGTCATCAAAAATCTCCACCGGCAAAGACAGCGGGGATACGGGATTCATAAGGAGTGTGGCTACGACCTGGCTGACCAGAAAGGCCCCAATACCGGTAAGCAAGAAGGGGAAGAATCCGCGCCACCAGCTGCGCATTTCAGCGGTTTTGAAAGTCCACATCCGATTCAGCTGATAGTTCCACGTATTTGCGACGATAAACGCAATAGTGAGGAAGACATTAAACCAGCGAATATGGTAAGCCGAACCAAACAGATTGAGGAATGCATCATGCTCAGAGATGCCGGCTACCCACCCAGCGATCTTCTTACTCAAGGCTGCGACGACGAGGTTCACCAAAACACCCGAGCCACCTACCAGCCCAAATTGGATGAATTGACGGATATTCGCCTTCAAGTTGATGCTCACAATACGTGAAAGTCCTTCAGAAGTTCGAGGATCAAAACCTAGGAGATTCTAGCGCTTCGCAGCGCTTAGTCTGGAATTCCCGACCCTCACCTGTAATGGGATCAATAAAGCTCAGCTTCCAGGCTACTAGAGCCAATGCTTTTGCCCCTTCATTAAGGTTCAGCCCACTATCTAAAGGATAGGTATCGTCCCCAACTATCGGATTATTAAGGTGTGCACACAACACCCTTAATTGGTGAGTAAACCCAGTGTGCGGCCGTAACTCCATCAGGTTGTCTTCGAGGTAGCGATACTCCGTAAAAGTACGCCGTGCCCCCATTGTTTTCGGCGGCACAACCTGCACTGCTCTTTGCCCAGGGCGCTTCAACATCCAAAGCTCCAGGCTTTGCCACTGCCCAGCTTCGCTAACGCCTGTCACCTTCGCTAGGTAGGTGCGCTTCATGTGGTGTTGGACAAAAAGCTGCTGGTATGCGGCACGTTCTTGGGGTTTCCGCCCACAGAGCACCACCCCACTAGCTAAGCGGTCGAGGCGGTGTAAAGGTGTGAGCTCTTCCCCGAATTCTTGGCGTAATCGGGTTTGCAAAGTATTGATTTGCAAGCGCCCATTGGTGGTGGTGGGCAGGAAGGGTGGTTTATGCGCCACCACCAGGTGCTCATCAATGAAGAGCACCTCATGCTGGGCTTTAATCTCTGGTTCTTCTCTAAGCTCCGGGAAGCACCAGGCTGGTAGGTCACGCTCGATGACTGTGCCGCTCGGCAAGATGGTTCCGGGTTGAAAGGGGCTATCTCCTGCCCTAGCCGCAAAGAACTCCCCTTCTGGGAGTATCCCGGCGCGCAGCACTACCCGGCGCGCACTGATTCCATTGCGTGCCGGTGGCCGTCCAGAGGCATCCGCGCCAGAGGCATCCGCGCCAGAGGCATCGACGCCAGCGACTTGTGTCCCAGCGACTTGTGTCCCAGCGACCTGTATCCCAGCGGCTGGCCTTCTAGAGCTTGTCATAGGGCCCTATTATTCCAGGGCCACATTGGTCCTCTCCGGAAGCGTGAAGGCTGCTGCGGCGGCCACCAAGAAGGCGGCGGCGAAGACACCGAAGACCGCGCCTTGTCCACCAACCAGCAGCACAGGTACCAGCAGCGGTGCGCTAATGGAGGCCAGGCGCCCGAAGGCTGCAGCTGAACCGGTACCTGATCCGCGGGTGGCGGTGGGATAAAGCTCCGGCCCAATCGCGTAGAGCGCACCCCAGGCACCAAGGTTGAAGAAGGAGAGCGCGCAGCCGGTGGCGATGACCTGCCACACATCCCCGGAGAATCCAAAGAGCGCAGCGGAAACACCAGAGCCCACCAAGAAAAGCGCTAGGGTGACTCGGCGCCCGAGAATTTCAATTAGCCAGGCGGCCAGAGCATAACCGGGTAGCTGCGCCAGCGTAATAATCAGCGTGTAGCCAAAGGAGTGGATGAGGTCGAAGCCGCGGTCCACCAGCAGGCTCGGTAGCCAGATGAAGGCGCCGTAGTAAGAGAAGTTGATGCAAAACCACACGGCCCACAGCGCGGCAGTGCGAGCTCGCAAGCGGGGAGCCCAAATGGACTCATGCTGTTCCTCCACAGCAGAAGCCCGCTCAACCGCGGCCCCAGCACCTGCAACCCCAGCACCAGCAACTCCAGCAGCCTCAGCTCCCTTCCCTGCGGCTTCCTCAAATTCGCGAACAATCGCTTCAGCCTCGGCCACTCGCCCCTTGGTCTCCAAGAAGCGCACCGATTCCGGCAGGCGCATACGCACATAGATCGCATAGGCTGCCGGCACCATACCCATGGCCAGCGCCCACCGCCAACCATTGTCAGAAGCTGGGATCACAAAGTAGCCAATCAGCGCCGCCAGCATCCAGCCCAGTGCCCAGAAGGCCTCCAAGATCACGATGATGCGCCCGCGGATCCGCTTCGGCGAGAACTCAGCAACCAAGGTGGAGGCCACGGGCAGCTCAGCACCTAGGCCTAGGCCCACGATGAAGCGCAGCACCACCAGCATCGCCACGGATACTGATAAGGCTGCCGCACCGGTGGCCAGGCCATAGACCAATAGGGTTAGGGCAAAAACTTGGCGCCGCCCAATGCGGTCTGCCAAGAGTCCGCCGAGGGCAGCGCCAAGGGCCATGCCTAAAAAGCCAATGGAACCAATCCACGAGAGTTGGGTCTTGGATAGGTCCCATTGCACGGCCAAAGCGGCCATCACAAAAGAAATAAGCCCGACGTCCATGGCGTCGAGCGCCCAACCAACTCCAGAGCCCCAGAGCAGTCGGCGGTGTTTAGAACTAAAGGGAAGGCTGTCGAGCCTCTCAGTACGCGTTGGCATGGTGAGCAAAACTAGCAGGCTCAGGCACCCCCATGAGCCTGCTAGGCACCCCCGTTTTCGTTAAGCAACGCCCTATTGTGGGAGGTCAGACACTTAAGTACCGGTTCAGCCAGGGACACTACCCCATGGCCCTACCCCAGGGGCACTACCCCATGGCCCTACCCCAGGGGCCTACCCCAGACCCCTGCCCAACCCCACAATCAAAGGCCTCACAACCAAGCCCCCACTACCCCAACCGCTGCACCGCGCGCTCAATATCAGCATCGCTGGCGGTCAAGGCAATACGCACATGCTGCTTCCCACGCGGACCATAGAAGTGCCCCGGCGCCACCAAAATGCCGCGCTCAGCCAGCCAGTTCACGGTCTCATCGGCATCCTCACCGCGGGTTGCCCACAGGTACAACCCAGCATCGGAGTAATCAATCTGGAATCCAGCTTTAATCAACGCCCCCATCAGCTTCGCCCGGCGCGCTGCATAAACGGTTTTTTGAGAAAGCTCCTGCTGGTCTTCTTCCAAAGCCACCGTCATCGCCGCCTGAATCGGCCCCGGCACCATCAACCCAGCATGCTTACGCACTTCCCGCAGCTCCGCGATCAACTGCGGATCACCAGCAAAGAAGCCAGCCCGGTAGCTCGCCAGGTTCGAGGTCTTCGAAAGCGAATGAATCGCAATCAAATTGCGGTGGTCCCCATCGCAGACTTCCGGATCCAAAATGGAATAAGCCGGGTTCTCATCATCCCAATTCAGCCCCAGGTAGCACTCATCGCTAGCAATAATCACATCGCGTTGACGCGCCCATTCCACGACCTTGCGCAGGTGCGCCAACCCCAACACCTTGCCGCTGGGGTTCGCCGGGGAGTTAATGAACACCACGCCGGGGGTTTCCGGCCCAATTTGGGTCAGCGAGTCAGCCCGCAACACCCGCGAACCAGCCATCAAGGCACCGACCTCATAGGTGGGGTACGCCAGTTCGGGGATCACAATGAGCGTATCGCGCAGGTTCAGCAAGCTCGGCAGGCTAGCAATGGCCTCTTTGGTGCCGATCACCGGCAGCACTGCGTCTTCGCTTAGCCCGCTCATGTGGTAGCGGCGTTCGCAGGAGTCCACAATGGCTTTGCGTAGTCGCGGCGTGCCAATGGTTTGGGGGTAACCCGGTGCCGCCGCGTTTTCCGCGAGCGCTAGTTGAATGCCAGGGGCAACCTCATCAACGGGCGTGCCGATAGAGAGGTTCACAATGCCTTCTGGGTGCGCTTCGGCGGTGGCTTTGGCGGCGTCTAGGTGGTCCCAGGGGAAATCCGGGAGGATGCTGCTCAGGGGGGTGCGGGTGCTCATCTGGTCCTTTCTCAAGGTCTATTGAGCTACCAGCCTAGCGCGCCGGAAAGCACAACAAGACCCCCGGGCGTTGAAGTAGTGGAACTACTCGCCGAGGGGTCTTGGTGATGCAAAAACTTTTAGTCCTGGTTTTGGGGCGGTAAATTCGCCACCAAAGGCGGGTCGAAGCCTTGGGGCCCGAGCTTGGAAGCGCCGCCGGGGGATCCTAAGTCATCGAAGAAAGCGGCGTTGGCATCGTTGTAGTCGATCCATTCATCGGGGACATCATCCTCGTAGAAAATCGCCTCCACGGGGCAGGCGGGTTCGCACGCACCGCAGTCCACGCACTCATCGGGGTGGATGTACAGCGAACGCTTGCCCTCGTAGATGCAGTCCACCGGGCATTCTTCGACGCAGGCTCGATCCATGACGTCAACGCAGGGCTGTGCGATTGTATAAGTCATTGGAGTCTTGCTGTTCCTTAACGATCAAAGTTTGGTGATAGCGCGACCTATTATGTCACTGCCGTCGCAAAAGGGGTACTAAGCCTCCGATAAGTCCGAAGACGAAGAGGAATACGCTACGCAGGCTCGGCCACACCAACAAATCCCCGGTGATCTGCGCAGATGAAGATAAAGCAAGAAAACCCAGGCCCCACACCAGTGTGGGGATCGCCGCAACAATTGGCTTTCGTGACCAAAGTAATGCTGTACGTGTCAAGACGATATTAAACAAACACGCAATCACGATGCTGACGGGGAACATAATGCTGATTCCCCCAGGCAGCGGCAACCATGCGCCAAGGTACACCAATTCCAAAAGCACCGACACCAGCGCCCCTAAACTCAGCCAAAAAATCCCCACGGCCTTCTCCCCAGCAGAGGTCTCCTGCCGGGTATAGCGCTGAGCTTTTCCCGAGATCGGCTCCTCCGGTACTGCAGAGCCTCCCACCTCGGCAGGGGTTCCGCTTTGCCGCACCTTCTTCTTTTTACTACTCATAAGAGGTTCTCCACCGCCCCGCTCTTGTCGGCGGCTTCCCCATTGCCTAGCTGATAACACTCATCTTTAGTCAGCGGCTGCGCAATGAGATTAGAAAGCGCAAACACCAAGGTATTACTCATCGCCAAGGCCGCATGCGGGTTCACCCGGCTCACCCGCCCATCAGCAATCCACAACTGCGTGGCATGCGCTGCCATGGCATCCGCCTTCGCCGCATAGGCGCGATCATCCAACATGATCTTCAGATCAACCTTTTCCACACTGGCAAGCTCACCATCTTCTGCTCTCCGCCAGCCTTCCGGGATCTCCGCGATGGCCGCTAACCCAGCAGCCTGTGATTCTCGATCCGTCACCGCCCACCAAATCCGCAGGCTGGGATCATATTGTTCCACCGCCGCATGGGTAATCCGGTGTGCCTGAATATGGTCCGGGTGCCCATAGCCACCATCGGGACCATAGGTAAGAATGCAATCCGGTTGCAGTTCTTCAATGATCTCCACTAGGTCCGCTACTGCTTCCTCAGTGTGGTTAACAAAAGCACGGGGATGCTCATGGGCTGGGGAGCCTTCCATCCCCGAATCCCGATACTTCCCTGGGGCACCTAAGTGGTGGCCAGTGGCCCCCAAAATATCCAGCGAGGCCCATAGCTCCGCGATCCTAAACCCGCCGAGTTGTCCACTCTCCACCAGGTTTTGGTAGGGCTCGCCAATTACTTCGCCTTCTTCACCTAGCGTGCAGGTCACCACATGCACATCTGCGCCACGTTGAGCTAAGGCAGCGAGTGCACCGCCGGTCCACAATGCTTCATCATCCGGGTGAGCATGCACCGCCAGCACGCGGCGTCCAATGAGATTTCGGGACATAGTTCCTTCTATTCGCAATAGGGGTGATCAGTCGAGGTACGCACGCGGGTTTCTTGAAGAATCGGCATTGTTAGACGCTCCTCTGCTTCTAGGTTCTGCATCCACTCTGCCGCACCAGATTCACCGGCCAGCAATGCCCGCAGGCGTAGTTCCGCATCCACCGCACAATAGCCACTCAAATTCGAAGAACGCGGATCATAAGGCCCATCCAAGCAGCCATAGCGGCTTGCCGCATGAATGGGGCTATTACTAAGCGGCAACCAACTAATCACCGCATCCGCTTCCTTTTCTGGCAGGGCTTGAGAGACAATGTTCTCAAAGTCGGTGTGCAGCACTTCAATATTTAGCCCCTTAGCCCGAAGCTGATCCACCACCACTTGGGCTGCGGTAGCTGCCTGATCATCAGTTGGGTCCACCGCTATCCGGATGGGGCGCTCTAATACCTGTGGGCCTTCTGGTTCATAAGGATCCGCCGATCCCGCCAAAGGCCTCAAGGTCGGCAACTCAGCATCAGGTTGGTACTCATTCGGCCCAATTGCAAGATCGCTCGAGCGCCCAGCTGCAATCTTGGCCACCAACTCAATATCCACAGCGCGTGCGAACTCTTGGCGATTAGCTAGCGTGCGGAAATACGGTGAGATGGTCGAAAACACCAACTCCAACCGCCGTGGTTCTTCCACCACGCTCACCTGAGTATCCGGCACGAGCCCCAAAGCTAAGGTGGTGGTTTCTGCGGGGGTGATATTAAGGCAGCTCAGTTGCCCAGAGCGCAATAGATTCGCCGATTGGGTGACATTGCGGATCTCCCGGAACTCCAGGTGATCAATAAGTGCTGGATCTTGACCCCAAAAACGGTCATTGCGGTTCAAAACAATGATGCCGCGTTGGCGATCAATTTTATTGACCATATAGCGCCCAGCGGAGGCCGGAACGGTAGCGCCCAGGGCCTTATTAAAAGGCTCAGTTCCCGGTGGGAATAAGTGGCTGGGCAGCAAATGCGTAAATAGCTCCCGCCAGGCAGCCAAGGGCCGCGAGAAGGTGACATCCACAACCTTGCCACCATTAGTGGTCTTAATATCTCGAATCAGGTGATACCCGGCCGGATCAATAACCCCCGGGGTACTGATCATCGAGGTCCACAAATACCTAAAGTCCGCACCAGTAATCGGGGTGCCATCAGACCACTGTGCTTCCGGACGAATCTCATAGCGCACCAATTGCTTGGTTTTCGGGTCACTATTGTTTTCTGCATCCAAGGGGATTTCTTTAGCGGAGACCAATAGGTCCGTATCCATCAATCCATCATGGAAGGTACTCGGCAATAAGAGGTCAGCTAATTGCCGGGTAAAGCGACTGTCATCAGCAATCAGGTGCGGGTTGAAGCCATTATGGATGGGATCAATACCAATCGACTCTGAGCTAGTCGGAGGCGGGGCCGCAACACTCGTGGTGGAAGTGCTGGTGGTGGTTGTGGTGGTTTCTGCCGGTGTTTCAACCGGCGGTGGGCCGGGTTGGGCGGCGCAACCTACCAGCAGACCAGACACGACTATCCCCACATACAGATGCGGGGATAGTCGGGCTCGGGAAGCAAAAATTTTGCTCACACCTTATTTATTGCGGTTCTTTTCCTTCGAGCGGGCACGGGCACGCTCGGTGGCGTTCAGGATGGTCTTGCGTACGCGCAGCACATCCGGGGTTACTTCCACGCACTCATCTTGGCCGCAGAATTCCATGGCCTCATCCAAAGACAAAGCATGGGCCTTAGCCAAGGTGACGGTGGCATCTGCGGTAGCGGAGCGCATATTGGTGAGCTTCTTTTCGCGAGTGATATTGATGTCCATATCCTCATCGCGGTTATTAGCGCCCACAACCATGCCCTCATAGGCTTCGGTGCCGGGTTCCACGAAGAAGCTGCCGCGATCGGAAAGCTGCTGCAGTGCATAAGCGGTGATCTGCCCGGAGCGGTCAGCGACCAGGGAGCCGGTGGCACGGCCCTTAATTTCACCGGCCCAGGGCTGCAGGCCCTCGGAGTAGTGGTTGGCAATACCGGTGCCGCGGGTTTCGGTCATGAAGATGGTGCGGAAGCCAATCAGGCCGCGCGCCGGGATCTTATATTCCATGCGTACCCAGTCCGAACCGGATGCGGTACCCATGGAGACCATTTGGCCCTTGCGGGCGGCCATGAGCTGGGTGACATTGCCCTGGTATTCACCGGGGATGTCGATGACGATGTGCTCAAAAGGCTCATGGAGTTTGCCATCAATGGTTTGGGTAACTACCTGCGGTTTACCGACGGTGAGCTCGAAGCCTTCGCGCCGCATGGTTTCCACCAGCACCGAAAGTGCCATTTCGCCGCGGCCTTGAACTTCCCAGGCGTCCGGGCGTTCGGTGGGTAGCACGCGTAGGGACACGTTGCCGATGAGTTCTTGGTCCAGTCGGGCTTTGACCACACGGGCGGTGAGCTTATCGCCGCCACCGCGTCCGGCCAGCGGGGAGGTATTCACACCGATGGTCATGGAGATAGCGGGCTCATCAACGGTGATGCGCGGCAAGGCGATGGGGTTATCAACATCGGCGAGCGTATCGCCGATCATGATTTCATCGATGCCGGAGATCGCGGCGATATCGCCGGCGATGACTTCCTGTGCGGGAACGCGGTTCATGCCGATGGTGGTCAGCAATTCGGCGATCTTGGCGGTCTTGGTGTGCTGCTCGCCATTTTCGTCATAGTGGATCCAGGCAACCTGCTGGCCCTTGCGCAAGGTGCCAGCATGTACGCGAACCAGGCCAATACGACCTAAGAAGCTGGAGGAGTCTAGGTTGGTGACATGTGCCTGGAGTGGGGCGTCCAGGTTGGCGGTAGGTTCCGGCAGCACCTCATAGAGAGTGTCGAATAGCGGTTGGAGATCCTCGGAATTCGGGATGTTGCCATTACCGGGGTTCTCGGTGGAGGCGCGGCCTTCACGACCGGAGGTATAAAGCACCGGCAGGTCGAGGAGTTGTTCGGCGGCGGCAGCGGCTTCTTCATCGTCGATGGTGCTGGCCAGTTCCAGGAGCAGATCCTGGGATTCTTCAACAACCTCGTCGATGCGGGCATCCGGACGGTCGGTCTTATTGACGCAAATAATGACCGGCATTTTTGCGGCCAGTGCCTTAGAAAGCACGAAGCGGGTTTGGGGCAGCGGGCCTTCGGAGGCGTCGACTAGCAGCACCACACCGTCAACCATGGAAAGTGCGCGTTCAACTTCGCCGCCGAAGTCGGCGTGGCCGGGGGTGTCGATGACGTTGATGACGAGGTCATTGCCGTCTTTGCCAGCACCTTTGCGGCGAACCGCGGTGTTCTTGGCCAGGATGGTGATGCCTTTTTCCTTTTCCAGGTCCCCGGAGTCCATCACGCGGTCGGCTACTTCGCCGTGGTCACCAAAGGCGCCCGATTGTTCGAGCATGGCGTTAACAAGGGTGGTTTTTCCGTGGTCGACGTGCGCGACGATGGCGACGTTACGGAACTCGGGGTGGCTTGCGCTCACGTTGGGGGGATCTCCTGTTACTGAAAAGCACTAAAAAGCACTAAAAATGATGCACCGCGGTGTTATGCGAACACAGCGGTGACGGGCAATGCATAGTAATGCTACTCTCTATAACCCCCTAGTACCTAGCTGAGAGTTCTAGACTGGGCGAATGAGAGCACGAATAATAACAAAGATGTAACAAATGGGGTGCGGGGGCAGACATTCCTAGTAGGACAGCCTGCTAGCTGGAGTTTTGGTTTTAAACCCCAACATCTTCAGGGGTAGGTGTGTACAAAGTTGCAGTTGTGAACTACTGTGACGGATGTTGTTTATATAGTTGTGACCTAGTTGTGGAGAACCGTGACTTTTAAACGTCCCCTCGCGCTTGCGCTGGCAGCTTGCTTGCTGCTCCCTGCGCAGGCCTCGGCACAATCGCATCGCGATGTGGTGGATCAGGTCATGGACGCCGGCGCTATGTCTATTGAGCCGCTGCGCCAACAACTACCCATCGATCATCTTGGTCGACCCAATGCCCAGCTACTAGAGCAGGCAAAGAATTTTGCGGCTAACCCGTGGTTGCCTCCGCAGGTGCGGGGCGCCATTTTGGCGGCGGTGAATTTCTTTGCTGACCCGGAACCTGGTGAGGATACCGGCGGGCCGGAGATTCCACAGGATGCACCCATGGTGGTGCAATTCGCGTGGCCTACGGTGGCTGGCCGATGCATTGGTGGGCAACTCAATGCTGTTGGTTCTGCCATTGCGGTTCCTGGTCCAGCTGAGATCCCGGTTCCGGGAGCACAAGCTGGGCAAACCGTTTTCCTCTTTACCGCGTTGGGGACCTCGCCGGCGGCGGAAGCCCAAGGGGAAATGGTTGTGGATTGGTTTAATCTCCATACCCTGCGCGGTGGTCACACGGTGTTGGGTAATTATGGCGTCAATCCAGAGGGCCCTGCGACCTTATCTGCTACTGCAGATACCGGTAGCGGCCCGGTGGTGGCGTGGATGCATGGGGCGGTGCATACCGAAGATGCGCGCTGCGATTTTGCTCCCACTGCTGCCCTGGTGTCGGTTCCTTGAGAAGAGGCAAAAAATGAGTGCTGATTTACACCCCGTGAAGGAAGAAACCTTCGATACTTCCTCGGCCAGTAATACTGACCCCAAGGGTTTCCTGCGCGCCGTTGACACCTTTAAGGAAACTGAGTTTGGCCTGTATATGGCCCGCGGTGCGGACCACCCCAAGTTTGGTTACTTGGAGTCTTGGTTGCTGCCGAAGCTGGGTTTGCGTGCCAATATTTTCCACTTCCGCCCTGGGGTGAAAGAAGACCAAGAGTTTTATTTCGATGTGGCGGATATCCAAGCTGATGAAGCTGGTACCTGGCGCACCCGCGATCTCTATGTGGATTTAGTCAGCGTGACTGGCCAGCCGGTGGATGTGTTGGATATCGATGAGCTAGCGGCCGCCACCTCCGCTGGGTTGCTCAGCGCTGATGAAGCAGAACGCGCCATTGATGCCACCTTGGCTGCGGTGGAGGGGATTACTCGCCACGATGATGATGCGATGGCGTGGTTGGCGTCTTTGGGCATTGAGCTTACGTGGGCAGAAGACGTGGAGTTACACCCAGTGGGCTAGGCAAACCTGCAATTATTGCGCACCGCCATAGTTTTTTAGGACCTGATAACTGGGTCTCGGGAATGCAAAAACTCACCGTAACCATGTGCGGCTACGGTGAGTTTTTGTGGGAATTAGAGCCCTGTGCCGAGCTCAATTCCTAGGCCGGGGACGGAATCAATAAGGTCGCGAGTATAGGCTTCCTGAGGATCATTAAAGATCTGATCGGCGGTGCCTTTTTCGACCATTTTTCCGTGCTGCATAACCACCACTTCATCAGCTGTTTGGCGAACAACCGCTAAATCGTGGGTGATAAAGAGGTAGGAAAGCTGCAGGCGTTCTTGGAGTTCCGCGAGCAAGGTGATGATCTGGTTTTGAACCAGCACATCCAGTGCCGAAACGGCCTCATCCAGCACAATCACCTCAGGATCGAGCGCTAATGCGCGGGCGATGGCGATGCGCTGACGCTGGCCGCCGGAAAGCTCATTGGGGTAACGACGCATGGTAGAACGCGGCATCGAGACCATATCCAAAAGCTCGGCGACACGGTTCTCTCGCTCTTTTCGGCTGCCTATTTTGTGTAATTTCAGGGGTTCTTCGATGCAGCGGAAGATGGAATACATCGGGTCCAAAGAACCATAGGGGTTTTGGAATACCACCTGGAGGTTACGGCGCATATCGAAGAGCTGTTTATTATTCAGCGTCGATAAGTCCGTGCCTTTATAAAACACTTTGCCTTCGGTGGGATCCAGCAAATTCAACACCATATTGGCGACCGTGGATTTACCGGAGCCGGATTCCCCTACCAACGCTAAAGTAGAACCCTTGCGCAGCCCGAAGCTGACATTATCGACAGCCTTGAGGTGCTTCTTATCGCCCTTGGCGCCGCGCACATCGAAGACCTTGGTAAGGCCTTCCACGCGGATGACCTCTTCGGCTTCTGCCAGGTTCGCAGCACCGGCCATGAGCTCTTCGGTTTCCACGCCCTCTTCCAAAGCAGAGCGAATACGGGCCGAGGCCAGCGAAGGCGCGGCCTTAACCAGGCGCTTGGTGTAGGGGTGTTGGGGGTCGCGGAGGATATCGAGGCTGGGCCCAGATTCCACGATGCGGCCGCGGTGCATAACCACCAGGTGCTCGGCACGCTCAGCGGCCAGGCCGAGGTCGTGAGTAATAAAGAGCACTGCGGTGCCCAGCTGGTGGGTCAGGGATTCCAAGTGATCCAGGATCCGCTTTTGGACGGTCACATCCAGCGCGGAGGTGGGCTCATCGGCGATGAGTAGCTTGGGGCGCGCCGCCAAACCCATGGCGATGAGTGCGCGCTGGCGCATACCGCCAGAGAACTCATGTGGGTATTGCTTGGAGCGACGCTCCGCGTCCGGCAGGCCAGCTTCTTCGAGCAGCTGGGAGACGCGTTCGTGCATCTCGGAGCCGGGGACCACATTGTTGGCCTTGAGGGACTCCTTGATTTGGGTACCGATGCGCCACACCGGGTTGAGGTTACTCATGGGATCCTGAGGGACCAGGCCGATATGGGAGCCTCGCAGGCCCTGCATCTCCTTTTCGGAGTACTGGGTGATGTCTTTGCCATCGAAGAAGATCTGTCCGCCGGTGACCTCACCGGTACCGGGCAACAGGCCCAGCACCGCCATGGCGGCGGTGGATTTACCGGAGCCTGACTCCCCCACGATCGCCACGGATTGCCCGGGGTAGACGGTGAGGTTGATGCCGCGCACGGCCTCAACGGTGCCGGTGGTGGATTTGAAGGCCACCCGCATGTCCTTGAGTTCGAGTAGCGGGGTACTTTGTACCGGGGTGTCTTGGTTTTTCATCGCTTCCTCCCCTTCGGATCCAGCGCGTCACGGACCACATCGCCCATCATGATGAAGCTCAGCACGGTTAGGGCCAACGCAATAGCCGGGTAGAAGAGCACCATGGGCTTAATGCGCAGTGAGCTTTGGGCGGTGGAGATGTCTCCGCCCCAGGAGACGATGGTGGGTGGTAGGCCGATGCCCAGGAAGGACAGGGTCGCTTCGGTGACGATGAAGGTACCCAAGGCCACGGTGGCGTACACAATGATCGGGGCGGCCGCATTGGGCAGGATGTGAGAAACCAAGATCTTCATCTTGGAGGCTCCCACTGCGCGCGCTGCGGTGACGAATTCTTCATTCTTCACGCTCATCACCGCACCGCGGGTAATGCGGGCAATATTAGTCCAGCCGAAGAGTGCCAGAACCACCACCACGGTGATGATGGTGCGGTGTTCCTTGAACATCTGCATGACCACGATGGCGGCGAGCACCAGCGGAACCGCAAAGAAGATATCAGTAAGCCGGGAGAGCAGCGCATCGAGGATGCCACCGAAGTACCCAGCTAAAGCGCCAATGACGGTCCCAAGGAAAGCCACCGCGATGGTGGTGAGCACACCTACTGCGACTGAAGCACGGGCACCATAAATGGTGCGGGCATAAATATCGCAGCCTTGGCGGTCGAAGCCGAAGGGGTGACCGGGTTCGGGGTCGCCGAGGGAGTTTGCGAGATAGCACGAGCGCGGGTCGGTGCTAGTAAATAGCGAGGGGAAGAGCGCCAACATGAGGGCGCAGAGGATAAGAAAAGCAGCAACCCAGAAGAGTGGGCGACGACGCAGGTAGCGCCAGGCCTCGCGCCATTGGGAGGCTGGTGCGGATTCATCGGAGACCGCGTCGACAGCACCCAATCCGGTTTCATCGGTTTCGGCGATGAAGTGTTCTTGGCCGAGCCGGGTGTTGCCGCGCATGAAGGTGTTCCGGGCGATCTCTGGGTTGGTGTTTTGATCAGACATATCGGATCCTCGGGTCAAGCACGGCGTAGATCAAGTCCACGACCAGGTTGGCAACGATGTAGACGATAACCAAAACGGTGGTAAACGACACCACAGTGGTTGGTTCGCCCTTGATGATCGCTTGATAAAGCGAGCCACCGACACCATTGATGGCGAAGATACCTTCGGTGACAATTGCGCCACCCATCAGGCCACCCAGGTCAGCACCTAAGAAGGTGGCGACCGGGATGAGTGAGTTGCGCAGCACGTGACGGCCCATCACCCGACCACCGCTTAAGCCCTTGGCGCGGGCGGTGCGTACATAGTCCGCGCTCAAGTTTTCGCTCACGGACTGACGGGTTAAGCGCAGCACATAGGCAAAGGACACTGCTCCCAGCACGATGGCGGGCATCAGCAAGGATTTGAAGTTGGTGTGTGAGCCTACGGTGACAGGGAGTAATCCCCATTTCACGCCGACCAGGAATTGGAAGACGAAGCCGATGACGAAGCTGGGGACGGCGATCACGAAAAGCGAGACCACCAGCACGGTGGAGTCGAAGATGCCGCCGCGGCGGATTCCGGCGATAACACCGAAGAGGATGCCGAAGAAAGCTTCGAAGGCTAAAGCCATGACCGCTAGTTTGATGGTCACGGGGAAGGCATTAGCCATCACCTCGGCGACGGGGCGACCGGAGAAGGTGGTGCCGAAGTCGAGGGAGAGAATGCCTTTGAGGTAGAGCAGGTATTGGACAAGGAATGGTTTGTCCAGGTTGTATTCCGCTTCAATGCGGGCGCGGGCGGCTTCGGTGAGGCCGCGGTCGCCGCCGAGAGCAGCAACGGGATCGCCCGGCATGAGGAAAACGAGTGCGTACAGCAGCAAGGTTGCGCCGAAGAAGACCGGAATCATCTGGAGCAACCGGCGCCCAATATAGCGCAGCATACGTGTCGTTCCTTCCGCTCACTGCCAATGTGATGAGGTGTTCGTGGAGAGGTGGATTATGCGGGAGACAGATTACCTGAAGGTGTTAGGCAACCCTTGCAATGGGGTGTACGTGTTTTTAACGCACACACCGCCCTACGTTGGAGCAAGTGGGGCTCACGTAGGGCGGCGGGCACAAACTCTGTGTTCGCACACAAGACCTCACGAGGCAGTGAATTGTGGGCCGTTAGAGAGGTCGTGGTTTATTTCTTGGTGATGTCCTGGTATTCCGGCACGGACTTCCAGTTGAAGACAACATTGTCAACGTTTTCACCGTAGCCACCAGCCACCGTGGAGTACCACAGCGGGATGGCCGGAAGGTCCTTGAGCAAGATTTCCTGAGCTTCGTTGTAGAACTTCAGGGCTTCGTCGGTGCTCTTAGCGCCAGCAGCCTGATCAAGCTTCTTGTCGAACTCGGGGTTGGAGTAGTCACCATCGTTGGAACCAGCGCCGGTGCCGTATAGCGGACCGAGGAAGTTACCCAAGGAGGGGTAGTCTGCCTGCCAGCCGGTACGGAAGGCGGTGGTGATGGTGCGGTTGGTGACCTCGTCACGCAGGGACTTGAAGTCCGGGTAGGGCTGGCCGACAGCGTCGATGCCCAGGGTGTTCTTGATGGAGTTGACGGTTGCATCAACCCAGGACTGGTGGCCACCGTCAGCGTTGTAGGCGATGGCAAATTGGCCGGACCACGGGGAGATGGCGTCAGCCTTGGCCCAGAGTTCCTTGGCCTTCTGCTCGTTGTACTCCAGCACGTCTTCACCCGAGAGATTGGCGGAGTAGCCATCCAGAACCGGGGAAGTGAAGTCCTTAGCCGGGATGCGGGTGCCCTGGAAGATGGCGTCGCAGACTTCCTCACGATTCACGGCCATGGAGATGGCCTGGCGACGCAGCTGGCCTTCTTCACCGGAGAAGTGCTCGAGGGATTCCGGGATGGTGAAGGATTGGAAAACAGCGGCGGGCTGGCTTACAGCGCGGTCGCCGAGTTCTTGCTCATAGGTGGAGAAAGCAGAGTCCGGGACCTGGTCGAGCACATCTAGGTTGCCGGCGAGCAGGTCAGCGTAGGCAGCGTCCTGCTTAGCATAGAAGTTGAAGCGGATGCCATCATTCTTGGCCTTGCGCGGGCCTTCGTAGTTCTCGTTGGGAACTAGGGTGGCGGATTGGTTGTGCTCCCACTCAGCAAGCTTGTAGGGGCCGTTGCCGACCGGCTTCTCGCCGAAGGCCTTCAAATCGTCGAAGGCGCTATCAGGTAGCGGAAAGAAGGCGGAGTAGCCGAGGCGCAGCGGGAAGTCAGCTTCCGGCTGCTGGAGCTCAATGGTGAAGGTGCGGTCATCAATGACCTTGAGACCTTCGAGAGGCTTGCCTTCTTCATAACCCAAGATGGGCTCGAAGAAGTAGGAACCAAGCTGGGAGTTCTCCACAGCGTAGCTCCAGGCCTTGGTGAAGTTTTCAGCCTTCACCGGGGTGCCATCGGAGAACTTCTGGCCCTCCTTGAGGGTCACCTTGAAGGACTTCTCGCCTTCCGGCTCGATGGACTCAGCAACCTCGTTTTCTACCTTGCCTTCGGAGTCATAACGCACGAGGCCGGAGAAGAGGATGTCGATGAGCTTGCCGCCACCGGTTTCATTGGTATTAGCCGGAATGAGCGGGTTTTGGGGCTCGACGCTGTTGGCAAGGATGAGGTTATCGCCAGAGCCGGAGCCATTGCCCTCCGCGTTGTTATCGGAGGAGGAGCAGGCGCTCACGCTGAGGGCCAGGGTGGTGGCCGCTAGAGATAGCGCGCCGATCTTCTTAAAAATCGCCATGAGTTGGGGCTTCCTTCACAGTAGTGAGCCAGAACACGGTCCCCGCTATTGTATAGGGCATATCTCATCCTGGCGAACCTTATCGCCGATAATCCCCATGCTTTCTACCCCCACCGCGCGCCGCGCTCGGTATTTATACCCCCATTACTCTCCCCTTCCAGATCACAGCGAAGATTTCTGAGCAATCATTCGCTTGGCAGTGATGGGATAGGCAAAGGTCGGCCTTAGTTTGGATACGATTATTTCACCAGCCAGCACAGTATGAAACCCCAATAAATTCGCAGTTCAGGGCAGTAAAAGCAGGAGAAGAACAAACTAAGTGCGCCCGGACAACCTAGCTAAGGTGCGTGGAGTTAGTGCCTGTCTAAATGTGACCTAGAAATCCAGACACTTAAGAGCACCGCACCTTAACTGATAAAGATGCGTGGCTAAATAACTATTTTTCGGCTACCGGTTTTATGTACTTTGTGTCTTAGCGGAAGCATTGAGCCGCTGCGCCACGATGGGGAAAATAACCTCCCGGGATAGCGGTGCCAACTCTTCCGCTTGGGAGTCCACCGGATACCAACGCGACTCCACGATCTCAGCTTGCACCGCCGGGGCTTGGGCTAAGCGCCCAGTCCACAAGAAGACATCGCAATCCACGCGGCAACCGGGTTCATTAGCTGCCGTTGCACTATGTCGCCCCAGGGGGATCAGGTCAGTTTCGGAAAGTTCGAGACCTAATTCTTCGGCGATTTCCCGGCGCGCCGTGATGATGCCGGTCTCCCCTTCTTCAAGTTTCCCTCCGGGCATCATGAATGTGCTGGTGTTCTTTTTGCGCACGCTGAGTATCAGGCCGTCTTCGCGGCGCAGTACTACCGCGGCAATGCGAATGATGTTGTGAGGAGTAGTTGTTTCAGCGCTCATCAGCAGGGACCCTGGGTGTCGGTGATGTGGAGTTCAATATCTGCGGGAGTCTTACCTTCTCCACTGTGGTGCGCTGCTTCTTGTTCGGCCCACATCTCCCAAAAGGGTTCATAAAAGGGGTCGCGGGTTAATGCGCGGTGGCGGCGTAGTTCTTCATCTCCGGTAATGCGGATAGTTAGTACTTCTGGGGTGAGTTGTCGCGCCGCGCGAAGAGTATCTCTGCTAAGTGAGCCACTGCCTTCAATAATCATGGAGACCTGCGGCTTAAGGCTCACCCATTCGCCTGGTTGGTCATTGTGCCAATCCCATCGTCGATATCCCGGGGCAACGGGATCTAGAACGGTGTCGGCGAGCATCCGTGTTGCAGCCTGAAGACCTCCCCACCCGGGGTAGAAATCATCTAGGTGAATCAGTTGGAGTTCGGGTTCATCACCTTGGCTAGTATTCAGCGGTTCCGGTGTTGGTGGATTGCCGCAGCTGCCCGCCGCCCAGGGATCATGCGGGATGCTGAGGTTATTGAGGGTGTCCGGGTGCTCGCGGAGCAGGCGTTCATAGAGGCCTTGGGCATAGGTGGTTTTGCCGGCGCCGGATTGGCCATCAATGAGGATGATGAACATAGGGTTCTACTTTAGGCCCCGAGGAAACGGAAGTGCCCGGTATAAACCGCAACGGCAATCGCGGTGGCAGAAATCGCTGCGCAGCTAAGCAACACCAGCGCATCAATGCCATGAAGTTGGGATTCTCTAGCCCAGGTGCGTTTGCCATAGCGCCCAAATCCGCGGGTTTCCATTGCGGTGGCTAAGGTACCACCGCGGCGAAGCGAGAGCACTAAAAGTCCGAAGGACATGGTGGCCAGGCGTTTAATTCTTCCGCTATCTCCTACCCCGCGGGCGCGGCGGGCGCGGGCGAGGGAATCCCAATCGCGGCGGAACAGGCCTGTAAGCCTAGCCCCGGCTACTGCCCCGATGACGAAGCGTTCCGGGAGTTTAAGGATTTGGGCCAGGCCATCACCAAGATCAGTGGGATCCATCTTCGCGGTTAATAGCATCACCGGTAGGCCCACTGCGAGGACCCTTAGGAAAATGGCGGCTGCAAGGTTGAGTGAATTATCGGTGACATGCGCGAAAAGGAATTCGGCATATACTTTTCCCTCTGGCCGGCCGTATAAAGCCATGGAGATAGCAGCAATGGGGGCGGCTAAAAACACGGGCCAGCCGCGGCGAATCAGCGCCCACCAGCTCATCCCACAGATCGGGGCAACTAAGAAGGTAAAGCCTAGCGCTACAGCCGCGGAAACAATATCCACGCTGATTAATAGCGGTGTGGTCACTAATGCCAGCCCAAGAATCCGGGTAACCGGGTTGATTGTGCGCAACACATTAATCATGCTGCTGTCACCTCAATGTGGTGATCGCCGAGTGCTTCAATAAAGGCGTCATCATGGGTGACCGAACAAATAGTGATGCCTTCATCAGTGAGTTCACGTAACAAGTGCACCATCTCCCCGAGGGTCTCGGGGTCTTGTCCGAAGGTGGGTTCATCCAGAATCAGCAGCGCCGGTGCGCACACCAAGGCGGTCGCCACTGAGAGGCGACGTTTTTCTCCACCCGAAAGACTAAAGGGGTTGGCTTTTCGCAGATGCGTGAGTTTGAGTCGCTGCAGGAGTTCCTCGACTCGCGCTTCGGCTTCGTCTTCCGCCATCCCCATCACCCGCGGTCCGATATGGAGTTCCTCCTCCACGGTGCGGGCAAGGAATTGGTGTTCGGGGTCTTGGAACACCATCCCAATTCTTTGGGCAAGGTCTTGGGAACGCCAATGATAAGGCGTTTTGGCTAAACCACGGGCCAAGTCTTGGTGGGTAATCAGTTCCCCACCGCGGGCTTTAAGCAACCCCGCCATAGTTAAAGCCAAGGTTGTTTTGCCGCTGCCATTTACCCCGGTGATCACGGTGGAGGCAGCCTGTGGCAATTTCACATTCCGCGGCGGCCCGAAACGGGTCTTCAGATCCCTGGTTTCGAGAAGCGCTGGGGCATCTGCTGCTACCGGCCGTGCCGGTGAGAGTTGCGGAAGCCCGGGAAGTTCTTCGGCGCTGATCTCCCGCAGCCCGCTGTGATCGAGGTAGAGCACGCGCTCAATCAGCGGCAACCAGTGCTGTGGTCGGTGTTCCACCACGATAAGTGTCGCGTTGGTTTCGCTAATGATGGTGTCTACCGCACGAACAACTTCTTTTACCCCAATGGGATCAAGGTTGGCGGTGGGCTCATCGAGAATAATGAGTTCGGCGCCCATCGCAATTACCCCGGCAAGTGCGAGGCGTTGCTTTTGACCACCGGAAAGATTTGCCGTCGGGTGATTCAGTGGCACATCCAGTCCCACCATCTTCAGGGCGCGTTCTACTCGCGGCCAGATTTCTTCTCGCGGGATGCCAAGGTTCTCGCAACCAAAAGCCACATCATCACCGACCCTGGTGGCAATCACCTGTGAGTCTGGGTCTTGGAGGACCATCCCCACCGTGCCCCGGACCTGCAGTACGCCGCTGGCATCACCATCTTCTTCGGCTGCTTCTGGGCCGAGGATTCCCGCTAGTGCAAGCAAGAGAGTGGATTTACCGGCACCGGATTTACCAGCCAATAAAATTTTTTCACCGCGCTGAATCTCCAAGTCAATATCAGCGAAAGCCGGGCTGCTACGAGAGGCATGCCGCCAACTAAACCCATGTGCTTCGACGAGGGGTTCAGCGATGTTGGTGTTGTTGGGGCTGGGTTGTGGCTGATGGGGGCGAGTCGAGAGGGTCACCATGATCACCGTGGTTTCTGCTGAAAGGGGCGAGCTTTTAGACCTTGGCGTGTTGTTCGCGTCCCACTGCGAAGCGATCTAATGCTCCGGTAGTAGCTAGGGCGCGAACCAGCAACCAGCCCAGCACACCAGCAAGGATGATTCCGCTGATGATCATGCAGCTGAGGTAGGTGAGGTTAAAGGTGAGGGATTTCGCGTAGTTCGCGGAGGTGAAAAGCTCCAACACGAAAGCACCAATCGCCGCACCGATACCGCTGATCGCGGCGATGCCAATACCGAAGCGCTTATAGGCGAAAATCGCGAAGACGATCTCTACGCCAAGGCCCTGCATGAACCCGGAGTAGACCGTTTCGATTCCCCATTGGTTACCGAGTCCTGCGGACACCACGGCGGCTAGGACTTCCACGAAGATGGCGGCACCGGGTTTGCGGATCACCAGGGCACCGATCACGCCACCGATGAGCCAAATACCGACGGCGAGTCCGCCAAGTCCAGGGGTGAGGGCATCGAAGGCGGTGAACCAGGCGTAGCCAACCCCATTCCATACCCAGAAGAGAAGTCCACAGGCAACGCCGAGGACTGCTGCGATGATGATGTCAATGACGCGCCATGATGCGCGACCCGTAATTTGGGCCATGTCTCCTTCTTCCTTGCGCCGGCATTATCCGGATCAGGTTCGACGGTCCATCGTCGTGCCACGACGATGTCTCAGCCCGGTGGTATCAACCGAGCGCCCGTGTTGGGGGTGTTCAATTTGAGAGTTTCCTTGGCTGGGCAAAACTATCTGCACCAAGGTTGGCCACTACTCTAATAGATTGTGGCGCCAGTGCCAATGCCGCCTGGCCCCAATCATCACATCTATGGGCTGCGCTGAAGCTGCTCTTGCAGGTAGGTGTAGAAGAAATCATGCAAACGCACATCTACCCCATGCTGCTTGGCTATCCGAGAAATAGCTCCGAGCTGAGCCTCCAATTCGCCTTCTAAACCAGCAGCAATATCTCTTTGCATAGAGCTGGTGGCTTCCGCCGGCATCTGGTCAGCGAAGTTCAATACTCGGGTAATGACACCATCATCCAAGCTCACCCCATGAGCACGCGCGGTGCTGAGCATCTCCTTCATCAAAGCGACGAAGGTATCGCGATAGGTTCCGCGCACTACCTGTAAACCGGGGCTCACCACCTTGCCGCTGCCATCGCGATAATCCGTGGCGGCACCTAAGACCCCAAAGCAGCTAACAAACATCGCCTTTTCCCACACCGCCCCCACGGGGTTATCTTCCACGGTGGCACTAATACCGGCGCTTTCTAAGGCATCAACTATGCCAGGCACCACCGCCGCTGCCGGCGAGTTCTCCACCAAAGCACCGACTTGGTAGCTGCTTGGCCCATCGGCATGGCTTAACTCCGCGGGCCCTAAATGATGGAAGAAGCCGCGCACCACCCCAGCTAAAATATTTTCTGCACCTAAAATCTCAGCGGCAATATCAGGGGCCTCCACCGCATTCTGCGTCAGCGCCACCGGCACCCCCCGCGCCAAGGAGTTAGCCGCCACGGCCTGCAGGGTTTCTACTAAGGCCCCAGCTTTAGTGGCATGGAAAATCACGTCGGGTTGTTGCCCGAAATATTCGCCTACCTGCGTTACCCCAGGCACCTGCACAATCTCAGTGCTATCGCTGGCACTGCGGTACACCTGCAGGCCACGGGTACGCAGCATATCAAGGGATCTACCGCGGGCAACCAGCTCTACCTCATGTCCGGCTTGCGCTAAACCGGCGGCAAAGAAACCCCCCACGGCACCTGGGCCAATAATGGAAATTCGCATGCTTTCACAGCCTAGTCGCCCACCTAGCGCCACGGGTACGATAAGAAAGAACGCAATCAATCTTTTTTACCCCCCATACTGTGCACCTGCCCGCGTAGACCTTAGGAGACTTGCCCTCATGGCCGGAGGCCTCGCCGCCTTATTAGATGATGTGGCCGCAATCGCGAAGATGGCTGCCAGCAATATTGATGATGTTGCTGGTGCCGCCGGGAAAACCTCCATGAAAGCCGCTGGTGTGGTGGTTGATGATGCGGCGGTCACCCCACGCTTTGTTGCTGGGGTGACCCCGGCGCGTGAGCTGCCCATGATCTGGAAGATCACCAAGGGCTCGCTTTTTAATAAGCTCATCATCATTTTGCCGCTGGCGTTGGTATTAAGTTGGCTAGCGCCCTGGGCGTTGACCCCCATCTTGATGGTGGGTGGATCATATTTGTGTTTTGAGGGCGCGGAAAAGGTGTGGGATAAACTCCTCGGCCATAAAGCCTCAGAGGAGGAACCCGCCGGTGTGTCCGGTGGTGATGCGGAAAAACGTTTGGTGAAAAGCGCTATCACCACGGATCTGATTCTTTCCGCAGAGATCATGATTATTTCTCTTAACGAGGTGGCCGATCAGCCTATGCTGATGCGCACCGGCACCTTAATTGTGGTGGCTTTCATCATCACCTTGGCGGTCTATGGTGCAGTAGCTGTGTTGGTGAAAATGGATGATGTGGGCCTGCACTTCGCCCAATCTGAAGAGCGCTCCCCCGTTGTCCGGAAGATGGGCCGCATGTTGGTCAACGGCATGCCCAAGGTGTTGGCGATTATTGCGCTTATTGGTACCGCCGCGATGTTATGGGTGGGGGGCCATATTGTGGTTAGCGGGTTGAATGATTTTGGTGTGCACCTGCCTTATCAGTGGGCGCATCACCTAGCGGATATAGCCCGCAATAGTTTGGGCTCTCTTGCGCAAAGCGGCTGGGGTGCCAGCGTGGCGTGGTTGACGGATACTGCCTTCTCCGCGCTTTTTGGTTTGCTGTGGGGTTCGCTGATTTTCGCAGTGGTCTCCCCTTTCCACCGCCGTAAGCACTAGCCCTAAGCACTAGCCAAGAATTAGTCGATCCTAAGTCCTTGCGGCGTGTTTGTCTCATGCGTGCTTATGATCGATCGCATGAGTAATACACAGACCCATCATTCAGAGCTAAAAATTCCGGGCGGCAAACTTGTGGTCGCCGATATTGATACCTGCGATGGCCGCATTAGCCGCGCCAGCGTCTCCGGAGATTTCTTCCTCGAACCTGATGAAGCTTTCTTCGCTCTAGCCCCTGCCTTAGAAGGCGCAAGCGTTTCCGAATCCACCACGGAACTTCAGGCCCGCCTTGATGCTGCGCTGGGCCAATTCCCGGACCTCGCGCTGCATGGTTTTAGCACCCGCGATATTGCCACGGTCACTCGCCGCGCGGTCACCGATGCGAAGGATTTCACGGATTTTGAGTGGGAGGTCATGCACTGCCCGGTGCTTCCCACCCAGCTGAACGTGGCCTTGGATGAGCACTTCCTCAATCAGGTGGCCAGCGGGGAACGCACCCGCCCGCTGCTGCGTTTTTGGGAGTGGGAGGATCGCGCCACTGTGATTGGTTCCTACCAGTCCTATGTCAACGAGCTTGAACCTGAGGGCATTGAAAAGCATGGGGTGACGGTGGTGCGCCGTATCTCTGGTGGTGGCGCCATGTTCATGGAAGGTGGTAACTGCATTACCTATTCCCTTTATGCCCCAGAGGAATTAGTCCGCGGTTTAAGCTATGAGGATTCCTACACTTACCTGGATCAATGGGTACTTGCCGCTCTGGCTCAGCATGGTGTTCGCGCCTGGTATCAGCCAATTAATGACATCACCTCTGATGGCGGAAAAATCGGTGGTGCCGCCCAGAAGCGTCGCAAAGGTGCGATTTTGCACCACGCCACCATGTCCTATGACATTGATGCAGACATGATGTCGCAGGTGCTGCGCATCGGGAAGGTGAAGCTGGCGGATAAGGGTATTCGTAGCGCGAAGAAGCGCGTGGATCCGCTGCGTCGTCAAACCGGTGCGCCGCGCGAAGAGGTCATCCAAACGATGATCGATACCTTCCGGAATCGCTATGGCGCCACCGTGGTGGAGCTTTCTGAAGCAGACCGTAAGGCTGGGGAGAAATTGGTGGAAGAAAAGTTCGCAACGAAGAAGTGGACGCACCTCGTTCCTTAACTCGGCGCTAATGTTGAGTACATGAGCGCTGGGAAAGATGTACTACACACTGGTTTTCAACCCCCATTCTCCCCAGCTGATACTCAACCCTTCCCCATCCCCGATGGCCCCAGGATCATTGAACTCAAACACCTCGACACGGTGGCGGTCTTGGGGCTACTGCGCGATACCGCTCTGGGATGGGGGCGCACCGCGATGAGCGTGACTATTGCTCATGGCAACAGCGTGCGTTTCCATGATGTGACCATCGGGTACCTGCCGGAACCTGAACCAGAAATCACCCACCTGCTCGTAGAGCTGCGCTGCTGGTTAGAAGTGGACAACCAGGAGCTGAAAGCTCAGGTACGTCTGCCTGAACGCGGGGCATTAATCCCGCGTAATCACCCACCAGAGCAGTCTTATACGTTGTTGCCCGATGGCGCAGCCGCCCTGATTGATCTCAGCAAAGGCGAATGCGAGCTCACCGCAGGCCCGGCGCAACTATTGGTTTCTTTAAGAGAATCCCATGGCCAGGTGCTAGCCCTTTTAGACAATAAAGTGTTAGGGCCCCTGCGCAACCGCCGCGATAGCCAAGAACTTTTAGGTCTCGTGCTGCATTTCCGTCAGCTTGGGCTGATCCCACTGTGCCGAGCTTTTGTTAATCAGGCTGGCGAGGTGGCTTTAACCTCTGCACGCACCTGGCAGCTTGGCCCGCAGGAATTAGAACCCACCTTATGCCCACTACCGCCCCTGCCTACCCCGCAGGAGGCATCGCCCTTAGAGCAGGTGGAAAAGGAGTGGGTGTTGATGCTTCCGGACACGGCTTTTATCCCACCTACTCAGGAGTAAGTTGCCTGCTAGGTGCGGCAAAACCGCGCGCCGCACCCAGCGCGAAGGAAACGCAGACGCTGCACCACCAGATCTCGGAGGAAGCTCTAGCGACTTGCCCGCGGCTCACCTTCAGCAAAACCTGCGGCAGATTGCACGCCCACCACCGCACGTTCGCGGAATTGCGCGATGGTGGCGGCACCAGCGTAGGTAAAGGAGGAACGCACCCCGGAGATGATGCTATCTACCAGGTCCTCTACCCCACCGCGGCCGGGCTGTAAGTAAATCTTTGCCGAAGAAATACCCTCCTCGAAGATCTCGCGGCGTGCCTTTTCAAAGGCCTCCGTTTCGGAGTTGCGGGATTCCACCGCGCGGTGCGAGGCCATGCCGAAGGACTCTTTGTACATGCGCCCATCAGCGTCGAAGAAAATATCGCCCGGGGATTCATAGGTACCGGCGAACCACGAACCAATCATCACATTCGAGGCCCCCGCAGCCAGCGCTAAGGCCACATCACGCGGGTGTTTCACCCCACCATCAGCCCACACATGCGCCCCGAGCTCGCGGGCGGCGGCCGCGCATTCCAACACAGCGGAAAATTGCGGGCGCCCCACCCCGGTTTGCATACGGGTGGTGCACATAGCGCCAGGCCCCACACCCACCTTGATGATGTCCGCACCGGCGTTGGCCAGGTCGCGCACCCCATCGGGGGTCACAATATTGCCGGCCACCAAGGGCACACCCAGGTCAACCGCCTTGACCTTCTTAATCGCCTGGATCATGGTTTCCTGATGCCCATGGGCGGTATCAATCACCAGCACATCCGCACCGGCTTCCACCAGTGCTTTCGCTCGCCCAGTGACATCACCATTAATGCCGATCGCCGCACCTACGCGCAACTTATTATCGGCATCCACCGCCGGGGTATACAGCGATGCACGTAGCGCTGCGGGGCGCGTCAAAATCCCCACCAACGCACCATCATCGCTGACCACCGGAGCCAGGCGGCGCGAAGCGGAACTGAGTTTGTGGAAGGCCTCGCGCGGATCAATATTATCCGGCAAGGTGGTCAGCTCCCGGGACATCAGGCGATTGACCTGCGCAAAATTATCCACCCCCTCCAGGTCACGGGCGGTCACCAAACCAATGGGGCGGGAATCCTCCGGATCAATCACCACCGCCGCACCATGGGCACGCTTGGGCAGCAAATGCCGCACATAACCTGCAGTATGGTGCGGTTTCACCGTAATCGGAGTATCAAATACCAGGTGCGCGCGCTTTACCTTCCCAATTGTTTCCGCCGCAATATCGGCCGGCACATCCTGCGGAATAATCGCCAGACCACCACGCCGCGCAATGGTTTCAGCCATACGACGCCCCGCCACCGCCGTCATATTGGCTACGATCAGCGGAATGGTGGTGCCAGTAGCATCTTCGGTGCGCAGATCCACGGACATCCGCGAACCAACTTCCGAGTGCGAAGGCACCATAAAGACATCGTCATAGGTCAGTTCATAGGGCGGCAAATGATCATTAATAAAGCGCATAGGGTTCAGCGTACTGCACTACCCGAGATCCGCCGGCCCCCGCACAACACAGACTGCGGCCACGGTGCGGGGCTAAGGGAAGAACATCACGCACTTAGGGCTTTAACGCGCGTAGGATATCCGCAGCCGGTAGTGCTTGGGTCTGGCCCGCGTGAACCCCGGCTAAGCAATAGGCAACATCGGGGCGCCCACGTTCGGCAAAATAATTACGCAGCGGCCCTAAAAGCGCATTCACATAGGGGTAAAGCGGTGGCAGCCCACCGCTTTGGGAGCGCACCGAAAAAGCCGAACTAAAAGGCGTGCGCACCCCGCGGGCGACTCGCCCGGAAAAGGCGCGGCTAGCCACCGTGGCATTGGGGTTAGCCACCACGCTGCCTAAGATCTGCCGATTAGATTCACTGGTGCCTGCCTCATGGGCGCGTAAGAAGGCCGTACCAACACTGCAGCCCACCACCCCGGGTAGCTCCAATAATTCCTTCACCCGAGCCCTGGTGGCGATACCACCGGCAGCAATCAAGGGCATATTGGGGACGCGCTCATGCACAGCTTTAAGTAGTTCATCCAAGCTGCGCTCATCGGGGTCTTGCTCTATGCACCAGGTAGAGCGATGCCCACCGGCTTCTGGGCCTTGCACCACCAAAGCGTCCGCCCCACGTTCTGCGGCAATCGCGGCATCTTGTTCATTGGTGACGGTCACCCACGCTTGGATGCGGTAGCGGCGTAGGCATTGAATATCTTCCTCGCTAAACACCCCAAAGGTGCAGCTTAAAACCGCCGGGCCATAGCCTTGTTCGGTGGCCTCAATGATGGCCTGCATCTTGTCTTCCCACCCATTAGATAAATCCGGGTCCGGTAGGTCCGGCACAGGCAGATTCTCTGATGCATATAATCGCGCAACTTCGGCGTGGAAAGCCTTAATATCGCTATCTTTGGGGCGGCTACGCTGCGGGCAAAATAGATTCAGGGCATAGACGCAGCCCTTCATGTGGTGTAAGTCCTGGCGTAGCTTTTCCACCGGGATGGTGCCGCCGGCAAGGAACCCCAGCCCACCGTGTTCGCTAATTGTGCGCGCAAGTTCCGGGGTGGAGGGCCCACCTGCCATGGGTGCGCAGCTAATAACGCGCCCTACGAGTGCATCGTTGTAGATTCGTTTCATGTATCAAACCGTAGCAAGCTTTCCTGCAGCTAGCAGCTGGTCTGATGTCTTAGGAGTTGCACATGTGGGGGTAGTAAAGCAACAAGAAAAGTGTTCTTTAGCCTTTACTCTGGGCTAGCTGCGCAGTAGCTTAGGGCACATGAATGAAGAGAACCTGCAGCAGGTGGAGCTCAATGATTTCCGGGAAAACCTCCTGGAATATGTAGCCGGCGAGCACCCCGTTGCATTAAGTCGCCGCAGCGGCACCTTGGGGTGGTTCATCCCCACCCACGAAGAAGGTGACCTGCGGGCTTCCTTAGAGCAAGCAGCCGCCTCCTTAGCGCAGCTGCTCAAACAATTACCGTGAATAATGCGCGATGATCCGCCGCTGGTGGCCATCAATGCTCAAGGTGCCACCAAAGGGCAGGATCCATTGTGGGCGGCTATGCCCGAAGGGCACCCCGCAGCACACCATGGCCTTGGGGTTATAGCTTGCCACCGCCTGATGGGTGAGTTCGGCTAGCAGCTGGCGGTAGGCCTCTTGGGCCTCCTCGCTGGGGTGATGATCAAAGGAGCTCGCTGGTGGGCGGGCAAAAAGCACCGCCTGGACTAACCCCAAGATCCCGGCTTCCCCAAGATCGCGGAGGAACTCCCCGAACTCTAGGGGCGTGAGGATATCGGAGGCGTTTTCTAGCAATAAGATGCTGCCTTTTAGCTGCTCAAGGGATGGGAGATGCTGGGCTTTAAGCTGATCGCGCAGCACCTCTACACAGCCACCCCAGGTAGGGGCGGTGACTTTTCTTTGGGGCCCGGACCAGCTCCAAGGACGTGGGCGGTAGCGCTGCCCGAAGTGGCTGAGCGCGCGGGGATCACTCCATTCAAAACCATGATCCTCGATGGCTTTGGGGTTAGTAAGTTCTAGCTCCCCGCCGAAAAGCGCGGCGTAAAGGGAGGCCTTATGTTCTGGGTCGATGTGTGGGCCGGGGCCGAGTTGTACTTGGGTGGCGCCGCCATAAAAACCGGCGATGCCGTGGCGCCAGAGCCAATTAAGGAGGTGAGTGTTATCTGAATAGCCGAAAAAGGCTTTGGGGTTCGCGCAGATAATCCCTGGATCAAGGTGCGGAAGAATAGTCACTTGGTCTGCCCCACCAAGGGTGCTCATAATTGCCCCGACCTCGGGATCAGCGAATGCCGCATTAATATCGCGGGCGCGTTCATAGGCGCTGGCCCCTAATTGGCGGGTGCTGGGGTATTCCTTAATCTTTGCGAAGCGGC
This sequence comes from Corynebacterium spheniscorum, assembly GCF_900113445.1. Classification (GTDB taxonomy): domain Bacteria; phylum Actinomycetota; class Actinomycetes; order Mycobacteriales; family Mycobacteriaceae; genus Corynebacterium; species Corynebacterium spheniscorum. The sequence continues at coordinate 103,097 of NZ_FOPJ01000004.1, forward strand.
GAAGCCGCCGCATGGCTTGTTCATGAACCTCTAGCCCATAGGCCGGCCCAGCCATAGACGGTGAGACCACCGCAATTTTTTGTGCTGCTTTAAGTGCCGGTGGGAAGAGCATAGTCTTTAGGCTACTCGCGTGTATCAAAGCTGCTGGTGCGGCACACCTTCCGGGAGCCTACCCCAGTGAAGGAACCTGGATGCCTTTAGGCGACGGTCTCGGGGAAAGCTTATTTAAAGGCCTTCACCCAAGTGCCCGGAGAGGCGGCCGTGGCGGGCTGCAGACGCCTCATTAAGACCAATGATTTCCACAGTTTTACCCTTGGCGGCGTATTTAGTTTGAATGCCATCTAAAGCGGCGACAGTGGAGGCATCCCAAATTGCGGAATCAGAAAGGTCGATAATGACGCGGTCTGGGTCGCCGCTGTAGTCGAATTGATACACCAGGTCATTGGAAGAGGCAAAGAATAATTGACCCGTAACGCGGTAGGTGGCCGTATCGATCTGGCCATCCCCATTAGTATCAGCAGTTTCAATACGCTCCACGCTGGTAAGGTGCGCCACGCGGCGGGCGAAGACCACAAAAGCACTGATAACACCCAAGATCACACCATAGGCGAGGTTGTGGGTAAACACCGTAACCGCAACGGTCACACCCATGACCACCAATTCGCTCAGCGGCATGCGCTTGAGGGTAGCTGGGGCGATGGAATGCCAATCGAAGGTGGAGTAGCTGACCAGAATCATGACTGCAACGAGCGCTGCCATGGGGATTTTGGCAACCAAGTCACCTGACACAACCACCAAAAGCAGGAGGAAAAGCCCAGCGAGGAAGGTGGAAATACGGGTGCGAGCGTGGGAGGCCTTAACGTTGATCATGGTTTGGCCGATCATGGCGCAACCACCCATGCCGCCGAAGAAACCAGTGACCGCATTGGCGATACCCTGGCCGAGGCCCTCGCGGGTTTTATTGGAGTGCGTATCGGTGATGTCATCGACCAATTTGGCTGTCATAAGAGATTCCAGCAGACCAACGAGTGCCATGGTGAGCGCATAGGGGGCGATGATTTCGAAGGTCTCGAAAGTAAGCGGGACCTGCGGGAGGATGAAGGTGGGAAGGGCGCGCGGGAGTTCACCCATATCGCCGACGGTGGGGATTTGCCAACCCCAAAAGACCGTGGCGATGGTCAGTAACACGATGGCAACAAGCGGTGCGGGGACCGCGGTGGTTAGCCGTGGGAGTAGGAACATAATGGCCAGGCCCACCACGATCATGGGATAGACCAACCAGGGCACGTGGATCATATGCGGGAGCTGCGCGATGAAAATGAGGATGGCAAGCGCGTTGACGAAGCCGACCATCACCATGCGTGGGACAAAGCGCATGAGGCGGGCAACCCCAAGACCAGCCAGAATCATTTGGAATACGCCGGCCAGGATCACGGTGGCGAGGAAATAATCGATGCCATATTCACGCGCAACCGGGGCGATGACCAGGGCCACCGCGCCGGTAGCAGCGGAGATCATGGCGGGGCGGCCACCCACAATGGCGATGGTGCAGGCCATGGTGAAGGCGGCGAAAAGGCCCATGCGCGGGTCTACCCCGGCGATAATGGAAAAGGAGATTGCCTCTGGGATAAGCGCGAGGGCAACCACCAGGCCGGCGAGAATCTCGGTGCGTAGCCGCGCAGGGCTCTTGAAAGCGGCGCGTACGCTGGTGGGATTCGGGACGAGCGGGAATTCGCGGGCGTCTGGGGTGCGGGTGGTGATCGTGGTTTTTGGGTTAGTCATTGTGCTCCGGAGATTCCGCGCTTTTGGTGCGCGGGGCTTAAAGATCAAGCTGCTAAGTATGCCATTTAGTAGCACCAGTTCGCGAACCATGCGGGGCACAGGCGTGGTTTTTTAGCATGCGAGCGGACCCGCCTTTACTGAAGTTACGCTTGCGTCAGTATTCTTAGGCGCATGATTCGCAAACTCCTCGCACGTGCGTTTTGGCGCTTCAGTAAATGGAAGCTTGATACCTTGCCGGCACCGAAGCGCCCCAGTGTTTTTATTGGCGCTCCGCACACCTCTAATTGGGACTTCATTTTGATGCTGGCCCTGGTGTGGGAGATGGGCATTGATGTGCGCTGGTTGGGAAAGAAGGAGATCTTCAAAGGCCCCTTCGGCTTATTATTCAAAGCCCTCGGCGGTATTCCGGTGGACCGTAAGAATCCCGGGCACCTAGTAGAAGACCTGATTGCGCAGGTGAAGCAGGGTGAGATGTTTGGCTTAGTGATTGCCCCGGATGGGACACGCAGTGGTAATACTCATTGGAAGTCCGGTTTTTATCGGATTGCCCAGGAGGCGAACCTGCCGGTGTGCATGGCCTATATTGACCGCGATACCCTCACCACGGGATTGGGGCCCTCGATTGATTTAAGTGGGGATTCCAAAGCGGATATGGATAAGATCCGGGAGTTTTACGCCGATAAATCTGGTTTTTACCCGGAGCGGAAGGTAACGCCGCGGCTACGCCACGAGGGTAAAGAATTGGAGACACCCGAGGATTAGGGTGCTTTAATACCCCGGATATGGATGAGGCGATCTCGGGTTATATGGCGCTAAGAAGGCGCGGCATGCCGTGGGCCTCCTGCCCTGCCTACAGAGGGTTTTGGGATCGTGAGCACGCGGGTCTCGGGGAAAGCTTTGATGGAAGGAAACGCACAGCCTTAACCGATTAATTCTTGCTATCTCCCACACGGATTTTAGGTTACGCTAGGTTAACCTAAGTAATTTTCAGCTAGCTTCGCGAGTGATATGCATGGGAGATTTTCATGGATTCAGGAAGTGCTGGGAGTCAGACGACACCGGCAGCGAATAAAACCACGATGAAGCAGGGGGAAGACAAAGAAAAGCCCAATGAATTGAGCATTGGGGAGCTGATTAAGCCGGCGCGACCGGCGATGATGCAAAGCATTGTGATGAGCACGGTGGGGGCAATTTTGGCAGTTGTTCCCTATATTGCGATCACGGAATTGGCGGTGCATTGGTTGCGGGGGGATTTGGAGCATCCGTGGCGGTGGGTGATTATCGCCATTATTGGGGCGTTTGTGGGCCATATGCTCTATTCCATGGCCGTTGGGCTGACCCATATTGCGGAGGCGAAATTGCGCTATCTGCTGCGGGTAGATTTGGTGCGGACTTTGGGGCGAATTCCCTTAGGGCGGGTGGATCAAACTTCTTCGGGGAAGATCCGCAAAATGGTGGTGGATGATACCAGTGCTATTCACACCATTGTGGCGCATTTAGCTGGGGACTTCAGTTATGCCGCAGTGTCCTTGATCTTTGGGTTTGCTTATCTGCTGTGGGTGGATTGGCGGCTATCTTTGGTGCTGCTAGCGGTATGGATTGTGGCTATTGCGATCGCAGCGGGCGCTGCGTTTTCCAAAGCGAAAGAGAGCATGGCGCAATTTGCGGAAAAGCAGATGGATCTTTCGGCCGCCACCGTGGAAATGGTGGAAGGCATTGAGGAGATTAAGAACTTCCAGGCTGCGGATGTGGCGCGTACTCGATTTGATCGCGCGCGTAAAGAGTTCGCGGATGTGTCTTATAAGTGGATGAATACCTTCGGCCGCGGCATGTCTTTGGTGTATGCGCTTTTGCATCCCGGCGCGATTGTGGCGACGGTGGCTCCGCTGGCCTTCCTTTTTGTTTATCAAGGGTGGATGGAAGTGGGCTATACCCTCCCCTTCTTCCTGATTGGAATTGGAATTCCCTCTGGGTTGATGCAATTGGTGTCGCTGATGCAGCACCTTTATGAGGCGCAATTGGCGGCCCATGACACCGCTGAGATGTTATCGACTGAGCCGATGCCTGAGGGTAAGCACCGCGAGGATGATGGTCTGCGCCGCGGCGAGGTGGCCTTTGAGAATGTGAGCTTTGGGTATGACCCGGGTGAGCCGGTGTTGAAGGAGATTTCTTTTGTGGCTCACGCAGGTGAGGTCACTGCAGTGGTGGGGCCTTCTGGTGGTGGTAAAACCACGATTGCGCGGTTGATTGCGCGTTTTTATGACCCGGATTCTGGGGTGGTGCGCGTTGGTGGGGTGGACGCGAAAGATGTGAGTTTGAAGTGGTTGCTTTCGCAGATTGCGATTGTGTTCCAGGATATTTCTTTAGCGCATGACACGGTGGCGGCAAATATTTCTTTGGGTCATGAGAATGTGAGCCGCGAGCAGATTGAAGAGGCTGCGAAGGCGGCGTGTATTCATGAGCGCATCATGCGCTTGCCGGATGGTTATGACACGGTGATCGGGGAAGAAGGTGGGTTCTTCTCTGGTGGTGAGCGCCAGCGCATCACCATTGCGCGTGCTTATTTACAGGATGCGCCGATTTTGGTGTTGGATGAGGCGACCGCGCAGGCGGATCCGCGTTCTGAGCGGGAGATTCACCGTGCTTTGTCGACGCTATCGAAGGGGCGCACGGTGATTATTATTGCGCACCGCTTGGCGACGATTGCGAATGCGGATCAGATCATTGTGGTGGCTGATGGGCAGGTTGCGGAATCCGGGAAGCATGCTGAGTTGCTGGCGCATAAGGGCATGTATGCCGGGTTGTGGGAGGCGCAGCAATTAGCGCCGGTGGATGCTGCTGGTGCGGCTGCTGAGGGCATTGCCGATGGCGGGGCTACTGGCGTTGACGCTGGCGTGGCCGCTGGCTTGGATACCGAGGAGGACTAAGAGTAATGCTGAAACTACTTTCTGATCTGGTTGGTATCCGCGAAGTTCGCGCACTGATCGTGTTTTATACCCTCGCCGCAGTGTTAGAGGGCGTGACTTTGGCCCTGTTGATTCCCTTCTTGCAGGCCTTCTTAGATGATCCGGCCTCAGCTGGGCGCTGGTTGATCGCCCTGTGTGTGATGGGTGTGCTCTTCTTGACGCTGCAGACCTATACGATGCTGCGCTCTTATCGTATTTCGGTTTATGACGTGTGTGATGCGCTGATTACCCGGATTGCGAATCGGGTGCTGGAGTTGCCCTTGGGTTGGTTTAATGCCCGACGTGAGGCGCGGATCGCTTCGGCAGTATCCCGGGAGATCAATACGCTTTCGCATATTGCCTCCATTGTGGTGCCGGCGATTATCACGGCTTTCACGGTGCCCATCGTGATGATCATTGCGGTGGTCTTTGTGGACTGGACCTTGGCTTTGGTCATGGTGATTGCGGTGCTGCCGCTTTATTGGTCCTGGGGGCGGATGCGTACCGCGGCGACCGAGGCTTCCGAGATTGAGACCGCTGCTTCTACTACTGCTGCCGGGCGTTTGATTGAGTATGCGCGCTTGCAACCGGTGCTTCGTGCTACCGGTGTGGTGCAACGCGGTTGGGGCAAACTCGATGATGCGCTGGCTGAAGAAGATGTGGCGGTACAAAATGCGCTGAAGGTCAAGGGCCGGCCGGCGATGGCTTATGCGACGATCCTGCAGATCACCTTCGCGGTGCTGTTGGCATTGGGTTTGTACCACGTGCTCAATGGCCGCTTGGATGCGGTGGCTTTCTTCGCATTGATGGTGATTGTGGCGCGGATGATTAGTCCGCTGGCGCAGTCGGTGCTTTATGCCTCGGAAATCCACAACTCGGTAGTGGCATTACGCAGCATGCATTCCATTGTGGGTGCGGAACCTTTGCCGGAGCCTAGTGCTGAAGAAGCCACGATTCCGACAAGGACTGCGGTGTCTTTGACGAATGTGGACTTCGGTTATGACGCTGGTCGCCCGGTGCTTAAGGGCATCAATTTGGAGGCCGCGGAGGGCACCATGACCGCACTGGTGGGGCCTTCGGGTTCTGGTAAGTCCACTGTTTTGCGGCTGATTGGGCGCTTCTGGGATGTGGATTCAGGTTGCGTGGAAATTGGTGGGGTGGATGTTCGTAAGATTCCTACCCACGAGTTGATGGCGATGACCTCGATGGTGTTCCAGGATGTGTACCTCTTTGACACCACCATCCGAGAGAATGTGCGTTTGGCACGCCCCGATGCCACTGATGAGGAATTAGAGCGCGCCGCGAAATTGGCTCGCCTAGATCAGGTGATTGAGGCACTCCCCCACGGTTGGGATACCCAAGTGGGTCAGGGTGGTTTGAAGCTTTCTGGTGGTGAACGCCAACGCGTCTCGATTGCGCGGGCGTTTATTAAGGATGCGCCGATCTTGCTCTTAGATGAGATCACCTCTGCTCTTGATGGGGAGAATGAAGCCGCTATTACTTCGGTGATGCGGGATCTCACCCGCGGTCGCACCGTGTTTGTGGTGGCACACCGGCTATCGACAGTGCGAGATGCGGATCAGATTGTGTTCCTCGATCCCGAACCTAATGGTGGGCCGGCGCATGTTGCTGAGTGTGGCTCCCCGGATGAGTTTTTGGCTGCTGGTGGGCTTTATGCGGAGTTCGCGGAAGCCTCCTCCGCGGCAGGTAGGTGGCAGATCACCTCTTAAAGGCTAGGCCGCTGAGGGCTTAACCGGCGAGAGTTAGCCGGTCAGGTTTTATCTCCAGTGCAGGTTGAGGAAGCGCCGTTCGCGCTGAGGAAGCGCCGATATTGCGAAGTGAATTCGCGGTAGCGGCGCTTTCTTTTATGGGGCAGTAGCTGAAGAATCACTATTTCCCATACTCACTCACAGCCATGAAAGGTCGCTGAAGCGATGCCCGCAGATCCGACAAAGACTCTTCGTTGGATGGTGATGTGCGCATTGAGTGCCAGCTGCGCGGAGATGACCCAAGTAGTGGCCATGGTGTGGGTGACCTTCGCATTGACGAAGAACGCGACGCTGGTCGGAATAGTCAATGCCGCCATCTTCTTACCTGGTGTGGTGTTGGGGCTATATTTCCATCGCCATGCAGACAAAGGCGATGCCGGGAGCTTGCTAAAACTAACCAACCGCGTATTGGTGGTTGGAGCTTTGGGCTTGATGTTGGTCTGGGCTTTCGGAGAGTACCCCCCTCATCGTCGGCGCATTAATTACCGTGCAGTGCGTTTTGAGCTTCGTCAAATTACTGAATAAGGCCTATATCGAGCGCTTTATTCGGGATAGTTTTGATTCGACTGACGCCGCGAAAACTCTTAGCCGCTCAGCGTCTTTTGCCTTAGTTGGTGGCATGGCTGGTGGGGCACTTGCCGGTGTGCTGCTGGACTTCGTGAATGCACTGTGGTGCTTCGGCGCATCCGCAGCGCTGTATTTCCTTAGCCAAGTGGCGATTAGCATTGCGGTGAACAGTGCACCGGCCGGGGGTGCGCGCTCTACACTCCCCTGACACCAACTGATTCTGCTCTACATAGCACGCCCGAGGCGCTGCAGGCGATGCGTATGATTTTGTTGTTTTCTATCCCCAGTGCTGGCGCTTTGCCTTTTATTTCCAGGCTCACTGCCCCACTTGCGCACCGCGTTGCGCCGGACGTCGCGGCATAATATTCCGTGCTGACTGTTGCCACCATGTTGGGTGGGTTTATTGCCGGGATGCTGCTTTCTGCTGCCCGGGTTAGCTATGTAGACGCACTGCGATGGACACTACTGTGCGGAGCGATTGCACTAATCTCCTTGGCCTTTGAGCATTCTGCGCTCGCTGTATTCCTATTGATCTTGGTTGTTTCGGTGGTGCTTATGCTGCATGCCATTGCGATGCAGGTGATGACCAACCAGACTGCGCCGACCGAGCGGGTTGGTAAAACCACAGTGCTAAGAAATTCTGTGACCGGAACATCCCGTGGTCTCTTTGCGCTTGTTGCCGGGAGGATTGTAGATGTCTGCGGACTAGATTCCGCGTGGTTATTCCTGGCAGCGGTGCTGGCTATATTCGCGGCATTGTGGTTGCTGATGGCCAAAAATTTCCGTGCGCCGCTGGCTGAGGCCGACGCTTAGGTGACTGCGGAAAATTTTAGGGCGCGGATGACTACCAAAAGTTTTGTAGTCATGGGCTATCACTGCAAAATTTTTGCGGTGAGGTACTGCCGCTCTAAATCCGCTGTTTAAGCATCGAATTTGTTGACAATGAGGCCCCCTTTTCATCCTTTTTAGAAGCGATCACTACAAATATTTTGGCAGTGATCAGCGGTCATGGTGTTTGGGTTAGACCTTCGTTTTTGGGGCGCTAAGTAATCACTGCGAACCAAAAGCCAGCACCGTTCCGATTAACACCATGAGCTTTGGAGACGTCTCCCCTAGTCCCGCATCATGGGATCGATACATCGGACACTTGTCGGATAAACCAGATGGAATTATTCTTGGCTCTATCCATAGCGAGATCCCCCACCAGACGCTTTCGCGGTAACCTCCAAAGTCCAGGCACAACCTCTACTCTTGGGGCTTCCACACCGCCGCATCTCGCCGATGGCACCGGGATTGAAGCAGCACCGGAAAATTCCGACACATAATTTTGTTTCTAGGACCCCACTTACGCCCAGAGGTACAGCATGAACAACGAGGTTGACCGCACACGGCGAGAAACCATATTCATCTATATCTGGGGGATTAGTCACGCGTACTTCTTGGTGGGCGGAGCGAAGGTTCTTTATTTTGAAGGGGCTAACGTATGGGAAAAGGTTTGTGCCGGATTAGTTCTGGTTTTCTTCGCGGTTAGCGCCTACAAATATGCAAAGATTTTCCGCACTCAATCAGCGCAAACCATGCTGAATGAAACCTTCCCTACCCTCGCATACGCTTATATTGCCGAAGCCATCAGCTTGCATGAACACGGTATGTCGCTGGCGGTATTGCCCTTTCTTTTCTTCCTCTGGATTTTCTTCGTTATTGACGAACGATTCCTGGACTGGTTGACCGAGAAACAACCCCAGCAGCCTAAACAAACCCTTCGGGATGACTAGCTTTCTAGCTTCCTAAGGTCCCAGGAATTGGGGTCACTCGGGCGATAGTTACCTTGACTCGTCATAGGATTTGCGATGGGGAAAACTAGCAAGGTTACTTAGAGAACTCCGCTTATCTCAAGGCGATACGACAATCATGGTGATGACAGTATCTGTGGGTGGGAGCATAGTCTTATGCGTTGAGGTGGCATCTGGGAGCTTCAAAGTTATCGATGTTAGTGATGCCGGCACGCTGGAGGCTGGTCTGGCTTGTACTGCGTGATCGTCAGTAAACCCACCCCTGGCTCTGCACTTCGCTGGCCCTTAGCATCGGCGGCCTTCCATAAATCTGCGCAGCTGCGCCTGTCTGGATTACGCCCAAACAGTTGTCGCGTATCCATGCAGCAGACCCAAAGCTCCTCGTACTTGCCACTGACTAGCACCTAGAAACACGCTGCTGCCGCCTCCATTAGCGGGGCGGAAGCAAAGCCATGTGCAGGAATGCGTTATAAACGCAACTCTTTGTTAGTTCGAAGTGCCTAGCTCATCGTGTAGATGAGCTGACATGCGGCGTTTGACTGGTGCGACCAGCACGAGCTCCAAACAGAATGTCACCGCCGTCATTACCAGCGCGTAGGCAAATACGTCCGGGGTTTCAATGTTGATCTGTGCCAGCCGAATATCCGCACCAATGCCAGAAGCGGTGGCAAGCAGTTCAGCCATTACCGACACGCGAATCGATTGCCCAAGTGCGACCGTGGTGGCCGCCAAGATTGGCGGCGCGATGGTTGGCACAATAATTTGTCGAACGACCATTTTGCGGGAGAGACGGAACACACTCGCCATCTCCAACAGGTCCGGATCGGTGGCTGCAAATGCCTGCGCGGTTGCTGCCGTAAGCAGCGGCACAGTCACCGCAGCCACCACAAACACCACCACGATGCCGTTCGTTCCGAACCACACCATTGCCACGATCACGAAGATGATGCCCGGCGTGGACATCAGTATTTGCAGAAATGGCATAGAGAGGTAGGCAAAGCGCGGGAATTTCGCGTTCAGGAACCCCCACGTCACGCCGATCAACAGCGCGACGCCCAGTCCAACAGCACCTCGCCCCATCGTCAAGGCAAGCGCAGAGAGCAATGCCTGATTGGTTGTAAGCTCAACGAGTGCCTGCCACGTACGCATCGGACCGGGCAAAATATAGTCCAGTTGCGAGCGGGCAAGTAGCGCCCACCCGACTAAGATCACCAGCCATCCGCCGGCGCGCCACAGCGTGGGGTGGGCGCCGCCGCGCCGCTCGGATGTACGCCCGCTCTGATCTAATAGTGCGTTTTGACCAGGACCGATGGGAGGGAGGTTACTCGACATAGAATTTGTTGTCCGGCAGCTTACCGCCGTAAATCTTCGGATTGTCTTCACCTAGGCGGGTGAGGAAATCTTCATATTCGTCACGCGCTTGGCTGGCGGGGACAACATCTAGTTGCAGGCGAGGAAGAACACCTTTCACCAGCTGCTCGGGCAGCTGATACTTCTCCGCAATCGCAGCAATCGTATCGGCATCACCGGCATTAGCTTTCGCAACGGTCGCGGAGACTTCTTCGCGGATGGCTGTCACGAGCTCTGGATGTTCGTCGACCAGCTTGCCAGGCATTACTAGCCCAGCCATCGGGAAGCGTGCTTCGCCGCCGGTGACCTTTGCCCACTCTTCTTGCAGGTTCAGTGCGCGAGTCAGATTAATGCCCTGTTTCTTCATCTTCATTTGCGCAACGCTGGCGACGTGCTCTGGCATTACCGCCCAGCTTGCTTCGCCTTTGGCGAGCAAGGCAAGTGCCTGCTGGCCGTCTTGGGCGGGGATGACTTCAATATCGCTGTCGCGGTTAAGACCATTTTGTTTCAGCAGGTAGCTAAAGACGAGGTCAGGCATGTTGCCTGGCAGGACCACAATGACCTTCTGACCACGCAGTGCTTCCCAGTCACCTGGGGTCGTGCCCTCGGGCCCGAGCACATACAGCATGCCCCACACCACCGGCGCGATCATACGTACATCAACGCCCTTGGCGTAGAGGTTTGCAGCCACGTAGGCAGGGGTTGCAGCAACCTCGACCTCGTTGTTCATCAACGCGGATTTCAGCTGTTCAATGCTGTCCCAGTTCTCAACCGAAGTGTTCTCGGTGAGACCAGACAGATGGCCTTCCTTGCCGAACCCGCTCATCGGCGCGCCAAACGCCATAGTTTTTGGCACGTAGGCGCGGACTTGGGCCAGCGGCTCAACGCTTGCAGTCTCCTTAGCGCTCGCCGAACTACTAACCGAGCTTTCCGCTACGGTAGTAGTTTCCTTCTCGGAGGTCTCCGCGCTTTCTGAGCAGCCGGAGAGCACGAGTGCGCACGCTGTGAGTGCGACGAGTAGCGCGCGGCGTGGTGATTTCTTGATGGACATGTTGGTCCTCGTTTTCTGTCAGCTGCCAGCCACCCGGTGGTCCGGATAGCAGCAATTGACGGGTAGCAACTTCGGTAAGTTCGGTGCGGTCATGGGAAACCCACACACAAGTCAATTCGGTTTGCGCGATCAGTGTGGCGAGATCCTTGCGCAGGCGCTCCGAGAGCGCCGCATCCAGGGCGGAAAATGGTTCGTCCACTAACAGCAACTGCGGTTTAGTAGCGAGAGCGCGCGCAATGGCGACGCGTTGACGCATTCCCCCAGACATCTGTGCCGGATAAAGGTCATAGGCATCGCCAAGACCGACGCGTTCCAGCCAACCCATTGCCTGAGCAATGGATTGTGGTCCTGGTGGAAGTGGTAGCAGCACGTTGTCGAGTGCATTACGCCACGGCAGTAGGCGCGGTTCTTGAAAAACGCAGGCAAGGTCCGCATCGGGGCGTAAGACAGTGCCCGTATAGTCACTGCTCGTACCAGCAATAATGCGTAGCAAGGTCGTTTTTCCGCACCCTGATGGGCCAGATACCCCGAGAATGTCCCCTGGCGCTAAGTCAAAGGTGAGATCGTCAATAAGGTGCAGCCCACGCCGATACACATCCACATGCAGCAGGTGCAAAGAAGCACCGCCAGAGGCTAAAGACGTGGGCTCGCGGGTCATGACGCCAGTGGTTTACGCGCTACGAAAGCGACTGCCTGCAGGTTGTCATCATGTGTTCGGAACTGTTTGCGCATCTCCATGATGCGTTTACGCGCAGCTGGGTTACGTGCGACATTAAAGAAGAACTTCGCAGCACCCTTCGGCCCCTCATCGCTAATGATGCGTTTAGGTTCCAAGAGGTGCATCGGGTTGGTATCGGAGTATTCGATCTCAAACCCTGTCTCTTCCAGCAGCTCACTCCACAGCGGTACGGTCAAAGGACGCGCACCAACCTTGATGGAACGCGAGAGTGCTTTCGCAATACCCTTCACGAATTCAGGTGAGGCATCATCAGGGCGGATACCCAGCTCATGGATTGCATAGCGTCCCCCGGGAGCAAGCACCCGGAAGGCCTCTTTCATGATGGTGAGCTTGTCTTCATCGGATTGCATAGACAGCATCGCTTCACCGACCACGAGGTCAGCGGAGGCATCATCGAGGCCGGTTTCTTTAGCGTCGGCGCATTCCAGCCTGGCTTGCGGGTAGTTCTCGAGAATCTTCATCAACGCGCTCGTACCCTCCGGATTCGGGTCAATCGCTACGTATTCCGCCGGCTGTTGTTCTAGCAGTATCGAAGCCGTGCGCCCCACACCGGGTCCGAATTCGACAATGCGATCGCCAGCAGCCGGCTTAGCATGCTCAATCAGCCGCTTAGTGAGCTCAATGCCACCTGGTCGCAATACGCGTTTACCAAGTTTGGCCAGCAACCAGTGGCCTTGCATGCGCTGTTCTTCTGGACCGGAGCGCTGTCCGCGCACTTGATTTTTATTCGTGGTCGTGGTCGCAATCCACCATGACGAGCGCCATGTGGCAGGGCTCATCGGCAACCACCGCGTGCCGCTCATCGGGTGCCAAATAGATAACATCACCGGGGGAAAGCACATTGGCTTCACCCGCAACAGTGAAGGTCATTTTGCCACTCAGTAGCTGGACCACAACGGCGCGTGGCGAAGAGTGTTCAGTGAGCTGTTGACCGGCATCCATCGCAAACAACACCACCCGTAACAGCGGATTGTTGACTACCACGCGAGAGGTAGTGGCCTCTTTCGTGATCGGTAGATCAGCGAGTAATTCGGTTACGGCCAATGATTGATTGAGTAGCGTGCGCGCCATCGAAACTCCTCAGATTACGGGTTTATCAGAGGCCTACCTTATCGTGATAAACATAGGAAAGTGGAGGATAAGTTACGATTGTCACACATAAGGTCCCATTTGCCACGCTCTTAATCCGTCCTGAAGGAAACTATCTTCGAACCCCTTACCACCGGCTCTCACCGTTCAACCGATGTCCTTCAGATAAAGTCCACTGGCCGGATTAGGGAGTACACAAAGGCCCCCTCAGCTCAATTTCTTTTGAGAAACGAGTTTTGCTGGACCTACTCAAACTCCACAGGTTGCCGCCGCACCCCAACCAACCGACACCCCGCACCCAAAAGGAAAACCCCGGACCATCTGGCACACTTCCCGCCAAACAATCCGGGGCCAAGCTACTGCGCCCCGCACACAGCCTTCCTACACGTTGAACTTAAACTCCACTACGTCGCCATCGACCATCACATAGTCTTTACCTTCTTGGCGGACCTTGCCCTTGGCACGTGCCTCCGCCATGGAGCCCAAAGCATCCAGGTCCTCAAAGGACACAACCTCAGCCTTAATAAAGCCACGCTCAAAGTCCGTGTGGATCACCCCAGCGGCCTGCGGTGCCGTCGCACCCTGCGGAATCGTCCAGGCACGAGATTCTTTCGGCCCAGCGGTCAAATAGGTCTGCAAACCCAAGGTCGCAAACCCCGCCTTAGCCAAAGAGTGCAAGCCCGGCTCATGCTGACCAACTGATTCCAGCAGCTCAGCGGCCTCCTCCTCATCCAACTCCAAAAGGTCGGCTTCCGTCTTGGCATCCAAGAACACGCAATCCGCCGGTGCTACCAAATCACGCAGCTCCTGCTTGCGCGACTCATCGGTGAGCACACCTTCATCGGAGTTAAAGACATAAAGGAAGGGCTTGGCGGTCATCAGGTGCAGCTCGCGCAGCAGCTCTAAATCAATCTCACCCTTCTTGCTGGCAGAAAAGAGCGTGCGGTCATCTTCTAAAACGGCCTGCGCCTTCTTGGTTTCCGCCACCGCATCGGCAAGTTCCTTATTCTTTCGCGCTTCCTTTTCCAAGCGCGGCAAGGCCTTCTCAATGGTCTGCAGATCAGCCAAAATCAGCTCAGTATTAATAACCGCAATGTCATTGCTGGGATCAACCTTGCCATCAACGTGAATTACATTGTCATCACTAAAGGCACGCACCACTTGGCAAATGGCATCAGCTTCGCGGATATTCGCCAGGAATGCGTTGCCCATGCCTTCGCCCTGCGAAGCACCCTTCACAATGCCGGCGATATCCACAAAGGACACCGTTGCCGGCAGGATGCGCTCTGATCCGAAGATCTCAGCCAAGCGCTTCAAGCGCTCATCAGGTAGCTCCACCAGGCCGATATTCGGCTCAATAGTGGCGAAGGGATAGTTCGCCGCCAAGACGTCATTTCGGGTCAAGGCGTTGAACAAAGTGGACTTGCCTACGTTCGGTAGGCCGACAATTCCAAGAGTTAGGCTCACGATCGACCATCCTAGCAAGCGCCCTACTACCCCCTCCGCGGGGGCGATCCTTGCCTAAACTCACCTATAGCGTGTTAGATATTCGACATTCCACCGAACGTATGACACATGATTGCTCCCCACCCATAGGAGCATCACGCTTACCGCTGTACATCTCCACATATTGGTTTCAATTTCTTCGAGCACCGCTCGCGGTTCTTCGAGCACCCCTCCGGCACCACCCCTTCGCCGCAGCTGGGGGCTCACCCGAAATCAATCACGCGGAAGCTTTCTTTGACCCCTGTCGATTCACGTCCCTGAAAGGTTCAGCTCATGACTGTTGAGCAACCACAGCGCCGCGAAGTGTTCTCCAGCCGCTTTGTCTTCCTCATTGCGGCTATCGGCTCCGCCGTGGGCTTGGGCAACATCTGGCGCTTCCCCTACGTCGCCTATGACAACGGTGGTGGCGCATTCCTCATTCCTTATCTGGTCGCCCTCCTTACCGCCGGCATTCCCCTGCTGTTCCTGGATTATGCGCTGGGTCACCGCTTCCGCGGCTCCGCCCCGCTGACCTTCCGACGCATCCGCGCTTGGTCTGAACCCGTCGGCTGGATCCAGGTTGGTATCTCCTTCTTCATCACCATCTACTACGCCGCCATTCTCTCCTGGGCAGCGCTGTACACGGTGAAGTCCTTCCGCAAGGCCTGGGGCGAAGATCCCGGCACCTATTTCTCCTCGGACTTCCTACAAGCTGATACTTCCGTTACCTTCTCCACCGACTTCGTCGGCCAAATCGCCATTGCCCTCGCACTGGTGTGGATCATCACCATTGTGGTCCTGGCCATGGGCGTGGATAAAGGCATTGGTAAGGCCTCCCGCATCTTCCTGCCCATCCTGACCATCATGTTCATCATCATGGTCATCCAGGCGCTGCTGCTGCCCGGCGCGGCCATGGGTCTCGACGCCCTCTTCACCCCGAACTGGGCTGCCCTTGCTAACCCGACGGTATGGATCGCCGCTTATGGCCAGATCTTCTTCTCGCTCTCGGTCAGCTTCGGCATTATGTTGACCTACTCCTCCTACCTCAAGCCACGCACCAACCTCACCGGCACCGGCCTGGTCACCGGTTTCGCTAACTCCTCCTTCGAGGTGCTCGCCGGTATCGGTGTGTTCTCCGCTTTGGGCTTCATGGCCACCCAGCAGCACACCGAGGTTTCTGAGGTCGCCACTTCCGGCATTGGTCTGGCCTTCATCGCCTTCCCGACCATCATCAACCAAATGCCCGGCGGCGCTATCTTCGGTGTGCTCTTCTTCGGTTCGCTCACCCTGGCTGGTTTCACCTCGCTCTTCTCCTTGATGGAGGTCGTGGTCTCCGCGGTTCGCGATAAGCTCAACCTCCCGCGCCGCGCCACCGCCGTTGGTGTCGGTACCGTCATGGGCCTGATCTCGGTGGCACTATTCTCCACCACCTCCGGCCTGTCCTCCTTGGACATCATGGATAAGTTCACCAACAATATCGGCATCGTTGCCGTCGCCCTCATCGCGATTATCGTGCTGGACTGGGTGCTGCGCCGCATGGATGAATTCGCCGCACACCTCAACGCTGTCTCCAGCTTCCGCGTGGGCACTGTCTGGCGCATCGCCGTTGTGAACGTCACCTCCCTGGTGCTGGGTTTCACCCTCATCCAGGAATTGATCTCCCTGGTCCAAGAACCCTATGGCGACTACAGTCAGCAGCAGATCATGCTCTACGGCTGGGGCGTGCTGGGCGTCATCTTGGCAGTTTCCTTCATGCTCACGGTCGTCCCCTGGCGCGGCACCCAGCTGCTCACTGGTCCTCCCGGCTCGGACTTCGGTGTCGACCCCGAGTTCCGTCGCGTGCTGCGTGAACCACGTCGCCACGCCGATCGTCCGGTTGAGTCCGTGGATCCGCGTCCCGCTGCGCACACCCTGAACAACTCCCAGGAAGGAGATAAAGCATGAGCGGCATCGCAATCATGATGATGACCCTGTTCATCGTCATCATTTGGGGTGGCCTCGCCGCTAGCGTCTTCGCGCTTCGCCGCCACCCAGATGAAATCTCTGGTGAGTTCGGTGACGCCGAGTACGCCCGCAATGAGCTACTCCTGGAGCAGGAATTAACTGCCCAGCAGCTGGCCAACTCCCAGAACTAACCTCATAGCTTCACCTTTCCTACACCCCTACCTCGGCGTTTCTCATGTCCTCCGCCGCCGAGGTGGGGGTGTACGGCACAATGAACACCATGAGCGATCGATCTTCGCGAGATTCCCACAGCACCACCCCCGCCGCCGATTCGGCAGACGGGGGTTCAGCGTGCTCGACTCCCGCAACCCCGCAGTCTTTGGCGAAGAGCAATGCTCGAGATCGGGTGGCTAAGCAGGACACTTCCGCTGCGGGTAGTGCACCTAAAAAGGTAGACACACGCGCTGCTTTGCAGGCCTCCCCGGAGGCAGAAGCCGATGCCGACTTCGTTGGCTTGGATCCAGAGGATGATCGCATCGACCGCATAGTCGTCGTCGGTGAAGGGGTCCGCGCCGCCGCTACTTGGGCGGTTCGCCTACTCATCCTGCTCGCCGTCACAGTGGCGTCCTGGTACGTCATGAAGACCTTTTGGCGCGGCGTACTCCCCGTCCTGCTCTCGCTCATCCTGTGCACCGTGTTGGTTGCCCCCGTCAGTTGGATGCGCAAGCACCGCATCCCTGCCGGTCTTGCCGCAGCCATTACCCTGCTGTGTTCTTTCGCCGGCATGGGAACGCTCATCACCTTCATCGCCCCGGATGTCCTACGCCAATCCCGGATCCTCTACCTCCAGGCCTTTGAAGGCATCCAATCAGCACAGCTGTGGCTCCAAGGACCACCGCTGAACCTCGACCCAGCTGATCTGGACCGCTGGGTGAATGATGCCGCCAAGTGGCTCCAAGAAAACTCCGGGAAAATCGCCGGCGGCATTTTCTCCGGCATTGGCTTAGCCACCACCGCTGCTTTCACCTTGATGGTGGTGCTGGTGTTGACCTTCTTCTTCCTCAAAGATGGCCACCGCTTCCTACCCTGGTTAAGCAATGTGGTGGGGCGGCGTACCGGCTGGCACCTCACCGAGGTCCTCACCCGCGCCTGGACCACCCTTTCTGGTTTCATCCGCGCCCAAGCGCTGGTCTCCCTTATTGACGCCGTCTTCATTGGCCTCGGCATTAAATTAATCGGCGTTCCCATGGCGCTAGCTCTTTCCGTGCTCACCTTCTTCGCCGGTTTTATCCCCATCGTGGGTGCTGTGGTGGCCGGCGCCATCGCCGTCTTCGTGGCCCTAGCCTCCCTTGGTTTAGGCCCCGCACTGCTGACCTTGCTAGTGGTTTTGGTTGTGCAGCAGCTAGAGGGCAATGTGCTCTCCCCTATCCTGCAATCCAAGGCCATGAACCTTCACCCCGTGATCGTCTTGGTGTCGGTGACTATCGGTGGTGGTCTCTTCGGGATCATGGGTGCTTTCTTGGCGGTACCTTTTGCTGCCATGGTGGCGGTTGGTTTCCGCTACTTACAGGACATGACCACGCTGCGCACCGGTGAGAAAACCAGCCAAGACATCACCTTCAGCACCCCAGAAGGTTTATTGGCTGGCCGCTATGCCGAGGAAGCTGGGCGCCGCCTGCGTGAGTCCATGCGCGAAGAATTGATCGTGGTCAATGAAGATATTTTGGATCGCGATACCGAGGACTTGGATGCCGAAGCCACACTACGCACCCCGGAACCTAGCCGCGTGGATCCCACGGTTACCCCATCAGCTTCGCGTACCGATGCCCCCAGTTCTGCTCAAATCCGCAGTAAGTTGCGTCAAACTCGCTCCACCTTAGGCAAGCGACTCGTACGCAAATTCGATAAAAAGCGGTAGTTTCGCGAGGGTCTGACCCACCCCATGCGCTTTACTGGGATGCATGGCTATGCAGATCCTCTTCCTTCTCATCGGTATCGCACTTGGCGGTGCGCTTGGCTGGTTCGCGGCCAAGGCACAGTCGCCGGCGAAAAACGCTGAGCACCCTGCCCCAACCCCCACACCGGCGGCACCGGAGTTGGCGGCGGTGAAGGAAACCTTGGGCGAATTATCCTCTCGCCTGCACACCATGGATCGTGATCGGGCCGGCGCTTATTCTGCCCTGGCTAGCCAAGTACAAGCGATTACGCGTACCTCCATTATGTTGGGTGATCGCACCGAGAAGCTCCTCCAGGCGCTGAAAAGCCCCCAAACCCGTGGGCGGTGGGGTGAGATTCAATTAGAGCGCGTGGTGGAACTAGGTGGCATGGTTAAACACTGCGACTTCGATACCCAGGTCTCACGCACCAAAGAAGGTGCCACGGTGCGCCCCGATATGGTGATCCATCTCAGTGGTGGGCGCCAGATCATTGTGGATGCCAAGGTGCCTTTTAGTTCCTACCTGGATGCGCTTGAAACCCCGGATCCAGAAGAACATGCCGGTTATTTACGCCGCCATGCGCATCAACTTCGGGCACATGTTATGTCCTTATCCACCAAGGATTACATCAGCGCTTTCGACCCCAGCCCGGAGTTTGTGGTGCTCTTTGTTCCGGCGGATCCTTTCTTAGATGCCGCGCTAGAAGTGGACCCAGAGCTACTCGAATATGCCTTTAGCCGCGATATTGTGATTGCCACCCCCACCACATTGTTCGCGTTGCTTCGCACAGTGGCATTGGGCTGGCGCCATGATGATTTGGATAATAAGGCCCGCAGAGTGCAGGAATTAGGTGCGGAGCTTTATACCCGCCTGAACACCATGGCTACGCACTATGACCGCGTGGGCAAGCAATTAGGCAAAACCGTGGAAGCCTATAACGCCACCTTGGGGACTATGGATTCGCGTGTGATGGTTACGGCACGGCGGTTAGCGGAGATCGATATGCCTACCGCACCAACCCGGCGCCCGGTGGAGGTTGATCCGGTGGATGCGTCGCCGCGGCGACCATTGGCGTTGGATTCTGAGGAGTTGTCCTGGGAAACGTGGCAATAGTTCTAGTTCGTTTTAGCCGGACTAGCTGGGGATCAGGCTCGCCTTAGCTGTCAATCCCGTGGCGATCAACATCTTCTCTGCTTCGCCCAAGTAAGATCAAGCAGCGTGTCACACGTGTCCGGTCACCAGAACCCCCGCCCAGGCGAAGGCGACTACTCGCGCGCGCGCAGGGGCGAAGAAAACGCTAGCTACTCGCCTAGCCGAGCACGCAGCG
This sequence comes from Corynebacterium spheniscorum, assembly GCF_900113445.1. Classification (GTDB taxonomy): domain Bacteria; phylum Actinomycetota; class Actinomycetes; order Mycobacteriales; family Mycobacteriaceae; genus Corynebacterium; species Corynebacterium spheniscorum. The sequence continues at coordinate 122,875 of NZ_FOPJ01000004.1, forward strand.
CCAACCGAACGCCGCGGACACGTCCTTATACCCCGAGTACGCGCGGTCAAACCGCCAGAGGCTATGACACGCGTAGCCTGCGGGCTGAAGGGCCCACCAGCCCGCAGGGCCGCCAGCCCCAAGAAGGCGCTCGACCGGAAGGCCCGCTAAGCCCAGGGGGTCGCCGGCCGGTGAGCGGACCACGCCAGCAAGGCACACCGCGCTCGCAAAACACTCCCCGCCAGCAAGGCACACCGCGCCAGCAGGCTGCTTCACGGCGAGCACATAGCCGGCGGGCAAAGCCACAGCAAGGCTTCCAAGGTTTACCCGTGTGGGCAGGCCCCGCGATTATTGCCGCAGCTTTGTTGACTGGGTTATTGATCAGTTTGGGGATGCATGCCTTCGGGTGGCCCTATTTGGTCTGCTTTATTCTCAGCGCGCTGCTGACCACACTTTTTGTGCAGGCCCGTGGGCTATTTATCACGGTGAGCTCGGTGCCCATTTTGTTTGGGATTATCACCCCGATTACCGCATGGAGTGTGTCGCGGGCGATCTCTTTAAATGCTGGGCCACGGTTTTCTACCACCGCGATTATTTCGGCGATCTACCCGATGGTGCAGCACTTCCCGGTGCTATGTGGCACCACCATTGCTTGTGTGGTGCTAGCGATCCTGCGGTTATGGCTGCTTAAGCGCCAACAGAAGCTCAAGGAGAAGGCACTGCTGGAGGCCCGCCGCCGCGATCAGGCAGCCGAACGTCGCAACCTGGAGACCGCTGGGCGGGCTCGCCGCGCTGTGGAAGGGGCCCCCAATGAGCTGAGCGTGGAAGAGCTGGTGCGGCGTAATCGCGAAGCTCGCGAAAGGGCACGCAGCACCACCAGAGTGTCCTATGTGGATCGCGCTTTAAGCCCGGATTCGGATTTGCGGGCAGCGCGCGCGGAACGTACCCAGCGCTATGGGCGTCGCTATCAAGAACAGGCTCATCCGCGGCGCCGCAGCTTAGGCGACGATCTTTATCAGGGCTAAAACTCGCGCCTAAAAAATTTTCCAGGTGCGGCAAAGCCCAAGCACGAACCCACCCGGCAGCATCTGTGGCAGACGTGTGCGGGAGGGTCTCGGGGAAAGCAGAAAACTCTAGGTGCGGGAACTCTAGGTGCGGGCGGGCCTAAGTTCGCGCGGGAGGGCGAAAGTAATTTTTTCGCTAGCGGTGGTGATTTCCTGGATCTCAGTGAAACCGTGGTTAGCGAGGTATTCGAGCACATCACGCACCAGGATCTCCGGCACCGAAGCACCAGAGGTCACGCCGACGCTGGTGACACCTTCAAGCCACACATCATCGATTTGGGAGGCGTAGTCGACCAGGTGCGAGGCCTCGGCGCCATTTTGGAGCGCCACCTCCACCAGACGCTTGGAGTTGGAGGAGTTCTGGGAGCCCACCACGATCATCAGCTGCACTTCCGGGGCGATGGCTTTGACCGCTACCTGACGGTTTTGGGTGGCGTAGCAAATATCATCGCTCGGGGGATTTTCCAGGTGCGGGAAGCGTTCCTGGAGGAGCTTGACGATGGTCATCGTTTCATCCACCGAGAGCGTGGTTTGGCTAAGCCAAATGAGCTTGGTGTCTTCGGGGAAATCAGGCAGAGCACGAACGCCTTCTACCCCATCAACCAAGTGCGTGACCTCGGGGGCCTCACCGGCGGTACCTTCCACTTCCTCGTGGCCTTCGTGACCAATGAGCAGGATCTGGTAGCCCTGGCGCGCGAAACGCTTGACCTCATTGTGGACCTTGGTGACCAGCGGGCAGGTGGCATCCAGGGTTTGGAGGCTGAGCTGGCGGGCTTCGGCGTGTACGGCGGGGCTGACACCATGGGCGGAAAACACCAGGTGAGCGCCTTCGGGAACCTCATCGGTTTCATCGACGAAGATGGCGCCGCGTTCGCGCAAAGTATCAACCACATAGCGGTTGTGCACGATTTCTTTGCGCACATAAACCGGGGCGCCATATTTGGCCAGCGCCTTCTCAACCGTCTCGACAGCTCGATCCACGCCGGCACAGTAGCCACGTGGGGCTGCCAGCAAAACCTTCTTGGCGTGCTCACTCATGCCGTACACGTTAGACGAGTATGAACTTTTCGGCTTGTGTGGGGTACCTAAGTAATCCACGCGAGGCACAAAAGACACCTCAAAGCAAGGGGGAATAGGAGCAAGATCCAACACCAAGTGTGGTGTTTGAGGCGGCGGCGCTCACACGAATAGGTGTGACAAGCAGAATGTGGATAACTTGCGGGCACAGCTGGGTTATTCACAGACCGTAGGCGTGAGGTGCTGCCGAACGGCCGCTGCGCACCGTAGACTAAGCCGTGGTAAATAGCCGGGAACACCGTGGAAGGGTGACACTATGTGCGCCGCGAGTAACCAAGGCCCGACGTCACCGGAACGTCCGTGGCGGGTCAGTCGACTCAACGCTGAACTTAAGGGGTGGATTAATCGCCTAGGTGCGGTGTGGGTGGAAGGTGAGCTCGCCCAGATTAATTACAAGCCCTCGTGGTCTTTGAGCTATTTGACGCTGCGGGATACCGAGGAGCAAAAAAGTATTCGGCTGACCTGCCCCTCCTCTTTGGTGGCGAACTCCCCTACCCCTTTGCAAGAAGGCGCGCGGGTGGTGGTGCATGGTCGCGTGAGCTTCTATGAAGGCCGCGGGGAGCTCTCCATTTGGGTGAGCGAAATCCGGCCGGTAGGTATTGGGGAGCTTTTGGCGCGGATTGAGGCTTTGCGCAAGCAACTAGCCGCCGAGGGGCTATTTGATCCGGCGCGGAAGAAACCGCTGCCTTTCCTGCCGAATTGCGTTGGGCTGATTACCGGGCGTGATTCTGCAGCCGAACGCGATGTGTTGAAGGTGGCGCATGAGCGGTGGCCGGAGGTGCGCTTCACCACGATCCACAGTGCGGTGCAAGGCGCTAATGCGGTGCCGCAGGTTATTGCAGCACTGCAACAACTTGATGCTGACCCCGAGGTGGACGTGATTATTATTGCCCGCGGTGGTGGCTCGGTAGAAGACCTGCTGCCCTTCTCTGAAGAGGCTTTGCAGCGCGCAGTGGCACTATGTCGCACCCCGGTGGTCTCGGCGATTGGCCATGAACCAGATAACCCCATTTTGGATAATGTGGCGGATCTTCGGGCCGCAACCCCTACGGATGCAGCCAAGAAGGTGGTTCCGGATGTTAATGAGGAACGGCTGCTGCTTATGCAGCTGCGCCAACGCAGTGCCGCAGCGCTATATGGCTGGGTGGATCGCGAGCGCAAACAATTAGAAGCGATTCGCTCACGCCCGGTGTTGGCGGAACCAGAACGCCTGATTGGCCTGCACCGTGAGGAAGTGGAGCGCTCCTGGCAGCAGATCCGCCGCGAGATCCGTTACCTGGTGGATCAGGAAACTAATCGCATTGCTTCGCTGCGTTCGCAGGTAGCAGCACTTGGTCCCGGCGCGACCTTGGCGCGTGGGTATGCGGTGGTACAGGTGATTCCGCGGGATCATTCTGAGCCGCAGGTGGTCACCACTATTGAACAATCCCCGCCGGGGTCGCAATTACGTATTCGTGTCACTGATGGTTCCATTAGCGCCGCAGCTATGGGTACCACCCCAGCAGATTAGCCAGCAGATTAGAAGGAAAATTTATTATGAGCAGCCCGAATCAGAATCCCGATGTGATTGGCCGTGGGGTTCCTAACCCCAGTTCCTTAACTCCGGTGGAGGAGCTTAACTATGAGCAGGCCCGCGGTGAACTTCAAGAAGTTGTGCGGATCCTAGAGCTTGGCCAGATGGGTTTGGACGAGTCCTTGACGTATTGGGAGCGCGGCGAGGCCTTAGCGAAGCGATGTGAGGAGCATCTTGACGGGGCTTCTCAAAGAATCGCTAAAGCCTTAGGCGCCGAGGAGGACTAGTCCGAATGCGGTAGTGGTGGGGCGCTGACCGCAGCATCCATGAAGGTGCGGAACTCCTCTTGGGTGGCCGCACCGCTAATAAGCAGGCGAACATCACCCATGTCGATGGCCCAGAGGTCGCGCACATCGCGGTCTTCCGAGGTATAGCGGATGGCTTCGTGGCCGCCGGCGATCTGTTGGCGGGAGTCTTCTTTGCGGAGTTGGCCATCCACGCTTTTGACGGCGTCTTCTAGCTCCACATCGGTTTGGATGAGCTGGAGGTAGCCGCCGTCTGGAGTGACAACACCCATGGTGGGGGCGGGGGTGCCGGCGATGGCGCTGCGGCGCGCGGAGTTGGGGGTCCAGTCTTCTGGCAGTGCGGGTTCGCGCACGGGGAAGTTCATGCCGCGGGCTTCCAAACTGAGGAAGGAGTGCGCATCAACTTCATGGACTGGCCCATTTTCGGGCGTGCCTTTGGAGAAGGTGCACATGCCCGTCGGCCATACCGCTAGCACCACGATGAGGGTGATGAGCGCCAAGGACATCGTCATGTCTTTGCCGCCTTGGAAGATACGAGGTTTCTCTTCAGCCACGGTGCTAAGTATGTCATGTATAAAGCCGAACAGGTCAAGCCCCTCTTTCGGGGGGCTTTCCGGCACTAAGAGTGCGCAATTAGTGGAACAATCATGAGTGGCAGGTGTCGCACACTATTTCTTGCGTCCCACGGCTGGGACGCGACGTTACCTGCGCAGTGACTAACCTTCAGGAGGCCGTGCTCATATGAACGAAACTCACCAGGAAGCCCTAGATCGCAACCTGGCCATGGAATTGGTCCGCGTTACCGAGGCTGCCGCACTGGCATCCGGGCGCTGGGTGGGCCGCGGGATGAAGAATGAGGGCGATGGTGCCGCTGTGGATGCCATGCGCAAGCTCATCAACTCCGTGAATATGGCCGGCGTTGTGGTGATCGGCGAGGGCGAAAAAGATGAAGCCCCCATGCTTTTTAATGGCGAGGAAGTGGGCACCGGGTTTGGTGCTGCGGTGGATATTGCCGTGGACCCCGTTGATGGCACCACCTTGATGGCTGAGGGTCGCCCCAATGCTATTTCGGTGATCGCGGCAGCTGAGCGCGGCTCCATGTATGACCCCTCGGCAGTGTTCTATATGAAGAAAATTGCTGTTGGCCCGGAGGCTGCAGGAAGCATCGATATCGAGGCTCCGGTGGAGCACAATATCAATGCGGTGGCGAAGGCTAAGGGCATTTCGCCTTCGGATGTCACTGTGGTGGTACTCGACCGCCCGCGTCACGTGGATTTGATTAGCGATATTCGTCGCGCTGGTGCGAAGGTGCGCCTAATCTCTGATGGTGACGTAGCTGGTGCGGTGGCTGCCGCGCAGGACACCAACTCTGTGGACATCATGATGGGAACCGGTGGCACCCCGGAGGGCATTATTACTGCCTGCGCCATGAAGTGCATGGATGGTGAAATCCAGGGCATTCTTGCCCCCAAGGATGATGCCGAACGCCAAAAGGCCATTGATGCTGGGCTGGACCTGGATCAGGTGCTGCTGACCAATGACCTGGTTTCTTCGGATAATTGCTACTTCGCTGCCACCGGTGTCACCAATGGTGACATGCTGCGTGGGGTGAGCTACCGCTCTTCTGGTGCTACCACCCGTTCGCTGGTGATGCGCTCGAAGTCCGGCACAATTCGTTTCATTGAGTCGCGCCACAAGCTCGCCAAGCTGCAGGAATACTCCGTGGTGGATTATTCCCCCAAGGTCTAGGCAATCCTCATTCCCCGCAAGCTTCACAACCACCCGGTGTGCTTGCGGGGAATTCTCGTATCCACAAGGTGCGATGCGGCAAACCTTAAGCAACTGCGAAGCCGCGGCTTGACTGCGCAGCGCAGCACGCCGATCTCGAGTAAAGCAAGAGATCTTCCTCACCTCGTGGGGTGAAGGTGGGTAGAGCTCACCCCCTGGAAACCAAAACTAAGCCATACTTGAAAAGACAGATAGCTCTCAACACAGAAGGTGATTGTATGACCGAACAGGAATTCCGCATTGAACACGACACTATGGGCGAGGTTAAGGTACCCGCTAAGGCGTTGTGGCGAGCGCAAACTCAGCGTGCGGTAGAAAACTTCCCGATTTCCGGGCGTGGCTTGGAAGCCGCGCAGATCCGCGCCATGGGCCTGCTGAAGGCTGCGTGTGCGCAGGTCAATAAGGATTCTGGGGTGCTGGATGCCGAGCAGGCTGATGCCATTATTGCGGCTGCGAAGGCTGTGGCTGAGGGCAAGCACAATGATGAGTTCCCGATCGATGTCTTCCAGACCGGCTCCGGGACCTCCTCGAATATGAATACCAATGAGGTTATTGCTTCGCTGGCTCACCAGGCTGGCGTGGAGGTTCACCCCAATGACCATGTGAATATGGGTCAATCCTCCAATGACACCTTCCCCACCGCCACGCATGTGGCTGCCACGGAAGCTGCCGTGAAGGACCTTATTCCGGGCCTGAAGGTGCTGCAGGAATCCCTGGCGAAGAAGGCGCATGAGTGGAAGGACGTTGTAAAGTCCGGCCGCACGCACCTGATGGATGCCGTTCCGGTGACCCTGGGCCAGGAATTCGGTGGCTATGCCCGCCAAATTGAGTTGGGCATTGAGCGCGTGGAAGCCTGCCTGCCGCGCCTTGGTGAGCTGGCTATTGGTGGTACCGCCACCGGCACCGGGCTGAATACCTCCGCTGATTTTGGTGCGAAGGTAACCGAGGAGCTGCGCAAGCTCACCGGTATTGATGAGCTTTCCGAAGCCAAGAACCACTTCGAGGCACAGGCTGCCCGCGATAGCCTGGTGGAATTCTCTGGCGCTATGCGCACCATTGCGGTGTCGCTTTATAAGATCGCCAATGATATTCGCCTGATGGGTTCCGGCCCGCTGACCGGTTTGGGTGAAATTCACCTGCCAGACCTGCAGCCGGGTTCCTCGATTATGCCGGGCAAGGTCAACCCCGTGCTGTGCGAAACCGCCACCCAGGTTTCCGCGCAGGTGATTGGTAATGATGCCGCCATTGCTTTCGGTGGTTCCCAGGGCCAGTTCGAGCTCAATGTGTTCATCCCGATGATGGCCCGCAATGTGCTGGAGTCCTCCCGCCTGCTGGCTAATACTGCCCGCGTGTTCGCGGAGCGCCTGGTTGATGGCATTGAGCCGAATGTGGATCATATGCGCACCTTGGCTGAGTCCTCGCCTTCGATTGTGACTCCGCTGAACTCTGCAATTGGTTATGAGGCTGCTGCGAAGGTAGCTAAGACGGCGCTAAAGGAAGGCAAGACCATCCGTCAGACCGTTATTGACCTGGGCTTTGTTGATGGTGAGAAGCTCACCGAAGAAGAGCTCGATAAGCGCCTTGATGTGCTGAAGATGGCCAACACGGACCGCGATAATCTCTAAGTCCGCTGCGCTTCACCGCTTTAGAGCGACCTAACGCGGTAGGGCGAAGCACTTCCCCTTAACCCCGCACTAGCTAGCACTGCTGGTGCGGGGTTTTGGCTGCGCTGGTGCGGGACACTGCCATGGGACGCACTAGGCCACCCCAGACCCCAAATGTGAGGGGCACAACTGTTTCCTGTAAGGGTCACTAATTTCACGGGGTGCAAACTTTCACTCAGTGCAAGTTTGAGACTATGTTGGTCATCTATGACAGAAGAATCTCTACGAGAAAGCAAGCGTCGGGCTACCCGCGCCGCCATCGAGGAGCACGCCACTCGCCTGGTTGCCCAAGATGGGCTTGAATCTGTCACCGTCGAAGACATTTGTCACGCCGCCGGAATCTCTAAACGCACCTTCTTTAACTACGTTGATGGCAAAGAAACCGCGATCTTCGGCGATCCCCCACGGCCACCCAGCCCAGCTCAAGAAGAAGACTTCTTAGCTCAGCCGCATGAGGATCTACCAGCCGCCGTGATCACCTTGGCTTTCCACCAACTCAGCACCGGTCAATGCATTGATCGTTCCCGCCGCGGGATCGTGATGCGCCGCCGCAAAGAAATCCGGCAGCGGCACCCGGAACTCCTTTTCCAAAGATCCACGCACGTCACCCACGTGTATGAATCCTTGGGAGACCTTCTGGTTAGGTACCTCAACAAGTATCCCGACACCAGGCTTTTACCCGGCCCTGTGGAAAGCGAAGCGCACACCATCCTGGCGCTCGCCGCTTCTGCTTTGCAATTGGGCTTTGTGCGCTGGACTCGCGGAGAGGACACCACCATGGATGCCCTCGAATCCGAATGCAGCGCTGCCTTTAAAGATCTGACTCTAATTTGTGAAAGCCGATAACTTTTGATGACAACTCGCCCACCGCACAACGCGAAACCGAAGAACACCCCCGAGCCCGCAGAGCCCTCCGCAGCAACGAAGGCAACCACGCCCAAGGCGACCCCAGCCAAGGCTTCCGCCACTGCAGCTCCGCACAAGGACATTAAGTTCATTATCGCCGCGCTCATGCTCTCTATGCTCATGAGCTCCCTTGGCCAAACCATCTTCGCCACCGCGCTGCCCACCATCGTCGGTGACCTCGGCGGTGCAAACCACATGTCCTGGGTGATCACCACCTTCTTGCTCGGCCAAACCATCGCCTTGCCCATCTTCGGCAAAATCGGCGATCAAATCGGCCGCAAGGGCCTCTTCCTTTTCGCCAACGTGCTCTTTATGAGCGGCTCCGCCATCGGCGCACTATCTACCAGCATGAGCATGCTGATTATCGGCCGCGCCGTCCAGGGTGTCGCCGGTGGTGCCCTGATGATCCTTTCCCAAGCGATCACCGCCGAGGTCACCACCGCCCGCGAACGCTCCAAGTACATGGGCATCATGGGTTCGGTTTTCGGCGTCTCCGCAGTGCTAGGCCCGCTACTAGGCGGCTGGTTTACCGATGGCCCCGGCTGGCGTTGGGGCATGTGGTTCAATATCCCGATCGGTTTAGCTTCCTTTATCGCCACCGTTATTTTCCTCAAGCTCCCGCGCCGCGAACGCGGCAAACTGCAGCTTGATTGGCTCGGCACCATCACCATGGCCATCTCCACCGCAGCCCTGGTTCTCTTTGTCACCTGGGGCGGCAATGAGCACCCCTGGACCTCCCCGCTGATCCTCAGCCTCATTGCCATCTTCGTGGTCTTCGCCATCCTCTTTGTGCTCATTGAGCTGCGCGCCAAGAACCCGCTGGTACCCATGACGCTCTTTAAGACCCGCAACTTCGTGCTCACCACCGTCGTGGGCCTGGGTGTGGGTGTGTTCATGTTCGGTTCCCTGGCCTACCTGCCCACCTACCTGCAGATGGTGCACGCCATGACGCCTACCCAAGCTGGCCTGATGATCATCCCCATGATGATCGGCGTGATGGGCACCTCCATTAGCGTTGGCGCCATCATTGCGCGTACCGGGCGTTATCGCATCTACCCGATCGTTGGCATGGTGATCACCTCCCTCGGGCTGGTGCTCTTAAGCTTCCTCACCCCCGATACCTCACTATGGGTGCTGGGTATTTACCTCTTCATCTATGGCTTCGGCGTGGGCTGCACCATGCAGGTGTTAGTGCTCATCGTCCAAAACTCCTTCCCACTGTCCATGGTGGGTACTGCCACCGGCGCGAATAACTTCTTCCGCCAAATCGGTGGTTCCTTAGGTTCCGCGCTCGTCGGTGGGCTCTTCACCTCCGGGGTGGTCAATAACCTCGCCAAGAACGTGCCACCAGCTATCGCCTCGCTGGGCGACAAGGGCGCTGCCGTCACCCAGCAATTCCAAGAACTCGGCTCCGCCTCCCGACTCACCCCGCACCTGGTGATGAATCTCCCGGAACCGGTCCGCAGCGCCATCCAGCTGGCCTACAATGATGCGCTCACCCCCGTGTTCCTCATCCTCGCCCCGCTTGCGCTGCTCTGCGCCGCAGTGGCGTGGGCGGTGCGTGAAGAAAAGCTCTCCAAGACTATTTCTTAAGCTTTCCCCGAGACCCGCCGGCCCCCGCAGCACAGTCTTTTAAGGCGTGCCGCGGGGGTTTCGCTTTGCCGCACCTAGTTGGTGTTATGCCGGAGTTGGCGAGATAACTATGGCGGTCCGCCGAAAAGGCTACCTACAAGGATTCACATCTAGAGCCATCAACATAGGACGCGATGCTATCTCACGGCTCAAAGCACAAGGGCACGGACCAGCCCATTCTCGCTAAAGGCTATTACTGTGTAGCCTCAACCACTTCCTTGGATCGGTAACCAAACTTCCCAAAAGTCGGAAGAGTGTGATCAAAGCTCCTCGTAGGGGCGGACTTCTTCGGGTACCCCATCGCGTTCTTGGCGGCGTTGGGCAACCGAGATGCTCATAAAGGGGATGGCGATGGTGATGATGGAGGAAAAGGCCACCACTGCCCTGGCGAAGGTGGAGCCATTATTAAGCACACTGATAAAGGGGAAGAGGAAGGCTGCTAGCCCTGCTAGTGCCAGTACTAGGGCGATGCCGGGTTTAATGCGAGTCCAGGAAAAATGTGGGCTGATGACGCCTCGTTTATTGCCGAGGTAGACGATCATGAAGAAGAAGTACACGCCCATTGCCGGTATTTGAAACAAGACCATCGTGCGACTGGAGTCCTTCGGGGGCGGCTATGTGTGCGGGGAATAAGGGGGTGAGTCTTTGTGCGGGTGAATCTGACATTCATGTGCACTTGTTCATGCTTAGATTAGCTGCAGTTTCTTTGCTTGTCAGAGCCAGCCATACCTTCCCAACCTTTGGGTGTCAGGAGCCTTCAACTTTCGGCGCAGACACAAAAGCACCCTCCGGTAAAAACCGAAGGGTGCGAAGCACAGCTTTTATTAGTTGTTGACGATGGTGGGTTGGAAGTCACCAATTTCGCCGGTAGCAGAGGTCCAGGTGATCTGGCCCTTTTGGAAATCGGACTGCCAGCCGTTGGTGATTTCCTTTTCATCGCTGGTCGGCAGGCCCAGGTCGGAGTCAACGCCACCCTGCTCGATCCAGGTTTCCAGGATCTTGCCCTGGATCAGGTGTGCGCCGGTCTCCGGGGTGAAGTAGATGCGACGGTGCTCGCCTAGGTACACGACATCGGCGTCGCCTTCCTTGGTGACCTTGCTAATGCCGTCGAGCTTCTCGACACCGCCGAGCTCTTCGATCTTGGCGGCAATATCGGCCGGCACCTGCTGGCCATCAAGCTCCACCATCTCCACAGCCTTGGTTTCGGTGGCGGTGGCAGTTTCGGTAGCGGTTTCGGTGGCGACCGATTCGCTGGCGCTGGTTTCAGCGCTGTCGGTGGCAGTAGCGGTGGTGGTGCCGGTGGTTTCGGTGGCCGTTGCGGTTTCGGTTACTTCTTTGTCTGCGTCGTCGGTGGTGCAGGCGGTGAGACCAAGGGTCAAGGTAGCGGCGCTAAGAGCAACAACCGAGGCAGTACGCAAAGAAAAAGTCATGAGGGCCTTTCAATAGGGCTGGGAAATAGTATCTAAGGGATTCTGTTGGGTGAAGCAGGATCCCCTCTATCCACCTTGCCTATTGATAAAAAAATATGCAATTAACGGCGGCGTTTCTTTACCGGATTGTGATTCTTTCGGCGCTGCTGTTTCGCCAAGGTTTTCTCCCGCGCGGTGCGTTTCTTCTTTACTTCCCCGCGTGAGGAACTAGCCCGGCGCCCCCTGGCTACTGCCACGAAATCTTGGATCTCTGGGCTGTCCTTTTCCTTCAACCACACCAAGGCAATGGGGGTGGGTTCGCCATCGACAAAGGGCAAGGGGCGAACGAGTTTCTTCGATAAGGTCTTCAATAAGGGCCCGGGGGCTTTGACCACACCCACATTCGCCGCGACGATGCTTAACCCCTCGCGCACTGCGGAAACGTCAATCACCCCATCGCTTCCGGGTTCCCAATGGCAGGGTTCATCCGCAATATCGGCTTGGGTGAGCGGCTGGCCGACTTCGGCATAAACGCTTTCTTTGGGCACTGCTACGCCGGGGGATTCCTCATAGAGGCGAACCAAATGAAAACGTGCGTCTAGCTCAGCGCCTGGGAAGAGTCGCGGGTCTGGGAGCCTTAATAACACGATCTCGGATAAGCCCTGCAGCAATTCTTTTAAGGGGTCTTCGCTTCCCCATGCCTCTAACCCCTGGGGGTGGCGGCTGCGATAGCGCTCCAGCCATTTACCTGGTTCGGTTCCGGTGACAAAGCTAAGGCGCAACATGATCTGCGATTCTAGTCGAGGGTAGTGATAGCGTGGAGCACGTGAATGAAGAATCCGCTGTACGTACCCCGTCCGGGACCGCCATGAAGCCGCAGACGGCGGCAAAGAAACTTGGCATTTATCTCCCGGCAGCCCCGGAGGAGTTCCAAGCATCCGCTGTCACCCACGCTGAGCTGCGCGAACTCTTGAATAATCCGCCGCAGTGGCTCGCTGAGTTGCGTGCCAATGGCCCGCACCCGCGCCCGGTGGTGGCACATAAGCTCGGCATCACCATTGCAGCCCTCAAGCGCAATGATATGGATAAGCCACTAACCACCGCCGAGATTAAGGCCTTGTTGGAGGATCAACCAGAGTGGTTGCGCAAGGCGCGCACGGCCTTGGCGGAAGGCCGCGAAGCTGCGGAGAATCGCGCTAAAGAAGGCAACTAAAAAGAAAGCACCCCAGGTGAGGGGTGCTTTTCTTATGCGCTGTCGGCTTAGGGCCTATGGTTTAGTAGAGCTTCCACTCCTCCAAGCCCTCATACAGCGGATACTGCTCAGCCAGCTTGGTGACGCGGGCGCGCAGGGCATCCACATCAGCGTTCTTGCCGGCCGCCAAGGTGGTGCCAATAATATCGGCGACCTCGGTGAAAGCCGCAGTATCAAAACCGCGGGTGGCCAGCGCCGGGGTGCCAATGCGCAGGCCAGAGGTGACCATCGGCGGGCGCGGATCGAAAGGCACCGCATTGCGATTAACAGTAATGCCCACCGCGTGCAGCAGATCCTCGGCTTCTTGACCATTCATGTCAGAGTGGCGCAGATCAGCCAACACCAGGTGCACATCCGTGCCACCGGTGAGCACATCCACACCGGCGGCCTTACAGTCCTCCGCGGTCAGGCGCTCAGCCAACAGCTTCGCACCTTCAATGACGCGCTCCTGGCGTTCCTTGAATTCCTCGCTGGCGGCAATCTTCAAAGCAACAGCCTTCGCAGCGATCACATGCATCAAGGGACCACCCTGCTGGCCGGGGAAGACCGCGGAGTTCAGTTTCTTGCCCCACTCTTCCTTCGCCAAGAGCAGGCCAGAACGCGGGCCGCCTAAGGTTTTGTGCGCGGTGGAGGACACCACATCAGAGTGCGGCACCGGGGAGGGGTGCAGCCCGGCAGCCACCAGGCCAGCAAAGTGCGCCATATCGGTCCACAGCTTCGCACCCACCTCATCAGCGATCTCGCGGAAAGCCGCGAAATCAAGGTGACGGGGGTAAGCGGACCAGCCGGCAATAATCACATCGGGGCGTTCCGCCAGGGCCTGCTCGCGGACCTTATCCATATCAATGAGCATGGTGTCTTCATCCACACCATAGGCAGCAACCTGGTAGAGCTTGCCGGAGAAGTTGATCTTCATGCCGTGGGTCAGGTGACCACCATGAGCCAAATTCAGGCCCATGATCTTATCGCCAGCATTAATCAGGGCGTGCAGTACTGCAGCATTAGCCTGCGCACCAGAGTGCGGCTGTACATTGGCAAACTCCGCACCAAACAGCGCCTTGGCGCGGTCACGGGCAATATCTTCCACCACGTCAACGTGCTCGCAGCCGCCATAGTAGCGACGCCCGGGGTAACCCTCGGCGTACTTATTGGTCAGCACGGATCCTTGGGCCTGCAGCACCGCGCGCGGCACAAAGTTTTCCGAAGCAATCATTTCGAGGGTGTCACGCTGGCGATGCAACTCGGCGCGCATCGCCTCAGCAACATCCGGATCTACCTCGGCGAGGGGCTGGTTAAATGAGCCGTTCACGGGTCACCTTTCAAGTTTGGGCCTGTCATGCTCCTCACATCCTAGCGCGCTTTGTGAGGGTAGCGAACACACCCGCGGTGTTTCGCCATTAAGGTCATCCGGGGCACAATAAGCACATGGCCCGCCAAGACACCAGCCCTTACCTGGATTTCGATCGCAGTACCTGGCGCGCCCTGCGTAAATCCATGCCGCAGGTGCTCACCGAATCCGAGGTCATCGCCCTGCGCGGCGTGGGTGAAAATATTGACCTCGATGAGGTCACCGATGTGTACCTGCCGCTTAGCCGTCTGATCCACCTCCAGGTCGCCGCCCGCCAGGAGCTCACCGCCGCCACCGAAACCTTCCTCGGTTCACCGCCTGGGCATGTGCCTTTCATCATTGGCATCGCCGGTTCCGTGGCGGTGGGCAAATCCACCACCGCCCGCCTCTTGCAGGTACTCCTGCAGCGCTGGGAGTCACACCCGCGGGTGGATCTAGTGACCACCGATGGTTTCCTCTACCCCGCCGCTGAACTTAATCGCCGCGGCCTGATGCAGCGCAAGGGTTATCCAGAAACCTATGAACAGCGCAAACTCTTACGCTTTGTCACCGAGGTGAAATCCGGCAAGGCCGAAGTCGCCGTCCCGGTGTACTCGCACACCCTGTATGACCGTGTGCCTGATGAGGTGCAGATTGTGCGCCGCCCCGATATTTTGATCGTGGAGGGGCTTAATGTGCTCCAAACTGGGCCAACACTCATGGTCAGTGATCTTTTCGACTTTTCCGTTTATGTCGATGCCCGCATTGAAGATATTGAGCGTTGGTATATCGAGCGCTTCCTCCAATTGCGCGAAACTGCTTTCCGCGCCCCCGGCGCACACTTCTCGCACTATGCGGACTTAGGTGACTCCAGTGCCCGCGCCAAAGCCCGCGAGATCTGGCAATCCATTAACCTGCCGAACCTGGTGGAAAATATTTTGCCCACCCGCGTGCGCGCTTCCCTGGTGTTGCGTAAAGACGCTGACCACACCATTAACCGCGTGCGAATGCGCAAGCTTTAGTTTTGCTTTGCCCGAGACCCGGTGGTGGGAGTTTTCAGGTGCGTTGCGGTGTGCTTCAGGCAACTATGCCGCGCCGGGCTGGTTATGAAGCCACGCGATGATGGGATCTAATTCTGCGAAATCCACCTGCGAGATATCGCGGTTATAGCCAGCAATCATGGCCTGTTCATTGGCATCGGGGTGCGGCTTGGCTTTCAAGGCCTTAATAATGCCCCACATAATCGCTTTGTGTTGGCGCGATAAGGTGCTGTATTTCAGCTCCCCGGGTAGATAAAAGCGCTGCACAAAGGGGGCTTTATTGCCTAACGCATTGCCTAATTGATCGCGTGATTCCGCCGCTTCTTTTAGCGACATTCCCACCACACACCCTGCAACCGGGAAGCGTTGCAGGGTCTGGGCATCAATGGAATTTAAGGCCTCAGCCACCGGGAGTTTCGGGCCATGGACATAAGACATAACAATGGTTGGTCCGCTGACCTGAATATTCTCAATGGGCTGGACGGTGGTATCTAATCGGCGGGCTAATTCGGCAGCATAGCGATCAGTGCTGCCGTAATTACTGGTGGCGAAAATGGCTGGTGTATTCATAACAGGCAAAAGGTGGGGTGTGTCAGAGGGGGTGAGTTTAGCGGCCGAAGCGACGCGAACGGCGGGAATAGTCGCGCAAGGCACGCAAGAAATCAATGCGTCTAAAGGCCGGCCAATAGGTGTCGGTGAACCAGATTTCAGAATAGGCAGCCTGCCACAGCAAGAATCCACTAAGGCGCTGCTCACCAGAGGTACGAATAACAAGATCTGGGTCTGGCTGCCCAGAGGTGTAGAGGTGTTTGGATAGTGATTCCACACTCACCCCATCAGAAAGCTTCTTGGGGTCAGTGCCGTGGGAAAGCTCATCATCAATGAGTTCGCGAACCGCATCCACGATCTCTTGGCGGCCGCCATAACCTACCGCCACATTCACCGTCACCCCAGAGGAATCCTGACGGCTATGGGTGGACTCAGCGGCTTTAGTGAGCTTGGTGGCGATCTCTTCGGGCAATAGATCAAGATGCCCAACCATATTCACGCGGCAGTCATAATCTGGCTGCGCGAGTTCTTCCACCACATCAACAATGATGGAGAAGAGTAAATCCAATTCGCTGGAGTCGCGGGCGAGGTTTTCGGTGGAGAGCAAATAGACGGTCACCAGCTCCACTTCGGTGCTTTCGCACCAGCGCACCATCTCGCCAATTTTCTTCGCGCCAACGCGGTGACCATGACTAACGTCGACGAAACCCGCTTCCCTAGCCCAGCGCCGATTGCCATCGCACATGACGGCAACATGGCGGGGCTGGTTTTTGCCTTCGAGCTCTCGGCGCAAACGCGCTTCATAGAGCGGGTAAAGCAGTCGGGGGAGGATATTCACGTACCCCAGTCTAGTCCCCGGCTAGAGCCAATGTTTACGTCGGCGATCCAACACTCCGGCTTCCGCCATCGCCTTATCTAAGGTCTCTTCATCGAAAAGATCAATGCCATGTTCTTCGGCGAAAATCCGGCGGCGATTCATCCGCGAGAAGCGGCGGTGGAAAGCCCACCCCAGATACAGCACCACCACAGCCAAACCGGCGAGAATCAGCAAACCAATCGGCGAGGCTTTACCGAACTCCGGACCGAGCGGCCCACCTTTTTCTTGCTGGGCCAGGATGAACATCCCGGTCGAGTACACCGCATCGCTTAGGGCGTTCACCGCTCTACTCCTTCTTCCTCAATGCCTGCGAAAAGATCGTCTTCCGGAAGAGTAGTGGCCACTCGGGTTTTAGCTAACTCGAATTCTTCCGTCGGCCAATACTTTGCCTGCACATCACTAGGAGTGCCAAAGAAAGCACCCGCGGGGTCAATCTGGGTGGCATGCGCACGCAAGGATTCCTCCCGCTGCGGGAAGTACTTAGCGCACTCCACCTGCGTGGTTACCCGTGCAAAAATATCTGCTTTATTGCGCTTATAACGCTCCAACATGGAGGTATAGGGGCTGGGTTTGCCTTCCTCAATGAGCAGATCATGGAAGATCTGCATGCGTTGGCGAATAAACCCATGCGTGTAATAAAGCTTCAGCGGGGTCCAGGGCTCCCCTGCTTCCGGGGCGAAGGTGGGATCACCGGCTTTCTCCCACGCGATCATGCTGGCCTCATGCACCTTGAGGTGATCAGGGTGCGGGTAGCCACCATTTTCGTCATAGGTAATGATCACATGCGGCTTGAATTCGCGGATCACCTTAATAACAGAGGTGGCGGCTTCTTCGGGCGGTACCAGCGCAAAGCAGCCCTCGGGAAGCGGTGGCAACGGGTCCCCTTGGGGAAGACCAGAATCCTCATAGCCCAACCAGCGGTGCTCCACCCCTAGGGCAGCAACCGAGCGCGCCATCTCTTCTTTACGAATCGCCGGCAGGTTCTCTAACACGCCGGGTTTTTCCATGGCGGGATTGAGGATGTCTCCACGTTCCCCACCGGTGCAGGTCAGCACCATAACGCGGTGCCCTTCAGCAGCGTAACGCGCCAGGGTGGCGGCGCCCTTGCTGGCTTCATCATCAGGGTGGGCGTGAATGGCCAGAAGCCTCAAAGTTGGTGAACCCATCGTTCCTGGTTCAGTCCTTCCCTACAAGTTTGTGTGCGGCCTAATGTGCCCATCCTAATGCCCGTTCAGCTAAAAGGGTTAGGATGGTGCCCAAAGAGGGCCACTGTGGCTTCAGCCTTTCATAGCTTCAGCAAGGATGACATGACTAAAAATAATCCGCGACGTCCGGCGACGCGCTATGCCGCTGGTGCTTCCCGCGGTGAGCAATCCACCTGGTCTGGAAAACTCCTGGCGATTTTCATGGTGGTGCTACTAGCCGTGGTGATTATTGCTTTCGCAATGTTCCTGCGTTATCGCGATCAGGTGGAAGTTACTGCCACGCACCGCGACCATGAGCGCCTTGATGACCACACCTTGCAGGTCACCTTAGATATTGACCGCAAGCACGTGGATAAGCCCTCCTATTGCATTGTCACTGCGAAGAACTACGACATGGCTGAGGTGGGTCGCCGCGAGCTGATTATTCCACCGGGTGGGGAACGCATGAGCACCTATCAGGTCACCATCCCCACGCGCGATATTGCGGTGGCTGGAGATGTGTATGGGTGCTCTACCCATATGCCCTCTTATATGGATTACTAATCCGCACCTGAACACCGCGGGCTCATAAGCACTTATGTTAGAATCCGCGGTGACGAATAGCCGGTGCTACGCTGCTTGCTTCTCACCCCTTGGCCCTGGGTGCTTGACACACCTAGGGCATTATTGTGTGTTTGCGAGCTGGTATTATCAGCGCCCCATTGACTGAAGAATCATCCCCAAGGGAGAACACCATGGCAGAGGATCAAAAGCAGTACATCACCCCGGAAACCAAGGCGAAGCTGGAAGCTGAACTCCAGGCCTTGATTGACCACCGCCCGGTGGTAGCTGCGGAAATCAATGAGCGTCGTGAAGAAGGCGACCTCAAGGAAAACGCTGGCTATGATGCTGCCCGCGAAATGCAGGATCAAGAAGAAGCCCGCATTAAGCAGATCTCTGAGATCCTGGCGAACTCCACCACCGAACGTTCCGGCATTGTTGAAGGTGTCGCACACGTCGGTTCCGTGGTGCACGTTTATTACAACGGTGACGAGAACCAGAAGGAAACCTTCCTGATCGGTACCCGCGCCGCCGCCTCGGATAATAAGGACCTGGAGACTTATTCGGAGCAGTCTCCGCTGGGTGCCGCCATTATTGGCGCCCAGGAAGGTGATACCCGCGAGTACACCGCCCCGAATGGCAACACCATCACCGTCACCATCGTGTCGGCCGAGCCCTATAACTCGGAGAAGGCTGCCACCCCGCGCGCCAAAAACTAGCGCTACTCCCCCCATTTTGTTTGAAGTAAGGATTCCTGCGTCGCTATGACTGCCCTGCGTAAGACTTTGCTGATCGGTACCACCGGCCTGCTGGCTATTGGTTTAAGCGCCTGCACCCCGCCCGGTGAGGTTGACTCCACCGAGAAGGTTGACACCGCGCAGAGTTTCTCTGCCCCGACTAATGCTGCTGACTCCACGGAAGCAAGCAGCACCTCCACCACGACGTCCACGGCCACGACCACCACCTCTGAGGCCGCTAAGTCGGAACTGCCCGGTTATATCAACTGTGTTGGCAGCCCCTCTACTGAGCCGGATGCCATCGCGCTCTCCTGCCTGAATGATCATGATTCCTTGAAGGACATCAACTGGTCCAAGTGGACCGCCGATGAGGCAGTGGGCGTGGGAACCCGTGAGGTTAACGACTGCTCCCCGAACTGCCAGGATGGCCAGAAGGTCACCACTGAGAACGTGAAGGTTGTGCTTTCTGAGCCGACCGAAAGCTCCCAGGGCCTGGTGTTCACCCAGGTTGAGGTTGATGACGTTCGCATCGAGCTCTAAGAGCAGCTCGAACCCAACTTCATAACAGAAGTTTTTAAGGGCCTGTCCCCCACCGCTCCCGGATTGTTCGGGAGTATGGGAGGCAGGCCCTTCATTTTTGTCTCATGTGGGGGCTGTGGGGCATAGAAATACTCCCCACCAGTTGGAAGTCCAACTCATGGGGAGTACTAGGCGCTTGTGCCCTTGCGGCTTAGCTATTTCGGAAGTAGCTGAGCAGGCGCAGGATTTCGGTGTAGAGCCACACCAGGGTGACAGCCAAGCCCAGTGCCACGCCCCAGGCGTAGTTAGCCGGAGCGCCAGAGCGGATGAGCTTATCAGCCACATCGAAGTCCTGGAGGAAGCTCATGGCAGCCAGGCCGATGCACACCAGGGAGAAGATGATGGCCAGGGTGCCGCCATCACGAAGCGGGTTGCTGCCGGTGAACATGGCCAGCAGCAGGTTGCCGACCATCAGGATTAGAACGCCAACCAGAGCGCCGGTGAGGATGCGGGTGAACTTCGGGGTCACCTTCACAGCACCGGTCTTGTAGACGAAGAGCATGCCCAGGAAGACACCCAGGGTGCCGAGCACGGCTTGGCCGATCATCACACCAGCATCAGCGCCGCTGACCAGAACGTTGGTGAACATCAAGGAGATGCCACCGACGAAGAGACCTTCGAAGGCTGCGTAGGTCAAGGTGATGGCTTTGGAGCCGAACTTGCGCTTGAAGGTGCCCACCAACACGGTGATCAGACCACCGATGGCACCGACGAGGGTCAGCATCATTGCCAGGCTGGGGTTGTAGCTGGCCAGCATGAAGTTGAAGATGGCACCGACAATGATGATGCCTAAGGTGATGCCGGTCTTGGTGACCACATCGTCGACGGTCATCGGTCGGGTGTCGTCAGTCGTCGAGGGCGGGAAGCCCAGGGTCGGCTGTTCGTACTGGTCGAATGCGGGGGAAGCCTGCTGGTAGGAATTCCGCCCACGCGAACCGGCACTCAGAGAATTTAGTACAGGGTTGCTGCTACGCATGTTGGGGGACCCCGTTCCTTTCCTAGCAATAGTGAGTCTTTATTCGAGGTTCATTGGGTACAACGCAACCACCGTTGATTTAGTTCCCTGAACCCTGGGAAAATTTTTTCTTGCCCAAAAGACTTAAGAGCGCTGCGCGGGGAGAATAGGATGAGCGCACAACAGATGGCCTTATGCGGGTGGCTGGTAGTTCGTGTTCTACTCGCGTCGAAGAATAAAGCCGGCGCGGCACACTCCAGTTTTTTGCGAGCCCCAAGCGCGCGTGCCCTGCCCCGGCTCCGGTCTCGGGGAAAGCCAAACCCTGCATATGCAAAACCCCAGGTGACTGTGTGTGGCCACCTGGGGGTTGAAGAATACGCGCCGATTAAATGGACACTTTTTGGACACCATCCCAGGTAGCATTTTCGCTTTAGGGCCCCTACCTGGCATTTTGTGCCCCCACTGGGATTCGAACCCAGACTGGACTGATTTTAAGTCAGCTGCCTCTGCCGGTTGGGCTATGGGGGCCCTGCGATGCTGGGGTTGATGCCCGCACCGCGGTATTACTTTACTGCATCATCGCCGGGGATGTTTCCACCAGCCCTGCAATAATGCCATCGAGAATATCCTTTTCGGAAATCACTATCGAGTTCACGCCTGTTACCTGCGGAATCATTTTTGCGATTCCATCGACAACCATGGTTCCGCCGGAAATAACATCCGCGCGGCCGGGGTGAATCACCTTGTTTTGGGCTAGCTGAGCGCTTGGGAAGCCGCGCAATTGTTTTGTCAGCACCTGCAGGGCGTCCAGACGCAGCTCAGAGCAATGTGTTGCTCGCGGATCGTATTCCTCTAGCCCCTGGGCAAGCGCGGAGAGAGTGGTGAAGGTGCCGGCGCAACCGACGAAGGTGCGGGCCTTATCAATGGGCACCAGGAGCTTTACTCGCTCTAGGCGTTCGGCGACGTAGTCTTCGGCGATCTCGATTTCGTTGGCGGTGGGCGGGTCGGAACGCATAATGCGCTCGGAGATGCGCACGCATCCCATCTGGGCGGAATGCGAACCGTAGATGGCGCCATCGTGCTCGCCGACGATGAACTCGGTGGAGCCACCGCCAAGATCAATAACGCAGAAGGGGCCGCGGTCGGCCGGCAGATCAGCAACGGCGCCGCGGAAGCTTAAGGAGGCTTCCTCTTCCCCACTGATGACTTCGGCGACTGCACCGGGGCGGACTTCGCCGAGGAGCTCGGCGGTCATATTGAAGAAGTCATTGCGGTTGCTGGCATCGCGGGTGGCAGAGGTGGCCACCATGCGCACATCTTTGACTTGCTCGAATTTCATGACCTGCACGTAGCGTGCCAGGGCAGCGCGGGTGCGGTCAATCGCTGCGGGGTCTAATTCCCCGGTTGCGTCGACACCTTTGCCTAAGCGCACGATCTCCATGGTGCGTTGGATTTCGCGTTGGCGCCCCTGTTCGTCTGCGTCGACGATGAGCAAACGAATTGAGTTAGTGCCGCAATCAACGGCCGCCAAGCGGGTCATGAAAGCATCTCCTGCTCTACTTGGGCATTAATCTCTTCGGCTGTGGGGATGCCGAGGTCTGAGGGGGTGGGCCAATCCGCGGGGATGGCGGTGCCCCGCAGGGCGGGGTTCTCGGCAGCCAAAGCGACCGCTTCAGTGCCTAAGCGGACGCGCTTTGGGCCTTCGGCAAGCGCGTAGGCGATGAGTACGTGGAGACACTTGACGCGATCTGGCATGCCGCCGCCGGAAAATGTCGTGCCTAGATCTTCGATCGCGTTGCGGGTGGCGAGGAAATGTTCGTGGGCTTCGCGGTAGTCGCGGGCTAGTGACTCATCGCTTTCTAGGCGCGCCGTCATCCACTTCATCACGTGCGCTACTTCTAGGCGGGAGGCTTCGGCGGTAAGGCGTGGGTCCGTGAGGTAGTAGAGCGTTGGGAAGGGAGTGCCGTCCGGTAAGCGCGGTGCTGTTTTAATAACGCCCGGCGCCCCATCTGGGCAGCGGTAGGAGATTTCTAGCACCCCGCGGGGTTCGCGACCGAGTTGTTCGGCAACGGCGGCGAGATCTTCTGCGGTGGGCGCTTGCGCGTTGGGTGCTTCTGCGTTGGGGCTGTGGTTTTCGGGGACGGCAGTCATGAATGCCATTCTCTCACGATGCGCTGGCCGAAGGAGAAGCACCAGGCGACTAGGGTTGCGGTGCCTCTGCCGGGGCGTCCTGTGGTGCCTCTGCCGGGGCTTCAGCCGGTGCTTCAGCCGGGGCTTCCGCTGGCAGCTCTTCCGGTTTCTCCACCGGCAACTTCATCTCGGGTTTCGAGTCTTTATTTTCGTCTTCCGGAGCCACCGTCACTGAATCCCACAACACCTCGTACCACGCCTGCGGGGTCTCATCGTGCTTAGTGCGTTTTTCGACAGTGCCGGAGCCGGTCATTCCCGGATCAATAATCCTAAAGGCGCGAGTTCCTTCCGGAATCACCCCAAGTCGGCGGCGGGCCTGCTCGTCCACATAGGCATCATCGGAATAGCGCTCAATTTCTTCCTTCAAGGCTTCTACTTTCTTGGCCTTGACCTCATTAGAAGCACTAATCCGGGCGATCTCGGTGCGCTGCTCAAAGTAATTATGCAGCGGCGCATACATCACCCCCAGGGTCAAAATGGCGACAAACAGCATGACCAGCACCTCACCTAGGGAAAGGCGAGGCAGGGCCGGCATCCGGAAGGTGCGAGGTTTCTTCGCGCCGGTGATCTCCCGGCTGGTTACCGGTACCTGCTTCTTACTCTCTGTAGCCATAGGCTTTTAAGCATAGCGCCACATCAGCCACATGAGTACACCCCACGCACATGCTTCCCAAAATGATTACTCAGATTAGGGAAGCGCGCGTGGGGTGTAGCGAACTTAAGGAGCTAAGACAGCACCTTCAGCTTCGCAGCCTTAGGCCTTGAAACGCGGGAAAGCGCTGCGACCAGCATAGGTGGCGGCGTCGCCCAGTTCCTGCTCAATGCGAATCAGCTGGTTGTACTTAGCAACACGCTCGGAACGAGCCGGTGCACCGGTCTTGATCTGGCCACTACCAACGGCAACCGCAAGGTCAGCGATGGTGGTGTCCTCGGTTTCACCGGAACGGTGCGAGATCATGGTGGTGTAGCCAGCGCGGTGAGCCATCTCAACAGCGTCGAGGGTCTCAGACAGGCTACCGATCTGGTTAACCTTCACCAGCAGCGAGTTGCAGGCGCCGGTGTCGATACCCTTTTGGAGACGCTCTGGGTTGGTGACAAAGAAGTCGTCGCCCACGATCTGAACCTTGTCGCCCAGGGCGGCAGTCAGCGAGGCATAGCCTTCCCAGTCATCTTCAAAGAGCGGGTCTTCAATGGAGACGATCGGATATTCTTCGACCAATTCGCCATAGACCTTGGCCATGTCTTCAGCGGAGTGTTCGCCGCCTTCAAACTTGTAGACGCCATCCTCGTAGAACTCAGAAGAAGCAGCATCCAGAGCCAGGGCAATATCCTTGCCCGGTTCGTAGCCGGCCTTCTTGATGGCTTCCATGATCAGGTCCAGTGCAGCCCTGGTGGATTCCACGGAGGGGGCGAAGCCACCTTCGTCACCCAGGCCGATGGACAGGCCCTTAGCCTGAATCACGGACTTAAGGTTGTGATACACCTCGGCACCCATCTGCAGGGCCTGAGCGAAGCTCTCGGCACCGATCGGCGCGATCATGAATTCCTGGATATCCACGCCGGAGTCAGCGTGAGCGCCACCGTTGATGATGTTCATGCAGGGAACCGGCAGGGTGTGGGCGTTCGGGCCGCCAATGTAGCGGTACAGCGGCAGGTCTGCGGATTCTGCAGCGGCCTTCGCCACCGCCAGGGACACACCCAGGATGGCATTAGCACCCAAGCGGGACTTGTTGTCGGTGCCGTCCAGCTTGATCAGGGTTTCGTCGATGAGGCGTTGATCATCAGCTTCGAAGCCGGCGATCTCATCAGCGATTTCCTCGTTGACATTTTCGACGGCCTTCAGGACACCCTTGCCCTGGTAGCGGTCGCCGCCATCACGAAGTTCGTGGGCTTCGTGAATACCGGTGGAAGCACCGGAGGGAACGCCGGCCACGCCGTGCGCACCGTCATCCAGCACGACGCCGGCCTCGAGGGTGGGGTTGCCACGGGAATCCAGAATCTCGCGGGCGTATACGTGAATGATGTCTGCCACTAGTGGCCTCCTATTTAACGATGAATCTTCGAACTATGTGAGTTCTTGCCCGATTCTTTCCGAATCGTGCCTGAGTCCGATTCTTCCAGAAAAACTTGCGCTCTGCCGGACCAGGGGGACTTTGGGGCCCGAATCACAGCAAAAGTACTAGTAAACGGTCCGCCGCTCGGCATAAGCGTTAGCTGCCTCACGCACTTTGAGCATGTATTCCGTCGATTGGTTATAGGCATGGATAGCGGAACGCCACTCTTCCGGGTCCGTTAGATTCCGTCCCGCGCATAAAAGATGCGCCGCCGATAATGCCGCATCATCAATCTGCTGCGGATCCGCCTTCCCATCCCCATTGGCATCGCGCCCAAAACGCGCCCAGGTGGTGGGAATAAACTGCATGGGCCCCACTGCCCGATCAAACTCCGTGTCCCCATCTAATTCACCATTATCAGTGTCCCGGATTTCCATAAACCCATTGCTGCCATCTAATGCCGGGCCCACAATCGGCGGCTCCACATAACCCTCGGCATTAATCTTCGAGGGCGAAAACACCTTCCCGGAGTAACTGCCATGTTGGGTTTCCACCCACCCAATACCCGCCAGGGTCGTCCAACTTAGGTGACATTCCGGCCACGCCTGCGCGGCAATTAACTCAGCATTGCCATAGGCCTGCAACGCAGCCACCGGAATCCCAGTGTCTTTAGCAATCGGTTCGGCCCAAAAACCCAGTTTCAAGGAGGTTCTTCCCGGCGCGTGCACATCAATCATCGGGACTTCTTCGCCGCGTAGCGGTGGCACATTCTCCGGCAGCGGATCTGATCCGGAGTATTTATTCGCCGGCCCGAAACTAAAGAGCCCCACCCCGACCATAATGATGGCCATCACCATGGCCAGCACTGAACCGCAGCCGCAGCCCAGCGCCCGGCGAACTCCTTCATTCATGCCGACTAACCCTATCTGCCCTTGGTGTGTGGGGCCTCTTTAGAACCTGTGGTTCTCCTGTGTGCAAGCGAAAACCGCAGTTTAGGAGCGTTTTCCTTCCTGCCATAAACGTTCCTGCTCCGCCACCGGCACCATCTGCGTGCGCGAGGCATCAAAAAGATAAGGCGCCCGCACCCGCATTTTCTCCACAAAGGCCGTCGCCACATCAGCTAGTTCAAAATCTTCGGCGATCTCGGCATGGAAGAGCACCTGCAAGAAAATATCGGAAAGCTCATCTCGCAGATGCTCCGAATCGGCGTTTTTCTTCACGGCCTCGCTAAATTCCGCGGTTTCTTCGACCAAATAGGGCAATAAACTTTCGTGGGTTTGCTGCGCCTCCCACTGCCCAATCTGCCGCGCCCGCGCCATTACTTGCTGCGCCTGCGCAATCGGATCCTGTCGCGTGGGCACCTCCACCACCGTGGCTCCCGCAGCGATCGCCGCCTGCACCTCCGGGTCGCACTCATCGGTGCTCACCAGGGTGCCCGCGGCACTATCGCGGCTAACCAGATCACTTAAATTCCAGCGCACCTTAATCGGCACTTCATCGGTATAGTGCAGCGGATTCGACACCGCCCCAGCCAATTCCATCGGAATCATCGTCGGCCATCGGGCATCGAGCAGCAGCACAGTCATGGCGAATATCTTACCCACGCGTTTTCTTCGAGGCTTTCCCGAGACCGGCGGGTGCGCCCCTGCGCTTGCTTCGGGAGGATTCCCCGACGCTCACCACACGAGTTTCCTTGCTACGCGAATCCTCCTTTTTATTCTCCCCGCTGACACTGACCGCCGGCAGATCAAAGAGGGTGCATAAGGCATCGGCAATCCACTGCACTAAATCAATATCGCGTAGCTGCGGGTCCGTGAGCTTCGGGCCTTCCTTCGGGAAAGGCAATTGCATAGTTTGGGCAGCAGCACGATATTGGGAACCTGGGAAGAGTCGACCCAAACGCACCTGCTTGGAGTCCGGCAATTCCACCGGGTGCAGCTTAATGCGATTACCCTTCACCCCAATATCAGCAATACCTTGGGTACGGGCCAATTGCCGCAGCCGGGCGATTGCCACCAGGCGGCGAACTTCTTGGGGTTCTTCCCCATATCGGTCGCGCAGTTCCTCTAAGACGTGCACCAAGTCACCTTCATCAGTGGCTGCCGCGATCTTGCGATAGCTTTCCAGGCGCAGTCGCTCAGAGTTGATATAGCTTTCTGGAATATGCGCATCCACAGGTAGATCAATATGGATTTCCTTCGGGCCTTTATCGGTGGCATCCAAAGGTTCCCCAGAAGCAAGCGCACGGAAGGCTTCCACGGCTTCCCCTACTAGCCGCACATAAAGGTCAAACCCAACCCCAGCAATATGCCCGGATTGTTCTGCGCCCAGCACATTGCCGGCACCGCGCATCTCTAGGTCCTTCATAGCTACCGCCATGCCGGCACCTAAATCATTATTTTGCGCAATGGTGGCCAAACGGTCATAGCTGGTTTCTGTCAGCGTCGCGCCCTTGGGATAGAGGAAGTAGGCATAGCCGCGTTCCCGGGAACGCCCCACGCGCCCACGCAGCTGATGCAGCTGCGAAAGCCCCATGTGGTGGGCGTTTTCCACAATCAAGGTATTGGCATTGGCAATATCCAACCCCGTCTCCACGATCGTGGTGCACACCAACACGTCATATTCGCGATCCCAAAAGCCCTGCACGGTTTTTTCCAACAGGTCTTCACTCATCTGTCCATGCGCCACCACCACATGCGCTTCTGGAACCAGCTCCCGAATCTCCCGGGCCTTCTTCTCAATATCAGAGACCTTGTTATGAATGAAGAAGACCTGGCCATCGCGCAGCAGCTCGCGGCGAATAGCGGCGGCTACCTGCTTATCTTCCTGCGGGCCCACATAGGTCAACACCGGGTGGCGGTCCTCCGGTGGGGTGAGGATCTGCGTCATTTCCCGAATCCCCGCCATGGACATTTCCAAGGTGCGCGGAATCGGGGTGGCAGACATAGTCAGCACATCAACGTGGCTGCGCAGAGCCTTGATGTGTTCCTTATGTTCCACACCAAAGCGCTGCTCTTCATCCACAATCACTAGTCCCAGGTTCTTCCACTGCACCCCGGTCTGTAAGAGGCGGTGAGTGCCCACCACAATATCGACGGTGCCATCAGCTAACCCAGCGAGAGTCTCTTTCGCTTCTTTAGCGGAGGAAAAACGCGAAAGCCCACGGATTTTCACTGGGAACCCAGCCATGCGTTCTTCGAAGGTGGCCAAGTGCTGTTGCGCCAATAATGTGGTGGGCACCAAAACGGCTACTTGTTTGCCATCTTGGACGGCTTTGAAGGCGGCGCGAACGGCAACCTCGGTTTTGCCATATCCCACATCACCAACAATCACACGGTCCATGGGCACGGGCTTTTCCATGTCCTCTTTTACCGCTTCGATGGCCAGCAATTGGTCTTCGGTTTCTACGAAGGGGAAGTTGTCTTCCATTTCGCGCTGCCATGGTGAATCTGTTGCAAAAGCATGCCCCGGTGCGGCCTGGCGTTTGGCATAAAGCTGC
Source organism: Corynebacterium spheniscorum (assembly GCF_900113445.1). Lineage (GTDB taxonomy): Bacteria > Actinomycetota > Actinomycetes > Mycobacteriales > Mycobacteriaceae > Corynebacterium > Corynebacterium spheniscorum. The sequence goes on from NZ_FOPJ01000004.1 coordinate 151,016, forward strand.
ACCAATTCGGCTGCGATTTCACGGACCGCGGCGCGTGCCCGCTTCTTGGTTTTCTTCCAATCCGAACCACCCATCTTCGACAAGGTGGGAGATTCTCCGCCGGTATATCGGCTGAGCAGATCCAAAGATTCCATCGGCACCCACAGCTGGTCTGCGGGTTGGCCGCGTTTGCTGGGGGCGTATTCCAGCACAATATATTCCCGCCGTGAGGTGGAACCCCCACTATGCATGGTGCGTTCTGCCATCTTGAGGAAACGCCCAATGCCGTGGGTTTCATGCACCACATAATCCCCGGTCTTCAAGGCCAAGGGATCTACCCGGTTGCGGCGCTTCGCGGGGCGACGTTTCGCCCCAGCAATATCACCGACGCGGTTACCGGTTAAATCAGTTTCGGTAATCACCACTAAAGGTGCTGCACCCTTGGCGTGGAAAATCAGGCCAGCGTGGCTAAGCGCATGATAAAGGGTTACTTCCCCACTGCTTGGCTGCCACCCAGGGCGAGCAACCTTGGTGGGAATGCCTTGTTCTAAGAAGCGCTCCTTCATGCGCTTAATAGCACCTTGACTAGGCGCAATGAAAGCTGCGCGCCCACCTATGCGCATATGTTCGCGCAAGAGGGCCATCATCTCTTCAATGGCTTTAAGCTCACCGCGAGGCTGTGGGGCGGGTTCAAAATCCAGGGGCAGAATCTGGTCTTCGGAGGCCTCAAACATTCCAGGTGGGGCGAAAGTCCACCACGGGCAGCGGTTTGTTTCGGCGCTTTTTTGCAGGGACTCATAGCTGCGGAAAGAACTCGCCTCAAGGTCCAAACCTTCCGCCGCGATCGGGCCATGCGCACCCATTGCGGCTGCTTCCCAACCAGCAGCTAAGAACTCTTCATCCGTATCCGCTAGGTCCTGGATGCGGGTGCGCACTTTTTCTGGGGAGCTGATCAACACATGGGTGCCTGGGCTCATCAGCTCCGGCAGGCTCACCATGGGGGTGTCCACTAAGGCGGGGATGAGTGCTTCCATGCCATCAGAAGGCGTGCCCTCTGAAAGCCTAGTTAAAAGTTCAGAAAGCACCGCATTCCCCGTATGGGTGCGCGCTAATTCCGCAGCGCGCGCTTGGATGTCTTCGCTCAGTAGCAGTTCGCGGGCTGGATAAACTTCTAGGCTTTCTACCGTGAGTTCGGGGATGGTGCGCTGATCAGCCACAGAGAAGTGCCGCATTTCAGAGACCTCATCGCCCCATAATTCCACGCGAACCGGGTGGTCATAGTTCGCCGGGAAGATATCGATAATCCCACCGCGAACCGCGAATTCGCCGCGCTTGGCCACCAAATCCACATGTTGGTAGGCATAGTGCACCAGGCGATTGACCAAGTTTTCTGCGTCTTCGCCTTCTTTAAGGCTGATGGGTTCTCGGCCAGGGTTTTCCGCCAAGAGCGGTTGGCATAAACCGCGGGCGGCGGTCACCACAACCCGGAAGTCACCTAGGTGGTGCAGCACTTCGGCGCGTTTGGCAATAATGTCCACCCCGGGGCTCATGCGCTCATGCGGAAGGGTTTCCCAGGAGGGGAACCAGGCGACCTTTGGCCCCATCATGGCTTTGAGTTCAGCTACTAAGTCTTCGGCTTCACGGCCGGTTGCGGTTACCACCAATACGGGGGTTTTCTCCGCTAATGCCGCAATCGCCCAGGGGCGGGTTTGGTCCAACCCCTGGATGTGCAGCTCTGCTTCCCCCACATGGGTCAGCAGACCAGTGATTTTCGGGTCCTCTGCCGCTACGCGCATCAACCCCGCAAGCATTGCCGGGGCCGTCTTAGTGCTTCCAGCCATGCCCAACACCGTACCGCGCGTCTATCGCCGCAACGCGATTAGCTCCCCCTAGCTCATCGCTGCCGCAGTGGGTGCAATCTAGCTTGAGGTGGGGGTTTCTTCCTCCTGGTGATACTCCTTATGTTCGGCAATCTCATCGAGCACAGTTTGAGACAACATAGGGTCGGTTTCCATTCCCGATAGCCCATTCCAGCAGAGGTTGATGATGTGGGCGGCCACCACCTCTTTATCGGGGCTTCGTTCATCAAGCCACCACTGTGCGGTCATCGACACCATACCGACTAGGGCCTGGCCATAAAGCACCGCCATATCTGGATTCAAGCCGTTGCGCTTAAATGCTCGGGCGAGGATGTGCGCTACTTGGCCGACCGCCGCATTCAACAAGGTTGAGTAGCTGCGTTCTTGGCCTGGGGTCATATCGCGCACCAGGATTTGGAAACCATCGGTTTCTTCTTCCACGTAGGTCAGTAGCGCAATCACGGCTCTTTCGATGCGTTCCCGGGATCGACCATGTTGTAGCGCATCCGTAATAATGCGCTCTAGGTGGAGCATTTCGCGGTCAACAACTACCGCATAAAGCCCCTCTTTACCGCCGAAGTGCTCATAGACCAGCGGCTTGGAAACACCTGCGCGAGCAGCGATGTCCTCCACCGAGGTGCCATCGAAGCCGCATTCCGCAAAGGCGGTGCGCCCAATGGCAATCAGTTGTTCTCGTCGCTGTCGGCCAGTCATTCTTTGTCGAACCATAAACCCCACCCTAGCCTGCGACTTGTGTTTTCACTGGGGTCTTCAGGTATCCTAGTTCGCGCACCTGAAAAATAACCTCAGGCGCGATTCCCCATGGTGTAATTGGCAACACTACGGTTTTTGGTACCGTCATTCTAGGTTCGAGTCCTGGTGGGGAAGCTTCCTACACCTCTTCAGATAGCGCGTATGAGCCGCTGCGAAGAGGTGTTGTTCTTTGTTTGCCCAGGGCGCTTTTCGGATTTTCCTGGGCTACTCGCGTTAGCGAACCAAGGAGGCGCGGCACACCCCTGCTGCCTGCCTACCGTCACCGTGGTGTGCGGGACCCGCAGCCCAGGGTCTCGGGGAAAGCAAAAATTACAACTGATCTCAAGCGGCTCCTGCACTTGGCAAAATGGGATATCTCAACGTTTGAAGGAGAGCTGTTGATGATGATCCCCGAAAGTAAGTGGCGCAGAAGTGACGAAGATAAGCTCATAGCCGGGGTCTGCGCTGCAGTAGCCGAGGGCTACGGGATCTCAGTCAACACCGTCAGATGGCTATACACGCTAGCTGCGTGCTTCGCGATGCCCACGGTGGTGTTTATCTACTTATTTCAGTGGTTCGTCTACCCAAAGGCAGATCCCACCGACACCGAGTAGCACCAGGCGCACCCCCAGGGTGAGACTTAGGATTTTGGGGTATTTCCTGAGGGGACCCATTCTTTAAGTTCCTTTAGGGTGGGGCGTAGGATCGGATTTGTTGCTGACAAGGAGCCCTCGTGACCCCCTGCCCGCACCTATAGTGCTGCCTGTGTTTACGATCCTGATTAGAAAAATCACGCAGGCGCAGATGACTTTTAGGAACAATCTCTCGCTGCCTAAATTAAGGAAAGGTGTCGCGCTAAGAAATGGCAGATTTCGAATCCATGTCGCCCAAAGAATTAGAGAAGTATAATGCTTCTCGCTTCGTTTGGTCGAACGGACTTCAAGGAATCGGCGATCAAATCGTCTCCGCCAAAACCGTCCTCCCCTGGCTCTTCCAAAGCGCCGGGGTTCCTGGGTTCTTCACCGCGCTTTTAGTCCCTATCCGCGAATCCGGCTCCATGTTGCCTCAAGCAGCGTTATCGGATTGGGTTACCTCGCGGCCATCCCGGAAAAATATGTGGATCCTTGGCTCTACTATTCAGGGTGTCGCCGCGCTGATGATTGGGCTTTCCGCTTTCTTCCTTAAAGGAATTGCGCTGGGCATTACGGTAGTGGTGTTCCTGTCTATCCTGGCGCTCGCCCGCGCCCTGTGCTCCATTACCTCTAAGGATGTTCAAGGCGAAACCATCTCCAAGGGGCGCCGCGGTTGGGTATCAGGCCGCGCCGCTGCTTTCGGTGGTGGCGTTACCCTCGTGGTTGGTTTAGGGATTGCGCTTTTGCACCAAGACCTTCCCAGTTGGGGGCTTGCTTTATTGATGATTGCCGGTGCCTGCGCCTGGCTGATCGCCTCCATTATTTTCCGCACCATTAAAACTCCCGAGCACCCGGGAGAACACAAAGACATTAATCGCGGGTGGCTGCGCAGCTGCGTGGACTTACTCAAAGAAGATAAAGACTTCCGCAAATTCGTGGTGGTACGTTCCCTGCTACTGGTCACCTCACTTTCCACCGCTTTTATCGTCTCCTTGGCCCACAGTCTGGGACATTCCGCCGGCAGTTTAGGTTTCTTTATTACCGCTTCTGGTTTAGCCGGGCTCCTTGGTGGACGTATTAGTGGCATCTGGTCGGATGCTTCTTCTAAGCGCGTAATGAGCTGGTGTTCCTTCGCCACCTCACTGGTTTTGGTCGGTGTTGTTGCTGCCGCGCATTTCCTGCCCATGTCGGCTAATGCCATTGTGTTGCCGCTTGGTTTCTTCCTGATCAACCTCTTCCACACCGGGGTGCGGGTGGCGCGTAAAACCTACATTGTGGATATGGCCGAAGGCGATCAACGCACCCGCTATGTTGGTGCGGCGAACTCGCTGATGGGCCTGATCTTGTTGGCTACCGGCGCGATCTCCGGTGTGATCGCTGAACTCGGGCCCTCGGCGGCACTGATCTTCCTGGCCACCATGGGCTTTATTGGTTGCGCTATGGCCACCCAGTTGAAGGAAGTTTCCGTCGGGCGCCAAAAATAAGGCAGCTGCACCAGGTGTGCTGCTACGCCCTGTGCGGGGGCAACACCACCATATGTAGTGAGCAAAAAGACGCAGACTTAGGCACCCACCATGGGCTGGGCGACTATGCTGAACAAACGTTAATAATCACAACACCGCATACCCGCTGACCGATCCTCGATAGAGAGGCCCCCGCCGACTGTGACTTCACCAACGACTTCAACCAACTCCACCCCAGCTAGCACCCAACCCCCCATGGGAGACCCACAGCCTGAATGCGCAGTGGTTATCCTCGCCGCTGGGGCAGGCACCCGAATGAAGTCGGCTACCCCTAAGCCCCTGCACTCCATCGGTGGTCGCAGCCTCTTAAGCCATAGCGTGCACGCCGCCGATGGTATTGATCCCACCCGGATCGTCACCGTTATTGGACATGGCCGCGAACTCATGGCCCCCGCACTTGCCGATATCGCCAAAGAACTAGACCGCGAGATCGACCACGCAGTACAGGCCGAACAAAATGGCACCGGCCATGCCGTGCAATGCGGCCTGGAACCACTAGAAGATTTCCACGGCACCGTGCTAGTCACCAACGCCGATGTGCCCCTGCTTACCGCCGATACCTTGGCACGCCTGCTCAAGGCACATACCTCCGCACCCACTGCGGTCACCGTGCTCACCATGAAGTTGGATGACCCCACCGGTTATGGGCGCATCGTGCGTAATGAAGATGGCGAAGTCACCGCCATCGTGGAGCAAAAAGACGCCGATGAAGATGAGCTCGCCATCCAAGAGGTCAACTCCGGGGTCTTCGCCTTCGACGCCGATATCCTGCGCGAAGCCTTAAAAGAGCTCAAAGCTGATAATGCCCAAGGCGAGCTCTACCTCACCGATGTTCTCGCCATCGCCCGCGAAGACGGCCACCCAGTGCGCGCCCACCAGGCTCGCGACCCCCGCGAACTCGCTGGGGTTAATGATCGCGTGCAGCTGGCTGAAGCCGCCCGCGAGCTCAACCGCCGCCTGGTGATCGCCGCTATGCGTGGCGGTGCCACCGTCGTGGATCCAGAAACCACCTGGATTGATGTGGATGTCCGCATCGGCCAAGACGTGACCATCTTGCCGGGCACTCAGCTTCAAGGCACCACCACCGTCGCCGATGATGTGTGCGTCGGCCCCGATACCACTTTGATTAATGTCAGCGTCGGCCGCGGCGCTAGCGTCACCCGCACCCACGGCATGGATTCCTCCATTGGCGCCCGCGCCACCGTTGGGCCCTTCACCTATATTCGCCCCGGCACCGTGCTAGGCGAAGAAGCCAAACTCGGCGGCTTCGTGGAATCCAAGAACGCCACCATTGGGCGTGCATCTAAGGTTCCGCACCTCACCTATGTGGGGGATGCCACCATCGGCGAGGAATCCAATATTGGTGCCTCCAGCGTGTTCGTGAACTACGACGGTGTGAACAAACACCACACCACCATCGGCAGTCACGTACGTACCGGCTCAGACACCATGTTTATCGCCCCCGTTAATGTCGGTGATGGCGCCTATTCCGGGGCGGGTACAGTAATCAAAGAGGATGTTCCTCCGGGAGCTCTGGCCGTCTCCGGCGGACACCAGCGCAATATCGAAGGCTGGGTCCAACGTAAGCGGCCAGGTACCCCAGCAGCCCAAGCTGCTGAGCGTGCCCAGCAATCACACGCCGAACACGAAGAACCCTAACCAGGAAGGCTGATTCCGCACACCATGACTGCCCACTGGAAGCAAACCCACAAGAACATGATGTTGTTCACTGGGCGCGCTCACCCTGAACTCGCCGAGGCCGTAGCCCGCGAACTCGGCATCGAGATCACCCCAACCACTGCCCGCGACTTTGCCAACGGGGAAATCTTCGTTCGCTTTGAGGAGTCCGTCCGTGGCTCCGATTGCTTCGTCCTGCAATCCCACACCCAGCCGCTGAATAAGTGGCTGATGGAACAGCTCATCATGATCGATGCGCTCAAGCGTGGTTCCGCCAAGCGCATCACCGCGATCCTCCCCTTCTACCCCTACGCCCGCCAGGATAAGAAGCACCGAGGCCGCGAACCGATCTCCGCTCGCCTGGTCGCCGACCTTCTGGCCGCCGCCGGCGCAGACCGCATCGTCTCGGTGGATCTGCACACCGACCAAATCCAGGGCTTCTTTGATGGCCCCGTGGATCACATGCACGCCATGCCGATCCTCACGGACTACATCAAGTCCAAGTACTCCATGGATAACCTCTGCGTGGTCTCCCCGGACGCCGGCCGCGTGAAGGTCGCCGAAAAGTGGGCCAACACCCTCGGCGATGCCCCCATGGCCTTCGTCCACAAGACCCGCAGCGTGGATGTCGCCAACCAGGTTGTCGCCAACCGCGTTGTCGGCGATGTGGATGGCAAGGACTGCATCCTCCTGGATGACATGATCGACACCGGCGGCACCATCTCCGGCGCTGTCGGCGTGCTCAAGGAAGCCGGCGCCAAGTCCGTGGTCATCGCCTGTACCCACGGCGTATTCTCCGACCCGGCGCGCGAACGCCTCAGCAAGTGCGGCGCGGAGGAAGTCATCACCACCGACACCCTCCCGCAGTCCAAGGAGGGCTTCGATAATCTCACGGTGCTTTCCATCGCTCCGCTGTTGGCAAAGACCATCCACGAGATCTTCGAAAATGGTTCCGTGACCACGCTCTTCGAGGGCCAGGCTTAATCTCGAGATCGGCGTTCCTCAACGCCGCCGCCTAAGCCAGGGCTTTAAAGGGGGTGAGGGTTAGCCTCACCCCCTTTTTTTTATGCGCGAATCCCCAAGGCTTAAGCCCTGCGCTTAAGTGGCACCAGCACCCCAACCCAACCGCAGGGAATGGGCTGCCCCATCAGCTCCCAGCCGGCTGCGTGTACTTCCTTCAGGGCTTCTTCTTGGGTGGGCACATAGCCGCCGGTGGTGCACATGCGGCGTAGGTCCTCAGCAATTACTTCCGCTGCCGTCTCCCCTGCCTGCCCAGCACATTGTGCTGGGGTGAGCACAAAGAGGTGCTGGCATTGCAGCTTCGAGAGCGTATCCACTACTCCGGCTTGGTCCTGCAAGGCCCAGGGATCTACCGCGATAATCACATCCGCGCCTTCTTCTTCCGGCCATAGCGATCCGCTGAGCTGAACGCCCGGGTAGTGCCTTTCTAGGTGCCGTACCCATTCTTTAGCGCCCGCACCTATCACCTTTAAGCTGGGGTTTTCTCCCTGCAGATAAGGCGCAAGATCCACTGCCTGTGGAAACGCCGCTGCGCCTCGCATCGCATCATGAGCCAAGGCTTCTTCTAGGTCAGCCACCGCATCGCTGTGGTAGCTATCGCCTTCAAGTAGCTTCATCCAGCTATCCCCCAGGGTGGGGATCTCCTGGCTAGTATCTCCAGCTACTGCCTGCGGCAAGTTAAAAAGCGCGAATTCAGCCATCGCCTCGGTGGATTCCATATGATGCGCCACCATCGAACCAGGATCCGCAAAATCAGTGCCCAAAATCCCCAGCTGCCAGGTCTTCGATTCCTGATCCCAGGTAACTACCTGCAGCGGAACCAAGGCCCTTAAAATCCGATCCAGGTTATGTACCGCCACCGGGCGGCCTTCTTCGGCCAGGTGCTGCGCCATCGCCTCAGCGGTATCCATGCCCTGGTAAATCAACCCGCATAGATCCAGCTCCAAGGCGGTGCGCACCACCATCGCCGGCGCAATAGAGGTGGCCTTTTCTAAGGCATAAAGCGCCGCCATCCGCGGATCCCCCGCCGCCGGTCGCTGCTGCTGCACCTGTGCGCGCGCTTTTTCCTCCCGCGCTTTCTTAGCCTGCGCCACGCGACTCACCCCGGTATCTGCTCGCCAATAACCAGTAATGTCCTGGTTCTTGCGATCAATCCGGCGCTCATTAAATAACCGGCGCATGGGCTTGAGCTTCATTGCTTCCCCACCAGCCCACACAAATCCTTCCCCCTCGGGGAATTGCAACGAATGCACCAAGGTGGGCAGCGATTGGCCCTGTGAACGAATCGCTGTATAGATCTGCGCATCCGCCTTGGTATTCAGCTCCGCCGGCACATGTTCGCGTTCTGCTACCTCCAGGCACACAATCACCGGGTGCCCTTCCGGGAGTTCCTCCAGGCAGCGTTCAATAGCCGGTAAGGCAGTCTCATCACCGGCGAGCAATAACCAATCCGTATGGATCGGCAAGCTGGCATGTGCCGGTGGGCCTGCAACCCAAATTTTGTCCCCTGGTTTCGCCGTGGCCGCCCACTCAGCTGCCAACCCACCTTCATGGCGAACAAAGTCCAAGGTCATGCGCGAAGCATCCGGGTCAATCGCACGGATCGTATAGGTCCTCGATAGCCCCAAGCTGATGGGGTCCCAATCGAGTTTCCCATTTTCTTTAATGCTGGGTAGGTGCTGCTTGCCGGTGGCCGGGTCCGGCAAAATAATGCGCACATCATCATCAAAGCCGGTACTTGCCATGGGGAGCTGTTCTACCCCTTGGGTGATGCAAGCGCCCATCCCAGGGCCGCCCACAATAATGCGGATCATTGCTGGGGTGTGGTCGAAGACCTCCAGCACATCCAATTCCCGCAGGCAAATCCGTCGAATATCAACATCGCGGCTACGCGCAACCATAGGTGCATCCTTAATCCACACCATCACTTAAGCGGCGTGGGTGTCTACGTTCACAGAGGCTAGCCTAACTCTACCGAAAGTGGTTTTAGCGGCAAGCGCTTCTTTGCCTCTGCCCCCCACATCCACCTGGTACAGCAGGCTTTTCGCAGCTGACAGGCAGCTCACAGCCCACGTACTTTTACTTAGCAAGATCAAAGGGTAGAACCAAGGTATGAAAGCAAGCTGGCTGGAACGCCTCCGCCGCGATATCCCCTACCCGGTGGTCCTCACCGCCGTCTGGTCACTGTGCGCCATGATTATTGCCGCCGGCGGCTGGGTGGCAGCTAATGCCATCGGGCGGCTTCGCATTGTGATTATCCCACTGGCCATCGCCTTGCTCCTAGCAGCAATGCTCGCACCGGTAGTCCGCATGCTGCGCCAACGCGCACACTTGCCGGCCGCCGCCGCAGCCCTGGTCGCGGAATTCGGTCTTATTGCCATTGTGGCCACCGGGTTTATTACCGCCGGCACCCAATTCGCTTTGGGCATGAATAACCTCTGGAATTCCGCGGCCGAAGGGCTCGACCAATTCAACCAGTGGTTAGTTGAAGGCCCACTGCACACCGATCCGGTGAACTTCAATTTCTTCGATAGTGTTCCTAGCTCCGCCACCAGCAACCTCGCCAGCAGCGCATTGTTGGTGGGCGCCACCACCGCGGATCTGCTTGCCGGTGCTTTCATTTGCTTGATTGCGCTTTTCTTCTTCCTGCTTCAAGGCGAAAGTATTTGGCGCTTCCTGCTGAACTTTGCGCCTAAAGATAATCGCCAAAAATTCCATGAGGCGATGCGCCGCGGTTGGGTGAGCTTAGGTGCCTATGCCCGCATGCAGCTGGGTGTGGCAGCCATTAATGCCGTGGGCATTGGCTTAGGCGCTTTGGTGCTCAAACTCCCCCTGGTTATCCCCATTACCGTGGTGGTTTTCCTTTGCTCCTTCGTGCCCATTGTTGGTGCCCTGGTCAGTGGTGTCTTCGCCGTGCTCATTGCTTTTGTCGATGGTGGCCTCTGGATGGCCGTTATCATGACCATCGTGGTGATCGTGGTGCACTTCGTGGAAGCCCACCTGCTCCAACCCTTCCTCATGGGCCATGCCGTCTCGGTGCACCCCTTGGCGGTGATTGTGGTGGTCGCTGCTGGTACCTACCTCTTCAAACTCCCCGGTGCTCTTTTTGCGGTGCCGCTTACCGCGTTGTTGAACTCTGCGGTGCGCTACACCGTGGGTAAGGATCCTTTCCCACAATTAGGTACCCAACCGGTAGAAAATTTGGGCACTCGAAAACCCACTATCAAAGTGCATACCCGCCCCATGAAATTCCCGGGCACAGATAGTGATGCTGAGGAAGCCCAATCCACTAGCACCTAGCATTGAGCACAGCCGGAAGGCGTGCTAGGATTCCATAGGTCTCGGCGAGGGCTGAGCTTCCTAGTTTTAGGAACTCCAGCCGTTATCGACGCGATGATGATCCCCAGGATGCTATTCACCTGCGGAGACTCGACGAGCGCATACGCGACAACGAGTTTCTCGCGGGTTTTCTTTTTACCTGCGCGGTCAACGTCGCATAAGGCAAAACACTAACTACATTCTGAGGAGAACAGCCACATGGCTAATAAGTACCCCACTCTTAACGGCACCGTACGCACCGAGTTCGGCAAGGGCGCTGCCCGCCGCGCCCGCGTTGCCGGCCAGGTTCCGGTCGTCATCTACGGCCCGGATCTCGAGTCCCCGATCCACATCACCATCGATCGCCTCGAGCTGACCGCCCTGATCCGTAACCACGGTGTCAACGCTGTTGCCGGCATCAACATTGATGGCGAAGAGCACCTCACCATGGTCAAGCACATTGACCAGAACGTGCTGACCCTTAATATCGACCACATGGACCTGCTGGCCATTACTCGCGGCGAAAAGGTCGAGGTTGAAGTTCCGGTTGTCGTCGAAGGCGAATCCGCCCCCGGCACCATGTTCATTCAGGACATGTACACCATCCGCGTCGAAGCAGACGTGCTCTCCATTCCGGAAGAAATCACCGTCTCCGTGGAAGGCATGGAAGTCGACTCCCGTATCGACGCTGGCGATGTCGAGCTGCCCGAAGGTGTCACCCTCATCGACGAGCCTGACCTGCTGCTGGTCACCGTCGTCTACCCCGAGGTTGATGAAGAACTCGAAGCTGCCGCTGAAGAAGCCGAAGAAGGCGGCGCCGAACTGGGTGCCGAGTCCGAAGAAGAGTCTGAGGAATAATTCCTACAGCTTCGCACTAGCCCTCGTGGCTTAAAGCACCACGCCCGCCCTACCCCACACCAAGGAGTAGGGCGGGCGTTGCGCATTCCAGGACTCTGCTCATGGGAGAATGCCCCATGTGGCTGCAAAAAAGACTTCCTCGAAGAACACTCCCCAACGACTCGCTGATAGCACCCGACCGGTGCTCATGGTGGGCTTAGGCAACCCCGGCGCTAACTACCAAGGCACCCGCCACAATATCGGCCACGAAGCCGTATCAGAGCTACTCAGCCGCGCCTACCCCATGCCCGCTAGCTTGGGCACCCATAAGCGCACCAACACTGATATTGCTGAGCTCAAACTCTCACAGAGCAATACCCCCATCATTGCGGCGCGCTTGCGTTGTTTTATGAATCTATCTGGCACCCCTACCCAAGCGCTAGCGCAATTCTTCAAGGTACCCAGCGGCAATATCATCATTGCCCATGATGAATTAGAGCTCCCGCTTGGCGAAGTTCGCCTTCACCGCGGCGGTGGGGATCATGGGCACAATGGTCTAAAGTCCATTAGCCAGGCACTCAAAACCAAGGATTATTTCCGCCTCGCTTTAGGTATTGGTCGGCCCCCGGGTCGGATGGATCCGGCGCGCTATGTGCTCAAGCCTTTCCCCCGCGCAGAAGCTGTGGAGGTACCCATTATGTGCGCTGATGCGGTGGATTTGGTGGAAAAGCTGCTCGATTCTTAAACCCCAGCTCACCCCCTAGGTGTGTGCCAGATGAGGTGATGGGTTTAAACTCTCTACCAAGAATGTGACGCCGATTACGCAAGCACGATTGTTGGGAGAGCAGTTCATGGCCTATCAGCCCGCGCACCTACGCCTAGCCACCATTAGAACCGGCAGCGCCACCCGCGCTGCCTTGGTGCTTTTCGCCGCCCGCCAGGGTGCGATTACGCGCGATGATTTCGAGGCCACCGATCTCCTCCAAACCATCACCATCGGCAACTACCGCGATGTCGGTGAGCTCCTTCATAACCCGCATTGGCGCCAGGAAGTTGAAGCTACCTTAAACCTCGGTGAGCAACACTATGTGCCGGTGCGCGCTAAGGATTTAGCGCAGCCGATCCTAGAGCCTAAGAAGATCATCTGCGTGGGCATGAACTATGCCAACCACATTGCCGAGATGGGCCGCCCAGCCCCCGAGTTCCCCACCCTGTTCATTAAATTCCCGGATGCTCTCACCGGGCCTTTTGATGATGTCCATGTCCCAGCAGAACTCAGCGATGCCCTGGATTATGAGGGCGAATTAGCGGTAGTTATTGGTGCCCCGGCTTATCGGGTGTCCAAAGCGCAGGCCGGTAACTATATCGCTGGTTTTGCGATTATGAATGACTACACCTTGAGGGATCGCCAATATCGCACCTTGCAATGGCATCAAGGTAAATCCCTCTTCCGCTCCGCTGGTTTCGGCCCCTGGGTTACCGTGACTAACCCTGATAACCCGCAGCATGCCGGGGTGTTAAGCACCACGGTTAATGGAGAGTTGCGTCAGCATGATAGCTGCGCTGATCTGGTTTTCGACCCCACCGACCTGGTGGAATATATCTCACACCTCTACCCGCTTAACCCCGGTGATGTGATTGTCAGCGGTACCCCTGGCGGGGTCGGGCATGCCCGTGAGCCTCAAAGCTATTTAGGCCATGGCGATATCACCCGCATCAGCATCGACAACCTGGGGCATATTCAAAACCGCACCTTGATCGACTCCGCCACTGATGCAGCAGAAAGGTAGCCCCGCCATGAGTTTTCAGGATCTTCCCTTAAGCGAACAACGCGGCCTGGTTAACCAAGCCGAGGAACTCTATCAGCGCTATCTCCACCAACTCAGCGATGAAGACCACCGCGGCCCTTCCCTGCTTCCGGGCTGGACCCGCGGGCATTTAGTAGGCCATGTGGCCGCCAATGCCGCGGGCATGACGCGCCTGGTGAACTGGGGTATCACCGGCGTCGAGCAGCCCATGTTTGCTTCCCGGGATGCCCGTAACCAAGAAATTGAGGATCTATCTACCCTCCCGCTAGCAGATCTCATTGAGCGTCATACCCAGGCCGTTGAGGTATTAAATCAGGCCTGGGATCAGGCTGCCGAGATCGGTGATCAGGCCTGGGATTCGCGGGTGAAGAATGCCCATGGGGTGGAGATGCCCATGCGGCGGACCTTGTGGATGCGTAGCCGTGAGGTATGGGTGCACACCATGGATCTCAATAATGGCGCGCACTTTGATCAGATCCCGGAGATTATGCTGCGCGGCATCATGGCGGAGGTCTTAAAAGATTGGCGTGCTCATAACCGCGGCCGCGATTTGGTGCTCATTGAAGATGACACCCATGCTGCCTTCGTGGTGGATGAGGCAGAAACGAATGTCACCGAGGTTCACGCCCCGGATTTAGCAGGTGTGGTGCGTTGGGCTACGGGGCGTGCCAAAGGCCACCCCGAGCCCCCGCAGTGGCGTTAGTTCACCACTTTCGGGCTTCTTTCAGCAGCTTCGCTAGGTTCGGATCATCGCGTTCAAAGGCCCCGGATTTCAGTAGCCGGGTATACACCACCGGGCAGCTCTTGCAGCGGGGCTTGGAGCGGCAGCATTTCTTCTTCACTTTCAAGCCCAGCGGGTTCAAAGTGACCTTCACGCCTTTATTGGAGCTTTTTGGGTGCGTGTGGAGTTGTTTCTTCAACTTCTTCCGCTTCTTGGTCTTCTTTTCACCCATGGGGATTAAGCTTAGCCAGCCCTAGCTGAATTTAAAAAGTAAAGCCCCGCGCAGAACACGAAAGTGCTCCGGCGCGGGACTTCGCGGCAACCACAGCTACCTCATTTCGGCAGCCATGGCCACAACGCCTTATTTAATGTCGCTGGGATTCACACGTGCCGGCAGCACCGTCGGGCGGGCCCCAGCAACTTCCTCCACAATGCGAATCACCTGGTTGGAGTAGCCGTACTCATTGTCGTACCACACATAAAGCACCAGGTAGCGGCCATTAGCGATGGTGGCTAGACCATCAACAATGCCGGCATGCGTGGTGCCCACAAAGTCGGTGGACACAACTTCCGGGGAGTGGATGTAGTCGATCTGCTGGCGCAGGTTGGAGTGCAGGGATACCTTGCGCAGGAAGTTATTCACCTCATCGGCTTCCACTTCCTTCTCCAGGTTCAGGTTCAGCACCGCCATGGACACATCCGGGGTGGGAACGCGGATGGCATTACCGCTGAGCTTGCCTTCAAATTCCGGCAGCGCCTTGGATACGGCCTTCGCGGCACCAGTTTCGGTGAGCACCATATTCAATCCGGCGGCACGGCCACGGCGCGGTCCTTTGTGGAAGTTGTCGATCAGGTTCTGGTCATTGGTGAAGGAGTGCACGGTCTCCACGTGCCCATGTTCCACGCCATAGCGATCATTGATCACCTTCAGCACCGGGGTGATCGCATTGGTGGTACAGGATGCGGCGGTGATGATGGTGTCTTCATCCTTAATGTCGCCATGGTTGATGCCATAGACAACATTCTTCAGGTCACCCTTACCCGGCGCGGTCAACACCACGCGGGCCACGCCCTTGGACTTCAGGTGCTGCGAGAGTCCCTCGCGGTCACGCCAACGGCCGGTGTTATCCACCACGATGGCGTCTTGAATGTCATAGGCGGTGTAGTCCACGGTGGCGGGGTCATTGGAGTAAATGACCTGGATCGGGGTGCCATTGGCCCAGATAATATTCTTCTCACGATCCACCGAGATGGTGCCATCAAAAGCACCGTGGACGGAGTCGCGGCGCAGCAAGCTGGCGCGCTTCATAATGTCATCTTCACCGTTTTGGCGTACCACCACGGCACGCAAACGTACGCCACCATAGGCGGCCTCGCGGGAGACCAGGATGCGGGCCAGCAGACGACCAATGCGGCCGAAACCATAGAGCACCACATCGGTGGATTCGATTTCGCGGGCGGCCCCCAGCACCTCAGCGAGTTCCTTTTCCAGGTAGGCGCGAAGATCGGTCTCCCCGGAGCGCTCAAACCCGGTGGCCAGGCGGCCAAGGTCAATCGAGGCGGTGCCCAGATCCATTTCCGAGAGTTCCTTGAGGATGGGTAGCGTTGCCTGCAGCGGCAATTCGCGGTCAGTGATGCGGCGAGCATAGCGGTGGGACTTGATGATGTCGATATCGGTGACATCAATCAGCAGGCGCCCAAAAATGGAGGTGACCACATTATTGGTGCGCTGAAGCTGAGAAATCAGGGGCAGCATTTGCTGCGCAAGATCGATGCGTTCATTCCAATCCTGCTGGCTGGCCTGGGTATTCGCGGTCATGCGGGGGCTCTCATCCTTTAACGAGTGCGGACAATTGGAGTCTTTATACGGGCGAGCAGTCACAATCTGCACGGGACTATGACCTCACCCCTCAACCTTAACGCGTTTGTGGTGCAGCCATGTCCGAAACGGGTACCCCCGCTCTCCCCCACCTTTGCTGAGCTATCCCGAGACCCGCGTCCCCCAGGTTGAGCGCTCATTCTTAAGGTGTGAGCTGGTGTGCGGAAGAACATCACCGCATATGTGCAAAGCTAGAGTGATGTTCTCCTTGTTTAAGTGGCTACCCCGTTTTCGTGTCCGCCAAACCCCCACCCACACCGCTGAGCCCGCAGCGGCATTGGGTGATCCGCAATGGTTGGTGATGGGTGTAGGTAACCCCGGCGCGCAATACGCCGCTACCCGCCACAATGTGGGTTATATGGCTATTGACCAGCTGCTGGGCCAAGAGCGCCTTGAACCTATCCGCGGGATCCCAGTACGCATGGCCAAAGTTTTAGTGGGCGACACAGTAGTAGGTGTGCTGCGTTCTACTACGTATATGAATGAATCTGGTTTAGCGCTCGCCCCGCTGGCCAAGAAGTTTGATATTCCCGTTGAGCGCATCATTGTGGTTCATGATGAGCTTGATATTGCGGTCCAGCAGGTCAAGATTCGGGTTGGGGGAAATGAGAACGGCCACAATGGCCTCAAGAGCTGCTCGAAGGAGCTGGGGACCCGCGATTATATTCGGGTGCGCATTGGCATTGGGCGCCCTCCCAAAGGCCAATCCATTAGCGATTGGGTGCTTAGCCCCATCAGCTCTGATGTACCCATGACCGCTGCGATTATGCGGGCAGCGCAGGCGGTTCGGCTCATTATTAGCGAGGGCGTACCCAGCGCGCAGAACAGCATCCATACCAAGAAATAAAAAATCCCCACAGCGCTTAAAAAGCGCGCAAGGATTTAAGGGGCTAGCTACTTAGCGGAAGAGGCCACCGAAGATCTGGAAGATGCCGCCGAAAACACCATTGAAGATGCGGGCGAGGAAGTGCAGCAGCTTGTAGAAAGCGGCGTACACCGGGCCACGCTTGTGGTTACCGAGATCCGGGGTTGCTTCCTCGGTGGGGGTAGCTTCGGTAGTGGTTTCCTCAGTGGAGGTCTCCGGAGCCGGGGTCGGAGCCGGGACCACGGGCTGGCCGGCGTCGCCGCCACACCATGCGCCGTGCGCATCGAAGGGCATGACTTGCTGGCCAGCAGCGAAGGCGCCACCGAAGGCTTGGGAACCTTCTGTGGTCAGCACGGTCGTGGAATTACCGAAGCCCACGGTGTGGGTGGTGCTTTCCGGCTCGAAGAGGGTGATATCGGCCAGGATGACATCATCACCGGAGGTGGTGCCGGCAGCGGTGGTGGCGGTGTAATCGTCCTGCAGCTGAGCGGTGGTGCCGTTGAGCAGGATCTTGAGGTCGGTGATGGTGCTATCGACCTGGGGCATCACAACGTGCATGCCGCCGGTGAAGGAAATGACATCGTTGCTGGCGCTGGCGACCGGGAAGGTCACCGGGCCATAGGCTTCGTGGAAGGCACCGTCGACGGCGCCGAGCTTGACGCCGCTGGCGAGGTTCTTGGCTTCACGCAGGATGCTGCGGTCGCCGGCTCACTTGGCGACACCGTGGCAGACGCCCGCGGGGCCCGTCGGATAGGCCTGGGCGATGGCCGGAGCGACAAGGGCGCTCGCGACGATGGGTAGTGCGGTCTTCTTCATGTGTTCTCCTAAAAGAAAAATCTGTGTTGACAGTCGAGAACCTCTTGTGTGAGGTGACTATGTGCCAGTTTCCGGAGCGAGGGACTGACAGCCTTCCCCCGCTATAGATATGGATTCAGTAGATCACGGATCGATAACAACATGGAACCGAGGCTTGAGTGTAAGGCGCTGCTAAGCGGAGGGCAATAGCGCATCTGGCCAGGTAAAAGGTTAAAGTTGGGAGCGTCAAAAATTGGGGTTGCTTATTGAGAATGCGTGTGTCCATAAAGTTGTCAGACTTCGAGCAGGTCAGACCTCTTTAGTAATTAATCAAGCTGATGCGCACCGATTGATTTTGAGACCTAAACGGTTTTATCTCGGAATCATATTTGTAATAAAAGGCACTAAGGCTAAGCGAGCTTTCGTGCACATGGCCCTCAGCCAGCACCGATGTTTAACTTAATTCGGGGGTAAAAAGGGACTACTCGCGTTTAAGCGGCGAAGAAGGCGCGGCAAAGCTGCGGGAGAGTGCATAGCCGCAGGGTCTCACCTTGGCGTACCCCCTCCCGATCTCGGGAAGCATGCCCCAGATGCATAAGAAGTGGCCGCTAGGGCACTATCGTGGTTCGGTATGAGCAACGCCCCCACTTCGAACTCGAATGCCGCTAGCGCTGAGGCAGCGCGCCGGCGCACCTTTGCTGTTATTGCGCACCCAGATGCTGGTAAGTCCACCTTGACCGAAGCGTTGGCGCTGCATGCGCACATGATTTCGGAGGCCGGGGCGGTGCATGGCAAGGCCGGGCGCAAGTCGACGGTCTCGGACTGGATGGAAATGGAGAAGGATCGCGGCATTTCCATTGCGTCCTCGGCGCTGCAATTTGAGTATGCCCCGGCTGGCTATGAGGGCGAACCCTACATGATTAATTTGGTGGATACCCCTGGTCACGCGGATTTCTCGGAGGATACCTACCGTGTGCTGACCGCGGTGGATGCGGCCGTGATGTTGATTGATGCGGCGAAGGGTTTGGAGCCGCAGACGCTGAAGCTTTTCCGGGTGTGTAAGGCGCGCGGGTTGCCGATTATTACCGTGATTAATAAGTGGGACCGCGTGGGTCGTGAACCCTTGGAGCTGGTTGATGAGATTGTCTCCGAGATTGGGTTGCAGCCCACCCCGCTGTTTTGGCCGGTTGGTGAGGCCGGGGATTTCCGGGGGTTGGCGAGGATTAATACCGATGGTGAAGCCGAGGAATATATCCACTTCATTCGCACCGCCGGTGGCACCACGATTGCGCCGGAGGAGATTTATGCCCCTGAGGATGCGGCGGAAAAAGAAGGTGAGGCCTGGGAGACCGCGGCTGAGGAGGCTGAGCTTTTGGCGGCTGATGGGGCGGTGCATGATCAAGAAAGCTTCTTGCATTGTGAGACCTCTCCGCTGATTTTCGCTTCGGCGATGTTGAACTTTGGTGTGCACCAGATTCTGGACACGCTCTGTGCTTTAGCGCCCTCCCCGGGTGAGCGTTTAAGCGATGAGCATGCTGTGGATGAGTCCACCACTGCGATGGATTCTTTCCGTGGGGTGGGCGATGAGTTTTCCGGTGTGGTGTTTAAGGTGCAGGCCGGGATGGATAAGAATCACCGAGACTCGCTGGCCTTTATGCGAGTTGTGTCCGGGGAGTTCGATCGCGGGATGCAGGTAACGCATGCGCAATCTGGTCGGAGTTTCTCTACGAAATATGCTTTGACGGTGTTTGGGCGCACGCGTTCGACCGTGGATACTGCCTTCCCGGGCGATATTGTGGGTTTGGTTAACGCCGGCTCCTTAGCGCCGGGGGATACGATTTATGCCGGCCGTAAGGTGCAATACCCGCCGATGCCGCAATTCGCTCCGGAGCATTTCCGTACCCTGCGGGCGAAGTCTTTGGGCAAGTACAAGCAATTCCGCAAGGCCTTGGAACAGTTGGAGTCTGAGGGTGTGGTGCAGATTCTGCGTAATGATCTGCGCGGCGATGCCGCCCCGGTGATGGCGGCGGTGGGCCCCATGCAGTTCGAGGTGATGCAGGCGCGCATGCTCAATGAGTACAACGTGGAGACCGTGACCGAGCCGATCCCCTACTCGGTGGCGCGCAAGACGGATGCGGATTCTGCGGAGGATCTGGGCCGGCAGCGGGGCGTGGAGATCTTTAATCGCACGGATGGGGAGTTGATTGCGCTGTTTGGGGATAAATGGCGTTTGCAATTTATCCAAAAGGAGCATCCGGAGTTCACCTTGGAGCCCATGGTGGCAGATGACTAATTAGCGCTTCTGCAGAGTTTCTGAGGGTGTTTCTGGGGAGATGGTGTGTGCTATTCGCGCACTTCATCTCCCCTTCTTTGTTAACACCAAGTATGTGCTTTTGAACTGGGACATTTCGGGTGCGCGGCGGGTTGTGTGAGGACTATTTGGCATGAATATTCAAGGACTTGAGCATTTGGCAACCCTAATTGCCTTTGAGGCACGGTCAGTGTGATTGCGGGCGACTTGGGGTTGGCGCGAGGTTGACGCAGGAATGCGTGGCGGAGCCGGGCTTTAGGGCGTGGACACTCGGCTTATGGCCCCATTGAGCACCCCTCATGTAGGTAACCAATAGTGCGCTTGTACCACAGTTTTAGATGAACTATGTCACATATCTTTGCCTATCTTTGCTTTAGCTATGCTAACTCGAAAGTAGATGATCTTCATCATCAAAACCGGAGGTCAGACAACTAATGGTGCAATCTATGACAGAATAGCTCTATACTGTGGTCTAGCTCTCAGAGATCCATGCCACTGGTTTTCCAATCTGATGGACAGTTTTCTCACCAGGTGGGACTCAGGGCAATTTTAGATTGTCTGAGAGTTGCACCACAATGGAGCAAACGGTGTTCCCAATATCAGTTTTGATTTATGTCAGATTTGGTGGCGAGAACACACAACCCCGTCCCTTGCTTGGGCACCCGCTCATTAGGTGACAGACCCTCACCTAGGGCTTCCAAGCTCACCCCATCACTGACAAGGTGACAAACGAGCCTATGATCAAGTACCTGGTGAAGAAGATCGCCGGCTGGACGCTGGTGATCTTCCTTTCCACAAACATCGCGTACTGGTTAGCGGCGTTATTCCTGGATCCCACCTCGAATTACCGGGAACGACGCCCACCGCTGAGCGAAGAGCAGATCACCCAAATCCTGCAGCCGCTCAACCTCTCCCCCACTGTGCCGCTGCATGAACGCTGGTGGAATTGGCTCACCGGCATTGTGCTGCACTGGGATTGGGGACGTTCACCTGTCGGTGATGCCGTCAACGACCAAATCGCCTACCGCATCTTTGTTTCCGCGCAGCTGCTACTGCTGGCCACCATCCTTTCGGTGCTTGTGGGTGTTGGCCTGGGCATTTATACTGCCAGCCGGCAATACCAAAAAGGCGATCGCTTCTGGCAATTCGTCTCCATCATCACCATGAACCTGCACGTGGTGGTGGCCTCCCTGGGTGTGGTTGCTGTGGCACTGGCAATCAACCACGCCACCGGCAAGCACGTTTTCTACGTCACCGGTGCCGCTAACCCTGGGGTGGAAGGCTTCTTCCCCAAGCTGCTGGATATTGCGCAGCACCTAGCGCTTCCAACGATCTCCCTCTTGATTGTTAGCTATGCGGGCTATCACATGCTGCAGCGCACCTTATTGCTGGACAACCTCGGCGCTGACTATGTGCGTACCGCCCGCGCTAAGGGCCTGACCCGCCAACAAGCAATCCGCAAGCACGCGCTGCGCACCTCCATCATCCCGGTGACCACCTCGGTGGCCTTCTCCATTCCCGGTATCTTCACCGGTGCGGTGATGACGGAGAAGATCTTCGCCTGGCGCGGCATGGGTGATTACTTCATCCAAGCCCTCGGCCGAAATGACATCCACGGCACCGTTGCGGTGGCTGCTTTCGGTGCTTTCACCACCGCTATTGGTGCGGTGCTAGCTGATATCGCCATCGTCATTGTTGATCCGCGAGTGAGAGTGAATTAGCCATGGCCGAAAACAAAGACCGCGCTAACCTCCACCGCCAAGACTTGGGCCGTAGCACCAGCGATGATGCCCTCATCGGTGCCCGTATTCCCACCAATGACATGACGGTGACCTCCACTGCTACCGGGCAAACCGAAACCGCCTACCCAGCAGAAGCCGGGATCACCGAATCCCCAGAGCCCAACACCAAGCAGTCGATTGGCCGCTTCACGCTGTATCGCCGCCGCTTCTTCCGTAACCGCATGGCGGTGGTGGGCTTGGGCATCTTCGTGCTCCTCGTGCTGGCCGCCATTATCGGCCCACACCTGGGCAAGTGGGCTTATGATGACCCGGACTTTTTGAACCTCTCCACCGCACCTTCGGCTGAGCACTGGTTTGGCACCAATGACGTGGGCAATGATCTTTTTGCCCAAAGCATGCACGGCTTAGGGCGTTCCCTAATGATCGCAGTGAGCGTCTCCGTGGGAGTGTCGGTGCTCTCTGCTTTTATCGGTGCGGCTGCCGCACTTTGGGGTGGAACCGTGGAGAAGGTCATTTTGACCACCATCCACTTCTTGCTCGCTATCCCCTCCTTCCTGCTGATCGCCTTGCTGGTTGCTGATTCCGGCGGCGATTGGAAGCTGCTGATTGTGGTGCTGATTCTCTTCGGCTGGGTCTACCCCTCGCGTGTGATCTGGTCACTAGCGCTATCGGTCCGCGAAAACGACTATGTGCGTGCCGCCCGCTACATGGGTGTGAGCCGGATACGCACCATTTTCCGGCACATCCTGCCCAATATTGGTTCGCTGCTGATCATCCAATTCGCGCTCGGCGTGGTCTCCACGGTGATGAGCGAAACTGGCCTCTCCTTCCTGGGCTTGGGTGTGCAACTACCCGATGTGTCCCTAGGAACCCTGCTCTCGGTTGGTGCCAGCACCCTGGAATCTTCTTCCTGGCAATTCTGGTTCCCCGCCGGCATCCTCACCCTGCTCACCGTCTCTATGGCCTTCATCGCTGATGGTCTGCGTGACGCCCTCGACCCGAACTCCAAAGCAGGAGGCCAAGCATGATCACCCCCACCAACCTCCAGCCCGCGGGCAGCACCACCGACACTCTCGCCACCCCGGTGCTCCAGGTCAGCGATCTCACGGTCTCCTTCCCCTCCGAAGCCGGCCGCGTGAATGCTGTTCGTGGCGTGAACTTCGAACTCTTCCCCGGCCGCACCCTAGGCATTGTGGGTGAATCCGGTTCCGGTAAATCCGTGACCTCCATGGCCGTGATGGGCCTTTTGCCTGGCTATGCCACCATCAATGGCTCCGTAAAGCTCAATGGTGAGGAACTGCTGGGCAAATCCGATAATGAAATGTCGAAGATCCGTGGCAAAGACATTGGCATGATCTTCCAGGATCCGCTTTCTGCCCTCACCCCGGTTTTCGATATCGGATCCCAAATCTCCGAAGCCATTTTGTGCCACCAAAAGGTCAGCCGCAGCCAAGCCTGGAAGCAGGCCGTGGAGCTGCTTGACCTGGTCGGCATCCCAGAACCCCAGCGCCGCGCCAAGGCCTTCCCCCACGAGTTCTCTGGCGGTATGCGTCAGCGAGCCGTGATCGCCATGGCCATTGCCAATAATCCGCGCGTTTTGATCGCGGATGAGCCGACGACTGCTTTGGACGTGACCATCCAGGCACAGATCCTGGATGTTATTAAGCTCGCCCAAAAAGAAACCGGTGCTGCCACCATCATGATCACCCACGACATGGGCGTGGTTGCTGGTACCGCCGATGATGTGCTGGTGATGTATGCCGGGCGCCCGGTGGAACAATCCGATGTGGATTCCGTCTTCTATCACCCGCGCATGCCCTATACCGTGGGCCTTTTAGGATCCACCCCGCGCGTGGATATCGCCACTGAGGAAGCCTTGGCACCCATCCAAGGCAACCCGCCGGTGCTGGTGGATCTACCACCCGGGTGCCCCTTTGCCCCACGCTGCCCCGTCGCGATCCATGAGTGCATCACCATGGAACCGAATCTGGAACCCGTACCGGATACCGGCGCGCATTTTGCTGCCTGCCATCGCTCCGGGGAAATCGAAGATGGTCGAATCAACGGCGAACAGATGTATGTCGCCCCGGAGATGCCCGAAGACCTCTTGGCGAAGGTGCCGCGCGAAGAGCGCCGCACTGTACTTGAGGTGCGCGACCTGAAGAAGGAATTCCCGCTGATTAAGGGCGCGGTGGTCAAACGCCGCGTGGGTACGGTGCATGCGGTCAATGGGTTGACCTTCGATGTGAAAGAAGGCGAATGCTTCGCCATCGTTGGTGAATCTGGTTGTGGTAAAACCACCACCTTGCTGCAGATCATGGACCTGAAACCCGAAGATGGCACCGTGATCTTGGATGGCAAGGATTCCAACTCGATGAGCGAATCCGAACGCCGCAAGGCACGCACCAAGATCCAGATGGTGTTCCAGGACCCCATGAGTTCCTTGAACCCGCGTCTGACCATCAAGGACATCATCGCCGAGCCGCTGCATTCCTTGGGGTATGAAGGCGATATTGATGCCCGCGTAGCCGAAATGATGGCGCTGGTTGGTTTGGATTCATCCCAGATTGACCGCTTCCCCGGCCACTTCTCCGGTGGTCAACGTCAGCGCATTGGCTTGGCCCGCGCCCTAGCTACCAACCCGGATCTCATTGTGCTGGATGAACCGGTCTCCGCCCTGGATGTGTCCATCCAGGCCGGCATGCTGAACCTCTTGGATGAGCTCAAGCGCAAACTCGGTTTGTCCTATCTCTTCGTCGCCCACGACCTCTCGGTGATCCGCCACCTCTCCGATCGCGTGGCGGTGATGTATCGCGGCCAATTCGTGGAGCACGGCGATGTCAATGAGATTTTTGATAACCCGCAGCATCCCTACACCAGGGCATTGCTCTCCGCGATCCCGATTCCGGATCCCGAGATTGAGCGCCATCGCGAAAGGATCGCGCTGGATCAAACAGACTTGCCCGAACCTGTCATCTCTGATGAGGGGTCCGAGCTACGGCGGAAGCGTCCGGTATTCCGGCGAACCCGCAAAAACAAGGAGTAGGGCTTCGGCCTTCTCCTTCACCCACAACTATCCACATCTCCTCTTATCCACCTACTCATCTTCCCCTCACCCCCGCGCTTCAAACACCACTAACCGGTGGTGTGCACCCTGCGGGAGAGACGAACTCAAAGGAGAGTCCCCTATGACGAACCCTAGCCTGCGCCGCAAGCTGATCGCTGTGCTTGCCGCCGGTAGCCTCGCCCTCACCGCTTGCGGTGGTGGCAACGATGACGCCGGCTCCAAGTCCTCCGACGCCAAGGGCGATTCCGGTAGCAGCTCGAGCGCCAGCCAAATTGCAGACTATAACCCCAAGGACCGCGATCAGATCAAGGACGGCGGCGAGCTCACCCTCCCCATGTCCGAACTGACTGAGCAGGAAAATGTCTTCCACGCGGACATGACCCGCTACACCCGCGATATATGGGGAATGTACAACCCGGTGCTCAGCCTCTACACCCCTGAAGGTGAGTGGAGCGCGAATGACGACTACCTCACTGATGTGAAGGATGAGGTTAAGGACGGCAAGACCGTCGTTACCTACACCATCAATGAGAAGGCCCAATACAACGACGGCACCCCGATCACCTGGAAGGACTTCGAGAACACCTGGAAGTACAACAACGGTGAAATCGAAGAAGCCGTCCCGAACTCCTCTGAAGGCTATAGCCAGATTGAGTCCGTTGAGCAGGGCGATAATGAGCGCCAGGCCGTGGTGACCTACAAGGGTGCCTTCCCCTGGTGGCAGACCAACTTCGATGTGCTGCTGCCTGTCCAGGTGGATTCCGTCGAGGCCTATAACACCGCTTATCTGAAGCAGCTGCGCCCTGAGTGGGGTGCTGGCCCCTTCACCGTTGGCGATGTGGACTTCAACTCCGGCACCGTCACCTTCGTGCGCAATGACAAGTGGTGGGGTGAGCCCGCCAAGCTGGATAAGATCACCTTCCGCCAGATGGAAGACCAGGCCAGCATCAACGCCTTCAAGGCTGGCGAAATTGATGCCACCGGTGTGAGCTCCAAGGACCGCCTCGAAGCTGCGAAGAAGATGGGCGATAAGGCTGAGATCCGTACCGGCCAAGCTCCCTTCAACGCACTGATCGTCCTGAACTCCGCCTCGGAGTCCCTCAAGGACATCAAAGTCCGCAAGGCCGTCATGGAGAGTATCGACCGCAAGCAGCTTGCTGACATTCGCTTCAATGGCTTGGACTACAGCGAAGATGCCCCTGGCTCCTTCATCCTCTTCAGTAGCCAGAAGCACTACGAAGATAACTTCGGTTCTGTGGTGAAGTTCGATCCGGAGACCGCCAAGAAGGACCTGGAAGATGCCGGTTATAGCGCTGGCTCTGATGGCATCATGGAAAAGGACGGCCAGAAGCTGAGCCTGAACTATGTGGTCATCGGTGAGAACCCGGTCATCAAGGCCATGGCTTCGGCTACCCAGAAGATGCTGAAGGATGTTGGTATCAATGTTGAAATCCAGCAGCGTCCTTCCTCTGACTTCTCCAAGGTCATCAAGGAGAAGCAATTCGATATCTTCCCGATGGGCTTCAGCGCCTCTGACCCCTTCGGCGCGACCTCCTTCGGCCAGATCTATGCCTCTGACTCCACCCTGAATAAGTCCGGCACCGGCTCCGAGGAATTCGACAAGAAGATTGACGAAGTCCGCCAGATGGCTGATGGTGACGAACAGCTCAAGCGCATCAATGAGCTGGAGAAGGAAGCCTTCGGCTTCTACGGCATCATGCCTACCCTCAATGGCCCGGCCATCACTGCTGTGAAGCCCGGCCTGGCCAACTACGGCCCGAAGATGTTCGGCCAGATCAAGATTGAAAACATCGGCTGGGAGAAGTAATCACTAACTCTCTACCCCGCTGATTCTCCCCCTGTTGTGCTCCACTGAGAGCACAACAGGGGGTTTCTTTTTCTCGCGGCTTGCGGCTCACCTAAAGATTTTTGTTTTAGGCTAGTGGCCATGCATGTTCCCCCACCCCAAAATATTGCTGAGATTGCAGCAGATGGTGCGCTAACCCAAGCGCTCATTGATGTTGAGTTTGAGCAGCGCTTCGGCAGCATTATCAGCGCTGAGGCACTCCCTGATCGCGATGCACCAGTACTTTTTGGGAGCAATGGGAACACCCTTCCCGAACGCTGCTTGGTGCGCATGCAGCTTAAACACGGCGAACACCGAAGTGCAGGCAGCTATGACAATTCGGTATTAGAACGCCGCGGGCAGATCCTCGGTGATATCGGCCCCGATGGTTTAAGTTTCCAATGGAACCCCGCCACCCGCGGGATGATGGGCGCCTTTGATATCCCCGAACTTTATGGCAACCAAGCGCTTTCCCCATTATTGGTTCAAGCGGCGCGAACCTTAACCGGCAATACGGTGGTGGTATGGACACGTTGGTTAGATGGGGTGGCACAAAACCGCAATGTTTTAGTAGCCCTGGAGCTTCTAGAAACCGATGCCCCACTGCTGGAACGCCCCGGGCTACCGCATTTTGAGCAAGCTTTAACCGCTGCCGCGGCCCGCGTGAGTTATCTCAAGGACATCCACGAACCGGGAACCGCCCCGGCACAACTGATGTGGCGCAGCATTATTGGCCTGGTTGCTTCCCTGGGGATCTCGGTACGGATCCAAGAAGCAAGCGCAGATAACGCTGCTCGCATAGGCGGCGTGGCAGCCTTAGGAGTCGCTGAAGACACCCGGGTGGAGCTCACGCGTTATGAGTTCAACCTCGGCTACGCGTTGGAAGTACGCGAAGAATCCCCCTTGGGAGATTCCGGGCTGCTGCGCTCGAACATTGTGCGGGTACTTAATAACCAGGAGGCAGAACCCATTGGGATAGCCGGTGTGGTCGCTGATGCCTGGCTGAACTCCACCGAACATCAACTATTGCTCGATGGGCGCTTCCCCGAAACGCAGTTACATCTGACGCATAAGCATCCATCGGGTGCTTATGGAGCGATGCTCTATCCCGCCCAGGTTGCGGTGGAGGCGACCATTGTGGCCTTTATTGAAGGGGAATCCTGGGTGTGGGCACATGCCCATCCGCTATTAAATAGCGCGAGCGCGCAAACCATTAAAAGATTTGGTTTAGACCACGGCATGGTGGATTTGGTTCGCCAAAGGATGCCCTTGGAGTATGCCCAACGCATGCGTCTTTTAGAGGCCGCTAAACCTATTACTGGGATCTGGTCGCATACCAGCACCACAGTCTCGCTCCCGGATGGCAGCACACGCACCGCCCTGGTACTGATCAAGCACCAGCTTTTGGAGCTACCACCGTTAAGCACAGCTGCGGCTAAAGCCACCCTGGATCGCGCAGTGCCGCAGGTTATTGAGGGCTTTTTGCCGCGGGCATTAAGGGCCTATGCGCGGGCGCGGCGCATTCGGGTCAGCCAATCGCGGGTGGTGGATACCCAATGGCGCCTCGAGCTTGGTGCCGCACCCGCAGGGCCTCAGCTGCCGGTTGATTCCTTTGTGCCAGTGGAATTAAGCCGTGATGAGCGCACTCAGGCCCCGCGTTTCCTAGTGTTCTAGGGCATCACGATAAGGCTGTGGGTCCACCTCTGCCGTACTGGTGGGCTCGAAGGTGGCGTTGCGATCCTTATCCACCAACACGGCGCGCACCCCTTCAACGAAGTTGGGGTGCTGATAAGCCATGGTGCCAACCGCTAGCTCGTTGTCGAGGGCTTCGCGAACACTCTGGACATGCTGGTTAGCGTTATAGACTTCCGCTGCTGCCACCAAGGAGGTGGGACATGCTGGGGCGATGAGCTCCTGGATGAAGTCATAGAACTCACTGCCCTGGTGCTTGTCAATAGCGGAAGCGATCTTGTCCCAGGAGCTTTCTCCAAAGCACTCTTCGATTTCCTCGATATAGCGCTTGATGGTGGAGCCTTCGCAATCCAGATCAGTTGCGTATTCCGCTAGGGCTTCCTCCACGCCCTTGGCGATAATGGCTTCGCGGAGTTCATCGGCTTTCTCGCTAGGCACAAAGTGGGTGGCCAGGCCAGTCCAGATCATGTCTTCTGGCTTGAGGTGGTAGCCAGCTAAACCAATGAAGGCAGCCACCGCGGGGGAAGCTTGACCGCGCTTGCCGACCATGCGTTGAGTCATGTAGGTAACGCCCACATCGGGGATATAACCAATGGCCATTTCCGGCATAGCGGCAAAGGCTTTGTCCGTGATGATGCGGTGCGAACCATGCGCCGATACCCCGAGGCCACCACCCATGGCGACGCCATCAATGAGCGCAATATAGGGCTTGGGGTAGGTGGCGATGGCGTTGTTCATGGCGTATTCATCAACGAAGAAGCGGCGTACCTCATCGTCTTTGCCTTCCAAGAGCCGCTCGCGGGCGGTGCGCACATCACCGCCGGCACAGAAGCCGCGCTCTGGGGCGTAGATGAGCACCTGCTCTACCTCATCATTATCGCGCCACTGATCCAGCGCCTGATGGATCCCGTCGATCATCTCTTGGTTCAGGGAGTTCAGTGCGCGGGGTCGGTTCAATTCCAGCACACCGGTATTGTTCTGGATGGAGGCGTTCACAAGTTCAGTCATGCGCCCCAGTGTTGCACATCACATGCCCTGCTGTCAGCCCCTTAGGTTGCTTAAGTTGATTAGCCTGCATGTTTTCGCCGCAGAAAGGACCCACCCGCACCACTATGTCCGATAGCAAGAAGGATTCGCAACGCACCCCCACCCACCTGGTGGCGGTAGATATGGATGGCACCCTGCTCGATGGCCAAGGCAAACTTCCCCCACAATTCCCGGAGCTACTCGCTCACTTGGCAGAACGAGGCGTACTACTAGCCCCAGCTAGTGGCCGTCAATTAGCGACCCTGAAGAATATGTTTGATCCCTTCGGGATGCGGCTACCGGTGATCGCTGAAAACGGAACGGTGGTTCATGATGGGTACAGCATTGTCTCCACCACCGCCATGTCTGATGAGACGGTACATGCCGTGATCGATGCGATTAATGCCCACAATGCCCGTGAGGAAGCACAGGCTAAAAGCCCACAAGAGTTTGCGGATCGTCGCTTGAATTTGGTGGTGTGCCGTCCAGAATGTGCCTTTGTAGATTCTTTAGCTGATATCCCCGGTGCCGCCCCTGCGCGCACCGGCACCACTTTGGCTGAAGAAATTGAAAAGTACTACAACGAGCATTCCGTGGTGGCTGACCTGCATGAGGTGGTCAACGGAGAGGTCATTAAATTGGCGATCTTTTCTTCCACGGATGCTGAGGGCATTGCCGCACCTTTGGCTTTTGCCACCGCCCCGGATGATGCGGTGGCGGTCAGTGGCCAACATTGGGTGGATATTATGCACCCGCAGGCCAATAAGGGACATGCCCTGGAAGCGTTGGCTAAGGACCTAGGCATCGCCCCGGAAAATACCTACGGTTTTGGAGATTATCTCAATGACCTGGAGCTTTTAAAGTCTGCTGGGACGGCTTATGCGATGGCCAATGCACACCAAAAATTAAAAGATATTGCGGATCATATTGCCCCAGCTAATACCGATAATGGTGTGGCGAAGGTGCTCTATGAACTCTTTCCCTAGGCCCACACACTAATGCGCGCGGCATACCGTGGGCCGTGCCAGCCCGCGGCATTATCGCGCGCCCCAGGGCTTTCCGATCTCGGGGAAAGCTCAATTATTCTTCGGAATCCACGTGCTCTTTAGTGCGTTCTTCCTGCTTCTTTTTCTTGGCCTTTTGGTGGCGCCGCTCGAGGGCGGCCGCCACATCGGGGACATAGTGGAAGTCCTCGCGCGGTGGACGCTGATAATCATTATCGGATTCGGGGCGCTCCGGAATTTCGGGCAGCGGGCGATCGATCTTCTCATAAGGAATCGTCGAAAGAAGATGCGAAATCACATTAATGCGGGAACGCTTCTTATCCTCAGATTCGATGATGTACCAGGGTGCGACCGTAATGTCGGTGTGGATGAACATTTGGTCTTTCGCGCGGGAATAATCCTCCCAGCGAGTAATGGATTGCAGATCCATCGGGGAGAGTTTCCAGCGGCGCAGCGGATCATTACGGCGGGACTTAAAGCGCTCAATTTGCTCCTCATCAGAAACTGAGAACCAATATTTGCGCAGCATAATGCCGTCTTCTACCAGGAGGCGCTCAAAAATGGGGGCTTGGTGCAGGAATTTGCGGTATTCCTGAGAGGTGCAGAAGCCCATCACCCTTTCCACCCCGGCGCGGTTATACCAGGAGCGGTCGAAGATCACGATTTCACCAGCGGTGGGGAGTTTCTCCACATAACGCTGGAAATACCATTGGCCTTGTTCGCGGGAGTTCGGGGCGGGCAGCGCCTCAATACGGCAGGTGCGGGGATTGAGGTATTGCGTAATGCGCTTAATCGCAGAACCTTTACCGGCGGCGTCGCGACCTTCCATAATCACCACTACGCGGGCACCAGTTTCCACCACCCACTGCTGCATATCCACCAATTCAGCTTGAAGGCGCTTGAGTTCCTTCTCATAGGCCTTCTTGGAGAGCTTCGGTGGGCCGGCGCTGACCTTCGCGGCGGCTGCGGCGGCTTCGGCTTCCGCATTAGCTGGGTGTTCGGGCTGATTCAGGTCGCGGTCGTCGGTTTTTCCCATGTTGTCCACCCTACCTGCGCTGCTTGAGCGATTTGGACATTAGTCCACCTGCACAGGGGTAATAATGGGAGACGTGGACACCCAAGCACAACCCCCAGCCTCAACTCCCCCACCAAGCACCCCACCAAGTAACCCACCAGCCCCTGCAGTCACACCGCTGCAGGAGGCTGCCGAGCTGCTGCGTCAAGAAAGCGGGCACCTAGAACCTGAGCTTCAGCTGCAGCTTTATGCGCGCCACCCGAATGCCCAATGGTTATTGCGCGCCGGGAAAGCCGTGCCAGCCGAGCTTGTGGAGCTTAGCATTCACGCCATTGCGGCGGCCGATGCGGAAGGTGCCTTGGATGCGCTTGCCGAGGCGCGGATCCGTGACCTGGGCTTAGCGCAGCGCCGCTTCGGGTTCCCCAGTGAGCTTTATCAGGACATCCAAGAAATCATGGTGTCTTTGTTGCGCACCACCGGAGCGGATCTGCCCTTCCCCGTGGAGTTTGCGGCGGAGAGAACCATTGCGCGGGTGTGTGTGCTTTTGCAGGAGGCGGCGGCGAAAGCTGACCAGGAGGGCCTGCCACCAGCGCTTTCAGGGGAAGTAATAAGTGTGCGGCGGGTATCGCGGCGGCTCAGTGTGGTGCAATTGGCCGCTGGTTCGGCGACTTTTTATCAGCCCGGGACGGTGTTGCCGGTGATGGGACCGTTGACCCCCGGGGCGTGGGTGCCGCTGCCGGCTGCGCTACCGGCGAATCGTTCTGGGGTGCTGGAGTTTCATATCTTCCATGAGGACACCGGCTCCCCGGAACATCTTTTGGCTACCGCGCGTTTAGGGGAACGCTGGATTGTGGGTTCGCATGGTTCCACCGCCCCAAAGGTGGCTGATCAAGAGCTACTGATTATCGCCACTAAGTCTGGGGCGGCGGTGGCGCGTTGTGTGGTTACGGACTTGGTTTCGCGGCAGTTGAATCCGCGCATTCATGTTTTCCTCGCCGCGCGCTACCCTGGTGAACTTTATGATGCGCCGGCTTGGCATAACCTCAGTAGCCTCGCCCCGCGTTTGCGGGTTTCGGCGGTGAGTGTGGAAGATGCTGACCCCTGGTGGGTGGCCGGGCCGGGCACGAATAATAGTTCCACGAGCAGTGCGTGGGTCCATGGTTCTTTGCGTAGCTCGCAGCACCAGGAGTTCAGCGCGGTGCATTATGGTGCAGTCGCGCAGGTGGTGAGTGCTTTTGGTACCTGGTCGGATCGCCAGGTGTTGGTGTGCGGCCCGCGGCTTAATGAGTCAGAGGCGAGTGCTGGTTATGGCACGCTGGCTGATGCGCAGGCGATGGAACCCACGGTGATTAGCCGCGAGCTGATTGAGGCTGGGGTTCCGGCGGAGAATATTCAGGTGCTGGGGTTTTAAGGCGATGTTGTGGCTCCGGGGAGGTTCATGAGGATCCCGTAGACGAAGAATCCGCCTAAAAAGTGGATAAATACCTCAATCACCGGCCAGAATAAGGCGATCGCTGCCCACACGAAGGCCCAGGTGAAGCTGGGTTCTGCGGATCCTTGGGCATTGCGCTTCTTTAGGCCCCACCCAGCGCAGGCGAAGGCCACCAGCGAGATGAGCGAGGTGGTGTAGGAGTACAGCGGAAGGTGCTCGGCAAAGAGCACGCTCGCGGCAATGGCGAGCACGCTAATGACAATCGCGGCGATCTTCCAGCCCTTCACGCCGCTAGGTTGGGTGCCGCTTGGGGGTGTTTCTGCAGGTTCATGGTTGTCCTGCGGCAAGCGGGCGCGCTCTGGGACCTGAAAGTCCCAGAGTTCCTCGGGTTGCTTGTGGGGTTTCATGAAGATACACGTACTTTCTGTTTAGGTCCGGCGCCGCATAATCGGATTGGATTCCAGCACGGGAAGGCGGCGGCGCACCTCATCTACTTCCTCAATATCAAGATCGTGGATAATTACTTCGGTTTCATAGCCGGCTTCCGCAACACGTACACCGCTGGGGTTAATCACGCAGGAATGCCCACAACCGGTGGGTCCGGATTCTTTGCCGGCTTCGGCATTCCCACCTGGGCGGGCCTGCCCGGCGGCCACAATCCAGCTGGTGCAATCTAGTGCGCGGGCAGCGCTGACCGTCCGCCATTGCGCGAGTTTGCCTTCCCCATCGGCCCAGCTAAAGGGCACCAACATAACGTGGGCTCCCAGGCGGGCTAGGACCTTAAATTGTTCGGGGAAGCGGATATCGAAGCAGGTGGCAAGCCCGAAGGTAATGCCATCAACTTTGAAGGTAACAAGCTCTTCACCAGCGCGAACGGTATCTGATTCGCGGTAGTCAAAAGCGTCATAGGTATGGATTTTGTCATAGCCGACATGCAGGGTTCGGCCATCGGTAGCCACCACGGTGTTGTAGACACGGTTAATGGTCTTCCCGTCTTTTTCCACCGTATCCGCTGGGGTGAAGATCCCGGCTACTAATACGACCCCGAGCTTTTCGGCTAGGTCCGCAAGCTTCGCATCAAAGCCATCCCCTTGGCGGTCGAGGGGTTTGGCATGGATATCCAGTCGGCCGGTGGAGAAAGCTTGGCTACTTGCTTCCGGGAAAACAATAATCCGCGCTCCTTCTGAAGCGGCTGCCTGCGCCGCTTTTTCTACCAGTCGGAAATTATCTTCTGGGTTAGCTCCGGTTGTGATCTGGATTGCAGCAATACGCATAGTCCACAGGCTAGCTGCGAACCCCCACGTTATGCACAGCTTCTTCCTCATCACCCTAGACATGGGGCCATCCCACCAGCTCTGCTAGGCACATGAACTTCCTTGATATCCAGCACCCCGAGGCCTTGAAACAGCATCTGCGTGAGCTTTCTCAGCACACCCCGAAGGCCGATTCTCCGGAAGCTGCCACGGTGTTGAGCCCCAGTTCGCAGGCCTCCTATACCTTCGCCGCGCTGCAACGCCTCGACCATCACCTAGGCGCCCAACACCGCAGATTACGTGTGGCCTTATCGCAACATCTTGGTGAGTTTTCCAACTTCATTGGGGTGATAAGCGATAGTGATCGTCTGCATGCCGATGCTTTAAAGAAGGTGCTCCCATGACTCTGCCGCTGCGTGCTCGCGATATCCATATTGCCGAGGTGATTCTGCGCGAATACGCCACCGGGTTAGAGCATCAACACCAGGAGCTAGAAGAAGAAAGCTTCTTCCTGGCCACCGGCATACGCGCACAGGCCGCCGATGCGGCATTAAAGAAACTCAGCCGCCTTAACTATGGCCGCAAGACCCTGGTGCAGGTGCTCGGTACCGCGGCTTACATTATGGCGCGCACCGCCCAAGCTCAAGCTGATCTTGAAGATGCCTACCACCGCATGCTGAAGCAGGCTGCTGATAATCCACTGCACACCGCAATGCTGCAGGACCTCCAAGCCTTAGGTGAGGTTCTCGATTATGCCTGCGCCCAAGAAATCAATGCGCTGTGCACCGACGCACCCCAACCGCCACACACCTCTTTTGGCGAGCTAGAGGATTGGCCTTTAGATCGCATCCACGAACACATGTGGTTGCATGCCACCCCGGAGATCCAGGAGTTCCTAGGTTCCCATCCGGAGGTACGCGCCTTGGAGGTATCCGAAGACACCATGGTGCTTGCTATTGGTGACCTAGAAAGCGCACCTGCATCCATTACCTTTATCCCGGGCACCGGAAGTTCTGATCCATCACGCTGGGAGGGATCATTAGAGCGCGCCCAAAAGTTACAGCAGCACACCAAAGCCGGTGTGGTCTTGTGGTTAGGGGCGAAAGCACCACCGCATCTCCCGCATGCCCTTAATCCCGGCCCGGCGCGCCGTGATGCTGGGGCTCTTCAGAATTTTCAGCGCAGCTTGGCTGCGCGCTATCCACACCAACAGCGGGTGGTGTTGGGTTATAGCTATGGGGCGGTCACCGCAGCTCAGGCGGCTCGCGGCTCAGGGCTTAGTGCGGATCGTTTGATGCTCTTAGGAAGCCCCGGGGTGCGCGGTGCGAGGCGGGCCTCGGAACTGACATTAGTGGATGGAAAAGGGCGCACGCACCCAGCTGAAGGCCGGGTGCATGCGCTGACGAATCGTGGTGATCCGATTGATTGGGTGAGCAATTCCCATGGCGGGGTTCATGGGGTTGATCCCACCTCCCGTGGCTTCGGCGCCACGGTGTGGTCAGCTCGTGGGGATCATTCCTCTTATTGGGATGATCCGGAGTTCTATCGGATCATGAAAGAACTCACCAGACCTTAGAAGAGGCCGGTGGGGCGCTCATCATAGGACACCAGCATGTTCTTGGTGTTTTGGTACTGGTCGAGCATCATTAGGTGGGTTTCCCGCCCCAACCCGGATTCCTTGTAGCCGCCGAAGGCCGAGTGTGCGGGATAGTTGTGGTACTGATTCACCCACACACGGCCAGCTTGGATGGCGCGTGCGGCGCGGTAGGTGGTGTTGCCGTAGCGCGACCACACACCAGCGCCCAAACCGTAGTTGGTGTCATTGGCGATCTTGATGGCCTCATCGAAGTCCTTGAAGGTTGCCACGGAGAGCACCGGCCCGAAGATCTCTTCTTGGAAGATGCGCATGGTGTTATCGCCCTTGAAGACGGTGGGTTCAATATAGAAGCCGCCTTCAAAGCCATCGATCTTGTTGATGCTGCCGCCGGTGAGTACCTCGGCTCCTTCTTCGGGGCCGATCTTCAGGTAGCTGGTGATCTTATCCATCTGCTCCTGGGAGGCCTGTGCGCCCATCATGGTTTCGGTATCCAGGGGGCTACCGATCTTGATGGCCTTCACGCGTTCAATGGCGCGTTCCAAGAAAGCATCGGCGATATTTTCATGCACCAAGGCGCGGGAGGGGCAGGTGCACACCTCGCCTTGGTTGAGGGCGAACATGGTGAAGCCTTCTACGGCTTTGGCGAGGAAGTCATCATCCTTATCCATCACATCTTCAAAGAAGATGGAGGGTGACTTACCGCCCAGCTCCAAGGTCACCGGGATGATGCGATCCGCGGCGGTCTTGTTAATGATCTTGCCGACCTGGGTGGAACCGGTGAAGGCAATCTTGGCAACATCGGGGTGTTCCACGAGTGCGGAACCGGCGTCTTCACCAAGGCCATTGACCACGTTGAGCACGCCCGGTGGGATGAGGTCCCCAATGAGTTCCATGAGGAACATGATGGAGGCCGGGGTTTGCTCTGCGGGCTTGAGCACAATGGTATTGCCTGCCGCTAGGGCTGGGGCGATCTTCCAGGCGGCCATGAGGATCGGGAAGTTCCAGGGAATGATTTGCCCGACCACGCCGAGTGGCTCATGGAAGTGATAGGCCACGGTATTGCGGTCAATCTGCGAGGTGCGGGATTCCTGTGCCCGGATCGCTCCAGCAAAATAGCGGAAGTGGTCAATAGCTAGCGGGATATCCGCCGCTAGGGTTTCGCGGACGGGCTTGCCGTTTTCCCAGGTTTCAGCGACCGCGAGACGCTCGAGGTTTTCCTCCATGCGGTCGGCGATCTTCAGCAACAGGAGTGCGCGCTTAGCTGGGGAGCTTTCGCCCCACTTCACTGCGGCTTCTTTGGCTGCGGCAACAGCTTTGTTGATATCTTCGGGGCCGGATTGCGCTACTTGGCAAAATACTTTGCCGGTAATGGGGGCAACGTTGTCCATGTAGCGGCCTTCCACGGGCGCTACCCATTCCCCACCAATGTAGTTCTCGTAGCGCTCGGCATAGTCCATGATCGCACCGTCGGTATTGGGTGCATTGTAAATAGTCACAGCGATGTCTCACTTCCTCGCCCAACGCAAGGTTCAAGTGAGCGCTGGGCGATCTGTCTTGAATATGCATGATCACACCACAAGCGTGGCCTGGGCCACACTCGCGGGGTTAGGGGCCAGCATAACGACTCGCTATGACGCGCGCCATAGTTTTAAGAAAATAACTGCATTCCCCGAGGTCTAGGACTCTTCGAGTTCTTCCCCAACCTCCAGCCACCGCATCTCTAGTTCTTCTCTTTCGGCCTGCACTGCCTGAAGCTTCGCATTGAGATCCACCAGTGCATCGGTATCCATCTTCTCGGCGGCTTCCGCCATGGTGGCGTTGAGTTTTTCTTCCTCTTCGCCCAGCTTGCTCATCTTGCGTTCCAAGGCATTCAATTCCTTACGCAATTGGCGGTGCTCCTGGGCACTTAAAGCTGCCTCCGGGGCCTTCTCTTCTACTGCCTCAGTGGGCGGTTGATTAGGGCCAACATTCAGCGCGCCGCTACCAGCAGCCTCCGCCATATCTCGGCGGCGCTGCAAATATTCTTCAATCCCACCGGGTAAGTTACGCAGCTTACTATTGCCAAATAATGCCCAGGTGGAATCAGCAATACGCTCAATCAGGTAGCGATCGTGAGAAATAACCACCAAGGTGCCCGGCCAAGAATCCAGCAGGTTTTCTAACTCCTGCAAAGTATCAATGTCCAGGTCATTGGTGGGCTCATCAAGCAGCAGCAAATTAGGTTCGCTCATCAGCACCCTGGTTAATTGCAGGCGCCGACGCTCACCACCAGAAAGATCCCCCACCGGGGTGCGTTGACGCTTCGCCGAAAAGCCCAGGCGTTCGGCTAGCTGCGAGGCACTGAGTTCTTTTTTACCCATATGCACATAGCTGGCCACATCTTCGACGGCTTCCAGCACCCGCATCTTCGGATCCAGGTCATCTAATTCCTGCCTCAGCCACCCCAGGCGTACGGTTTGGCCCTCAATGCGTTTACCAGCGCTCAGCGGGTGTGCCCCAGCCAAGGTTTTGAGCAAGGTGGTCTTACCTGAACCATTCACACCCACTAGGCCGATCCGCTCCCCAGGCGCTAACCGCCAGGTTAAATCCCGCAGCAGCGGGCGCCCATCAGGGGTATCAATATCGGCGTTTTCCAGTTCCACCACCACCCGGCCTTGGCGAGATTTCGCAAAGGCCATGAGCTCCACATTGTCTCGTGGCGGTGGCACATCACTAATGAGTGCTTCCGCGGCTTCAATGCGATACCGCGGTTTGGAGGTGCGCGCCGGCGCGCCGCGACGCAGCCAAGCTAGTTCCTTGCGCGCTAGGTTTCGGCGGCGTTGCTCCATGGCATCGGCTTGGCGGGCACGTTCAGCGCGCGCGAAGATCCAGTCGTTATAGCCACCTTCATAGGCGTCTACTTGTCCATCGTGTACTTCCCAGGTGCGGGTGGCCACAGTATCCAGGAACCAGCGATCGTGGGTAACCACAATCAAGCTCATTTTGCGGGTCAGCAGGTGACTCGCCAACCATTGCACACCTTCAATATCCAGGTGGTTGGTGGGCTCATCCAGGATCACGAGATCCAGGTCTTTCACCAAG
The DNA here is from genome assembly GCF_900113445.1 of Corynebacterium spheniscorum. Taxonomy (GTDB): domain Bacteria; phylum Actinomycetota; class Actinomycetes; order Mycobacteriales; family Mycobacteriaceae; genus Corynebacterium; species Corynebacterium spheniscorum. The sequence continues at coordinate 189,748 of NZ_FOPJ01000004.1, forward strand.
GCTGCCGCCAGGTTCACGCGACGGCGTTCCCCACCAGAAAGGTTCCCTACCTGGGTATCTAAACCTAGATCCACAATCCCCAGGCCGCCGAGTACCTCACGAACACGGGCATTAGCGGCCCATTCGAAGGTCTCTAAGCCCAGTGGTTTTAAGACCACATCGGCAACGGTGTCGCTATCTTCTAATTCCGCGCGTTGGGTTACCACCGCCATGCGCAGATCCGAGTTATGGGATACCCGCCCAGAATCTGGTGGCTCAATGCCGCTGAGTACTTCCAGCAGCGTGGTTTTACCGCCACCATTAAGTCCTACAACGCCAACGCGTTCCCCGGATTGCACCCCTAGGCTTACGCCATCAAGCAGGGTTTTTAGCCCAAAGGACTTGGATACATTTTCTAGGTTGATCAGGTTCACCATGGTGCCCATCATCCTAGTTCACTACTAGCCAACCTCCACCCCAGGAGCCGGCCCACTGGTGTGCACCACCCTCACCCCGCGCAGGCCCACCAATTCACCACTAACTTCCAAGGCGTGTTCTTCATCGGCGCAGAGCAAAGCAATAGTCGGCCCAGATCCAGACACAATGCCAGCCAACGCCCCGGCGCGCTCCCCTGCCACCAAGGTGGTGCGCAGATCCGGGCGCAGGCTCAACGCTGCTGGTTGGAGATCATTATGCAAGCTGCCGGCCAGACGGTACGGATCCCCGCTCAGCAGCGCTTGGGATACCTCGGTGATATCTAGGTGCGCGTGGAGTTCTTCTTTGGCACGGAGTTCATCAAGTTTGTGAAACACCTCTGGGGTGCTCAGCCCCTTATTCGATAGCGCCATCACCCAGTGGTAGCTCCCGCGGGACATCAGCGAGGTCAGTTCATCCCCACGCCCGGTTCCTAGCATGGTGTTGCCATGCAGCATAAAGGGCACATCTGCCCCTAAGTCCGCAGCCAACTCCGTCAGCTTCCCCATCCCCAATTCCGCTACCTGAAGGTGTTGGGCATAAATGCGATCCGCCAGCACCAAGGCGGCCGCGGCATCCGCAGATCCACCGGCCATGCCTCCAGCGGCGGGAATGCGTTTATTCATATGGATATCCACCACCGGGAAAGCCGCCCCAGCATGCTTCTTCGCATAGGCAGCGGCAACGGATTCTACCGCGCGCCAGGCTAGATTCCGGCGGTCTTCTGGCACGTCTAGCATCCTTTGGCCGGCAGCTTCGGCGCGGCAAGAATGCACTACTTCAGCTATTTCAGCCACGTATGTGTCCTGCACTCGCAGTGTCACATCATCAGCGATATTAAGCCCTTGGAAGACGGTCACCAGCTCGTGGTAGCCATCCTCACGAGCATCCCCTACCCCTAGGTGCAGGTTCACTTTGGAGTGCGCGGCGGCATGCCAGATACTCATAGTTTCGCGCACGCCTCCCCTAGTCGCACATACTCTGCCACCCCAAGCATTTCTCCACGGACCTGCGGATCAATACCGGCAGCTCGCAGTGCTTCTTCCGCCTTTTGCGGGGAACCCAACCAGGCCCCCAGTGCAGCACGAAGGGTTTTACGGCGTTGCGCGAAGGCAGCATCAATCACCGGAAAAACCTCTTCCCGGGTGGCGGCATCAACCTCCCAGCCTTGCGCGCAACAATCAATGCGCACCAGGCCGGAATCAATATTAGGTACCGGCCAAAACACTGAGCGCCCAATATTCCCGGCGCGGCGCACCTTCCCATAAAAGGCGGCTTTCACGCTGGGCACCCCATAGATTTTGCTCCCGGGTTGCGCGGCCAGGCGTTCAGCTACTTCTGCTTGCACCATCACCAATACCGTGCGGATGCTGGGGAAGGTTGCCAACATATGCAGCAGCACCGGCACGGAGACGTTGTAGGGCAGGTTCGCTACCAGGGCGGTGGGCTGCTCAATATCCTCAGCAGACACTTTCAGAGCATCCTTGTGCAGGATCTCCAGCTTCCCGGTTAATTCGGGGGCGCGCCAGGCCACGGTATTCGGTAATTCCGCAGCTAAGCGCGAGTCAATCTCCACCGCGGTAACACGCGCCACATCTAAAAGCGCAAGGGTTAATGATCCCAACCCGGGGCCCACTTCAATAACGTGTTCGTCTTCGCCGAGTTCTGCGGCGTTGACGATGCGTCGAACGGTATTGGGGTCGTGGACGAAGTTTTGCCCCAATTTCTTGGTGGGGCTAACGCCCAGCTTGGCGGCGAGTTCACGGATCTCGACAGGGCCAAGCAGGTGGGAAGGTTGAGGATCATCCATGAGGAATTAATCTACCCCGTGATGCTTAGCCGTGGGCGAACACCCGAGTTCAGCCATGCCCGCACGCGGAGGGTCGGCCGATCTCGGGTAAAGCAAAAATTTAGCGGATGCCGAGCTTGGCAGTACACGCCGGCCATGCACCCCAGCCTTGGCCGGCTTGGACGCGGGTGGCGACGTCGATTTGCTGTTCGCGGGTGGCCATCCACGCTTGGGGGGCGTAGGCGCCGCCGCCGTAGGCGAGCCAGGTGGAGGGAGTGAATTGCAGGCCACCGGAGAAACCATTGCCGGTGTTGATGCTCCAATTGCCGCCCGCTTCGCATTGCGCGAGGGTGTCCCAGACGGTGCCGCCAGCAACTGCGGGGGCGGTGGGCACAGCCTTGGTGCCGCGGGAGATCTTGGCGGGGGTCGCGGGGGCGAGTTCTTCTTCGTGAATGGCGACGCGTTCGCGCTCTTCACCGTTGACGGTGATCACCTTGTGGGTGACCTTCTTCTTGCCGATCACGGCGGGTTCGAGGATGGTTTCCTCGCCCGCTGGGGTGTTGGGGTCATCCACGTAGGTGGCGGGGAGTTCGACGTCTTCCTCGGTGATCTCCTGGTGCGTGGCGACGCGCTGCACCTCGATGGTCATATTCTCAGTAACCGCGGTGTCCTTGGCGGGACTCAGCGTGTCCTTTTCCCCGAGGGTAATGCCGCGTTCGCGCAGCACATCGCCCACCGTCTTGGCGGCGATGGAGGTATAGGTCGTTTCGCCGCCATCATTAATAGCCACGATCTTCGGGGCGGTGAGGTCAACAGTAAAGCCCTCTTCCGGCAGCTTGGTGCTGGCGTCAGCATCCGCCTTATAGGCCTTGGTGATGCCGGGGACCTCATTGAGCAGCTCTTCGACGGTCACCGCATTGGAGGTCACAACCTCGGGTTGGCCGTCGATCACCACGGACACCTGCTTGGCGGTGCGCACGGTGATCTTTTCATTCTTGGCCAGGCGCTCACTCGGCGCGGGATAAACAATATCCTGCGCGCCTACCTCGATACCGGCGTCCTTGAGCGCCTCATCGATGGTGCCGGACATGGTGGCCAGATTGATTTCATCGCCATTGACGTCGATGGTGACGTCTTTATTCATCCCCACTGCTACCAGCCCGCCGACCAGGAGGGTGCTCAGCATGCCGCCGGTAGCCAATTGCAGCGGCACCGAGGCAGAAGTGTTGATGCGGTTGATGCGTGACTTCTGTTTGATCGCCATGTGTTCTCTCAGTTGGGGATGTCTAGATTCTTCGGTAACAGTACGGTAACAATCCTTGGTTGTCGAACCCGTCCGACACTCCGAAACCTCAGCGACTGTGACTTTTGTTAACTCGCGTTACCCAGGGGGCTGAATGGACTTTCCCCACGTCACAGTCCTTACATTCCGTCACAAGCATGACTTCAGCCCCACTGCGGTCAATCTCACATTCTGAGCGCGCAGCGGGGCTGATCTTCGTTATCTAAATGTTATTTCTCCGCGTACTACCCGCGCAGGTTCAACCCATAGACCTCATCGAAGGTGGCATTGACATGCGCCGCGAATTCCTCCGGCTCCTCCCCGCGCACCTCCGCCAACCGCACTGCGGTATGCCCAATCAACGCCGGCTCATTCCGGCAACCACGGAAAGGCTCCGGGGTCATATAGGGCGCATCCGTCTCAATCAGGATCTGCCCGCGCGGGGCAAGGCGCGCCGCCTCCCGCAACTCTTCATTGCGCTTAAAGGTGGAATTCCCCGCGAAGCTCAAAATATAGCCACGCTCAAGGGCCTCCCGCGCAACCTCCAGGGGCGAAGAAAAGCAGTGCAAAATCGTATAGCGCGGCTGCGGGGCATCCCCTAGCACCCGCAATAAATCCGCATCGGCTTCACGATTATGGATCATCAAGGTCTTGCCATGTTCCACTGCCACGTCAATATGCCAGCGCAGCGCCTCTTCTTGCTCCTTTAAGGTGGCGGTGCGCTCCGGGTCATGCTTAATCCAATAGGTATCCAGCCCGGTCTCTCCCACCGCCACACAACGCGGATCCGCAACCATCTCCTGCAAGCGCGCACGCGCCGCCTCATCCAACTCGCGGGCCCGCGTGGGGTGAATCGCACAGGCCGCATAGACGCGCTCATTATGCTGCGCCGCCGCCAGGGCCAGCTCCGCTTCCGCTAGACCATCGCCCACGGTGCACATTTTCTCCACCCCGGCTGACACCGCGCGATCCACCACGGCCGCAACCTCCTCCGGGGTGCGCGCCCCCACGGACGCTAAGTGCGTATGCGCATCGACTAAACCATCAATCGGATCAGCAGGGACAGGGGTGGGCCGCGGTTTCTTCTTCGACATAGAGCACATCCTAGTGCGAGCTTTCCCGAGATCGGGTGGGGTGCGGGTATGCCGCGCCTAGTTCGCTGTTAACGCGAGTTCGTCATCAATATAGCCACGCTTTGATGCACGCAACCCCACCACCGACATCACCAGCGCCGCGATCATCAAACCCCAGAGCACTTCCACCCACCTCGCGGTGTGCTCATGAACCACACCGACAATAAAGGGCCCGAGTGCCGCAATAATATAGCCATAGGGCTGCACAAACCCGGAAAGCCGTGCCGTGACCATGGGGCTACGCGAACGCGCCGGGATCAAAGCAATAGCGGTGGGGAAACAAAAGCCACCCACGCCCAGCAAGAAGGACCAAAAGAGCGGGTAGTGATCCCCAAAGAGCAAGATGCCGCCATAGCCAAAAAAGGTCAGCACCCCGAAGAGCACCGGGAATACCCCCAGGTGACTGGATTTATCAATAATCCAGGGCATCACCAGACCACCGGCCACATTCAACCCGCCCACCAGCGCCAGCGAGATCGACGCGGTACCCGAATGCACCCCGGCATCAATGAGCATCTGCGGCAACCAGCCCATTTGCACATAGGCGGACATAGATTGCAGACCAAAGAAGAGTAAGAGGAATACCGCCGTAGGCGAACGCCACAACGACGCCTTAGTATTTTGATCTCCCTGCGCGCTGGCCGTATCACTAGGAATATCGGTGCGCACCCGCAGCCACACAAACCCCCACACCGCTAGCTGTAGTGCTGCAGGGATGGCCCAGATCATGAGCGCCCAATGCCAGCTATCAAATAATAAGGAGCTCAAGGGCCCCAATGCCCCAGATAACCCCAGCACCGAAGAATAAACCGTCATCAGCGCCACGATCTTGCGGCCACCATGTTCTTTAATCCAAGCTGGGAGCAGCACGTTGGCTAGGGCAATGCCCATCACCACTAGCGCGGTGAGCACAATAAATACCGCGATGCTGCCCATCCAGGGGCGTAGCGCCAGGCCCGCCAGGGTGGCGATCATGCCGATCACCAGGGTGCGGCTAAGCCCCAGGCGCATGGCTAGTGGCACCGCAGCAAGCCCCATAATGGCGAAGAAGATCCCCGGCATGGCGGTAATCAGGCCGGCTAAGGAGCCGCCGGCTTGATAAGAGGAGAGCACCTCTGGAAGCACCGCGCCGACCGAGGCGATGCCCGCACGTAAGTTGATGGCGGCGACCACCACGGCCAAAAAGAGCAGGCCGATACCGAGTTTCTTGGTGCCGAGTTTTCTTTCTTCTGTGCTCACGGGGCAACAGGTTACCCTTCGGGCTGTATCGGTGCTGTGTGGGGTGCGGGTGCGGAGCGGGTGCGAGGCGGGTGCGGAGCGGGTGCGGAGCGGGTGCGGAGCGGGTGCGAGGTATCGAACATGGGTGGGTTATCGCTGATAGTAGCGATTCAGCGGGACAGGTGGAAGACGGTGTTCGATTAGCATGAAAGGCATTGTGGGACGCTTGATTAGCGCCATGATTGAGCATGTGTAGCGCCCTGGAAAGTAGTGTTCACCAGCCGGTTTACCGTAGCAGGGGTAATTGTGGGGGTGGGGTGGAAAATAGTTTGCCCACACCCCTAGACAACCCCGGTGTGTGCTATTAACATAGAGGACACAGCAAGACACATATGCGATTAAAAAGATCGCACGTAGTAGTAGTAGTAATTTTTCGGGGGATCATCATGGCAGATACCTGCACCCAGCTTAAGGTGATTGACACACCTTTTTGGGCTAACACCCACCCGGATGATCCCGTGTGCCACATGACTGTGCGGATCAACAAGGAAATCTACTCCACCTTAAAAAAGGTCCTCCCCAAAGGCACCGACAACTACGAAACCTCCATTACCCGACTCGCCGCCCGGCTAGGCAAAACCACCTACAAAGTAGAACAAGCCTTCAAAGGCGTTGGCGTCATGTGGATCCTGCCGAACCTAGAAAAACAACTCCTCCACCTAGG
>NZ_FOPJ01000012.1:0-4341 GCF_900113445.1 Corynebacterium spheniscorum
CGGATATAAGCCCCGGAACCTAATAAAACCCGGATTTACATACCCTGACCAGCTACAACGCCGAAATTTGAGCACACATTTTGCTACTTAACCCGCAACCGTTGTTGGTTTGCAGACCTCGAGGCAGGGGCTGGGGAGCTGCTCATCCTGCCATCAATATTGAAGCGCAGAAGCGTGGGGGATAAGGGGAGTCCAAGGCATCTGCGTTTAGTGGAGCCCGATTAGCTAGCCCCCGAGGTTGAAACCGGCTTTAGTTGGGGTCCTCAAGCGCTGTTATCGAAACACTAACCGCGCCAAACCTTCAAAGCTTTTGGGGATCATTGCCGTTTCAATTCCCCTTATCGGGGGTTATTGAAAAAGCTATTATCGGGACGCCTATCGGCTGATGGCGATAATGTTCAAAACGTTGAACATTCCCCTCACCTGGACTATATCGTGACCAAAGCTTAAGGGCTCTTTCGAAGTTGGGATCATTTCCAACTTTTGGTGTAAATCGTTGCAACTTCTTAATGGGGTGACTATTGACAGGCTTGCCTTCACAAGGCTAGCGTTTTAGAGGGCGAGACACGCCTAACCTAAGTCAGGTTCATCCTGGGAAAGCTAAGGTCCGATGACTAGCTCTGTCCAGTGCATTTCGCGCTTCACCGGATGGTTTGCATTTGCTGCCGCAATCGCGTTGACACTAATGATGACCGCCGGTGGAACTGCTACTGCTTCCGCGGTTTCTCATGAATCCGTGAGTATTAGCGCTGAGGGTGATTCCACTCTTAGTAAATGCGAAAAGGGTGTTAAAAACCCCGATGGGTCACCCCGTACGTATCAAGACTATGCACTCTGCATGGCAGCTGAATTAGAACTCGCACAAGCAGCTTATAATTCCGGCGATATTCCTAAAGCCGTGGATCAAGTTGGTGAAGCCTACTTCGGTTGGTATGAAAATAACCTCGAACCCGCCAGCATGACTTTGCCCGGCAACCGCAAGGTGAAAATGGAAGGTCGTTTCACGCGACTGAAAATTGCCATCCGAAATGGTGCCGATGCCGAAACCGTGCATAAGGATATTGAGGTCCTCAAAGTGGCCGTCGCTCGAGACGCGATGGTGCTTGATGGCGTATTGGAAAAAGACTCCCCTGAATCCGCCGGCGAGCAGCTGCTAGCTACTCAAAGCGTCACTAAGGGGAGTGAATCAACCCGCAGCAAGGTGCAGTTCACCCTAGCTTTTAGCCTCTTGCTACGCGAAGGCCTAGAAGCCCTGTTGGTTGTTGCCTCCATCGTGCTTTACCTGGTGAAAAGCGGAAACCGCAAACTCGTACGTTGGGTATATGCAGGCGTTATCGCCGCAGTCATCCTATCCTTCGTTTTAGCCTGGATAATCCGGGCAGTGATCGGCGGAGCCGGCCCAGCCCAAGAAATGCTCGAAGGCTTCACCATGTTCCTGGCAGTCGCCATGCTCTTCTACGTATCCAACTGGATGCTGTCGAGGACATCTGGCGAAAACTGGCAGAAATATATTTCCGGAATGGTGAAAACCTCCGTGTCCTCCGGGGCAGCCAAGGCGATTGTCTTTGCAGCCTTCCTCGCGGTTATCCGTGAGGGCGCCGAGCTGGTGCTGTTCTACGCAGCAGCATTCTCCTCGGAAGCAAACGAAGATCGTACGGCTATCTTTGGTGGCTTTGCAGCCGCCGCAGTATGCCTAGCAGTTATCTTCGTGATCATCCGATATGGCGGCGTCAAGCTACCTATTCGGCCGATCTTCTATGCCACTTCCATCCTGCTCTTTGCCATGTGCTTGTCCTTCGTGGGCAAGGGTGTGGCCGAGCTTAAGGAAGCCAATGTCATTCTCGGCGACACAAACCTGCCGTGGATGAAGTTCTATATGCCCGAATTGGGCATCTACCCCTGGGCTGAAACCCTATTGCCCCAGATCATCCTCTTTGTCGCAGCAGTGTGGATCATTTGGGCGCATAGTAAACGTCCCAGCAAGTCGCAGAACGCGCCGGTCGAAACCGCGGAAGAACAAACCGCAGCCTCGGCTGAACACTAAGGAGAATTGCCTATATGAAGACCATCAACAAAAAGATCCTTGCAGCCGTGACTGCTGGCCTGTTCTGTGCGGGTTCGCTCGGTGCTTGCACCAGCAACGAAGCTGCCTCTGAAAAGGCTGATGACACCAAGGCTGAAGCTGCCGCTGAAGGTGCTGCCGAGGGTGCTCCCGAGGTTAACGCTCGCCCCGACGAGTGTGGTCTCCAAGAGCAAGAAGGCCCCACCACTTCCTTCGGTATCTTCGACGCGGCTGTCATGTACTTCCAGCCCGGCCAGATGGCAGAGAATCCCAACAGCACGATGAAGATGCTGGATTACAAAGATTCCCAGATGCACATCGAGCTGGATCTGAAGGCTAACGCCTACGCCACCAACTGGGGCTACTCGGTCGATGAGACTCCCGCCAACCTGACCATTAAGTACCTGTTGACGGACAAGGATGGCCAGACCAAGTCTGAAGGCATGATGATGCCGATGAACGCCATCGATGGTTCTCACTACGGCACCAACCTTGCCAAGGACACCATCACCGAGCCGGGCGACTACAAGCTGAAGATCACCATCTTCCCGCCGTCGAACTACGATATCCACTCCGACTACATCACCGGCGTGCCGGCTGATGCTTGGTTCAAGCCTTTGACCCAGGAAATGGATTGGAAGATCGAGCAGGAGAACCTTGACGCAGTCAAGGAGAACACTGTCGACAATCCGATGGAGCCGGGCGACAACTGCAAGAAGTACCCCAAGAAGATGTACGAAAACAAGGAAGCTGCAAAGACCCTTGAAGAGGCTGAGAAGAACGAGCCCCTTAAGAAGTAATCACTTCTGACTGACTGGCCGGGACCCGCTATCCTTTCGAGGATTCGGGACCCGGTCTTTCGCTGTGTCAGGGGTGCTCGGCTGGTGTGTCGATGGCCTCTTGAGGGTCGGCTGGACAGTGAATCTAGGCCCGTTTCCGAGGGACCATCGGTGTGCACAAGTTAAAGCTATAATCGACCCGTGAGAACTAAATAGCGAGGTCAGTTAGTGTGTTCCCCGCGTGAGTGGGGATGATCCCAGAAGGTGGTGGAAGCTAGGGCACGTAGGGACGGTGTTCCCCGCGTGAGTGGGGATGATCCCATAGTAGCTTTATTTTCGCCACTGAAAATTTGGTGTTCCCCGCGTGAGTGGGGATGATCCAGGGCGAGCCTAACTCGATGTGGAAACAGTACGGGGTGTTCCCCGCGTGAGTGGGGATGATCCGCAACCGGTATTGTCACTATCACTGCACCTGCGGGTGTTCCCCGCGTGAGTGGGGATGATCCTCCGGGGAATCAGGTTATCGACGTCTTGCCACGGGTGTTCCCCGCGTGAGTGGGGATGATCCCACCCATGGTTGGACACCGAACGTTACCCGCTGAGTGTTCCCCGCGTGAGTGGGGATGATCCGGTCAAAATCACCGACGAAGCGGTGAAAACGAATGTGTTCCCCGCGTGAGTGGGGATGATCCCATGCGGTCCACACATTCGTCGACAGCGGTCACAGTGTTCCCCGCGTGAGTGGGGATGATCCTCGAAACAAAGCTAAAACTGTTGTATGAAGAGGGGTGTTCCCCGCGTGAGTGGGGATGATCCGCGATCATGGTCCCGGAGTGGACTCGGGCGGTTGGTGTTCCCCGCGTGAGTGGGGATGATCCCGAGGGCATTAGCGCGGGTTTGCAGGCGGCCGGAGTGTTCCCCGCGTGAGTGGGGATGATCCAGCGTCGTGCATAGGACAGAGCATAGCGCGTTATGTGTTCCCCGCGTGAGTGGGGATGATCCGAGTTTGGTGAGTGGGTTAAGCGCAACTCTGAGTGTGTTCCCCGCGTGAGTGGGGATGATCCCAGTCACCAGCTCACGGTGGCAGCGCACCTCCAGGTGTTCCCCGCGTGAGTGGGGATGATCCCCCGAGGTTTGATACCTAACCCGAGGTTTGGTTTGTGTTCCCCGCGTGAGTGGGGATGATCCGCAAGCTATCGAAAAGGTTGAAAAGCAAACAGGCGTGTTCCCCGCGTGAGTGGGGATGATCCGGACACCCCACCAAAACGGCCCGCTATATTGCTTGTGTTCCCCGCGTGAGTGGGGATGATCCAGGCCCTTTGGATACCCCCGGGCCGCGTTGCTGAGTTCCCCGCGTGAGTGGGGATGATCCTGCGCACATCTCACGGGTGAGGTCAGCGCAGGTGGTGTTCCCCGCGTGAGTGGGGATGATCCCAGTCGAAGCATCCGCCAACTTAGCCGCCGCCTCGTGTTCCCCGCGTGAGTGGGGATGATCCGCTC
>NZ_FOPJ01000012.1:5401-76264 GCF_900113445.1 Corynebacterium spheniscorum
CGGTGTTCCCCGCGTGAGTGGGGATGATCCGAACTTAGGGCTATGCAGTCGGTTGGCGCTTCGGGTGTTCCCCGCGTGAGTGGGGATGATCCGGTGCAGTTCCCCGGTCATTTCATCGAAGCCTGCGTGTTCCCCGCGTGAGTGGGGATGATCCTTATTAAACCCACCTGGGACGCGCTTGGCCAGGGGTGTTCCCCGCGTGAGTGGGGATGATCCCAACCCCAGGCGCGTATCCGCCCACGTACCGTCCGTGTTCCCCGCGTGAGTGGGGATGATCCCGAATTTCATCTGCTTGCCACGGTTTTTCCATGAGTGTTCCCCGCGTGAGTGGGGATGATCCCCCTTGCGGCGTGTAGTCTTTAGGGTCTGGTGTTGTGTTCCCCGCGTGAGTGGGGATGATCCGAACACCGACTCATCAACCTTCACGGTCGGATCAGTGTTCCCCGCGTGAGTGGGGATGATCCGACGTGCTCTACACCATCCTCGAGGAACAGAGCGGTGTTCCCCGCGTGAGTGGGGATGATCCCACTGGCAGCGCAACCGAATGGACGTGCGACAAAGTGTTCCCCGCGTGAGTGGGGATGATCCGTTCGGAGTGCTTCGACATGACGACTTCGTCCGCGTGTTCCCCGCGTGAGTGAGGATGATCCGCGAACCGGGGGCACCGCGCACCCCGGCAGCTGAGTGTTCCCCGCGTGAGTGGGGATGATCCGGCCCGCCACGACGGAGTTATCGAAGTGATCGCCGTGTTCCCCGCGTGAGTGGGGATGATCCTGCGCTGCCATAATCAAGCAAAACGCTAATAAGAGTGTTCCCCGCGTGGGTGGGGATGATCCGTACACGCTCGATGCGATTATGGGTGAGTTCATTGTGTTCCCCGCGTGAGTGGGGATGATCCGTACTCATTGACAGGTACGGCGATAGGCACGGCCGTGTTCCCCGCGTGAGTGGGGATGATCCCACGATTGACACAGGTCAACGCGCCGTTTGGGTGTGTTCCCCGCGTGAGTGGGGATGATCCGCGTCCGCAACTACCGGCTCTAGCCGCCCGGGGTGTGTTCCCCGCGTGAGTGGGGATGATCCCCCATTTCGATGCCGAGCACCCAAATGCGTAACCGTGTTCCCCGCGTGAGTGGGGATGATCCGAACGCCGACGATGGCCGCCACATCATCTGGGACGTGTTCCCCGCGTGAGTGGGGATGATCCTACGGAATACGATTTAGCCACTTTTCAGGTAGATGTGTTCCCCGCGTGAGTGGGGATGATCCGGCCGCGAGTGCTACCGCGGGGTCCTGGGTTTTGGTGTTCCCCGCGTGAGTGGGGATGATCCGCCGACATCACTGACCTGGAAACTATTGAGTATGGTGTTCCCCGCGTGAGTGGGGATGATCCCGTCCGCCATCACCGCAGCGACAGCCTGGAAAACGTGTTCTCCGCGTGAGTGGGGATGATCCCCACACCCCGATGCACCCATAGTGCAGGACTACCGTGTTCCCCGCGTGAGTGGGGATGATCCGAGCAGGTACCCCTCCGAAGAATCGAGACATCCAGTGTTCCCCGCGTGAGTGGGGATGATCCCGGACGATCCCGCCAGCCACCCTCCGCACACGGCGTGTTCCCCGCGTGAGTGGGGATGATCCGCCCATCTGGGACGCGCTGGCCACGGCTGCGAATGTGTTCCCCGCGAAAGCGGGGTTTTTCTTTTATGTCACTCAGGTACTCTCGCAACCCCTGCATTCGAACTGGTTTAAACGTCAACGCCGACTGTATGGACTCGCCTCAAGAGCCCCAGTACCAGTCGGCACCCCTGCTCAACCGCGTGCGCTTAGCTTTATGAAGAACTCATTTATGGCCTGCGTTGAAGTGCAGCTGCTCTCAAATGCGAGCATTCTCGACTTCCTATTTCTGGCGGTGGTTTCCCCCTTATTGCCTATCTCCGCATTCCTGGTCTCATTTCTCAGTGGCCGGGAAAATAATCGCTTGACTATTTGGTGTTCAGTGTTCTTCTAGTTGCTGCTAAAGTGTTAGCTAGTTGCTAAAAACTATGGTCGAACATGCAGGTAGTGGCATGGGGAGAGGTGGTTGTGGTGTCGGTATTCATTGTGGTTGTTTTGTTGATGGCGCTGGCGGTGTATCTGGCTCGTCGTACCGATAAACCGATCGTGCGTTACTTCTTGCTATTCATTGCTTTGCCGCTGGCGGTACTCTTCTTCATTTCCTACGCAATAGCATCACTGCTTATACCCAAGGATAAAGTGCGCGTACGTGAATATAGAAGATATTATTATGATTAAACTTAAATATCCGCATTTACATATGTGGAAACGCTAAGAGCCTCACCAAGTTTTGGTAAGGCTCTTTGTTTTCTTGCTACTCGCGTTGGAGACAAAGTGCGTGCGGCAGACCTTAGTCACCTGCCCTGCGCAGCGAATATGCGAGGGCCTTGCCCGCCGAGCTCGGGGAAAGCTTTAATGCGAGGCTCGGCGAGTGCGGACCTTAAGGGAACTTAAGGTTTGATGCGGGTGGGGTCTTGGACACGGATCAGTGCCAGGGCACCGGCGGCGAGGATGAGTGCGATGCCGAGGATGCCGGCGCGGTCGCCGCCGAAGAGTCCGGCGAAGATGCCGAAGGCGAGTGGGGCGAGCCAGCTGACGGCGCGTCCGGTGGTGGCGTAGAGGCCGAACATTTGGCCATCTTGGCCGTCGGGGGACAGACGGGAGAGGAAGGTTCGGGAGGCTGATTGCGCGGGGCCGACGAAGAGACAGAGGATGAGGCCGAAGATCCAGAACATTTGCGGGCCGTGGACGAAGTAGAGGACCGCGGCGTCGAGGATCATAAGCAGGAGGCAGGCCAAGATGATGGGTTTGGGGCCGATGCGGTCATCGAGCCAGCCGCCGACTACGGCGCCGATGGCGGAGACGACGTTGGCGACGACACCGAAGATGAGGACATCGCCGGGGTCGAGTTCGTAGACCGTGACGGCGAGGATGGCGCCGTAGGTGAACACACCGGCGAGGCCATCGCGGAAGATGGCAGAAGAGATGAGGAAGAAGATGCAGTTGCGGTCGTTATGCCAGAGGCCTTTGAGGTCGCGGAAGAGGTTGCGGTAGCTTTCGCCGACGGAGTCCGTTTTGCCGCCCGAGGGGCGGATTTCGGGGACGCGGAAGAATACCGGGAGGCCGAAGAAAAGGAACCAGCAGGCGGCAAGGACGGCGACCATGCGGATATTGAAGCCGTGCTCGGTGCTGAGTTTGAGGAGGCCGGCGGTGCCATCGCCATTGGTTTTAACGAAGCCGACGTAGCAGGCGAGTAGCAGGACGATGCCGCCGAAATAGCCCATGGACCAGCCATAGCCGGAAACTTTGCCGACGTTATCTGGAGTGGAGACCTGTTTGAGCATCGCGTAGTAGTTGACTTCCGCGAATTGGAAGGTCAGAGAGGCGATGGCCATGATGCTGACACCGAGGATGAACCAGATGGGGGCATCGTTGCGCACGAAATAGAGCGAGGCCATGAGCGCGAAGGTGACGAGTGTCCAGATGCGCACGGCTTTGCGGCGGGTGCCGCGGATATCGGTGCGACGACCCATGATGGGGGCGACACCGGCGATGGCGACACCGGATAGTGCCATGGCTAGTGAGTACCACTGCGTGGGGGTGAGTGCGCTTTCGCCGAGGGATTTGCCGACGGAGTCGGTGAGGTAGACGGAGAAGATGAAGGTGACTAAGACCGCGTTGAAAGCGGCCGAGCCCCAATCCCATAGTCCCCAGGCGGCGACGGTGACTTTATCCGTACGCATGGATTCTGGATCCCAACGATTAGCGATATAGGCTTCGCTGCCTATGCCGGTGGCGCTGGTGTGGAACGGGATCTTATTGCCCATCTCTTCGGCGGCGTTCATGGTGGCAACTTTAGCCGCCGAAGAGCTGCGGTATCACGCTGACGCACGGGGATGTGCGCGGTGGACAGCCGAGAAACCTTCGGTACCGAAGGTTACGGATGGGGAACTTATTAGTGCTTGCCTGTGGGTATCAGGTTAAGAACTGCTTCGGTGAGGGCATCTCTTTGGCCGGGGGTAAGGGGGGTGGCGTTGACGTGGTCGTGGAGCCAGAGGCCCTCTGCGAGGAGCTGCACGAGATAGGCGGTACGGGCAGCGTGGTCATCTTCGACCTGCGCGGGGTTGGGGGCCCAGCGGCGCATCACTGATTCCCAGGCTTCCGCGGCTTCGGGTTCTTGGGCGATATTGAGCGCGCAGACTAAGTCCGCACGGTTGGCGCTATGGGCCATGGTGCAGACGAAGGCGCGCAGCCGTGCTTCGGGAGTGAGTTCCGTGGCGGGAGCGCCGGCGATGGTGCAGAGTTCTTCTTCCCATAAGTCGGCGAGGTGTTGGTGCACGGCGATGATGAGTTGTTGGCGGGAGGGGAAGTGGTAGATGAGGCCGGATTTGGATAGGCCAGAGGCTTCGGCGAGGGAGTCGAAGGTGAGGGCATCGAGTCCGCCTTTTTCGCCGATGATGTGGATGGCGGCTTCGAGGATGTCGGTCTTTTTACTCGGGCGCATGAGGGGAAGGGAAGGGGTTGGTGTTGTTGGTTGGGGTGGTGGTTTGGGTTTGTGCGGTTGGGGCGGTGTCTGTTGTGTCCGCGGTGTCTGCAGTCATGCTCGGGCTGTGCAGGGCCGTGATGGCGGCGCGGGGGCTCTTCTTGGTGGTGCTGGCGTGCAGAATATCCGCAATGGTCTTGGGGTTGCCGCGGAAACAGATCAGCGCGGTGATAACACCCATGACCGCAAACAGACAGACCACCAACAAGACCTTCAAATAGCCTTCATCGAAGGCCTCGTCCGCTAGTGCACGGATGGCGGGATTTGGGTGCAAGGTACCGCGGGTGGGTTCTAGCGGCACCCCAGCAGGCACAGCGCGGGCGTAGAAGAAGGTTTGGAGACTACCGGCAACAGCAACCGCAATAAGTGTGCCGAACTCATAGGAAACATTCTCTACCGCAGCGGCCATGCCGGTGCGATGCGCAGGCGCGGCAGAAATAATTGCCGTAGACGCTACCGACCACACCAGGCCAGCACCGATCCCGGAGATCGCCAAGGCAATGATGAAAAGCCCAAGATGATCATGGATGGCACCCCATACGGCCACACCAACACCGGTGCCACTGATGAGGAATCCACCTCCGATGATGGCGAGGAAACCAAAGCGGTGCAGCCACATGCCACCAGCGATCGATGCCGGTAGCGCCATCAGCGCAAAGGCACTCATCAATACACCAGCTTGCAGCGGGGTGTATTCGGCCACCAGTTGGAAGCGTTGGGTGGTTAGTAGCTCCACGCCGGAAACACCCATCATGGATAGGGCTGCGGCAATGACACCGCCGGTGAAGAAACGATTGCCGAAAATATCGAAGCTTAGAAGCGGCTCTGACAGGATCTTTTGGCGGCGACTAAAGAGATAGGAGCCGATTAGTGCGCCAGGAATGGTGAGGTAGAGAACCCACCAGTGGTGCTCTGGGGCGGCGATTTCCTTAATGATCATCACCAAGGAACCCAAGGCGATCAGCGCATAGAAGCTAGATAGGGCATCCCAGTGTTTTTCTGGGTGCGGCATATTCGGCGGTGCCAAAACGATGGTGGCAATAATCGCGATAATGACGATCGGCACATTAATGAGGAAGACCGATCCCCACCAGAAGTAGTGCAGCAAAATGCCGCCCACAATCGGCCCGGCGGAGGCACCCACCAGGGCCACCGCACCCCAGATACCAATGGCGGTAGCGAATTCGCGTTCATGGATAAAGGTGATCCGGATGAGTGCAAGGGTGGCCGGCAGCATGGAGGCAGCACCAAAGCCTAGGGCTGCGCGGGCAGCTACCAGCCACCAAATAGTAGGCGAGAATGCCGCCATTAAGGAGGTGAGCCCGAAGATGACTAGCCCGATGAGAAAGAGCAGGCGGTGGCCGATCTTGTCGCCGAGAGTGCCGGTGCCTAAGAGCAAGCCGACCATCATGAGCGGGTAGATGTTAATGACCCAGAGTCCGCCGAGTTCGCTGGCGTGGAGTTGTTCACGCAGCACCGGTAGGGCGGTGAAGAGGATGGAGTTATCTAAGGCAATAAGAAAGAGCCCCATGGAGACAACCATGAGGAAAATCCAGCGCTGACGCGGGCTGGAGTCAACGTTTTGGGTGGGGACGTGCATAGTAAAGCAAACTGTACCGACCAGTCGTTACAGTTACAAATAATTGTCCTGGTATTTCCCGCACACTACCGGCATAATAGTGACTCAAAGCACACTTTATGTTCGGGTGCGTCACACCCCTTAGAGGCACCTTGAACGGACAGGAAAACATCCTGTTCTTCCCATGCTGAAGGAGTTGGCCGACATGGCTAAAACACTTGCCCAACACCTCGTCGAAACCCTCGAAGCCCACGGCGTAAAACGCATCTATGGAATCGTCGGTGACAGTCTGAACCCCGTATCCGATGCGGTCCGGGACTCCAGTATTGAATGGGTCCACGTCCGCAATGAAGAAGCCGCCGCTTTTGCTGCTGGCGCTGAATCCTTAATCACCGGCGGGCTGGCAGTCTGTGCAGCATCCTGTGGGCCCGGTAATACCCACCTGATCCAAGGCCTTTTTGATGCGCACCGCAATGGCGCAAAAGTGTTGGCCATCGCCAGCCACATTGCTTCCCGCCAGATTGGAAGTTATTTCTTCCAAGAAACCCACCCGGAACAACTCTTGCAGGAATGCTCCGGCTACTGCGAGATGGTCAACTCGCCCCAACAAGGCGCAACCATCTTGCACCACGCACTGCAATCCACCTTCGCCGGCAGGGGAGTCTCCGTGCTGGTAGTGCCCGGGGATATTTTCCCCGGGGAAGTGCAAGACACCACGTTCTTAAGGTCAGTGATCGCTAAAGGTAAGCCCACGGTGTACCCGGACCCAACGGAAGCTGCGGCTTTGGTCAACGCCATTAATGAAGCTGACAAGGTGACGCTTTTTGTGGGCAGCGGGGCGAAGGATGCCCGTGAACAAGTCATGGAGTTGGCGGAAAAGATTAAAGCCCCGATTGGGCATGCCTTGGGTGGGAAGATGTATTTCCAATACGACAACCCCTATGACGTGGGTATGTCTGGGCTTTTAGGTTATGGCGGATGCTTTGATGCGATAAGCGAAGCAGACTTGCTGATTTTATTGGGCACGGATTTTCCCTATACCGAATTCCTGCCGAAGGACAATGTTGCCCAAGTAGATATTGATGCCAACCAAATCGGCAGACGTACCTGCATTAGCTACCCCGTGGTAGGCGATGTGGGGGCAGTGCTAGACAATATCCTCCCGCATGTGGAGGAAAAGAAAGACCGCCGTTTCTTAGATCGCATGTTGAAAACACATCTAAAGAAACTCAATGCCGTGATCGAGGCCTATACCTCGAATGTGGAAACCCATGTGCCCATCCACCCGGAATATGCGGCGGACCTGATCGACAAACTCGCCGATGATGATGCCATCTTCGCCATTGATACCGGCATGTCCAATGTGTGGGCGGCCCGCTACATCACCGCCAATGGCAAACGCGAACAACTCGGCAGCTTCCGACACGGCACCATGGCCAATGGGTTGCCCCATGCCATTGGGGCTCAGGCCAGTAGCCCTGGCCGCCAAGTCATTTCCTTTAATGGTGATGGCGGTTTAGCCATGCTCATGGGTGAACTATTGACGGTAAAGCTGCACAAGCTGCCGATCAAGATGTTTGTATTCAATAACGGCTCACTGGGCATGGTGAAGCTAGAGATGCTGGTCCAAGGCCTCCCGGAATTCCAAACCGACCATGAACAAGTCAACTTCGCGAAGATCGCAGAAGGCGCTGGAATTAAAGCCATCCGGGTAGAAGACCCCACAGAACTAGAAGGCGTGATTGCTGAGGCCTTGGCCTATCGTGGGCCGGTGCTGGTGGATATTGTCACCGACCCTAATGCACTATCCATCCCACCGAATATCACCTGGGAGATGCTGGCGGGGTTCTCTAAAGCCGCTGCACGCACCGTATTCGGCGGTGGCGTAGGGCGCATGGTGGATCTAGCGCGAGCAAATCTACGCAATATCCCCAAACCCTAGGCCCTGCAGGCTAGTTGGTAGCTGCTGTTACCTGCGGGAAGCGCCAAGAAAGTCTCTTGGCGCACCATTGGGGGTGGATGCGGGAAAACTCACAG
This sequence comes from Corynebacterium spheniscorum, assembly GCF_900113445.1. Classification (GTDB taxonomy): domain Bacteria; phylum Actinomycetota; class Actinomycetes; order Mycobacteriales; family Mycobacteriaceae; genus Corynebacterium; species Corynebacterium spheniscorum. The sequence goes on from NZ_FOPJ01000012.1 coordinate 13,618, forward strand.
GAAAACTCCCTAGACCTTGGGCTAAAGCCGGGCGCACAATGGGACGAAGGGAAACATATTAATAATTCCGAAAGTCTTAAGGAGACCCGTACTCTATGGCCCAAAGTTATGCCCAGCAGCTCGTCGAAATGCTCGAAGCCCAAGGCGTGAAACGCATTTATGGTCTGGTTGGCGATAGCCTGAACCCCATTTCCGATGCAGTCCGCGACTCCAGCATCGAATGGATCCACGTCCGCAATGAAGAAGCCGCAGCCTTTGCCGCCGGTGCCGAATCTGAACTCACCGGCGGCCTTGCTGTGTGCGCTGGTTCCTGCGGCCCGGGAAACACGCACCTGATCCAAGGCCTTTATGATGCCAACCGCAATGGCGCCAAGGTGTTGGCCATCGCCAGCCACATTCCTTCCCGCCAAATTGGTTCGCACTTCTTCCAGGAAACGCATCCGGAACAACTCTTCAAGGAATGCTCTGGGTATTGCGAGATGGCCAACTCCGCCGAACAAGGCGCAGTTATTTTGCACCACGCCATCCAATCCACCATGGCCGGCAAGGGTGTCTCCGTGCTGGTAGTCCCCGGTGATATTGCCACCGGCGATGTGGAAGACACCACCTTCACCGAATCCACCATCGCCACTGGCCGCCCGGTGGTCTTCCCGGATCCGGCTGAAGCTGCTGCGTTGGTGAAGGCCATCAATGAAGCAGAAACCGTCACCCTGTTCTGCGGTGCTGGTGCCAAGCACGCCCGCAAGCAGGTCCTTCAATTAGCGGAAAAGATTAAATCCCCCATCGGCCACGCCCTTGGCGGGAAAATGTACATCCAATACGACAACCCCTTCGACGTGGGTATGTCCGGGCTGCTCGGCTACGGCGCCTGCCATGATGCCTCCAATGACGCAGACCTATTGATCCTGGTGGGCACGGACTTCCCCTATAACGACTTCCTGCCGAAGGAAAATGTCGCTCAAATCGACATTGATGGCTCCCACATTGGACGCCGCACCAAGATTAAATACCCCGTGGTCGGCGATGTCGCTGCCGTGATTGAAAATATCCTCCCGCACGTGGAGGAAAAGAAGAGCCGCCGCTTCCTCGACAAGATGCTCAAGGAACACCACAAGAAGCTCACCGACGTTATTGAGGCCTATACCCACAAGGTTGAGGACTATACCCCCATCCACCCGGAGTACGCGGCCGATCTGATCGACAAGCTCGCCGATGATGACGCCATCTTCACCGTGGATACCGGCATGTGCAATGTCTGGGGTGCTCGTTATATCACCCCGAATGGCAAGCGCGAACAAATCGGTTCCTTCCGCCACGGCACCATGGCTAATGCTCTTCCGCATGCCATCGGTGCACAGGCCAGCCACCCCGGCCGCCAGGTGATCTCCTTTAATGGTGATGGTGGCCTGGGCATGCTCATGGGTGAACTGTTGACCGTGAAGCTGCACAACCTGCCGATCAAGATGTTCACCTTCAACAACAGCTCCCTGGGCATGGTGAAGCTGGAAATGCTGGTCCAAGGTCTCCCCGAGTTCGAAACTGACCACGATCAGGTCAACTACGCCAAGATCGCTGAAGGTGCCGGCATTAAATCCTTCCGCGTGGAAGACCCGCACAAGCTAGAAAAGACCATCGCCAAGGCGTTAGCCTATGACGGCCCGGTGTTGGTGGATATTGTCACCGACCCCAATGCGTTGTCCATCCCGCCGAATATCACCTGGGATATGCTGCTTGGTTTCTCCAAGGCAGCTACCCGCACGGTGTTCGGTGGCGGTGTCGGTCAAATGGTGAATATGGCGAAAGCGAACCTGCGCAATATTCCGAAGCCGTAGGCATCGAAGCCGTAGGCACCGAAGCCATAAGGCACCAAGCCCTAGGGCACAACGCCTAGGCACAATGCTCCGCGGCCGCGCTGCAGCTTTAAAAATCGAAGCTCCTGCATTCACAGCTTTTACTCAGCCAGTATGCAGGAGCTTCGATGTGCATTGAGCTTCAATAGGCGGTATGAGTGTGGATATGGAGAAAAAACCTACGAGAGTCCTGGTCGTCGATGATGAACCTAATATCGTCGAACTACTCACCGTCAGCCTGAAATTCCAGGGCTTCGAGGTATTCACCGCCAGCACCGGCACCGAAGCCCTACGCTTAGCCCGCGAATGCGACCCCGATGCCCTCATCCTGGATGTCATGATGCCCGGGATGGACGGCTTCGAGGTGCTCACCAAACTACGAAATGAAGGCATCGACGCCCCGGTGCTTTTCCTCACTGCTAAGGATGCCGTCGAACATCGCATCCATGGGCTGACCATTGGCGCGGATGACTATGTCACCAAACCCTTCTCCTTGGAAGAAGTGATCACCCGCCTCCGAGTGATCCTGCGGCGCGGAAAAATCGCTGACCATGATCCCCACGACGCCACCATCACCTACGCTGACCTCACCTTGAATGATGAAACCCATGAGGTCACCAAAGCCGGCCAGATCGTGGAACTTTCCCCCACCGAATTCAACCTACTGCGCTACCTCATGCTCAACGCCGAAGTAGTGCTCAGCAAAGCCAAGATCCTCGATAATGTGTGGCACTATGACTTCGGTGGTGATGGCAATGTGGTGGAATCCTATATCTCTTACCTGCGCCGCAAGGTCGACACCCAAGAACCTCCACTAATCCACACCGTCCGCGGAGTGGGCTATGTCTTACGCACCCCGAGGCATTAGGCGCATGCGTCGCTACCTTACCCTGCGAACCTGGTTGGTGATCCTCATTGTCGCCATCTCAGGTGCCGGGCTAGCGGGCAGTGCCATGGCTGTGTCGTCGATTATGGCGGAGGTCATATATTCCCGGGTCGATGAGGATCTCTACAGCGCAGCCAATGGGTGGGCCCGAGATGTAGAAGCACTCACCACTGGCACAAATCCACGACCACCTTCGAATTATTACGTGGCTACGATCTTTCCAGACGGTAGCTCCATTGTCTTTAATGACACCACCTTGCGCCCCGATCTTAGCGTCAACTTAAGCGGTGGTGTTCCTCAAACCGTGGGGAGTCTCAACTCTCAGGATGAACCCCTTTCCGGTGCCCCACAGTGGCGCATCTTAGTTCGAGAAAATACCGATACTCACGGCCAAAGCATTCTTACTATTGTCGGCCGCTCCCTCGGGGGTGAATCTCTGCTGCTTGCACGCCTCAATGTCGTCCAACTTATTATCGGCATGCTGGTGCTTGTGGTGCTTGCGGTGGTTGCTTACCTTGCTATCCGCAGAGCACTCAAACCCCTGCGTACGGTAGAAAAAACCGCCGCGCGGATCGCCGGCGGTGAGGTCGGTCAACGTGTCCCGGAGTGGCCTGCCAATACTGAGGTCGGCAGCCTCTCCCAGGCACTTAATATCATGTTGGAACAACTCCAACGCTCCATTGAAGAAGCCACCAATAAAGAAGCCCAGATGCGGCGCTTCGTAGGTGATGCCTCCCATGAGCTGCGCACCCCGCTGACCTCTATTCGTGGCTATACCGAGCTCTATCAATCCGGTGCTACCCAAGACGCCAACTGGGTCTTAGAAAAAGTCCAAGAAGAATCCACCCGCATGTCGGTGCTCGTGGAAGACCTTCTCGCCCTTACGCGTGCGGAAGGTAATGAAGTGGATCTGCGAGATGTGGATATCCTCGAAGTCGCCCTAGCAGTAGTGACCTCGGCGAAGGCCGCTTACCCGGGCCGAAGCATTAAGGTCAACGCCGAAACCTCAGGGGTCCCCATTGTCCGTGGTGATGCCTCTCGACTGCATCGTTTACTCCTGAACTTGGTCAGTAATGCTTTGGTCCATGGCGGCCCGGACGCTGAGGTGCAGATTCTTATCCGCGATGAAGAAGAGCAGGTCGCCATTGATGTTCAAGATAATGGCCGTGGCATGTCTGAAGAGGTGGCAGCGCATATTTTCGAGCGCTTCTACCGCGCCGATAGTTCGCGTTCTCGGGCATCCGGTGGTTCTGGTTTAGGCCTGGCCATTACCCGCACCTTGGTGGAACAACACGGTGGCAGCATCAGCGTGGAATCTGAGGAAGGGGAGGGCTCCACCTTCCATATCCAGCTGCCACACGCACCTGCCACGCCCCCGAAGGCATAGCCCCGAAGGCATAGCCCACGAAGGCATAGCCAACCTGCTAAGCACACCAAACGCCCCGAGGCGCCTCAGCCACTAGCCACTAAACAGCCCTTTAGCGCCCCAACGCCGTTAAAATCGCCCCGGCTTGGGTCGGCAACTGGGCATGCGGCACCGGCTGATCCAAATACGCCACCTGTACACCACGGCAATCCTTAGGGCTTAAGTCTTCTGGCACCTGCCGCATCTCATGGCCTTCCACATGGATAATTGGCTCCGCTGGGGGCTCATAGCCCTCAATCTGGTCACGGCTAGCCAGAGTTGGGTCCGCCGAAACCGGCGGCACCACCGTATCCCCAGGTGAGACCACCGCCACCACCTTCAACCCTTCCGGGATCGGCGGTAGGGCACGCAGCTCCTGGCACATCAGATCCACCATGGAGCGTCCCACCGTCCACCCCAAGGGCTTATGCATCATCTTTGCGGCCGCCCGTGGCACCCCAGCTGGTTCTGGGATGCCACGCCAGGGCGTACCCAAACCCACCAAGGTTCGTACCGCCCCATCACCTAAGCGGTGCGCCAGCTTCAAGCCCAATAACCCACCTAGGGAGTGCCCAACAATGTCGATCTGCCCGCATTGTTGAACAATCACCGACAGTGGGCCGATTAATTCATCCAGGCATTCTTCAATCCCGGCGGTGCCGCGGTGACCATATGCCGGTGCTCGCACCGGCACTCCACGAGCTAAAAGCGCCTCAATGGGTGCCAAGAAGTTACCAGGCGAGGCTACCATGCCATGCAGAAATATCACCGGGGTATCCGCAGATAGCGGTGGTTCACTTAAATCCGGGAGCTCCCCGCGCGGTGGGAAGATACGCGTTGCGAGACTCAGTGTGGGTATCCCTTTTCATCGGTGTCCAAGATTTTACGAATCTTGGCAGCAGCTTCATCCATTTTCTCTGGATCCGTCTCATCCATCTTCATGACATTGGCGAAGTTATAGTCCTCCAAGCCATGGGATGGGAACACATGAATGTGGGTATGCGGAACTTCAAATCCGGCAATAATATAGCCCGCCCGTGGGGCATCAAAGGCTTCAATGACGGCGCGACCAACATTCTGGGCCACTTCATTAATCTGAGTCCACGCGCGGGGCGAGATATCCGTCCACCGATCTACTTCCTCGACCGGAACAACCAGGACATGCCCATAGCGAAGCGGCTCAATAGTTAAGAAGGCCACAACAGTCTCATCGCGATACACGAATCGACCGGGTAGTTCGCCGTTGATGATCTTGGTGAACACACTACTCATGGGCTTCAGCGTACCCCTTTCGGCGCTGCCCGAAGCTCCTTTTCCCCACATCAGGTGTCCCCGCTTAGCTATGCTCAGCCCCATGCGCATCCTTCTCATTGGCTCCGGCGCGCGCGAACACGCCCTGCTCCGCGCCCTGGCAGCTGACCCCACCGTCACCGAGATCCTCTTTAGCCCCGGCAACGCTGGCGCCACAGACACCCCCAAAGCCACCCGCCTTGCTGGCGACCCCCTAGAGATCGCCCGCGAACACAACCCAGACCTCGTGGTCGTCGGCCCCGAACAACCCCTGGTCGCAGGCCTTGCCGATCAGCTTCGCGACGCCGGTTTCGCCGTCTTCGGCCCCAGCGCCGAGGCCGCCCGCATCGAAGGTTCCAAAGCCTTCGCCAAGGATGTCATGAAGGCTGCCGGCGTGCGCACCGCAGAAGCGCAAACGGTCACCAACGTTGTCGATATTGATGCTGCCCTCGATCGTTTCGGCCCCACCTGGGTCGTCAAAGACGATGGCCTCGCCGGCGGCAAAGGCGTGGTGGTTACCCCCGATCGGGAGGTCGCTCATGCCCACGCCGAAGCCGTCATCGCCGCCGGCAACCCGGTGCTTTTTGAAAGCTTCCTTGAAGGTCCCGAAGTCTCCCTCTTCTGCCTCGTCGATGGTGAAACCGTCGTCCCCCTTCTGCCCGCCCAGGACCACAAACGCGCCTATGACAATGACGAAGGCCCCAACACCGGCGGCATGGGCGCCTACACCCCGCTGCCCTGGCTTCCCGCCGACGGCGTCCAACGCATCGTCGACGAAGTCTGCCTCCCGGTCGCCAAAGAAATGAAAGCCCGCGGCTGCCCCTATTCGGGCCTGCTCTACGCGGGCATCGCCTGGGGCCCGGAAGGTCCCGCGGTGGTGGAATTCAATTGTCGCTTCGGGGACCCAGAAACCCAGGCTGTCCTGGCATTATTGGAAACCCCCTTGGCTGGAGTTTTATATTCCGTTGCCACCGGAGCTTTGTCCGAGATCGAGGCTTTGCGTTGGCACGATGGTGCGGCTATCACCGTGGTGCTCGCTGCCGCTGGTTATCCCACTAATCCCGCGATTGGGGAAGAAATTCGTGGTGTCGAAGGGCCCGAGATCCTCCATGCCGGAACCGAAGAAGTTGATGGGAAAATCATCTCCACCGGTGGTCGTGTGCTCAATGTGATCGGTACCGGCAAGGACCTTCATGAGGCCCGCGAGAACGCCTATGCCCGCATCGCCGACATTGAGATGGAAGGTGGCTTCTACCGCAGCGATATTGGACTCGCCGCCTGCGAAGGCCGCATCAGCATTCCCGATGAGGTGCGATAATGGCAGGCGTGGCTGAAAAGAAAATGATCGCTAATGTCCTGTCCTCGCGCTATGCCTCCGCAGAACTATCCAACCTGTGGAGTCCAGAACACAAGATCGTGCTGGAGCGCCAACTCTGGATCGCGGTGATGAAAGCCCAGCGTGACCTGGGAGTCGATATCCCCGCCGAAGCGATCACAGCCTATGAAAAAGTCATTGGCCAGGTAGATCTCGCCTCCATTGCAGATCGCGAACGCATCACCCGACACGATGTCAAAGCCCGCATTGAAGAGTTCAATGCCCTTGCTGGCCATGAACATATCCACAAGGGCATGACCTCGCGTGACCTCACCGAAAATGTTGAGCAGCTGCAGATCTACCGCTCGCTCGAGCTGATCCACTTCAAGGCTGTTGCAGTACTTGCCCGCATTGCTGAACGCGCCGATGCTTATCGCAGCCTGGTGATGGCCGGACGCTCCCACAACGTGGCCGCCCAAGCCACCACCTTAGGTAAGCGTTTTGCCACCGCCGCTGATGAAATGCTGGTGGCTGTTGAACGCCTGGAGAACCTCTGCGCCCGCTACCCACTGCGCGGCATTAAAGGCCCCATGGGTACCGCCCAAGACATGTTGGACCTCATGGGTGGGGATGAAGCCAAACTTGCCAGCCTAGAATCCCGTATCGCTGAACACCTCGGCTTTAGCCGCGTCTTCGACTCGGTTGGTCAAGTCTATCCCCGCTCCTTGGACTTCGATGCACTATCTGCACTCGTGCAGCTCGGCAGCGGCCCCAGCTCGCTAGCTACGACCATCCGGCTGATGGCCGGCACCGAAACGGTTACCGAAGGCTTCAAGGAAGGCCAAGTCGGTAGCTCCGCTATGCCGCATAAGATGAACGCGCGTTCCTGCGAACGCGTTGGCGGCATGCAGATCATTCTGCGCGGCTACCTCACCATGGTGGCTGACCTGGCAGGCCAGCAGTGGAATGAAGGCGATGTGTTCTGCTCCGTGGTGCGCCGCGTGGCACTACCGGATGCCTTCTTCTGCATTGACGGCATGTTTGAAACCTTCCTCACCGTGTTGGAAGAATTCGGTGCCTTCCCCGCCATGATTGAACGCGAACTAGAACGCTACCTACCTTTCTTGGCCACCACCCGCATCCTGATGGCTGCGGTGCGCGCCGGGGTTGGGCGTGAAACCGCGCATGAAGTCATTAAGGAAAACGCCGTTGCAGTGGCGTTGGATATGCGCGAAAAAGGTGCCGAGCAGGACCTTGTCCAGCGCCTTGCCGCAGATGATCGCCTGCCGATGGGGGAGGCGGAACTCAATGAGGCACTGCGGGATCGCCACGCATTCATTGGTTCTGCTGAATCTCAGGTTGATCGCGTGCTTGCACGTGTAAACGACCTGGCTCAAGCAATCCCTGGGGCGGCTGCCTACAAGCCAGGGGACATTCTTTAAAGAAGAAGGTTCTGAAGTTTTCCGATTCGCGCCGGATGAGCAATCTTGGTGCGGCATAGCTTAACCCGCGCCCTAGCGGAAGAATTTTCCTGCGGGCGCGGGTTTGCCGATCTCGGGGAAAGCACTGCCTGAAGCCTGGAAGCTGCGGACGTTAGTTTCCCTCTTGCTTGGGTGGGCGCCCGCGCTGCGGGATCTCGCCAACGTTTTTGGGCAGGCGCCCGGCTTTGCGGAGGGAATCGCGAAGCAGCACTTCGATTTGGGCGTTGACGCTGCGAAGGTCATCAGCTGCCCAGCGGGCGAGGGCATCGTGCACCGCTGGGTCTAAGCGAAGGGAAATAACTTTGCGCGCCATTGCCTGTCAACCTTAGGTGTAGAGACCACCGGTGTTGATCACAGGCTGCGTATTGGAGTCAGAACACAGCACCACCAAGAGGTTAGAGACCATGGCGGCGCGGCGCTCGGGATCAAGCTCGACGATATCGCGCTGCTCGAGGGAATCGAGGGCGGATTGCACCATGCTGACTGCACCATCGACGATGGTTTCGCGGGCATCCACAATGGCGGCGGCCTGTTGGCGCTGCAGCATGGCCTGTGCGATTTCCGGGGCGTAGGAGAGGCTGGAGATGCGTGCCTCGATGATCTCGAGGCCAGCCACTGCGACGCGTGCGGCGACCTCATTGGCAAGCTCTGCGGAGACCTCATCGGTGGAGCCGCGCAGGGAGGAGCGGCCATCGACCGGGGAGTCATAAGGGTGCTGGGTGGCGACGTGCCGCAATGCGGATTCGGCTTGAGAGTGGATGAACTCGTCATAGTCTTCTACCGCGAAGACTGCTTTGGCGCTATCGGCGACCTGCCACACCACGATGGCGGCGATGACCACGGGGTTGCCGTTGTAGTCATTGACCTTGGTTTCGGTGGTTTCGAAGTTGCGGGCTTTAACCGAGACTTTCTTTGCGGAGGTAAGCGGCGGCACCAGGGAAATGCCGACCGTGCGCAGGGTGCCGACGTAGTTACCGAAGAAGTTGAGCACGCGCACATGGCCGGGGGATTGCACCTTGACCATGGTGAGCATCAACAAGATGCTGAGCACAAAGGCGATGATGCTGGCAGCCATGATGAACCCAGTGCTGGTGGTTCCCTGGCCGGCGTCGAGGAGGTTCGCGGCATAAACGAAGCCCCAGATGCTAAGCCCAAAGATCACCAGGAGGAGCAGTAATGCCAGGCCGGCGAGGGCGCCGCTGACGCTCCAGATGGGGCCTTTTTCGGAGATGAGGACACGGGTGCCGTCGTGACCGACAGGTTCTTCTTTGGGGATGGGGCTTGGTGGGAGGCTATCGCCATCAGCGGTGGGTGGGTTTTGTGGATCGAGGCTCATTAGAGGCTCCTATACGGCGGTTATGTGGTTAAGGCGGCTGGGCAGCTGGAGCTTGCGGCTGGATAGCTGTGCTTTGCGGCTCGGAGGTCATGTGGCTCGGCTAAGTAGCTTGGCAGCTATTCAGCTTGCTAACCATGCAGCGAATTAATGTGACATCAAAATAATATCAGATTGTTGGGTGCGGCATAGAGTGCTCGGGAAAAATTTTTGGCGGGGTGTGGGTGCGGGTTGCCGGAGCGAGTTGCGTGGGTGGGATGCGTGAGGAAGGTTGCTTGGAGAGGGTTGCGCGGGTGCCCTAGAAACGCGAAAGGCCGTGCAAGCTAAGAAACCTGCACGGCCGGGCGCGATGAAAACTCGTGGGAATTTTGTGGGATTTTTTATTTGCTCTGTGTGGGTGTGTGAGGCGATCAGCGGCTGCTAGACGCAGCAGCCAATCCAATCCCCGAACTTCTTATCGGAGAGCCGCTCATAGGCCTCGATATAGCGCTCGCGAGTAGCTTCCACCACGGAGCCGGGTAGGGCTGGGGGAGCGGTATAGGATTCGCGATCCCAACCAGACTTGGGGCTGGTCAGCCAGTTGCGAACATATTGCTTGTCGAAGCTGGGCTGCACCTTGCCTTCCTCATAGCCTTCGGCAGGCCAATAGCGAGAAGAATCCGGGGTCAATACCTCATCGGCGAGTACCAGCTCACCTTCAGCGTCGATACCGAACTCCAGTTTGGTATCAGCCAAGATCAGGCCCTTCTCCTCAGCCATGGCGGCGGCTTGAGAATAAACCTTCAAGGTTGCTTCGCGTAGTTCCTCAGCCCGGGCTTCGCCGAGCTTATCCACCATGTACTCGAAGCTGACATTCTCATCATGATCACCCTGCTCTGCCTTAGTGGCCGGGGTGAAGATGGGTTCTGGCAGGCGAGAAGCCTCAGTAAGGCCTTCGGGAAGCTCAATCCCGCAGACCGTTCCGGTTTCCTTATATTCAGCCAGAGCTGATCCGGTGAGGTAACCACGGGCAACACACTCAAAAGGCACCATCTTCAAACGACGGCACATCATGGCACGGCCCAAGATCTCCTCGGGGATACGAGGATCATCCAGCGGGCCAGCAAGGTGGTTAGGGAAGTCCAAGGCGTCGAAGAAGAAAGCGCTCATCGCGGTGAGCACTCGACCCTTATCGGGGATCTCGGTGTCTAGGACATAGTCGAAAGCAGAGATGCGATCAGAAGCCACCATCAGGAGGGTGTCTTCGTCGATTTCGTAGATTTCGCGCACCTTACCTGCGGAAAGGTGGTTGTACTCGGAGAGTTCAGGGCGCATGTGTAGGCAGTCTAGCGTCCTTTATACCGTTGGGGAAACGGAGGCTAGCAAGGCATCTGGTAGTACCAGCTTCACCTAGTAGGCCAGAGGAGTACACACATGTGGGGGTAGGGTGGACTTTTAAGTTAAGACTCTTAAGCAGTAATGTGGTGCATTGTGTCAGAGAATAAAGATTTACCTATTGTCAGCAGTGAGCTTCGGTCTGTACTGCGTCAGGGCTCCTATGTGATGCGCCTTTTGGATCATGGGGATTCCCTGTTGACGACCCGTAATCTCGCAACCCTGAACACCCTGGCGAACCGCCCGCTCTCGGTGAGTTGGATAGCCCGGATTAATGGGTTCACCCAAGCGGCCGCCAGTCAACTCGTCAATCGCTTAGAAGCAGACGGGCTAGTTATGCGCCGCACTGATCCCCAGGATCGCCGCGGCGTGCTCGTCGAGGTGACCCCCAAGGGGCATGAGTCGCGATTGATTGAAGCCCAACGACGCAATTCCGCCTTGAAGGAATACCTTCAGGACCTTAATGACGAAGAGTTGCACAAACTCCGCGAGGCATTGCCTTTATTGAATCGCGTGTTCAGCGCATGTATCGCGGAGTGGACCCCGCCGGAAATGGTTCCTCCAGCGGCGCCCGATAATTACTAGCGCTTTCTAGCGCAGCACTCACTCCCCTCGGCACATTTGCCAGGGGCGTGATTTTTTAACCCTTTCACGTGTCTGGCCAGGCATGGAGGGGGTTTCACTACGCCCAAATTTTGCATAATCACGCTTAAGTATTGAACGACCTGCCACAGGCCAGAAAGGACCATTAGGAACTCCCATGACACAGGCCACCGAGCAGCTCGCGCAGCAGATCGCGGAACCTGCGCATAAAAAGAAGCAACCCAAAGGCGTTTGGGCTGTCACCGTTGCCTCCATTTTCGCGTTTATGGGCATCGGACTCGTTGACCCGATTCTTCCTTCTATTGCCAAGAACCTGCATGCAACTGAATCACAAACTTCACTGCTATTTACCAGTTACCTGATCGTCACAGCATGCATGATGCTGGTTACTGGTGCGATTAACTCCCGTATTGGCGGAAAGCAGACTCTCCTAGTCGGCTTGGCTGTAATTGTGGTTTTCGCCTCACTTTCGGGTACCTCCGGCACCGTTGCACAACTCGTGGGATACCGCGCCGGATGGGGCTTCGGCAACGCACTTTTCGCCGCCACCGCCTTGGCCGTGATCGTCGCGGTAGCTACTGCCGGACGCTCCCAAGCAATCGTTCTCTACGAAATGGGTATTGGCATCGGCATGGCCACCGGCCCGCTGCTCGGTGCTTTCACCGGTGCCATCCACTGGCGCGCACCCTTCTACGCCACCGCCGCACTTATGGCCTGCGCCTTCATTGCCCTGGTTGTTCTTCTACCTGAGATCCCCCGTCCAGCCACTCCGATTAAAGTCACCGCCCCGATTAAAGCCTTAGGCGATCGCGGATTAAGCAGCGTCGGTATTGCCGCGCTCTTCTACTACTGTGCCTTCTTCGCCATCATGGCCTACACCCCCTTCATCCTTGGGATGGGGCACCTAGGTATTGGCCTCGTCTTCTTCGGCTGGGGTACCGCCTTGGCGATTACCTCCACAATGATCGCCCCGCGCCTGCACAACCGCTTCGGCATTATTGCTTCTGCCAGCGCCTCGCTGGTGGGCATGATGATCGTCATGATCGCCATTGGGCTAATCGCCGGCCATGGCCACGTCAGCGATGCCCGCCGCACCGGGCTAGTGATCTGCGTGATCGCCGCGGGTGCTGTGATGGGTGTGTGCAATACCTTGTTCACGGACCTCGCCATGAGTGTCTCTGATCACCCGCAATCTGTTGCCTCCGCAGGCTATAACTTCCTGCGTTGGCTCGGCGGCGCAGCCGCTGCCTACCTGGCACCGCTGCTCGGTGAAATCTACTTCCCGGCTATTCCCTATATTGCTTTCGGCGTCTTGATGATCATCTCCATTGGTTTGTTGCTGACCCTGCGGGGGCGCATGGCAGCTCGAAACCACCAGGAAGAAACCCGCATCATTGAATCCACCGAACCGACTGCCGAGGAAGCTGCGCACCTAAAACACTAAGACATATACGATCAAGGACATGTCTGAACAGAATGCCCCGGTCGCCAAAAAAGAACCCACAACTCGCGTCCACCACGGACGCGAGTTTGTTGATAACTACGAGTGGCTACGCGAAAAAGAAAACCCCGAGGTCATCAAGTACCTCGAGGAAGAAAATGCGTTCACCAAACAACAGACCGCGCACCTGGACACCCTGGCGGAAAACATCTACCAAGAGATTAAATCTCGAGTAAAAGAAACCGACCTTTCCGTCCCGGTGCGCCGCGGCGACTATTGGTACTTCTCGCGTACCCAAGAAGGCAAAGACTATGGTCTTTCGTGCCGCGTGCGCGCCGATGACCCGGCATTACAAACCCAGGCCGAGGCCTTCGCCGATAACCCCACCGCGGTTGCCGAAGCACACTCCAGCAGCATCGACGCAGACCCCAGCCAACGCCTTCGCGAATGGCTACCGCCGTATATCCCGGAAGATGAAAAACTCCCTGGTGAAGAAATCCTGCTTGATAGCAATGAGCTAGCCGAAGGCCACGAATTCTTCTCCCTCGGAGCACTGAGTGTTAGCCCCGGGGCGGGCCTTCTGGCTTACTCCGAAGACATCAACGGCGATGAGCGCTTCACCCTCAGAATCAAAAACCTCAGCACCGGGGAGCTCCTCGAAGATGAACTCACCGAACTGTTTTATGGTGCGCTCTGGGCTAATGATGAGGTGCTCTTCTACCTCACCGTGGATGAATCCTGGCGCCCCAACCGCATCTGGCGGCACAAGGTCGGCACCCCACAATCTGACGACGTATTGGTCTTCCAAGAAGACGACCCCCGCTTTAGCGTCGGGGTAGGGCAGTCGCACTCTCGTGACTACCTCTTTATTGAGGCGGGCTCTAAAACCACCAACGAGATCTACGCCCTTCCCACCGAAGATGCGGAAGGCGAATTCAAATTACTATGGCCGCGAGAAACCGGAGTGGAATACCAAGTCGAACATGCCTTGGTGGCTGGTGAAAACCGCTGGCTAGTACTGCACAACACCGAGGGCGAAAACTATGCCCTCGGTGAATGCGCGGCCGTTTATGGCAACGAGCTGCCCAGCCTCAAGGAGCTTCGCAGCCTGGTACCGCACCGCAGCGATGTTCGCCTAGAAGGTGCTGAGCCTTGCCGGGATCATATTGTGCTCAGCTACCGCGCTAATGCTCTAAGCACTGCCGCGGTGATGAAACTTGATGAGCAGGGCTACACCACCTTCGAGGAATTACCGAGCGAAGAAGAGCTCTACACCCTCGGCCTTTCTGGCCTCGCAGAATGGGATGCCCCCACCTTGTGGCTGGGCTATGGCTCCTATGTGACCCCCTACCGGCTCTATAGCTATGAGGTGGCCACCGGAGAAAAGACGCTGCTAAAAGAACAACCCATCCTGGGTGAATACGACCCCACCAAATATGAGGCGAAACGCCATTGGACTGAGCTAGCCGATGGCACCCGCATTCCGGTCTCCATCATTCACCGCAAGGACTTGGATCTTTCCACCCCGCGGCCAACCATCCTTAGCGGCTATGGCTCCTATGAGATCAGCTCTGATCCTTCGCTATCTATTGGTCGGCTTTCCATGCTTGATCGCGGCATGATCGTGGTCTTCGCGCATGTTCGCGGCGGCGGCGAAATGGGGCGCGCCTGGTACGACCACGGCAAGATGCTGAAGAAGCGCAATACCTTCACCGACTTCATTGCCGTGGGCCGTGACCTGGTTCAGATGGGGCTCACCTCACCAGAGAAACTGGTGGCCAATGGTGGTTCGGCTGGTGGTCTTCTTATGGGTGCAGTGGCCAATATGGCCCCGGATCTTTTCCAGGCCATCCAAGCCGATGTGCCCTTCGTCGATCCGCTGACCTCCATGCTCATGCCTGAGCTTCCGCTGACCACCGGGGAGTGGGAAGAGTGGGGCAACCCCTTCGAGGATGTTGAAGTCTATGACTACATGGCTTCCTATTCGCCCTATGAGAATGTCAGTGCCCAGAATTATCCCAACATCATGGCGGTGACCTCCCTTAATGACACCCGCGTGCTCTATGTGGAACCCGCCAAGTGGATCGCCAAGCTGCGCGATACCGCAACCGGCGGCAACTTCCTACTGAAAACAGAGATGGCAGCCGGCCACGGTGGTGTCTCCGGACGCTATGCACGTTGGCGTCAAGCCGCCGAAGAAATGGCATGGCTGATCAACCAAGCCACCGGGGTAGAAGCCTAAACTACCAACGCGGCACCCCTCTGGGCTCATACCAAGCCCACGTGAACCACGACAAAGCTCGCGGAACTCTGGCACAAACCTCACGTGGGCACCCCACAACCCCGCATGCCGAGCCCTGCCTCGGGCCCGGTTTAGCATCCTGCTAAGCGCTGCGTCGGGCCCGGTCTCGAACCTGTCCAACCCCACTTCCCACCCGGGGCTCCACCCCCTTTTTCTCCCCCTTGGAAGCGCCCACAATCTGATTCAACCCTGCAGCTCAGATAGGCTGTGTGGACGGACGTCCGTTTCTGGCGAAGAAAAGGGAAGATAACTGTGGCCCGTGTAGTGGTAAACGTTATGCCGAAGACTGAGATCCTGGACCCCCAGGGGCAAGCCGTAGTCCGAGCACTCGGACGCATCGGAATCAGCGGCATCAAGGATGTGCGTCAAGGCAAGCGCTTTGAAATCGAGGTCGAAGACGGCGCGGACATTAGTCGCGCCGACCTCGAAAAAATGGCAGAGCTTCTGCTGGCAAACACTGTGATTGAAGACTTCGAGGTCATCGAGGGGGAGACCGAGTGACCAACGCCCGGATCGGAGTCATCACCTTCCCCGGCACTCTGGATGATGTGGATGCTGCCCGCGCAGTCCGCATCGCCGGGGCTGAAGCTGTCGCACTCTGGCATGCCGACAGCGACCTTAAAAACGTGGATGCTGTCGTGGTGCCCGGCGGCTTCTCCTATGGCGACTACCTACGTAGTGGCGCCATCTCTGCGCTCGCCCCAGTCATGCAATCGGTCATCGACCGCGCCAAAGAAGGCATGCCCGTACTTGGCATTTGCAATGGTTTCCAGATCCTCACCGAAGCTGGCCTGCTCCCCGGTGCTCTTACCCGCAACCAAGGCCTGCACTTCCACTGCGTGGATACCTACCTCGAGGTAGCCAACAACCGCACCGCTTGGACCAGCAACTATGCGGAAGGCCAAAAAATCCTGATCCCCGCTAAGCATGGTGAAGGTCGCTTCCAAGCCGCCGCAGACACCATCAAGGAGCTGGAAGAAGAAGGCCGCGTGGTGTTCCGCTACACCGATAATTTCAATGGCTCCATCAATGCCATTGCCGGTATCAGCAGCGCCGATGGCCGTATCGTCGGCCTCATGCCGCACCCCGAGCATGCTGTCGAAGCACTCACCGGGCCCTCCACCGATGGCCTGGGAATGTTCCTATCCGCTATCGGTGCCTAAGGAGTTCTCGATGTCCATTCATAATGACACCGTCGAAGCGGCAATCGCTTCCCCCGAGCAAGAACAGCCCTACCTCCAGCTCGGCCTCAAAGAGGATGAATACCAACGCATCCGCGAAATCCTCGGCCGCCGCCCCACGGACGCAGAACTCACCATGTACTCCGTCATGTGGTCCGAGCACTGCTCCTATAAATCCTCCAAGGTGCACCTACGCTACTTCGGCGAAACCACCACCGAAGAAATGGGCGAGAAAATCCTCGCCGGCATCGGCGAAAACGCCGGCGTGGTGGATATCGGCGACGGTCACGCCGTCACCTTCCGCGTGGAATCCCACAACCACCCCTCCTATGTCGAGCCCTACCAAGGTGCCGCAACCGGCGTAGGCGGCATTGTCCGCGACATTATGGCCATGGGAGCACGCCCCATCGCGGTCATGGATCAACTCCGCTTCGGCCCTGCCGATGCCCCCGATACCCAACGCGTCCTCCCAGGTGTGGTGGCCGGTGTTGGCGGCTATGGCAACTGCCTAGGTTTGCCCAATATCGGCGGCGAGACCGTCTTCGACGAATCCTATGCACAAAACCCCCTGGTCAACGCGCTTTGCGTAGGCACCCTCAAAGTCGAAGACCTCAAACTCGCCTTCGCCTCTGGCCTTGGCAACAAGGTCATGCTCTTTGGCTCCCGCACCGGACTGGATGGCATTGGTGGTGTCTCCGTGCTGGCTAGTGAGAGCTTCGAAGAAGGCGAGGAACGCAAACTCCCGGCCGTGCAGGTCGGCGATCCCTTCGCCGAAAAGGTGCTTATCGAGTGCTGCCTCGACCTTTACCGCGCCGGTGTGGTCGTCGGCATCCAGGACCTCGGCGGAGCCGGCCTTGCCTGCGCTACCTCCGAGCTCGCCGCCTCCGGTGATGGCGGCATGGAAATCAACCTCGACAAGGTTCCGCTGCGCGCCAAGAACATGACCGCCGCCGAGATCCTGGCCTCCGAATCCCAGGAACGCATGTGCGCTGTGGTCACCCCGGAGAATGTTGAAACCTTCAAGGAAATCTGCGCCCACTGGGATGTCACCTGCGCCGAAATCGGTGAGGTCGCCGAAGGCAAACACCTCATCATTCGCCACCAAGGCGAAGTAGTTGTAGATGCCCCCGCTCACACCATCGCCAATGAAGGCCCCGAATACGAGCGTCCTTGGGCACGCCCCAGCTGGCAGGATGAACTCCAATCCGGCGGCGAGGTTCAAGCCCCCGAAGACCTCCGCCAAACCATGCTGGACATGGTCTCCTCCCCAGCGCTGTGCTCCCGGGACTTCATCACCGAACAATATGATCGCTACGTCCGCGGCAACACCGTCAAAGCCAAGCACTCCGATGCCGGCGTGCTGCGCATTGATGAAAACACCAGCCGCGGCATCGCAGTCAGCGCGGATGCATCCGGGCGCTACACCAAGCTCGACCCCAATATGGGTGCCCGCCTGGCACTCGCTGAGGCCCACCGTAATGTTGCGGTCACCGGTGCCCGCCCCGTCGCAGTCACCAACTGCCTCAACTATGGTTCGCCGGAAAACCCCGATGTCATGTGGCAATTCCGCGAATCTGTCCACGGCCTCGCCGATGGCTGCGTGGAGCTCAACATCCCGGTGTCCGGCGGCAATGTGTCCTTCTATAACCAGACCGGTGAGGAACCCATCCTGCCCACCCCGGTTGTCGGTGTCCTCGGTGTGATCGACGATGTGCACAATGCCTTCGGCCATGACGCCAACCCCAACCAGGACCTCATCCTGCTCGGCGACACTAAAGAAGAATTCGGCGGTTCTATCTACCAGCAGGTCGTCCACAACGAGCTGCGCGGCCTCCCGCCGCAGGTGGATCTCGCCAAGGAAGCCGCCCTCGCGGACTTCTTCGTCGGCAACACCGATATCGCCGCCGCCCATGACCTTTCCGAAGGCGGTTTCCTCCAAGCCCTGGCAGAGATGTGCTTCCGCAATAACGTTGGGGCCAACATTGATCTGACACGTATTCACGAAACCCCACACGTGGCTCTCTTTAGCGAGAGCGCTTCCCGAGCTCTGGTGGCTTGTGCCCCAGAAAAGACTGAGGCGCTACTCTCCCGCGTTAGCCGCGCCGGGTTGAGTGCAACGCGAGTAGGAAACACCACCGATTCCACTGAACTCGATTTCGGCGTGGTCTCCATTAAGGTGGCAGAACTTCGCAAAGCCTGGGCAGAAACCCTGCCCCGACTCTTCGGTCATGCCGCTGGCGCCAACTCCGTGGTCGCCTAGGTTCCTTTCGGCACCTCAGCCGCCTCGCCCCGCTTCCTTCGCCTAGAGAGCGGGGCTACTTTCGTCTCAAACGATTGTGTGATCCCACGACACTGCGTAGACTACGGAACAGTAACTTACGTTATCGAAGGTTGATGGAGCAGCACGCATCACTTCGGGCACATAGAAAGTTTTGCCTTGTCTCGCACCAAAACCAGCATCGAGCCTTTCCAGCTCACCCCACAAACCCGGTGGGTGATTGACCGTGGCATCCGACCGCACGCCCGCGGCTGGTTCCACCTCGTCACCGCACTAGCCTCAGTTATCTCCGGCACCGTACTAACCACCTATGCCTGGATGACCCTGAATACCCTGTGGGCTATCGGCGTGACCATCTATACTTTATGTTTCTTCCAGCTATTCGCAGTATCCGCCGCTTACCACCGCGGCCCTTGGGCCAGCCAAAAAACCGTCACCTGGTGGAGGCGCGCCGACCACGCCACCATCGGCGTTTTCATCGCCGCCACCTACACACCTTTATGCATGATTGTGCTTGCACCACACCAGGCTGCCTGGATGCTCGCACTCGCCTGGTTCGGCGCCTTTATCGGCGTGATCTTAAACCTCGTATGGATCGACCACCCACGCTGGATCGACCCCGTCGTCTTCCTACTCTTAGGGTGGCTGATCATCCCACTGCTCCCAGAACTATGGAGCAACGCTGGCCCCACCGTGGTGTGGCTGCTCTTTGCTGGTGGTGTGGTCTACTCCGTCGGCGCACTCGTGTACGCCTTCAAATGGCCCGGCCGTGAAGCCACCTGGTATGGCTTCCATGAACACTTCCACACTGCCACCATCGTCGCTGCAGTCCTACACCTCACCGCCGTGTGGATGGTCATCGTCCAAACCGGCGGGCCCTGCACCTGTTAACTCAAATGCCGCGGCAATCCCGGGGTAATCAACGGTTGCGGGGAATACTTCGCACGAAGCTTCCGCAAGGTCGTGGCGTGTTCCGCTAGGCGCTTATCCTCTTCTGTCACCGGCTCAAAATGCCGTGCCGGAAGAGGATTATTATCATCATCCACCGCAATATAAGACACCGTGGCATGGATGGCATCCTTGAGCTCATCGCGGCCACCACGCGGAGCACCCGAACGCACATGCACCGACATCTGCATACTGCGGCTATCAGTACGCATCATGCGCGCATCCACCTCGATTAAATCGCCAATCGCAATCGGACGATAGAAGCGGATCCCACCGGCATACACCGCCACGGTGTGCTCCCCAGACCACTCCATGGTGCACGCCGCACCGGCCTCATCAATCCACTCCATGGCCGTGCCACCATGCACCTTGCCGCCCCAGTTCACATCCGAGGGCTTCGCCAAGAAGCGGGTAATCAACCGCGGAGCATGAGATTCGCCATCATAGGTTTGCTCGAGCATCTCGGTCTCAATGGCTTGACGCAGCTCAATCCGCGAAAGTGCAGCTTCTCGCACGCGCTCTTCTTCCGCATTCTTCGGAATGAAATCCGGCACTTTCACGGTCTTCCCGGTTTCAGTATCCTTCGCCACGAAGATCACCAGGCAATCACAGGCCCGGGTGAAGATCCCTTCGCGCGGGTCCGCAGAGAACACCTCATTGACAATATGCATGGAGCTACGGCCAGTCATCGCGATCCGCGACCGCACCTCCACCATGTGGCCCGAAGGAATCGGTCGGGTGAAGTGAATGTGGCCCACATATGCCGTCACACAGTAGGTGCCAGACCATTGCACCGCACAGGCATACGCCGCCTTATCAATCCACTCCAATACGCGACCGCCGCCCACACCATGGCTACCAGCAAGTAACACATCAGTTGGGGCGGCCAGGAAACGAAGTGTTAATTCAGCCGAACGGTGACTTTTTTCAGTAAATAATTGAACTTCAGTCATAGGGTAGATCTTTCCTGAAGAGAAGGGGCGAGGGGAATGCTCAACATCATGCCTTACCTGTGGGGCAGGGCACATTAAATTTAGGCTAAGACGGGGGTGTATGACGTTCACTGCTGCAAACTCTGTGCGGCAGAATCTGCTTTCATTAACGCCATCAGCACCACAATGCAGCCCACGGAAATCACAATCGCAGAGAAAATCCCCAGGTCCATGGTGCTTTTGGCCAAAGCCAAAACAAAAACCAACGCCCCGGCGGAAGCAAAGTACAGCGCTAACCCCTCAAAATAAGTTGTCACCGCTGCATGCCCGGCTTTCCAGGCTTTCTGGGAACTCAACAGTCGCGGTGTTCTTATTCCTGGTAGGTGCGAATAGGAAATGCCGCGGTATTCACCTTTGGGGCAGACTTTGGCCACGAATAATGCCCAGGCGCTTAGTAGCGCGAAGATGATGATCAGGAAAGTCACGGCCGTCCCCACTCTGCTAGGTATCACCTCTCTCTCACTATGCCTTAGCTAACTGGACTTAGGCAAGAGCATCCTAGCTGGTGAAAGCATATTTCTTTGAGGAATATAAGAGTTGTGATGGAAATGAGAACCAATTCCAACTTTTTTGCTTCCCGTGATGGCATCATCGCCACCGCCACCTTAGTAGCGATAATTATCCACCTCATCCTGCGTTACGCTATCGGTCTACAATCCCCCGCCGACTGGCCACTTATGTTGCTGACCTTGGTCGCCGGGGTGCCGTTGACCATCGACGTTATTAAAGGCGCCATCGCCGCCCGCGGCGGCGCGGACCTTTTAGCCGCTGTTTCTATTGTCTCCGCAGCAATCCTTGGGGAATGGCTTGTCGCCGCCATTATCGTGCTCATGCTCTCTGGCGGTGAAGCCCTCGAAGAGGCTGCCTCCGCCAAAGCTTCCAGCACGCTCAAAGCCCTGGCTCAGCGAAGTCCAAGTATTGCGCATAAAGAAACCCCCGAAGGGTTAGTGGATATCCATGCCAACGATATTGTCGTCGGCGATGAAATCATCGTCTTAGCCCATGAACTCTGTCCCGTCGATGGGGTAGTGGTCAGTGGACGTGGGTCAATGGATGAGTCCTTCCTCACCGGTGAGCCCTATGTGATCCCCAAATCCTCCGGCTCCGCGGTGATCTCCGGTGCTGTCAATGGCGATACCGCTTTAAAGGTCCGCGCTGAACGCCTCGCCCAGGATTCTCGCTACGCCCAGATC
Organism: Corynebacterium spheniscorum; assembly: GCF_900113445.1. GTDB lineage: Bacteria > Actinomycetota > Actinomycetes > Mycobacteriales > Mycobacteriaceae > Corynebacterium > Corynebacterium spheniscorum. The sequence continues at coordinate 35,490 of NZ_FOPJ01000012.1, forward strand.
GTCGGGGTGCTCAAAGAAGCTGAGGAAAACCGCCCACCCATGCGCCGCCTCGCGGACCGACTTGGTGCCTGGTACACCCTGGTGGCCCTTAGCCTCGGCGCTCTTGGCTGGGTTATTAGTGGCGACCCTTCCCGCTTCCTAGCCGTCGTTGTGGTGGCTACCCCCTGCCCGCTACTCATTGGCGTACCAGTGGCCATTATTGGCGCCATCTCGCTCAGCGCTCGCCGGGGCATCATCATTAAGAACCCCGCGATGTTAGAAGATGTGGGCCGCACCCAGACCATCATCTTCGATAAAACCGGCACTCTTACGTATGGCCGCCCAACACTTAGTGCCATTGACACCCCCCGGGATGAAAAGGAAGTCCTCGCCTTAGCTGCAGCTGTCGAGGAATACTCCCGACACCCCTTAGCCCACGCTCTTATAGAGGCCGCCAAGGGCTTGGAACAACCTACCGTCACCGAAGTCCGTGAAGAACCCGGCAAGGGGCTTATCGCCCAAGCTGGTGGGCATGAGGTGCGTTTAACCAGTCGCGCCGCAGTCCCTAACCTGCCGCAGGCTAAGGCTGAAACCGGCATGGAATCCATCATGCTGATCGATGGCGAATATGCCGCCACCTTCACCTTTCATGATGAACCTCGCAGCCAAGCTAAAGAGTTCATCTCTCATCTGCCACGCCAGCATGCAGTGCAGCGCTCCATGATCCTATCGGGTGATCGTCAAGCTGAAGTGGAACGCTTAGCCAACAGCGTGGGCATCAGCGAAGCTCGCGGAAATATGTCTCCAGAAGAAAAACTCGCCATCGTTAAGGACTGCGCCGCCGGTGGCCCCACTCTCTTCCTCGGCGATGGGATTAATGATGCCCCGGCTATGACCGCAGCCACCGCTGGTGTTGCCTTCGGGGCGTCCTCGGATATCACCATGGAAGCTGCCGATGCGGTGGTGCTGGATTCCTCCTTAGAACGTGTTGATGACCTGATCCACATTGGTCATCGCATGCGCCGCATTGCCTTACAATCAGTGCTCGGCGGAATGGGGCTGTCCATAATCGGCATGCTCTTGGCTGTCGGTGGTGTACTGACCCCACTATTAGGTGCCATTGCGCAGGAAGTCATCGACATCTTGGCGATCCTTAATGCCGCGCGGGTGGGGATGATCCGCAAGAACCTCTCTGACTTTGATCAGGACATAGAGTAAGAAGCATGGCGAAGATTGATCCTGCTGAGGTAGTGGAAGCAGTTCAGGCAATAGCCGCGTGGATCCGCGATCCTCAGGGAGAAGCGGAACCAACCCGGATGGAGTTAGCCCGCGCAGTTCGTTTAAGTGCGCGGATGCTGGCACAGGAATCCCCGGGCCATTCCGTCGAAGTACGAGTACCCCCGTTTGTGGCTGTCCAATGTGTCGAGGGCCCGCGCCACACCAGGGGGACCCCACCGAATGTTGTGGAATGCACTCCACTCGCATGGCTGCAGCTAGCAACCGGAATTGCGGATCTAGAAACGCTTCCAGACGTAAGTGTTTCCGGCACCCGCGCACAGGAGATTTCCCACAGCCTGCCGGTAGTTCGTTTGTCCACATAGAACCAGCTACCATGGCAAACGTGGTAACCAACGACCTGTCGCGGGCCTCGGACCTTGATGACCATGGCGAACAGCCACCCAAAGAAGAATGTGGTGTATTCGGGGTATGGGCCCCCGGTGAAGAAGTCTCCAAACTTACCTACTTTGGTCTATTCGCCCTCCAACACCGCGGCCAAGAAGCCGCCGGAATAGCAGTCGGTGACGGCGAAAGAGTCGTCGTATTCAAAGACATCGGCCTGGTCTCCCAAGTATTCGATGAAACCTCCCTCGAAGCCCTCCAAGGCGATATCGCCATCGGCCATACCCGCTACGCCACCACCGGCAGCGCGGATTGGAATAATGTGCAACCCATCTTCGGTGTTGCACCCGATGGCACCGACATCGCGCTGTGCCATAACGGCAACCTCATCAACTCCGCCGAACTCTTAGTAGAAGCCCAAGAATACGGGCTCATCCGCGGCGATGCGTGCACCTCCGATACCAATATCCTGGTGACGCTGCTGGCCAAGGAAGTAGATGAAAACACCAGCGTATTTGATGCCGCACGCAAGATCATGCCGCGGCTCGAAGGCGCTTTTTGCTTCACCTTCACCGACGGCAAAACCCTCTACGCTGCCCGCGACCCACACGGGGTACGCCCCCTGGCTTTAGGCCGACTAGAACGCGGCTGGGTAGTGGCCTCAGAAACCTGTGCCCTCGATATTGTGGGCGCCTCCTTTGTTCGCGAAATCGAACCCGGCGAAATGGTCGCCATTGATGCCGCCGGCGTGCACTCGGAACGCTTCGCACCAGCCACGCATAAAGGCTGCGTTTTTGAATACGTCTACCTCGCCCGCCCAGACTCAGTGATCCGCGGCCGTGATGTGTACTCCTCCCGCGTGGAAATCGGGCGACGCCTAGCCCGCGAGCACCCAGTGGATGCGGACCTGGTCATCCCCGTGCCAGATTCCGGCACCCCAGCAGCCGTGGGCTATGCCAGCGAATGCGGCATCCCCTTCGGCCAAGGCCTGGTGAAGAACGCCTATGTGGGCCGAACCTTCATCCAGCCTTCCCAAACCCTGCGCCAGCTAGGTATCCGCCTTAAGCTCAACCCGCTGCGCGACATGATTGAAGGCAAGCGTCTGATCGTGGTGGATGACTCCATCGTGCGCGGTAATACCCAACGCGCGCTGATCCGTATGCTGCGCGAAGCTGGGGCAGCAGAAGTGCATGTGCGGATTGCCTCCCCGCCGGTGAAGTGGCCATGCTTTTATGGCATTGACTTCGCCAGCCCCGGGGAATTGATCGCTAATTCCGGCAGCCCCGGTGGGGAATCGGAAGTCATTGAGGCGGTATGCACCGCCATCGGGGCTGATACCCTGGGCTTCCTTTCCCTCGGGGACATGATTGAAGCCACCGAGCAGCTACCGCAGGATCTCTGCGCGGCTTGCTTCGATGGGCATTACCCCTTGGGCTTGCCGCAACTAAATAAAAACGCTGATTTGGTGCGCCGACTCCAGGGCACGACGACAGGAGAATAATGAGCAAGCAAGAAGGTGCTTCATACGCCGCCGCCGGTGTCGACATTGAGGCCGGAGATCGCGCCGTCGAACTGATTGCCCCGCACGCTAAACGCGCCACCCGTCCCGAGGTCCGCGGAGGCCTGGGTGGTTTCGCTGGACTCTTTGCCTTAGGCAAATACAAAGAACCACTGCTGGCCGCAGGCTCTGATGGTGTGGGCACCAAATTAGCGGTGGCACAGGCCATGGATAAGCATGACACCATCGGCATTGACCTGGTGGCCATGTGCGTGGATGACTTGGTGGTCTGCGGTGCCGAACCGCTCTTCCTGCAGGACTATATTGCTATCGGCAAGGTCGTCCCAGAACATATTGCGCAGATCGTCTCCGGTATTGCCGAAGGCTGTGTGCAGGCTGGCTGCGCACTACTGGGCGGGGAAACCGCTGAACACCCAGGGGTTATGGAACCGGAAGAATACGATGTCTCCGCCACCGCCGTGGGTGTGGTGGAAGCTGAAGAACTCCTTGGCCCCGATAAAGTGCGTGCCGGAGATGTGCTGATTGGGATGGCCTCTTCCGGGCTGCACTCCAATGGTTACTCGCTTGCGCGCCATGTGCTCTTAGAGCGTGCCGGGTTGAGCTTGGATGCCTACATGGAAGAGTTCGACCGCACCCTAGGTGAAGAACTCCTGGAGCCCACCAAGATTTATGCCAAGGACTGCCTCGCCCTGGCCACTGAATGTGAGGTGCATACCTTCTGTCACGTCACCGGTGGCGGGTTGGCCGGAAACTTGGCGCGGGTGATCCCGGATGGGTTGGTGGCTGAGGTTTCGCGTAGCTCCTGGACCCCGGGGCAGGTGTTCCGCACCATTCAGTCGCTAGGGAATGTGTCCCGCGAGGAGATGGAGAAGACCTTCAATATGGGTGTGGGGATGATTGCGGTGGTGGCACCAACAGATCGCGACCGTGCCTTGGCGATGCTGACCGCACGCCATATTGATTGCTTTGAGCTAGGTACCGTACGCAGCGCCCAGGATGGGGATGAGTCTGTGCTGATGAGCGGGGAGCACCCCGGCTACTAGAGCGCACGCCAAAAGGCGGTGCGCGCAGTGCGCACCGCCTAGTAGCGAGTTAACTAGCCTTGGCCGGAGACCTTGCGGTTTCCGTCCTCATCACGCCAGTATTCCGCGTACGGATCCGAGTAGTACTCCTCTTCGTCATGAGAGCTGCTCTCATAAAAACGGCGGGAAGACTTCCCAGCGAGCTCGCGCTGGAGCGACTCGAGGTCCATTTGCGGAGTGTTGTACTTCAGTTGGCGAGCAACTTTGGTCTGTTTTGCCTTCGCGCGACCGCGACCCATGCCTTGACCCCCTTGGAGTGTCCAGGGCAATCCCGGGATATTCGGATGCCCCATCGGCTTAACGTGTCTGTCTGTTCCTGCTGAATACCATAGCCCGAACGCGCGAAAAATTCCCCTCTGCATCTTGAGCTGCGGAGATGAGTCGCGGTTGTGGTGGCAAGTGATAGATAAGCGGAGGCGCAGCGCCGGGCGGGTAATGGGCACAAAGTGTGAGGCACTTTAGCGCCAAAGCGACGCTACCCCTTTGTGGGGGTGAAGCGGTTAAGAGCGTCCCTTGAGGCGATCGATGGCCTTGCGTCCGGCTTGTTCGGATTCCTCTGCGGGGAGGGAATCAGGATCAACATTTATGGCCACGCCTTCTGCCTGAAGTTCAGTGGAGTCCAGCGCAGATCGTTTCACCAAAGCCAACGCCATGGGGCCGTAGTCGCAGTCTTGTATCACTTCGCCTAAACGCCCCACGGTGCGCCGGCCCGCTTTAATTTCAGCGCCGGTAGGCGGCAGCTCTGGGGCGGAGCCATCGAGATGCACAATCACCAAAACCCGTGGGGAGCGACCGAGGTTCTCGACTCGCGCTACGGTTTCTTGGCCGCGGTAACAACCCTTATTCAGGTGCACCGCACCAAGCCGGCCATGGCGACCAATCCAGGAAGGAACCTCATGGGGGATGGATTTATGATCCAGGTCTTTTAAAGGATCGGGGATGACGGCGCGGGTGCGTATGGCATCAAAAGTCATGGTGCCGGCAAGACTCACGTGATGCCCAGCGAACCAGCGGACCACATCAAGCATGTCCTCACGCCGCACCAGCAGATCTCGACGGGCAACCCCCGGCCATTCATGAACGGCATCGGAGACTACTGATTCATAGCGGGGTGCTTCTCCGAGGATGGTGAGCAGCGCAAGGTCCGTACGGGAGATTTCCACCTTCGCCCAGAAGATCATCATGGAGAGGTATTTTTCGAGGGAATCGGCTTGGGCAGGATCCACATCGAGGTAGAAAGCGTCCGGGAGGCGGACGATGCCGGTGTGGTGGAGGATGCGGCCATTCATGTCCAGGTCGAGGGCCTCGGTGCGAAGATTTTCGGGGAGGTCATCGAGTTTTTGGGAAAGAAGGCGGTTGAGGAAGTCGGGGGCATCCTCGCCACTGACTTTGAAGATGATGCGGTCGGAGCGGTCGATAAGCACCGCGCGGGACTCGAGGGCGCGCTGTTCGCCGAGCGGGTTGCCATAGTGCCAAGCGACAGTGGAACCATCGGGGCGCGGCTGGCCGCCATAGGCTTGCGCGATGGGCGAAAGGGAAAGATCACTACGCACAAGCCTGATGTTAATGCCCCAGCCAAGGCATAATCCATAACATGGCTTTAAATTCGCCCAGTCCCGTGGTCCTTCAGGTTGAACCCTTTGGTGGCTCCACCCGCCGCCACAACACCTCCTTACCGCATCTGTACTGGGATGATGCTGCTGTCACGCGAGGCGAAGGTGTTTTTGAGACGCTGCTGATACATGATGGGAAGGTCGCGAATTTTCAGCGGCATATGAAACGTCTTCAGGCTTCGGCCACCCAATTGGGGCTAGCGGTCCCGGATGCGGAGCACTGGGGGCAGGCCGCGGCGGAGGCGGCGGCGGATTGGTGCGGGCAGATCCCGGGGAAGAAGAAACCCCAAGCCGCAATGACGTGGACCTTAACCGGTGGGCGGGCGAGCACCGGAGTGCCGAGCGCGTGGATTACCGTGCGAGCGCTGAGTGATACGCAATTAAAACAACGCGAAGAAGGCGTAGCCGTGATGACTGCGGAGCGTGGGTTTAGCTTCCAGATTTCGCCGACGAAGAAGCAAAAACCGTGGGTCAGTTTGGCGGCGAAGTCTTTGAACTACACCGCGGCGATGGCGGCACTGCGGGAAGGCCGCGCGCAGGGATTTGATGATGTGCTGTGGGTCGAGGGAGACCGCGTACTGGAGGCGGCGACCTCGAGTGTGGTGATTGTGAAGAAGGATAAGCGGCTGCGTAGTCCGGAGCCGGCGGGGGAGATTATTGCTGGGACCGCGGTGGCCGCACTTTTTGAGTTGGGGGAGAAGAAGGGCTGGCGCTGTAAGCACAAGGAGCTTTCGGTGTCGGACCTGTATGAGGCGGAATCGGTGTGGTTATTAAGCTCCGTGCGGATGGGGGCGCGGGTGACCCGGATTAACGATAAGGAGCTGGGAAGCCCGGGGAAGGACTCGTTAAAGGCAGTGCGGGGGCTGATTGAGGAGGCGTTGACGCGCTAGCGGGCGCTGTGTGGTGCGGGTGCAGTGGTACCGGGGTGCTGTGGCGTTGTGGCACCGTAGCGCTGGAAAAAACGAACGCCACCGCGATAGCCCATAGGGAGCTAGGAGGTGGCGTTCGTCGCATGGTGTCGGGCTACTAGTGCCGACACCGCTTGTTAGTGTAGCTGCTTGGTTTAACCGGCGACTCGGTGGAGTTGGGCTGACATCCGTGGGTGCAGCTCACCATCGACGAGGCGCTCATCGACCCAGCCGAGATCATTGTTGGGGAGCAGGCCATAAAGACGCTTGCCGGGGCCTAAGGTGGTGGGCCCGGAGGCGGTGACCATGGTGCTGGCGGATTCCAGCTCCCAGGCGCGCTCGTTCATGGGTTGGCCATAAAATATTTCTACCGCGCCGGTGGAGTGCGTGCAGATGACTTCCATTTGGTCTTTGAGGTCGATGCGCCAAAAACCGGATTCGCGCTCGATGGTGCCGTGGGCGTTGCCTTCCTCATCGAGACGCCAGATGCGGGAATCATAGGTGAGGTAGTTCTCGCCATCGTGGGCGATGATCAGCTGCTGGCCGAAAGCGAATTGGCCATCTGCTGGGGTATCGGCTTGGCCTTCGCCGCGCCACACGCCAACTAGCGGCAGGAGGGCTAAAAGACCGTCGTGCAGGTTCGGGCCCTGACGAAGGTTGGCGGTGTCATCTTCGATGGGAAGATCGAAGAGTTCCTTCATGCCGGGGATATTCAGGTGCGCGGTTTTCTTCGCTGATTCCGCAGCTTGGTTGACTGCAGCATTCCCATCAAGGCGGGGGGTATCAGCTGGTGGGGTGGGCTGGTTATTATTCTCTTCGCTCATGGCGACCATGCTACTTGTTGGGGTGAATCGCCCGTGGGGCAAGGGCACTGAATCGAACTAAAGGTAGGCTAGGCGGAATGAAGGTCCTCATGATCGCGAATCCGAACTCGACGAGCCAATCGCCCGCCTTGTTCAGCTCGATCGTCCCGACTTTGATGGAAGTCCCGGACCTGCATTTGCTGAGTAAATTCACGCACTATGCCGGGCATGCGGAAGAAATGTGCCGCGCCATTGTGGAGGACCCAGATTCCGATATTGACGCAGTGTTGGTGCTCGGTGGGGATGGCACCGTCAATGAAGTAGTCAATGGGCTTTTAGGGCCCGCAGATAAACCAGTGGAATCACGCCGCATCCCCGCATTAGCAGTAGTACCCACCGGATCAGCCAATGTTTTTGCTCGCGCCTTAGGTTTCCCGGCGGATGCCGAAAGTGCGGTGGAAACCCTGGCTGGGACCTTGGCGGGGAACCTCACCCGCGATATCACCCTAGGTACCTGGAATGACCGCTGGTTTGCGGTGAATGCTGGCTTCGGCATTGATGCGGAAGTTATTGCCGGGGTGGAAAGAGCACGAAGCTATGGTTTTGCGGCTTCGCCTTTGGTGTATCTGAATGTGTCTTTGCGCGCCTGGATGCGGGCGCGCCGGGAACCCCCACAGATTTCTTTGCAGACACGCACCAAAGATGGTGAAGAGGTGGTTTGTGAGGATATTCCCTTGTGCGTGGCCTCCAATACCAACCCGTGGACCTTCCTCGGCCCGCTGCCGGTGGTCACGAACCCAAGGAACTCCTTTGATCGCAACCTGGGGATCTTTGGGTTAAGCGATATCTCTGGGATTAAGGGTGCTGCTGGGATGTTGCACCTGATTGGTTTTGGGTATCGCAAATATTTTGGGCAGTGGATTCGCCAAAATATGATCCGCGTGGATGATGTTGTGGAAGTGACACTGAGCTGCCATGAACCGCGGCGCTTCCAAGTAGATGGGGAATCAGCCGGGGTGCGCCAAAGCGTGGTGTTGCGTAGCGTGCCGGCGGCATTGAAGGTTTTTGCGCCGACGGTGGCGCACCATAAAAAGTTTTCCCGCCGGCCCTGGCAAGTGGTCCGCGACCTGGTGCGCATCCGCTAAACCAGGCTACTTGGCGAGCGGGGCGAGTTTGGAGAACTCCAGGGCGGTATTGCGAACCTCGGCGGAAAAGCGGATGCTGCCGCCATCCAAGGTCACTGATTGTGCCTGGGAGGCAAGGGGAAGCTCGCGGGTATCAAACTCGTAGGTGAATGCCTCACGGATTTCTTCCTCGCGCTCAGGAAAATCAATCACCCGCGGGGTCATGCGGAACATCGGCCCATCAAGACGCAGCGCCACCACCACCGAGATGGGGCGCTCAAATTTTTCTGGGGTACCGGTGAGCTTAGCTTCCGTGACAGAACCACCGGCAGGGGAAATGTCATAGGGGTTGGCGATATCGAGATCCATGATCCCTAATTGACGCCCCAAAGACACCCCATCAAGACTGATGGTTCGGCGAAGTAACTCGGTTTGTGCACCTGCCAGATCACCGCTGAGCACCTGTGCCGGGGAGGCCTCAACATTGATGGCCTCGGTGCGGGCATTAACCATGCCGAAGGGTGGGAGATCAACGTCATACACATCCGCAGACACCTGCGGCAGCGTGCCGCTTAAAAGCGCGGCGGTATAGGGGGTGCCACCGGCGGATACTCGTGGCGCTACCTCTAAATTCGAGTAGTTTTCCACAATAGTGGCGATGCGTTTTTCCACGCGGATGGCAATAATCCCATCAGCTACCCACAAGATGAGCAGCAGGGAAGCGATGAGATAGAGGAGTCGGCGTGGCACAAATACTCCGTGAAGGTAGCGTGGGTGAGCATGGACATTAAGCAATATAACGAGTTAACAGATGAACTAGCCACTGCCGCTAAGAAGCTCTGCGAAGAGGTAGCCGCCCACGATGGGGTAGAACCACTCAGCGAACAATTCTTATTAGGGCTTGATGACCCTCGGCTTGGGCACAAGCACTACCTGGCCTTTAAGGATGAGAAATTGGTGGGCGTGGGTGCGTTTGATGGGCAGTCCGCGGAATTAACGGTGCGGCCTGATGCCCGCAGGTTAGGTATTGGGGAAGCGCTGTGGCATGCGCTCGGAAGCGTGCCGACCTGGGCCCATGGGAATCTTCCCGCAGCCCAGGGTCTCGGGAAAAGCCTCGGGCTAGAAATTAAGCGGCGGCTTTTAGTAATGGAATTAACCGGGGACGCATTGGCGCAGGTAGAAGGTGCTGATGGCCTGGTGAGCTTGGCGGAATACCAGGCGCCGGATGCGCAGGAACAATGGTTGAAGGTGAATAATGAGGCCTTTGATTGGCACCCGGAGCAGGGCGGATGGGACTTAGAGCGGCTTGCGCGCGCCCAAGATACCGAATGGTTTGACCCGGAAGATGTACTCTTTTTAGTGGATGAGCGGGGAATTATGGGCTTTCATTGGTTGAAGGTTCATGGTGAAGGGCTGGGCGAGATTTATGTGGTGGGCCTGGGTAAACGTGCGCGCGGACGTGGGTTGGGGGACCCCTTATTGCGCGCCGGGATTGTGCATTTGCGGGATCAGCGCAAGGTCAAGCGCGTGATTTTGTATGTGGAGGATGATAACCAGCCGGCGGTGAAGGCCTATGAGAATTTAGGTTTTGAGATTGCCGAAGAACATGTGTTGTTTTCCCTGCGCACCTAGTTTGTTCTAGGTAAGCTTCCCAGAAACTGCGAAAGGGCCCGCACATGAACTGGGAAGCCGACATTGTTCTTGCTGATGGTGGGGTAGCGCACCTGCGGCGAGTGGAGCCGGAGGATCGCGAACGCTTCATTGAGTTTTATGATCGTGTATCCGATACCTCCAAGTATTTGAGGTTTTTTAGCGCGCACCCCACACTCGGCGAAGATGACCTGGACCGCTGGGTGAATGTGGATCACCATGATCGCGTTACCCTGGTGATTACTGAACGCGACCGCATTATTGCCACCGCCCGCTATGAAATTGTGCAGCAATTTTTACCCGCGCGGGTAGGGGATGTGTCCTTCTTGGTACAAGACGATCACCATGGGCGCGGGGCCGCGAATATTTTATTGGAGCACTTAGCGCAGATCGGGCGCGAGTGCGGGGTGGAGCGTTTCTTCGCAGAGATGTTGACTCAAAACCGCTCGATGGTGCAGGTGTTTGTGCGCGCCGGGTACCTGGTGAAACCGGAGTTAGAAGATGGCTTCATCACGGTGGATTTCCCGATTGATCCCACGCAGCGCTCGAAGGAAGTGATGTTGCAGCGCGAGCACCGCGCGGAGGCCAGTGCGATTCGGCGGCTCTTGGAGCCACGGCATGTGGCGGTAGTGGGGGATGTAGAAGAGATGCGCAGCATTGTTGCTGGCATTGTGGACAGTGGTTTCCGCGGGGAGTTGCATGTGGTGACCAGCGCGGCGAGGGATGAGGCTGGGGTTGTGGAGGGGGAGGTTGCGGCCGAGCCTTCCTCGGCGGAGGAATCCTCCCTGGCAGAGCCCTCCCGCCCGCGTTCCGCCGCGAGCCTCCTCCAAGGTCTGCCCGGGGTAGTGGACCTGGTGGTGGTGGCCTATCACAAGGAAACCCTCGATGAGATCCTGGCGGCCGCCGCCGCGAAAGAAGCCCGCGGCCTAGTTGTTGTCGCCCAAGGTGGGAGCCCCGGGCTTCGCGGTGAAGAGATCCGCGAGTTCGTGGAAAAGGCGCGCTCCTATGGGTTGCGTGCTTTCGGACCCGCCTCCTTGGGGGTGATTAATGCCGACCCGCGAGTGCGGCTTAATGCCTCCCCGGCGCCCATGCCGCGCCCAGGTTCGGTGGGGCTGTTCACGCAATCGGCGGGTGTAGCCACCTTGGCGCTTGCCCGAGCCATTGAGCGCCGCTGTGGGTTGAGCACCTTCATCGCCACCGGGGCGTTTGCGGATATTACTGCTAATGACGTCATCCAATTCTGGGCGGAAGATGCCGATACCCAGATCTGTCTTTTATCCCTAGATGCCATTGGTAACCCACGGAAATTCTTCCGGGTTCTTAGGCGCCTGGCCTTAGAAAAGCACGTGGTGGTGTTTACTCCTTCGCGGGCATTGGGCACCGCTCGGCACTATGACCTTCCCGGTTTGATCAGTGCCCCAGCTGGGGCTTTGGATGAAGTGATTAGCCGCTCTGGGGCGATGGTGGTGCAACGCCGCGACACCATGTTTGATATCGCGCAGATCCTGGCGCGCCAACCTCTTCCCCGCGGAAGGAAAGTTGCGCTGATCGCCAACTCCAAGGGCTTGCTCAGCCAAATGCACCAAGCCGCGCTGCGCTTTGATCTTCAACCAGATCCGCGGATGAGCCACGGCAGCACTCTTGCCGAAGCCACCCAAGAAGCCCTCGCCGAACCAGGGGTCCACGCGGTACTCGTGGCAGTGGTGGATATCCGCGGCGAGAACACCCAAAACTATTATGAGCTGCTGCGCGAACTCGCTGCCGGCACTACCCGCACCCCGCTGATTGCTTCTTTTGTGGGCTTTAAACAACCGCACACCTTTGGTGCCCGCAACCCCGAAAGCGCGGAAGAACAAGGCGAACTGCCTATCTTCGCCACCTACGCGGATGCCTTGGAGGCGATCTCTTTGATTCGCCGAAATGAAGAGATGCGTGCCGCGGCCCGCCCCACGGTGGAAGAACTGGAAGAACGCCATGACCTGCGGGAAGAGAAAGTCCTGCAGATGGTGGCCGAGATGAACTTAGAAGAAGCGCGCGCCGCCACTGATGAGGAATGCGCTGCGATTTTAGCGGCCTATGGGATTGACCTGGTGCCCTGGGTGCCAGTGGAAAACCTCGAAGAAGCCACCGAGGCGGCTGCCGGCATGGGGTGGGGCGTGGTGCTTAAAGCACTTAGCCCAGTGGTACGTGGCCGCCCGGAGCTTTCCGCGGTGGTGCGTCACATTGGGGATCCCACCAGCATGCGCCAAGCCTGGGCCTCGCTTGGGCGTATTGCTGTGGAACTTGGGGTCGCCGGAGAACCAGACCCCAGCGTGCTTCAACCCGTCATTCAGGCAACCGTGCCAGCTGGTGCATCCCTATCCATGCGCGCTATTGAAGATCCTGTGCTTGGCCCCATGGTCAGTGTCGGTGCATCCGGGCTGGCCTCTGATTTGGTGGGGGATCGCGCCTGGCGGGTACCACCTTTAAGGCGAAGCGATGCCAGCGCCATGTTGGAACAACTCGCGGCCGCGCCCATCCTGCACGGCTACCGCGGGGCCACCCCCTCCCGGCTCGATAGCATCGAGGACCTGCTCATTAAGCTCGCGCGACTGAAAGATGATATCGCCGCCTTAGTGGAAATCGAGCTCACCCCCGTGGTGGCCAGCGCCGATAACACCTACGTGGTGGGCGCCCGGATGCGGGTCGCCCCGCTATCTACTGAACGTGATCCCCTCGCCCGCGGACTTTCAGCCACATGATGCGCCGCGAAAAGAAACGCCCGCTCCTGGTCTATGGGGAGGCGCTGGATCACTATAGCTTCGGGCCCTTCCACCCCATGGGGCCGCGCCGGGTTCGCCTGGCCATGCACCTCGCCGAAGCCTTGGGGGTGCTAGACCACTTCGACATTATGGAACCCCCACCGGCGCGCGACCGCCTGCTGCGCCTGGTGCATAGCGATGACTACCTCCAGGCCTTAGCTAGTGGGGAGCCGAAACCAGAACTAGGGATCGGGGATGCCGATCACCCCGTGGTTCCGGAGCTACCGCGAGTAGCTGCCCGCGTGGTATCCGCCACCGTGGCGGCCGTGGAAGAGGTATGGGAAGGCCGCTATGACCGTGCCGCAAATATGGCCGGCGGCCTGCACCACGCCCATGAAGGTTCCATGAGTGGGTTTTGCATGTTCAATGATGCCGCGGTGGCCATTAAGTGGTTGCTTGATCGCGGCGCTAGCCGGGTGGCTTACCTGGATCTTGATGCGCACCACGGTGATGGGGTGGAAAAAATCTTTTGGGATGACCCCAGGGTGCTTACTATCTCGGTGCATGAATCAGGGCTGCATCTTTTCCCCGGCACTGGCTTCGCTAATGACATTGGTGGGCAGCGCGCCTTAGGCACCGCGGTGAATGTGGCTCTTGAGCGCCACACCGCGGATCTTGATTGGTTGCGGGCCGTGCACGGCATTATCCCGCCGCTATTGCAGGTCTTTAAACCAGAGATCATTGTTAGCCAGCACGGTGCTGATGCTCACCGTGCTGACCCGCTAGCGGATCTGGATTTATCCATGGATGCCATGGCCCGGGCTTATCGTTCGGTGGCTAGCTGGGCTGATCGTTTTGCTGGCGGCAAGTGGGTGGCCATTGGTGGTGGCGGTTATCTGCGCGATTCCGCGGCGCGCGCCTGGACCCACACCCTAGCGGCGATGGCGGATATGCCTTTAGAGGCCGCGCACCCCACCCCGAAGGATTGGGCGCAGGTAGTCCAAGGCCCCGTTGCCGCCACCATGGGCGACCCCGGGGCCGAAGGATTATTGGCGCATTATCGCCCTGAACGTGTGCTCACTGATGCCCCCGGCGCCCCCATGGTGGCAACCTCCCGAGCGGTGTTCCCCTACTGGGGGTTGCGCCCCTACCACCAGAGCTAGGAGCGGAAGCAAGGAGCCCGGGTAGCGCTCTAACGCGGGGGCATCCGCAGCGCGCCGTCGAGGCGGATGGTTTCTCCATTGAGGTAATCATTTTCCGCCAAGGCCACCACCAAATCCGCGAACTCCGTAGGCTTCGCCATGCGCTTCGGGAACACCACCCTGGCCTGCAATTCCTCCCGGAACTCCTCGGTAATCCCAGCCATCATGGGGGTCTCCACAATGCCCGGCGCAATGGAATTCACGCGGATCCCCAACCCCGCCAAATCACGCGCCGCAGTAATGCTCAAGGCATGCACCCCGCCCTTACTGGCGGCATAGGCGGCCTGCCCAACCTGCCCTTCAAAGGCAGCCACAGATGCAGTGGTCACCACCAACCCGCGTGCCCCATCCTCATTAATGGGTTCCTGCGTGGACATCACATCGGCCGCCGCCGCCATGACACTAAAAGTGCCCACCAAATTCACATTTAACGTAGTGGCAAACAGCCCCACATCATGGGTGCCCTTGCGCCCCACAATCCGCGCCGAAGGACAAATCCCCGCGCAGGTCACCGCCAACCGCAAAGGCGCAGCTTCGGCAGCCTGGCGCACAGCCTGACGTACCTGTTGCTCATCGGTGACATCCGTGGCGATATAAGTAATGTTGTCTGCCGCTTTGCCTTCGATGCTTTGCTCGAGATCGAGGGCGAAGACATGCACGCCCCTGGCGGCTAGCTCGGCACAGGTTGCCGCGCCTAATCCTGAGGCACCTCCTGTGACAACAGCTGAGGTGGTGGAATCAAGCTTCATTAGGTTCTCCCCTCTAAACGAATGCAGACATGCCGGTAATTGCGCGACCAACAATCAGTGAATTGATGTCATAGGTGCCCTCGTAGGTGTAGAGCACCTCCACATCATTGAAGAATTTGCTGAGCTCATACTCAGTCAAAATGCCATTACCGCCGCCCAGTGCACGGGCCGCCGCAGCAGATTCCCGCGCTAAACGCGTAGCAGTGGCCTTGGCCAAGGCAGCGTGCGGCATCTCCATGACACCCTTTTCCTGCATCCACGCCACCTGCGCCAACATCGCCAAAGAGGCACTGGCATTGCCCAAAATGCGGCTCAAAGCTTCTTGCACCAGCTGGAACTTCGCAATCTTCTTGCCGAATTGATCGCGGTTAACCGCATAATCACGGGCCGCATCAAAAATGCCCAGCTGCACACCGGCGGCCTGCCAGCCCACCCACGCTCGTGAGGTCTTCAACATAATGTTGGTTTCTGCAAAGGACTCCGCCCCGGGGATGAGGTTCTCCGCTGGAATCAGCACATCCTTAAAATCCAGGTTCGCATTTTGCATACAGCGCAGCCCGGACTTACGGGAGATCTTCTCCTTGCTGACCCCCTCGCGATCCAGCTCCACAATGAAGCCCTTGATGCGATTGTCCTCGGTATCCCGGGCAAAAACGATGGCGAAGTCAGCGAAGGTCCCGCCACCAATCCAGCGCTTGGAACCATTAATCACCCACCCCTGATCAGTGCGCTTGGCTGAGGTAGCCAAACCACCAGCAATATCAGAGCCATGGTCTGGTTCTGTTAGCGCGAAGCAACCCAGCTTGGTGAATTGGCGAAGACCAGGCAACCACTGATCCTTTTGCTCCTTAGAGCCAAGCTGGTCGATGAGCTCAACGACCAGCTCATTATGGATTCCCACCAATGCCGATACCGAGACATCCACCCGGGTGACTTCTGCATAGGCC
Source organism: Corynebacterium spheniscorum (assembly GCF_900113445.1). Taxonomy (GTDB): domain Bacteria; phylum Actinomycetota; class Actinomycetes; order Mycobacteriales; family Mycobacteriaceae; genus Corynebacterium; species Corynebacterium spheniscorum. The sequence continues at coordinate 51,427 of NZ_FOPJ01000012.1, forward strand.
AGGCCCTTAAAGAGCCGTGAGGTGCCATCCAAGGCAATTTCGCCAAGACCCTGCTCAGCAAGTTTGGGCAATAACTCGAAGGGGAATTCCTCACGGTCCCAATACTCGCCCACCACGGGGCGCACTTCAGCTTGGAGGAACTCGTGGAGTTTTTGGAGGCGCTCCCGCTCCTCGGGGCAGAGCTGGTCTGCCACCTGAAGGATGTCGGCCTCCGGGAAGGGGATGGAGTGGTTCATGATGACCTTCCAAGGTGTGTGATCTAGAGAACAGTACGATATGAGCGCAAAGTGTACAGGAGCATTTCTCCGCGGGGGAGGTTTTCAACATTTTTCGCCCAAAGGTGGTCGAATAGGTGAAGCAATATATGAATCGAAGAAGAAACGACGGAGAACCACACCATGTCTCATAGTTTTGATACCGAAGTTCTCACCGCGCGACAGCGCGAACTTTTTGGTGCCCTCCTTGAAAGCTTCTTGGCTGAGGGCTTCGCCGATTTCACCATCGATTCCGCAGTCAAACGCTTCCGCTGTTCCAAGTCCACGCTCTACGCCCTAGGCGATAGTGTCGATGAAATTGTGCGCCGAACCCTCATTAGCTTCTTCCAAGAAATTTCGCGCCGCACCCACATCGCACTCCAAGGTCACCGCACCAAACGTGCCGAACTAGAAGCCTATTTTCGCTGCATATCGAATTGTTTAGAGCCCGTTTCCCCGGCCTTTATGTGCGACCTCGCAACCCGCCCGCTAGCCCGCGAACTCTATGACACCAACACCAAAGCCGCCACCGCCCGCATTAGCAATATGATCCGCGCTGGCATTGAGAACGGAGAGTTCCGCCACGCCTCCCCAGAGTTCCTCGGCATCATCGTCGAAGGTGCCATGCAACAAATCCAACAAGGCCGCATCGCCGACGCCGTGCCGGCGGCCCAGGCCTATCGCGAACTCGGCCGCCTCGTGCTCTACGGCCTTGTCGAAGAAAAGAAGTTTTACATCTAAAAATCGCTGGGTGCCCCACCCAACGGGGGCGATTTCGGGGGATCCTCGGGGGTAACCTTTGTCACAAGAAAGTTGCCCAAACCCTCGCAAATACTTTGAAGGTCAACTAAGCTCCAGTGTCACCCGGATCACACTAAGGAGCCTCATGACCCAAGCATCCGATTCCACCCAGAATGTGACGCAGCGTTTTCGCGAAGCCCGCGATCTCCTCATGGACCTGCGTGAGGACTACCAGGCTGCCCGCGATCAATTCGAGTGGCCGCGTTTCGAGCACTTCAACTTCGCCCTGGACTGGTTCGACCACCTAGGTAGCGACCCGGAAACCGCTGATCGAGAAGCCCTTGTTATCAGTGAAATGGATGGGCGTGAGACTCGCCGCACCTTCCGTGATCTCTCCCGCCGCTCCTCGCAGCTGGCCACCTGGTTCCGCAGCCTCGGCATGAAACGCGGTGACCGCGTCATGCTCATGCTCAACAACCAAGTCGAGTTATGGGAAACCATGCTCGCGTGCATCAAGGGCGGCTTCGTCCTAAACCCCGCTACCGCCATGCTCGGCCCAGCGGACCTGCAGGACCGCACCGACCGCGCCGAAATCTCTTGGGTTGTGGTCAACCCAGAAGACGCCGAAAAATTCGGCCCGGTCACCGGCGACTTCACCATCATCCAGGTGGGGGATGCCGCCCCAGCCCAAGAATCACACCCCACCATCTCCTACCAGGATTCCTACGAAGGACCAGAAGAGTTCGAGGTCGAATGTCCCACCAAGGCTGATGAGACCCTCCTGCTGTACTTCACCTCTGGTACCACCTCCAAGGCGAAGCTGGTGGAGCACACCCACACCTCTTACCCCGTCGGGCACCTATCCACCATGTACTGGATCGGACTACAACCCGATGATGTGCACCTCAACGTAGCCGCCCCGGGTTGGGCCAAGCACGCCTGGTCCAACTTCTTCGCACCCTGGATCGCCGGGGCAACCATCTTCCTCTATAACTATGCGCGCTTCGACGCCATTGCCCTGATGGACAAGATGGCAGAAGAAAGGGTCACCAGTTTCTGCGCCCCACCCACCGTGTGGCGCATGCTGGTTCAAGCCAAGCTCTCGCACCTGAAAACCCCACCCACCAAGGTGGTGGCAGCTGGTGAACCACTTAACCCTGAACTCATCTCCGTGGTCCAACGCGAATGGAACACCACCGTGCGCGATGGTTTCGGCCAAACCGAATCCTCCGTGCAGGTCGCCAACCCACCCGGACTGCCAGTGAAGTCCGGTTCCATGGGTCTACCGCTTCCTGGTATGGATGTGGTGCTCATCGACCCCGCCACCGATGAGATCGGTGATCACGGTGAAATGTGCCTGCGCCTTGATCCGCGACCGGTGGGGCTTACCCCCGGATACTTCGGCGATGATGAAAAGAACGCCGAAACTTTCCGCGACGGTTTCTACCACACCGGTGATATCGCCGAACGCGATGTAGATGGTTACCTCACCTATGTGGGCCGCTCCGATGACGTCTTCAAAGCCAGTGACTACCGCCTATCTCCCTTCGAGTTGGAATCCGTGGTCATCGAGCACCCCTCGGTCGCCGAAGTTGCGGTCGTGCCTTCTCCTGACCCCATCCGCCTGGCAGTACCCAAGGCCTATGTCAGCCTCGTTGCCGGGGTAGAGCCCAACGCAGAGGTTGCTGAGTCCATCCTCAAACACTGCCGTGAAGGCCTAGCCCCCTATAAGCGCATCCGCCGCCTGGAGTTCTTCGAATTGCCGAAGACCGTTTCCGGCAAGATCCGCCGCGTGGAGCTCCGCCGTCGCGAAACCACCATCCATGGTGCGGATGGCAGCTTGAATAACACCGAAGGTGTCGAGTACTGCGATACCGATTTCCCTTCACTGAAGGGATAATCCCTTCCTAAAGGGGGTGCCCAGGGCAGATAGCCCTGGGCATTTCCTTATATATAAGGCGCTAAGTACTCACGACATCAGACCTGTGATTAAGTAAAGAAGCAACCCGCAGCGCATAGTGAGAAAGGCTTCGACCTTTGGCCCCCAATACCGCCCCGAATACTGACTTCATTGCCGCCGCTAAAACGAATTGGGAAAAGCACGGCTGGGGCGATGCCGCCAGCGGAATGGCCACCTTAACCTCCGTGGTCCGGGTAGCCCAGATGATGCGCACCCGCTGCGAGCAAACCCTGGCCCCATTTGGAATTAGCTTCGCCCGCTATGAACTGCTCACTTTACTGCACTTCACCCGACACGGTGCTCTGCCAATGAGCAAAATCAGTGAACGCCTACAGGTTCACCCAGCCTCCGTTACTCACACCGTGGCACGTTTAGAACGCGATGGCCTGGTTCGCCGCGGAAGCTCCGCAGAAGATAAAAGAGTCATCCTCGTCAGCATCACTGACCAGGGCATTGCCCTAGTCAAAGCCGCCACCCCGGAACTTAATGCAGTGTTTCGAAACCTGGGTTTAACCAAGGATGCCCAAGAGGATCTCTACCAGATCTGTTCCGATTTCCGCCGGATCGCCGGAGACTTCTAAACACGAAAGCGCCTCCTTCTCAGAAAGTCAGTAAGGAGGCGCTTTGGCGTATCTCTAGCGGTGCTTGAATTCCGGCTTTTGCTTATTCACAAAAGCCTCCATGCCGATCGTTTGATCCTCGGAAGCAAACACCGAGTTAAAGACGCGGCGCTCATATTGGACACCCTGGGTCAGAGTCGTTTCGTATACGGCATTAACAACATCCTTGACCATGGTGGACGCCACCTTGGAACGCGAGGCAATTACTTTCGCGGCTTCCAATGCTTCCTCCAGTGCCTTACCAGCTGGCACCACCCGCGCCACTAAACCTAGGGTTTCTGCCTCATCGGCTTTCATATTGCGGCCAGTCAGGCACATTTCCATGGCCTTGGCTTTACCAATGGCGCGGGTTAGACGCTGGGAACCACCCATACCTGGGATAACGCCTAAGTTAATTTCCGGTTGACCAAAAACAGCTTTTTCGCTGGCGATAATGAAGTCACACATCATCGCTAGTTCGCAGCCGCCACCCAGGGCATAGCCATCCACCGCGGCGATAATTGGGGTGCGCAGACGAGTGAACTCATCCCAACCACCAAAGAAGTCGCTCATGTACATATCAGTGGCGGATTGAGTGGACATTTCCTTAATATCCGCGCCAGCGGCAAAGGCTTTATCCCCAGCACCAGTGAGCACAATGCAGCCCACAGAATCATCGGTGTCCAATTCCCGGCCCGCAGCTACTACCTCACGCATCGTGGTGCTATTGAGGGCATTGAGGGACTTGGGGCGGTTCAAGGTGATGATGGCGACGCGGTCTTGGCGTTCAACCAGAATGTTTTCGTAGTCAGACATGATTTTCCTTTCAGGGGGTTGTCTTAGGCAAAAGGATATTCGCAGTCCACGGGGCTGAGTATCTCTTCGATGGCTTCCTCATGGACATCATCAAGAAAAGCCGGGCACCAGGCAGGGGAGCGGTCCTTATCAATAATTTGGGCGCGCACTCCTTCCACGAAATCAGCGCGAGCTTGCATCCTCAAAGAGACACCAAACTCCGCATTCAAAGCTTGCTTCAGATCCATGTTGGCGGCACGCTGCAAGCTAGCCAAGGTCACCGCCAACGCGGTAGGGCAGTGCTGCCGGATGCGCTTAGCATCATCCTCATCGAGGTTAGCCAGAATCTCGGCCACGGTTTCACCCACGCACTTTGATGCATCAACGCCTTCTTCTTCCAGCGGCTGAGCAAAGTCATCAATTACTGAAGGCAAACCGGTGGCACAGAGCTGTCCGAGCAATTCCTCAAGGCGCTCTTCTGGCACATACACATCAGCTAGACCTGAGCGGATGGCATCAGCAGCTCCCACATGCCGAGCACTTAAGGCCAGGTAACGGCCCAGCTCTCCGGCACGGGAAAGCAAATAGGTACCACCGACATCAGGAACAAATCCGATGCCAACTTCTGGCATACCGATGCGCGTGGAGTCAGTGACAATGCGGTGGCTGCCATGGGCGGAGACACCCACCCCGCCGCCCAGCACAATGCCGTGCATGATCGCAACGTAGGGCTTGGGGTAGTTGGCGATGAGGTCATTTAAGCGATATTCATCGCGCCAGAATTCTTCGCCTAAGCTGCCGCCTAATTTGGCATCCTCGTAGAGGCTGGCGATATCCCCGCCAGCGCACAAGGCGCGTTCCCCGGCCCCGCGGAGAACCACCATGGTGATGTCCTCATCATCACGCCATTCCTGAAGCACCCGAGTCATTTCCTTGACCATCTCATGGTTCAAGGCATTTAAGGCTTTCGGGCGATCAAGGGTGATGACCGCGGTGTGGTTGTGAATACTGGTGTGGATACTCATATCTTCCTTCTTTAGACAGAGGCCTCGAAAAGGAGGGCTTCGCCTTGGCCGCCACCGCCGCATAGTGCGGCTCCGGCGCGGCTGATCTTCCCGGCGGCAATCTGGTGTGCCAAGTGCACCGCTAGGCGGGCGCCGGAAGCACCAATCGGATGGCCCATCGCAATCGCACCGCCGTGGATATTGACCTTCTCCCACTCAATACCCAATTCGCGGGCGGAATACACGGCCACCGCCGCAAAAGCTTCATTAATTTCAATAGCGTCCAGGTCACTTGCCTCCCAGCCTTGGCGCTTCAAAGCTCGCTCTAAGGCACGGGCTGGTTGGTGTTGCAGGGAGGAATCAGGCCCCGCAACTTGGCCTGGGGCGCGCACTACCGCCAAAACCCTTAGGCCATGGGCATCGGCGTATTCGCGCCGGCATAGCAGAAGAGCTGCGGCACCATCGGATAATTGCGAGGCATTACCTGCCGTGATGCTGCCATCAGCAGTAAACGCGGGGCGTAGTCTGCGAAGCGATTCTGCGCTGACTCCCTCGCGCACACCTTCATCATGGTCCAGGCCTTCAACCTCAACGATTTCCTTAGCGAAGGTGCCGTCTTTACGTGCCTTTAATGCACGTTCATGCGAGAGCACGGAGAAGGCATCTTGATCTTCGCGGGTGACAGGGTAGCGATCGGCATAGCGTTCGCTGAGCTCACCCATGGCGATATCCAAGTCTGCGGCACGTAAACCATCATGGGCTAGATGGTCGATCAGGCGGGCATCCCCATAGCGCAGCCCAAACCGAGAACGCGGCAGAAGATGCGGGGATTGACTCATAGATTCCATACCCCCGGCAACCACCACATCTGCTTCCCGGCTACGCAGCAAACGAGCAGCATCAATGACCGCGGTTAACCCAGATAAACACACCTTATTTACCGTCAAGGTATGCGCATTCGGGGTGATACCAGCAGCAAGGGCTGCTTGTTTGGCGGGGTTTTGGCCTACTCCGGCTTGAAGCACTTCGCCCATAATCACGGCGTCAACGCGTTCGCCGGGGAAGTCCCCCAGGGCACCTGCGATCGCGTGCGCACCTAATTGTGGTGCGGCGATATTCGCGAGGCTCCCCAGAAAGCGGCCGGTTGGGGTGCGTGCGGCGCCGGCAATAACGATGTCGTCTTGTGTGTTCATTTTCTCCCCACAGGCTCGGTAGCACGATGTGATCGCTGAGCGTACCGTGCCAGAATGAGTCCTGCGCCACACTTCGGGAGAGTGAACCCCGTTTACCCCCGAAACTACTTAGCCACCAGAGTGCATAATGTCAGCACCCTCCGGTACCGTCTCATCCTCCGGATCATCTAACCAGCCCTCCGGCAACAGCACCTTAGCTGGGGAACCCTGACGTCCCCGCGGACCTTCGGCGTCATTAGCTAGCTCCATTGAATCCGTATACGGGGCCAAGGTGTCCTCCAGCTGAGCCAAAGACCCAATCTTGGAAAGCTGCGCGCGCAACTCCCCACCAACCGGGAAACCGCGAAGATACCAACCCATGTGCTTACGTAAATCACGGCAAGCGCGATCCTCCCCATCATGGGCAATCAATAGCTCAGCATGACGGTGAATGATCCGGGTCACCTCACCCAACGTCGGTTCAGAGGGCAGAGGCAGCCCACGCAGCTCGGCCGAAAGCTCCGCAAATAACCAGGGGCGCCCCAAACAACCACGGCCAATAACCACACCGTCGCAACCCGTTTGAGCCATCATCGCGCTGGCATCACGGGCCGCAAAAATATCGCCATTTCCCAACACCGGCACCCCGGTATGGCCCAGGTGGTCCTTCAAGCGTGCAATCTCACCCCAATCTGCTTCTCCGGAGTAACGCTGAGAAGCAGTACGGGCATGCAAAGCAACCGCCGCGGCACCTTCCTCAATCGCAATCCGCCCAGCATCTAAGTGCGTATGGTGCTCGGCGTCGATCCCCACCCGGAATTTCACGGTAACGGGAATATCGGTCCCCTCAGTAGCCCGCACCGCGGCAGCCACAATATTGCCGAATAGTCGCCGCTTATAGGGCAGCGCGGAACCCCCGCCGCGCCGGGTTACCTTCGGTACTGGGCAACCGAAGTTCATATCAATGTGGTCGGCGAGATCCTCATCCACGATCATCTTCGCGGCCTTATAGGTGTACTCCGGATCAGTGGTGTACAGCTGCAAGCTACGGGGGGATTCCTCCGGGGCGAAGGTGGTCATATGCAAGGTCTTTTCATTGCGTTCCACCAATGCACGAGCAGTCACCATCTCGCACACATAAAGACCAGAAACCGTGCCGGTTTTCTCCAACTCCAATTCGCGACAGAGCGTGCGAAAAGCAACATTGGTCACCCCAGCCATAGGGGCGAGCACCACGGGGGAGGAGAGTTTATGCGGTCCGATTTTCAAGGTCACAGGCAGGTATTGTTCCCGCTACCTCCAACCAACAGCAAACCACGCCGGCATCACCGGAAAAGGCGCTGCCATCACCAACACCATGTTGGGCCCCTGCTTTGGGGGTTCTCTTAGTCCAAAGCCGAGGGGCAGATGGTAGAAAAGTCCATATATCTCCCATTAAAGCGGGGGATAGATGAGCTCGACTCCGCGGCGACCTAAGCCCGCGACCGCACGACCACCTTTCAGGATGACGACCTCTAAGGAGATGTTGGTGCCCAAACTCTCTACCCCTCGACCCGCTGTACTGATGGGAGAAGGTGCATAGACCATGAAACGCTTCCTGATTCTTCTTATCGCGTTCATTGTTTTCCTCAACGTGGTCATGTTCATCATCGCCGGGATCATGGCTGCTCTTGGTGTGAATGTCGGCCCCGTGGAGCTCGCCCTCTTCTTATTGGTCGCGATCAGCATTTCTATCTTCGGCACCAAGAAAGTTGCGCGGCGACTCGATCAGGCAGAAAAAGAGCCACCCACATACGGTTAGTACGCTTGCCGCGAGCTACCGGCGCCCCACGCCACCACCCCCACGCCAACCAAGCCCCACGGCACCAAGCTCACACCACCACCCACACAGCACCACCCACACACCCCTAAGCAGCACGAAAGCCCTATGGTCGCCGCCGCATCACGCTTTAAGGTGGCCCACACTTGACCCCTAAATGTGACCCAGGCGGCGAAGTGAGGCGCAGTCGACTAATGTGGTGGAGGTAACTGAAAAGTCGATTGCGGAAACCTGCTCAACCAAACCCTCCTCCAAGGGGCAAAGCTACAGGTAAAGTGCAGTTGAACTCAGAACATAAAACAAAATATTCCCGCACCTTCCCCGGAACACCCAGCACTCTTATTCGCTGAGTGTTTTCTTGTACATGCCCCAATCGGGGGTATGTCACGTAACTCCGTGGAAGGCCAAGGCACGATACGCGCCTCGCGGGGACATGACACTAGGAGGATTAATGTCCGACAGGATTGCCAACGCCGCTCTGCGTTCCAAGGTGATGACCGCCGAGGAAGCTGTCCAGTTCGTCAACAATGGTGACAAGGTAGGCATCTCCGGCTTCACCGGTGCCGGCTACCCCAAGGCCATGCCCGAAGCCATCGCTGAGCGCGCTAAGGCCGAGCATGCCAAGGGCAACGATTATGCCATTGAGCTTTTCACCGGTGCCTCCACCGCTGACAACTGCGATGGTGTGATGGCCGAAGCTGATGCCATCTCCTTCCGCACCCCCTACCAGTCCGACCCGGTGATGCGTAACAAGATCAACGCCGGCAAGATTCGTTACGCCGATATTCACCTCTCTCACCTGGGCCAGATGGTGGAAGAAGGCTTCTTCGGCCAGATGAATGTCGCCATCGTTGAAGCAACCCGCATTACCGAAGACGGCAACATTGTCCCCTCCTCCTCCGTTGGCAACAACGTCGAATTCCTGCGCGCCGCAGAGCGCATCATTATTGAGGTCAACTCCTGGCAGTCCGAGGACCTCGAGGGCATGCACGACATTTGGACCGTTCCGGCTCTGCCGAACCGTGTCGCCATCCCGATTAACAACGCTGGTGACCGCATCGGCAAGACCTACATCGAGATCGACACCGACAAGGTTGTCGCCGTTATCGAAACCGATGCTCCGGACCGCAACGCCCCCTTCAAGCCCGTCGACGAGGTCTCCCAGAAGATCGCCGGCAACTTCCTCGACTTCCTCGAGGGCGAAGTTGCTGCTGGTCGCCTGAGCTACGACGGCTATGTCATGCAGTCCGGCGTGGGCAACGTCCCCAACGCCGTGATGGCTGGCCTGCTGGACTCCAAGTTCGAGAATATCCAGGCCTACACCGAAGTCATCCAGGACGGCATGGTTGACCTGATCGACGCCGGTAAGATGACCGTTGCTTCGGCCACCTCCTTCTCCCTCTCCCCGGAGTACGCCGAGAAGATGAACGCTGAGGCCAAGAAGTACCGCGAGAGCATCATCCTGCGCCCGCAGTCCATCTCTAACCACCCCGAGGTCATCCGCCGCACCGGCCTGATCGCCACCAACGGCCTGATCGAAGCCGATATCTACGGCAACGTGAACTCCACCAACGTGGCCGGCACCCGCATGATGAACGGCATCGGTGGTTCCGGTGACTTCACCCGCAACGGCTACATCTCCTCCTTTATCACCCCCTCGATTGCCAAGGACGGCGCGATCTCCGCGATCGTCCCCTTCGCCTCCCACATCGACCACACCGAGCACGATGTCATGGTCGTCATCTCCGAATACGGCTATGCCGACCTGCGTGGCCTCGCCCCGCGTGCCCGCGTGGAGAAGATGATCTCCATCGCTCACCCGGACTACCGTCCGGCCCTGCAGGAGTACTACGACCGCGCCACCAGCGGCGACAAGGCATTCCTGCAGACCCCGCATGATCTGGCCACCGCCTTCGATTTCCACCGCAACCTGGTGGAAAAGGGCTCCATGAAGGGCTAGAAAACCACCCGTCTCCCCCGTGATTCCTGCGGGGGAGGCATGCGATTTACCTCAGCGGGCATCCACCCGTTATGATGGAACGCGTCCTAAGCGCGCCCCTTCCGCGGGGGCGTTTATGGCGTGGGCCTCTAGCTCAGTTGGTAGAGCTACGGACTTTTAATCCGCAGGTCGTGGGTTCGATCCCCACGGGGCCCACCAACACATTTCCCCTGGTCATCAACGGCCAGGGGATTTGTCATATCGGCACCACCAGACCTGGTTGTTGGTTTTTTGCTTTCCCCGAGATCCTGAGGTGCGGGTCCCGCCGCCCGCTGCAGGCAGGCCAGAATTCCAAGGTTTGCCGCGCCTCTTTCTTCTTCTCACGCGAATAGGTCATATTCAACCGTAGAATCCCAAAACCCAGGGCTTCGGATTCTTCCGCGATGTCTTCGTGGAAAGTGTCGTTTACTAGCAGCCAGTTGGGTTTGTCGGCGTAGAGCAGGGCTTGGATACGGTACTTGTCGAAGTTCCTGAATCCGCATCCGATGCGTTTGATGAGGCTACTCATTGATGGGGTGATGTTGTCGGATGGGTAGCTGGCCTGTTAGCAAGGATCGGTCATTTCAAGTTGGCGGACCTCTTATAGGGTCTTCCCCAAACTCCTATCAGTCCTTACAGTGTTTTGCATGAGTGATCTTATTAGCCTCTGGCTGCCACAATGTGACAACCAACGCTTAGATCGAGTGTCCGAGCTAACCGGTCGATCCCCTGACTCTTATGTTCGTGAGGCACTACGCAAGTACTTGGATGACTTCGAGTATGTCTCCACAATCCGTGCCGAGGTTGAAGCCGTTCGTAAGGGCGAACTGAAGGCCATCTCGCTGGAAGAACTTGAGCGTGAGTTTGAGTGTTAAGTTTATCCCGCAAGCTGAGCGCGAGCTTCGCAAGCTAGACAAGCCAGTACGAAAACGAATAACGGGCTTCTTGAAAGAAGTATCAACGTTGGGGGATCCCCGTCTACGGGGTAAAGCACTAACCGGCAACTGGGCAGATTTTTGGCGCTGGCGTGTGGGGGGACTATCGGGTGGTTGCAACTTTGGAAAACAATGATCTGATTATCCTTGTCGTTTCCATTGGTCATCGTTCGTCGGTCTACAAGAGATCGCAGTTACGCGACTATTAGTAACTCAGCAGCGGCTGGATTAGTGCCGTTAGGGGAGGGGGTGAATTTTCGGGATCAGCGTAAAGACCGCACCTTATATAATCGCGATTTTCATGGTCTAAGCAGCGCGAATCCCGAAAACCAGACACACTTTTTGCTACTTAACCTTGGTCAAAAGCCAAGACCGGCAATTGGCCGCTGCCAGCATCACCAGCACCTGCACGCGGATGCGAGGCCACCACCACCGTGCGCACTGCGCGGGTACCGGGAAGTTCAGGGGCTGCAAAAAGCGCTTCGAGCTGAGCCGCTCCCACATCATCAAGGTGCTCATCGGGTTCATCCAGAAGCAGAATCGGAGAGTCAGTCAGCAGTGCGCGGGCTAAGAGAATGCGGCGGCGTTGCCCACCGGAAATACTTTCTGCGCCATCGCTAAGAACCGTGGAAAGCTCCTCGGGGAGGCTGCGCGCCCAGGCCGCTAATCCCAAGGCCTCTAGTACTTCCCACATTTGCTCATCAGCGGCATCGGGGGCGCCAAGGGCTAAGTTATCGCGGATGGTGGTGGCGAAAATATGGTCATCTTCGCTAATACAGGTCACCGACTCTGGTGCCACGGATACTTCGCCACTGCGGGCTTCTAAAATCCCAGCCAAGGTGAGCAATAAGGTGGTCTTCCCGGCACCAGAAGGAGCGGTAATCCGCAGCCGCTCACCGAAGGGCACCTCAAGATTGATGGTGCCTAACGTGCCGCGGCAAAGCTCAAGATCGTGGGCGCTTAAGGTCAAAGAATCGCTCGTGGTGCTGCGCTGGTGTACGTGGGTTTCCACCCCAAGTTCGCTAATGCGGCGGCGAGCCCCGCGGGCGCGTTCCCAGGCCACAGCTGCAGCTGGCATCACGGTGGTGGCCTCAAAGGCCGCAAGCGGCACAAGGGCTAGAACCCCAACCCATTGCGGGGAGTGATCGCTTGCGGTCATAAGCACCACCAGCAGCACACCGAGCACCGTCCATAGGGTGGATAAAGCCGCCAAGCCGTGGGCTGGCGCATCGGGTTCTTCCGCGGCAGCCAGCCGCCGGGAAGCAACTTCAGCATCCTCTAGGGCGTTATCTAATTGCTCGCGGATACGCAAAGACACCGCATCAGCAAGCACACGGTCAATGCTGGTGATATGTTCTTGGACCGTCAGTGCGCGGGCATCTTCGCGGCGGCGGGTCGCCCGCGCCGATAACCATGGTGCTAGCACCCCAGAGATCACCAACCCGAGGGCTAAGACGGCGGCGGCAGCAGGGGAGAGAATCCCAATCCCGATGATGGCTACCAAGGAAGTCAGCGCGCACACCCCTGCGGGTACTAAGGCGCGCACCACCTCATCGGTGAGCATGTCTACATCAGCACCCAGGCGAGTAAGAAGCGCCCCGCGGCCTAAACGCACGGTGTAGTCAGAGGGGGCTTCCGCCAAGCTGCGATAGGCCTGCGTGCGGGTCTGGCCGGCGCGTTTAAGCGCAATATCGTGGGAGACGAGGCGATCGATATAGCGGAAGACTGCCTTGGAGATACCCAAAGCACGCACTGCGGTGACCGCCACCGCAAGGTCTAAAACCGGTGGCATTTCCCAGGCGCGGGTAATCAGCCATGCGGAGGTGGCGGTTAACCCAATGGAGGCAAGTAGCGTTAACGTGCCGGCAAGAATGGCGCGGATCATGAGTTCACCTCGATGATGTGATCAGCTGCGTCAAGCACCAACGGGTCATGGGAGGCGAGCAACACGGTGACCCCACTATCGGCAGCCTTACGGAGGCACTGGAGCATAATGCGGGCATTGCCTTCATCCAGGTGCGCGGTGGGTTCATCGAGGATCAGGAGTTCGCGTTCGCGTTCTAGCTCGCGGGCAAAGGCCACGCGTTGGCGTTGCCCAAGGGAAAGTTCGGCGGCTTCTCCCACCAGCGCCGGGGAGAGCGCTGGGCGTTGAGGTAGGTAGGACACGCGCTTCCACAGCTTAGAGACATCGATGGGTTCAGGGCCATAGGCAATTGCTTGACCATCTACGCCTTCGGTGGTGATGCCGAGAAGTACTAAAAGGGCGGTGGATTTACCGGAAGCATTAGGCCCGGCCAGCACGGTGATCTGCCCTGGTTGGGCGGTACCGGAGAGATTCTTCGGGCGGGTGCCATCGCGGCCTTGAACACTTAAGCGATCAAAATTAACGACTATGCCGCTATCACTTGAAGGTGCGGCATGCGGGGGAAGAGTGCTAACAGATGGTGCCTGCGGGCGGGGACGCTCGATCTCGGAGAGCACCTCATGGGTAGCCGCGAGGCCATCTTGGGCGTCGTGGAAACGTGAGCCCACTTCGCGCACGGGGTTGTAGACCTCGGGGATGATGACTAGGACCGTCAGGCCCGCGGCAAGGGTGATGGAGCCATCGATAAGGCGAAAACCGATGCCGACGGCGACGAGTGCGACCGAGAGGGTGGCGAGGAATTCGAGGACGAATCCGGAGAGAAACGCGATTTTGAGCACCTGCATGGTGGAGCGGTGATGCGCGTGGGAGAGTCGCTCGATTTCTTTGGCGGGCGCGTGGGTGCGGCGGAAGGCTTTGAGGGTGGGAAGGCCGGCGACGAGGTCAAGCATCTGCTCGCTGAGGACGCTGAGGTCGCGGAGCCGTTTTTCGGTGCGCCCTTGGGTGAGTGTGCCGACTAGCCACATAAATAGCGGGATCAGTGGCAGGGTGATGAGCGCGATCAGCGCTGAGGGGGCGTCGACGTAGAAGATCACTGCCAGTGCGGCGGGGGTGGCGATGAAGGTGGCTGCCAGTGCCGGGAGGAATCCGGTGAGGTAGGGGGCCAGCCCTTCAATGCCGCTGCTTAAAATGGTGCGCCAATGCGCGCGGTCCAGGGTGCGGGGGTCGCGCAGGGCGAGGCTGCGTAGGGTGCGTGCGCGCAGGTCAGTGACCACATCGATGGCGGCGATATGGCCGAAGCGGTGCCTAGCCCAGGCGATAAGCCCGCGTAGGGTGGCGGCAACCCCAAGGGCGATGAAAAGCTGTGGGGAAGGGGTGGGCCCTTCGATGATGCCGGCGGTGATATGGCCGATGAGGAAGCCGGCGCAGATGGTGGTGATGGCGGCGGCGGCGGATAAAAAAGCGGCAACCCCCACCCAGCGGCGGGCTGGGCGGGAGAGCCGGAGTAGTCGAGGATCGACTGGTTTTTGGATCATGCGGAAACGGTGTGGGCGGTGATGCGTTTACGGAAAACCCAATAGGTCCAGCCTTGGTAGAGCAGCACCAAGGGGGTGATGAGGATGGCGGACCAGGTCATGAACTTCAAGGTGTATTCGGAGGATGCTGCCGCCCACAGATCCATACCCGGCCACACCATGGGGAACATGGCGCCGAAGGCCAGCACCGTTACGGCGATCACCGCTATAGAGGTGGCGCTAAAGGCAATGCCATCGCGACCACGCAGGGCACCGAAGATACCAATCAGCAGGCCCACTGCGGCCAGGCCGGTGGCTACCCAGGTCCAGTCCTTGCCATAGAGGAATTGTGCGGCCACTGCGAAGGCACCACCCAAGATCAGCGCCAGTGCGGCGACGGGGGTGAGCAGTGCGCCGGCGCGTTCGCGGAGTTCACCGGCCGTCTTGAGGCGCAAGAAGGTGAGTCCGTGGAGGACGAACACGGCCGTTAAGGCCAGGCCGCCGAGGAGCCCGAAGGGGTTGAGCAGCGGGTAGACCAGACCGGCGTTGTCCGGGACACCACGGATGAGGTTGGCGACAGCCACACCCCAGAGCACCGGCGGTAGCCAGGAGCCAACGATGATGCCGCGGTCGCACCAGGCGCGCCAATAATCGGTATCGACTTTGGTGCGCCATTCTAGGCCCACGATGCGCACAATCAGACCTAAAAGGATGAGGAAGAGCGGCAGGTAGAACCCGGAGAACATGGAGGCGTACCACTCCGGGAAGGCGGCGAAAAGCGCGCCGCCGGCGGTAATTAACCACACTTCGTTGCCATCCCAGACCGGGCCGATGGTGCGCAGCATGGCGGAGCGTTTAGCTTCCGTGCGGCCCACGAAGGGCAGCAGGATGCCGACGCCGAAGTCGAAGCCTTCGAGCAGGAAGTATCCGGCGAAGAGGAAGGCGATGAGGATGAACCACACCAGGGGCAAATCAAGGCCAAACATGGCAGACTAGGACTCCTTTTCGGTGTTGTTCGGGAAGGGGTTAGTGGGGTTGGCTGTTGGGTCGGTGAGGCGCTCTGCGCTGGGGCGGTCCGTGGGCTCTTTCACGCGATGACGGCCGCCGCCACCGCGGTGCTCGCGGTGCTCGCTGGGTTCGCGGTGCTCGCTGGGTTTCGTGGCCAGGGCAACCGAGCCACCGCCAGCGGTACTGGCAGCAGTACCTGCGCGAGCCTCAATCTCAGCTGCACCATTGTGGCTAAAGCGCACTGGCTCCAAAGCCTCTTCGGCCGAGGCCTGGTAGTCCGGATGATCCGCATCCACCTCGACCGGCGGACCAGCCAACACCACGCGGCGAATCAGGTAGAACCACACCACAGCCAGTGCGGCGTAGACCACGGTGAAACCGATCAGCGAAATAATCACATTGACTGGCGCATGATCAGTCACACCCATATCCACCGTCATGCGGATCATCTCCGTACGCGGATCCCCCACCGAATTCGGATTCGGGTGCACCACCCACGGCTGGCGTCCCATTTCGGTAAAGATCCACCCGGCAGAGTTCGCCAAGAAGGGGAAGGGTAGTGCCGCTAGGCAAGCGACGTTAAAGATCTGCGCATTACGCCCTTCTGGCAGGCGATTCTTGCGGGTAAAGAACCAAGCGATCGCTGCCAGCGCCAAAGACCCAACCATCAGGCCAATCATGGCGCGGAAAGACCAATAGGTGACAAAGAGGTTCGGGGTGTAATTACCGGGGCCATAAAGCTGCTCCATTTGTGCCTGCAGATCCATAACGCCCTGCAAAGTCACGCCACTAAACCGCCCATCTGCCAGGAAACTTAAGACCCCGGGGACCTCAATCAGGTGCTTGGCAGCCTCACAGTCATTGTGGGTACCGATGGTTAAGACCGAGAACCACGGGTCTGTTTCCGTATGGCACAGCGACTCCGCGGACGCCATCTTCATGGGCTGCTGAATAAACATCAGCTTTGCTTGAATATCGCCGGTAATAGCCACCGCAATGGAAGAAAGAACCGTAGTCCACAGCCCCATCTTCAACGCCCCACGGTGCAGGGCCGCCTTCGCACGATCCCGAATCATCCACCACCCGGCAATGCCGAGCACAAAGGTCCCGGCGGTTAAGAAGGAGCCAGCCACCGCATGCGGGAAGGCCGCCAGCGCAGTGGGGTTAGTCAGCAGCGCCACCACATCCACTAATTCCGCGCGCCCAGTGTCCGGGTTATAAATCGCGCCAACGGGGTGCTGCATAAAGGAGTTCGCCACAATAATGAAATAGGCGGAAATATTCACGCCAATGGCGACCATCCAAATGGAGAGAGTATGGAGCCAGACCGGAATTCTTCCGCGCCCGAAAATCCACAGACCCAGGAATACCGATTCCATAAAGAAGGCAATAAGGCCCTCTAATGCAAGTGGGGCGCCGAATACATCGCCCACCATGCGGGAATATTCAGACCAGTTCATTCCGAATTGGAATTCTTGAACAATGCCGGTGGCAACACCCATGGCAAAGTTCACTAATAAAACCGTTCCAAAGAAACGCGACATTCGATACCAGCGTTCATCGCGTTTAATCGCCCACATTGTCTGCATGAGCGCCACCATTGGGGCTAAACCAATGGTCAGGGGTACGAAAATGAAGTGATAAACGGTGGTAATTCCGAATTGCCACCGCGATATGTCAACGATGTCCAAGGAGTCCTCCGTGGGCAAAAGGGTGAGTATTGAGCTGAAGGGCTATATCGAAGTAGTCGGATGTGTGACTGTAAAGGTTCCCGATACCCCATAGGGTATCTAAACGGGGGTAGTCATGTTTCACTAAGGTGTGACTTACTCACGGAGGGTGGGAAAGTAATTCAGTTCCAGTGATCATTTATGCGCTGGGATTATCCTGGTTGCTGAAAAACATTTTCTCTTTAGTTTTTAGATGCGGACCTTAGTCGAGATCTGCGGGTGGGGGTATCTCAGGTGTGCTGCGGACGGGCGCAGATACAGGTATGCCTACCCGCATTCGGGTAGGCAACGCGAGATTGTGAGACTACTGGCCGAGATGCTCTCCTTAGCGGCAGCCCTGATCTTCCAGCCACTTCAAGGCTGCGCCCATGGGATCAGGGGTGGGATGATCTGGCTCAACGGGGTCATCAAGGTGCTCTGCACCGGTACGGTCTTTATCCTTCGCGATGGTCAACAACACCATCGCCCCATCTGACATAGTGAAGGCCGTATTAGACGAGGCATAACCCGCAGTCGCCTCACCAAAACTTTGGCTATAAGGCAGACCACGGAAACTCAACAAAGTCGCCTCAGCGGAACTAGCGGTACCGGAATCGGTGAGGATAGCTACCGGCCATTCAACCTTGCCTACCGTAGCAGCCTCAATGGGGGAGCCCCCGCCATAAGCGGAATTGCCGTTAATGGTTACCGCGGTAGTGGAACTCCTCCCGGCAAACCACAGCACATCCCCATCCGGGAGTAGCGGGGAAAGTCCAGCCACCATGGGGCCCATATCGCCGCCACCATTGCCGCGAAGATCTACCACTGCGCCACAAGCATCAGCATCGCCAATGCCCTTGGCCAAGGTGTTGGCGTAGTCCTCGCCGTTTAGCTCACCGATATATTCCGGCACCTTCAATACCAGTACGCGGCCTTCTTGGCTTACTTCCGGTAATACATCGCCACTGGGCTGAGAAGCTTCCTTCGGTGGAATAAGCCGTGAATGCTTTCCGCCGGCGGCTTTAAGCAGCCGGTTTAATGGCTCATGGGTATCCGCCAGTGTTTGGGCATTCTTGATCTTTGCTAACGCTTCCTGCTTGGCCTTCTGAAACTCTGGGGTATCACCATGAATGCCAAGCTTTTCGGCATAGTCAACCACCACCGCGGCATAACGCTGCGGGGAAGGCGGAATCAAGAAGAAGGGTTGTGCTCTTAGGGCTATGCCCGCACTAGGGCCAAGGATCCATGTGGCACCGAGACCAAGTGCGAGCACAATCGCGATAAGCGATCCGCAACCCCAACGAAAGAGCTTCTTATTTCTCATAACTAGAAGCTTACTTGCGCACAAGGTGTTAAAAGATGCCGAGAAAACCAAAGGTCAGCGCGTAATTTGGGGAAATTCCAGATTATGAAGTAGTGTAATCCGCAGTCGCACGGCGTACATCGCGCCTGGCTGACTGGCCCCCATCGTCTAGCGGCCTAGGACACCGCCCTTTCACGGCGGCGGCACGGGTTCGAATCCCGTTGGGGGTACTCCCATATTTATGGGGCTTTTTGGCCCTGTGGCGCAGTTGGTTAGCGCGCCGCCCTGTCACGGCGGAGGTCGCGGGTTCAAGTCCCGTCAGGGTCGCAAAAGTACGGCGGAGTTTTCTTCTTCAGGAGAAAGCACCGCCGTTTTTGCATCCGCCGCACCAGCATCTCATCAGCGTCGCGGTCAGAGAGTCCGCTCAGTGCGCTCTTGGAACAGCTCAGCGAGCTCGGGTGGTCCCAGAGCCCCAGGTACTTCACACAGATCGCCGCAGCCGTAGGGGATCACCTTACCTCAGCGGAAACCCCCGAAAAAGGGGAGGACGCTGGGGATTTGTTGCCTCTTATCAACTCTGTGTAGAGTAGCTACTCGTGCACAGCACACCACGTGTGCAGCACAACATTTAGGCCCTGTGGCGCAGTTGGTTAGCGCGCCGCCCTGTCACGGCGGAGGTCGCGGGTTCAAGTCCCGTCAGGGTCGCGCAGATAGAGCATTCACTAGAATGGTTTATCGCGGCCAGATAGCTCAGTCGGTAGAGCGTCCGCCTGAAAAGTGGAAGGTCGCCAGTTCGATCCTGGCTCTGGCCACAATGAAGAACCTCTTTGGGAAAGTTTTCTCCCAAAGAGGTTCTTTTTCATTGCCCCGACGGTAGGATTTCCGGCATGGAGATTGAACACAATAGCGCCAAGCACACCTTCGAGATTCGCGATGAAGAAGGCACCCTCGCCGGGCACGCTGATTATCGCCCCCTAGGCGAAGACAGCGTGGATTTTGACCACACCGTCATCGATCCCGCTTTCCGCGGCCAGGGCCTCTCCACGCCGCTTATTCAAGCCGCCCTAGATGAAGCCCGCGCCCAAGGCTGGCAAGTGAAGGCCAGCTGCTCTGCGGTAGCGCATTTCATTGATAAAAACCCGGAGTACCGCGAACTCCTCGGCTAGATGCCTTCGGCTAAGGGCCCCTCGGCGAGGCCTCTGGCGCTAGCGCACCCACCTAAACCACAGCAGTTAGACATAAGAAAAAGACCGCACCAGGGAAGGTGCAGCCCTTAAAGTGTTGCGAAAAATTATTTGTTCTCGCCGTGCCCGTAGCAATCCGGATCAACCAGCTTGAGCTTCTCATCCGGTTTACGCGGCCGCGATTTAGCGGGGATACCAACCGCAATATGATCCGGCGGCACGTCCTTGGTGACCACTGCATTAGCGCCCACCGCAGAGCCAGCACCAATGGTGATAGGCCCTAAAATCTTGGCGCCCGCACCGATGGTCACATTATCGCCCAAGGTGGGGTGCCGCTTGGTTTGAGTCAGTACCTGCCCACCCAAGGTGACACCGTGATAGAGCATCACGCCATCGCCGATCTCCGTGGTTTCCCCAATCACAATGCCCATCCCATGGTCAATGAAGAAACGCCGGCCGATCTGCGCGCCGGGGTGGATCTCAATGCCGGTGAGAAAACGGGTGAATTGGGAAAGGATCCGCGCCGGGGCTTTTACCCCGCGACACCACAGCCAATGAGACACACGATGTGCCCAAATGGCATGTAGTCCGGAATACACGATCGCATTCTCCAGGTCGCCACGGGCGGCTGGATCATGGTCGCGGGCATTGGCGAGGTCCTCGCGGATCATCTTCCACAGTGAGTGCATGGCCACGAATCCTATCAGTGTGTCCCTACCTGCACCCTAAATTTGCTGTCTGGATCGCAGCAGCTTAACTATTCGCCACGAATATCTTCATAAAGAATCGTGGAGACATAGCGCTCGCCATAGTCGGTCACCAAGGTGACGATGGTTTTGCCAGCGTTATCTTCTCGCTTAGCTAGCTCCAGGGCAGCC
Organism: Corynebacterium spheniscorum; assembly: GCF_900113445.1. Taxonomy (GTDB): domain Bacteria; phylum Actinomycetota; class Actinomycetes; order Mycobacteriales; family Mycobacteriaceae; genus Corynebacterium; species Corynebacterium spheniscorum. The sequence goes on from NZ_FOPJ01000012.1 coordinate 72,144, forward strand.
CACACATTCGCACCGCTGGAGATACCACCCAAGATGCCTTCTTTAGTGCCTAGTTCGCGGGCAACGCGCACCGCATCATCACTGGACACCGGGATGATCTCATCCAGAACTTTGCGGTCTAAGGTTTCGGGGATGAAGTTAGCACCCAAACCCTGGATCTTGTGCGGGCCAGCCTTGCCGGTAGAAAGCAGCGGGGAGTCAGCCGGTTCCACGGCATAGACCTTGGCCTCAGGGTTACGTTCTTTAAGTACCTCGCCCACACCAGAGACGGTTCCGCCGGTACCAACACCGGCTACAAAGATATCGACCTTGCCATCGGTGTCCTCCCAGATTTCCTCCGCAGTGGTTTCGCGGTGGCGCTTGGGGTTGGCCGGGTTAGTAAATTGCGAAGCCAAGATAGCGTTCTCGCGTTGTTTCACGATCTCATTGGCCTTATCCACAGCACCCTGCATGCCGGCAGAACCCGGGGTCAAAACAATTTCCGCCCCATAGGCGCGCAGCATCACGCGGCGCTCAGAGGACATGGTTTCCGGCATGGTCAGCACCACGTTATAACCACGAGCAGCACCGACCATCGCCAGTGCAATGCCGGTATTACCACTGGTGGCTTCCACAATGGTTCCGCCGGGCTTTAATTCCCCGGATTCTTCGGCGGCCTCAATAATTGCGGCACCAATGCGGTCTTTGACCGAGTTGGCGGGGTTAAAGGACTCTACTTTCACCAAGACGGTGGCCGGGAGGCCTTCGCTGAGGCGTTGAAGCTTCACTAGCGGGGTGTGGCCAATGGTGTCGGTAATGGATTCATAGATCTTAGACATGAGGTGCTTCTCCTATTCCTTGAGTAACAGACATTGACCATACACCCCTTACAGACAGAATGGTCTTAAAAAGATAGACAGACCTGTTCGCTAGGGGAAATGTCATCTTGACTGTTTCAGCAATATCGCTCATGCAAGATGGTCACAATAAATCCTTCGGGGGTAGGCTCGCACGGGGGTGACGTGGAACTTTAGGTTTCTCTCAGGGGCAAAACCCGTGCTGCAAAGGCCGGCCAGCGCATCGGTACTGTCAGCCCTCATAGGTTTCACTAGAGAACTGAAAAAGGCTCAAGTTAGGTTTACCCCCGTTTTCCCGCTATAATCCACATTCGATAACACAATCCAAGCCCCTTAAGGTATACCCCCACGGGTGCACCCTTAGGGGTACCCCCCACGGCCCCCCAGGAGGAGCACACGGTGGACTCCCTGCGCGCCCGCGATGATGACGAAGCAATCCGTGCAGCATTGACTTCGTTGAAAACGGCGACGGGTATTCCCGTCACCATGTATGCAACGCTTCTGAGCGATAATCGACTGCAGATCACCCAATGGGTTGGCCTGCGGACACCCGCGCTGCAAAACCTCAGTATTGAACCGGGCGTAGGCGTCGGTGGGCGAGTGGTGAATACTCGCCGCCCCGTGGGCGTCAGTGATTACACCCGGGCCAATGTCATTACCCATGAAAAAGACCGCGCAATCCAAGATGAAGGATTGCATTCGATCGTTGCAGTGCCCGTCATTGTGCAGCGCGAAGTCCGCGGCGTTTTATATGTCGGCGTGCACTCCCCAGTGCGCCTCGGCGACAAAGTCATTGAAGAAGTCACCATGACTGCTCGCACCTTGGAACAAGACCTCGCAGTTAACTCCGCGATGCGTCGCGCCGATGGCGGCAAGATGGCTTTGAATAAGCCCGGCCGCGTCATGAACGGTGCGGAGTGGGAGCAGGTACGCTCCACGCATTCCAAGCTGCGGATGCTCGCCAACCGAGTCGATGATGATGTGCTGCGCAAGGAATTGGAATTCCTCTGCGACCAGATGGTCACCCCGGTACGTATCAAGCAATCCACCAAGCTCTCTGCCCGCGAACTCGACGTCTTAAGCTGCGTTGCTCTTGGCCACACCAATGTCGAAGCCGCTGAAGAAATGGGCATCGGTGCTGAGACGGTGAAGAGTTATCTGCGTTCGGTTATGCGTAAGCTCGGCGCACATACTCGTTATGAAGCGGTCAACGCAGCCCGCCGTATTGGCGCGTTGCCCTGATCAACCGCAGACCTTTTGCTCTATCCCCAGCCCCCAACGGCTGGGGATATGTGCATTCTCAGGGGGCTGTCGCAAGGGCACTGCCTCAGTTGGTCTGCTTCAGAGTGCTTGCACCAAACAACGGCATCCCGAACCCCATTGCACAGCACCTCCGCGCGCATCGCGCCCCGCACCCAGATATCCCACACTAGGATCAGAAACTGTGAAAGACACCTTTTTAGTTAGCGGCGGAAATCGACTCAGCGGCAACGTCAAAGTCTATGGCGCAAAAAACAGCGTGCTTAAGCTCATGGCCGCAGCACTGCTCGCCGAAGGCACCACCACCTTGAGGAACTGCCCCGAAATCCTCGACGTTCCGCTCATGCAGCGTGTCCTCGAAGGCCTCGGCTGCGAAGTCCACATCGATGGCGGCACCGTCACCATCACCACCCCCCATCAACTAAGAAGCGACGCCGACTTCGACGCGGTCCGCCAATTCCGCGCCTCAGTATGTGTCCTCGGCCCCCTTACCTCCCGCTGCGGTCGAGCAGTAGTCGCCCTCCCCGGCGGCGATGCCATCGGCTCCCGCCCCCTCGACATGCACCAATCCGGGTTAGAACAACTCGGCGCCACCACCCGCATCGAACACGGCTGCGTAGTCACCGACGCCCAATCCCTGCACGGCGCCACCATCAGCCTGGATTTCCCCAGCGTTGGCGCCACTGAAAACATTTTGACCGCCGCCGTCCTCGCACAGGGGCGCACCGTATTAAATAACGCCGCTCGCGAACCAGAGATCGTCGATCTTTGCGACATGCTCAACTCCATGGGCGCGCACATCGAAGGCGCCGGCACCTCCACCATCACCATCGACGGCGTGGAAAAACTCCACCCCACCGAACACTCCGTTATTGGCGATCGCATCGTCGCCGGCACCTGGGCCTATGCCGCCGCCATGACCCGCGGCGATATCACCGTCGCCGGCATCAACCCCCGCCACCTGCACCTGGCGCTAGAAAAACTCAAAAACGCCGGCGCCGAAGTCGAAACCTTCACCACCGGTTTCCGGGTGCGCATGAATCACCGCCCCTACGCCGTGGACTACCAAACCCTTCCGTTCCCGGGCTTTCCCACCGACCTTCAACCCATGGCCATTGGCATCGCCGCCATCGCCGAAGGCACCAGCATCATCACCGAGAACGTCTTCGAAAATCGCTTCCGCTTCGTCGACGAGATGCAACGCCTCGGTGCAGACGCCTCCGTCGACGGCCACCACGTCGTCATCCGCGGCCAAGAACAACTTTCCTCCACCGCGGTATGGAGTAGCGATATCCGTGCCGGCGCTGGACTAGTCCTTGCCGCACTCGTCGCCGAAGGCACCACCGAAATCCACGGTGTGCACCACATCGACCGCGGCTACCCGCGTTTCGTCGAAGATCTCCGCAGCCTCGGTGCGGATATCCAACGCATTAGTCACCCGGACTAGAGCTTTACTCGAGAACGAAAGCCCCACGGTTTCCCGCACACGTTTCATGCGCACATAAGGGCCACGGCATGCCGCACGTGGTTCTTAGTGCGCATGAGTGCGTTTAAGACACCATAAAGCTTCTATACGTCTTCAAAAAACCGCGGTTGAGCTGGAGGTTTGTGAAGTGTTGTGGGGGTGTGTAACTTTATGGGGGTCAGCATGACTGGTTGCGGCCTTCGTTTGCGGAGGTTTGTGTGTTGGTCTGCTGGTATTTTTGACTCATCTTCATCTCCTGTCTTGGTTGGCGGGTTGGTGTGGGTGTTGGTCTTGATGTTTGAGAACTCAATAGTGTGTTGATGTACTTTTGTTTGTTTTGTGCATGGTGTTTGTGTTTGTGACCGTGTGTGGTTGTGTGCCGGGTGGCCTTGAAGCACTGGCATCCTTTTTTTGTGAAGGGTGTGTTTTCGAGGGGCCATGAAAATATTGTCTTGTTTGGTGCATGATTTCACTGTGTTGTCATGGGCATGGATTTTTCTGTGTGCAGAAATTTTGTTTGGTTGGGTTTTTCCTCGTCGGATGCCGACTGAACGTTTTTT
>NZ_FOPJ01000013.1:0-1154 GCF_900113445.1 Corynebacterium spheniscorum
ACGACCACCCCGGAACCGTCTGAGTCCGAGACGACCACCCCGGAACCGTCTGAGTCTGAGACGACCACTCCGACACCGTCTGAGACGACCACTCCGACACCGTCTGAGACGACCACTCCGGCACCGAGCTCTGGTGTGATCATCACTACCGGCCAGAGCGGTCCGATTGAGGTCAACGAGGAGATCCCCGCTGGTACCACCATCGGTAAGATCACCGACGGCGAAGGTAACCCGCTGCCTGCAGATAAGGTCGTCATTGATGAGACCACCGTCCCGAGTGGCACTACTGTTACCTACAACCCAGCCACTGGTGAACTAGAAATCACTGGTACTCCGGATACTGAGGGCGACACAACCGTCATTGTCACTGTTACCGATCCGGTAACTGGTGGCACTGTCACCGGTGAGGTTCCGGTCTCCGTGACCGACACGATCGCACCGACCATCGATTCCGATGGTCTGCCGACTATGGTTGAAAATGAGCCGCTGACCCCGACTGTTATCGCCACCATTAGCGATAATGCCGGCGTCCCGAGCGATGTGACTGTGACTGGCCTGCCGGATGGCGTGACTGCCACCTATGATCCAGTCACTGGCGAAGTGACCATTGAAGGCACTCCGACGACTCCGGGGGACTATGTTGTCACTATCACGGCAACTGACCCCTCTGGTAACACCACCAGCCAAGACATCCAAGCTAAGGTCCATCCTGCTGAGGATGCTCCGATTGTGGATGATTCGGATACCACCCCACCGTTGATCGAAGGCCAGCGCATGCCACACCTCGTCGAAGGTGAGCTAGCTACGGACACCGTGGTTGCCACGGTTACCGATGATGGCGCCCCGATGCGCGAGGACCAGGTGACCGTCAGCGGTCTGCCTGAAGGCATGACAGCGATCTACGATCCCGCCACCGGTGAGATCACTGTGTCCGGTACCCCTGCAGCTGGTACTGCTGGTGACTATGTTCTGACCATCACCGCAACGGATGATGCAGGCAACACCACGACGCAGAACATTAACTACAAGGTCCACCCGGCAGACAGCGGTACCACGGTGACCCCGGAACCGTCTGAGTCCGAAACGACCACTCCGACACCGTCTGAGTCTGAAACGACCACTCCGGAACCGTCTGAGTCCGAAACGACCACCCC
>NZ_FOPJ01000013.1:1299-76124 GCF_900113445.1 Corynebacterium spheniscorum
CCGACACCGTCTGAGTCTGAAACGACCACCCCGACACCGTCTGAGACGACCACTCCGGAACCCGATCCTGCTGACAAGCCGATCTTCACCCCGAACGATGACCTGCAGGACCTCGTTGAGGATCAGCCGATCGATCCGGATGAGGACAACACCCTCGGTAGCATCACTAACCCGGACGGCACCCCGGTTGACCCGGATAACGTCAAGGTTGATGAGAGCACCGTTCCGGATGGCACCACGGTGACCGTCGATGAAGACGGCAACGTCATCATCGATGGCACCCCGACCGAGCCTGGCGAGCACACCATCGTTGTCGAGGTCACGGACCCCGAGACCGGTGAGACGACCGAACTGGAGATCCCGGTGACGGTCAAGCCCAAGGACGACAAGAAGAAGGATCCGGCTCCGGGCTCTTCCGGCGGAATCATCCCGATCCCGATTCCGTTCCCGTTCCCGGGTGGCTCCTCTGGCACCACCCCGGGCCAGAACACTGGCAAGGCTCCGACCGCTCAGGATCCGGGCCAAGGCCATGTCAACCGCGGCAAGGGCATCGACCCGAGCCAGCAGGGCAAGCGCCATGGTCGCCTCGCAGTGACCGGTGCTGACGTCGTCAAGACGGGTGTGGTTGCGACCATCCTCGCCATGATGGGCGCCTTCCTCCTAGCCTTCTCCAAGCGCCGTCGTCGCGCCGGGGAGGCAGATGAGAGCTAAACACTTTGTTTAGGTCTCTGACCTAGCCCTAGGAATGAAGCAGCAGAAACCCCGCGGTTTGAACCCTCCGCGGGGTTTCTGCTATTCCCGACGGGCCCTAAATACTCTCGGTCCCGACCTGACGTTTTACACGGCAATCTGTAGAGGCTTGCCGTACCGGAGATCAGTTCGAGAAAGTTTCTGAGCTAAGGCGCTTTAGACAGGACAGTTAGTCACAGAGCATAGATACGAGTGAAATCACGTACGCGGAAACTAGCCTTGTGTGCCATATCTGGGTTATAACGAGCTTTCAACGTGCTTGTTCTTAAGAAAGGTCAACGTACGCTTTCGCATACATTCAGTGCTTCATTGGACGCCCAAGCTATTTGGAACGAGCAATCTGCAAGCCTTGACTCCGTCACAATATGGATCCAGCCGCGAGAATCCACATCCGGGGAGGGCAGTATGTCCTATGGAGCCAGACCATACCAGTAACTACCCACGAGGGGTAGAACAATGAGCACTGCCGAAAACGCGAGTCCGCTACTCAATTAGTACGCTCAGAGATGCGCCCTCTCGGACGCCACGAGGGGTTATAGTCTTTCGAAACCTCAGAGGCCCCTCTGTTCATGGGTATTAAGCATCTGAAGACCAAAAGCTTCCCAGTAGTTATGGATATAGAAATTCACGCCAGTGCCGACCATTCTCCCTACGGAAGGTGTCAGTACACCCCAAACGGGTTAAATTCGCAGTTAACCGGAGTGAGGGACAGGGCACGTCTAGCCGCGCCACGGGCGTACGGCTCTGAATACGATTTGAGCGATAGCCAAGCCCGACGATAAGTTACAGTCGGGTCCAGCCCGCAGCTACCCATTCCACTTGTTATATACAGTTACTGTCTATGCAATGCAATGGTTGCGAAGCCGCCGCGGCAAAGCAATGGGCCACCTGCGGCAAGTCGCCAGCATCTGTATTGAACGGATGCTCTTTCCGGTTTATTTGTCATGCATAATGTCTTCTGGGAACATCGCGTCCAGACCTTTAGATAAGCAATCCAAGACGATGAGTTCCTCACCGATAGCTTCCTTCAATTTTCCGTGCATGAGCTCGTTTCGAAAGCGCCGGACCGCATCGAGGTCTAGGATCAGACGGTCACGCTGACGCTTCTCCTCTTTCGACAGATCCTGCTTGGTCAGTTTCCTGGTTTGGGTTGACGTATCGGTACCTGAACTTGATTGCTGATCCGCAGATTCACTTGGCTCAGCCGCCGATATCTCGCTTCCCGCTAGCTTCCGCTGTCGTTGTATCCATCGCATCCAGAGATCTTCGCTGCCAAAACACTTAACGTATTGGGCAAAGGTTAGATCGAGAATCTTTTTCTGCGGATCTGTACGATCCTCACCTGCATCTGACTTGAGCAATGGTTCCTCGCGCACGAAGGATTTCACGTCTTGGAGTGAAATACGCCTGATTTTCTTTAATTCATTGTCGAAGCTTCCGTCCTGCAAGTTTGAAGTCATAAAACGGGGGAGAATCGCACGAATTACCTCCTCGAGGTTCTGAACTCTGATGAATGCATTAGCCATGCGGTGCATATAGGTCCCGATATCCGAACGCGTATAAATTTGAACGATGTTGCCATCAGCGTCTTTACCGTATATGTAGCCGGAATCAAGAATTTCTTGTACCCAGTCATCAAGCCTCTCACTGGTGGAAACCACTTTAGCGCCCGTCTCGACGGCTCTGAGGAGATCCTCTGCATCCAGTTGAGGCATGCGTTCTTCCTTTTTGAGTTTGTTTTCTTCCTCTTGGGGTTTGTTTTCTTTCTCTTGGGGTTTGCTTTCTTCCTTCGGCTGGTTCTCGTTGGCCGGTCCAGAAGATGGAGTTGCATAAGCGTCTGCAATCACGGCTCCGAGCTTGCTTACGCGAACGGTCCCGATGAACGAGGTTCGTTTGTTAATATCCCAAAACAGTGGCATCTTCGAATAACCGCTCTGCACCATCTCGTCCAAAGCCTCTAGAGGTGTGGTCCCTAACGCCAGGCACTCGAATTCCGCTGAATCTTCCTTTAATGCAGACAGCATGATTTCGGTTTGGCGTGGAGCGAGCTCGTCTCCAGCATCTTCGCTAGCTGAGCTGACCTTGGAAGACCTAGTTTCCGGCTTTTGTGGACGAATCCTTACCTGACCGTAATAGTCCGCTTGAGCCAAAGCAGGCTCAAAAATAAGCTCCGCGTCAGCGAACTTGGTATTGATCCTCCTTGTGATCTGCTTTCCGCGACGTTTTACACCAGCTATTTCTAGAAGCTTCTGGACTGAAACTAAGACTCCATGGTCCTTGAACTCTTGATCCTTGCTTTCAAGGTTTCTAAGCTCTCTAATGTAGTCATCCAAGTTAAGGGAAGTGCTGATAAGGTCTTCCGCTTTGGCCTCGGCTGCTCCCGAAGCTCCGTTTTCGGACATTGCCGACAATGTATTCTCCTCAGTGTCAGGCATCGTGGCAACCGGACAGTCCGGGTGCGGTGGCAATCATCTCCAATTTCCGATCTTAGCGAAGAATAAGCTGCTAGGGGATAAGATCGACGGCTTCCACCAGTCGAAATTCGGCGGAGGTTTCTGCCTGGTACTATCTGCGCCTTCGCACACTTCATTTCTCGTCCAACCCGGTGGGTGAAACGGCGTATCACCTCAGGCCTTTTTAATGGCTCCCATAACTTATGTGTAGTTAGTGCCGGTTTTGGAACTCGCGATTTGACAATTGCGTTTATAACATCGCCAAAGCCACATAGGTCACATAACTCCGACCGCTATTCGCGTGTATCAGGCCAGGAAGGTGCGGCAAGCTTGCGGGAGGCCCCATCCCCCTAAGGGGCCTGCGCCGCGCTAGGGAGGATCTCGAAGATTTAAAAAGAGGGTTAAAGGACAAAAAGTGTGTCCGCTTTTCGGGGTAACCACTGGTCAGAATGGCTAAATCGGCGATTAATTGTTCCTGATGAACAATTCCGGTTACCTTCACCCCATACTGGCACCTGGTGTGCTAGCAGCAGACGATGCGCAGCAGTCCTTTCCCACCCCTCGCTCTTTCTATTTGGCCGCTGCGCTGTCCACAGCTCCTCGCTTAGCTTTAGCAGTCTCAAAACCCACGTCACGAGCCCATTTCGCCCGTACTTAACCGGCAATGTGAGGCTAGTCAGCTCGGCAGAAAACCAGCTACAGCATCAATCGCCGTAACCAACCAACACGGCCCACATTTCAGCCAGACCATGCAGAACACCCAAAACTTCAGGCAACAAACCCGCGACACGCCGGGGCAGACACACATTTTGTCCATTAACCCTAAAAAGAGGCAGCACCCACGGGTTAAGGCGTGAAAATAAAAAGAGCCTCCACACTGTTAAGGTTTCAGCAGTGTGGAGGAAAACCCACCAAGTCAGGCGGTTTTGCTGACTCTTGAAAGATAGACAATGATAGCAATGCAGGCGATAACGGCAGTTGCAATATTGCCAATCGGGCTATGTGCAGCATAAGCAATCAAGAACAAACCTACCGCGAATATAATACTCTGGTAGATGAAATTCTTTCCAAGCCTACTAGCTGTAAAATACCCGGCCGCAACTAAGATAGCAACGTTAACGGCCATGACCATCATTTGAGTACCGTCAATAGATAACTGGCCAGAAATGTACTTAGTTGACTGAACAGCAACAAGCGTGATCATAGACCATGAAATAATTAGGCCTAGCCTTGTTTTGCCTAATTCTGTTTTCTCGCTACTGGTCATCCGATAACCTATTAGCAGTACGTAGTGAAGACCGGCGGGTAATCAGCCTTTACGCCGATTTCCACACCGCGCCCTGTGGCTACCGCAGAGGTGATGTAAAGACCCATGCCCGCAAGGCTTGTAAATCCAGCAAGCGACAAAGTGGTACCAAGCACCCCTGCTACGGGACCACCGATGAGGGTTGAGACCGTCGAGATAGCAGCAGCAATCGCAGCAGGACCCGCCTCAGCTGCCGCAACCAAAGCAACACCTACGCCCACCACTAGGTCATCATGGATGAAGCAGACAGCGGTGCCGTTTCGGTAGACGCGTTCTTGTTTGAGCCCTTGAACAGCTGCACGGACTTCTTCGTCCGTCTTCTCGATATCAATACCGAGCGTGTCACGATGAAGCATCTCCAATTCTTCATCAGTGAACCCGTATTCAGACTTTAGCTCTTCGTCCGAAAGGTCGATAGCCAAACGACCATTCTCACCCGCATAGAAGTGATCTCGCACCGCAACAACTTTGTCAAGGCTTTCGCGCTGCTGCGGAGTTAGGCGGACACTCTCAAGAGTCATAGTTTGTGCCGCAGGCGACGAGGGTGCAGCACTAGCCGTTGGTACTAACACACCCGCAAAAGCGGCAGCTACGGCAACGGCAGTCGCAATGACTTTTTTCATTGCTTCTCTCCTTTGCACTTGGGGAAACGTTGTAGTCTACAATCGATTTAGTCGACTTGGCCCATAAAAGGGGCACTTGGACCGGGAAATAGAGCAACTGACATCAAAAATGATGACATGCGGAGCATATTAGTACGTACAAATATCGAGCACCCCCAAAGTAGGGCATTTAAATTACATTATCAGGCATTTTGCTGGCTCGTATGTTGGTTATCTACAACCTTCGTCAAGGCGGTCAACAGCAACGCAACCACGCTTGGCGCGTGCCCTGCTCACCGTCGAGCGCTCCTGAGCCGTAAACTTCTCCACCTTCTTCGCCGTGCAGGACGGGCCGTGCTCCACTCCGAGTGAGGATGAAACTGTCTCCGCAAGACGCATAGCAGACTCGGCGGACACCGTCGACCGCTCGACGTCGATAACCTTGCACACTGCTCAACGTTAGAACAGATCTCAAAGCACTGAGCAGCGCGGTTAGGCGCCACAACGTAGGCCGACTCCCTCTATGTTTCCTCTTTAACCAGTGATTGCTCGTCGTCGACATCATCAACCAGCAGTGCACCCTTGACTGCCCTGGACCAGCACACTTCGCGGAGATTCTTCAAGGCGCGCTCGCACTGATGCCGTAGCACAACCTCCTCCGGGCGGTAGTGCTCGGCAATGGCTGCGAGAATACGGAAACGGGTGCTATTTCCTCCGATGGTCTGCGTGCCGCCCTAGCCATCGCTAATATCCGACCGTTATCCCTTCGCGACATGTCCGGCCGAGGCCTTGCAGTCCGCCTTGTCCATGACCATATCCAGGCACACCCTATGACGGCGGAACGCGGCTGCGAAACCGCGCGCGGCTGCTTAAACCACCCGTTACAGATACGCCGCTGCACGCCGCAGCACCTCGTTTTCCTGGCCGAGTAAGCGATTACGACGCCGCAGCTGGCGTAGTTCTTGAGATTCTTTGCGGCTGACACCTTCTTGCTCACCGTTATCGATGCGTTCTTGGCGTAACCACTTATCCAAGGTGCCTACATGAATCCCAAAATCTTCAGCAACCTGAGCCAGCGAGACGTCCCGATCACGAACTAACGCAACCCGGATCACATCGTCACGAAACTCCTTAGGGTACCTTTTGGGCATAACAACCCCTCCCGGCCAGCACCAGTGATACTAGCCAATCTAGTTGTTACCTATCCATGCAGCAGACCCCCTACCTCCCCGGGTTAGCCATGCGTAACCTAGCGCGGACCTATCGCGCCAACGCAAAGACCTCGAAAAACACGTCCGCGAGCTAGCAGCCACCGTACCGCAATACCACCAGCTGATGACCGTACCCGGAATCGGACCGAAAATCACCGCGGTTATCCTCATGTGCGTAGGCGACCTATCAACCTTCAAAACCGCAGCTCAACTAGCGTCCTACGCAGGGATCAGCCCACAGACTAAACAGTCCGGCTCATCGATAAACAGCAGCGGACCAAACAGGGGCGGCAACAAAAAATTGAAGAACGCCCTATGGCAATCAGCATTCACAAGCATCAGTAACCACGAGCGTTCACGGGAATACTACGACCGAAAACGATCAGAACACAAGCGCCACAACGCAGCTGTTATGTGCCTAGCAAGAAGAAAAGTCAACGTCATCTTCCGCATGCTCAAAGACGGCACCACCTACAACGACAACCACCCCCACCAGCAACAAGCCGCCTACCCCACACCCCTGCACCACCACAAGCCGATCGCCCAAGCAACGACGATCGGCCCCAAACCATGCCCCAAAACCCATACCCCCAACCAGGGGCAAACCACCCTACCTACAACTTGCTAACGCCATAGAAGCACCCCCACATGCTGTGCTGCAAGTGCCACACTAATTTCGACATTTCAGCGGGGTTTAGCCCCTTATTTCGTGACGCACGATAGGCAACTTTTAATGGTCGAAAACTCCGCCGACCTCGTGTCACTTTTTGATTTCCGTCTTACTTAGTCAGTGTCCCTTACCTCGGGCCCAACGAGGTTAAACACGCCGCATCAACGCACAGCGATCGACTGGTGGTTGTATCTGAAAACGTAAGCTCCGGACGACCCAATACAGATCGCCCGGAGCCAACAATGGGGTCAATCCGCACTTACCACGGCGCAAGAACTGATCACCCACCAAAACGCCACCAAAGATGACGGCGCACCTGCAGCATACGACACCGCCATCGACACCGAATACCAGCACTCAATGGGAATCCAACAAGGCTGGGTAGGAACCTAAAACACACGCCATCACCCCAGCGACGCACCGAGGAAAAACACTCATTCTAGGCATTAAACCCATTGTGGAGTGCTGCCCCTTGGTGGGCGTGTGGTGAAGGTTATTTCACCACGAGGTTAAGCATACGGCCGGGCACGAGGATGTGCTTGACCAGGTTCTTGCCCTCTAGGTAGGGGGCGACCTTTTCGTCCTGGGTGGCTGCGGCAAGGACCTCTTCCTCCGTGGCGGAGGTGGAGATGCTCAGGCGGCCGCGGACCTTGCCGTTGACCTGGACGGGGAGTTCGATCTCGTCGTCGTGGAGCCACTTTTCCTCGTAGGCGGGGTAGTGGACGTAGGCGACGGAACGATTGTGGCCGAGACGGTGCCAGAGCTCCTCAGCGATGTGCGGGGCGATGGGGCCGACCATGGTGACCAGCGGGGCGATGGCCTCGGTGGGCAGTGCCTTGGTGTCGCCGTAAGTCTTGGTGAGGTAGTTGACGTACTCGATGAGCTTGGCGACGACGGTGTTGATGCGGAGGTTTTGGTAATCCTCGCGCACGCCGGCGATGGTGCGGTGCAGCTGCTTGGAGTCTTCATCGCTGAGCTGCAGATCCTCATCGGTGCGTAGCTCGCCGGTGTTCTCGTTGACCACCAATCGCCAGAGGCGCTGGAGGAAGCGCTGGGCACCGACGACGTCCTTGGTAGCCCAGGGGCGGGAGGTATCTAGCGGGCCCATGGACATTTCATAGACGCGGAGGGTGTCGGCACCGTAGTCACGGCAAATGTCGTCCGGGGCGACGGCGTTCTTTAAGGACTTGCCCATCTTGCCGTATTCGCGGTGGACCTTTTCGCCCTGGTAGAAGAATTCGCCATCCTTTTCCTCCACCTCGGCGGCGGGCACGTAGACGCCGCGATTATCGGTGAAGGCGTAGGCCTGAATATAGCCCTGGTTGTAGAGGCGGCGATAGGGTTCCTTGGAGGTGACATAGCCAAGGTCGAAGAGCACCTTGTGCCAGAAACGCGAGTAGAGCAGGTGCAGCACAGCATGCTCGACGCCGCCGACGTAGAGGTCGACGCCGCCGGGATCATTGGGGCCATGCTTATCGGGGCGGGGGCCAGACCAGTAGCGCTCGTTTTCGAGGTCGCAGAAGGCTTGGTCATTGGTGGGGTCGATATAGCGCAGCTGGTACCAGGAGGAACCAGCCCACTGCGGCATCACGTTGGTATCCCGATAGTAGGTTTGGGGGCCATCGCCAAGATCAAGTTCGACTTCCACCCAGTCCTTCGCCTTAGCGAGCGGGGGTTGGGGCTCGGAATCGGCATCATCGGGGTCGAAGGAGACGGGCTTATAGTCCTCTACCTCCGGAAGCTCGATGGGCAGCATGGATTCCGGCAGGTCGTGGGCGCGACCATCCTTGTCATAAACAATGGGGAAGGGTTCGCCCCAATAGCGCTGGCGGGCGAAGAGCCAATCGCGCAGCTTGTATTGGATCTTTTCTTCACCCAGGTTGTGTTCCGTGAGCCAGGTGATGGTGGCTTCGATGGCTTCTTGTTTGCCGAGCCCATTGAGGTCAAGGTCGCGATCATTAGCGGAGTTGAGGTGCGGGCCTTCGCCGAGGAAGGCTTCTTCGGCAACATTGCCGCCCTTGAGTACTTCAATAATCGGTAGGCCGAAGACTGTGGCGAACTCATGGTCGCGGGTATCGTGCGCGGGCACGGCCATAATGGCGCCGGTGCCATAGCCGGTGAGCACGTAGTCTGCGATGAAGACGGGGATCTGTTGGCCATTGACCGGGTTGGTGGCGTAGGCACCGAGGAAGACGCCGGTCTTTTCCTTATTTTCTTGGCGCTCGAGATCGCTCTTGGCGGCAATGGATTTGCGATAGTTCGCAACGGCTTCTGCCGGGGTGGCGGAATCATAGGTCCAGCGCGGATCGATGCCCTCATAGCTGCCGGTGCCTTTGGCGACGAACTCATCGACGAGCTCATGTTCGGGGGCGAGCACCATGTAGGTGGCACCGAAGAGGGTATCTGGGCGGGTGGTGAAGACGCGCAGGGCGTGGCCTTGGCAGTCGAAGTCCACCTCGGCGCCGCGGGAACGGCCAATCCAATTGCGCTGCATGGCCTTGACCTTGTCGGGCCAATCCAATTCCTCGAGATCATCGATGAGGCGATCGGAGTAGGCGGTGATGCGCATCATCCACTGCGAGAGGTTCTTGCGGAAGACCGGGAAGTTGCCGCGATCCGAGCGGCCATCGGCAGTGACTTCTTCATTGGCGAGCACGGTTCCTAGGCCGGGGCACCAATTGACCATGGAGTGCGAACGGTAGACCAGGCGGAAGGAGTCGACGACATCGGCTTGTTCATCGACGGTAAGCGAAACATATTCGCGGCCATCTGGGGTGGGGATTTCACCGGAACGCAGCAGCGGGATGAGTTCATCGATGCGGCGGGCGCGTTGTTCGCGCTGGTCGAACCAAGCGTTATAAAGCTGCAGGAAGATCCACTGCGTCCAGCGGTAGTACTGCGGGTCGGTGGTCATTACCGAGCGGCGGGGATCATGGCCAAGGCCCAGGCGGGAGATTTGGCGCTGCATATTTTCAATATTGGCCATGGTGGTGGTGCGCGGATGCGTACCGGTTTGGATGGCGTATTGCTCGGCCGGAAGGCCGAAGGCGTCATAGCCTAGGGTGTGCAAGACATTCTTGCCGAGCATGCGGTTGAAGCGCGCATACACGTCGGTGGCGATATAGCCCAGCGGGTGGCCTACGTGCAGGCCGGCCCCGGAGGGGTAGGGGAACATGTCTTGGACGAAGAGCTTGTCCTCCGGCAAATCTTCGCCATCTTCGGGGGCGAGGTCGCCCACCGGGTTGGGGGCGTAGAAGGTGCCATTATCGGCCCAGAATTTTTGCCAGGTGGCTTCTAGTTCATTCGCTAACTCTGGGGTGTAGCGGTAGGCCGGGGTACTCGTGGGAGTTGAGGAGTCGCTCGGAGTGGTCATGCTCATGAAGTCTAATATGTTTGCGCGCGAGGTGAACGCGCAGCTAGGGCTAATCTCACAGAGTGCGACACATCTGCGGGAGCGGAGCATGAATAAGGCTGGATTTTTGGGGTGTGGGGTGGCCCTAGTGCGTGGTGTCTGGGGCTGTGTCCCCCCTCCGTGGTGGGCGCATTGCGTGAATCGTGGGGGTCGAAGGATGTGGGTATAGGACGCAGCAGGTCCAGCGCGCGCCTACAGCACGCTTTCCCTACGGTGTCCTCCTTCGGCCGGCCACACGCTCACGCAATGCACCCCCAGGGGCTTTAGGCCGGATGGCTACTGTCCCGAGCCACCGCGCCTAAGTCTATGTGCGCTCTACAAAAAGGGGTGAGAGCTCGCTGAGGAGGGGCTTCTTCAGCGTGGTGTAACTGTTGGGGGAGTACGCGGTCCTTCTTTTCCCGCGCGATGCACTGGTGCACTGGTGCACTGTGGCGCGTTGGGCGCTGAGCATTGGTGCGGGGTGAGCAGCCAACGCTAACGGCGGGGTTACAGCTCGAAGGATCGTGGACTATCAGTTAGGCATCACGCTAGTGAGAGAAGCGGTAAAGAATCTCCTCAATGGCGGTTATGCAATTATGTGGTCGCTATCCGCGGATGTGATGAGTCCCCGAGTGTTGTGGCCGTGCCGCCTGGCGGGCGTGCGTTGGCTGTGCATCTTGGCGAGGGTGTGAACCTGCCGAGATGTTATGGGGTGCGGATGTGGGGTGAAACCAGCTGGTGCAATGAAGCATCTGCTGAGTATCTGCACGCACCGAGTCGTGGTACTGAACGCGGATGCGCATCGGTATAAATGATGCTGTGCGTGGCCTAACACCTGCTGATCCCTGGCGGGGAGTCCAGCGGTGGGCCGCGTTCACGAGCTGCCGGTGGCACCTGTGTTCGTACTACGACACGATGCTGCTTAACCTAACACGTTTTCAATAGCTAAGCCATTAAAAAGGGCGTTGGAGAAGTGTCAATATGAGTTCTCTTCCACCCAAAACAGGGCAACGTCGGAGGTCTGATGTTGCTGTCTGTGTGGGTTGAGAACAAGGGTTTCTTGGCAGTATTTCGCTAATCTTCATGGATAAGCCGGGTAACGCGGCGAGGGTTGTTGGATCAGAAAGCCGACAGCAAAGCAAGACTGATCCGTTCTATCCGTTTTCCTCACCTAAATTGTTCTAGGTGCCCTAGGCCTCCCCGATACGAGGCTTATTGAAAACAAATAGAGCAGCCAGGGTGGGAGGTGAATCTCCACTTTTCTCTGGGCCTGTAGAGCTTTCCCTTGGATATGGTCGTAAGCCGACGCCGGGGCGTTACAGCGCAGGCGGGGGTAAGGGGGGAAGTTGAGGTTGGGGAAAGAAAGAGAAAGTCCCCGCAGGACAGAAAGCCTGCGAGGACTGATGATGTTGAGAGTGTTTGTGCTTAGAGAGTGGTCTCCGCACCGAGGATGCGCTCATCGCCGGGTTCGCGCGGGACAGCGTTAATCTTGCCGCGGGCGAATTTATCGACGATCAGAGCAATGGCACCATCGCCGGTGACATTAGCTGCGGTACCGAAGGAGTCAATGGCGATATAGGCGGCGATCATGAGTGCCACCTGGTCGGCATTGAAGCCGAGCATGCTGCTGAGCAGACCCACCGCGGCCATAATGGCACCACCTGGCACACCAGGGGCTGCGATCATGGTGATGCCCAGCATGAGGACGAAGCCGATGGCCAAAGCCGGGGATACGTCGATCTGCTGCATATGCACAATGGCGAAGGCGAAGAGGCCGATCTTCATCATGGAGCCAGCCAGGTGAATGGTGGCGCATAGCGGAACCGTGAAGCCGGCAACGTTCGGGTCCACACCATTTTTTTGGGTGCACTGGTAGGTGACCGGAATGGTGGCTGCTGAGGAGCTGGTACCCAAGGCGGTGGCATAAGCCGGCAGCATATTCTTGAACACCTTGAAGGGGTTGCGGGCGGCAATGACACCAGCCAAGGAGTACTGCAGGGCCAACAAGATAATGGTCATGATGATGGCAAGGACCAGGACCTTGGCGAAGGCCACGAGAGTGTCATGCAGGTTGCCATTCATACCCAGGGATAGGAACATGCCGAAAATGAAGACCGGCAGCAAGGGGATGATGAAGGCGGAAATGACCTTCATGACGACATTCTCGAATTCGCGGGCAACCTGCAGGAGGGTGCCGGATTTAACGACCGTCATGGCCAGGCCCACACAGAAGGCCAGCAGCAGTGCACTCATGATCTCAAAGGGCGGCGGCATCTCGATAGAGAAATAAGGGCTCATAGCGCCTTCATCAATATCGACGGCTTGGACCATGCCTTGATCACTGAGCAACCAGGGGTAAACAGCGCGGGCGACGGCATAGGCAATGAAGCCAGAGACAATCGTGGAGCAGTAGGCGATGCCGGTGGTGATACCCAACCACTTTCCGGCACCTGCACCTAGGCCTGCAATAGCTGGGGTGATCAGGGCGAAGATCAGCACTGGGACGAAGAAGCCCAGGAAGTTACCGAAGAGGCCATTGAAGGTGATGAACACCTTGGCCAGCCAGGTTGGGAAAATGAAACTGCAGATCACACCCAGGATGATCGCGAGGACCACCCTAAAGAGCAGGGACTTAGATAAGCGTTGGAAGTCCACGATGGACGTCACCTCTTTAGTGTTGGGTCAGGGGCGAAGGCGTGGTGCAAGTTGTCTGCGGTGGGCGCGCATTGCACGCGGCCTGGCGGTCATGAAATTCGAGCTCGAGAACACGCGGGATAGCGTGATAACACTATTCTCTGTGTTCTTGGGACGTTACCGCACCTAAGAGCTAAGCAATAGCTCAGCAGTGGTGTCTTAACCCCGATTGATTGTGTGAACTATACCCAGAACTGTTGCGGGCCCTATCGCTTTAGCTTGGGTGCGCTGATTATGCTGGGGACCATGATCGCAATTGGCGTGCTCTTACTGATCTTCGGTGTCTTCCTCATAGTGGTGGGGGCACTGGCCTGGTCGCAGCGTTTACCTGGAAATAAGTGGGTGGGCCTACGCATCCCAGAAGTGCGCAAATCCAAAGAAATGTGGGATACCGCGCACCGCATTGCCGGCCCCGCCTGGACTGCTGGTGGGGCGTGCATGCTGATTGGTGGGCTGGTTGCTTTTGTGGCCAGTGGCTGGCTCTGGGTTATCCCGGTGCTGGGTTTCCTCGCCGGTTTGGCTTTGGTGGGAACCGGTGCTGGCATGTCCGCACATGCGGTAGCCATCTTGGATGCGCAGGCCTCCCAACAAGCAGCCAGCCCAGAACCCGGTGTGCAATGCTGCTCCGCTGGAGACGCGGCTGATAATGCGCCTGCTCCGAAGGTGGATCTTGGTGCGCTACGCCGCGCCGTGAAAGAAAGTGGCGCGGATAAGCCGCGGGAGACTGGCGCCTAATCGCCGTACCTGCATCGCGCCGCCACACGATCTCGGGGAAAGCTTAAATGAGCAGCTGCACCCCCCGCGGGCGTGTACCTTTCCTTGCGTGGGTTAAGCGAGGCAGGTTAATCTAGCGGACGTGAAGAGTGATTATTGCTATCGGCCACGGTCGGCGAAGGCCACGTGGTGGTGCTGGTGGCGCGCCTAAGCGGCGAGTCGAAGAGGCACCGAGCAGTATTCATACCTAATTTTTGCTTCTTTTAAGGGCTCGCACAGGCCATGAGCGCGACAGCAAGTGTCAGAACGCGCGGAGTGCGGGTCCTTTTGTTGTATCCAGGGGTCAGTGCTCGCGGGGGAGACGCTGTAACGCAAGATGGGACGTGCGGGAGTTGAAAAAGAATTCTGGCAGCGAAGAGATGAAAGGGCGCGGCACAGGTGGAGCAGCAGCGAGTAGGCGGCGGTAGTGAGATCGCGGCGCGGGTTGTGCATCGGCGCGTGCGATACCACGAGAATGCGTCTGGGTTATTTGCGTTATTGGGTGGGACGCAGGCGCGGGATGCGGTGCTTTTGGAGAGCGCTGATATTACGACGCATTCTGGGTTGACCAGTGTGATGGTGCTGCGCGGTTCGCTGCGGGTGACCTGTGTGGAGCAGGAGGTGCGCCTGGAGGTGCTGAGCCCCTCGGGGGAGTTATTGGCCTCGCGGGTGCGGGAGCAGTTGGCGGAGTTTCTGGTTGAACAGGGGAGCGGGACTCCGGCCGGCGTGTTTAGGTTCCTGAGCCCGGACGAATTAGCGAAGCAGCAGCAGGCTCGTGGCGTGATGATGGAAGAACGCGAGCGTTTATTAGCCCCCTCGCCGGCTTTGGTGCTCCGCAAGCTGCAGATGGATCCCGGTTATGAGGATCCTTCCGGCACCTTGCCTTTCTTAGCTGGTGGTTTTGCCTTTGATTATTTGGGGACCTTTGAGACCTTGAGTCCCTTTAACGAGCAGAGGTCGCGGGTAGGGGAGGACGCGGAAGGCGCGGAGGGGGCAGAAGCCGAACGGGTTGCTATCGAAGAAATTGGCAATACCTACCCGGATTATCAGTTCATTGCCGCCGAAATCATGCTGACTATTAATCATGAGGAAGCAACCGCGGAGTTAGTGGCGCTGGATGTGGGGGATAGTGCCGAACTACAGGCGGAGTTGGATCGCCTTGCGGAGATTATTGAACACGCGAATACCGCTGACGCGGAGGATGCGGCGGGCGCTGAGGCGAATGTTTCACGTGAAACATTGGCGCGCCGAGATGCCGCGGAGCCGGGGACTTTGCCGGTGAGTGTGGACGTTTCTGATGCTGAGTTCCGCGACTTGGTGACTCAGATGAAACAGGAGATCTACAACGGCGAGATTTATCAGGTGGTCCCGGCGCGCACCTTCAGCGCGCCTTGCCCAGATGCTTTTGCAGCGTATCGCCAACTGCGGGATACCAACCCGAGTCCTTATATGTTTTATTTGCGCGGGGTGGATCAATGCGGGGAACCCTATGAGCTCTTCGGGGCTTCACCGGAATCCAACTTGAAATTCGATGCTGAGACTCGTGAGGTGCAGCTTTATCCGATTGCGGGCACACGCCCCCGCGGATTGACCCCCACTGGGGAAGTGGACCTGGAGTTGGATATTCGTGCGGAGTTGGAGCTGCGCACCGATGATAAGGAAATTGCGGAACACACCATGTTGGTAGATTTAGCGCGCAATGACTTAGCGCGGGTGGCTGTGCCGCGCACCCGGGCGGTGGCGGAGTTATTGCAGGTGGATCGCTATTCGCGGGTGATGCACTTGATCTCGCGGGTGACGGCGACTTTGGATCCGGAGTTTGATGCTTTGGATGCGTATCGCGCGTGTATGAATATGGGCACCTTAACAGGGGCGCCGAAGCTGCGGGCTACGGATTTATTGCGGCGTGCGGAGGGGAAGCGTCGTGGTTCCTATGGTGGCGCGGTGGGGTACCTGCGCGGTGATGGGGATATGGATACCTGCATTGTGATTCGTTCGGCTTATGTGCGCCGTGGCGTGGCGATGGTGCAGGCCGGGGCCGGAGTGGTGCGTGATTCACAGCCGCAGGCCGAAGCTGATGAGACCTTGCATAAGGCCTATGCCGTTCTGCGGGCATTGGCGCTGGCAGATAATGGGAAAGAACCGGAGGTGCAGCGATGAGCACGCAGGATTCAATGGTGGATGCTTCAATGCTTGATGCTAGTGCCGGCGCGGCGCTGACCAATGGGCACGAAGCGCCTGAGCGCCTTACTGAGCAGCAGGTGGCAGCGCGTGAGCGTGCAGCCAATAATCCTGGTGGCGGCGGTATTGTGCTGATCGATAACCACGATAGTTTTGTCTATAACCTGGTGGATGCCTTGGCGCATACCGCGGCAGCGGAGTCTCAGGTTAGTGGGTCTGCTGGGTCTAGTTCGGGGGCCGCGAGCGCCGAGGGTGCCACCGATGCGCCGCTGCAGTACCGAGTCTTCCGTAATAGCGCCACCCCCTTGGAAGTGCTTTCCCTTAATCCGGACCTCATTGTTTTATCCCCCGGGCCCGGGCACCCCACTCAAGCCGGTCGCATGATGGAGCTTATTGAGATCGCCCTGGGACGTGTCCCCATGTTAGGGATTTGCCTTGGCTTCCAGGCACTCATAGATCACCTAGGCGGAACCGTCGCTCCCTGCGGGCCAGTACATGGCAGCACCGACCATATGCGCTTGAGTGATGCTGGGGTTGATCACCCCGTATTCGCGGGACTCACAGTGGATGCCGGTCCGGAACGCGGTGCCGCGGAACATCGGGGCCGCCTAGTTCCGGTGGCGCGCTATCACTCCCTTGGTGCCACCAAGGTACCTGAAGGCCTGGTGAATTTAGGGACCTGCCCAGCAAGCGATGCTGAGGGTGGGGAAGTGGTGATGGCTGCTGAAACCGATGAAAAATTTTTACGCACCCAGGTGTTGGGCACCCCGGATAAGCCTTGGGAAGGTGCGGTTGCACATGCCATGGGCCTGCAATTCCACCCGGAGTCAGTACTAAGCCCCTCTGGCCCAATTATTTTGCAGCGTGCGCTGCGCTACCTGAAGGAGGCTCGAGTTTAGGCCATGTTGCCGCGTTTTTTGATTGCTTATCTTTTGGCCAATGATCCATCGCAACCCCCAGGTGTCAGCGCGAGCTAGCGCTCTTCGATACTCTGACACCATAAGAAAGGACAACCACATATGACCAGCGCAGATACCCTCTCCAATCTGATTGCTTATTTGGATAACCCCACTCCAACCTTGGAGGAAGCAATCGAGGTTTTCACCCCGCTCACCGTCGGTGATTATGACGATGTGCATATCGCCGCTTTGCTGTGCACCATCCGCACCCGAGGGGAAACCTTCGCCGATATTGCCGGTGCTGCCAAAGCCTTCTTAGCTGCCGGCTGTCCCTTCCCAATCACCGGCAAGGGTCTGCTGGATACCGCCGGTACCGGTGGCGATGGCATGGACACCATCAATATCACCACCGCCGCCTCCCTGGTAGCTGCCGCTGGTGGTTGCAAGCTGGTGAAATGTGGCAACCGTTCAGTGAGCTCCAAGTCCGGTTCCGCGGATGTTCTTGAGGCCATGAATATTCCACTGGATTTAGATCCAGAACGCGCAGTACGCCAATTCGAAGCCTCAAATTTCACCTTCCTTTTCGCCCCGGCCTATAACCCTGCTGTGGCCCATGTGCAGCCGGTACGCCGCGCCTTGAAGGTACCCACGCTCTTTAATACCCTCGGCCCGGTTTTGGCCCCTGGCCGCCCGGAGTTCCAAATAATGGGTGTGGCTAACCCCAAGGTGGGCCGCATTATTGCTGAGGTATTCCGTGAGCTGGGCCGTACTCGCGCCATGGTGGTGCACGGTGATGGTGCCGATGAGTTAGCGGTGTGGGGTCCCTCCACCATCTGGGAGTTGGATGAATCCGGTGAGATCAAGGAATACACGGTCACCCCAGAAGACTTGGGTTCTAAGCGTCACTCGCTAGATGAACTACGCGGCGGGGATGCAGAAGAAAATGCCCGGCACCTCTATGCCGCCTTTGATGGCAGCGGCCCTGAAGCACACCGTGATGCAATTGCGGTATCTGCTGGTGGCATGTTCTATGTGACTGGTCGGGTAGACACCCTGGCTGAGGGAACCGAGATGGCGCATAAGCTCATGGCCGATGGCACGGTCAGCCAGTGGCTGCGCCACCATGAGGAAGCCAACTATGGCGACGAGGAAGCCAGCAATGGGGGAGCTGACTAGATCACCATGAGTCATCCTTTACCCACTGTTCTAGAAGGCATTGTTGCTACCCGGCGCGAACACCTAGCGGAGATCCGACAACGTATTGCGCATGTGGATCCCGCTACCCTCACGCCCTCGGATCGCTCCTTGGAGCAAAGCCTTGGTCGGCGCGGTGACAATAACTTCATTATGGAGTGCAAGGCGGCTTCACCTTCTTTAGGCATGATCCGCGAGCACTATGAACCAGGCATGATCGCGCGTATCTATTCGCGTTTCGCCGCAGGTATCTCGGTGCTGTGCGAACCAGAGCGTTTCGGCGGGGATTACGACCACCTGGCGACCGTGAAGCGCAATACTCATCTGCCGGTGTTGTGCAAAGACTTCATCATTGATGAGGTGCAGATCCACGCGGCACGCTACTTCGGTGCCGACGCGATCTTATTGATGCTCTCGGTACTCGATGATGAAGAATATGCCCGCCTGCATGCTGAGGCTGATCGCCTAGGCCTTGATGTGCTCACCGAAGTTATTGATGAAGAAGAAGTAGCCCGCGCCATTAAGCTCGGGGCACGCATCTTCGGGGTAAACCATCGCAACCTGCATGATCTGAGCATCGATCTTTCTCGTTCCGCACGGCTAGCTGAGCTGATTCCCCCGGGACGGGTGATTGTTTCGGAATCCGGTATCCGCGATAACGCCACCGTGCGTCGCCTAGGTGGGCACTCCTATGGTTTCTTAGTGGGCTCGCAGCTTAGCGCCCAACCAGATATTGACCTGGCTGCCCGTGAGCTTGTCTATGGCACGAATAAGGTGTGTGGGCTGCGCAGCGCACATGCTGCTCAGGCAGCTCGCGCCGCAGGTGCGGTCTACGGTGGCCTCATTTTTGAAGATGCCAGCCCGCGAAATGTTTCACGTGAAACCGCCCAAGAAATCATGAAGCTCGAACCGGGGCTTCGCTATGTGCTGGTGTCTCGCCGAACCAGCGGTTACGGCGAGCTCCTAGAGAGCCTGCACCCAGATGCATCGAGCGAAGCTACGGGCACTGGCACCGACAGTGCAATACAAGACGCCCCCATCCATGCAGTGCAGGTGCACTCACCCTTCCAAGGTTCGCTTGCAGCTGAAGAAGAGCTCTTGCGCCAGGTTCGCGAGGAGTTAAAGAAGTATCCGGATATCCACATCTGGCGAGCACTGAATATGGAATACCCCGACGCCCCAAGCATTGCGGCTGTACTGATCGAAAAAGGCCTCTGCGAACACTTAGTGCTAGATGCCGGTGATGGTGGCACGGGTCGTAGCTTCGATTGGTCCACTATCCCCACCGATGTGCGCAAACACGCATTATTAGCTGGGGGGATTAACCGTGAGAATCTGCATCAGGCCCTTAGCTTGGGCTGTGCCGGCCTGGATCTGAATTCTGGGGTGGAGTACCCAGCAACTGATGCCCACGGCACTAAGAGCGCCTGGGCTTATCACAAGAACGCTGCTGAGCTGCTCGATGTCTTCGAAGGCATCCGTCGCTTTAGCTACCAAAGCACCGACACCGCAGCCGACAGCCCCACAGCTAATAGCACCGCGGCCGACAGCCCCGCAACCACTACCACTGCCGAAGGGAAGCGCAGCTAAATGAGCACTCCTAATCACCCTGATTCCCCCACCCTCCTTCCGGCCTACTTCGGTGAGTTCGGTGGCCAATTCGTCCCAGAATCCCTCATCCCCGCTCTCGACCAACTCGAGCGCGCCTTTGTCGACGCCATGTCCGACCAAGACTTCCTCGACGAGTTCCGCGGCTACCTCCGCAACTACCTCGGTCGCCCCACCCCGCTAACGGAATGCCAAAACCTCCCGCTAGCAGGGGAGGGGAAGGGTCATACCCGCATCTTCCTTAAACGCGAAGATCTCGTGCATGGCGGCGCCCATAAAACCAACCAGGTCATCGGCCAGGTGTTGCTCGCAAAGCGCATGGGCAAAACCCGCATCATTGCTGAAACCGGCGCCGGCCAGCACGGCACCGCCACCGCTTTAGCCTGTGCGCTGCTCGGTCTTGAGTGCGTTATCTACATGGGTGCCAAGGATGTGGAACGCCAACAGCCCAATGTCTATCGCATGCAACTCCACGGCGCGAAAGTGGTGCCCGTCGACGCCGGTTCCGGGACCCTCAAAGATGCCGTCAATGAGGCGTTGCGCGATTGGACCGCTACCTTCCACGAGTCACATTATCTGCTGGGCACTGCCGCCGGCCCGCACCCCTTCCCAACCTTGGTCCGCGATTTCCACCGCGTGATCTCCGAGGAAGCAAAGCAACAGATTGTGGAACGCACCGGTGCACTACCTGACGTGGTGGTGGCCTGTGTGGGCGGTGGTTCCAACGCCATCGGCATGTTCGCTGAGTTCATTGAGGAACCCTCCGTCGAGCTCGTGGGTGCCGAACCAGGCGGCCTAGGCCTTAATTCCGGTAAGCACGGCGCAACCATTTGCAATGGTCAGGTGGGTATTCTCCACGGTGCGCGCAGCTACCTCATGCGCACTGCTGATGGCCAGGTGGAGGAATCCTATTCCATCTCCGCAGGCCTGGATTACCCCGGTGTTGGTCCGCAGCACGCGCATCTAGCCGCCAGCGGTCGCGCCCGCTATGTCGGCATCACTGACGCCGAAGCCCTCGAAGCCTTCCAGCTACTCAGCCTCTATGAAGGCATCATCCCGGCCCTGGAGTCCTCCCACGCCTTGGCTTATGCCTTAAAGCGCGCCAAGTTGGCCGAAGAAGAGGGCAAGAATATCACCATCTTGGTCTCCCTCTCCGGCCGCGGCGATAAGGATGTCGACCACGTCCGCCGCACCCTCGAGGAGCACCCAGAATTGGTCATCAACAAGGACCTCCACCAATACGCCAACAGCAACGCCACCGCCAACACCGCCTCGAAGGAGCAGTGATCACTCAGCCATGACCACCTCTTATCGCTATGATCGCCTCTTCCAGGCCCTCCGCGAACGGAAAGAAGGCGCCTTCGTACCCTTCATCATGCTCGGCGACCCCAACCCAGACGCCTCCTTCGAGATCATCACCACCATTATCGAGGCAGGCGCCGATGCCCTCGAACTCGGCGTGCCCTTCTCCGACCCCGTCGCCGATGGTCCCACCATCCAGCGCTCTCACCTGCGCGCCCTGGATTCCGGGGTACATGTCGATGACGCCCTCGCCCTAATCAAGCGCATCCGCGAGGCCTACCAGGATATTCCCATAGGCATGCTCATCTACGGCAATGTGGCCTTCACCCGCGGTTTGGAGCAGTTCTACCGAGATTTCGCGGAAGCTGGCGCCGACTCCATCCTCATCCCCGACGTCCCGGTCCGCGAAGGCGCTCCCTTCACCCAGGCCGCCGAGGCCGCCGGCATTGCCCCCATTTTCATTGCGCCCGCGCGTGCTTCGGAAAAGACCCTCGCCGGGGTGGCCGCCAATTCCCGCGGCTACATCTACGCCATTTCCCGCGATGGCGTTACCGGCACCGAGCGCACCTCCCAAACCGGTGGCCTGCGCGAAGTCGTCCAGAACATCGAAAAACACGGCGGCGCCCCCACCCTGCTCGGCTTCGGCATTTCCCAGCCGCAGCACGTTCGCGACGCCATCGAGGCCGGCGCGAGTGGCGCGATCACGGGTTCCGCGATCACCAATATCATCGCCGCGCATTGCATCGGCGAACACCCCAACCCCGCCCACATTGATGACATGGACGCCCTCAAGAAGGAACTCCGCGAGTTCGTCTCCGCGATGAAGGCCGCTACCCGCGCTTAGTGCCGGCCTTCTTCCTACCCCGTCGCCTCGGCGACGGGGTTTCGCTTTTCTCGAGACCCGGTGGCTAGGCTTTGCAAGCATGGCCACATGTTTCACGTGAAACACGGCAGACGACGGTGACTCTTCATCCCGGCGCGAGCAGTGAACACACAACCAACCTCTGCCTCAATGTTTCACGTGAAACATCACCCACACCTCATTCAACACAGTGACGTTATCACCCCACATAGTAACTCACCGCCATAACGTCCGAAATGAAAGTCCCCGCCACTTCCAACCCAACGATAGGCACTACCCATCACTATTGCAGGCACTTAAGTTGGGCTAACTAGCAACTCGCCACGAAAACGGCATACTAGAGACTATGACTGACTCTGTGCCCACCCCCTCATCAAACCCCAACCCCAACGCCACCGCCAACAGCGCTTCCCAGCGACTCAAAGATCTCGGCCAACACAGCTGCAGCCGCCGACTCTTCCTCCTAGGAACCGGCACCACCATCGCCGGTGCATTATTGGCGGCCTGTGGCAATGAAGCCCCCACCGCAGAAGTCTCCGAAGCTGATGTTCCCGTCGGCTCCGCAGTCATCGTCGGCAACTTCATTGTTGCCCAACCCAAAGAGGGGCGCTTCGTCGCTTACTCCGCGGCCTGCCCACACCAGCGCTCCAAGATCACCAAGGTGCAAGGCGATACCGTCATGTGCACCGCCCACGGATCAGTTTTCCGCATTGATGACGGCTCCGTGGTTTCTGGTCCTTCCCGCGATCCGCTCTACCCAGCCTCGCTCTCGGAAAGCGATGGCACCCTGAACGTCAGCGGTTAAAACCTCGACACCCCGCACACAGATTCAGCTCTCTTCACTCCATTGCCCGCACACGCTCGCTTAGGCGTCGCCGGGCAATGGAGTTCTTCATTCTCTAACCCACACACCAAACCAGCCCCAATCGCATGGCGGCAATAGGGGAGAGCTCCGCCACAGCTCACCCGACCTTTAGACTAAGGGGCATGCTCAAGCGGTTGCCCAAAGTCGATATTCTGATTGTCCTTATTATCTGCGCGGTCATCTTGGCGATCATCTTCCCCGCGCGCGGCGCATTCGCCGAATGGTTTTCCATCGCCACCAGCATCGCCATCGCCATCCTTTTCTTCCTCTATGGCGCACGCCTATCCACTCAAGAGGCTCTGGCAGGTTTAAAAAATTGGAAGCTCCACCTCATCATTTTGGTCTTCACCTTCGTGGTCTTCCCGATTATCGGACTCGGGCTCAAACCCCTTGATAGCATCCTCGGCCACGAGCTCTACCTGGGCATTCTTTACCTCACCCTGGTTCCCTCCACAGTTCAAAGCTCGGTGGCTTTCACCAGTATCGCCCGCGGCAATGTCGCCGGCGCCATCGTGGCGGCCTCGGCATCAAACCTCGCAGGTGTTTTCCTCACCCCGCTATTAGTCATGGCACTCATGTCCACCGGATCCGGTGTCCATGTGGATGGCCAAGTCTTCCTCGATATCGCCCTCCAACTCCTCGCCCCCTTCATCCTCGGGCAGCTACTGCGCCGCTGGGTGGGCAAGGTCGCTGCGAATAAAGGAACCAAGCTCGTGGACCGCGGCTCCATTGCCATGGTGGTCTATTCCGCCTTCTCCTCCGGTGTGGTTGCCGGCATCTGGTCCTCGGTATCCGCCCTACAGATCATTGCGCTCTGCGTCCTCGCAGTGGTGCTGGTGACCTTCATGCTGTGGCTGACCCGCTTCGTACCTCAAAAGCTGGGATTCCCCGAAAAAGATGTCATCGCCATCGAGTTCTGCGGCACCAAGAAGTCTCTGGCTACCGGCCTACCGATGGCCTCGGTTATCTTCGGTGGTGCGAGCCTGGGCTTGCTCATTTTGCCCTTGATGATCTTCCACCAGATCCAACTGATGATGTGCTCCTGGCTAGCTGCCCGCTATGCCAAAGAAAAAGCCGCCAAGCACTAAGGCCGCAGAGCAACTCGAATAGCAGACGCGCACATAGCCCGGGGCAACAGCTCCGGGCTTTAAGCTTGTCTGCACCACAGCCCAGCACACCGCCGACGCAGCCCAGCGTGCCCCCAACACACAAGGCCCAACACACCCACACAAGCGACACCGTCGCACCCACACACCCGCAGCATCTGAGAGAATGTTTCACGTGAAACATCTCTACGTCCGCGTTGACCTAAAAATCCCCGGCATTACGCTTAGCCATATCGCCGAACTCGCTGAACTCAACACCCAAGCCTGCCGCCCGTTACGAATGATCCAGATCGGCCAAGAAGACGCCATTAGTGGTCTGGTTGATTGCCAGCAGGGGAGTCGCCAGGGAATCATCGATGTCCCCAAAGACACCGTGCCGCATCCTAATGCCTACGCCGAGTTCGAGGATGTCCTCGCCACCGACCTCAGCGCCGAGGAGTTCGAAGCACTATGGCAAGAAGCCCGCGTACTCTTCCCCGAGCACAAGGACCAGGCCCTCTAACACCAAGCGGTCTAAGACCGCACGCTCTAAAACCCACCCACATTCAGCATCAACATATAGGCAACCGTCCCGCCAATAATGCTTAATGCCGCATCCCGGCGCAGCGCATGAAGCAACACCGTCACCCCAACCCCCACCAGGCTGGCAATAATCGACTGCCCCTGCAGCACCACCTCGGTGTGCAAGGTATACACCGCCAGCACCGTCATCACCCCCACCGGCATGGTGTAGCCCAGAAGCTTCACAAAACCACTGTTCTTTAGTAACGCCAACGCCGAAAAGGGCAGTTGCCGAAGCACCATCGTCACCACGGCTGCCGGAATCAACACCGCTAGCACCCCGCCTAAACTCACACCGTCTGGCAACCCATAGGCCCCAGCGGCACACACCAGCTGATTCACTTGCGCTCACCCTCATCAGCATTGGGGTATTCCACCACGGTTTCGCCCAACGCTCCACGCGCACCGTGCTTCTTCCCACGCCACTCAAAGGCACGATCCACCCGCGGCATCCAATAACGCAGCAACAAAAAGCCCACATAGAGCGTCAGCCCGGCCACCATCATTTGCTTCGGCAACACCCACGCGCTGAGCACCGAAAGCGCAATCGCCATCAAAGGCAAAGACCAATCCGGGTTCGTCCTAAACGACTCCCACGCCAGCACAATAAAAAGTGCCGTCAACGCAAACTCCGCACCACGCAGACCCTGCAAAAAATTTTCCCCCAACAGCGCACCCACAATCCCCGGAATCACCCACAAGGATTGACACAGAATCTGAATGGTCAGCAGCCGCGTCCCACTAATCTTCCCCGGCGGCCGCGCCGACACAATCGCATAGGCCTCATCAATCAGCCCATAGGTCGAATACACCCGGCCCAGTTTCGACTTAATCTGCGAACGCGGAAAAGTCAGCCCATAAAACACATGCCGAAAATTCACCAAAAAGGTCGTCAGCGCCGCACTTAAGGGCCCCACACCAGCGGTGACCAGACCAATCGCTAAAAACTCCATGCTCCCCGCAAAAATCATCAGCGAGAAAATCGGAGTCCACCACCACGCAAACCCGGACTGCGTCATCAGCACACCAAACGCCAGCCCCAGCGGAATCAACCCCAAACCAACCGCCCAGGATTCCCTAATCCCGGCGCGAATCTCCTCAGCACGCGTCGCACCAACCTCCGCCGTCACCACATCCTCCACAATCCGCCAAAAAATTTTTTCCGATCTAGTCTAAGCCCCACCCCCTCCCCACCACGCAGCCGCCCCACCACGGGTGGTTTCACGTGAAACATTGCTCTCCTAGAGCTCGGGTACCCGGGGTGCTGCCCTCCCTTGGGCCCACGGCACAGGGCTGAGCTAGACGACGGTGATTTAAGACTTACCCAGATTAGCGAGCGCCCAACGCGCTTCTTCTTCGGTGAAGGCCTCCAGGTCAGGATTCGTCAGGCGTTTAATCATCGCCTCATCAGAAAAGGATGATTCTTGGCGGATCTCCTTCGCAGCTTCCAAGGCATTCTGCTTCCAATCCGCATCCACATTCTCCACCGCGTAGGCACCTTCCTCCGCGGTGAAGCCGCCACCTACCTCAGAGATGAGTTCCTCATAGAGCCGTGCTTTAGATAGTGGCCGATGGGCCAGGTATTGCTCGGCGGAGTAGAGGGCATGTTCCTTCCAATCCACCTCAGTGTTGTTTAAGGCTAGGTCCACATCTTTACAATCAAAACGATTCCCATCGCGGTACACGCACATCTGATCGCGAAGCTGCTTCTTAGACCAGTACTTGGATTGCAGGTGGTGCTCCAGCATGCGCTGCGCCCGCTCCGTAGATATCTTGGGGTCGTGCAGCTTCTCCAATTCACTCACACTGCTGTCTTGCCTCAACCCAAAAATACGGCGGAATTCCTGTGGCCCCAGCACTGCATAGACCTGCCTCATGCATAAGAACACCACCACAACAAAGACAATCACCGCCATCGCGCGCTGGCGAGTGCTAAGCGGCTCCTTCTTCGAGCGTCGGCGTCGCTGAGGATCGTAACTGCTCGGTACCTTCATATCGCGCCACCCCCTAGGCATCCAAACGTTCAGGTTCTGGGTTCCTCAATTGCTCTAACGCCCACTGTGCTTCTTCCTCACTAAAGGCATAGGATTCCGGATCCGTCAGTCTGCGGAATAACTCCTCGTCGCTAAGCTCCTCTTTTTCCTGCAGTTGCTTCGCTGCCCTGAGCGCATTCTCAAACCAATCAGCCTGCACATGCTCCACCGCGTACTGCGCCTGCTCTTCCGTGAATCCATGAGCCGCCGAGTCAACCAACAAGGCATATAGCCGTGCTTGAGATAGCGGCTGGCGTTCCAGGGTCAGCTCTGCGGACTTCAAGGCATTCTCATTCCAATCCACATCCATCTCCGCCAACATGGCTTTAACTTCCTCACAGTCAAAGCTTTGGGAGGGATTACACATGATCTCAAGTAGCCGCTGCTCAGAGAAGGGATGCCTGCTGAGATTGTCTTGCATCAGCAGTTTGGGTAGGTCATCAATAAAGGAGGTATCAACTTCAACGGGTTCCTCATCGGCTTGGGATGAGGTACCCCCGACCGTTAACTGAGAAAACAGCCGGAAAGCATCGGGACCGAGGTACCCATAGGCACCTCTAAGGAGCAGGAAAATCCCTATGACCACCAGAATGCCGCGGATGAGTGTGTTCTTCCGGTGTTCCGGGTCTCGCTCGCGTTTCTGTCGCGAAGCTATATGTGGGTCAGTCGAAGGCGTTTGATTACACCAGGCTGACTCATAGTCATATGGGGTTTGCATCTGCATAAGGCGCCTCCTTGGATCCCGCGATGCTTGTGCCCTAGGCGGTGCGCACTAAAAGCAAAGCGTGGGATAGAAAAGCGCTTAGCCAGGGAATATGCTTCATCTTCCCAAAATACTGACACAGATCCAATGTTTCACGTGAAACCTAGGACCACGGGCTATTCAACTGCTCCAAGGCCCAGCGTGCGTCCTCCTCGGTGAAGCCACCCAGGTGCGGGTCACTGAGATAATCAAATAACTCTTCATCGGTAAGGTCTGCTTCTTCGCGTCGTTGCTTAGCCGCCTTTAAGGCAATCTGGCGCCAATCCACATAGAAGTGCTTCATGGCATAATCCGCTTGCTCTGGGGTAAACGCCGCACCATAGGGGTGCGTGAGCTGTTCATACAGCACGCTCTTGGATAAGTATTGGAATTCGACGTCGCGCTGCGCGCTCTTTAAGGCATTCTCATCCCAATCCACATCCATAAGCTCTAAGGCTGCATCCACCTCATCGCAGGTTAAAACCGCGGTTCCCGGCAAGCGGCACATGGTATCCATCAAAGATTTTCTCGACCAGGGGTGCTGTTCCAACCGTTCTTCAACTAGCACCTTGGCAAGTTCCAGATCCTCCGGAGTGTCCTCATGAAGAAGCGGAGCCTCTATCTCCTCAGGCTTATCCACGGCCTTTAGCTCAAAGGGATTGTGCAGTTCCAAGCCACCTAGCTGGCCATATGCGCCTCTAAGTAGCAGGTACACCACCAGGCCTCCCGCAATAACCCACATGGCGCGGTCTTTGTGGGGCTGCGGTTCCTGGCGCCTGGTTTGGCCCGTTCGGTCCCGGGTGACCCCACGTTGCGATAGCAGTTCTTGCCACATGCGCTCATAGTCACTGCGCTTAGACATAGGGCCGCGGTGCACCTCCTTGGAAGATCCCTAAAAATTTCTCCCACCCCAGATATGCGCAGGAATAGGAAAATGAATCACAAGGGGAGTGCGGAAGCGCGAAGGGCGGGGAACATTATTCTCCCCACCCAAACTACTGTGCATGGCTCAATGTTTCACGTGAAACATCAAAGCTAATTGTCATACACCTTGATATCCGCCG
The DNA here is from genome assembly GCF_900113445.1 of Corynebacterium spheniscorum. GTDB lineage: Bacteria > Actinomycetota > Actinomycetes > Mycobacteriales > Mycobacteriaceae > Corynebacterium > Corynebacterium spheniscorum. Next base: position 29,547 of record NZ_FOPJ01000013.1, read on the forward strand.
GGAAGGTAGAAAACGTAGCGAAAGTAACACCCTGACGGCGCATCACTTCTGCCCATAAATCAAAGTAGATGGGCCGGAAAATATCTTGGGGGAGTGCCGGGGCAAGGAAGAATTCACCAGCGGCCACGCCTTCTTCTAAGACCCCTGGGGCCCATTGCATATAGCCGCTAAAAACCCGCATTTCTTCGATGAAGGGCAACACCTCATCTTCATCGCGGTGCACATCAACTAAGGCCAAGCGGTTGGCTAGGCGAGTGCAGCCAGGAAGCGTATCCACATCGCTATCGGCGGTGGTTCGAGCAATGGCGCGCAGCTGGCCATCTTGTTTATCCCCACCCTTAAACACAGCCTTCGGCTTGCTTAGCACCTTTTCATATTGCGGCACATACTCTAAGGCGGATTCTTCACTAAAGCGCTGCAAGAGCAAGCTTTTTGGGCCGTGGTCTTGCGTTCCAGGTTCAAGGATTAATGCCACCGCACGCGGCAACATCACAGACCAATCCCTCGGCAGTGGGGAGGAAAGAATCAGTGATCCGGGTTCGGCGGGAACCTCCATGAGTTCCTCAGGAAGCGCGTTGAACCCTAACTCATTATGGGTTTCCACCATGTTCCGCAGGTTGGCGAAGAAGGGTTGGGGTGCGCGGCGACCAGCCTCTGCGCTGTTGTGATCACTCATGAGTACTCCCTGCCATGTTGTTCTGCGCTGCTAAGACTTTATGCCTGTTGTTGCTCCCACCACTGGCGTAGCGCCTGGATGGCTTCTTCCTTTTCTAAGGGGCCACGTTCTAAGCGTAGCTCCTTCATAAAGGCCCAGGCCTTACCCACTTCCGGGCCGGGTTTCAGGCCAAGGATCTGCATAATCTCATTACCATCTAGGTCGGGACGCACCCGGGCGAGGTCTTCCTTAGCGGCGATCTCGGCAATGCGTTCTTCTAAATGATCATAGGTGCGTTGCAGGCGCTGTGCTTTACGTTGATTCCGGGTGGTGCAATCCGCCCGCACTAAGCGGTGCAAACGTGGCAGTAACTCACCGGCATCATTGACATAGCGACGTACCGCGGAATCCGTCCATTGGCCTTCCCCAAACCCATGGAAGCGCATATGTAAATACACCAGCTGTGAAATATCGCGGATGGTGTGCTTGGGGTACTTCAAGGCCCGCAGGCGTTTGCGCACCAGCTTTGCCCCCACCACCTCATGGTGATGGAAAGTTACCTGGCCTTTAGGGCCAAATGCCCTGGTATCAGGCTTACCGCAGTCATGAAGCAGTGCAGCCCAACGCAAGATTAAATCAGGGCCATCTTCACCTTCACGTTCAATGGCCTGCCGCAGCACCTGCAGGGAGTGCGCGTACACATCCTTATGTTGGCGGTGTTCATCCTGGGCTAAACGCATGGCAGGTAGTTCCGGGAGCACATAATCCGCCAGCCCGGTATCTACCAAAATATCGATGCCCACCCACGGCATCTTCCCGAGCATTAATTTATCCAGCTCAACTTGGATGCGTTCCACCGTGATCCGCTGAATCTGGGAGGCCATATCCTTCATGGCTTTTTCCACCCGCGGGTGCAGCTGAAAACCCAGCTGGGAAACAAACCGGGCTGCCCGCAGCATCCGCAGTGGGTCATCATCAAAGGATTGCTCCGGTGCAGCCGGGGTATCTAGCAGCCCGGCTGCTAGATCTCGTAGCCCCGACATCGGATCATGGAAGGTGCCTAGCAGAGTTTCTTTTTCCAGGTCACAAGCTAATTCCATGGCCATGGCGTTGACCTTGAAGTCACGGCGCACCAAATCTTCTTCCAAGGTTTTGCCAAAACGCACCTCGGGGTTGCGGCTCACGCCATCATAAGTATCGGAGCGGAAGGTGGTGATCTCTACCTGCTGGCCTTGGATCTCCGCGGAAATAGTGCCGAATTCAATGCCGGTATCCCACACAGAGTTCGTCAGCGATTCCAGGATCTCCTGGCTGATCTCCGGGCGGGCGGAGGTCGTGAAGTCCAGGTCATGGCCGAGGCGCCCAAGCATGGCGTCGCGTACTGAGCCGCCGACGAGGTAGAGGGATTCCCCGCGTTCCTGGTAGGCGCGCGCTAAGGAATAAAGAAGGTCTTCGGCTTCCCGCAGGGCGCGATCGAGGGTGACTAAGGCACCGACCGCCTCCGGTGAGTGAGCGGAAGGCCTCGTGGGGGTACTGCATTCTTTTTCCTGCGGGTTCACCCGGCTGAGTGTACCTGGGTGAACGCAAAGACTCATGCCTTAGCCACCGCAGCCGCAATCCTTATACAGCGCGGGTGTTTATCGCCACACGTGGGTGGAGAGATGTCTCCATGGCGGTTCATCGGATACGATCGCAGAATGAGCAATGAGACGCAGGCTGGTCGCGAAGGCGGCCAGCAGAACCGCGAGGGCGGTCGCAGCGGGCATGCCACCCGCCGCAATCGTCGGCGTCGTTCGCGTCGTCGCACCCAAGATCAAAAGCTCACAAAAACGCAAGCACCGGGTGCCAAAGATACGGCCCCTGCGGAGAACACCAAGGCACCAGAGAAGGGTAAAAACCCTCAAGCTCAGCACCCGCAGGCTGAGCAGCCGAAGCGCCGCAAGCGTGGGCGTGGTCGGAGGCGGAACAATCGCCGCCCCAATAACACGAATAAGCAAAATAAGCCCCACGATAATGCGCTAGCGGAGGCGACCACGCGGGCAGCTCAAGCACCCACCAAGAATCAGGCGACCGCTGAACTATCGGCGGTAGTCCGTGATGCAATGGTGGCAAGCCACACCCAAGAAGCGGCGAAACCCAAACCCAAGCCACGTCCGCAGGCACGCCCGAAACCACGTCCGCAACCGCAATTTAGTGCAGCTGGGGTAGAGGAGGCGCCAGAAAAGAACCGTGATCATAGTTCGCGGACTCGCGCCCGACAGAACCACGCGGGTGTCCAGCGCAACCCAAAGCGCGGCCCAAAGCGTGGGGTGAAAGACCGCAACCAGCGGCGCTCGATAAGCAGCCGAAACCAAGCGTCACCCAAACCAAAACCCAAGCCGTACCCGAAGACCTCACGCCCGCATGGCAGTCGCATGCCCACTCGCGATGAGACTTCTGCCGGTGGGTTGGTGGTCTCCGGGCTCGCGGAGGCGGTTCGTGGCGATGGATCGGTGGATTTGTCGAAGATTTATGTGGCGCTGATTGGGCGGCTGGATCGTCGCGGGCGCTTGCTGTGGTCTATGCCGAAGGGCCACGTGGAACCGAATGAGGATCAGCGTGCCACCGCGGAGCGTGAGGTGTGGGAGGAAACCGGGATTCACGGTGAGGTTTTTGCCGAGCTCGGGGTGATTGATTATTGGTTTGTCTCTGAGGGCACACGGATCCATAAAACGGTGCACCACCATTTATTGCGCTTTGTCGATGGCGATCTAAATGATGAGGATCCAGAGGTCACCGAGGTGGATTGGGTGCCGGTGAATACGTTGGTGGAGCATTTGGCCTACGCCGATGAGCGGAAATTAGCGCGCATTGCACATGATCAATTACCGGAATTCGCCCGCCAAGAAAAGGCGGCGGGAAGATCCACGCCGCGGTGAGTGCCCGTGCCCACTAACTCCTACAACCTGCTGCGCCTACCTGCGGTGCTGCTTGGCACCGGGCTTTGTGCTGCGCTGATGCAGATTCCGGCAACCCAGCTGGCCCCTATGGCTGGGGCTGCGCCGGTGCCGATGTCGGTGCAGGACCCCGCGGTGAGCGAGCAGTGGGTGCACAGCGCGACCCGCCCGGGGGAAAAGGATGCGCCGCTGGCGATTGATGTGATGAGTGTCAGCTCGCCAACGCCGATGGTGCCAGGGGATCGCCTGCGTATTGAGGTGGAGTTGCATAACACCACCGCGAAGCGGCTCACCGATATTGTGGTGCAATCGCGTCGCACCGAGGCGGTGGGGAGCGTGGCAGAAGCGCGCCTGAAGTTGGCAAGGAATGCCAATGACTACCCCTACTATGGTGCGCCGGTGGTGATCTCGCGGGATTTGGCGCCAGATGAAAAGCGGCGTGTGGTGTTGGATATTGCTACCGATGCCGCCCCTGGTGGGTTGGCCTTGCCGGGGCCGGGGGTGTACCCGGTGTTGTTGACTGCGCAGGCGCACCCGGTGGGGCAGGAGCCGGGGAATTTCGCGACCGAGCGTTTCTTATTGGACGCCACGAAGGAGGTGCGCTCGGAGGGTTCGGAGAGTGCCTCGGAGGGAGCCGCGGAGGAGGATCAGGCCACCCCGCCTGAGCCCGCGCCAGCCACCCCGACCGTGCCTGTGGGGTTGATCTACCCGCTCGCCGCGGAGGTAGATATTGTGCCCGGGGAAACCGGGGAAGCCCCGGAATATCCGCCGCTGCTTTTAGAAAGCGAAAAACTCGCTGAGGAACTCGCCCCCGGGGGGCGTCTGCGTCGCCTGCTGGACCAATGGGATCAGGCCACCACCTCCGAGCACGGCGCGCAGCTTAAACACGGCAGTTGTTTAGCCATCGACCCCGCGCTGTTAGAGGCCGTGGATCGCATGTCCCATGGCTATAACGTGGGCGGGGAGCGCGCGAAACTCGCCAAACAGGGCCAGCGCCTGCGCGATAGCTGGGGCAAAAACAAAGACATCATTCCCGGCGCGCCGGGCCGCGGCGTGGCGGATGCCACCACCTGGATCGAGGATATCCAGCGCATCCTCAGCGACCCGGAGACCTGCGTTTTTGCTTTGCCGTGGGGCAATGCGGACCTCAACGCGGTGCGCACCACCGCCAATAGTTGGTTGATGCGCGAGGCCCTGCAGCGCGGTCCGGCGGTGATCACTAGGGTCACTGGCCGCGAGCCGAGCCGCAATATTGTGCTGCCCGGTTCGGGCTATATCAGCCCCCAAACAGCGCCCTGGTTGGGGTGGGCGGATACCTACTATCAGCAAGACCCAGCGCTTTTGAGCGCGGGGCGCGCGGGCTTAAGCGATGCCTGGGCCACCGCGCAGGCACATTCGCTCACGCAGCCCGCGAAGGGCGCGCAGCCGGCTGAGCAGAAGAGCAACCTGGAGGACACCAAACTTCCCGCCGCCCAAGGCAGCGAAACGCCACCGCAGCCCACCGAGCACCCCGTTAGCGCGCTGGTGGCTAATAATACGGTGTGGTCCGCCCCGCAGGCCGGCAGGTTCGCGCAGCTCAGCGAGGGTATTCAGGCGGTCACCTACCAGGATTCCCTGGCCGCCACCCTGGCTGCTACCGGCCCGCACCCAGAAACAGTGGGCTATTCCAACCCGGATTCCCGCTATGACTACCGCCTAGATTCTGCTGCTTCCCGAGATCTGGTGGCAAGCGCCGCGCTCCGCTTAGCTGTGCAAGAACAAGCTCAGCCAACGGCACCCGCCCCACGCGCGAGTAGCCAGCCCACGCCCCCGCCGCTTTTAGCCGTGCCCCCGGTACTGTTAAGCGCGGATACCGCCCGCAGCCTGCTGGACACCACCACGGGGTTATTCGCCCAGCACCAAGCAAGCCCCATTGCGCTGGCAGATTACCTGGCCGCTGACCCGCATGAGCAGGCAGCGCTTGCACACCACAGCACCGCGGGTGCGCAGGCGGACCCGGCTTTTGGTTCGCCCTACCCAGACCCCAGTGCCAGTAGTGATACCGAAAGGCTGCGGGTAGCCCAACAAGCTAATTACACCGATGACCTCACCCAGGTGATGGTGCGCGACACCGCCATTGCACTGACCCCCTATGATTTCACCGCCCCGCTGCGCCGCGAACTGCTTAGCTCCTTAGCGGTATCCCCGCGCCGGGCAGTGGCCCGCCATGATCAGCTGATTGATGAAGTAGATGCGCGGCTGAATGGCAACCGCGATATTTTGCAATCCCTGCGCGGCTCGGTGGCTTTGATTCCCCCAGGCGGGGTGTATACCCGTGCTTCTAATGCCTCACCGCTTTTAGCGGTAGCAGCTAATGGCCTGCCCTTGCCGGTAGTGGTGAATATCGGGTGGAGTGGGGCAGAGGCCAACGCGGATTCTGCTCGCATTCAAGCCCCACAGGGCCTGCGCATCCCCGCACGCGGCTCCATTACGGTGCAGATGACGGCTGATCTGCCGGAAAATGAGCTGATTGATGTGCGCATGTGGCTCAGTACCCCAGAAGGCGCCCGGATTTCGGAGTCTGTGGATGTGCGGGTGAATACCCGAAGTGGTGCGATTGCTACCCGCGGGATTGTGGTGGCTACGCTCACGGTGTTGATTTTGTTGCTCTTGTTCCGGGTGGGGCGCGCGCGTTTAAAGCGTCCTAGTGCGATTCCGCCGCATTCAGGCGGTAAGATGCCGCCTCGTTAGCTAGATTTCTTCATAAAGCTTCACTAATGGGTTCTTTTTGGGCCCTGCCACCAAAGTTGATAACCACAAAGTAATCTCCGGCAAAGCTAGAGCGCACTCTCCCCGCTGGAGATTCCCGGAAAGTGATTCACTGTGAACTCCCCACATACTGGTGAACCAAAACCTGAGCCTGCTCAGCACCACGGTGCTACGCAACACCATGGTGCTGCGCCGCACGGCGACATCACGCCACCTAGCGGGCAGATGCCGCCTAGCGCTGGGCAACGCTCACGCATTGTGCCACCTTCACCACCAGCCCCGGTTCCTGAACCGCGGGCTAAAAGCACGGCGGCTGCCGAACCTGCCAGCCCCGATGAGGTGGATCGTTCACAGCTGCGCCGCGCACCAAGCAGTGCAGCAGGAAGCACGGCAGCAAGCACAGCAAGCAACCAGGCGGGCTCTCATACCCACAGCGTTGCGGACACAACCACTGGCCGGGACGCTTCTTTGGAAACCTCGCAACGGCTTAAAGCTAGCAGCTCGCAAGCAGCGCGTTTAGGTGATGCCCACCGTGACTCCTTTAGTCGTTCAGCCGTGGCCACCAAGGAGAGGAATGCCGATCTCGAGAAGCGCGCTCCCGCCGATGTCGAGAAGGCCAGCGATAGCGATGTGGTGCGCTCCACCGGATCCATGGCCATTGCCACCTTATTTTCCCGCATTACCGGGTTTTTAAGAACAGTTGCCTTAGGTGCCACATTAGGCACCCCGGTGGCATCGGCATTTAATACCGCCAATACTCTTCCCAATCTCATTACCGAAATTGTTTTGGGTGCGGTGTTGACTTCTTTAGTGGTGCCGGTGTTAGTCCGCGCTGAAAAAGAAGACCCCGATAAAGGTGCGGCATTTATTCGCCGACTATTTACACTTTCCATGTCGCTACTTATTGTGGTGACAGTTGTTGCAATTTTAGGCGCCAGATTCTTAACCACCTTATCCCTGGGTGCGGATGGCCAAGTCAATATCATCCAATCCGGGAGCTTCGCCTACCTGCTCTTGCCGCAGATCTTCTTCTATGGCATCTTCGCGCTCTTTATGGCGGTGCTGAACACCAAGGGCATATTCAAACCAGGGGCCTGGGCACCGGTTGCCAATAATATCGTTACGCTGGCAGTTTTAGGCCTGTACTGGATTGTGCCGGGGAGTTTGAACCCCTCTGCGCCCAGTGCCGTAACAGACCCGCACGTGCTGCTGCTGGGCTTAGGTACCACCGCGGGTGTGGTGGTACAGGCGCTTATTATGATCCGCCCGCTGCGCCGCGCCGGAGTAGACTTAAGACCCTTATGGGGTTTGGATGAGCGCCTCAAAACCTTCGGCGGCATGGCTTTAGCCATTGTTGTGTATGTGGCTATTTCGCAGGCCGGTTATATTATTACCAACCGTATTGCCTCAGCTTCGGATGTGGGCGCACCCTTTATTTATCAACAGCATTGGCTGTTATTACAGGTGCCCTATGGCATTGTGGGCGTGACTTTATTGACGGCTATTATGCCGCGACTTTCTCGCAATGCGGCCGATGGTGATGATAAAGGCGTGGTCCGCGATTTAACGCTCGCCACGAAACTCACCTTCATTGCGCTAATCCCCATTGTGGTGTTCTTTACCGGCGAGGGCCGCGCCATTGCCCAAGCTCTTTTCGCCTATGGGCGCTTTGATGAAATCTCCGCGGAACGCCTCGGTTTAACGCTGGCGTTCTCCGCCTTCACCCTCATCCCTTATTCTCTGGTGTTGCTGCACCTGCGTGTGTTTTATGCGCGTGAGGAAGCCTGGACCCCCACCTTCATTATTGGTGGCATCACCATCACCAAGGTGGTGCTTTCCTATGCCGCCCCGCATATTGCTTCCTCCCCATCGCGAGTGGTGATCCTGCTGGGTGCGGCTAATGGTTTCGGTTTCTTAGCCGGCGCCATGATTGGTGGTTTCCTGCTGCGCCGCAAACTTGGGCATGTGGGCACCAAAGAGGTGGCCTGGACTACCGGCTGGGCCTTAAGTGCCTCCCTGGTGGGCCTGGTGGCAGCCTGGTTGGCGGACTGGGGGCTCGATAGTGTTGGCCACACTATTTTCGCGCACTTCGGTAGCTTCGGGGTGCTGGTCAAGCTCGCCGTGGTGGGCATTATCTTCCTCATCGGCACCGGCATTACCTTGAGTTTCTCTGGGCTCCCGGAGGTTCACAACCTGGGTGCTGCCTTGCGGCGCATCCCCGGTATGCGTCGTTTTATTCGCCCGGATACCTCCAAGCAGATCGAGGTCGGCACCCCCACCGAGGCCGAGGTTTCCACCCAAATCGTGGCCGCCGATGCCTTCAATGCCTCCCCGGTGCCCCCGCCCATGTCCGCCGGTGTGGTGCGCGGCCCACGCCTAGTACCCGGCGCCCCGGTCTCCGGTGGGCGTTTCCGCCTGATTGCCAGCCACGGCAATGTCCCGGGTGCTCGTTTTTGGCAAGCCAAGGAACAATCCACCGGCCGCATGGTGGCCCTCGTCTTCGTCGATACCACCGGCACCGCACCGCTTGCCCCCATCTCCCCGGCGCGCGCTGCTAGTGCCGCGGCAGAGGTGCTTCGCCGCACGCGTTTATTGGCGCGGCTGAATCACCCCGGTATTGCGCCGGGCATTGAGGTTTCGGCTTATCGTTCCGGTTGCCTTGTGGTGGCCGATTGGGTGCCGGGGTCTTCGCTGAAGTCCGTGGTAGAAGATGGCGATGTGGATCCCTATGCCGCCGCCTATGCGGTGTCCACGCTCTCAGATGCGGTGCATTCCGCGCACCATGAGGCGCACACCCCGCTTGGGTTGGACAATAAATCGCGGATCCGGATTGATACCAATGGCACCGCCATCCTGGCTTTCCCGGGGGTTCTCCCGCAGGCCTCCACGGATCAAGATCTCACCGCTATTAGCTGCGTGCTGGATATGCTCATCGATGATTCCGCCCCGGACCCCATCCGCGCGGTACGTGAAGAGGCCCATAAATCAGCCGCCCATGCGGTAGCCATGGCCGCTGCCGCGGAAAGCGGGCAAGCCACCAGCGATAGCGCTGCGGAGGAAAAGGAAGCCCCTGAGATCCTTAGTGCCGGGGAGCTGGCCACCAACTTGAAGGATGTGGGGTTGGCGCACCCGAGTGATTCGGTGAGCTTGGCTATCTCGGTTGATCCCGCGCCCCCGGCGGTGCCGGAGGAGCGCCGCGGTTTCGGTTCCAAGGGTTATTCCTCGCGCACCTTGGTGGCCATGGGCGCCATGGTGATTTTGATGGTCACCTTGTTGGCGGGCCTTACCGCCTACTTGGCGGGCTTGGTGTCCGGGGATTCCAAGGAAGCCCCCATCAACACCGATTCCTTACAGGGCACGCATGTGACCACCGCGCCGCGCCAATTGCCGGTCATCCAGCCCTTGGGCTTGGCTTTTATGCTCGATGATGATGCCCCCGCCCGCGATGAATGGCACCTGACCCCGCAGCTGGTTGATGATGATGCCGATACCACCGTGCCCAGCAATGGCCGCTACCTGGTGATGCTGCAGCACCCCGTGGAGGTGCGCCACATTGTGATTAATTCCACCGGCAAGGGCCCGCAGGTCACGGTCCGCGCGGTGCCGCCGACGGCGCTGAAGGACCTGCCGCTGGCTGATAGTCCGGAAACCCAGCAGGGCATCACCTTAGGTGGGGTAGATAGCTTCCCGGTGTTGGCAGAAGCCACCTTGAGTAGTTCACGCACCACCTTGGATATTGAGGCGGGCGGGCCGATCGCCGGCGCGGTGATCGTGGAGTTCACTCCCGCAGCCGAGGCAACCGCTGAAGCGACCGCGGAGGCGACGCCTGCGAGCACTATTTCAACCCCGAAGGAGGGTACCCGAACCGCGGAGGCCACCAAGCCCATCGAGATCAAAGATATCTCGGTTGTGGGCATGACGAGCGAGGACGCCGCCAAGGCTTCCGAAGCAGCTCGAAACGATCCCGCACCCAAGCCCTAACCCAAACTCACACCTTTGTGATTTAGCGCTAGCGCGGAGGCGAAGATCCCGCCCCCAAAGGGGGTGTGGCGAAAAGAACTCTTCCCCTCCGCGCTCCTGCTGTCTAGCCTTGGTTTCACTATCGCGGAGCACGCAGGCACGCTAACGCGGGGGAGAGGGAAAAGTTTTTTGCTTCCCCGAGATCGGCTGCTTGCTCTGTGGGGGAAAAATCAGTGCAGGTCTGCACATGGGAAGGCCTGCCGCACCTGGGGTGTTTTCAAGCGGGGGAATGAGTGTTCTTCACCGCGCTGCGCTCAGGTGCCTCATCGGGGATAAAAACTCATAGGGGGAAAATAACCATGCTTTTTGGGCATAGTTCACCAACAAAGGCCAAGGAATACCAAGGGCTTTCGGGGTTGCGGCTACGCGGCTATCGGCGCCTTAGCGACGTGGATTTAGTGCAGGCCTACCTCGCAGGGGATTGCCGGGCCTTCGGGGAGATCGTGCGCCGACATCACCAAAAATTACTGTGGGTGGCCAGGCGCTATGGGCATAACGAGGATGATGCCCACGACATTGTGCAAGAGGCCCTTTTTAAAGCCTCCACGAGCTTGCACCAATACCGTTGCGAAGCCGCCTTGGGTACCTGGCTGTATCGGCTGGTGGCTAATCAAGGTTTTGATTTCCTACGGCACCGTTCGCAGCGCGAAACCCCGATTATTGATTCCGGGGATGTCCGCGCCGATGCCAACCCGTTGCTCATGGATGCCCAACGCCGCGATATTGACCTGCACCTATTACTCAAACATGCACTCCAAAAACTCGATATCAAACAACAAGCTGCGATGGTGTTGGTGGATCTGCTTGGCCATAGCGTTACAACCGCCGCGCAATTGCAGGGGGTTGCCCCCGGCACGATCAAATCCCGGCGGGCGCGAGCGCGGGTGCACCTGCAAAGGGAATTAGCGGATGCGCGTTAGCTGCCCGGATCCTGCCGCGGGAGATCAGTAAGATGGGGCGGGATTGTTCACCTGCTGCGCCCAAAAATCTTGTGCGCGCAAAAACTAGAAACGCGGTAGATATGACTGAGACGACGAACACCACCACCGAAACCATCTATGACCTGGTGATTATTGGCTCCGGCCCGGCTGGCTACACTGCTGCTCTTTATGCAGCGCGTGCTGACCTTGCCCCGGTAGTTTTCGAAGGCGTGGAATACGGCGGCTCGCTCATGAACACCACCGAAGTCGAAAACTATCCCGGCTTCCGCGAAGGCATTATGGGCCCCGAGCTCATGGAAGAAATGCGTGCCCAAGCCGAACGCTTCGGCGCTGACCTTCGCCAACAGCTCGTCGACTCCGTTGATTTCAGCGGGGGAGTCAAAGTCCTGCACGTAGAAGGCGAAGAGATCAAAGCCCGCGCCGTCATCTTGGCCACCGGTGCCGCACCGCGCGTATTGGGTGTTCCTGGGGAAGAAGAACTTGCTGGCCGCGGTGTGTCCTATTGCGCCACCTGCGATGGTTTCTTCTTCCGCGACCAACATATTGCCGTCATCGGTGGCGGTGACTCCGCCATGGAGGAAGCCACCTTCCTCACCAAGTTCGCCTCCAAGGTGTCCTTGGTGCACCGCCGCGATGAGTTCCGCGCCTCCCCGATCATGGTGGATCGCGCCAAGGCTGACCCCAAGATCGACATCATCACCAATGCGGTGGTAGACCAGGTGGTGGAAAAAGACAATAAGGTTGGCGGACTGATTCTGCGCGATACCCAGACCGGGGAGACCCGCGAACTGGATGCCACCGCCATGTTCGTGGCAGTTGGCCATGACCCGCGTTCCGGTTTCCTTGATGGTGCGGTGGAGCTTCGCCCCGGTGGTTATGTGAAGGTCGCTGAACCTTCCACCCGCACCAATGTGCCTGGTGTTTTTGCCTGTGGTGATCTGGTTGATGACCACTACCAGCAGGCCGTTACTGCCGCTGGTTCCGGTTGCCGTGCGGCCCTGGATGCCCAGCACTATATTGCTGATCTAGCGGACCAGGCAGCCCAGGTAAGCTAAGTCATTATCTGCCGCGGCATACCGACGCTGAGCTGGGCTTACCCTTGCTCAGCGGCTGCGGGCTGCCTGCGCTAATTGAGCCACGGCCAACACCTGGACTATAAATGCATTAGCACTTATATGTTTTGTTTTCGGTAGGAGTATCACGCCCCGCTAGCGTTGAGCTCTGGGTCCTATGCGCAACGCGAGGATGCGGCAGTCTCTTAAGCAATGAGGAATACTCAGATGGCGCATGCTCCGCTAGCCCCAGCTACACAGTGATTCTGTATGCACCTTAAAGAGTGCCTAGGGTTATCCCTAGTGCTCCTGGTTGAGCTACCGCGGAGCAAAACATATGAGAACAAGCGTTAATAAAAGTAGGAGAAAATATGAGCAACGCTATCGCCCTGACGCAGGACACCTTCCGTTCCACCGTCATCGAAGCCGATCGCCCCGTGCTGGTGGACTTCTGGGCAGAGTGGTGTGGCCCCTGCAAGAAGCTTGGCCCGGTTATCGATGAGGTAGCCGAGGAAATGGGCGACAAGGTTGTGGTCTGCAAGGTCGATGTGGATGCACAGCGTTCCCTGGGCGCCATGTTCCAGATTATGTCCATCCCGACCGTCTTGATCTTCAAAGATGGCGAGAAGGTTGATGAGTTCGTGGGCGTGAAGTCCAAGAGCGAGATCATTAAGAAATTAGAGCGCCAGCTCTAAAAAGACGCGCGCAACCCAGCGGAGCTAGTACCGGGCGAGGGGGCTGGTAGCCTCAAGAAATTGAGGCAACCCCACAGTCCCCTTAAGTTGTAGGTCCGTATCAGGCCGCGCGTGCAGACCAAGCCCCAACTGTGGCGTGGGGCTACACTTGTTAACTACTGGTGAAGAAGGGAGCGTTGTGACAGTGATCCTCCGCGTGGGTGACCGTAGTCCCCGCGTTGCCGAAACACGGACCGTTTTAGCACGTCTTGGCCTACTTCAGGGCTGGGATGGCGAAGTATCTGGCGGTTCCCAACAATTCGACGCCGAGGACACCTTATTCGACGCCGACCTCGCCGAGGTTCTCAAAGCCTTCCAACAGAACCGCGGCATTATTCCCACCGGGGAAATCGACGAAGTCACCCTCCGGGAGCTTCGCCACGCCTCCTATAAGCTCGGCGCCCGCGTGCTGACCTACCAGCCCGGCAATGAACTTATTGGCGATGATGTAGCGCAGCTGCAATCCCAGCTCCAAGAACTTGGCTTCTATGCTCACCGCATTGATGGCCACTTTGGGCAATACACCTATGCCGCTGTCTCCACCTACCAGCTCAACTATGGGCTCCAAGATGATGGTGTGTGCGGCCCGGACACCATCCGCGCCCTGGGCCTTTTAGGCCGCCGTATTACCGGCGGCTCCCCGCTTGCTATTCGCGAACGCGAAAGTGTGCGCAAGGCCGGCCCGAAACTCGCCGGTAAGCGGGTAGTTATTGACCCCGCCTTAGGCGGTAGTTCCCGCGGGCAGATAGTACGAGGCCGCTTCGGGGAAATCACCGAAGAAGAGATCCTGTGGGATCTAGCCACCCGCATTGAAGGCCGCATGATTGCAGCTGGCATGGAAACCATTATCTCGCGTCCGCGCATGGACAACCCTGCCCATGAGGATCGCGCCGATATTGCCAATGCTTTTGGCGCCGACCTCATGATCTGCCTGCAATGCGATAGCTACCCCAATGAAAAGGCTTCGGGTGTAGCCACCTTCTACTTCGGTTCGGAACATGGCTCGCGTTCCTTGACTGGCGAAACCCTCTCTGGGTTTATTCAGCGCGAGATCGTGGCCCGCACCAATATGGTCAATTGCGGCAATCATGGCCGCACCTGGGAGCTGCTACGCCTTACCCAGATGCCGACGGTGGAGCTCGTAGCTGGCTATCTGACCAACCCGCATGATGTTGAGGTTCTTACCGACCCCGCCTCCCGCGATAAGATCGCCGAGGCCATTGTGGTGGCCGTTAAACGCCTCTATTTGCTGGACCAAGATGACCAGCCCACCGGCACCTATAAGTTCTCAGAGCTATTGCGCGCCGAACGCTCCTAGGCCAAGCCCTCCTGGGCCGAGGCCTCTTAAGAAAATTTTTTAGCAAGATGCGTACCCGGTTGTCGGGGCGCTTCGGCTGGTCTTCCTGTTTTCTCCTCGAGAGCACTCGAGCCATCGCAGGATGTGTAACTCGATAGGCCTACACACTCCTTGGAACTCGCAGCTGAACTTGTAGTAGGTGCGCCTATCTACGGGGGTGCCTAGGGGGTATTTTCGGATCAAATTAACTCATTGTCTTGGGAGCCTGCCCCTGGCTGGGATACTCATCGAGAGCACTACCTTGTTGCAAAGGCATTGCACCAGCGATATTGTCCCGCCGGCCAAGTGACTTATTCCACAGTGGTACTCTCACCTGCATAAACAGATTTAGGCAGACCTAAATGTGGATACTTAAGGGCGCCGGGGGTGGCTGCGACCCCCCTCCCCAGAATCCTTGTATGTGGCCCAGGCAACTCCTAAAGTTTAAACGATCTAAGGAAAGAAAACCTTTGGATTTTGAACATCCTCGGTTCGGGCCATTGCGCTCGCCGGACCCTTCCGGAAGCTTCCCGACCGAGGGTGGAACATGAAGAACATCCATTTAATCCGAGGAGACTTCAATGAAACGCACTCTAGGAAGAGCAGCGTCACCTGCTCGGCTTCATGCCGGAGATCCGAGTGCGCTCACTGGGTTATCACCGGGTTATCACTGGGTTCTTCACGCTAGAAACGCCTAAACCCACTCCACATCGAACGCCCACTTGGCGCACGACCCGCTATAAACAGGCTGCGCGCTAGGGGAATGAGATCGAGTTGCAGATGCCTGCCCAAGCTCTTTTGCCTTTTCATCCGCCGGGCTTACTTCAGGTGTACGCCGTCGCTGCAAACACTATGTGTAGACACCATAGCCAGCTTGACCCCATATCACTCCTTGAGCGTATCGATCGGTAGCTAAATACGAATTCTTAAAAACCACGCACGATACGGGTGATACGTGATGATTGATCAACACGAGCCACTGACCAAAGTGGGGTCAACAGCTAATTTCGAGGCCATACTGACCTCTGCGAATATTCGCTCTAAGTTCATCCCCATGGGTAGAGCGATCATTGCCCTTGGGCAGTTGATCTTCCTTCTCTTTACTTCCCAAGAGATCAGGTTTGCGGACGCTATTTCTCAGACGCACGGAGCGCGCTGTCACGGCTGGAATCAGGCCAGTGTCTACTGTCTGGTGGGGTCAGAGAACGTGATGCTTGCCGACGCAGTCGTCGTGTTAGGGCTCATTCTGGTTATCAGCGGCTTGTATCCGCGGTGGATTGGACTCCTGCACCTTTATCTCACCTACGCAATATCGACGACACACACTGTTTCAGATGGTGGAAAATCTGCACTTCTCGTGATGGTTACTGTTCTGGCGCTGGTGAGCTTAAGTGATGAGCGGCGCCATGCCTACACCACAGACCTCGATGCTGATTGCATTGCGAAGCCTATGGGTCGTATGGGCCAGATCGCGATCCTCTTTGGCCGCCTTTTCCTGTGCTTGCTTTACGCTGCTGCTGCGATTGGCGGCCTGTGGGCACATGACGCTTCATCTGAGCAGTCAGCACCTAATACCTTCTTTGGCGATTGGTTCCAGATTCTCGGAACACCGTGGAGCTTCGGGCATCATTGGCCCTTAGCACTGGCTGTATGGGTGCCGGTAGCACTAGAAATTTTGATCGCAATAAATATTCTTGGCACCGCTAATATGCGCCGAGCTGCATTCACCTTCGCGGTTATCCTGCATGCCGGTACTGCCTTAAGTACCGGTCTGCTCGGCTTCGGCTTGATCATGATCGGTTGCTGTTTAGCGGTCATTACTCCGCCTAATCGCTACGAAAATATTTCGCTGCTCTCCACACCAGCAAATACCGCCTACTTAGATGACTTCGTAGCTATTAAGGCCGAGATCCGACCGCACCCCTTCGTTTCCTTCTTCCGATTCCATCAAGCATTCACCCGCCCGGTCGTGTGCTGCGCTGGAGTGGCCACAGAAGGAAGGTGGGGCGGCGACCTCGCTCTTGTAAAGCTTGGTGAACCGGTATCTATCCGGATGCGTTATAAGCTGACGCACAAGCTTTTAGGCGCTAGCCCAGAAGTAGTAGTCCACCATAAGACTGACAAAATCTATGCCCGTTTGGGGCCGCTGAACAGCTCCCCATTCAAAGTCGACGTCATTGCGGGTGGAAGCTCAACTGCAAAGTAGGTTTAGCCTACTGGATTACCCTCGACACACCGCCCCGTAGTGCTGCATGGCATAGCTGTACGAAGCCATTGATCAGCATAAGTGGCCCACGACAGAAGCACACTCAAATCTAACGAGAAATAAAGCGCCTGAACTCGATCTATTACCGTGGTCAGGCACTAGCGCTACGCCGCCAAGAACTAGTCCACTCAGACTCTCGATACCGGACGTGGACACCAGCGTTCTACGGTAAGTCACGTTTCCTCTACGTCGCCGCGACGATAATTTGCAAAGAAATTACCCACCTCTCGATGACCTTCGTTGATGAGTGACGACGGCGATCAACACCTGGGTTCGCTCCTCTGGTGTGGAGCACTCACTGGATTCGAACCAGCTGTCACGGAGAGGCCAAACAACCATGATGAGCGTGGATATATCCATTCATAATTGATCACGTAGAGATTTAAGCGCGCGTCTTATTAGTAGGTCTCACCCCGATTCGTCAAGAATTATGCACAGTACCCCCGGGGGTGGTTTATCGAGATTTATCCGCACTGTGAACAGTACATCTAAAATGTAATCACCCCCGTTCGGCCCCAGGAAACGTTGGTTTTGATAGCTTTCACTTAGATCCACGAAATCAGGAGTTCAATCATATTCCATATCTGTTTTGCTCTATAAGAGTGCATTTCTGACCAACTTGAAAGGACGAAATGAACTCACAAAAATTAGTCACCGGTCTTGCGGCCAGCCTTCTCGTAACTGGCCTGTTCACTTCTCCCGCATACGCTAGTCCAGTAAATCTCGATCAACCTGCCCCTGCACCCCTTGCAGCGACGGCAGATAATTCTCAGACCATTCGATACACAGACGGCAATGAGCTGACTGCTGTGCTGGACGGCTCCGAAGAGAATGTTGCCATCTATCTCAATGGCACATATGTAAAATCAGTTCCAGTTGCTGAACTTCAGGCGAAGACCCAGGAACTCCAGGACACAGTGTTCAAGTACTCCGATCGAAGTGGTTGCGGGCACGCCCTCAACGCTGTGGCTGCCGCCAACGGCGCACTCTGGGTCGTTGCGGGACTTAGTGCGGGAACTGCGAACCTGCCCGCTGCAGCAGTAGCCGGAGCAGCAGGTGTCGTCACTTCCGCGATCATCGGCGCCGCAGGGGCAGAGTGCTAAAAGGCCCGAAAGGAGAACCTATGCAAACATCGCGACTTTCCCGTTTCAGTACTCCTCAGCTCGCATCAGCGAGTACTACGTTGATTGCCGTTGGTATCATCTGGGTCGCTGTAGTCGCATACCGCTTCTACGCTAAGGGAATAACAGGTGAGTGGGGAAATATTGCCTTAGGCTCTATTGGCTTAGGCATCGGCCTACCTCTGCTCTATTGCGCACTAAGCCGGAAGAAAAATGACGCCGTGTGGATCGGCATGTCTCTGCTTTCTACAGCTTTCCTTGCCATCGCACTCGGCTACGGTTCCCACGCACTATAACTACGAGTCATTCGACCCGATGCGGCCCCCGCAGGTCCGGTTCACTAATCAGACCTGCGGGGGTTTAACTAAACGCCCCTAAAGCCAGGTATTTTCGCTGCCGGCTCAAAAGCTTCTCAGCGAACGCCCTGGCCCTAGGGGCGTTGTCGCGTCGTGCCATCAATCATAAAGCGCAAAAGCTGAAAATACAACGCTAAAAAGCTGGAAAGAGACTAATAAACGCGCAGGTCAACCCTATACAACGCGCTCGATGTATGGGCATTAGACAATACAAAAAGGAAGACACCAAGTGGTGTCTTCCTTGGAGATACTGAAGAAAGCTTTAGACCTGTGGTTCTTCGCTTTCGTCCTTATCTGGGGCTGCCAGGGTCTCGGTGAAATCCGAGGCACTCGGGATCTCCGGGGTGGCAGGGGTGTCGGGGATGGCATGCGCACCTTGGGTGCCACTAGCTTGCGGCGTGGCCGGAGTGGCCGGAGTGGCCGGAGTGGCCGGCATGCCCTGGGACATACCTTGTGGCATGCCGTTGAAAGGCATCTGCGGATTGCCAGCGAACTGCGCACCTGCACCTGGCATCGCGCCCGGCATAGCTCCTGGCATGCCACCGGGCATACCACCGTTCATCCCTGGCTGGTTCGGGGTTTGGAAGCCCTGCTGCGTCTGCTGCTGGTTGTTTTGCATCATCATCTGCTGCAGTTGCATCTGCTGCAGCATGGCCTGCTGACGACGAACCTCTTGCGCATCCATGTGGCGTACCTGCGAATTATCGGCGTAGACACGGTCCTGGAGTTCACCCCGGAACTTCTCTAGCTTGGCTTTCTCCAGCATGGAAACCAAGAGTTTGGTCTGGCCGCCCGCCGGGTTGGTTACCACCAGCTCCATCGGGAAAGCGGTCACGGCAGCTGCAGCGCCAAATGCTAGAAGAATCAGCGCAAAGAGAATACCGCCGCCGCCTTCACTGAAGAAGTGGTAGGCCAGGAACAGCGAGATAGCTGCCATCACCGCACGACCGGGAACGAACCGCGAGTTCGAAGCCACCGAGGCGATATTGGCTACTGGCACGGTGTTCTCGTTATAACCAAGCGGGATGACACCAAGCAGGGTAGAAGGGGCCTTGTACACAAAGCGGGTGGAGGAGCACATCAGTTGTGCCTTCATGTACGGGGTGAGGATGGAGGTCATAAACAGATCCCCATAGACCCTGTCTTCACCGGGTGCGAGCATAAAGTCAGTCGGGTTTTCGACGATGCCTCCGCCGGGATTTGCGGTCATGTTCAACCTTTCAGAGGATAATGCAATTGTGGTGTATCCAGGGAAGTATCGCAGACGGTATTTAGGGTGTCAACAACTCCTTTAACTCAATTAGATGTATTTAAGTCAATCCTAGTTTAGATTCAGCTTATCCACAGCTAACCCTTATCTACCGCTCGTGACCAGCGGTTTTGGAGGCTGCTTCTAGTGAAGAATATTTCATTAAATAAATACGATCTAGAAATAATTGGCACAAAATAGGGGATCAACGGCGCTCCCCAAAGATAGGAATAGGGTAGCCGCCGAAGGTTGTAGTTAAGTGATCACCCGAAAATGTGAGGCTGACTTCTGAACCGAAATAGACAAATAGCTAGCCCTGGACTCTTCGCTCTATATCCTCGCGAGATTCCAGGGCTAGCTCTAAAAAATTTTTGAGACGGTTAGGGGAGTACCTACTGCTTGTTGATCAAACCAAGAATGCGGTCAAGGTCTTGCTCATCAGAGAACTCAACCACGATCTTGCCCTTGCGCTTACCTACCGACACCGTAACGCGGGTATCCCACACATCTGCCAGGCGTTCGGCAGCGCGCGAGGCAAATTCTGGTTGAGCGATGGGGGCTTTCTTGGTGCGTTGCTTAGGTGCGTCGCCGCGGTTTAACAAGGTTACGGCCTCTTCGGTGGCACGCACACTTAATCCTTCGGCCACAATGCGGTCGGCGAGCTCTTCTTTCTCCTTCGCACCGCCCACCCTCAAACCCAAAAGCGCGCGAGCATGACCGGCAGACAGCACGCCGCTGGCGACCTTGCGCTGCACGGAGACCGGCAGTGCCAGCAGGCGGATCATGTTGGTGATCACCGGGCGGGAGCGCCCCAGGCGATCTGCAAGCTCAGCTTGGGTGACATCAAACTCCTCTAGGAGCTGCTGGTAGGCGGCAGCCTCTTCAAGAGGGTTGAGCTGGACGCGGTGGATATTCTCCAGGAGGGCATCCCGAAGCAGGTTGTCGTCACTCGTGTCGCGAATAATCGCTGGGATATAGTGCAGCCCGGCTTTCGCGGAGGCACGCCAGCGGCGTTCACCCATGATGATTTCATAGGCATCTTCGCTATCAGAGCGGCGCACCACGATGGGCTGCATCAGCCCGAATTCTTTAATGGAGTGCACCAACTCAGACATGGCTTCTTCATCGAAGACCTGGCGTGGCTGCCGTGGGTTAGGGATGATCTCCCCAATGGGGATTTCACGGTAGGTAGCACCGACATCGCCTACGCTCGGAAGACCATCTACTTGCCCGGCGTGCTCAGTATCCGCCATCAACGCTGACATATTTGGTCCCGCAACGCCACCGAAGGAATTGGGACCCTTCGGGTTCTGTCCGACCGGCTTGGGAGCATCAGCGGCATTGTTCTTCGAGGCTGATTTTTTAGCGCCGGTGGTCTTTTCCGCAGCCTTCTTAGCGTTAGCGTTCTTCTTCGCTGCGGGCTTAGTGCTTTGCTTCCCGCTACTCTTCTTCGCCGAAGAGCTGCGGCTGGGTTTCTGTGCTTGCGACTGAGCTTCTTGGGCTAGAGCTTCGGCAGCTAAGGCTTCTGCCGCGGCACGGCTCCGAGAATTACCGCCAAGCACAATATCTGCGGCGGAGTCACCAAGACGTGGGGATTGGGCGGGGCTAGAGGGGATAAGCGCGGCAAGCCCGCGGCCGAGGCCACCTCTGGGCTTTTCAGCAGCCATCTCAGTTATCTCCTTGCTCGGTGTTGCTATCTCTATCGTTCGTGCTCTGCTCTAACTCGGCGCTGAGATCATCGAAGGAGTCCTCAGCGTCTGGGTCATGCTTTTCTTCAGCTTCTTTTGCAGCCTCTGCCATGCGGACCTGTTCAGCGTATGCCGGGCTTACCCCAATGGGGCCCGTACTCGGCACTGGTTGGTAGTCCCCACGTAGTGCCAGCTCCTTTGCGGCATCCAAATAGGCCATAGCACCGGGAGACCCCGGATCGTGGTTAAGCACAGTCTTGGCAAAACCCGGTGCCTCAGAGACCTTCACGTTGCGGGGAATCACATTGGCTAAGACCACATCACCGAAGGTATCTCGGACTTCGGCTGCAACCTCATGAGCAAGCTTGGTGCGAGCGTCAAACATGGTCAGAAGAATCGCCGAAATATGCAGATCTGAGTTCAAGTGCCGTCGAATCATGGTGATATTCGTCAGCAGCTGAGTTACACCTTCAAGCGCGTAGTACTCGCACTGAATAGGGATGAGCACTTCTTTGGCGAAGACCTGTGCGTTTATAGTCAGTAACCCCAGTGATGGCGGGCAGTCGACCAGAACGTAGTCATAGCCGTGGCGCTTTAAGAACCCCTCATTAAGAGCATCACTTAAGCGATATTCGCGGCGCACCAGGCTTACCAATTCGATCTCGGCGCCAGCTAAGTCAATAGTGGCAGGGATGCAATCAAGGTTTTCGCTCGCCGGGGATTTTTGGATTGCCTCATCCGGGGTGCAATTGCCAATCAACACCTCATAAGAGGACTTCGTTCCGGCGCGATGTTCCACATCCAACCCGGTAGAGGCATTGCCCTGCGGATCCAGGTCCACCACCAGTACTTTCAACCCATGCATAGCAAGTGCGCAGGCAAGGTTCACCGCACTGGTGGTTTTACCAACGCCGCCTTTTTGATTGGCTACACTCAGCACCCGGGTGCGCTCTGGTTTTGGCAGCTGAAGCCCTGTTCTATTCTTCACTTTGGCGGCGCGACGAGCTGCCGCGGCGATAGGTGTGTCATCCCATTGCTGCTCTTCCATGGTTCGCTGTGAACCCCTCTTTCCGCCGTTGATTCTGGTGAAGATTTCATGCCCTCAAATAGCTGCCCATCATGCTACGGGTACCCCAACTACCCTAGTGAATCTGCAGGCGCATAGGTACACCTAGGTAGTCGGGTGAAAACTTCAGGAATAAATCCCGCAGCTAACTGCCGTCTAATGCACTCGGTTGATCGTGATGATGGTGGTTGCTTCGCTCAAAATATCTTCGCCAACGGTGCTAATCCGCGCCATCCCGCCCTTGGCTCTTTTAATGAGTTTGGCGTCGCGCTCTAGCTCCTCTGCCACTGAGGCACCCTTCATCGCGATCATGGCACCACCAATGGGCAGCAGTGGCAGGCACCAGCCGGCTAGCTTGCCAAGCGGAGCTACGGCGCGAGAGGTCACCACATCGAGTTTTCCTAGGCCGCGTCGCACCGGTCCTTCTTCGGCGCGCCCGCGCACCACTTTCACATTCTTAAGCTCCAATTCCTCGACGACCTCATTGAGGAAGGTGGAGCGTTTAAGCAAAGGTTCAATCAGGGTGATCTTCAAGTCGGGATATGCCAATGCCAGCGGAATACCGGGAAGTCCCGCGCCAGAACCCACATCCGCTACCCGCGCACCTTCGGGCATGACCTTGCCGATCACCGCGCAGTTAAGCAGGTGCCGCTCCCACAGGCGCGGAACTTCCCGTGGCCCAATAAAGCCCCGCTCGCGACCCACGGTGGCAAGGAGGTCATGGTAGCGGCGTGCCTTATCCAGGTCCGCGCCAAACACCAATGCTGCAGCAGCCGGTTCTTCTTCGGCTGCGATCTCTGGGGTGGGCGAGTCCGGGTTAATGGGGTTGTCTTCGGGCTGAGAATCTTCGCGCGGTTTCACGTGAAACATTCTTCGCGACTTCACGTCATTTAGCGAACCGGGTACCCACCAGCTTGGGCTCTCAGGTAGGCAGAAGCATAAGAAAAACACCGCGTGCACCTGCAATGCGAGGTGCTACGCGGTGTGCGTGAAGAATCTGGAACTTATTTCTTCTTCTTCTTTTTATTGCGACGCTTCGGGTTATCCGGCCGCACGCCCGGGCGCGGGGCGGTGCTGCGGGCAGCAGCCTTCTTGGCTTCGATTTCTTCTTCCTCTTCACGATCCATCTTGGCAAAGAGCAAGCGCTGCTGGAAGAAGGTCCAGATGTTATTGGCGCCCATGTAGAAGAGCAGACCGATGTGCCACAGTGCACCGGTGAACAAAATGGTGGCAGGCATGAACCACAGCATCATCTTGTTCATCATCTGCATTTGCATGGCCATTTGATCATTAGCCGGCGGGGTCTTGCCCTCAGCCTGGCGACGCTTCTGGCGGTCCAGGGACATCCGGGCGTTAAAGTGCGTGGCCACCACAATCAGCAGGATCAGTGGAGCAGCGACGATGATGATATTGGTGCGGGTAAAGTCCACCGGCTGGAAGGCTTCATACATCGACTCCGGCATGGAGATATATGCCGAAAGCGGAACGCCGAAGATGCGGGCATCCAAGAAGGACTGCACATCTTGAGCGGAGAAGACGTAGTTGCCAACCGAACGGTTTTCTTCAAAGGAAAGCCCCAGTTGTCCCACACCGGAACCGGTGCGGTTGAAGGAGCGCAGCACGTGGAAGAGACCCAGGAACACCGGTAGCTGCACCAGCGCCGGCAAACAACCAGCAACGGGGTTCACGCCCATCTCCTTTTGGAGCTTGCGTGATTCCTCCATCATCTTTTGCTGGTCGTTCTTGTACTTTGCGCGGATCTCCGACATGCGAGGCTGCAATTCCGCCATCTTGCGGGTCGAGCGCAGCTGATTCGCCATCGGCTTAACCAGCACCAAGCGAATGGTCCAGGTCAAGAAGATAATTGCCAGCACCCAGCTAATACCGGAGCCGGGGTCCAGCACAAAGCTGAAGACCTTATGCCAGAACCACAGGATCGCCGAGATTGGGTAGTAAATAAAGTTGAGCACTGTTCGTCAGGACTCCTTAAGGGGGTGTGGGCGTATCGAGAAGGGGCAGTGAAAGCTTGGAGTTATAAGCGTGAGCCTCAAGACTCGCGCCGTGGCTGAAGCCTCGGTATCGGCACGGGGTCGATACCGCCGGGATGCCACGGCCCGCACTTCGCCAGCCGCACGATCGTAAGGATCACGGCTTTAAAAGTGCCATGGCGCTGAAGTGCCTCCAACGCATAGGCGCTGCAGCTCGGCTCGAAACGACAGGTAGGGCCCATCTTAAGGGGCGAGAGGACGTTCCGATAAAAGTTGACCCCGCGCAGCAAGCCGCGTTTGATCACTCCTTGGCGTCCAGCGCCGCCCACAGCATCGTGAGCTAAAAGGCCTTCTTGGTGGTTATGGTCATCGCTCACTGCGTCTTCTCACTCTTGGCCAAAGCCTTGCGAAGATCTTTTTCTAATTCTGCTGAACTAGCCTCCCCAGCCGCCGGTAAAGCGCGGATAACAAGGTCATATCGAGCAGGAATCTCCGCTATGAGCTTAGCCAGAACATGCCTCAATCGCCGTGAGGTACGGTGGCGGGCCACCGCATTACCCACTGCTTTCGAAACAATCAGCCCGCACCGCGGCCCACCGCGGCGAACATAGGGAAGTACGCTCCCCGCACTTTTTTGGGCAGAATCTGCCGAGAGCATGGATGCTTGCTGATGCGTGTTCTTAGCTGACTCAGCTGTGGTCGATGCCATATACATACGACGATGGCCACTGCCTGCAGTATCACCTGAGGCGGTGGCCGTGTCGTATAAATGCACTACCACCGTGCGACTGCCACCACGTTTCCCCTTTTTGATCGTTCGACGGAACTGATCAGATGAGGTGAGTTTGTGGTGGCGAGGAAGCACGGTGAGTATTGCGTTTCTTAAAACTATGTCGAATGCGACGCGCGCACTGACTGCTTATTATGCGGTCAGCTTAGCGCGGCCCTTACGACGACGAGCCGCAACAACTGCGCGACCCGCGCGAGTGCGCATACGAATACGGAAGCCGTGCACGCGTGCGCGGCGACGGTTGTTCGGTTGGAACGTCCGCTTGCCCTTAGCCACGGTGATGTTCTCCTCTAAAGCTCTTTTATGCAGTATCAGATCCGCGGAGACTCACGAGTTCGCACTCATGAAATCTCAGCCGGGAAGAAGATAATCACGGCCTGACACCCTGGGATGGATGATGTTTGTGTTGAGATCTCATCGAAACAACATGTCGATCCTGCCTACGCAGTCATCATGTGTGATGAGGTGCTAGCCCCACACGAACCTCTCTGCAGTGAATAACTCACCGTCGGCCCGGCTTAAGTGTGGTTCTAACTCTCACAAGCGCATACGTCAGGGTGCTCAGGGATCTCCACATAGATCATCGCCACAAAATCCAACCTCAATAAACCCCGCGAGGGGCTGTGGGGTGTGGGCTTTGCAGCAGGAGATAGTGCACCCATCGATGCGACAGACTAGGCCAGACTACGTGAAAGACCTTAGGCCTAACAAATCGACACGCCGCGCCGACCCACCTTCTTCGACCCCCACCATGGCAGGGGGTGCATGCAGTACCCCTGAAATTACAAAGAGGGAATTACACGCAGGTCAGCTAGGATTTTTGCGCTCTTGCTGCGCTCTTAGCTTCTTCACTCGGCATGGTTGGGCCAACCCAACGACCGACACGCAGCACCCACAACTTTCCCCAATCGCCAACGTGTGGACACCCCCCGCCTAGACCGAGTAACAATGAGTACGTCAAGAAAAACTTCACAAGCTGATTCCCACAGGAGCTGTGGATAACTCTCAAGTACAGGTTGAGAGATCTCCACAAATCTTGTGTTTTCGCAGGTAAAGCGGCATAAGTACCCCTAAGGAAAACTATCCACAGGCCATCCTCTAAGCTGTGGATAACTTTCCCACAGGGCACTTGTCCACACCTGTGGATAACTCTGTGGAATACCAGGTGGTGCCGGCTTCTATGCTGTGCACATCCCCGTGAATAACAATTCCCCAAAGGTTATCGCGGCACCGAAGTATCCCACCTGGGAAAAGCTTCATGTGCTGTGAAAGATGCACACCCCATGGACACACCTTGTCCACAGGGGCGTGCTGGAAACTTTCATGCCAAGCACAATGTCGACCGAAGCCAAAAACGCGAGCAGACATGTGTGGGTGTCTACTCACAAATTTTCTTGCCGAGGTCGACATAGCCGCGTGTGTATGTGCTTAAGCGCGGCTTGGGGCCGAGCCTTGATCAAGGTGCGGCAAGTAGGGCATAGGGGCGAAAAATTTTCGCCGCTGAGTCTGGTTGCATCGCTGGCTAGCAACCAAACGCAGCGCTTCCGCCACCTATCCGCGTCATTTTTTGGCGCGCCTACCTTGCTGTTTACCCAGCGATCACCCGCATAGGGCTCGGATAATTGTGGGACTCTTCGGGGTCCCCACATATATCGCGAAAGTTGTCACCCATAACCACTACAGACGAGGAAGCTGTGTCGGATAACGCCCTAACTCTCCACACCGTGTGGCCTGAGATCATTGCTGAACTCATCGAACGCGGTGATGGTAGTGACCCAGAGATTCCGACGTTAACTGCCCGCCAAATCGCTTTCCTTCGGCTGACCACCCCGGTGCTCGAAATGCGCGGCTATGTGGTGCTCACCGTCCCCAATCACCTGATCAAACACATCGTTGAACATGACTTCGGGGAAATCCTCGGTAGCATGCTCTCCCAGCGCTTCGACCGCCCCTGCACCCTCGCAGTCAGCGTCCAACCGCAGGACGAACGCGCACAAGCCGAAGGCATCGCCGCCGCAGACATTCCCGAAACCCCGATCGCAGAATCACACATCACCGCGGTCCCCACCCCGGCGGAAGACACCCCACAAACCAGCAGCACTACCCGCAGTAACCCTTTCTTCCCCAGCCACAACCCCAGCGGCACTTTGTTCAGCGGCCCGCAGGAAGAATCCGCTGCCCCTCGGGTTGCCGCGGTCAACGACCCGGCACCAGCAGCCGCCCCCGAACCCGCAGAAGCACAAACCCAAGCTCCGCAACCTGAAGACCCAGATGAGCGCCTCACCAAGGCCTTCCCTTCAGAACCCACGCAGGTCACCGCCGCAGAAGTCCTCGCCCAGCAAACCGCTCAAGAAACCGCGCAGGAAGCACAGCCCACCGGGGCCACTCACACTACTGACCCGCTGGCCCAGACCTATGCGTCCACCCAGCAGCCACAACCTAATTCCCATAATCCGCAGCGCCTCCCCCGCGAAGTCCCGGCCCATAACCCGGATTCAGAAACCTCGCTTAACGAGAAATACACCTTCGATTCCTTCGTTATTGGCAGCTCTAATCGCTTCGCCAATGGCGCTGCCGTCGCAGTCGCCGAACGCCCAGCTCAGGCCTATAATCCGCTATTCATTTGGGGTGGTTCGGGCTTAGGTAAAACCCACCTTCTGCACGCCGCGGGGCATTATGCCAAGGTGCTGCAGCCCAACCTGCGCATCAAATATGTCTCCAGCGAGGAGTTCACCAACGACTACATCAACTCGGTACGCGATGACCGTCAAGAATCCTTCAAGCGCCGTTATCGCCAGCTCGATATTTTGATGGTCGATGACATCCAATTCCTCGAAGGTAAAGAAGGCACCCAGGAAGAGTTCTTCCACACCTTCAACGCCCTCCACCAGGCCAATAAGCAGATCATTCTTAGCTCCGATCGGCCCCCGAAACAGCTGATCACCCTGGAAGATCGTCTCCGCACCCGGTTTGAGGGCGGTTTGATTACCGATATCCAGCCACCGGATTTGGAAACCCGCATCGCCATTTTGATGAAGAAGGCACAGGCCGATGGCATGGAGGTCAGCCGCGATATTTTGGAACTCATCGCCACCCGCTTTGAGTCCTCCATCCGCGAGCTCGAGGGCGCCCTGATCCGCCTTTTCGCCTATTCCTCGTTGATTAAAGAACCCATCGACATGAATATGGCCGAGGCTGCACTGCGCGATATCCTCCCCGACACCGACGATATCGAGATCACCGCCCAAACAATCATGGAGGTGGCCTGCGAATACTTCGATATTTCCATGGGTACTCTCCGCGGTAATGGAAAAACTCGCGCCGTCGCGCACGCCCGCCAGCTGGCGATGTATCTGTGCCGCGAACTCACCGAGCTATCGCTGCCAAAAATTGGCGACCATTTCGGCGGCAAGGACCACACCACCGTCATGTATGCCGAGCGCAAGATCCGCAAGGAAATGACCGAAAATCACGAAACCTACAACGAGATCCAGGAGCTCACGCACCGCATTAAAAACTACGGTCGCCTCTAACAAGCACTGAGCTTTCCCCGAGAGCCGCTGGCTGAACTTTTCAGTCACGCGGCTCTTCTGCTTTTCCCCAAGCTTTGCCACACCACCTGCATTTTCTAGGCGCGAGTAGCAAGGCTTAGGCATCTATCCACACTCATCCACAGAGTTATCCACAGCTGTGTAATTACGAACTTGTAATTCGGAGAGATCTCTCACATAAGCTACTTCGCCACCGCGCACCATCAGCCTGTGGATAACTCCCAAAAAGCTGTGGAACAACCCCTGACCTGCGGTGGAAGGAATGTGGACTACTCCAGCCACCCTCGAGTTATCCACAGAAAATGAAAGTTATCCACAAGTTCTACACAAGCTTGATCACAACCCGACTCGCCGCCACGAGCTTGTCATTTAGGCACTCATCCACAGATTGCACAGGACCTACTGCTGTTACCAGTTCTTTAATCAATTTCTAACTAGAAGAAAGAGGGCCTGGGGAGAACTTCGAGATCCAGCTTCGCGAATCACAAGAATCACGCCCGGATCGGGGGAGAAGGAAATTCTCCTGCCGCGGCGATGCCAGGTAGGTTGATGTTGTAATTCCTTCACCACCACTTAGCTACCCAACAGTTGTTGAGTGCAGGGGATTGTGCATAAGTGCTCAACAAGCGCTGAAATCCCACAACCCTGCACTAGGGGCACTTCCCCTCAGCAGCGGTGGTGAAGCACAATGTTGATGGAACTAGCAATCGCCTCATATGGGGTCACCACGGCATAACGGACAGGGAGAAGCACAGAAATGGAATCTCAGGAATCAACCACTGCATCTTTTCGGGTAGCCAAAGATGATCTAGCCGAGGCAGTCAGCTGGGTTGCTCGCAGCCTGCCTACTAAAGGCACCCAACCTGTGCTCACTGCAGTTCTGCTTACTGCTGATGACCAGGGTTTAGAGATCGCCGGCTTTGATTATGAAACCTCTAACCGCATGCGCATCTCCGCGGAAATCAATGAAAATGGTTCCCTTGCGGTATCTGGCCGCCTACTCAAAAACATCACCAGCGTGCTTCCCAATAAGCCGGTGGATGTGCAAGTGGAATCAGGTTCCTTAGTCATTGCCTGTGGTGCTTCACGTTTTGAAATTCCACTTATTCCCACCGATGATTACCCGCAGCTACCCAAACTCCCAGAACTCACCGGACGTATCGACCCAGCGCTCTTTTCTTCCGCTGTTACCCAGGTAGCTGCCGCCGCTGGCCGCGATGATGCCCTGCCCATGCTTACTGGTGTGTGCATGGAAATTAAGGGCAAGGAAGTCACCCTTGCTGCTACGGACCGTTTCCGCTTAGCGCTGCGCAAATTCGAGTGGGAGTGCAGCGATGAGTCCACCACCGCACGTTTGTTGATCCCGGCTAAGACCCTCTTGGAAAACGCCAAGAGCCTCGATAGCAGCATCAATGATCCCGTCGATGTGCACATCGGTGCCGGCGAAGAAGTCGGCAAAGACGGGCTTTTTGGTGTTCACACCGAAGACCGCGAAACCACCACCCGCATGCTGGACGCGGAATTCCCCAATATCAATCCGCTGCTGCCGAAGAGCCACACCTCCATGGCCATCATCAACATTGCCAGCCTCCAAGAAGCCCTACGGCGCGTGTCCTTGTTGGCAGAAAATGGTGCGCAGATCCGCATGGAGTTCTCCGAAGGCCAAGTGATCCTGGCAGCTAGCAGCTCCAAGGAAGGCCACGCCGAAGAAACCCTGCCGTGCGTGTACTCCGGTAATGAGGACTTACTCATCGCCTTTAACCCCGGCTACCTCAAGGATGGTTTGGGTGTAATCCGCGGCGATAATGTGGTCTTCGGTTTCAACGAGCCTTCCCGCCCCGCCATTTTGATTCCGGAACCAGAGCAGATGCCGGAGCAAAATAATGAGGGTGTCTTTGATAGCCCGCAGACTGATTTCACCTATCTGCTGATGCCGGTGCGCCTGCCGGGCTAAAGCTCAAAGAATCTCAAAAGGAGGGGGAGCGGCGTCCGTAAAAAATTTTTTACGGGCGCTGTGCTTGTCGCAGTTTTAAGGGAAGGTCAGGAACTCATGTATATCCAGCATTTGGATCTACGCGACTTTCGTTCCTGGCCGGAACTTAAAATCACGCTCAGCCCCGGGGTCACCGTTTTTGTGGGCCGCAATGGTTATGGGAAAACCAATATTGTCGAAGCCGTCGGCTACCTCGCGCACCTCTCCAGCCACCGCGTAAGCACCGATGCACCCATGGTGCGCTCTGGCATGAAAGATGCTCGGGTGTCTGCCACGGTGGTCAACCATGGTCGGGAATTAACCGCGCATCTTTTGCTTAAACCACATGCCGCGAACCTCGCGCAGCTTAACCGCACCCGCCTACAATCCCCACGCGAACTCCTTGGGGTTTTGCGTACCGTGCTTTTTGCTCCGGAGGATCTCGCCTTGGTACGCGGCGAACCTGCGGAACGCCGCCGCTATGTGGATGACATTATGTGCATCCGTCACCCGCGCCTAGCTGGGGTGCGGGCGGATTATGAGAAGGTATTGCGCCAACGCAATGCGCTGCTAAAAACCGCGGGCCGTGCGCTGCGCAGCGGCTATGAGTCCGCTGATGGTGCGGCAGCCTTGAGCACCTTGGATGTGTGGGACCAACAGCTTTCTCACCTGGGTGCCCAATTGATTGCGGCGCGCATTGCGCTCTTAGGGGAATTAGCACCAGCAATCCATGCGGCATACGCGGCCATTGCCCCGGAATCGCGCACCGCAAGTGTGGAATATCAATCCAAGGTGGATCTTTGCGCCCTGGGGGTTGCTGAGGAGGAAACCCTCATGAATACCCCCAGCGCGGAAGCCGCCAGCCCGGACGTTATTGAAGCGTTGATGCTCAGTGAACTGGGGGCATTAAGAAATAAAGAGATTGATCGCGGAGTATCGCTTGCCGGACCGCACCGCGACGATATTGTGCTTCGCCTGGGCCAGGATCCGGCGAAGGGGTTTGCCTCGCATGGTGAAACCTGGAGCTTTGCGCTTTCTTTAAGGCTCGCGGAGTTTGAGTTATTAAAGCGTGATGCCGGCAGCGATCCGGTGTTGATCTTGGATGATGTCTTCGCTGAACTTGATGCCAAGCGCCGCGAAAAACTAGTGCACTTAGCGGCCGGCGCAGAGCAGGTGCTCATTACTGCTGCGGTGGATGAGGATTTACCGGGGAATTTGGGGGAAAAAGTGGTGCATCGCTTTGTGGTTGGCGTGGAAGACCAAGACGGCCAGCGGATCTCCCGGATTGAAGAACAGGAGAGCGAGCAATGAGCGATGATCCCATTGCGCAGGCTTTCCAGCAGATCCGGGAGGAAGCTAAGAAGAGGGTGGGCCCGAAGAAACTTCCACCGTTAGCGAAGCGCGTGGCTAAACCGCAGAAGAAAAGCAACACACCGCGCCGGGTTGGGCGCCCAACCGGCCCGGATGGGCGGGCCTTGCCGGCACCTTCACGATTGAGTTCCTTAGGCGCGATTTTGGATGTGGAGTTCCAGAAGCGCGGCTGGGATCGTGACCTAGCCCAAGGGTGGGTGCATGCGCATTGGGATGAGTTGGTGGGCGAGAAAATCGCCGCGCATACGCATATCGAGATGATTAAGGAAACGACTGTTTTTATTTCCTGTGATTCCACCGCGTGGGCGACCAACCTGCGGATGATGCAGCGGCAGATTCTTTCCACCATCGCTTCCAAGGTGGGGCCCAATATTATTACTGAGCTAAAAATTTTTGGGCCGCGCCCGCCGAGTTGGCGCAAAGGTCCGCTGCATGTGAAAGGCCGTGGGCCGCGGGATACCTATGGTTAATCTCTGGGCAATCTCGGGCCGGGGGAACTTTCACCTTCGTCTGCCGTGGGCCTGTGCCAGACCTTAAGCTGGTGTGCCCAACCGGGGTGCGGCGGGTCTCGGGGGAAGCAAAAATTTTGGGGCTTGCGGGAGGTGAATTCCTTAAATCGGGGTCTGAAGGGGTGCCACACGCGATGAGTGTGCGGCCCGGGGGGTGGGTAAGCAGTGTAGAATGAAACGGTCTGTGACTAATTTCAATGCGAGGAGTACCGGTTTCTGTGGCTAACGCTGAACACCATTACGACGCCTCATCTATTACCATCCTGGAAGGCTTGGAGGCGGTGCGCAAGCGCCCCGGCATGTACATCGGTTCTACCGGTGCCCGTGGCCTGCACCACCTGGTCTGGGAGGTAGTGGATAACTCCGTCGATGAGGCGATGGCGGGTTACGCCACCCGGGTCGACGTGACCCTTCTAAAAGATGGTGGGGTGGAAGTCGTCGACGATGGACGCGGTATCCCTGTCGAAATGCACCCCTCCGGGGCGCCCACCGTGCAGGTCGTCATGACGCAGCTGCACGCCGGCGG
Organism: Corynebacterium spheniscorum; assembly: GCF_900113445.1. Classification (GTDB taxonomy): domain Bacteria; phylum Actinomycetota; class Actinomycetes; order Mycobacteriales; family Mycobacteriaceae; genus Corynebacterium; species Corynebacterium spheniscorum. The sequence continues at coordinate 62,422 of NZ_FOPJ01000013.1, forward strand.
CAAATTCGACTCCGAATCCTATGCGGTTTCCGGTGGTCTGCACGGCGTGGGTATTTCCGTGGTCAACGCGCTTTCTACCCGAGTGGAAGCGGATATTAAACGCGAAGGCAAGCACTGGTACCAAAACTTCAACAATGCGCTGCCTGAGGAACTCGAAGAAGGCGGCAATGCGCGTGGCACCGGCACCACCATCCGTTTTTGGCCGGACCCCGAGATTTTTGAAACCGTCGACTTCAACTACGAGACGATTGCGCGCCGCCTCCAAGAAATGGCCTTCCTGAATAAGGGCCTGACCATTTCTTTGACGGATAAGCGCGTAACCGAAGAAGAGCTCGAATTAGAAGCGCTCGCCGAAGAAGGCGAAACCGCTGAGCTAGTAGATGCCGCGGAAACCTCGGATGAGGAGCACCCGGACACCAGTGCCGGGGAAGCCCCGAAGGCGCCGAAGAAGAAGGAAAAGAAGAAGGTCTTCCACTACCCGAATGGGTTGGAAGATTATGTCCGCCACCTCAATCGCGCCAAGACGGAGATCCACCCCTCGATTATTGGGTTTGAAGCCAAGGGCGAAAACCACGAGGTGGAGATCGCCATGCAGTGGAACTCTGGCTTCAAGGAGTCCGTGCATACCTTTGCCAACACCATCAACACCATTGAAGGTGGTACGCATGAGGAAGGTTTCCGTTCCGCGCTGACCAGCTTGATGAATCGCTATGCCCGCGACCATAAGCTGCTCAAAGAAAAGGATGCGAAACTTACCGGCGAGGATTGCCGTGAAGGTTTAGCGGCCGTTATTTCCGTGCGCGTGGCTGACCCGCAATTCGAAGGTCAGACGAAGACGAAGCTGGGTAATACCGAGGTTCGTTCCTTTGTGCACCGCATGGCACATGAGCACATTGGGCACTGGCTAGAAGCCAACCCCGCTGAAGCTAAAGCCATTGTGAATAAGGCGGTATCTTCCGCACATGCCCGTATGGCTGCGCGTAAGGCCCGTGACCTGGTGCGACGCAAGTCTGCCACGGATCTAGGTGGTCTGCCCGGCAAGCTGGCGGATTGCCGCTCCAAGGATCCGGTGCAAGCCGAGCTCTACATTGTGGAGGGTGACTCCGCCGGTGGTTCCGCTAAGGGCGGGCGCGATTCCATGACGCAGGCTATTTTGCCGCTGCGCGGCAAGATCCTCAATGTGGAGAAGTCGCGTTTGGATCGCGTGCTGAAGAATAACGAAGTCCAGGCGATTATTACCGCCCTGGGCACCGGCATTCATGATGAATTCGATATCTCCAAGTTGCGCTATCACAAGGTTGTGTTGATGGCCGATGCCGATGTCGATGGCCAGCACATCGCCACCCTGCTTCTCACCTTGCTCTTCCGCTTCATGCCAGCGCTGATTGAAGAAGGCCACGTGTATTTGGCGCAGCCGCCGCTATATAAGTTGAAGTGGGCGAAGGGCGAACCGGGCTTCGCTTATTCCGATGCGCAACGCGATGAGCTGCTCGAAGAGGGCCTGGCCGCGGGCCGCAAGATCAACAAGGATGATGGCATCCAGCGCTATAAGGGCTTGGGTGAAATGAATGCCGCGGAGCTGTGGGAGACCACCTTGGACCCCAGCACCCGCCTGCTGCGCCGCGTGGATATCCACGATGCTCAGCGCGCCGATGAGCTCTTCTCCATCCTCATGGGTGATGATGTGGCCGCCCGGCGCAGCTTCATTACCCGCAAGGCCAAGGACGTCCGCTTCCTGGATGTCTAGGGTCTAGCACGCCCGGAAAACAGAAATGCCTCCCTTCGGGGAGGCATTTTTCTCAGGTTCGTTGAGAGGCGCTGTGGGTGCTAGGCGCTCTGCATATGCTTCTCAATCACGCGGCCCATCTCCGGCAGCGCCTCTTCAATCAGCCCCGCGGCCTTCCCGCGCACCGTTTGGTACACCTTCGCTAGGGCCTGATTATCGATCTTATCGGCACTACGATCCGCCAGAGCCACCAATTGCTCGGCGATCTCATGGGAATGCTCAGCCAAGAAATCCCCAAAGTTCGCAGCACCTTCTTGTTCCCGATACTTCTGCCAATGTGGCTGCAAATCCTCGAGCAATTCCGGCTGCACACGATTGATGACCTTCTCCAAAATATTGGAGTCAACCTTCTTCGCGGCACCCAAAGCACCCTTAATAGCCATGCCCTTCAACCCGGACTGATCCGCGGCAGTCTGATTCGTCAAAGCACACAGGTCAGTGGTCAAAGCTTCGCGGCGTTGCGGGTCTTCGCACATAGCGGTCAAATTAGTCATGCGAGCCATTCTAACCCGCACACCTCCGAAACCCTCGTTAAATAAGAAATCTTTTACCCCTGCTGTAGTCGCTGAGCTTCCCCCGAGATCGGCTTCCCACCGCGGGCGCGCAGCCTACCAATACCCGGCAGGGGGCTGGGGATTAGGCATCACGAGAAAAGAAAAAAGACCCAGAGTTTGCGCGAAGCAAACCCCAGATCTCTTTTATGCGCTTAGAGCTTAAAAGCTGCGGCGGCGGCCGGCGATGAGCATGGCGCCGAGGGCGGCGAAGAGCACGCCGCCTGCGAGGGTGGCCAGTACGGTTTCGGTACCGGTGTTGGCGAGCTTGCCCTTTTGGGTAGCGGTGGGCTGGGTGGTGCCTTCAGCAGGCTTGGCAGCCTTGGGGTCGATGCCCTTCTGCGGGCCAGCCGGAGCCGGGGCCGGAGCAGCGGGATCGGCCGGTGCGGCGGGGGCGCCGGTGGAGGAACCTGCGGAGCCGGAGCCTAGGGCAGCCAGGATGGCGGCGGCAGCAGCGCCGATGCCGAGGGCGGCGAGGATGGAGTTTTCTTCACCGGGGACTTTGAAGAGCAGGCAGTCACGATCAGCTTCGGTCACGATGGAAACAACGGTGCCGGGCTTTGCATCTTCCGGAGCGTAGATGGTGATCTCGTTGTTAACGCCGGACCAGGTCCAGGCTTCCATGCCCGGATCGAAGGTGGTGCCATCTTTATAAGCGGAGGGGCCGAAGTGCGGGTTGTCGGCATCGGTCAGATCATCGATGGTGCCGGTAGCTTGATCGCCGGGTTGAACCTCGATGAGCTGGCAGGTCTTGGTGTCAACGACCTTTTCTTCTTCTTCGGCTTCTTCAGCTGGGCCGTAGTCAGCGCTGACCTTCACGATGGCTTCGCCGCCATTGGAAAGGAGCAGCTTGTAGGTGCCTTCCTGGACACCAGTCAGCTCGGTGCTTTCCTTCTTGATGGCGACATTCTTGCCATCGGCGGTGGGCTCGAGAATGAGCTTGGCGGTGTTCTCGCCAACATTTTCCACGCCGGTGATGGTGATGGCGCCGGGCAGAACCAGGCCGGGGATGCCTTCGATCATGGCCTGATCAGCGGTCAGGGTAGCGGTGTACGGATCTTCGGCGCTGCCATCAGCGGCGAGGATGATCGGCGCGGTAGGAGCCGGTGCGGCAACGGCGTTGGGAACGAAAGCTGCGGAGCCAGCCAGCGCGAGGCTGACGACAGCTGCAGTGATACGACGCGACATGAAGGATCTCTTTCTCTGTTGTGACTAGAGCGAGTGAAGGAACATCAGAGATGTAACCGACAGCCAAAAGCTTTCTTCACCCACCGTTATGGGATCGTGATTGATCTCCCTCAGCACCGTAAGACATCCTTTTAGGGCTCGCAATACCGTTGCAGCGCGTATTTACTAAAAATTATGGGAGCCAGGACACACTAACTGTTTTAGGCGAAAATGTTTTATGCTTGAGCAGCAGCATTGTCTTGTTTAACCAGAACAGTTCACTCAAGTAACATCAGCAACATTTTTTGGCGCCAGACCGCCGATTAGCCTAATTCGGGGGTAAATACTAAGCAGGCGCCTGTGAAAAATACACCTCTGTTATTCGGGGTTGAGGATGAGCAGTTTTTGCCCGATCGGTTTATCCCTAGAAAAAGCACAAACCCCTTGCGGGGTGCGCAAGGGGCTCGAGCGAAATTACTAAGACGCTGCGGCTAGAAGCTGCGGCGGCGGCCGGCGATGAGCATGGCGCCGAGGGCGGCGAAGAGCACGCCGCCTGCGAGGGTGGCCAGTACGGTTTCGGTACCGGTGTTGGCGAGCTTGCCCTTTTGGGTAGCGGTGGGCTGGGTGGTGCCTTCAGCGGCGGGCTTGGCAGCCTTGGGGTCGATGCCCTTCTGCGGGCCAGCCGGAGCCGGGGCCGGAGCAGCGGGATCGGCCGGTGCGGCGGGGGCGCCGGTGGAGGAACCTGCGGAGCCGGAGCCTAGGGCAGCCAGGATGGCGGCGGCAGCAGCGCCGATGCCGAGGGCGGCGAGGATGGAGTTTTCTTCACCGGGGACCTTGAAGAGCAGGCAGTCACGATCAGCTTCGGTGACAACCGAGATCACGTCACCGGGCAGAGCCTCTGCAGGTGCGGTGACCGTGATTGTCTTATCTTCAGCCTTCAGCTCCCAGCCTTCAGCCGTGGGATCGAAGTTGGTGCCATCCTTGCGAGCAGCCGGACCGAACTGCGGGGTATCGGCGGCAGTCAGGTCCGCAAGTTCACCGCTAGCGGTCCCACCGGGGGCAATGTCGATGGGATCACCGCAGGTGGGGACCTTCTTGGGCTGCTCGGTGTGATCAGCGTAGATGGCCAGGTTGATCACGTCACCGTTGGTGAGGGTGATGGTCCACAGCGAGGTGGTCTTGGTGTCCTTCAGCTCCGGATCATCGGAGAGGTAGACGGTGATGTTCTTGCCATCCGGGTTGATGTCGACGCGATGCTTGCCGTTGTTCTCGACCGGGGTCAGAGCGTTGATGGTGACGTCTTCCGGCATTTCCAGGGTCGGCGCGCCAGCCTGGGGGTTGTCGGTGTCAACGCTGACAGCGATGGCATCCTCGGGGACGGTAACTTCCTGGGCCAGGATGACCGGGGCGTTGGTCGGGGCGGCCACAGCGTTGGGCACGAAAGCAGCAGAGCCAGCCAACGCAAGGCTGACGACAGCTGCAGAAATACGACGCGACATGAAGGATCTCTTTCTCTGAAGTGGATAAAGCGAGTGAAGGTACATCGGGGATGTGACCAGCAGCGATGAAGTTTCATTCACCCACCGTTATTCGATCGTGATTGATCTTCCTCAGCACGGTAAGCGATCTCGCTAACAGCTGCAATGGGTTGGTAACCGATATTTACTAAAAATTCACGAACTGGGGGATCAACGATTGTTTTGGACAAAAATGTTTTATGTTTGAACAGCGGCGTTGTCGAATTTAGTCACAGAAGTGCACTCAAGTAACATCAGAAGCATTGTTTTGGAGCGGTACTAGAAAATAACCTAATTCGGGGGTGAATTGCGTGCATTTTGTTCACAAACATAAGGGGGCATGTTTCAGAAATGAGGGTGATAGCGGCTATTTTTCGGATATTCGCCTTAACTAACCACAGTGGTGCGGCATACCGTTGTTCTGTGAACCCGAGCCCTTGTCGCTAGCCCTGGGGACACCGATCTCGGGGAAAGCGAAATTAGTGCAGCTCAGACTCGTTGAGTTCCAACAACACGCGAGCACAGAGTTCCGCGAAGCCCTCGTTGCCGGCAGACAGCGGCGCGAGTTTTTTTAGGCACTGGGAAAAGGAATGCGCGGCGGCGCAGGGATTGGAGTGGAGGTTGACGCCGTGGATATGGGCATTAATAACAGCGCAGGCTGCCACCAGCGCGGAATAATCCTGTACCTGGGCGTGCGTGTGGGCGCACCAGTGGTCAGCGATCTTTAAAAGCTGTTCGGGACTCAGCGGCTGGATCCAGGTGGAGGTTTCCGGGGTGCTCATCGGCGGGGACCTTGGCTTAGCCGTTTGTGCATGGCGAGGTATTCCGGGAGGTAATCAGCGGCGAGACGTTCGACGTGAGCGTCGTGGACAGCGCGGGCGGCGGCGGAAAGGATGGATCGCACGACTGCTTCGTGTTTGCTTAAGCCTTGGGCTTGGGCGAGTAATTCCAGTGCGCGGTCGACCTCTGGGGATAATCTGAGCGTCATTGCCATAACCTAAGTGATACCAGAGTGATACCGCGTAGGCGTGGGGGAGGCGCTTATAACGCCGCTGGGGGCCTTTTAAGGGTAGAATTGCCGGCGGACTGCGACCTGAAGAGGTCGCTAAGTATTCAGCCTCAGCGATGAGCTATCAGAAAAGGTAAGCATGAGCGACTCCCAAGGCGGCGAGACTCTCTTCGACCGCATCATCCCCATCGACATCAACGAGGAGATGCAAACCAGCTACATCGACTACGCCATGTCGGTGATTGTTGGCCGTGCCCTCCCGGAGGTGCGCGATGGTATGAAACCCGTGCACCGACGCATTCTTTATGCGATGTTCGACTCCGGTTATCGCCCCGAGCGCAGCTATGTGAAGTCTTCGCGCCCGGTGGCGGACACCATGGGTCAATTCCACCCGCACGGCGATAGCGCCATTTATGACACCCTGGTGCGCCTCGCGCAGCCCTGGAATATGCGGTATCCCTTGGTGGATGGCCAAGGTAACTTCGGTTCCCGCGGTAATGATGGCCCCGCCGCCATGCGTTATACCGAGTGCAAACTCACGCCGCTGGCCATGGAAATTGTTCGCGATATTCGCGAAAATACCGTGGACTTCCAGCCCAACTACGATGGCAAAACCCAAGAACCCACCGTTTTGCCTTCGCGTGTGCCGAACCTGCTGATGAATGGTTCCGGCGGTATTGCCGTGGGTATGGCCACCAATATTCCGCCGCATAACCTCAATGAATTAGCGGATGCGATTTATTGGCTGCTGGCTAACCCCGAGGCGGATGAGAAGTCTGCCCTGGAAGCCTGCATGAAATATGTGAAGGGCCCGGATTTCCCCACTGCTGGGCTGATTGTTGGTGACTCGGGCATTAAGGATGCCTACACCACTGGTCGTGGCTCTATCCGTATGCGCGGCGTGACCTCTATTGAAGAGGTGGGTAATCGCCAGATCATTGTGATTACCGAGCTGCCCTACCAGGTGAACCCCGATAACCTGATCGCCAATATTGCGGAGCAGGTGAATTCCGGCAAGCTTACCGGTATTGCGAAGATTGAAGATGAATCTTCGGACCGCGTGGGTATGCGCATTGTGGTGACCTTGAAGCGCGATGCGGTGCCGCGTGTGGTGCTCAATAACTTGTATAAGCACTCGCAGCTGCAAACCAACTTCGGCGTGAACATGCTGTCCATCGTGGATGGTGTGCCGCGCACCCTGCGCCTGGACCAGATGCTGCGCTACTACGTGGCGCACCAGGTTGATGTGATTGTGCGCCGCACCCAATTCCGCCTGGATGAAGCCGAACGCCGCGCTCACGTGCTGCGTGGCTTGGTGAAAGCCCTGGACATGCTGGATGAGGTTATTGCCTTAATCCGGCGTTCACCCACCGTTGATGACGCCCGCGTTGGCTTGATCGAGCTGCTGGATATTGATGAGATTCAAGCCGATGCCATTTTGGCGATGCAGCTGCGCCGCCTGGCTGCCCTGGAACGCCAGAAGATCATTGATGAATTAGCTGAGCTAGAAAAGCGCATCGCTGATCTGAAGGACATCCTGGCGCGCCCGGAACGTCAGCGCGAGATCATCCGCAAGGAACTTGAGGAGATCGTCGATAAATTCGGCGATGAGCGCCGCTCGCAGATTATTGCAGCCACCGGTGAGGTCACTGAAGAAGACCTCATTGCCCGGGAAAATGTGGTGGTGACCATTACCTCCACCGGCTATGCCAAGCGCACCAAGGTGGATGCCTACCGTTCCCAAAAGCGTGGTGGCAAGGGTGTGCGTGGTGCGGAGTTGAAGCAAGACGATGTGGTGCGCCACTTCTTCGTTTCCTCCACCCACGACTGGATCCTCTTCTTCACGAACTTTGGTCGCGTCTATCGCCTCAAGGCCTATGAGCTACCGGAAGCTTCGCGTACCGCACGTGGCCAACACGTAGCCAACCTGCTGGAATTCCAGCCGGAAGAACGCATTGCGCAGGTCATCCAAATCCAGTCTTATGAGGATGCGCCTTACCTGGTACTGGCCACTGCGCATGGCCGCGTGAAGAAGTCGCGTCTACTGGATTATGAATCCAACCGCTCGGGCGGCTTGATTGCCATCAAGCTCAATGAGGGCGATAGCCTCATTGGTGCCGCACTATGCGCCGCTGATGATGACCTGCTGTTGGTCTCTGAAGAAGGCCAGTCCATCCGCTTTACCGCTGATGATGAGCAACTTCGCCCGATGGGTCGCGCTACTGCGGGTGTGCGTGGCATGCGCTTCCGCGGCGATGATCAATTGCTTTCTATGTGCGTGGTGCGCGATGGTGCCTTCCTGTTGGTGGCTACCTCTGGTGGCTATGGCAAGCGCACCTTAATGGAGGAATACTCCGCACAGGGCCGCGGTGGTTTGGGTGTGGTGACCTTCAAGTACACCCCCAAGCGCGGCAAGCTGATTGGTGCCATTGCGGTGGATGACGATGATGAGATCTTCGCCATGACCTCTGCTGGTGGTGTGATCCGCACCGAAGTCAACCAAATCCGACCCAGCTCGCGTGCCACCATGGGCGTGCGCCTGGTGAACTTGGAAGATGGTGTGGAGCTGCTGGCCATCGACAAGAATGTGGAAGGCGAGGGCGAAGAAACCGCTGAAGCTGTGGCCAAGGGTGAGGTCGAAGGACCGGCCGATGCCACCGCAGTTGACGCGGATGGCGTCCCGCAGGACGATAGTGAACAAGCATCTGTTGAGGGTGCCGAAGACACTGCTGACGCCAGCACCGATGAGGAGAAGTAAATGGCAACCCGACAGGTCTCCGTCGTAAGGATCTCCCCAATGTCCGCCTTCCGCGTGGCATTGGCGATGTCCCTGGTCGCCCTCGTGGCCTGGATTATTACCGTCGCTTTGCTCTACTACGGTCTGCAAACCGCCGGGATCTGGGACAAATTAAATTCCGTGGTCGCCGGTGTCGGTGGAGACCAAGTAGTCGGATTCGGCATGGTCATGGCTGTTGCCAGCCTGGTGGGTGCGATTGCCGCCATCCTCATGACCATCCTGGCACCGCTGGCAGCGGTGATCTATAACGCCATCGTGGATCTCTTCGGAGGTATTCGCCTGACGCTGCACGAACGTCGCAGCTAAAGCGCTGGCCGCTTGGGTGCGGTTGTGTGGCTTGATGGCTGCGTGGCCTTGTGGCTTGGTGGCCTGATGGCCTTGCCCCGTCTTATCCTCTGCTTTGTTGCAGGGGGTAGGGCGGGGTTTCCGCGTGTTTGTGGGGATGTGTTTGTGGGGTGCGTGCTATGTGTTTGGGGTGCGTGGTTTAGCTGGAGGAGGCGCGGCCAAGGACCCGCCCACGGTATTCTCGGGGAGATTCATGGAACTCAGCGCGGAAGGCCTTGGACACATAGGAAGGATCATGCAGCCCATAACGCTGGCTAATGCTTTGCACAGTGTCCTGCGCATAACGCGGATCAGCTAAATCCTGGTGAATGTGCAGCAAACGTTGTTGGCGAATATAAGCCGCCACTGTTAAACCATGATCGGAAAACAGCGAGTGCACATAGCGAACCGAAACAAATAAATGATTCGCCAGGGTAGTGGGGGTGAGGTCGGGATCATGCAGGTGCTGGGCAATATGGTCCACCGCGCGTTGGAAAAGCAGGGTGCTGGGGGCCGGCCCACCGCGTTGTGAACTCACCTGCTCATGCAGGACCGTGACCACCATATCCAGGGCACTGCGTACCAACGCATGTGCATGTGGGCCAGCTAGCAACTCAATGTTCTTGGTGAGTTCTTCAAATAATGGGATGGCGACGCGCCCTAAACCATGGTCTCTTGAAATTGGCACTGCGGTGATCTCCGCTAGCTGCGCGGGGCTTAAGTGCAAATAACTCTCAGGAAAGAGCATGACCAAACTGTGTTGGGCCCCCGGATAATCAATCTCATAGGGCCGGTGAGCCACATATAACGCCAAGTCACCGGGCTGTAGACAACAAGAACGCGAATCTTGGGTCAACAGCGTGTGCCCGTCGATCTGCAAACTGAGTTTGCATAGTGCTGTGGCAGGCACACCGGGAGGCATGGGCACACCGGGAGGCATGGTCGCGCCGGGAGTTGTGTTGAGGGTCGTTCTTCTGCGGACGTGGTGGGCATCTGTGTGCATGGCGAAAAGTTCCACATCCCCTAAGCGCGCATAGTCCGCGCTGGCGTGGAAATTGGGCTCGGTGGAAGTGATCTCCAGGCCGGGGAAACTCTTGGAGATCCAGCTACGCCATTGCGTTAAATCCGCCGATATATCCGCCACCCTGGCCATCATATAGCCAACCTGTGTGTCCTGCCCCACATTTAATGACAAAAGTCGTGCATTCCAGGCCAAGTTTTTTAGCGAGTGCCGCGGGAGGATGGAGCAAACGCAGCACGAATACCTGGAGGAATGATGTCGCAGTCTTTATTGGAAAAAATTAGTGCCACTCAACCCGGTGGGGGAGGGGAGAGCACGCCTATTTATGATCCGGCCACTGCGGAGCTCATCGCTTATGCACCTCAACACAGCACCGATGATCTGGAAGAAGTACTCCGCCGTGCCGTCGAGGCACAGCCTGGATGGGCGGCGTGTGGCCATGATGAACGCTCCCGCGTTCTGCACCGTGCTGCTGATGCCATTGATGCTCATGCCGAGGAACTCGCAGTGTTACTTTCCCGCGAACAAGGCAAACCACTTAATGGCCCCAACGCGCGGTTTGAGGTTGGCGCGTGTGCCGCCTGGTTGCGCGCTAATGCTGATTTTCCTACCCCCGGGGAAGTACTGGTTGATGATGGCGAAACCTACGCCGAAATGCACTATGAGCCTCTAGGAGTGGTGGCAGCGATTGGCCCGTGGAACTGGCCCATGATGATTAGCGTGTGGCAGCTAGCCGCAGCTTTGCGCATGGGCAACACGGTGGTGCTGAAGCCTTCTGAGTACACACCCTTAAGCGTGCTGGCTCTGGTTGAGGTGCTCAACACCGAAATCCCGGAGGGTGTGCTCGGAATTGTGTGTGGTGATGGGCAGCTCGGTAAAGCCCTCAGCGAGCATCCCGCAGTCAATAAGATCATGTTCACGGGCTCCATCGACACGGGCCGAAGCATTATGGCCGCGGCTGCGCAGCACCTTAATCCCATCACCCTTGAACTAGGCGGCAATGACCCTGGCATCATCCTTGATGATGTGGATCCGGTGGCGATTGCTGAGGGACTATTTTGGGGAGCATTCATCAATACTGGCCAAACCTGTGCGGCTTTGAAGCGGCTGTATGTGCCGGATGAACTCTATGAGGCAGTGTGTGAGTCACTGGTAGATGTCGCTTCACAGATGCCCATGGGTAACGGCCTTGATGAAGCTAATGTGCTTGGCCCGCTGCAAAATAAAGCCCAGTTTGAGGTCGTAAAAAATTTGGTCGACCAAGCCCGGGATGCCGGGGCGAAGATCTTGTTGGGCGGCAACCCAGAGGATTCTCAACCCGGGTTCTTCTATCCCACCACCTTGGTGGCAGATATTGATCCCCATGCACGCTTGGTGGTGGAAGAACAATTCGGCCCAGCGCTCCCGATTGTGCGCTACCACGACCTAGAACAGGCCATCACCTGGGCCAACGAACTGGAAACCGGACTTGGGGCATCTGTGTGGTCAGCGGATCCGGAACGAGCCCGGGAGGTGGCTTCCCGCATTCAAGCCGGCACGGTGTGGATTAATGCTCATGGTGCCGTGGATCCCCGGATTCCTTTCGGGGGTATCAAGAGCTCTGGAATGGGCATGGAGTTTGGGATTGAAGGGTTAAAGAATGTGGCGGCCCCGAAGGTGGTTAATGGCTGAGGCTGGGTCTTAGGTGCGTGCCCCCATTAGACGCTGATTAACTCCTTTTCGTGAAGATTGAAGCAGCGGGTTTGGCGAAGCTAAAGAAGGAGAGGGCCCGGATCTTAGTTCCTGGCTAGTAACCCCCTATTTTCGGTTGCATTCACCACGCGGAGTGGTCCTGAATCAACGATGAGTTAATCTCAATAGCGACAGAAGTCACAGTTATCCCTCCACTTCGAGTAGCAGTGAGAGTTGGGTCTATCGCTGGCTCTGCAGTCTTGTGAAAGGTTAAATTATGTTGCACGTTCTGGAAGCCGTGGCTAAATCGGTTTACGCAGGCATCTTGGCTGTTGGTATTAATTTCTCTGCCGGCCTGCTGTACCCGCCTCTTGGAGTTGACACTCCGCTAGAAGCACTTAATCGCTTCGTCGCGTGGTTCACCTGGGCTCGACCGCAGGCCCTGGAAGCTCGGTAAAAAGATTGAAAACCCCGATAGGTGATGATGCCTGTCGGGGCTTTAGTCGTTTGGGAAGGCCCAGTGGTGGGTTAAAGGACAAAATGTGTGGCTGGCCCCGGCGTGTGTTTTAGGTTCCTACCCAGCCTTGTTGGATTCCCATGGAGTGCTGGTATTCGCTGTCGATGGCGGTGTCGTATGCTGCAGGTGCGCCGTCATCTTTGGTGGCGTTTTGGTGGGTGATCAATTCTTGCGCCCTGCTAAGTGCGGATTGACCCCATTGTTGACTCCGGGCGATCTGTATTGGGTCGTCCGGAGCTTGCGTTTTGAGGTATAGCCACCGGTCGATGACTGTGCGTTGGTGTGGTGTGCTGAGTCCTCTGTGTGCTCTGAATAGGTGCTTAAAAATAACGGTTGCGCTGGGGATTTGCCCTAACATAGGTATGTGGGTAAAGTTCCTATTCGTTCCAGGGCCTATAGCTCAGTCGGTTAGAGCGCATCGCTGATAACGATGAGGTCGCAAGTTCGATTCTTGCTAGGCCCACCACGGACTTGGGGCATTAGCTCAATTGGTAGAGCATCTGCTTTGCAAGCAGAAGGTCAGGAGTTCGATTCTCCTATGCTCCACTTGGTAAACCCATATCTAAAGGTCACACCCATAAAGTGAGACCCCGTATGTTGTCTCGTGCAATATATGTGCAATGAAGATTGGGAAACCATGCGGATTAAAGAATTCCCGCGCGCGCGTGTGATTCCTCGGAAAATAACCCCGAACGGGGTGAGGAAGCACCGCGCCTTTTCCATCTCATAAGCCATCATGAAGCAGGGTTAATGGACAAAAAGTGGGGTTAAAGGACAAAATGTGTGTTTTTCCCCGGCGTGTCGCCGGGGTGATGGCGTGTGTTTTAGCTTCCTACCCAGCCTTGTTGGATTCCCATTGAGTGCTGGTATTCGCTGTCGATGGCGGTGTCGTATGCTGCAGGTACGCCGTCATCATTGGTGGCGTTTTGGTGGGTGATCAATTCTTGCGCCGTGGTAAGTGCGGATTGACGGCTCTTCGGATTCTGGCGGGGTGTCATGCATAAAAAGGGGTGAAGGTGGTTCATGCTTAGAGTGTGAGCAATAAACAAAAAACAACCTTCACCACCTGCGAGCCTACCGCGATTCTTCGGTATTTGGTTAGTTTGAAAGACATCAACGTCTTGGCCTACCACCGCACCGGTCCATCTCAGGCAATCGAAATTGAGCAGGCCCTTGATGATCCTCGGTGTGAGCAGTGCGGGGATCGTGCGTATATCAAAGACCGCCCGAAGGTGCGTTATATCGACCTACCGGTATTCGGCCGGCCCATGTCATTGCTGTGGCGTAAACACCGGTTGTACTGCCCGAACCCTGACTGCCAGGTAACCACTTGGACTAACCAG
>NZ_FOPJ01000016.1 GCF_900113445.1 Corynebacterium spheniscorum
GACAACAATGATGTGTCGGTGGTTATTGCGGCAGGGGTACGCCCGGTCCCTTTCCGAACCCGGAAGCTAAGCCTGTTTGCGCTGATGGTACTGCACCTGTGAGGGTGTGGGAGAGTAAGTTGCTGCCGACCTAAAACTTGATAACAAAGAATATGGGGTGGGGTGTGATATCAACTGGTGTCGCACCCCACCCCATTTCGCATATCTACAACTAGGCCCAAGGAAGGGCCTACTCGCGTTCAAAAAGATTCTGGCGCGGCAAACCTGAGCACCTGCCCAGCTGTAGAATCACTGCGGTGCGGGGCTGAAGGATCTCGGGGAAGCAAAGCAAAAAGAAGCAGCTTATCGCGTTGAGTGAGCGGATCCTATTAATTGTGAACGGCATTCACAGAAAACGACATCGCGTTAGCACTACGCCTCAGTAACTTACGGGAGCGTCACCCTATTGTGGGGGAGGGGGAGTGCTGCGGTGTGAAGCTTTAGAATGTGGATGTGGCCTGCGGTTATGTTGGGAACTCGCCGGAGGAGGCCTTATCGATTATGGTCTGGAAGGTCACTAATAAGTTCATAAGGTCAGAGCTCACTAAGAGGTGCCGAACCTATACTCAGGGGTGGATCTTAGTTTAACCCGTCTTCGTGCTGTTTATCCACTAAATAGCGGCCAACAAGACGGCTAAATAGGAGGCATCATGGCCAATACTCCCCTACTGGAACTCGAAGGCGTAGATGTCGTCGTTGGCGACAAAGTCCTCTGTAGCGATATCACGCTCACCATCAATGAAGGCGAATGCCATATTCTGCTTGGGCCGAATGGCTCCGGAAAGTCATCGCTGCTGCATGCCATTATGGGTGTGCGTCCCTTTGAATTGAAGGGTGGCAAGGCGCTTTTCCGCGGGCAGGATCTGCGCGATTTGGATACGACGGCGCGTGCGCAAGCTGGTCTGGGCATGGCCTTCCAGCGGCCGCCGCGGCTGACCGGTGTGAGTGTGCGATCGCTGGCGAAGGCTATTGGCGATGGCGACCACTTTGATGAAAGCGTGAAACAGCTTGGGTTGGAACACCTGGCAAACCGTGAAGTGAACTGCGGTTTCTCAGGTGGTGAAAGTAAGCGCTTTGAGATTTTGAAACTCACGGCGCAACAGCCTGCCTTGTGTTTGCTCGATGAGCCGGAGTCCGGTGTGGATCTGGAACAGGTTGGGGTAGTTGGTGAGGCAGTGAATAACCTGCTGGATACCTCCGCCCCGGATGGTACGGATCGTGCCGCAATTGTGATCACCCATACTGGATTCATTTTGGAAAGCGTGCACTCTACCACCGCGCACCTGATGATGAATGGCAAGCTCGTTGCCGAAGGTGCCCCTCAAGAAATGTTCGACCGAATCCGCAGCGAAGGCTACTCGCTTGTGGACGTAGCTTCCTAGGAAGGTGTCAGCACCCATGTCAACTCCTGTTCATGTCAATCCCTCCAACCAACTTGGCCCCCAAGCCGCAACCTCCGATATTTTGGCCCCCGTCGGCTGGGCACCGCCAGAAACGCGATCAGCTACCTCTTTGCTGGTCGACGGCGGCTTCAAAGAGCTCGTATCCACCGATGATGATGTGGTGGTGATGCCCATTGCGGACGCGCTGACCACCTTCCCATGGGTCCAGGAATTGATGTTCAGCCTGATTGACCCTTCGGAAGATCCGCTGTTGGAGCAGGCTTTTGAAAACACTGACCCGCCGCTAGGAACCTTCACGTGGGTGAAAGACGGCGCAGTGCTGGATCAACCGACCCAAAGCTTCACGGTGATGACGATTCCGCAGGAACGTCAATTCATCCATGACATCACCGTGATTGGTAAGGATGCGCGTGTGGATTCGGTGAGTGGTTCGGCGGTGCCGCCGGCGCTCTCGCGCGGTACGCATGTGTCGATCTCGGAGACCTTCATTGGCGATGGTGCCCAAGTGCGATCTATTGATGTGGATCGTTGGGGCAAGCGGATGGAAGTCTATAGCTGGGATCGCGCGCGGATCGGGGCGAATGCTTCCTCGAGCTCCATTTCTGTGGCCGTGTCTGCGGTGGGGAAGCACAAGTCTGATTCGCACACCATTGTTGGTGAGAATTCCTCGCTGAGCAGCCACACCATTGTGTTGGCTCCGGAGGGAACCTCACGCGATATGTCTACCAACGTGCAGTTGGATGCGCGTGGTGCGCAAGCCGAACAGATTTCGCGAATGGTTTCTGATGGTGGTCACCTGCGCAATGTGAATACCCTGACCGCGAGTGCGGATGGGGTGCGGGGCTTCCTTGAGTGCTCTGGTTTGATGCTTAGTGATGCTGGGCGAATTGAATCCATCCCGGCATTGGATTCGCTGGTGGATCAAGCGCAGCTTTCCCATGAGGCATCCGTGGGCATGATTGATGATGAGAAGCTGGACTACCTGATGTCCGCTGGGCTGGATGAAGATGCCGCCCGCGACTTGATTGTGCAAGGCTTCTTGCAGCTCGAGGATGATCGCATTCCTTCCTCGGTTCGCGAGCAAGTGGAAAAACTCATCGAAGCTGCCCGCGAGGCTGAAAATATGTAACACGACTACCTACTTTCCCCCTGTGCGAGGTCTGTTGTTGAGATCTTGGGCGCAGGGGGACTTGTGTTGGGTTGGTGGGGCGTTCGCCGGGGTCTTTGGGGTGGCGTGTTCGCGGTGTCGGGGCGTGTTTTGTGCGTTGCGGAGAGCGAGCGGTGGGGAATCTCCCTAGAATCGGCAGCAGTACACTTCACCAACGCTGGGGAAAGAATAGTGGCCTTTAAAAAGAAGATCCTGGGACTCGCAGCGATTAGCGCAGCTTCGGCGGCAGCGGCCTTGGCGGTGCAAAAAGCGGGCTCCTCACTAGAGGCTTTAAAAGCCCAGCGGTTACGCCTGATTACCCGCGGCAACCCGCAGGAACCCACCGATGGTGAGGAATCTCGAGCCCGCGAAGAACTCATCGAGCAGTATTTAAGCGACCGCGAGTACCCGCCCACTGTGGATGGGCTGACTGAATTATCGTTAGAGCAGATTGAGGTTTTTAGGGACTATATTCGCCGCCAACGCTGCAGCGATATTCCGCCGAAGAAGGAATATATCCATGGGGAAATGTGGTCCGACACCATCGGGTTGCCACCGGGAATGGACCGCAAACTTGCTGATGCTTCGGAGATGCGGATTGCTTTAGAAGAAGCAATGCCCGATATGACCAAGGGCTATACTTTTTGGCCCTCGCCTTATCCGGTGCCCACACAGATTATTGAACGCTACCTTGCCGAAGGCGGACCCACCGGGTGGTTATTGATTGCCATCGAGCCGGCCACCTTCGATGAGGAAGGTTGTTTCCAGCGCTTTACCGGCGGGTACATCTACTATTGCGAGGACCACGATAACGCCTATTGTGTCTCCCAACGCTCTGCTGCTGCGATCCGGCGCTATGGGGATTTGGGTTATCCCATGAGCGTGGAATTCCCGATTGCCACGCGCCCAGGTACGTGGGGCCAACGGTTCCACAATGGCATGGTGTACCGCTATGAAGTTGCCGATGGTTCCATTGCGATCGCCGTTGGTGGACCAATTTATCGTCGCTGGTTCCGCAAAGGTGGGCTAGGTGGCGAGCTGGGATTCCCGCTCACCGACATCGTGACCTGTGAAGATGGGATCGGGAAGATCGCGACATTTAGTGGGGGAGTTATTGTCTCGCACCCGGAGCATGGCACCTGGGAGATCACCGGTGAGTTCTATCGCGATTGGTTGAACTATGGCGGAGTAACTGGGCGTATGGGTTATCCGCTTTCTGAGGTGTTGCCGCTGCGTCCCGGTATTGGCCGACAAGAGTTCTGTGGTGGTTGGCTTAAACGCGGGATCCGCAGCCATGATCGGCTAGAGCACCTGGCGGAAAAGCGCGTGATTTACCGCGAAGATGCGCACCCCTTCGACTTCCAAAACTATGAAACCCTTGCGGAAGAAGAAAGTGAAGGAGAGCGCGAAGAAGACGGCAAGCGCGAGGGCGACCTTGGCGGCGAGCGCTAGCGGTGAACCGGCTGTCAGGCGAAGAGACCACCAGCGGCGATGCCTAGATTGCCTTCAGCTTCGATACTGCCTGCTCAATAACTTCGGGGCGTTTCGCATAGGCGAAGCGAATCCGTGATTTCCATGGCGCTGGCTCATCGCAGAATACCTGCACGGGGATTGCTGCGACCCCGTATTCCTCCGGCATGAGCATGCAGAACTCGGTGCCATCTTCGATCTCAGAATCAGCCAGCAGGTGATCAATATCGACCACCACAAAATAGGTGCCGGCAGCAGGATGCACCTTAAAACCGGCTTCCTTAAGAGCAGCTGATAAGGCATCGCGATTATCTTGCAGCCCTTGAACCATGCCTCGCACCCACTCATCGGCATGATCTAAGGCCCAAGCCACCGCATATTGGAAAGGCGTGGTTCCCACATAGGTGGTGAACTGCTTGGCTTTTAATACCTGATCAATCAGCGGAGCCTGCGCCAATGCCCACCCGGTTTTCCACCCGGTGGCGTTATAAGTTTTCGCTGCGGAACTCACCGTGATGGTGCGCTCCCACATGCCGGGGTAACTCGCAGTGGGGCGGTGCTTTACCCCATCGAAAACTAGCTGTTCATAAACCTCATCAGAGAGCACCAAGAGATCATGCTCTACGCAGACCTTGGCTAGTTCCGCCATATCTTCTTCCGCGAAAACACTGCCGGTGGGGTTATGCGGATTATTAATAATTACCATGGAGGTCTGTGGGGTAATGGCGCGGCGTACTGCTTCAGCATCCACACTCCAGGAACCTTCCGCGGTTTCTTTCAATGCAACCGCGATGCGACGGGCCCCGGCTAAGGCAATGGCCGCTACGTAGGCGTCATAGTAGGGCTCTAAAACAATGACATCTTCGCCTGGTTCAACCAGGCCCAACACGGTGGCACTGATTGCCTCCGTGGCGCCCACCGTCACCAGCACCTCATTTTCCGGCTGGTACTTAATGCCATAGTGGCGTTCGCGTTGGCGGGCAATGGCTTGACGTAGCTCAAGGATCCCGCGGCCAGGAGCATATTGATTATGCCCGGAGTTAATCGCCTCGCAGGCTTTCGCCAACATTTCTGCCGGCCCATCGCTATCGGGGAAGCCTTGTCCCAGATTAATCGCCCCGGTCTCCGCAGCTTTCGCGGACATGGTGGCGAAAATAGTTTCCCCGAATTCCTTGAGGCGCTTTACTCCATAGTCTTTAGCCATGCGGTCTACGCTACCTGCCGAAGCCTATTGGCGAGCGATTTAAAGTCGTAGGAGATTATAAGGCGTCTCTTTGACTTCCTCATAGCGGCGACGGTTCTGCGAAAGCAGATTCCACTGCTTCTTCGGGATCGCATCCGCAGCCTCTTTCACCACCGCGGGATCAGGAGTTCCCCAAGCAATCGGCATGGGGGAGATTTCCGTCCAATGCGCCTGGTCACCCATATCGCGGCGGCCAGAAACCGCTGCTACCGGAAGGTTAGTGCCCAACTTGGCCGGATGCTTTGGCAGCTTAGAAATAGTGCGAAGAGCCAAGCCCCATTCCGCAGGCGCAGCCGGATCAGTGCAGGTATTAACCAAAGCCATGATCACCAGGTCGCGGGCATTAACCTCCACCACCACTGCCGGGGCAAGAGGGTAGCGATCATAAAGCGCCTGCGGACCACCAACCTTCTTTGGGACGGTTAAACCAACAATGATCGACACAATGCCGAAGGTTGCCAGGCCAACGGCTAAGCCCCAGGACCAGGCAGGCGAAGACACTAAGACATAGCAGGCAATCGCACCAATGATCAGGACCATGCCCAAAGCGATGCCGGAATTACGCATCCGAGCGGTATCGCGAAGTAACTCATTGTGGTTGCGCGCATAAACCTCATCCACCTGGAAATGGAAAGGCACCTGCGCCCCGGAAACCTGCGCCCCAGAAGCCTGCGCTCCAGAAGCCTGGGCGGAAGAGTTAGCGGGGGTGTTCTTGGAAGGCTTGGCAGCATTCATGCCTTCCACCTTAACGAGAGTCCTCGTCCTTGAGGTCTACCGCATCGACAATGTGATAGGCATAGCCCTGCTCGGCGAGGAAACGTTGCCGGTGCGCTGCGTATTCAGCATCAATCGTGTCGCGGCTAACCACCGTGTAGAAGGTCGCCCCACCACCCCCAGCTTTGGGGCGTAATAGCCGGCCTAACCGTTGGGCCTCTTCTTGGCGGGAACCAAAGGTACCGGATACCTGGATTGCCACTGAAGCTTCCGGTAAGTCAATGGAAAAATTCGCGACCTTAGAAACCACTAACACCTTGGTTTCTCCGGAACGGAAGGAATCGAAGGCGGCTTGGCGGCGCTTATTAGAACTCGAGCCATCAATAAGCGGTGCCGCGATGTGCTCGGCGATTTCCTCGAGTTGATCAATGTAGGCACCAATCACCAAGGTGGGTTCACCTTCATGCTTGGCCAATAGGCGATCCACCACCTTCATCTTGCGCGGCGAACACGCGGCTAGGCGATAACGCTCCCGTGGTTCCGCGGTGGCGTACACCAGGCGCTCCGCATCGGTCATAGTGGTACGCACTTCAATGCAATCAGCGGTGGCAATATAGCCGCGAGCCTCAATATCTTTCCAGGGAGCATCGAAACGTTTCGGCCCAATCAAACTAAACACATCACCTTCGCGACCATCTTCGCGCACCAAGGTAGCGGTTAATCCCAGTCGGCGTCGGGATTGCAGATCCGAAGTCATCCGGAATACCGGGGCAGGCAGCAGGTGCACTTCGTCATAAATAATCAGACCCCAGTCGCGGGAATCGAAAAGCTCCAGGGCGCGGTATTCGCCCTTAGTTTTCCGGGTCACCACCTGATAGGTGGCAATCGTTACCGGCCGGATTTCCTTGCGTTCCCCGGAATACTCACCAATCTCATCCTCAGTGAGGGTGGTGCGCCGCAATAATTCTTCCCGCCATTGGCGCCCAGCCACCGTATTAGTCACCAAAATCAACGTGGTGCACTGAGCTTTCGCCATCGCAGCTGCCCCCACCATGGTTTTACCGGCACCACAGGGTAGTACCACCACGCCGCTACCGCCGGCCCAGAAACTCGCTGCTGCTTGCTCCTGATAATCGCGCAGCTCCCATTTCTCATTCTCCTGGCTAAGAGCAATGGGGTGTGCCTCGCCATCAACATATCCAGCCAGGTCCTCAGCCGGCCAACCGACTTTCAACAAGGCTTGTTTTAAACGCCCTCGTTCACTGGGGTGCACCGGCACGCGGTGTGCATCGAGGGGAGTGCCCAGCATGGACTTAATGGCCTTATGGCGGCTGACCTCAGCAATGATGGGTGCTTCTTCACTGCTTAACAGCAGCCCGTGTTCTTCATCCTTATGAAGCTGCACGCGCCCATAGCGGCTCATTGTTTCCACAATGTCGATGAGCAAAGCCTGCGGTACCGGGAAGCGCGAGTGGCGCTCTAAAACATCCACTAATTGCTCGGCATCATGCCCGGCTGCGCGTGCATTCCACAAGGCTAGGGGAGTGATCCGATAGGTGTGGATGTGCTCCGGTGCGCGCTCCAACTCAGCGAAGGGCGCAAGATCGGTGCGGGCTTCTTCCGCGCCGGGATGATCGACCTCTAAGAGCACGGTTTTATCGGATTGGACGATCAACGCCCCGCCGAAAGAATTCTGAGCAGCCATAAAGCTTGGTGGTGTCCTTTGTGTTGAGCAACCTTTGAACTACAGACCGCGATGAGCGATCTACACATAGTGCCTGACAGTAGGCAGTCTATTAGCGCCGCGTAAAGGCGTGGACCGCGGGCACACCTATACGCACCGCGGGCACACCTATACGCACCGCGGGCACACCTATACGCACCGCGGGGAAGCAGCAGAGCAATGAATCACAGGAAGAGAGGTCCCCAAGCCACCCGCGCTTCCGGCCCCTCCAGCAACCTCACCCCTCACCCCTTAAAGCTCACATCCACAATGCGCTCCAAAGCAATCTGCTGTATCCGCTGGGCCGCCATATGCCACACCGTCACCGCCTCATCATCACAATATTGCGGATCCACCATCATGGTCTCCTGTTCTCCATTTGCCCGCCGATAGGTCAAGAAAATATTCCGCCCCGTATCAATCGCATTATCTATCAGCGCCTGAATCACCGAGGTCGATTTCCCCAGCTGGTTAAGCTTCCCCGGTTTTGCCTTCGCCACCCCATCCTCGGCCACCAACATCTCATGCAGCGCATGATCACATTCCTCCGGGGTCAGCGCCTCATCCTTCGGCTTCCCGCGCTCATAATTGCGCATCGCCCAATCATCTAAAAACTCCACATAAGGCTCCACCGTCAGCGCACTAATACGCTGTCCTGAAGGTGCCTCCATCGCTGGGCTCAACCCATGCTTCGCCAACGTCTTCATCAGCTCATGAAGCGGCACCAAAGACACAATCACGCTCGGCGCAATCTGTTCTAAGCCCAGTTCCTCAGCTTCCGGCAAAGCCATAATCTCCGCTATGGTCGCCTCATCATCCGCGCGCACATAACAGCTTGCCGGGCCGCCCCGAAGCACCCCATATGCCCGCGCCTGATCCTTAATCAAATAACTTAGGGCCTGCGGCAACTCACCCATGGAGTTCTCTTCAAACCAGTGCAGAATCTCCGTTCCGGTTCGCCCGGATTCCAAACCCCGGCGAATACTTTCCGGACTAATCCGCCACACACTCGCCATTCCCGGCGACTCAATCTGCGCCAGCAAAGACAATTCCTTCTGCATCTCCGGAGGCAGCGGCCCAGGCGCCAAAATCGTCATATCCGCTTGGGGAATAATCTTGTCCACCGTCGCCGGAACAATGCTTTCCACATGCTCACAAAGCTCCTGGTTCAGCTGCCCACGCACACTAAAAGGCGCCGGCACAGGCCGCGGCATGCACACCAATTCCGCTTCCTTCGCCAAGGTCTCGGCAAATAAAATCCGCAAGGAACGCGTCGCCGCCACCCGCCCTTCTTCGGCTTCCGCAAGCACCCCCATCCACACGGCTTCCTCACGAATCTCAGCGATCGCCTCAGCATCCTCCGCGCAGCGCTCCGCCCAGGGATCAATATATAAAAGCCCCTGGTAGAACTCCTCTTCGCTGAGCGCATGCCCTTCGGCGCTACGACAATAAGCCAACAAAATCGGCCGCCTTAGGGCCACAAAATCGCCCTCAAACATGGCCTCATCGAAGATCCTCACATCACCTTCGACCCGCCACGGCGCCGCATCCGAACTCACCCACATGCTCAGCAAATAGCTGACTTGCTCCGCCAAACTCTGTTCCAAAAAGGTATAGGCACGCGGCGTCGGCCCCACATATTCGCCGCCGGTGTCATCCATCGGCAAAGGCTGCGGCTCCCCGCGCGACACCAGCCCCGCACTGAGCGCCAAACACAGCAGCCGCGCAAGGTCCTTCACACTCATATCGAGCTCTTCCGCCAGCTTCCGCGCCGGGCGCACCCCAATCGACCCCTTCTTCAGCAGCGGCACCTGCTCGCGCGCCAACGCATTAATCAACGCCACCATCGCGCGCGCAACTTCCAGGCTC
Source organism: Corynebacterium spheniscorum (assembly GCF_900113445.1). Classification (GTDB taxonomy): domain Bacteria; phylum Actinomycetota; class Actinomycetes; order Mycobacteriales; family Mycobacteriaceae; genus Corynebacterium; species Corynebacterium spheniscorum. The sequence continues at coordinate 9,609 of NZ_FOPJ01000016.1, forward strand.
GACCCCAAGGCGCTGCGGTCCTGGGTATCTTGGGCGTCGCTATCGGCTTCGGTTTTTTGCTTTCCCGAGATCGTGTGCTCGAGCTTGGGCAAAAATTCTGCGGGTATAAAGTTCGGCGGGAGAAAGGGCACTGCGTGAATATCCCGGCCTTCGCGAGCATTTTGGGCGGCCGCGGGAAGCCCCACTACATCCTCACTAAACCTAAAGAGTAACCCCATATTGAGTAGCCTCGGGACCGGTAATTCTGGGTCCGCATCATAACCCGCACCCTCTGAGGTACCCATCCCGAAGATCCTCCCCAGGGCCTCAATCACTCGCTTCTCACCGGGTTTCAGCATCGCCAAACGCTGCGATGCCGGCACCCCACCATCGCTTTGAGGCACATATTCCCCCTCCGGGATACAACGATCCGTGGGGATAGGAGGCAGATCAAAATGATGCGCCAAAATGCCATGCGGTTGCCCCAACATATTGATCGAGTCTTCCGCACCAGGTGTGCGCTCACCCCAAATCAGGCCCGCCTGGTTGAGCTCTTTCATAGCCACTAGCACGGCATTTAGCTCTAAACCGAGTCGTGTCGCTACCTCTGCGGCACTACTGGCTTCCTCATCTTTGGCTAATTCTAAATCCGCGGCGGCACGCATCACCGCCAGCGGTAAAGCCCGCATGCTCTTAATCGCTTCGACCACATAGTGGGTCTGACCCAGCCGTAAAGCGAATTGAAGAAAGTCCGAAGCTTCGGGATAAGCCGCGCCGGGACGGTTCATCAAAATCTGGTGAAGATCCTCGCGGGTGGCGCTGCGAAGCCACTCCTGGGCGCCTTCTAATTGGGTGAGGTGATTATTGGTATTCATTGCTCACCATCTTAAGCGCCCCCCGGTAGGTGACATTTGGGGCGCCGAGTTGTAAGAATGACTATATGGCTAACGTTGAGAAGAAAAAGGGTTACGTCGATCCGGGCTGGCCGAAGAGCGTTCCTGGCGACGGACATGCGGTGACCGAGTTGAATTCCAAGCTCGCTGGAGCATCCAGCCCCTACGGCGATGACACTGTCTTCCCCGTTCCGGTCGAGGAACTTAGCTACGTTCACCCTTACACCCGAGTGAACCGCGACTAGATTTTTCTAGCTGACTCAAACTAGGATTGCTTCCTTTTTATTGGGGCACCCGTACAATTGCTAACTGACTCGCGAACCCCGTCAAGGATCCGCGAAGCGAACTATCGTGTGCTTGTGGTTTGCTCATACAGGCATTGATAAGCGTACGACGGGGATTCGCGGGCTCTGTTCGCAACTTTGCTTACCAAGAGGCTCGAGGTAGGTTCCTGATGGCATCAAGTGGCAGTGAGTTGACCTGTTAGGAAAACTTTGTGGCGCTGCTGGCCGGAGGTTGCTGACAGAATAATCGACAACGATTCAGTCGGCGCCTTGGCTGCGCGCAACCCCAGATAAGGGAGACAATCCTCTGAGACTCCCGTCGCGCATCCGGCTGTGCAGCGGTTCGAGGAATGCACTGTGCCTAGCCCTGTCTGCTGGGCTCAACGCCTGGAAGGTGTCAGCTTCTGTTGCCTACCCCGATTCATATTTCCACTTTGGATAAGTGGTTCCGCCAAGGACACATCGAGAGTGGTGGGCAATAGGTGTGGGTTGGAAAGCATCTCAAGAGTTATGCCAGTTGCGGCGTAGGAATCACCTACTTGTCCCGGAAAACAAGGTTTTCCGGCGCGATATGGCGTATTCGTCGCAGGCGACTCTGCGGGAAAGGTTATTTCCCGCTTAGTGAATCCCTGTGGCGCTGATGGATTGGGCGTTAAAGCTCTGTAGGGCTCGTTATTACCGGTTGCTTGCTGAACCGGTCGCTGTTTCCGGGCGCAGACGTGCCCTGTGCATGGCGGTTTTTGCGGTCGGCTAACGAGGGTGATTCGCAGGCTGTTTATCGAGACTTGTGCGATGAGACTGTAGCTGCCGATGTGGTGTTGTTTGAACGTACTGCTTACCGGCTGCTCCCCAGTTAGGTGGCAACTTCGCTTACATCGCGTCCGCACTCGATCTGTTTTGGTCGCTCATTTCGCTGCACTTGAGATATTCTGGCACGTTGGCAGAAATAAAAAGAGGTTAAGTCGCCAGAAGTAACCAAGCCGAAGGCGCGACACACGGGAGGTCGGATATGTCCCAGTGGGTCGGCGCGTGCCAGTCAAACCAACGGAAATATCACCGTCTATACCCCTTTAAGCTGGCACACTTTTGATGAGATCTATGTCTCCGGACATGACGCGCACAATCCGGATCTTCCGAAACCAGAAAACTACCCTTTACCAGGGTGAGTTTCCGTGCTTTGCGACCTCATGGAGCCCCCCCATTCGGGCGATCAGGAAACACTTAAATATCCGAAACTGGCGAATCAAAATACCCCCGCACCCTTGAATGTGGAAACTTCACCCCTTAGCATGTAGCCAGGCCAGCCAAAGTAAAGCCTTCCTAACCTGATTGAGGATGCCCAGTCAGGCTTCGCAAGCACTTTATCGAAGTAAGGAGCTTTAAACGAATCATGAGGATTGCTAACAAAGCGTTGGTGACAATCACCTCGTGCGGACTGCTTTTCGGGGGCATGAGTGTACCTGCATATGCGTCTCCCCCAGTGGCGAGACTCATGTCTCAACGGCGGCCTCAGTGCAAGTCGCCGACAACATCAGCAAGTTAACCACCCTTCCCGACGTCAATGATGAAGCTCTGTTGTCAGCCGCACGAGTTGCAGCTGCAGCCGCAGTCGTCCTGGAGAATGGTCAGGCTCTCGCCGAGTCGCCACACGTGGCGAAGAAACTCGACGACGGAAATGTGCTTGTCTCAACGAGAATCGAAGGTGCGTCTAATGGCAGCGTGATCGCGGTGGTCGTGACTCCGGAACATCAGGTTGCTTCTACGTACCAGATCACATTGGAAGAAGAAACCGAGAATTCGGGGTGGCTTACCACCTATGTCGACGGGGAGCTTGACCAACACCAGTACGTCGTTGGCGAGGCTGGGGCAAAGAATGGAATTGAGCTGGGAAACCAGGTTGTGCCCTTGGGCATGGACTGGGGCGGTCTAAACGATTGTCTCAGCAATTCCGAGATCTCCTCATGGGCACTCACAGCGCTAAGCGTTGTTTGCTCAGCAGCTTGTGCGGTAACTGCGGGCGCAGGTTGCGTTGCCTGCCTTGCTGCCGTTTCGGGTGCCACCGGTGGCCAAATTGGTTGGTGTGTCGGGAAAAACTGGAGGTAACCATGGATAAGACGAGTAACGACCATAAACTAGGATGGGTCGCTCTCGGGACAGGTATGGCGTCGCCGATACTTGCGACATCCCTACCGGTCGCATGGGCTGCGCTGCCGCTATGGGTAGTCGCTGCCGTAGCGTTTCCAACCGCAGCATTCTTTTTTAAACGGGCGGGGGACAAGGGTGATTCCCTGAAGTGATCGTGAAGGGCGGGCATCGCTGAGTCGGTGCCCGCCCTCCTTGTCGTCTGAACCTAGACCAATTAGCGTTTACTGGTCGATGTGTGTTCACCGCTAGCGTGACACTGGGATATTTCGTGGAGTTTGAGTTCCCATCCTGCCTTATTCAACGTTGCTACCATCACCGGCATAGACAACTAAAGTGTGCTAGGTTTTGTTCCGTCTGAGTAGATGGGAAAAATTTTGGGCTATGCCAAAGAAGTTCGACCAGAAGACCAAGCACCGAGTGGTTCGTCTTGTTGAAGGCCGTATCCTGGCTGAGAATCTTTGGATGCACGCTGTGTGCAAGGCTGTTGCACCCCAGTTGGGGATCTCCTGGCACACTGCCAGGATCTGAACGCAAACCGCTTACCGTAACGGGACAACCGTTCGCTGTGAAGAAGACTTGGCAGTTGAAAACGCCAGGCTACGACGCGAAAATCAGGAACTACGCGACACCAACGAGCTGCTGAAAGCCGCATCAGCTTTTTTCGCATCGGAACTCGACCCACAACGTCGGACATGATCCGGTTTATCGACGAATACCGGGATCGTTTTTTAAGTCGAGTTCATCTGTTTGACGTTGAAAGCTCACCGTGCAGGCGGTTTCATCACCTCCCGAGGCTACCGACAAGCCAAAGCCCGCGGGCTTAAGTCCCCGTGTATTGCGTGACACTGCGTTTGTGGAAGTCATTAAGACTGTTCATCAGGCCAATTATGGTGTCTACGGCATACACAAGATGTGGCACGCTCTGCAACGTGATGGCATTGCCATCGGTTATGAGCACACAGCCAGGCTCATGCGGTTAGCGGGAGTCAAGGGAAAATCCAAGGGAACACCCCGATCACTACCTGTAAAGCTCATCACGTCGATACGCGTCCTGACCTGGTGAACCGTCAATTTTGTGCGCAACGGCCACACCAGCTATGGGTCGCCGAGATTACTTATGTACGCACTATCAAGGGATTTGTGTACGCGGCGGTTGTTACGGATGTGTTTTCCCGCCGAAACCTCGGGTGAGCACTGTCGGATTCGATGCCTACCGAAGCGCTACCGCTGCAAGCGTTAACCCAAGCAATTGCTACCGCGAAAAAAGACCCGTGACCTGGTTCATCACTGAGATCACGGATCCTGGTAGTTCAGTATTGTTTATAACGACAAGCTCGCTGATGCTGGCATCAGGGTGTCAACCGGAACCGTTGGAGACTCTTAGGATAATGCTTTGGCGGAAAACGTCAACGGTTGTTGCAAAAACGAGCTCATTGGGCAGAAAAGGTAGCAGAATGCCGTCGATGTTGAGATCGCCACATTCCAATGGGTGTCCTGGTGGAATGACACGAGGCTGCATGCTTCGTTAGACTACAAAACCCCCACGGAGGTCGAAGCGTCGTTTTGGGCTCACACCGAGCCCTTTGAAACAATCACACACAAGATAAATGCCTAGGAACAAAACCCAGGATACTTCACTCCTATGACAGTTGTGCTGTCGCCGGGTCCCAGCTAACCCGACAACATCGGCCAAACCGCCGGGTACTTTCCGACCGGCGCACATCGTTTTGGCTGATCAACGTTCCGAATCGTGATCCCGCCAACACGCCTGTGGCCTGATCTATATTAACGGCGTAAGCACTGAGTTCTAATCCGAAATGAGGCCCGAAATAGCAAAAAGTGTATCCATCCGACGGCACGCCGAAAGGCACATAGTTTGCTAATTACCCCTGAGGAGCGAGGTGCTTTTGGGAAATACCAACGCCTCGCTATCTATTCACCAAAAGTGAAACGGGGAAGCGGGGCGTGGAAAAGCCTAGGTGGTTCTTAAGGCTTAGAGACCAACCAAGGGATCAATGAACTGGCGGTTGGCGCTATAGAAAGCGTTGAAGTTGTGGCGGTTCGCGTAGTAGAAGCCCTCGATCGGGGCGGGAACCGGGTTGGGGGCGAAGAAGTCGCGCACCAAACCATAGATGGCATCCACAGCTAAGGTATCCGGGCTATTGGTGACGGTGGAGCCAGTCACCTGAGCAACAGCCTGCTGGACCGGTGCTGGGGCAGCGGCAACAGCGTCGCGGATGGTCGGAGCGGCGTTCAGGCCGAGGCGAGCGGAGCAAGCCGGCCAAGCACCCCAACCCTGGTTAGCCAGGACGCGCTCAGCGATAGCGATCTGCTGCTCGCGGGTGGCCTGGTTAGCGGTGGCGGCGTACTGCTGGCCACCGTAAGCATTCCAGGTGCCGGCGTTGAACTGCAGGCCACCGTAGTAGCCATTGCCGGTGTTGATAGCCCAGTTGCCACCGGCTTCGCACTGTGCGAGGCGATCCCAGTCAGAATCCGGGGCGGCCGAAGCGGTCGGAGCCAGGATGGTTGCAGCTGCACCCACCGCAACGGTGGAGGCGGCGAGCTTAGCGAAGGTGGACGCGGTCTTGCGAGCGTGACGTGCCATAAACGGTCGTTTTCCTCTCGTATGAGCGCCGACGGATCTTGCTGCTGATGGTGTGTGGTGTGCCCCACCTGAGGTGGTGGTGCCTACCGCGCTAGCGAGCAAGTCGCCCCTGTCCACATAGAAGGTGTTGTGGTTAAAACATCACGTATATTGTGCACAATCTGCGAAGACGCTTCCCATAGCTGGACAGGGTATGGCGTTAACCATGGGAGCTGTTCCTAGGGTGAGGCAGAGCATCACACCTAAAAACGAGGCCTTCTCAAGTGCCTGCGCAACACACTAATGGTTTATAACGATTGTGTCACGCTGGCGGGCCAAGATTTCGCCAAAAAATCCCAGGTCGCCAGTAAAACCGCAGGTCATGGGCAGAAAAATTTTTTGTGATCCAAACCTCTTTAGCGGAGAAGTTAAGGGTTTTTCGTGCCCATCTCGTGATCTTTTCCGCTCCCTTAGCGCCGCAGTGTGGGGCATGCACGCGCACCCGTGAAGCGGTGAGGGAACATCGGGGCGTGCTCTAACGTTGTACAGCACAGGAGCCCCAAGGTGCGCGAAGCAGCTTCGTGGAGTAACTTTTATAGCTTCGTGCATCTAACGCACACCTTTATTTATCCATGTACATTCCCCCTTGATCAGGAAGTGGTGACCCAGAGTCATGCCTATCGGCAAAGTCAAATGGTACGACGCTGAACGCGGTTTCGGCTTCGTGAGCAACCCTGGGGAGGAAGATTGCTATGTTGGCCGTTCCGTTCTCCCCGAAGGGGTCACCGAGCTCCACCCAGGACAGCGCATTGAATTCGATTTCGCCGCCGGACGTCGCGGCCCCCAAGCCCTGCGCATTGAGATCCTAGAGACCCCGCGGGTTGCCAAACGTCAACGCAAGGCCGCTGCCCGGAAGCACTCCCCAGAAGAGCTTCATGGCATGGTCTCCGACATGGTGACCCTCTTAGAGCAGCAGATCCAACCCGATTTGCGCGCCGGGCGTTGGCCGGATCGCCGTAGTGGCCGCCAGGTCGCCGACATTCTGCGTGCCGTGGCCCGCGAACTCGATGCCTAAGAGGAAGCATCACACTCATATCCCGCATTCTCCTGAGATACCTGGAGCATGCGGGATTTTTAGATAAAAATTCTCCCCGCGCACCAGCTAAGGCGGGCGGGGAGAAAAGAAGAGGTCATCCTAGTTCTGTGCGGAGTCCTCTTGCTTAACAGGCTGATCGGGGACGGCCTGCTCTCCTTGGGTGTTAAGCGACCACACCACGGCATAGGGGGTTTCTTCACCTTGGTCATCTAGACCGACCATGAGGGTATTGATTTCTACCACCACGAGCTTGGGGCGCTCATCGGAGTCTTTTACTACCGGATCGGTAGAACCAGGGATATCAACCTTCTTGGTTTGGTTCGCGGCGAAGTACTGGTCCTGGTTCGCGGCTGGATCATCGTAGATCATCAGCAGCGACCAGTCGTGGTCATAAACTTCCTTGGGGATCTCGAGGTGCAGCACATCATTTTCGCCCACCTTAAGAGCCGGAACTGGGTTATCCGGGCAGGTGGTGCCAGGTTCGCACACCACATAGGGCCCATAGTCGAGGGTGACGGGATCATCGGTTTTTTCGCCATTGGGGCGAACCTCAGCGCGCACCGTGACATCGGCAGGATCCTTGGTGGGCCGATCATTCCACCACTTTTGCACCAGCACGGATGCCACCACGACAATAATGACGGCCACAAGGAGGGCCAGGAACATCACCAGGGATTTCTTCTTTGTTTGCCGAGGAGTCGCCATGGCCGATCATCCTACTTCCACTACGCAGCTCTAGCGAGCTTTGGGCACAAAACGCACCTCATAGAGGGCACCCCAACGTTTGCCGGAAAGCAGGAACCGCGGCCCATCCTTTTCGGTCTCAGAACCGGGGATCAGGGCAATGCCATTAAGAACAGCATTGCGGTCACTCCGGGCTCGTGCGGTATCCGGCAGCCCGGAAGCATCAATCACCTGGGTGATCTCACCACTATCTGGGTTGATGCGCACAATGTAGTTGCTGAGGAAAACATTGGCATAAACACCTTCATTGGTGCATTCCAGCTCATTGAGCTTAGGAAGCGAGGCACCATTCCTGGTGACTTGGGTGCGGTGGAGTTCATCGAAGCTATCGGCATCGCGGAAAGTTAAGGTGTCAGTTCCATCGCTCATCACCAACTGGCCATTAGCTAGACGGCATAAACCCCACCCTTCGCCTTCATAATGCGCTTGGTCGAGCTCAGCAAAGGAGGTCGCATCGCGCTTATAGGCCACCCCGGCGCGCCAGGTTAGTTGCCAAATATGGTCACCAGCTTGGGTAATGCCTTCGCCGAATAGTTCAGCAGGTAGATCAATAGACTCGTGGACTTTGGCATTTTCCAGGCTGCGGCGGTAGAGCTTGGATTCTCCGTATTGGCCGGTGGCAACCAAGAGGTTGCCGTCTGGTTCCATTTCTAGGCCTTGGGTGAAGCTTTGTTCATCGAAGGGATAGGTGTTGAGCACTTCGATGGTGCTATCGGCTTCTAGCTGGTGTGCGGCTAGGGCTTTGTTGGCGGTGCTGCTGGTTGGGGTAGTGGTTTCACTCGGCGGGGTGACGGTTTCTTTGGTGGTGCAAGCACTCATGCCGATAAGGAGGAAGCAGCACAAGGTGGTGCTCATCAGGTGGCGGGCGAAGGGGGTCATGGTCTTCATTATGACTGCGGTGGTTCATAATAGGGCGCGTGTCCTCCCCACGACGTAGACGCAAGAAGACCCCAGACTCGCCTCTTTTAGCCAAGCGGGCAATCGACCTTGCCCGCGCTGCCCTGATTGATGTGGATGAAGGCGGGGTTGGCTGCCACCTAGGTTCCGCACCGATTGATGAGCATTCAGCGACGCATCGTTTTGTTGCGGAAGTACCCGGCTATAGCGGTTGGGAATGGCATGCAGTGATTGCCTGCGCAGCAGGTAGCCATGATTTAACGGTGAGCGAAGTGGCGCTGGTGCCAGCTCATGATGCTTTGCAAGCCCCGGAATTTATTCCCTGGTCGCAGCGCATCCAGCCCGGTGATTTAGGGCCGGGTGATGTACTCCCGGCGCCGATGGATGATCCCCGTTTAACCCCGGAGGGAACCTCAGCGGGGGTGTCGAATACGCGGAGAAAGCTGAGCGTAGAAGGCCTGGGGCAAGCGCAGCAACGCTGGCGCAATGGGGCTTTTGGTCCGCGCGCCCCGATTGCCCAACAGTCGGCGGCGGAGTGTGAAAGCTGTGGTTTCTTCTTGCCTTTAACCCCCGCGGTGGGCCCGGAATTTGGGGTGTGTGCCAATGAGTATTCCGCGGATGGTTCGGTGGTGCATGTGCACTATGGTTGCGGGGCACATTCGGATACCCCGGAAGAACCTGGGGTGGCGGAGTCGCGTGGGGAGTTATTCGCCGATGAGGTGGCTTTGGAGTGGCATCCCAAGGACTAGATGGGTGCGCCAAGCACTACTCGCATGAGGCAGGTAGCAGGCGTACTTTCTTGTACACCCCAGCGCACCGGGTCTCGGGAGCTAAAGAATTTTTGCACCCCGGTGGGGGCGGTCGTGTTGGTGAAAACGCGCGGCAGTGACATTCTGTTTTTGCCCAATTGAACAACTATCGGAGATGAGGGAACCGCGGCCATGTCGGCAGGCGTCCAAGATATAGAGAACACCCGATCACATAATGCGAAGGAGGTGGGTGCCCTCGATCGTTTCTTTAAGATTTCGGAGCGGCGCTCCACGGTGGGTACGGAGATCCGTGCCGGGGTAGTGACCTTCTTTGCGATGGCTTACATCATTATTTTGAACCCGCTGATTTTAGGTGGGACAGCTGATCGCGAGGGCGTGACCCTGGGGATCCCGCAGATTGCGGCGGCAACAGCGCTGGCTGCGGGCGTGATGACCATTGTCTTTGGCTTGGTGGCACGTTATCCCTTCGGCATTGCGACTGGGTTGGGGATTAATACCCTGGTGGCGGTCAGCTTTGTTGGGGGCGAGGGGCTGACCTGGCCGGAAGCCATGGGGCTGGTGGTCATTGACGGCATCATCATTGTGCTGTTGGCGGTCTCCGGGTTCCGGGTTGCTGTTTTTAAGGCAATTCCGGCATCCATGAAAGCCGCGATGGGTGTGGGCATTGGCATGTTCATCGCGCTGATTGGCCTGGTGGATGCTGGGTTTGTTCGGCGTGTGCCGGATGCCGCGCACACCACCGTGCCGGTGACCTTAGGTGATGGTGGTTCGATCTCCTCCTGGCCGACGGTGGTGTTCATCTTCGGGCTGATTTTGTGCGGCGTGATGGTGATCCGTGGTGTCCGCGGCGGGCTTTTTATTGCCATTGTGGTGACCACGGTGGTCGCCATTGCGGTGGAAGCTCTGGTGGGGGCGGGGCCCTCCTTTAAGGATGGGGAACCCAACCCTGGTGGATGGTCGCTGGCGGTACCGGGGCTGCCGGATAATTTCGGTGGACTGCCGGATCTCAGCCTGGTCGGCAAGATCGACATGTTTGGTGCCTTTGTGCACGTGGGTGTGCTCGGCGCAAGCCTGTTGGTGTTCACCCTGGTGCTGGCGAATTTCTTCGATGCCATGGGCACGATGACCGCGCTGGGTAAGCAAGCGAACCTGGCGGATGCGGAAGGCAACCTGCCGGATATGAAGCGTGCGCTGGTGGTGGAAGGTTTCGGCGCGATTGTTGGTGGTGCCGCTTCGGCTTCCTCGAACACCGTGTATGCGGATTCTTCCGCTGGTATCGCCGATGGTGCGCGCACCGGGCTGGCCAATATTGTGACCGGTGTTTTATTCCTGCTGGCGATGTTCTTAACCCCGCTGTATGAGATTGTGCCGATTGAGGCTGCCGCGCCGGTGCTTGTGATTGTTGGTGCGATGATGATTGCGCAGGTCCGCGATATTGATTTCACCAAGTTCTATATTGCGCTGCCCGCGTTTTTAACCATCGTGGTGATGCCCTTTACCTACTCGATTGCCAATGGCATTGGGGTGGGGTTCATTTCCTTCGCGCTGATGAGCGTTGCCGCGGGGCGCGCCCGTGAGGTGCATTGGTTGATGTGGCTGATCTCGGCACTCTTTGTGGTGTACTTCGGGATGGAGCCCATCATGGCGGCAATTAGCTAGGCGTACGTTGTGATCGAAGCAATCAAGATGAGCGAACCGGCGGACCCGCGCCTGGATGATATTCGGGACCTTAACCACTCCGATTCCCGCCCGGATCTCCCCGGCGGTAAGGGCCTGGTGATCGCCGAAGGGTCCTTGGTGGTGGGCCGCCTGGTGGAATCTCGTTTCCCGCTGCGCTGCGTGGTGGGGTTTGGGAAGAAACTCGCGGACTTTTTAGCTGAGCGTGAGCCCTCGGAATTAGCTGGGGTGCCGGTCTATGAGGTAACCCGCGAGGTGCTTAAGCAGGTCGCTGGTTTTGATATGCACCGCGGGCTGGTGGCGGCAGCAGAGCGCGTGCCGGAGTTCTCGGTCGCACAGGTGCTTGACGGTGCCCGCACCGTGGTGGTGTGTGAGGGCGTGAATGATCACGAAAATATTGGGTCCATGTTCCGCAATGCCGCCGGGATGGAAGTGGATGCGGTGCTCTTTGGCAATGGGTGTGCCGATCCGCTGTATCGCCGGGCGGTGCGGGTGAGCATGGGCCATGTGCTGCGCACCCCATTTGCTCATATTGAAGGTAGCTACACCACCTGGCAGCGCGGCTTGGCGGAATTGCAGGAGCAGGGCTTCCACCTAGTGTCTTTAACCCCACATCCGCAGGCCGTGCACCTAGCCGATGCGCTGGTGGATGCCGACGGGCAGCCCTATGAAAAGATTGCGCTGCTAGTAGGTGCTGAAGGCCCGGGGCTTAGCGAACATGCCATGCGAGCTACCGATGTGCGCGCTCGGATCCCGATGGCGCCGGGAACGGATTCCTTAAACCTCGCGACCTGTGCTGCGATTGCGTTTTATGAGCGGCAGCGTTCGCTGCGGCGAGTGAAGTAGCGGGGGAGAGGGCTGGCGGTGGCCTAGGGTGTGCTGGCCTGGGCCTGGCTCGGCCTTGAGGCCCCGGCCTAGGGCCCCAGCGTTGAGGCCCCGGCCTAGGGGCGGTCTGTGTGCCGCAACTTATCTTTAAGGGTTCGCACCCCACGGGCTGCCCAGATACGAGCATCACGGCCCACTAGCCGCGCCACTCTTAAGCCCTGGCGAGCGAATTTCCCTAGCTCCTCTGCGGTGGCGGTGGGGCTGGTGTCATCACTATCAACCCGATGCTCATAATCGTCATAGGCGCTAAATTCTGGGCCTAAACCTAGTTTCTCGGCTGCAGAACGCGTCAACTCAGTAACCGAAGCTGGCTCCTTCTTCGCCGGGGCATCATCGAACTTCGGTTCCGGGCGCCCATCCACCGCGTAGGCGACAACATTAATATCCGGGCCATCGGGGCCAATATCGGTTTCTAACCATTCGCGTTGCGCCGCAGCCACAATATCCGGGGGATAAAACGGCAAGGCGATCCCGCCGAGCTGTTCAGTGGTCAACCCAGCCCAATAGTCAGCCTCGAAACCTTCCGGTAAACCCAAGTCCTCATGCAGCATCGCGCGGTGCGCACATAAAGAGCGCTTCAACTCACCTTTATGCCAATGCGCAAAACCGCCGAACCCAGATTTTTCATCCACCGCGAAGGCATAAATATTATCCGCACGCGCCGGCACGGAGTGCAGCCACATGGGGTCGAGCTCAGAGAGCTTGGCGGAACCGTTGTACTGCAATTGCACGCAGGTGATCCCCGGGAAGCCAGCCACATAGAACTCATCGGGGCTAGCTGGGGCAGAGCGGTTCAACGGGAATTGCCCGATCAGAGTAATCGGCCATTTCGGATTAATTTGGGCCAGGAATTTACGTCCAAAACCGCGATCTGCTTTCGGTTCAGTCGCTAAAACTGTTCCCGGTTTATCGGTCCGTACGTACCACAATGTAAGAACTGCTCGAATATCCCCCACCATCTCTTCGACGCTTAAAATATTGTCGTTCATGATGTGCGGGATACCGTCCTTTCCTACCGAAATATGTATTGCTTTTAGCTACCCGCCGTCATAATCCACCCTAATAATTCACGACCTCGTCGTGCGCCCTGAGCGCTAGCCACAGCCGCGCGGCATAAGGGGGTAAGAGGCGTTAGTGACGGGGGCGTTTCGTGTTTGTGCGCACGCCAAGCAACACATCTTCCCAATGCGGAGTGACCGCGCGGCGACGACGCTTGCTTGGGCGAGGTTCTTGTTCAGGGTCCGGATGCTGCAAGAACTCATCCTTAGCATCATCAGAACCCTGCTCAGCAGACTCACCATGAAGTTCCTGCGGGGCAACACCCCCGCGGCCTTGGTGGCCAGAGGCATTCACACCCGGATCCGTTGCGGCAGAATCCTGCCCATGAGGATCCTGAGTAGCAGGGGAGTGCGGCGCATCAGCATCATTGCTTAAAGCCCGCAAACCATTCTTATGCGCCGGACCAACACCAGTGGGTGCTTCCGTATTCGCATCATCTTCACGGCCGAAGTTTTCTAGGCGCTCCCGGCCCACCGCACTTAAGGTGCGCCCTGCCGGTTGGGCGAATTCCGGATCAGTGAGATCCGCAGCTAAAGCATTACGCGGAATAGCTGTTGGCGAGCTGGTGTGGTGATTATGGAAGGTCCACTCAGCAATATTTTCACTATGCCCAGCAGTCCAGCTCACGCGAATAACCCACTGTCCACCGGTATCGCGATAAGAATCCCACTGTGCATCAGCCAAAGAATTATTGCGCGCAGCAAAAGCGGTAGCCAGCACCTCCCACAGGGTTAGGCGCGCCGGGCCATCCTCACGCACCGGGTGGGTTTGCTTCGCTAATTCCGCCATGCGTTGGCGTTCCAACAACACTGGGTGCGCAAAAGGCTCCACGCGCGCTTCGGTTACGCCCATTTCCTCAGCAAGTTCAGCTGCGGTGGCACCACCACGGATACGTTCCTGGATCTCGCGGGGACGCATACTCATCGGAGCAGTACGGCGCGGATCCGGGGTCGGCAAACTGCCACGCTGAGCCGCATGCGCACCACCAGCATGCGCACCACCGGCGGGCGCGCCGGATTGCTCAGGCGCCTTATCGGCTTCTTCATCGCTCGAGCTTGCCGTATCGGAGGCCTCAGAGTGTTCCGAACCTTCTGCGGCAGTCGCATCTTCACTAGCAGTAGGCTCGCCGGCGACATCCTCATCGCGGTGAGAGACCCCATCGCCTCCCAGGTTTCCCTCGGCTTCGGGCTGTCCTTCAACAACCTCTCGCAGCAGGTCACGGAGCTTATCGTCAACTACAAGGAAGAAAGACTCCACGGCGTCGCCTTCCCCTTCGGTGTGGAACACCAGGGAGGTACGGGTGGACTCGCCCTCCGTTAGGAAGAGCTCGCGCATAAGTGGGGTCTCCTTCTTTTTCGAGCATCACAGGTGATCTTGACTACCCACCTTAGTGCGTCGACGTGCCCAAACGTGGCTACCGCGCCGACGCGTCACAACGCACCCCAAACGCACCCCACATGTACCCCACAGCGGCCCTCAACTAACCCGCCCCCACAAGCCCGCACCTAGCAACCCATAAGAAAACCCCCAGGAGGCACGCGCTACAGCCAACGCTGAGAGCTCGCTCCTTGGGGGTCTTCAGGGTTCCTCTGGGGATCCTTCGCGCTAATGAATCACTTCGCTGCGTACCCGCCATCAAGCAGGTAATCCAGCGCGCGGGTCAAGGTAGCAATATCCGCTGGCTCAATCGCCGGGAACATACCAATGCGCAGCTGGTTGCGGCCCAACTTGCGATAAGGCTCAACATCCAGCACTCCATTAGCGCGCAGCGCCTTCGCCAACAAGGTGGCATCAATCTTGTCTTCATCGAAGTCAATGGTGCCCACCACTAGCGAACGCCGCTCCGGATCCTGCACATAGCAGGCCGCCTCTGGGCGCTGCTCCGCCCAGGAATACAAGGTCTGAGAGCTCGCCGAGGTACGCTCCACCATGCCCTCTAGGCCACCATTGTCATTCATCCAACGCACCTGATCAGCCATCATCAATAAGGTGCCCACCGCAGGGGTGTTATAGGTCTGGTTCTTCCGCGAATTATCCACCGCAGTTTGCAGATCCAAAAACGCCGGAATAAACCGCCCAGACTCCTTGATCTTGGCGATCCGCTCAATCGCCGCCGGGCTCATGGCCGCAAACCACAGGCCACCATCAGCAGCAAAGCACTTCTGCGGGGAGAAATAATAAATATCGGTCTGCGCAATATCCACCGGCAAACCGCCCGCACCAGAGGTCGCATCAATGACCACCAGCGCATCGCCTGCGCCTTCCGGACGCACAATCGGCGCCATCGCGCCGGTGGAGGTCTCATTATGGGCCCAGGCCAACACATCGCAGCCTTCCATGGCCTGCGGGGTGGGCACGGTGCCCGGCTCACCCTTAACTACCTGCGGTTCCTCCAACCACGGGGCCTTGGCGCTGGCATTGGCAAACTTCTGCGAGAACTCACCAAAGGCCAGGTGCCCGGAACGCTTCTCAATCACGCCATAGGTTGCGGCATCCCAAAACGCGGTCGCCCCACCCAAAGAAAGCACAATTTCATAGCCCTCCGGCAGCGAAAAGAGTTCGCCAAGGCCTTCCCGGATCTCGCCAACTATATTCTTCACAGCAGCTTGACGGTGCGAGGTGCCAATCACGCCCTCCGCGCCGCTGACCAGGGCCTGAATCTGAGAGGGCCGCACTTTCGAGGGGCCGCAACCGAATCGACCGTCCTCAGGCAGCAATTCCGGGGGCAGGGTAGGAGCGGTGGTATTAGGGGAAGCCATGGGGCTTTGATTCCTCCGAAGTCTCGCGGGTTTAGGAAAACAGCACGCACATCGCGAGCCGTGCTCTTCATCCTAGTGAGCAGGGGGAACAAGTAGGGGGAGCTGGGCCTTCTTCATCGTTTCTTTGCTTTCCCCGAGATCGGCACTCCCGCGACCTTCACAGTCATTGCTCAGGCCGTGGGGTGTGGCGCAGAAAACATCGCGTTGATTGTGTGGGGTGGGGGATTGAGTTAGGTGCGCCTAGGTTCTGCTCGGGTCGGAGATCGTTTGTGCAGGAGGGGAACTGTGAATCTAACTAAGGGGGTGCCATCGGGTGTAATTCATCTGCCTAACTTCTATCGGGTGGATCACATAATTTGTTAAACTAATCGCTGTTCCACGGTTACCGTATGCCTGTACTGCCCCGAATAGGGTCAAGCAGGATTGCGTATCTACGCCAACATGTTTATGCATGTCAGCTAGACGCGGTCCCGACTAGAGGTTTTCCCGGAAATATCATCCTTAGGATGTGTTTCCCAGGCCACAGGATCTACAATCGGTGAACGTGGTCGCTTCATACCGCGACCAGTTTCAGGCAGCCATCATGGCCACCACGAACAGTCACGGTATAGCGTATGGACAAAGCGCTTTAGCGCTCAGAAGTACGCCGCGCGTGGGGCACCAGTGCACCCCACACTCACCCGCGAGGCGCGCCGCTAACCTGGCGCCCCTTGCCGCGCGTCCCCACGCATGCGGTGTTACCAGACAAGTGAAAGGGATAGATAGTGGCTACTGAAAATAAAGACAAGGCCATCCTGCAGTACCCCGGCGGTGAATATGAGCTTGATATCAAGCACGCCACCGAAGGTAACGACGGCATCGTCTTGGGCAAGATGCTTGCCGATACCGGCCTGGTGACCTATGACCCCGGTTATGTATCCACCGGTTCCACCGAGTCGAAGATTACCTACATCGATGGCGATGCCGGCATCCTGCGCTACCGCGGCTATGACATCGCTGACCTGGCCGAAAACGCCACCTTTAACGAGGTCTCCTACCTGCTGATCAAGGGCAAGCTGCCCACCCAGGAAGAACTGGTTAGCTTTAACGACGAGATTCGCATCCACACCCTGCTGGACGAGGACTTCAAGTCCCAGTTCCGCATCTTCCCGCGTGACGCACACCCCATGTCGGTGCTTGCCTCCTCGGTGAACATTCTTTCCACCTATTATCAGGACCAGCTCAACCCGCTGGATGAAAAGCAGCTGGACAAGGCCACCGTCCGACTGATGGCGAAGGTACCGATGCTGGCCGCTTATGCTTATCGCGCCTCCAAGGGCTCGCCCTACATGTACCCGGACAACGCCCTGAATGCGCGCGAGAACTTCCTGCGCATGATGTTCGGCTACCCGACCGCCCCCTACGAGGTTGACCCGGTCATGGTCAAGGCCCTGGATAAGCTCCTCATCCTGCACGCTGACCACGAGCAGAATTGCTCCACCTCCACCGTGCGTATGATCGCCTCCGCACAGGCCAATATGTTCGTTGCCATCGCTGGCGGCATCAACGCCCTGTCCGGCCCGCTGCACGGTGGCGCTAACCAGGCTGTGCTGGAAATGCTGGAAGAAATCCAAGCCAATGGTGGCGACGCCACCGACTTCATGAACCGCGTGAAGAACAAGGAAGCCGGCGTCCGACTAATGGGCTTCGGTCACCGCGTCTACAAGAACTACGACCCGCGTGCCGCCATCGTCAAGGAAACCGCCCACGAGATCCTCGAGCATCTTGGTGGCGACCACCTCCTCGACCTGGCCCTGAAGTTGGAAGAGATCGCCCTGGCTGATGATTACTTCATCCAGCGTCGCCTCTACCCGAACGTCGACTTCTACACCGGTCTGATCTACCGCGCCATGGGCTTCCCGACGGACTTCTTCACCGTCCTCTTCGCCCTCGGCCGCCTCCCCGGCTGGATCGCTCACTACCGCGAGCAGCTGGAAACCCCGGGCAACAAGATCAACCGCCCGCGCCAGATCTACACCGGTGAAACCAACCGCAAGGTCACCCCGCGTAGCGAGCGCAGCTAAGCGCTAGCACCCCAGCTTTACCCGCTTCGACCCCCGCGTTAGGGGGCAGGCAGCACGGCCGGGAGGAATACGCACCCCTTATACTGTGGGTTGCTAGTGTTCCCCCGGCCTTTGTGCTTCCTACGGGAAACCTTTTACGCCCGCCCGGAACACTGTGTCCTAGACGGTCCGTTAGCAAAGAGATAGACACGCCCACAAGGAGACTGAGGATCCACATATGGAAAAGCCGCAGATTGACGTGCCCACCACCCCACCCCCAGCCGATCTGCTTATCGAAGATATCGTTGAGGGCGAAGGTGATGTAGTCGGCGAGGGCGACACCATCAAAGTCCACTATGTGGGCGTGGAATATGAAACCGGCGAGGAATTCGACTCCTCCTGGGACCGCGGCCAAAGCATGGAGTTCCCGCTCCAAGGCCTTATCGAAGGATGGCAAAAAGGTATCCCCGGCATGCGCGCCGGCGGCCGCCGCAAGCTCACCGTTCCCCCAGCTATGGCCTATGGCCCCGCCGGCGGCGGACACCCCCTTGCCGGTCGCACCCTCATCTTCGTCGTTGACGTACTCAGCGTCGGCTAAGACCAAAAAAATCACTTAAGCCCCAGCTCAGACCTCTGAGCGGGGCTTTAGTTTTGTGCTACCTGCTGCCTACGCAAGCAGAAAAGGGAATACTGGGACCTATGACTGATTCACGACCCACTCATGTTCCCAGTGTGACCTTCAACGATGGCACCGAGATGCCCCAGCTTGGCCTAGGCACCTATAAACTACGCGGCGAAGAATGCGTACGCGTCGTCCGCGAAGCCATCCAGCTGGGCTACCGCCATATCGACACCGCCACTGTGTACGGAAACGAAGAAGAGGTTGGCCACGCCATCGCCGATGCCATCGCCGCTGGGGATGTCACCCGCGAAGAACTCTTCATCACCACCAAGGTGTGGAATGACTGCCATGGTGCTGAGAAGGCCTCCGCGTCCTTCCAAGACTCCCTACGCCGCCTCGGCCTGGAATATATTGACCTCTTCTTAGTGCACTGGCCCTGCCCACAACAAAACCTCTACGTCGAAACCTTCGAAGCTATCGCCAAAATCCAAGGCCTCGGCAGCGTTCAGTCCATCGGTGTTGCCAACTTCTATGAAGAAGTGCTCCGCGAACTCGTAGAGAAAACCGGCATCACCCCCGTGCTTAACCAGGTAGAACTCCACCCCGGGTTTACCCAAGCCGCCCTGCGTCAGGTGCATGAAGAGCTAGGAATCATCACAGAAGCCTGGTCGCCACTATCTCGAGGCATTGCGCTGCAGAACCCCATTATTGAAGGAATTGCCGCAGAACTTGGTGCCACTCCAGCCCAGGTGACCATTAAGGCACTCCTACAGCTGGGCTGCTCGGTTATCCCCAAGACTGCGAATTCGGATCGCCTGAAGGAAAACCTCAACGCCCTCAACTTCGGGCTTAGCCAAGAGCAGCTGAACTCGATTCTCTCGCTCGATGATCAACCCGGTTTTGGACGCATCTTCAAAAGCCCGTGGGAGTTCCCCGGAGCCTAAAAACTAGGTCCCTAGCTGATCCCCGACCCGTCCCTCTCAGTGATTGAGAGGGACTTCTTTTATGGCCCCCACCCAGAGTTGATGTCGCATAACAGGTTTTGTGAAGGTCTGCGAAGGCCTCGAAGAATGTTATGAGAAGCTTCGCAAACTTTGCAAAATGACAATCTGTGCCCCCCGTGGGGGTGAAGAAATAAATAAACTTTAGCCAGGTAGATGGCTTTTTTGGTGGAATCAGGGGGAGGTGTCGGTTGGTTAGTGGGGCGAAAATGTTATGCATTGCACTGTGAGGCAGGTAACTTGATTGGCATTGGTTAGTGTGATCGCATGCACAAGAAGTGCGTAAGGTGATGCTGACTTTGCGTCAAAGGCCAACACGAAAGTGCCGGCCCCCTTGTCGCATCTGTACATGCCAAACACATGTGTAGAACAACCCAATATCCATTGGCCGCGCGACCGCGGACTGGCAGATGAGGAAAGCCTGCACCATCTACAAAAGGTGCAGCGCCCCGAACCTCGCGAGTCCCACGATGATCTCAACCGAGATAGCGATACCGCGGTGGAGACCAGGAAAGAGAGTGAACCTGTGACTGAACCCCAGGTAACCCGTAAGGAGCGGCGAGAGCCGACTCCCGAAGAATTCCGGGCGATGCAACAAGATCCGCGATTCTTGGAGTTAAAGAAAACTTACCGGAGCTTCACCTTCCCCATGAGCGTGGCCTTCTTTGTCTGGTACATGGCCTACGCGGTCACGGCTATTGCCGCGCCAGAGTTTATGGCTCGTGATGTCTTCGGTGGAATGAACGTCGGAGTGATCTTCGGACTACTGCAGTTCGTGACAACCTTTGTGATCACCTACATCTACGTCGGCTACGCCAACCGAAATATCGAACCGCAAGCGGCCGCGATCCGCGAAGCGATGGAAGGGTAGAGGCATAAACAATGACTATCAATTACCTAGCCCAAGAGGCCTCGCATGTGGGCAACCCCATGCTCAACATTGCCGTATTCGTCATCTTCATTGTCATCACCATGACCGTGGTGCTGCGCGCCGGCAAGAGCACTAAAGAAGCATCCGACTTTTATACCGGTGGCGGTTCCTTTTCCGGAACCCAAAATGGTCTAGCCATTGCCGGTGACTACCTCTCGGCAGCCTCCTTCCTAGGCATCGTGGGCGCTATCGCCCTCGCTGGTTATGATGGCTTCCTTTATTCCATCGGCTTCTTCGTCGCCTGGTTGGTAGCTCTGCTGCTGGTTGCGGAACCACTACGTAACGTCGGCCGCTTCACCATGGCCGATGTGCTTTCCTTCCGCTTGAAGCAAAAGCCAGTGCGTGTGGCTGCCGCCTTCGGCACCCTATTCGTGTCCCTCTTCTACCTGATTGCCCAGATGGCTGGCGCTGGTTCGCTGGTGTCCGTGCTGCTGGACATTCACTCTGAAGTCGCCCAAGCCGTGGTTGTCGCCCTGGTGGGCGTGCTGATGATCATCTACGTGCTCGTTGGCGGTATGAAGGGTACCACCTATGTGCAGATGATTAAGGCGGTGCTGCTGGTCACCGGTGTGGCAGTCATGACCGTTTGGGTCTTCTTCGCCGTGCGCGGCGGCATGACCACCATGTTCAACCACGCTGTGGAATCCCACGCTAACTCGCAGTATCTCGCCCAGAAGGGCTATGAGGCCACCGAAATCCTCAAGCCTGGCCTCAAGTACGGTGGTAGTACCACCAGTCGCGTTGACTTCATCTCTCTGGCTCTAACCCTGGTGCTTGGTACCGCTGGTCTGCCGCACGTGCTCATGCGTTTCTACACCGTGCCTACCGCTCGTGAAGCTCGTAAGTCGGTTACCTGGGCCATCGTGCTCATCGGTGCCTTCTACCTGATGACCCTGATCCTCGGCTTCGGTGCCGCCGCCCTGGTTGGCCCGGACCGCATCCTCGCCGCCCCTGGTGGAGCGAATGCTGCTGCACCGCTGCTAGCACTTGAACTCGGTGGTTCCATCTTCATGGCGCTGATCTCCGCAGTGGCCTTCGCCACCGTGTTGGCTGTGGTCGCCGGCCTGGCGATTACCGCCTCCGCTTCGGTCGCCCACGATATCTACGACGGTGTTCTCCGCAACGGGCAATCTAGTGAAGAAGAACAGGTTCGCGTTTCCCGCATCACCGTGGTGGTGATTGGTGTCCTCTCCATCATCCTGGGCATCCTCGCGATGAAGCAGAACGTGGCCTTCCTGGTGTCTCTTGCCTTCGCGATCGCCGCCTCCGCGAACCTGCCGACCATCATCTTCTCCCTGTACTGGAAGCGCTTCAACACCACCGGTGCTGTTGCCTCTATGTACACCGGACTGCTGAGTGCCCTGATCCTCATTGCGCTCTCCCCGGCAGTCTCCGGTAGCCCCTCCTCGATGATCCCCAGCGTGGACTTCTCCCTCTTCCCGCTGAGCAGCCCCGGCATCGTCTCCATCCCGCTTGCCTTCCTGGCTGGCATCCTCGGCGCTTACTTCGGCAAGCCCGACAACATGGATGACCTGCAAGCTGAAATGGAAGTCCGCTCCCTCACCGGTGTTGGTGTGGAAGCCCCGGTCGATCACTAAGACCTCGTCCCGAGCGCTCAGGCCCGATTCATTCGGCCTGGCCCAGGGATAACTTCCAAGCAAACTCCTACCGCCCGTACCCATAACCTGGGTGCGGGCGGTATTGTATTCCGAGTGTCAATTACCACCACAGAGGAAGAGGAGCTGAGCCAGGCTAAGCACAAGCCTCCGCTCTTTGTCGCTGTCCTAGCGATCATTGCCATCCTCGCGCTTTTCGCCGTGCCTCTACTTGTGGTGCATCAGCACACCCACCCACATAGCCCAAGAAATGAAGTTGGAATTCTGGAAGAACAAGAAAGCCAGGATCCCGCCAAGGACGCAGCGCTTCAAGGGTTCGTGAAGAACTCCACCGGATCACAGGTGACCTACCTACGGCTATCCGATGGCTACCACACCGGCACTGCTACTGAACGCTTTGCGCGACCGGCACTGAGCCTCATCAAGCTCTATATCGCGGACTACGTGATCAAGCACGGCACCATGAAAGAAAAATACGAAGCCTTAAACATGGTGCGTTCCTCTAATGATGCTTATGCCGAGGAACTCTATAGCCGCTACCCAGATTCCATCGAAGAGACAGCCAAAGAATATGGGCTCTATTCCACCCGCGGTGATGAGATGTGGGGCTATAGCGTCACCTCCACCTATGACGTGGTGAAATTTATTTCCGAGCTGATCAAGGAAGACCCCACCAACCCCATCTTGGTGGCGATGGCAGACGCTAATCCCGTGGCAGCCGACGGTTACCAACAAAACTTCGGCACCTCTGTGCTGCCAGGTGTCATCGGTACTAAATGGGGCTGGTCCAATGATCTCGCCTTGCACTCTTCAGTCAGCTTCGGGGAAGACTTTGTAGTGGCCGCGGCAGTCACCGGCAGCGCTTCGGATCTCACCTCATTAGTCAAAGAACAGCTTGGCGATATGAAGGACTTTCAAAAAGAAGAGTCGGAAGCCAACTAGCTTCCGCCTTACCCTCCGATGATCACCAGGGTTTTTCCGCAGAGAAGAATTTTCTGTGAGCCTAGGATGGCTCAGTGTGCTCAATAATCCGCGGCTTCATCAGCACACTACGTGCGGCACCAATAATGCCCGGCAGAATAGAGATCAGCACGATCAATAAGAAGATAGGCTCAATATGCTCACGCACGAAGGTGATTTGGCCAAGAACCGCACCCAGTAGCACCACACCGGCACCCCACAGCACGCCACCGAGGATGTTGTAGGTAATAAAGGTGCGGTACCGCATTCCAGCCATACCAGCCACAAGTGGGGCATAGGTGCGCACGATTGGAACGAAGCGGCAAAGCACAATCGTGATCGGCCCCCACTTATCGAAGAATTGCTCCGTACGCGTGACATACGCTTGCTTGAAGATGCGGCCATCCGGCATATTCACGATCTTTGGGTGGAAGGTGTGGCCAATGAAATACCCCACCTGATCGCCCAAAATAGCGGCAATGGGGCAGAGCAACACCACCAACCATAACGGTGCGAAGGGATCCGGCTGGTTCGCTAATAGCCCAGCTGTAAATAGCAGGGAATCGCCCGGTAGCAGCGGGAAAAGCAAACCGGATTCGATGAACACGATGGCAAGCAGCACCGGCAGAATAGCCTGACCAAATGGCCCGGAACCCGACAGTAGATACATCGGGTCTAACCAGTCTGGCCCAAGCGCCAACGTCGTGGTCACCGCAGGCTCGGAGAGAATAAGCATGAGGGGGATCTTACGCTGCCAAACTCCTCGAAACCTGTGAACGCCCCGGCTTTAAGCCGAGCTTCTTCATACTCAAGAGCTCTGGGGCCTGAGCCGTAGAACTCTTCTACGGGCATGTTCACCCACGATCAGAAAGAGACAGCCTCGAAGCTACGAGGCGTTCCGGGAGCTTTTTAAGGCGGCGTCATTCCTGTGCTGCGAAGACTACCTACCTAAAAAAGCTGTTTCTGTTCAGGTAAATCGAGGCTAGGCGGCTTGCTTACCTTAATCTCTTCCAAAGGTTCGGCGGCTTTAATGAGTTTTTCGTCTTTGGTGTAGAGAAAGTGGCATCCAGCAGTAATTGCGCAGGCGAGGATCGATGCATCAGCAGGCTTAATCATTAGCTCAGTGCCAAGCTCCTGCGCCTTACGCATGGTACGAGGATCCAGTTCGACCTACAGGACAGCAGCGCTACTCAGAAACTCTTTTGCTTTTCTGATGTATTCGTTATCGATCGGGGGATGTTGCTGGTCACCTCTCATAGCTGGAGTGGCGACCGCTTCAATCCCTAACAGGGGCGGAAGATAAACCGGAAACCGGGGGCTATCCGACACGTTCATTGTGAGTTCACCTAGCTCCGATTCATGCAGAAATATATCTAAGAGTAGGCAGGTATCGATAGCTACCTTTGTCTCCGTACAGCTGTTAGCCATGTGCTGACTCTTCCCGGTCATCTCGGCGAATGCTGTGCATTAGGTCTTCGACCGTGCCCCCCTTCTGCTTTGAGTTCTTCCCAAATGCCTAAACCGTTGATAGGGGGCTTGGCTGCAGGAATGACCGTGATGCAATGGGCATCGACCTCTAGAACCGAGTTAGACTCGCGACATCGCTTCAGGAGCCCGTAGATGTTCACGTTCTTGCGCAGTGCATCACGAATTTCGCTATCTAATTCCTCAGTGAAGTTGACCTTCACATAGGGGCCGGATCCTTCGGGCCGGATTTTGGCTTGCAATCCCCTATCACCAGCCTGGTAGGCACACAATTCACCGGTGACTGAACCCAGAGAAAGGGGTAGGTCCTTAAGCACCTGGTCGATGGACTTAACCAGCTGGGAGGGGGCAGACGCTTTGTGGATGAAGCTTGGGCCGATGCAATGGCAACAGACTCGATCCCGGCAGCGCTATCCAGTCGGGCAAGGTCCCGAAGGTGCTTAATTTGGGTCCAATTCCAATTCGGCGGTACGGTCGATTCCTTTTCTAGGGTGTCTATCCCGCTCGTGATTCCCTGACTGATTTCGGGGGAGGTGAGGACCCCATGATGGAACTACCTTCCCGGAGCACTCCCATCTTGATCGGCTCGTCGGGAGACGAAAAACTGCGCACCAGTTTGGTTAATAAAGACAGTGAGTTGACAACGCGGCTGGCGTCCATATCTTGGAGATTTCCTTCCAGGACTACGGATAGAGATTCTTCTTGCTTCAAGTTGATTTTCGCAGTGGTGGGTTTACTCACGGCGGTGACTCACCTCCTTAGTTGTATTCAGCCGGCCCGTTTGGATTTAGCCTAATGAAAAAAAGGAAAGGTAAAGGGGGAAACTTGCCTGAAGAGGACGTCATTCGCTGTGAGGAGCGAATCGCGGCGGACACGATCAACCGAGTTGACCAGGGAAGTGGTGTAGCCCTCTCTGACGGAGGCGGGGCACCTCCGCGGCTTCGCGACGTCCAGGTGCTCAGTCTGCTGAGCCTAGTTGCACACAAGCAGTGCGATTTCACCTTAAAACGCTAGGATTCTAGACTCAGTGCATCCGGGGGAGGTTCGAGTCGCGAGGGGAAGTAGCGGGGATAGTGGAAGTCGGGCCCTTCATGAAACAGGAAAAGACATCAGCAGCGAAGGATTTCTGAAGCTCCGTGGAGCCCTGGGGCCGGCTGTTTATCCCAAGCGGATCTTATGATGCTGGCGAAAACTTATGAACATTTTCGCAGCTCTCCAGCATTTCAAGCGAATAAGGCTATCAGCCGTGAATATCCCGGCGGCGAAATACCCAATAGCCGATCCCGAAGAGGACAAGGGATAACCCGATGAGAGCGGCAATGCCTCCCCAGCCTTCTCCGGTACTCAATGGCTCGTCCCTAAAAGCCCAAGAGTAGGGCGAGACATTCGAAAGCCACGTCAAGGAAGAACTGGCTTTGGATATTGCATCCAAAACATAGCCGCCAATAGCTACGGCTGCCCCCGCCCCAAGAGCCCAACTCGGACGGCCAGTCATTGCCCCAACTGCTAGGGCAGCGCATCCCGTCAGGAACACCAGCGCAGCCCAGGCAGCCGTAGCCATGATGACATGCCCCACCGTCAAAGAAAGCTCTGAAGGGCCATTCAATAGCAGCACAACAACAACGGTGCTAAGACTCAACACGAACACCTGGACCATTAGCATGAGGAGGCTTTCCAGTGCGTATTGGCCCCGACCAATAGCGTGAGACAGCGTCAACTCTAATCTGCCGGAGTCCTCAGCCCCCGCGATCGCTCTAGTACCCCAGCCGATGCAGGCTACGGCTGCCAGCAAGAAACCAAGCATCCCGAAGTAGGTCGATTGGGTATAACCCGAACCCGTCGAAGTTTTATCAAATCCCAGCGCTGCCGACATCTCTCCCGGCATAGATTCAAGCATGCTGCTTAGCTCAAGATTCTGGAAACTAGGGTAAAGCGGAAGATACATCAACAAGGTGAAGATCAACCCCAGCACCCAGACGAGGAGCCCCCTGGTGTTATTTCGAAGCTGCCAGCGCAGAATCGGAAGCACACTGTTTTTAGCAGTGGAATGAGTATTTATAGCGCTCATGGTTGTTCCTCCGAGTGCTCATACAGTTCCAAAACGGACTCCTCAAGATCTGGTTCCTCGAGGGTCAAACTGCGAATCCGATGCCGAGCAAGAACCTTGATCACAGAATCCGGTTCGCCGCGTAGTAACCCCGACACCTCAATCAGCCGCTCGCCGACCTCATCTACTCTCAGATCACTCAGCTGTGCGCTGGCTTCGAGTTCTGTTAACAATCCTGGTGTGCCGGGTGCTTCCACTACCGCATGCAACCGAGCAATCCCGCTCAATCGGAGCGAAGCAATATCCCCCTCGGCCACGATGCTGCCTTGTGCCAGTACAGCTGCAGCATCCGCCGTGTGTTGAATCTCTCCGAGTACATGCGAACTGAGCAATACGGTTTGACCATTCGCTTTAGCTTCGCGGATCAAATTTAAAAACTCTCGTTGCATCAGTGGATCTAAGCCACTGGTGGGCTCATCAAGAATTAGCAGCTTCGGGCGGTGCATGAATGCTTGAATTAGCCCGAGTTTCTGCCGATTACCTTTCGACAGGGTTCGAACCGGTCGTCGCAGGTCAAGATCGAGACGTTCCGCCAATTCTTCTACTGTGCCTGGGGCAACAGGCCCACTGATACTCGCGAAATGCTCCAAGATCGAACGGCCTTTGGTGCGGTCGCTGAGCTTAATATCCCCCGGTAGATAACCAATATGGCGACGCAGCTCAGGCTTTGATAGCCGCGGCGTGTGGCCCAGCACCGAAATGCTGCCGCTATCCGGGCGGATAATGTCGACCAACATTCTCAAGGTGGTGGATTTGCCTGCACCATTGGGTCCGATAAGCCCGTAAATGCTGCCAGCTTTCACAGTCAGGTCGATGCCGCGGACTGCGTGCACTTCCCCGAAGGACTTGCGCAGCCCTCTAGCCTCGATCACTGCTTCCATGAGTCTCCTTTGTAAGTTAGGGCGCTTCCACAGAAGAGTGCAAGGTCGCATATCGATGAAGCTATGGTCGGAAGTCTTAAAGCAAGGCGCTTAAGTTCTCTGTAACCTCCCCCTGTTTAGCCTCTAAAAACTATCTAGTCAACCCTACGGGGGTGGTTTTTCTGGAGAAGAATCTGCTGCTCAGGGTGCTTTATCGGTCTCATTTTTGGTGGAACTGTTCTGTGCCCCACAAACCCCTGCTGAAAAGAAGCGCCCCAGAGAGGAATCGAACCTCCGACACCGGCTTTAGGAGAGCCGTGCTCTATCCACTGAGCTACTGGGGCTGGTTCTACTGATGGAACCGCGCGTTGCTTCAATGCAACGTTGCTTAGGTTAGCGCACCACCTGAATCCGCGCGAAACCCCCAGCACCCCCAAGTCGCCAACACCCGCTCCACACTAAAGCTATCATTGGGGAAACAACTAAGTTTTGTAAATGAAAGGTTCGCATCGTGCCAGAAATGCACCCCCACCCCGCCGAGAAGTCCACCGGCCCGGTCCCCACCTTCGTTGATGTGCAGCGCCGCCGCATCCGGGCCCGCACGGTGGCCCGCGAAGGCGTACCGGTGCTCGCGGTGGAGGAAATCCACGATGATGACTCCGTCTCTACGCTGCTGATTCTCAATAAATACGATGCGAAGCAGCTCTCCGCCGCCTGCGAGCTCTACCTGCAGGAGATCTTCTCCGCGCAATTCGCTGGGGTGGATACGAACCTCAGCCCCGATGACATGTTGGCGCTTTTCGGCAACAACGATCGCTAATCCCGAGACCCGCCTCCCGCGCACGCCCACGCCCCCAGCGCGGCATAAAAATTCCCCACGGCCTGCCTCACCTAGTTCCTTCTAGGGCGCGAGACCGCGGGGGATTTTTCCTTCTGCTTTCCTAACCCGCGAGTTCCTCCAGCTTCCGGCGAACCTCGCTGGCCGCCGGGTTGGTGGCATAGCTGCCATCGGAGTACTTCACGGTGGGGACTACACGGTTGCCATCATTGACAGATTCCACCCACGCAGCAGCCTCAGCATCTGCCTCCACATCCACCCGGGTATAGGGCGTTTCGGTGCGGTTTAAGGCCTTAATCAGGCGCTGGCAGAAGGGGCACCATTCGGTGGTGTAGATGGTTACGTTCGTCTCACTCATGAAGGCTTCTACTCCTTAGACATTCTTTCGGTGATATCGGCAAAAACGATAGCGCAGCTTCCCGGATTCTTCTGCACCATGCAGGTAGCCCTTCGCCGAGGTCATCCAACTGGTGTCGCTGACTAACTCCATGGTGTCCGGGATGCGCGGGGCGTACACCAGCGGAAGCTCAGAATCAGCGAGCATCACATCCACAATGGTGACTTCCAAAACATCCATCTGGTCAATCAGCTGCGCATATACATGCCCGCCACCCATGACCCAACAATCTTCGGGAAGGTTGCTGGCATCAGCAGCCACGGTGGCACCAGCTGACCATTCGCCGGGTTGGCGGGAGCTGAGCACAATATTTTCGCGATCCGGTAGGGGCCGGAAATCTGTTGGGATGGATTCCCAGGTGGCGCGGCCCATAATCACCTTATGTCCGCGGGTTACTTGTTTGAAGTGTTTGAGGTCTTCGGGCAGATGCCAGGGCATATCGCCGCAATAACCGATGACACCATCGTGGGACTGCGCCCAAATCATTCCTCGCATGGCTTTGTCCTTTTGCTTAGACCGCAACCGGAGCTTTAATCAGCGGATGCGGATCATAGCCTTCGATCTGAATATCCTCGAAGGTGTATTCAAAGATACTGGGTGCCTTGCGTAATTTCAGCTGCGGGTAGGGGCGTGGTTCGCGGGAAAGCTGTTCGGCGATCTGCTCGCGGTGATTGTTATAAATATGGCAATCACCACCAGTCCAAATGAATTCGCCCACCTCTAACCCAGCCTGTTGGGCAAACATGTGGGTCAACAAAGAATAGGAGGCGATATTAAAAGGCACGCCCAGGAACATATCTGCGCTGCGCTGATAGAGCTGGCAGCTTAATTTCCCACTGGCCACAAAGAATTGGAAAAGCAGGTGGCAAGGCGGCAACGCCATATTGTCAATCTCCGACACATTCCACGCCGACACAATATTGCGCCGCGATTCCGGGTTTGTTTTTAATAACTCCAGTGCCTGGGAGATCTGATCAATATGGCCACCATTGGGGGTAGGCCAGCTGCGCCACTGCACCCCATAGACGGGGCCGAGCTCACCATCGGCATCAGCCCACTCATTCCAAATGCGGATGTTATTGTCCTGCAGCCACTTCACATTGGAATCGCCCTGAAGGAACCACAAGAGCTCGCCGACCACCCCATGGAAATACACCTTCTTGGTGGTCAACAGCGGGAAAGAATCAGCCAAATTATAGCGGATCTGACGGCCAAAAACAGCGGTGGTACCGGTACCAGTGCGATCACCTTTGGCCTCACCATTGGCCAAAATATCGCGGAGTAAATCCTCGTACGGGGTGGGAATCATAATCCCCACCCTAGCCAGGAGCGCGTGATGTTATCCACCAGCCCGGCACCCAAGCCCTAGCCATGAGCGCGCACCGAAACCCCTCGATCTCGGAAAGCGCGAATCTAATACGCCCTAGTAGTGGCCGTTTTCTTCGTGGAAGGCGGCAGCCAAACCCAAAATCTCATCGGCTAATTCCGGGCGGCAGATCACAATATCGGGCAGGTAAGTGTCCTTGTGGTTATAGGTCAGCTCGCTGCCATCCAGGCGAGAACAGTGCAGACCCGCGGCCAGCGAAACCCCCACTGGGGCGGCAGAATCCCACTCATATTGGCCGCCGGCGTGAATATAGGCGTCATAATCACCTAGCAGCACATGCATGGCCTTCGCACCAGCAGAACCAATCGCCTCCGGCTCGAAGCCGAGCTTCTCCGCAATATGCAGCGCCACCTCCGGGGGTCGGTTATGGCTCACCGCAATTTTGCGGGCATAGGGGCCGGTCACCGCGCGGGCATCAGAGGAGCGGAAGACCACGCCTAAATCCGGCAAGCCCACGGCGGCGTGGGTGGGGCGACCATTTTCCACCAGGGCGATGTGCACCGCCCAGTCTTGGCGGCCGGTGGCGAATTCCTTGGTGCCATCAAGGGGGTCGATGATCCACACGCGGTCTTTGCCGAGGCGTTCGGGGTTATCGGCGGCCTCCTCGGAGAGGAAACCATCATTGGGGCGGTGTTGATCCAGCACCCGGGCGATCCAATTCTGGGCCAGATCATCACCAGCATCCCCCAGGTCACGGCCGCGCAGCAGGCCCACATTGCGCACGCCTTTGAGGATTTCACCGGTTCCCTGGGCAAGAAGATTGGTCAAACGGGAATCATCGAGTTGGACAGTCATATGAACGATTCTAGGTCGCCGGTTAGAGTCAATTCATGCCCGCCGATAAACCCGCCCTGAACAATGGTGACATTTTGGGGCTTTTCCGCCCCGAAGTTGCCACCTGGTTCCGTGATGTTTTCGCGCACCCCACCGCCGTACAAAAGGCCGCCTGGCAGGCCATTGCAGCCGGCGAACATGCCCTCGTAGTAGCCCCCACAGGCTCTGGTAAAACCCTGGCCGCCTTCCTATGGGCCATTAATAATCTGGTAGAACCCGCAGGCCAAGGCACTTTAGCTTTGGATTCTGCCGGCGCTACAGGTGGTGCTGGAACGCCCACGGGGCATCGCCGGGTGAAGGTGTTGTATATCTCGCCGCTGAAAGCTTTAGGCGTGGATGTGGAGAATAATTTACGGGCCCCGCTTGGTGGCATTGCGCGGGTGGCGGCGCGTTTAGGTTGTGAGCAACCGAACATTTCCGTGGGCGTGCGAAGCGGCGATACCCCGGCGGCAGAACGCAGTCGGATCCAACGCAAACCCCCGGATATCCTCATTACCACCCCGGAGTCCGCCTACCTGATGTTGACTTCTAAGGCGGCCGGGATCCTGAGCGATGTGGATACCGTGATTATTGATGAGATCCACGCGCTGGCTGGCTCTAAGCGCGGCGCGCATTTGGCGCTGACTTTGGAGCGCCTGGAGGCCTTGAATCCGGGGCGCAGCATCCAGCGCATTGGGCTTTCAGCGACGGTGCGCCCGATTGATCGCGTTGCGCGGTTTTTGGGTGGGGATCGCCCCGTGGAGATTATTAATCCGGTCTCGGAAAAAACCTGGGACCTGCTGGTGCGCACCCCGGTGGATGATATGTCGGATTTGCCGACCCCGGAACCCGGGTCCACCATTGGGGAGGCCACCATTGATGATCCCCTGGGCCTGCTTGGGGAACCGGACTATGCAGCCTCCCCGAGTTCGGCGGGTGCGGCAGAGGGCTTCCTGGCGGAAGGTGCGGGAGACGGTATGCCGCACCATGATGGGGGTGGGCGCGAGTCTGAGTCAGCATTGCCGCAGCAGGGATCCATCTGGCCCTTTATTGAAGAACAAGTCTATGAAGAGATTCTTGGGGCGCGTTCCACACTCATCTTTGTGAATTCGCGGCGCAGTGCTGAGCGGCTAACCAGTCGCATTAATGAGCTCTGGGCTAGGGAGCATGCCCCCGAGGAATTAGCTGCTGCCCGGCGTCGGCCACCAGCCCAACTGGGTAAGCCGAGTGATATTGCTGGGGTGGCGAGCACAGTGATCGCGCGGGCGCACCACGGTTCAGTGTCGAAGGATGAGCGTGCCTTAACCGAGAAGATGCTCAAAGAAGGCAGCCTTAAAGCGGTGGTGGCCACCAGCTCCTTGGAATTGGGTATTGATATGGGCGCGGTGGATTTAGTGCTGCAGGTGGAATCACCGCCGAGTGTGGCCGCCGGGCTGCAGCGTGTGGGGCGCGCCGGGCATGGTGTGGGGGAGATTTCCCGCGGCATTTTCCACCCCAAGCACCGCAGTGACCTGCTGCAATCAGCGATTACCTTAAAGCGGATGCTGGCTGGGCAGATCGAGGAACTCCAGACCATTAGCAACCCGCTGGATGTGCTAGCTCAACAAACTGTGGCGGCGGTGGCTGCTGCTGGTTCGGAGGGTTTAAATACCGATGCGTGGTATGAGCTTGTGTGCCGCGCGCACCCGTATCGGGAGCTATCGCGGGAAGTCTTCGATAGCGTGATTGATCTGGTCAGCGGGATTTATCCGGCCACGGATTTCGCGGATCTTAAACCCCGGGTGGTGCATGATCGCACCAGCGGGGTGCTCACACCACGCCCGGGTGCGCAGCGGCTAGCGGTGACCTCTGGTGGCACCATCCCGGATCGCGGGATGTTTGGAGTCTTCTTGATGCATGGCGCTGGGGAGGGTGGCGAGCGTGGGCTTAGCGATCGTGCTCCGCGGCGGGTGGGGGAGCTCGATGAGGAAATGGTCTATGAATCCCGGGTGGGCGATATCTTCACCCTGGGTGCCTCCAGTTGGCGGATTGAGGAAATCACCCGAGACCAGGTGCTCGTCACCCCCGCGCCGGGGCATACCGGGCGGTTGCCTTTTTGGAATGGTGATCAACTCGGCCGCCCCGTGGAACTAGGCAAAGCACTGGGTGCTTTTCGCCGCGAAGCCCACGGCGATGCCACGGTGCTGGCCGGGTGGGGGCTGGATCGGCGTTCCCAAAGCAATATCAGTGCCTTTTTAAGCGAACAAGAAGAAGCCACCGGGGTAGTACCCGATGAAAGAACCCTGGTGTTAGAGCGCTTCCGCGATGAGTTGGGGGATTGGCGGGTGGTGCTACACACCCCCTTCGGCCGCGGAGTGAATGCTGCGTGGGCGTTGGCAGTGGGCGCGCAGATCGCAGAACGTACCGGCATGGATGCCCAAGCGGTAGCTGGTGATGATGGGATTGTGCTTCGCCTACCGGAAGGGGAGGTGGACCCGGGGGCGGAATTATTCGCCCTCCCCAGTGAAGATATTGAGGCGATTGTTACCGAGCAGGTGGGTAACTCCGCGCTTTTTGCTTCCCGCTTCCGCGAATGCGCGGCACGCGCTTTGCTTTTGCCACGGCGAAACCCCGGCAAGCGTGCCCCGCTATGGCAACAACGCCAACGCGCAGAACAGCTCTTAGATGTAGCACGGAAATACCCGAGCTTCCCCATCATCTTGGAAACCGTGCGGGAATGCTTAAGGGATGTCTATGACCTGCCGGCGTTGGTGTCGATCCTGGAGGATATTGAGCACCGCCGGGTGATGATCTCTGAGGTGACCACCAGCGCGCCGAGTCCTTTTGCTTCATCGCTGCTTTTTAATTACACCGGCGCCTTTATGTATGAAGGCGACACCCCGCTGGCGGAAAAGCGTGCGGCGGCGTTGGCGCTGGACCCGGCACTATTGGCGAAGCTTTTGGGCACCGTGGAGCTACGCGAGCTGCTGGTGCCGGAGATTATTGCGGAAACCCATGCGCAATTGCAGCATATTGCTGATGGCTACCGGGCACGCTCAGCCGAAGAATTAGTGGACCAACTACGGGTACTAGGGCCCATTGCGCTGGCGGATCTGGGGAAGCACTGCGACTTTGAGGGCATCGAGCATGTGATTGATACCCAGCTGCGGGGCCGTGTGATGCGGGTGCGCATTGATGGGGTTGAGCACCTAGCCCAAGTAGAGGATGCGGCACTTTTACGCGATGGTTTAGGGATCCCGGTGCCTCCTGGGGTGCCCGCTCAACAAGACAGCATTGTGGATGCCCCGCAGCAGCTGATAAGTCGCTGGGCGCGCGCACGTGGTCCCTTTACGCTGCGGGAATGTGCGGAGGCCTTTGGGTTTTCTGCTGGGGTGACACACCAGATTTTGAGTGCGTTGACTAAGGATGCCTCCCGTGGGCTTATCCAAGGGCATTATCGCCAGGGTGTGGCGGAGGAAGAATATATTGCCTCCTCCGTTTTGAAAATTATTCGCTCCCGTAGTTTGGCAGCTGCCCGCGCGGAAGCAGAACCGATTAGCCCCAGTGCCTATGCGCGTTTCTTAATGGAATGGCAGCAGGTCGCAGCGATGGGGGAGCAGCCGGAGCTACGCGGTAGCGATGGGGTATTCGCGGTGATTGAGCAGCTAGCGGGGGTGCGTTTACCGGCGAGTGCGTGGGAGACCTTGGTGTTGCCTAGCCGCGTGCGTGATTATCAGCCGGGCATGTTGGATGAGCTGACCATCAGTGGGGAAGTGCTCATTGTGGGTGCCGGGCAGGCGGCCTCCCAGGATCCGTGGGTGATGTTATTGCCGGCGGATTATGCCCCGGAAATTATTGAGATTCCGGATGCGGTGGGGGAGGGTGCTGCAGGTGCAGGTGCAGGTGCAGGTGCAGGTGCTGGTGCTGGTTCTGGGTCAGGGGCTTCGCCGACATTGTCGAAGGTCCAAGAAGAAATCATGGACAAGCTGTCCACCGGCGGCGCTTTCCACCCCACCGAACTGTTCCGTCACCTCCACGGCGAGGATCTCGGCCTCGTTGCCGGCACCATCACTGTGCAGGAGCTTTCCGAAGCACTCTGGGATCTCTTAGCCCGCGGGTTAGCAGCACCAGATAGTTTCGCTGCGGTTCGCGCGCACCTCAGCATGACCAGGAGTGGGAGTGCGAATCGTGCCAGCTCAGCGGCACATCGCGTGACACGCCGCCCGGGTCGAAGCCGGGTGGGGCGCGGTCGGCTCAGCCGCCGCAGCCTAGGTGCTAGTGGGGTAGGTAGTGCGGTGAGTCTGCCGCCGGATCTTGCCAGTGCTGGGCGGTGGGCGGCTAGCCCGCGTGCCAATACTGAAGCCACTGCCCGTGGTGTGCTCCACGGTGAACTTTGGTTGGACCGCTATGGGGTGGTGACCCGCGGTGGGATTGTCAATGAACAGGTCACCGGTGGCTTCGCTCTGGCTTATCGTGTGCTCTCGCGCTTTGAAGAAAATGGCAAAGCCCTACGCGGCCATATTGTGGAAGGCCTTGGTGCCGCACAGTTTTCTACCCCTGCGATTATTGATCGCGCCCGTGCTTTTGCCGATAGCCTTGATCACCACGGTTGGCCTTCTGGAACCCAAGACCCAAAGGTGTATGTGCTGGCTGCCACTGACCCCGCTAACCCTTATGGTTCGGTGTTGCCTTGGCCGGAGGATTCCCGGGGTTTAAGCCGCTCTGCGGGTGCCATGGTGGTGATCGCTGATGGGCTGTTGGTGGCCTATATTTCGCGCGGCGGGAAGAACCTTCAGCTGCTTCCTACTGCACAACATGATGAAGTAGAGATAGCGGAACTGGTGCTCCCAGCGCTTAATGATGTGATTGAGCGTGGTCTGGTGCAGCCGCTGAGGGTAGAAAACTTAATGGTGAGGCCATCTTTGGCCATCCGTTGGTGCCGCAGCTGCGTGCCGCCGGGGCAGTACTTAGCCCCAAGGGGTTGAAGCTGCAGGGGTATCCGAAGCCCAGTTCCTCGCTGCGGGTTTCCCGGGCTGGGCTTGATGGTGGGCTTCCGAGTTTTGATGATCCGAGTTTTGCGGATCCCCCTGAAGGCGAGAACCACGAGTTCCCGCAGGGCGGATTCCCGCAGGGCGGATTCCCGCAGGGAGGGTTTATGTCCGGTGGTCGCCGCAGGAAGCCTTATGGCAAGCCCCGCGGAAGGCGTTAGCCCGCGGCAGGAGACAACGCCTGCCTACAGCGCGTGCCTAGAGCGCGTGCGAACCAAAGGCCAGCGCGATGGCGATGAGCACGGTGGACACCACCGACATGCCTAGCCACACCCCATCACTCTTCTTGCTGCTCAAAGCGCAATAAAGAAGCGATAGACCAAACCCCAGACCAATGGAACCTAGGGCAATATTGCCCCACTCGCCACTAATCCCCTTGGCATAAAAACGATAGGCAACCACAGCCGCCCAGACGATGCCCACGCCAATCAGCGTCGCACTAGCTGAGGCAAGCTGCGGTGTACTAAAACGGGAAAGTCGCGATGTCTCCACGAGGGAATCTTCTTTCAAGGTGTCTGTGTCACACTCAACGATGTACCCCACCGATACTAACGACATCTCCCATCGCCGCACGTCGAGTCCCACAGCACTCACTAAGCTAGACCCCGTGCCCGAAGGTGATTCCATCTACCAGCTCTCCCGCCGACTCCAACCACTCGTCGGCCGCGAAGTGCTCCACAGCTCCATCCGCGTCCCGCGTTTTGCTACCACCAGCCTCAACGGCCGCACCCTGGATCACATCTGGTCCTACGGCAAGCACCTCTTCATGGACTTCTCCGGGCTCTGCGTGCACACCCACCTCAAAATGGAAGGCACCTGGTCCATCCACCGCGCCGGCGATCGCTGGCGCAAACCCGGCCACACCGCGCGCATCGTTGTCCAACTCCAAGGCGCCCCCACACACTCACACCCCATCGAGGTCGTAGGCTTCTCCCTCGGCTTCCTGCGCATTTTCCCCACCCGCGATTACCCACTGGCAATCAAAGAACTCG
This sequence comes from Corynebacterium spheniscorum, assembly GCF_900113445.1. Classification (GTDB taxonomy): domain Bacteria; phylum Actinomycetota; class Actinomycetes; order Mycobacteriales; family Mycobacteriaceae; genus Corynebacterium; species Corynebacterium spheniscorum. The sequence goes on from NZ_FOPJ01000016.1 coordinate 46,459, forward strand.
GCCCCGATGTGCTTGACCCGCAGTGGCCGGAAGAAGGCCACCCGCTCGCGCTCGCCAATATACTTTCCCGCCCCAACCGGCCCATCGGCACCGCGCTGCTGGATCAAAAAAATTTAGCTGGGGTGGGCAATGAATATCGCGCCGAAATCTGCTTCCTCGCCGGCATCCACCCCGCCACCCCGGTGGCGCACACCGATGTCGAGCAGGTCCTCGCCATCACCCGGCATCTCATGTGGGAAAACCGCAACCAACCGCTGCGCGTCAGCACTGGGGTTCGCCGCGCCGGGGAAAACGCTTACGTTTTCGGTCGCAATAACCGCCCTTGTCGGCGCTGCGGCACGCTGATCACCAAGGGTTTTCTCGGTGGCATTGATCGCGGCGGTGATGCAGACGAGCTCGAGCGCGTGATCTGGTGGTGCCCGCACTGCCAGCCGCTGAAATAGGTTTTAAGCTTCCCCCGAGATCGTGGTGCCCGGGTGTGGCACAAAAGGAAACGCAGCTAAGGTTTCCTCAGCTTTGCCGAGGCTCTTAGCTGCGTTAACGCGAGATGGTGGGAAAATTACTGCGCGGTCCAGAATTGACGGCAATAATTCAACAGCGCATCCGTCGAGGCATCCCCAGAATCCGGGGTTTCGCGGTCACCAATAAAGCGCTTCAAATCATTGGCCTGCTGCTTACCCAGTTCCACACCCCACTGATCAAAGCTATTGATCTCCCAGATACTGCCTTCCACAAACACAATGTGCTCATACAGGGCAATCAAGGAACCCAAAGCAAAAGGTGTCAGCTCTTCGGCCATGATCGTGGTGGTCGGGCGATTACCCGGCATCACCTTATGCGGCACCAGTGATGCATCCACGCCTTCTGCGGCAATGGTCTCCGCATCCTTACCAAAGGCCAGCACCTTCGTTTGGGCAAAGAAGTTAGACAGCAGCAGCTCATGCATGGTGAAACCATCCTGGGCCGGCAGATCCTCCTTGGGGCGCACAAACCCAATGAAGTCCGCGGGAATCATGCGGGTGCCCTGGTGGATCAGCTGGAAGAAAGCATGCTGACCATTAGTACCCGGCTCACCCCAGTAGATCTCACCGGTGTCATAAGTAACCGGGTTGCCCTCACGGGTAACGGACTTACCATTCGACTCCATGGTCAGCTGCTGCAGGTAGGCAGGGAAGCGCGCCAAATCCTGAGAATAGGGCAGCACCGCATGGGTTTCCGCATGGTAGAAGTTCGAGTACCAAATATTCAGCAGCGCCATCAACACCGGCACATTCTCGCGGAAATCGGTGTCGCGGAAATGCTCATCCATAGCGCGGAAGCCTTCCAGGAAGCGCATAAAGTCCATCGGCCCGATCACAGCCATCAGGGAAAGCCCAATGGCGGAGTCCACCGAGTAGCGGCCACCAACCCAATCCCAGAAACCAAACATATTGGCCGTATCAATGCCGAACTCAGCGACCTTCTCCGCATTCGTGGATACCGCCACGAAGTGCTTCGCCACGGCGGATTCATCACCATCGAACTTCTCCAACAGCCACTGCTTAGCAGCATTGGCATTAGCCAAAGTCTCCTGCGTGGTGAAGGTCTTGGAGGCCACAATAAAGAGCGTGGATTCCGGATCCAAGTTATCCAAGGTGGCGCACATATCAGCCGGATCCACATTGGACACAAACTCCGCGGTGATCCCAGCAGTGGCATAACTACGCAGCGCCTGGGTGGCCATCGCCGGGCCTAGGTCAGATCCACCAATACCAATATTGACCACCTTCTTGATGGTGCGCCCGGTGTGCCCACGCCAACGGCCACTGCGCAGCTCCGTTGCGAAATCACGCATCCGCGAGAGCACCTCATGAACATCGGCGGCCACATCCTGGCCATCAACTTCCAAGTCCTCTTCCACCGGCAAGCGCAGCGCCGTATGCAACACCGCACGATCCTCGGTGTTATTGATGTGCTCGCCACCAAACATGGCAGCAATGCGATCCCGCAGTCCCGCAGCTTCGACCAGGTTGATCAGATCACCGAGGGTTTCTTCATCGACCAGGTTCTTCGACAGGTCAACATGCAGCCCAGCAGCATCGAAGGTCAGATTCTCGACGCGCTCCGGGTGCTCTTCAAAGAGCTGACGCAAGGTCACGCCGCGGTTATCCGCATAGCGTTTTTCCAGGGTCATCCACTCGGCTGAATTAGTGATATCGGGCATGGTGGGAGAAAACTCCTTTTTCCGTCTTAGCGACAAAGTTGGGGCGCACAACTGTGCACCAACATCTCCCCTCGAATGTAGTTGAGTTCAGCCCAGGATGCGGAGGCACTGTGGGAAGGCGCACAATAGGGAACCATGAGCTATGTAGTGATCAATGCACTGACCGTCCCCGAAGGTGGCGGTCCCGAAATCGAGAAGCGCTTCGAAGCCCGTAAACACTCCGTCGACAATGCCCCCGGATTCGAGGGCTTCCAACTGCTGCGCCCCGTCAAAGGCGAAGAACGCTACTTCGTCCTCACTCAGTGGAAAGACGAAGAATCCTATGTTCACTGGCGTGACGGCGAATCCAAGTACCTGCACGCCCACGGCAACCCCACCGACGACAAAGAAGGCCGAAAAGGGGAGCCAGTCGCCACCAATTCCCAACTTTTGGAATTCGATGTTGTCCTGGATTCCCAAGCCGCCGATGACTAAAAACCACGCTTAAGCACCCAAAGCGCTTATGCGCATACCCCCGAAACAGCGTGGGGTGGGCCCCGACCTTCAGGTTGGGGCCATTCATCTGCTTAAGGGTTGGTGGGGGTAAGTGATAATGACAGGGTGGGCCAGAAGCGAGTACAAATAGCCATATGACTTCAACCACAAAAGACTTATCAGACCTTATAGATAACGCCCCGAAGGGGCTTTTCATCAACGGCGAGTTCGTTGATGGCGAAAATGGCGAAACCTTCGATGTCATCAACCCCTCTGATGGCAGCGTGCTCGCCAAGGTTGCCTCCGCCTCTGAAAATGATGCGCGCCGGGCCCTCGATAGCATCTGCGAAGCCCAAGGAGCATGGGCTGCTCGCTCTTCTCGGGAACGCTCTGAAATCCTGCGCCGCGCCTTCGAATTACTCCTCGAGCATGAAGATGAGCTCGCGCTCCTCCAATCCGCTGAGCTAGGCCGCGCACTGCCGGATTCTCGTGGTGAAGTTGCCTATGGTGCTGAGTTCTTCCGCTGGTTCGCTGAAGAAGGTGTGCGTGTACGCGGCGATTATCGTCACAACCCGGCAGGTAATGCCCGCATCGTTGTCACCCACCAGCCGGTTGGCCCCTGCTTAGCTATTACCCCCTGGAACTTCCCGCTCGCCATGGGCACCCGCAAGCTTGGCCCCGCCCTTGCCGCTGGCTGCACCATGATCCTCAAGCCCGCCTCCAAAACCCCGCTGACCATGCTCTATCTGGCGAAGCTCTTGAAGGAAGCTGGCCTTCCAGATGGTGTGATCGCAGTGGTGCCCTCCAAGCGCAGCTCTAATATCTCCAACCTTTTGCAGGATTCGCGACTGCGCAAGCTCACCTTCACCGGTTCCACCGAGGTAGGCCAGATGCTCTCCAAGATGGCTGCAGAGCGCTCCATGAATGTTTCCCTCGAACTCGGCGGCAACGCCCCCTATGTGGTCTGCGATGATGCCGATCTCGATACCGCCGTGGAAGCTGTCGTTACCGCCAAGATGCGCGGTGCCGGCCAGGTTTGTATCGCTGCTAACCGCTTCCTGGTGCACTCCAGTATCAAGGAAGAATTCGTTGAGCGCGTCACCGAAGTGATGAGTCGTTTCACCATTGGTCGCGGCACTGATGATGGTGTGGACTTCGGCCCGCTTTCTGGTGAAGACCAGATCGAAAAGGTCGGCCAGCTGGTCGAAGACGCGGTTAAGGAAGGCGCTAAGCGCAGCACCCCCACCGATCTTCCTGAAGGCCTACCCGAGGGCGGCTACTACTATCCGGCCACCGTGCTGTCTGATCTGCCCGAAGGTGCTGAGATCCGCTCTACCGAAATCTTCGGCCCCGTGGTTGCCGTGGACACCTTCGATACTGATGAAGAAGCCATCGCCAAGGCCAATAACACCCCCTTCGGTTTGGCTGCCTACGTCTTTAGCGAGAACCTCACCCGCGCACTGAACCTGGCCGAGAAGATCGAAGCCGGCATGGTTGCGGTCAACAAGGGTGCGCTTTCTGACCCCGCTGCACCCTTCGGTGGTGTGAAGGAATCCGGTAATGGTCGTGAAGGTGGCTTCGAAGGTATCGAAGAATACCTCGAGCCCAAGTTCATCTCCCTGCCGCTCTAAAATCGCCCCCACTTAAAGGCTTAAGCCGTCCCCCTAACGCCAGGGGGACGGCTTTTATATGCGCTTTTAACCCAACTTGCCACGGCCCATCCGCAATAACAAGGCCGCTAGGTTCGGGCCTTCCTCACCAATTTCTTCGCGGAACTGGTTAATAATTGCTACCTCCCGGGTATGCACCAAACGGGTGCCGCCAGAACCCATGCGGGTACGCCCAATTGCCTTAGAGATGGCAGCACGCTGCTTCACAGCATCCAAAATGACCTTATCCAGTCGGTCGATCTCTTGGCGATAACGCTGGATTTCTTGGTCAGAGAGAGGATCATCAGTTCCGCTGGGCATCCGGAACTCGAAGATATTGCCTGCATCATCACTCATAGCTGGAATTATGCCACCAACTTCCGACCGGGGAATAGGGGGTAATCTTCAGCCCTCCCCAGCGGCTTGTTCGAATTGCTGCCAGCTGCCTGACCCAAGCGGCAGGGTAGCGTGGAGACACTATGGATGAAGCTAAGCAAAACTCTCTTTTTAACCAGACCCCAGAGAATAACTCCTCACCTTTTAGCAAAGCGCCGAGCAAGGAAACTATCCCCACGCAGGCCCCGCGCAACGGGGGTTTTAGTGGACTCACCCCTCCGGCCCCCAGCGCTAATCCAGAGCGCTTTATTGAAGGCCTTAACCCTCAACAGCGCGAAGCCGTCGAGCATCACGGTTCACCGCTATTAATCGTCGCCGGTGCTGGCTCCGGTAAAACAGCTGTGCTTACTCGCCGAATCGCATACCTCATGGGTGTGCGTGGGGTAGCGCCCTGGCAGATCCTGGCTATTACCTTCACCAACAAAGCAGCCGCGGAGATGCGCGAACGCGTCACGGAATTAGTTGGCCCCGTTGCCCAACGCATGTGGGTCGCCACTTTCCACTCCGTGTGCGTACGCATCCTGCGCCAACAAGCACACCTCGTGCAGGGGCTTAATACCAACTTCTCCATCTATGACGCCGATGACTCCCGGCGTCTACTGGGCATGATCGCCAAGGACCACAACTTAGACGCCAAACGCTTTTCCGCCCGCGTCCTAGCCAACGCGATCTCGAACCTTAAAAATGAATTAATCAGCCCGCACCAGGCCATCGCTGATGCCGAAAACACGAAGAACCCCTTCGAAGCCACCATCGCCCAAGTTTTTGTTGACTACCAACGCCGCCTACGCGCCGCCAACGCGGTGGACTTCGATGACCTCATTGGCGAAGTCGTAGTCATCTTCCGCAACCACCCGGACGTGGTAGAGCATTATCGACGCCGTTTCCGCCATGTACTGGTCGATGAATACCAGGACACCAACCACGCACAATATGAACTGGTAGCAGCACTAGTCGGGCATGGACCCGACGCCAGTGAACTCTGCGTAGTGGGTGATTCTGACCAGTCGATTTATGCCTTCCGTGGTGCCACCATCCGCAATATCGAAGAATTCGAGCGCGACTATCCGGATGCCCGCACCATTTTGTTGGAGCAAAACTACCGCTCCACCCAAACCATCTTGAATGCTGCGAACGCAGTCATTTCCTGCAACCCTAACCGCCGGGACAAGAAGCTCTGGACCGCACTGGGCGATGGCGACCTGATCGAAGCCTATGTTGCCGACAATGAGCACGATGAGGCTCGCTTTATCGCCAATAAAATTGATGAGCTTGTCGACCAAGGCCGCCCCTACGCGGATATCGCGGTCATGTACCGCACCAACAATGCCTCCCGCGCACTGGAAGATATCTTCATGCGCACCGGCATCCCCTACAAGGTGGTGGGCGGAACCCGCTTCTATGAGCGCAAAGAAATCCGCGACATTATCGCTTACCTGCGGGTATTGGAAAACCCCGATGACACCGTCAACTTAAGGCGCATCATCAACACCCCACGCCGCGGTATCGGTGATCGCGGCCAAGCCTTCATCGCCGTGCATGCCGAAAACAATGCGGTCAGCTTCGGCGCTGCACTGCGCGATGCCGCCGCCGATAAGGTCCCCATGCTGGGTGCACGTGGGCGCAATGCCGTTGCGCGTTTCGTAGAGATGATGGACAGCCTGCGCGCAGAGATGCCCAGCATGGTCAATGAGGTCACCTCCATGCCAGACCTTGGCCAACTCATCACCCGGGTGTTGGATGTCACCGGATACCGCGCCGAACTGGAAAAATCCAATGACCCACAAGACGCCGCGCGCCTTGATAACGTCAACGAACTTGTTGCCGTAGCCCGCGAGTTCTCCTCCGAAGCTGCCCGCCAAATCGCCTACGCCGAAATGGATGGCGGTACCTTCGAACCCGAAGAAGGCGAACCCGCGCCGGGAAGCTTGGCGGCCTTCTTAGAAAAGGTCTCCCTGGTGGCTGATGCTGACCAGATCCCGGATGAAGACCAAGGTGTGGTCACCTTAATGACCCTGCATACAGCCAAGGGGCTGGAGTTCCCGATCGTTTTCCTCACCGGCTGGGAAGACGGCCAATTCCCGCATGTGCGCTCACTTGGTGACCCCACCGAGCTTGCTGAGGAACGTCGCCTTGCTTATGTGGGGATCACCCGTGCTCGCGAAAAGCTCTATCTCAGTAGGGCCGTGATCCGCAGCGCCTGGGGTAACCCGCAGCCCAACCCACCGAGTCGCTTCCTCACCGAAATTCCCGAGGATTGTGTCGACTGGTTACGCGAAGAACCTGAAAGCTTCGGCTATGCCGATGAGGATTACTCGAATGGTTGGGGTAGCAGTTGGGGGGCTGCCAAGCGGAATACCAGCTATGGCAGTGGCTACACCGGCGGTTATAGCGGTGGTTATAGCGCTAGTCGCTCCTCCCAACCCGCCACACCGAAACGCAAGCCGGCGAGCAGCTCTATGAGCAATAGCGCCTCTGATCTTCACTTGGTGGTCGGTGATCGCGTCAACCATGCCAAGTATGGGCTCGGCACGGTGGTGGAAGCTGATGGCGTTGGCAAGCACGCCACCGTCATGATCGACTTTGGCTCTTCAGGACGGGTTCGCATGATGCTCATTGGCGGGCTTCCCCTGGAAAAGCTCTAAGCAAAAGCGAGAACAAAGGTGCGCAACCGTTGAGTGGTGCGCACCTTTCCTTTTATTTTTCTGGGTATAAAACCGCAGCACTTAGACTATTTTCGGGCTTCTTTCTGGTTTTCCATAACCCCTGTTATTCCCCATTACCACTTGAGGTTAGGGTGGCCTTCCCCTAGCGTCAGTCATGTCTTGATTAGCTAGCCAGGATGAAGGAATCAATTAATGTATCCCTGCTGCTCGGCCCAGTCAGCGCTGATGATGCCCGAAGTATGTGGGGGGTACCTGACAGCTGGAGGGACCTTAACCCGATCAAAGATTGAAGATAAGTTGCCCATCACTGCTGTTCTCCGTGCTGCGTGGCGGTAGCAATGGGGCCTCAACACCGCGATCAGAGTAACGAGCATTGCGCTCTGGACCTAACCGCTTCAGAGAACCAATCCACTTCCGTTGATGTGTCGCAGTGCGTCAATGGCAGCGTATTAAAACCCTATGGCACCAGAATCGTGACCCTTGAAAAGGTCCTCGAGGTTGCTCGAGAGATCGGGCTAGAGGGGCTAACAATCAAAGAGGTAAGTAGACGGCTGCGGGTGACCCCGGCAGCTATCTACAAGCGAGTCAGGAGCAAGGAAAAGCTAGAAGCTCTGGTTGTGGCCCAGGAATTTGCTGATCTGACTTTGCCGGAGGATCCCGGCAATGTTCGGGAATACCTCTTCCGACTGTGCCGCTGCTACCTGGAGTTCTGTCTGGAACACCCGGGGTTCGTTGAAGCAAGCATGTTTCATGCAGACTCACGAGAACGCCGCCTGTCATATCAAAAGGTGCTGGACACTTTGATGCGTTATGGCTACTCAATTGGGGTTGCAGATGATTTGGCCGCCTCAGTAGAGAACATCGCCCATGGGCTATACGTCTACATCCGTCGAATGTACAGCGCTGTGGGGAGAACAGATTTCGTCTATCGGGTTGGCGGTTATCGCATCACTATCGACCAGATGCTTGCGATCATGATGTCGCCATGCATCGACGGGTTATTGGCTTGCTCTGACCCCGCTTTCGAAGAGACTCGCATATTCGAAGAGCTTCATCGCGGATTGCCGGAAGGTTTCGTGCCGCCCCTGCAACAAGACGATTCCACACCAGAAGTCGCTCCCGGCGAATAGACCATTCCGCATTCCACATTCCGATATTTCCCGACCCGATGCCCGATTATCACCTAAGAAAGGAAAAATTTGTATGACCGCTTATAGCGATATTGCTCCTGTTGAGGATCTTGATGTTGATGGTGAGCTGTGGATTCTGACGATCACGAATAAGGAGCGTGTTTCTGAGACTGTTATGCGTGTGACTTTGCAAGGCGATGATTGCAAGGCGCATAAGAGCCAGGGGTTTGAGGAGCATGTGGTGTTGTTCTTTGATGCTCCGGATGCTGGTGGGGAAGTGCTACCTGAACCTGATGGTGAAGGTGGCTGGACGTATCCCCGTGAAGGCTCGCGTTTGCATCGGCATATTACGATCCGTCGTTTCCGGCCAGAGTTGGGCGAAATTGATTTGGATTTCATTTTGCATGATGAGGGTTTTAAGACGGAGTGGGTGAAAAATATTCCGGTTGGTACGCAGATGCGGATGATTGGTCCGCATGGTGGGGTTGAGATCTCTGAGGAATATGACCGCTACAAGATTTTGGTCGATGAGATTGGTTTTACTGGGGTGAGTAGGTGGCTGGAAAGAACTCCGTCGGTGGCGCCGAAGGATGTGTTTGTGAAGATCCCGAGCGCGTCGTCGAAGGTGCCGGTGCCTGAGTGTGAGGGCTTGAATCTGACGTGGTTGGTTCAAGACGAGGGCGACCCAGACCTGATCGAGACGATGCATGGGTTTGAGCTCAATGATGATGAAGCGACGTTTGTGGGCTTAATCGCTGAGAAATCAGAGGAAGAGGCATTTGATCAGTGGATGTTTGAGAATCATCCTCATCCGATCAAGCATGCCGGTTCGATGGCGTATTGGAAGATGGGAGAAGAAGGCCACTAACCCACACCCGGGTTAAGTAGCAAAATGTGTGCTCAAATTTCGGCGTTGTAGCTGGTCAGGGTATGTAAATCCGGGTTTTATTAGGTTCCGGGGCTTATATCCG
>NZ_FOPJ01000014.1 GCF_900113445.1 Corynebacterium spheniscorum
CGTTCGCCACTCGAGTACCCCAACAAAGTTGGAGCCTTTCCGTTCGACTTGCATGTGTTAAGCACGCCGCCAGCGTTCGTCCTGAGCCAGGATCAAACTCTCCACAAAAAATCAGTTCAATCAGAACAAGACCCTAATTTGATAAAGAGCCCAACACCTGACAAAAACAACTGGTCATCAATCAAAAAAACGTTCAGTCGGCATCCGACGAGGAAAAACCCAACCAAACAAAATTTCTGCACACAGAAAAATCCATGCCCATGACAACACAGTGAAATCATGCACCAAACAAGACAATATTTTCATGGCCCCTCGAAAACACACCCTTCACAAAAAAGGATGCCAGTGCTTCAAGGCCACCCGGCACACAACCACACACGGTCACAAACACAAACACCATGCACAAAACAAACAAAAGTACATCAACACACTATTGAGTTCTCAAACATCAAGACCAACACCCACACCAACCCGCCAACCAAGACAGGAGATGAAGATGAGTCAAAAATACCAGCAGACCAACACACAAACCTCCGCAAACGAAGGCCGCAACCAGTCATGCTGACCCCCATAAAGTTACACACCCCCACAACACTTCACAAACCCCCAGGTCAACCACGGTTTTTTAGGCACAATCTCGCGCCTTAAGAGCAATTGGTGCGGATAACGGCGTCCTATGCTCAGCATTGAGCGGAATTGGAGACCGTCGGGGCTTCGATCTCGGGGATAGCTCTGTACCTTTGCCCCGCGGGGAGCGGGCGTGGTGTGTGGGCGCTAGCCTCGGGAGACAGTGTTAAATGCACCCCCTGTGCAGTGCGTTGAGATGGACTGAAATTTTGTACGCCCGTACCCTTATTTATGCGAGCTTGAAGCGCACTGCATAATCTTGAGATGTACGTCTGCTCTGCGGTCGTGCCCTAGTGGCGGGAATATGAGGAGGCACCTTTAGTGTTTCCCATGCTCCTCGTTGATGGGGTTGGTGGATACGAGGGCATGGTTAAGTTTTGTCTTCGCAGCCAGTATCGAAGAGATGCAGGCGTACAGGTGTTAACACCTCTATGAATTAGGAATTAGGAGCCATGCTTGAACGCACACTGCTTTTTGTGGATACCTCATATCTACTGGCGAGCTTTTACAACTCGTGGGAGACCGGGGCCCGCGCACAATTAGAAATTGATCTTCCGGAGGTCGTTAATGTTTTAGGTCAGATGGTCCAAACTCAGCTGGACCAGCCCGTTCACCGACAATTATGGTACGACGGCATCCCAGATTCCGGGCCTCACCGTTATCAACGTTCTTTGCGCACTTGTGAGGGTGTGCAATTAAGAGCTGGGCATTTAATTGAATGGGGAGAACGCCGTACCCAGAAGGCGGTAGATACTCGCCTGGTAGCCGACATGGTTTTATCAGCTGCTCGTGGGCAAGTTTCTGACTTTGTGTTAGTTTCCGGCGACGCCGATATGATTCCGGGCGTAGAGGAAGCGGTAACTGCAGGTATTCGCGTTCACCTTTACGGGTTCGGCTGGGATTCGATGTCCTCGCTTTTGCGTCACGCCTGTGATTCCACGACCATTTTGGATCCGCGCGAAGACTTTGCCGAGTGCATGCAATTGCAGGTACTCGAAGGTCCACTGCCACCGGTGGTCCGTTCGCGCACTACCCCCGAGGATGCTGAAGATGCTTCGGGGGATACCGCCTGCGAGGCCTCGCAGGCGACTTCGGGTGAAGCCTCCGAAGTGCAGTCTTCGGATAGCTGCTGCGCACCAAACAGCAGCACTGAGTCTGCACAGCCGGGCTCTGCTGACAGCAGCGAAAAATCCAGCGACACCGATACCTCGCAGGTCGAGGGTAGTTCTTCTTGTTGCCAAGAAATCGCAGGCCCCGCAGCCGGTGCTACCAGCACCGCGTTGGGGCAACAAGCGAAGCGTACTGAAGAAGGCCAGGCGGGAGCTTCGGCTTCGAAGGGTTCGATTCGGCGGGATCATTCTGCGCAGCAGGATGCCGACACCGATAGCGAGCCTTTAAAGCCTGCTTCCCCGCAACCTGGGGAAAGCATTCGCCGCAGCACCACCCCGGCCGCTACCCCAGCAGCGATCCCCGGCGCGCATGCACGCTTGGATGCAGAGACCGAAGAACATGCCCCGGCTATACCGGAGCCCAAGCATGAGCAGCCGGCTGAAACCATTGATCCGGCCGCTGAGGTGGCGGCAAGTACCTCAAGTACCCCGCGTACGGTTGCTGAAACATCCGGCACCTCGAACGCTAATGCCGAGACGGCTAAGGATGCTACGGCCACCAAGGATGCTTCGAGCAGCAGCGAGTCTGCCACAAGCAGCACTGAGGCTCCGAAGCCCACTGCGGTGCCGAAGCCTTCAATGATGGCGCCGCGCAGGAAATTGCGTTCGCGTTATGTACCGCTACCCAATGAGGTGTGGGCCTCTGGTGGTTATCAAACCCCGTTTGATGTGGGCCAACAGTACGCATCGTGGTGGTATGAGCATGCGGCGACCACGGATCAGCGCGATAATGCGCACTTGCTTTCTGGTGGTGGTTTGCCCCCAGAGATCGACCGTCCGCTATTGCAATTCGCCTGTGAAACTTTGCATGAGTACACGCTCAGCGAAACGCAGCGCGTGAGTCTGCGCGATGGTTTCCACTCCGGTATCCGCGGGGTGTTGATTAATGTGTCGCGCAGAAATTAGGCGCTAACACTAAAAGCGGCGTTGGAGATCAATCATTCCCCAACGCCGCTTTTGCTTTGGTTCGGATACTTAGGCTCAGTGTCTAAAAACGCCAGCGCCCCGGCAACACCGTCTCTTTTGTTGCCGGGGCTTGCTAGCGAAACCTCGTACCTAACGCTACCTTGCTTAAGGGCTTCCAGGAAGAGGACTCGCCTGCAATTTTTAGGCGAAACACCGCCCTAGGCCTGCGAGGTTTTCCTAAGGTTATCCCCGATCGCTGCCCTAGTTAGCGGGCTTATCCGTTGTACCCTGCGCTTCTGGGTTCTCCTTAGCCTCAAATTCAGTGGAGTTCGCGGCATCGGCATCTGCGGGATCCTGCGAAAGATCCTCAGCGCCGGCGGCCTCCTTGGCCCCCTGCTTGGGTGTAGTTTCCTCCACAACAGCATCTTGGGGCTCGGCGGCGACCTCAGCGCCAGCGCCAGCATCAGCAGCTTCCTCAGCTCCGCGTTCTAACTCACCCGGGGCCTTATCGGATTTACCGGCATTAAGCTCGGCGCGCAGCTCCTCCAGTCGGGCCGCGGCCTTCATATCAGTGCCGGAGCTTTGGATCTCAGCCATATGCCCACCCACCGAACTCTGGGTTAGTTCTTGGGCGCCCAAAGCATCGGCATAGCGGCGCTCAATCTTTTCACGCACCGCATCCAAGGTGGGTACCGCATCATCGGGCTTGAAAGTGCCCATGGTGTCCATGGCTTGGGTGGCGGTTTCTTGCATGGCGGCTTGATCCGCTTGGGAGCGCAGCTCATTAATCTGGCTGAGCTGTTCTTGGAGCTTGGCTTCAGATTCGCTTTGCTGCTGGCGGGCCTGCTCCGCGGCGGTTTTCGCCTGGGAGTGAAGGGCAGCGGTTTCTTCTACCTGTCGTTCCACCGACACCAGCTGCGTGGCCAGCACCTCAGCGGTATTGCTGAACTGTTGGGCCTTTTCTGGGGTTTCGGCGGTATCGGCGGCGCGAAGTGCATCGCGGGCTTGTTGCTGCAGGCGTTCTTGATCCTTGCGCAGGCGATCAAGCTTCATTTCCAATTGCTTTTGGTTGCCGATCACGCGAGCGGCTTGTTCGCTAATCGCCTGGTGCTGGGCTTTCACGGCTTCAACGGCCTGTTGGATTTGTACCTTCGGATCCGCATTTTCATCGATTTTCTGATCCAAGGATGCCTTGAGGTATTTCCAGCCCTTGCTCAAAGGATTCGCCATGATATGTACGCCTTTCTTCGCGCGAACGCTAAGCGCGAACGCAGAGTCTGTCTATGCTCATCACCCGCACAAATAAAAGCTACAGCGCGCGGGCAATCAGAATCAGGGCCTAGTCTACGTGCGCTGTACATATCAGCGTCGGCTTATACACTGCCCCGCCATACCCCCATCTCTACCCCCATTCCCTCGGGCTACTCCGGCCCAAGGCACTATCCCGGCGCGGCAGACCCCTGCACCGGCCCTCCCCGGCGGGGAAAGTGCCGGGGCTTAGCCCGCGGGTCTCGGGGAAAGCTCACAGCCTAAAACCCCAAGACCCAAAGGGCCCTCACACACTACTGCGCTTCGTTTTGCTCCTTGAGCTGGCGGCGCACATCTTCCATATCCAGGGCCTTGACCTGGTTAATCAGGTCGGTGAGCACCGGTAAAGGCAAAGCGCCGGCGTCGCGATACACCATAATGCCGTCGCGGAAAATCATCAGCGTAGGGATCGACTGGATCTCCAGGGCCGCGGCCAACGCCTGGTTAGCTTCGGTATCTAGCTTCGCGAAGATGATCTCGGGGTTTTCTTCACTGGCCTTCTCAAAGGTGGGGGCGAAGGCGCGGCACGGGCCACACCAGGATGCCCAGCAGTCCACAATAACGATTCCTTCACCGCTCACGGTGGCTTCGAAAGTGTCCTCAGTGATGTCGATGGTTGCCATTTTTGGGGTGACTCCTGTCAGTTTTGGAATGTTGCGAGTAGCTTGCAGGTGTGGCGCATCGCGTGCTCCTGCGGGCCTCACGCACATCGCTTGCGATCTGTCTATGGTCGATGGGTACACGCCACTTATTAGGGTCAACCGACCGCGTGGCGCTGATTATTCCCCATCCTTCCAAGCTTTGCTGAAGGAAGCTCGCGGAAACCCAGAAATAAACCTGCGAACTATTGACATGAAAGGAAGGGTCAACAATGACCAAGAACTATCGCATTAAGGGCATGACCTGCGAACATTGCAGCAATGCCGTGACTGAAGAAGTCAGCGAAATCGACGGCGTGACTGATGTCACTGTGGAGCTGGAGTCCGGGATCGCTCGGGTCAGCGGCCATGATTTCACCGACGCCCAGGTCACCGCGGCCGTCGAGGAAGCCGGCTATGAAGTGATCGAAGAGGACTAACTTTTAGCGCGAAAGGACTCGCTACCTGATGAAGCAACACGTTGACCTCGCCGTCAGCGGGATGACTTGTACTTCTTGTTCATCCCGGGTGGAGCGCAAGCTCAATAAACTCGATGGGGTTGAGGCCAGCGTGAACTTCGCGACCGAAACTGCGTCGATCGACTTTAATCCCGAGCAGGTTTCCTGCGAAGAGCTCATCGAGGTGGTAAAGAAAACCGGGTATGGGGCGAACGTAGTGCCTGGGGCGACCGTAGTGCCTGGGGCATCCGAGGAGGCAGCTGAGGCCCCTGCTTCCCAACCCACCTCACGCACCGTGGAGCTGGCGATTAGTGGGATGACCTGCACCTCCTGCTCCTCGCGGGTGGAGCGCAAGCTCAATAAACTCCCCGGGGTTGAAGCCACCGTCAACTTCGCCACGGAAAGCGCGAATGTGCAGCTAGAAGGTGGTGCCGCCAGCAATGAGGAGCTCCTTGCCCTCATCGAGAAGACTGGTTATGGCGCCACGGTAGTTTCTGACTCTGCCTCCCCCGAGACCCGCGGGCACAGCACGCAGGATGCTGCGGGTACGGCGGTTGAGGGGTTTGCCGCACCTGGCACCTCTGCACCGGCGAATGCGGATACACACGTAGAAGAAAGAGACGTGTTAGGCCGCCGCCTGGTGATCTCTGCGGTGTTGGCTTTGCCGGTGATGTTGATTTGTATGATCCCGGCGTTGCAATTCGACTATTGGCAGTGGGTGGCCTTGGTGTTGGCCACCCCGGTGTACCTGTGGGGCGGGTGGCCCTTCCACCGCGCCGCGGTGATTAACCTGCGCCATGGTGCCTTCACCATGGACACCCTGGTATCGCTGGGCACCACTGCTGCTTATGTGTGGTCATTATGGGCGCTCTTCTTCGGCGAAGCCGGGGAGATTGGCATGCATATGCATATGAGTTTGAGTACTCGTGCTGCTGATAGTGCTTCCCATATTTATTTAGAAACCTCCGCCATGGTGGTGGTGTTCCTGCTTCTCGGACGCTGGTTCGAACACCGCGCCAAGCGACGCTCCTCGGCAGCCCTACGCGCGCTGCTCAGCCTTCGCCCAACTGAGGCCACCGCTTTAATCGATGGCAAAGAAAAGCGCATCGCCGCGCACCTTTTGCAGGTAGATGACCTATTCCTGGTGCGTCCCGGCGAGAAGATCGCCACCGATGGGGTGATTGTGGAAGGGGCGTCCGCGGTTGATGAATCCATGTTGACCGGGGAATCCGTACCGGTGGAAGTCACCGTGGGTGATGAGGTGACTGGCGCGACCATGAATACCTCAGGCCGGCTGGTAGTGCGCACCACCAGGGTTGGTTCTGATACCACCTTGGCGAAGATTGCCGCCTTAGTTACTGAAGCCCAGGCTGGGAAATCCCCGGTGCAAAAACTGGTGGATCGTATCTCCCAGGTGTTTGTGCCGCTGGTGATTCTGGCTGCCATCCTCACCTTGGTGTTGCACCTATGGCTAAGTGATGCCCCCACCACCCAAGCTTTTGCTGCCGCCGTGGCGGTAGTAGTGATTGCCTGCCCCTGTGCTTTGGGGTTGGCTACTCCTACTGCCCTGCTGGTGGGGACTGGGCGCGGTGCGCAGCTGGGGCTTTTGATTAAGGGCCCGGAGGTGCTGGAGAACTCCCGCAAGGTAGACACCATCTTGTTGGATAAGACCGGCACCGTGACCACCGGGGTAATGACATTGAGGGAAATCATCCCGGCGCGCAACACCACTAAAGATGATGTGCTGCTTACGGCCGCTGCCGTGGAGGCCGGTAGTGAACACCCCATTGCTGCCGCAATTCTGCGGGCCTGGGAAGAAAGCCCCGCAGCACATGCTGGCCGCGCATTACCGGCGGTGGATAATTTCAAAGCCCATGCCGGAAGTGGCGTAAGCGGGTTGATTAATGGCCACCGTGTGGAAGTAAGCAAACCACGGGCGCTAAGCCGTGTGGAAGCTTTTAGCCCAGAATCAGCCGCCCTGGTGGATGCAGAACGTGCCTCCGGCGCCACGATTGTGGAATTGCAGGTAGATGACCAGCTGATTGGCGCTTTAAGCATGCGCGATGAGGTGCGCGAAGAATCCGCCAGCGCCATTAGCCACTTCCGCGAGTTAGGGCTTCACCCGGTACTTTTAACCGGTGATGCGGCTGAACCAGCCGCCGCGGTAGCTGCTGAAGTGGATATTGCCCCACAGGATGTGATGAGTGGAGTCACCCCCGCCGATAAGGTGCAGGCGGTGCGTGATCACCAGCGCCAAGGCCAGGTAGTGGCCATGGTCGGTGATGGTGTCAATGATGCTGCTGCCCTTACCCAAGCTGATTTAGGTATTGCGATGGGTGGTGGCACGGATGTGGCCGTGGAGGCCTCCGATATCACCTTGATGCGGGAGAACCTCGAAGCCGTGGTTGATGCCATGCGGCTAGCGCGCCGCACGGTCGCTACCATCCGCGGGAACCTCTTCTGGGCTTTTGGCTACAACATCATCCTCATCCCGGTAGCGGCCCTCGGGTTGCTCAACCCCATGCTGGCGGGTGCGGCGATGGCATTATCTTCTGTTTTTGTGGTCACCAATTCGCTTCGCCTGCGCGGCTTCCAGGCGCACTCCGCGCCGGATCTTTAAAGCGCACGTACCGCACGCACACCGCGCGCTGGTGGCGCCAGCGGCGCCCTTGAACCCCCTCCGAAACCGCTACTTTAAGGTTCCTACCACCGACCCCTTACTACCCCGAGATGGGGTCAACCCTCAGCCCGAATTCCTTGGGTTTTGTCCCCCGCTTAGCCAAACTACCCCCACCCAGTGCTAACTTGTGGTTCACGCCACAAGTGTGGTGCCGAGTGCGGGGTAGTTTCCATTTCTATGATCTTCACCGCAGCCGCTCCACACCCTTGTGCTTAAGCAGCTTAGTAACCAACTAAGCAACTACCCATAACTAC
This sequence comes from Corynebacterium spheniscorum, assembly GCF_900113445.1. GTDB lineage: Bacteria > Actinomycetota > Actinomycetes > Mycobacteriales > Mycobacteriaceae > Corynebacterium > Corynebacterium spheniscorum. The sequence continues at coordinate 8,041 of NZ_FOPJ01000014.1, forward strand.
CCATACCCGCACAACCCCTAACCTGAGCGAACGCAATCACTGACCGCGTTCTCCACAGGCCTGCACCGCGAAGGGAGGCATCACCCGACATGCTGAAAGCAGATTGGTTCCGCGTTGCCCTAGGAATGTTCTCCATCGGCTTCGGGGCGAACCTCTTCGCACCTCTTCTCCCCAGCTACCGCGTCATCGACGACCTCTCCCAATCCCAAGTCACCTGGCTCCTAGGTGTCTATGTCCTCGGGCTAGTACCCGCCTTGATCATCGGCGGCCCACTATCGGATGTCCGCGGACGCCGCGCCATTGTGCGGCCGTCACTCGTCACCATCTTCATCGGCTCCATTGTGTTGGCCGCCGGCATGACCGGCTCCTTCCTCATCTTGAGTGTGGGCCGGTTCATCGTTGGCGTTGCCGTGGGATTGATGATGGCCGCCGGTGCTGCCTGGCTAAAAGAACTCTCCCCCGGCTCCGATAGCCAAGGTGCGCGCCGCGCCACCGCCGCACTTTCAGCAGGCTTTGGCTCCGGCCCGCTAATCTCCGGGGCAATCGCCCAATGGTTCCCACACCCCGATCTTTTCCCCTATATCGTCCACATCGGCCTGATGATGGTGGTCATCCCCCTGGTATGGAACCTCCCCTCTCCAGAAATCCAAGCCAGCCCCTCGCGCACCTACTTCCCCCGCACGGCTCTGAGCCCCCGCTTCCTACTCGCGGTCGCCGCCTGGGCGCCCTGGGTATTCGGCACCGCCACCACCTCCTTTGCGGCACTGACCAGCCTGGTCGTCGGCGAAGTCTCCATCCCGGTGGCTTATACCGGACTCATCGCCAGCATCACCATGCTCACCGGCGCGCTCATCCAACCGCTCGCCACCCGCTTCGGCACTGACCTCATCCCCCCAGCGGTCATCGGCCTGCTCTTTACTGCCGCCGGCATGGCGCTTGGTGTGATCGTCACCATCACGCTGAACCCACTATGGGTCATCCCCGCCGCCTTCATGCTGGGCGCCGCCTACGGCACGATGATGGTTTCCGGCCTCCGCGAAGTCCAAATGATCGCCCCGCGCAGCGAACTCGGCGCACTCACCGCCATCTACTACGCGCTCACCTACGTCGGCTTCTTCGCCCCTTTCGTGCTCAGCTTCCTCGGCCCACGCTTTGGCTACACCCAATGCCTCATCGCCGGCATCTTCGTCGCACTACTATCCATCGTCCCGGTGGCACGCGCCGCCGTCACCGCCGCCAAAGGCGGGCGCGCAGAGGCTTAAACCCGTGCCTTCCCCGAGATCGGGTGATGCATGCTGTGCGGGCATCGAACCCCCGTGATCAAGGGGCTGGGGGTTAGCCGCGCGCCATATCCACGAAACGCGAGAAGCGCAGCTGATGGGCCACGGTCACGGTATCGATCGGGCCACCACGGTGCTTAGCCAAAATAATGTCAGCTTCACCACCACGCGGATCATCCTTATTCTGCGAATCAGGGCGATAGAGCAACATCACCATATCCGCATCCTGTTCCAGCGAACCTGATTCACGCAAGTCCGCTAGCTGCGGGCGCTTATCGGTACGCGATTCCGGGCCACGGTTCAGCTGCGAAATGGCCACCACCGGAACATCCAATTCCTTCGCCAATAGCTTGAGTTGGCGGGAGAATTCCGAGACTTCCTGCTGACGCGATTCCACACGCTTACCGGAGCTCATCAGCTGCAGGTAGTCCACCACCACCATTTGCAGGTCATGCTTTTGTTTCAACCGGCGCGCCTTAGAGCGAATCTCCATCATGGTCAGGTTCGAAGAATCATCAATATAGAGCGGCGCATCAGCGATTTGCCCCACGCGGTTAGCCAGCTTCGCCCACGCCTCATCGGTCATCCGGCCGGAACGCATATCAGATAGCGGGATCTCTGTTTCCGCGGAGAGCAAACGCATGACGATCTCAGATTTGCTCATTTCCAAGGAGAAGATCACCGAGGCTTTATTGTTCTTAATGGAACAGCTACGCATAAAGTCCAAGGCCAAGGTGGATTTACCCACACCAGGGCGCGCAGCCACAATGATCATCTGGCCGCCATGCAAACCATTGGTCACATTGTCTAGGTCAATAAACCCCGTGGGGATACCGGCCGCTAAACCACCATGGGTTGCGATCTCATCAATCTCATCCATGGTGGGCTGCAAAATATCGGCTAACACCGCATAGTCTTCGGTGACATTGCGTTGAGCAATGGCGAAGACTTCTTGTTGGGCCATATCCAACACGGTGTCCGCATCGGCAGCTTCCACGCCTTCAAAGCCCAATTGTGCAATCCGGGTGCCGGCATTAACAATGCGGCGCAAAGTGGCTTGCTCAGCGATGATTTCGGCATGGTAGCGGGCATTGGCTGCGGTGGTGACTGATTCCAGCAGCTCCATGAGGTACATGTGCCCGCCGACGCGCTCAAGTTCTTTATTTTGCTTAAGGCGGTCAGCCACAATCACCGCGTCGATCTTCTTATTTTCACTAAAAAGATCAATGATGGCTTTGTAGATCAGTTGATGCCGTGGCTCATAGAAATCTTCTGGGGTCAGGGTGTCGAGGACATCCATCACCACCCCTGGGCTAAGAATCATGGCACCCAGCACACCGGTTTCGGCATGCGAGTCATGCGGCATACGGCGATAGTCGCCGCTACTTCCTTGGTTCATTCCGTAGTTCCCCCTGTCTTGCCGGAATTTTTTGCGACCCGAGCTGCCGTGGCTCGAGCTTCCCCCATATCCACCATCGCCATAGCGGTTTAAAGCCGCATCATCGAAGCTGCCATAGCCCGGCCCACCATAGGGTGTAGGGCTAGCAGCTCCTAGGACAGAGAAGTCCGGTGCGGCAGCTAGCCCATCAAGGTCTGGTGTATAGATCTCTTCGGGCACTGGTGCTTCTGGAGCTTCTGGCGGAGGTGGCACCTGCGCATTGTCATCAAAGCTGGGTGAAGGATTCTCGGATGCACTCATATCGCTGTGGTGTTCCTCAACCTTTCTTCATGAACAAGAGGCGCTAGCGAGCACTAGCCTACGTGGGTCTTTCACCGCTATGAAACAGCCGGGGGCACAAGCCCCGTACCTCCTATGTTGCGGTGGCGATAATTTCAGCAGAAGCACCGAGTTTCACACAACTTATCCACAACCGCCTGTGGATACGTTCGGTAGCGTAAAAGGAGTTATCCCCAGATTTCTCAGAATATGGGAGGCCGCTTGTGGATAACCTGTGGATAACTCTTGGCATCTGCCGGCAGTGATCATCGTTATCGCAGGTCAACTATGGTTTCTAGTTGTGGACAACTGGGGTTCCAATTGAGGATAACCCTTCTACGCTGCAGGTTTGCATTCGTGTTCCTTGGGAGCTAAGGGCCCTTTAAGGTTCTGAGCTGGCAGAATCTTCACATCAAGAAAAGGGGTTTCTCCACATTTTTGAAGAAGTTATCCACAGGCCTTGGGACAGCTGAGGAATGTGGGAAACTTGGGGAATTCCGGGTGCCGAGAAGACACTCCGATTAAGCCGCGGTGCAACGTCGCTAAAAAAAATTTCCGTAGTTCCCCTACCGCGAATACACATGGGGTGTAGAGACACGTAGAGACCCTCACTTTCCGACTCAATGTGGAAAGAGGGGTCTCGCAGTGCGCTGTTGTCGTTGGGCTTCGCGTTATAAACGGAAGCCGTCGTGGCATTGGTGCCTAATTAGGCGGCCACGACCTCAAAGTTCACCTTGGCTGCAATGTCTTCGTGCAGCTTGACGTCAACCTGGTAGGAACCGGTGGTCTTCACCAGGCCCTTGGGCACAATGATGTTGCGCTTATCCAGGGTGGGGCCGCCAGCCTGCTTGACAGCATCGGCAATGTCGTCTGCCTTTACCGAGCCGAAGAGCTTGCCCTTGTCGGAGGTGCGCATCTTGATGGTCACACCTTCCAGGTTATTAAGCTGCTCGCGGACTTCGCGAGCGTGGTCGATATCGCGGATCGCGCGGGCCTCTTGGGCACGCTTGATTCCCTCGATCTGCTTCTCAGCGCCACGGGTAGCCACAATGGCGACGCCGCGCGGAAGCAGGTAGTTGCGTCCGTAGCCGTCCTTGACCTCAACGATGTCGCCAGCGACACCGAGGTTCTCAACGGCGGCGGTGAGGATCAGTTTCATGATCCCTGCCTTTCTGCTTGCTTCACCTCACTTAGCCTGCAAAAGCTAAGGAGATGCTTGAAGTGTGTGGAGTTTTTAACAGTGCTGAACTGCGTTAGGTTTGCACAGCGCGGAAAGTGCCTGATGCGGACAGCTATTTAGAAGGGAGGCTCATCATTGGGGTCGAAACCGCCAGATTGAGGGGCGCTATTCCAGGGGTCCTGCTGGGCTTGGTCATTGGCGGAAGAACCGCCTCCGAAACCACCCTGCGGGGCACCGCCACCGAAGCCACCACCGAAGCCGCCCTGCGGCGCACCTTGAGGAGCACCGCCGCCGAACCCACCTTGGGGAGCACCCTGCGGGGCGTTGAATCCGCCACCACCTGGGCCGCCACCTTGGGGGGCATTGCGTTGGACATTGGCTGTGGCATTGCGCAAAGCGGGGCCGACTTCGTCGACTTCCACTTCGAATACGGTGCGCTTTTCGCCTTCGCGGGTCTCATAAGAGCGCTGGCGAAGACGGCCGGTAACAATAACGCGCATACCCTTGGTCAGGGATTCCTTGACATTTTCCGCTGCTTGGCGCCACACATTGCAGGTAAGGAAGAGGGCTTCGCCGTCTTCCCACTGGTTAGTTTGGCTATTGAAACGCCGAGGCGTTGAAGCAACGCGGAAATTAGCTACTGCGATAGAAGACGCGGTGTAGCGCAATTCCGGGTCAGCAACGAGGTTGCCGACGATCGTAATGTTGGTATCTCCCTGTGCCATGCTGGGTACCTTCCCTGATATTGAAAGCTAGTGATGTGTTGATTAGGTCTTTTGTCCACTTGGCTTAGAAGCGTAGTGAGTTTTAGCAACTCGCGTCAGCACACCAAGCCCTTGAGCGTGGGGGTTGTTAATAAAAGTCCTCAACACGTCTTTTGTGCACACCTTGGTGCAGGTGCGCGCAGCTGTCAGGCTGAAGCTTTCACTTAGCTGTCGGTGCGCAGGACCTTGGTGCGCAGAATGTTGTCATTCAGGTTCAGCAGACGGTCGAATTCCTGCACGGTGGCAGGTTCGCAGTCCAGATTGACGACGACGTAGACGCCTTCGTCCTTCTTGTTGATCGGGTACGCAAGCTTGCGCTTACCCCACACATCAACCTTTTCGACAGTGCCATTTTCTTTACGGACAACTTCGAGGAACTTGTCCAGGGACGGGGCTACAGTGCGTTCGTCCTGGGTAGGATCCAGGATGATCATAATTTCGTAGTGACGCACGGACCTCATCACCTCCTGTGGTCTAGTAGTAGTTCGGCTGCTTCCCTGTTGGATGCAGCAGGAGGATTCGTTGCGTCAGCAACCCCTTCAACCTACCCCAAGACCTTGAGCTTGTGAAGTTAGCGCTTAGCGGTCCACATCGCGCACGGTGCCATCCGGGTAAATCTCCACTTCGATGTCACCCCACTCGATCTCCCAATAGCCGTCATTATCCCACTTCGCGGCAGTACAACCTTGGCGAAGCACCTCATCTACTTCTTCTTTGGTGACACCCTCATCAACCAGGTCTTTTTCAGCATCCGGGGTATAAGAGCTGGCAGCACAGGGTACCTCCCCATGATCTGCGCTGGTCGGTGCGGCCGCTGCAGGTACAGAAGCAGCATCAGGTGCTTCGGTAACGGTGGTGGTGAAGCTGGCGGTTTCGGTGACGGTGACACTGGAGCTAGAAGAGCTTAAGGAAGAACAGGACACCAGCGAAGGAATCATTAAGACGGTGACACCGAGAACCACAGCGGTGCGGGCGCGTTGCGGGGTAAGCATGGACAGTAGGCCTCCTTCATAGGGCAATAGCAGAACAAGGCTATGAATGCACTATCCCTGAGCCTAACAATTCAATGTGGTGCGGCAAGCCCCCGGGCACCCTAGGTGCCGGAACTATGCCTGCCGCCGCGGGCGCGGTTCTCGGGGGAAGCAAAATCAGTGCCAGCAACCTGCACCGGTGTTGTTGGCGGCAGTGCTGCCTCCGCGGGGATGACCTCGGCGCTGAGGGTTTTGGGTGCGCTTGTGGGAGTGTGGAAGCAGCCGGCGAGGCGATCGTAGTGCGGGTCGGTGCTGCTGGTGACGCGGACTTTGTCGGTGGTTTTGGCGAGCATTTGGCGGATCACCAGCACCACGATGGCGATGATGAATGCATCGCGGATCAGCACGATGAGGTTAAGTAGTGCGCCAGGTGCGCCTTTGTTGTCCGCACCGAGGAAGAACCAGAAGAGGATGCGCCACACCAGAATTTCGGTGACTCCCCAGGCGAAAAGGAGGCGCCAGCGGGGCAGCGCGAAGGCCGCGGGGATGAGTAACCAGAGTGAATACTGCGGGCTCCAGACCTTATTGAAAATAAGGAAGGCGGCGATGATGAGCACCATTAATTCGGCGGCGCGGGGCGTGCGGTTAAGGCGGATACCGAAGAAGAAAATGGCGGCGCAGGAGAGCGCGAAGAGCAGAAAACTCAGGGTATTGATGAGTTTTGGTTCGAAGAAATGGGGCTCGGTACTGGAACCGATGAGTCGGCTGGCGACCGCCCAGATGGTGGTCCATTCAGGCCCGCGGGTGCGGTTGAGGCGGAAGAATTCGTGCCAGGCTTCGGGGTAAAGGTAGTAGATGGGGGCGTTGACAACCACCCAGCTGATGACCGTAACCCCCAGCATGCGGAGGAATTCCGGCCAGCGGCGGGTGCGCCAAGTAAGGACCAGATAGGCGCCGAGGAGGAAAAGTGGCCAGAGTTTGAATGCGGTGCCTAGCCCAATGAAAAGTCCGGCGAGGCCGGGGCGGTTGCGGGCCACGCAGTACATGGCGAGGGTGGCCAGCAAGATGGAGGGGATATCCCAGTTGGTGAAGGCGTGGACGATGAGCATGGGGCTGCCGGCGACGATCATGGTGTCCCAGATGCGCGGGCCCATCAGACGGGCAACCAGATTTAAGGTGGCCAGCCACATGAATCCCAAGATCACGCAGGTGATGATGAAGTACCAGGAGGCTGGGGGAATGGCGAAGGCGGAGAATTGGGGGACTAGCCCGAAGGTAGCCCGCGAGATGCTGCTGACAAGACCTTGGAAGAGTCCGGCAAGTACCGGGTATTCCATGTAGCGGGTGATGTCGCCTTCGGTCCAGGAGTAGGCGTAGGGGAAGCCGGGTTGGTCGAGGCCGCGGCCGCCGAAGAGCGGGATGATGTCGTTGTAGCAGCCCCAGACGTTTTGGCGGTGCCCCGGCCAGCTGAGGTAGGGGGTGCCTTCTTCATTGATGGCGCCGGGGACGCAATGCGCTTTGCTGAGGAAACCGAGGGAGAGCAGGAAGGAGCCGACCAGGACGATAAGGCGCCAGGGGGTCCAATAGCGTTGGGTGCCGCGCAGGCCGTGGTCGCCGAGGTTCCCGCCGATGAAATTAGTCCAAGCGCGAGCGAAAGGCTCGGTGGTGGAGGGTTCGACGTAGCGGTGCGAGATTGGGGCGCTGGTGGAGGTGGTTGCCGTGGGCGCGGTGGCTTCGGTGGCCTTGGGCGCGGTGGCCTTTGGGGCAGCGGCTTGGTTCTCGGGTACCTGTCCATCGCTGGGGGTCACGGGAGCGCTCCTCGTTTTCTCAGGGGGGGGCAGTGTCTTAGGGACAACTGCGTCACCCTTGTATTTATACCCGGCCACGTGGCATCCCAGGGCCTGAAGGTGGTGATAAATAGCGGGGCTGCTGATTAAAACGAATGAAGACAAGAAGCAGGCGGGGGTATTGGTGGCGGCTTACCGAGCGGATTGCGGGATGCAGGAGCCTCGGGAGACAGCGGCGCTCAGGGCACGCGCACCTATCGGGGCAGATCCCACTCAGCTCCTCATATAAAGAAACCTCCGTGGGTGCTGAGCTAAAAGAGATAGTTCAGCACCCACGGAGGCTATGCGGGCCAGCTCTCTCGGGACCAACCCTTCAGAAAAGCTCCCTTTCGGTTTAACCCCTGGCCTTAACCCTGCCGTTGTGGCGGTGCCGGAAGGAACACGCCCGGCAGTATCTCAATGCCCTGCTGGGGTGCCGGCTGTGGCGCCGGTTGCCCCGGCTGGCCTGGTTGCCCCGGGTGCCCCGGCGCGGGAGCCCCAGGTTGACCCGGCTCAGCGGGGTTTTGCGGGTTCTCCGGATCCTGTCCTTCTTCCCCTTCACCAGGTTCGGCGCTGGGGTCAGCTTCTTGGGTCGGTTGGGTAATCACCGGCGGCACATAAGGCGTACCGGCCTTATTGCCAATGCCATAGTTAATGGGCTTCGGGGGATTGAAGTTGCGGATCTCCTTGCCCTCCAAGGCACCATCCATGGTGGCTTTCCAAATGCTGGCCGGCAGCCCCGCGCCATACATCAACCCACCCCAAGGCGTGGTGATCGGGGAGTTATCATCCGAACCCACCCACACCGCGGTGGATAGCTGCGGAGTCGCGCCAATCATCCAAGCATCCTTATTTTGGCCAGTATCACCCAGCTGTGCGGTACCGGTTTTTGCTGCAGAAGGCCGTCCCCCAGCCAGGTTATTGCCATTGGACCAGCCCGCGATCGGCAGCATTGCGTCCAGCACATTATTAGCCACATTGGTGTCCACGCGGCGCTCACCGGGGCCATCTTCATGCTCATAGAGCACTTCCCCATTGGCGGTTTCCACGCGCTGCACAAAGTGCGGGTCATGCCACACACCCTCATTCGCCAGGGTGGCCATCGCCACGGCCATATCAATGGGGCGAGAAAGGTACTGCCCCAAAATCACACCGGCATAGGGGGCATCCCCATCACCTTCACTTAAGGTGTGTGGAATTCCCGGTAGCGAACGCTCCACGCCCAAAGCATGCGCCATATCGGCGGTGTCCTTTGGGCCATATTTGAGGTCTTCTTGGAGTCGGATGAAGCTGGTGTTCAGCGATTCCTTCAGCGCTTGCTTAATGCTGCAATAGCCGCAGTCCTCGCCCTCCACATTGGTGATGGTCAAATCCCCAATGGTCACCGGGGAGGATTCATAAATGGTGCTGGTGGGAATGCCCTGCTGCAGGGCAGCTGCCAACCCAAACACCTTGAAGGTCGAACCGGTTTGCAAAGCCGAGGTGCCATAATCCCAGCCGCCGGCATCATCGCCGCCATAGTAGGCACGCACCCCACCGGTTGCGGGATCCACGCTCACCGCGGCGGTGCGCAGGTTATCGTTTTGGCCTTCTAGCTGCGAACGCATTGCCTCAATCACGGCATGTTGTGCTTGGGCATCAATGGTGGTGGTGATCTGCAGGCCGCGGGTGCTCACGTCTGCTTCGGTGATGCCCTTTTCCTCTAGCTCAGCAATCACATGGTTCTTCACCAGGGAGTTCGGGCCATCCGCCTCAGTGTTCGTGCGGTTTAACGCAGGGTCGGTGGTTTCGGGGTACTCCATCGCGTCGCGCTCAGCTTGGGTGATGGCCCCGGTGGTCACCATGCCATCTAGCACATAGTTCCAGCGGGCATGCGCGCCTTCGGGGTTTTGCCAGGGATCCAATTGGCTGGGGCGCTGAATACTGGCCGCCAGCACCGCCCCTTCTGCGGGGCCCAGGTCAGACACGGATTTCCCAAAATAGGCATGCGCGGCGGATTCCACACCATAGGCATTGCGGCCGAAATAAACAGTATTAAGGTATGCCGCCAACACGTCATCCTTGGACCATTCATTGGCCATCTTCACGGAGTACACCAGCTCCTTGGCTTTACGCTCATAGGAGCGTTCATTACCCACCAAGGCGTTCTTCACATATTGCTGGGTAATCGTCGAGCCGCCACCTAAGGTCGGGTTACCGGTGAGCTGCCCAATCACGGCACGCCCAAACCCGCTAAAAGAAAAACCTTGGTTGGTATAAAACTCACGGTCTTCGGCGGCGAGCACGGCGTTGCGCACCGCGGTGGGGATCTGCTCAATTTTCACGATCCGCCGATTACCTTCCGGCGGCACAATGCGCGCCAGCTCAGTGGTGGAATCAGCGGCATAAATCTGGGAGACCTGCTTGACCGTCAATTCTTCCGGTTCCGGCACATCCACCATGATGTACGCCGCCAAAAATCCGCCCAGCGGCAGCAATACTAGGCCCAGAACCAGCGCCAGTAGCCCACGCTTGAGGCCCTTATGCTTCTTCTTCTGCGCCTGTGCGCGCCGCGAGCGCCGCGGCTTTGTCGAAGAATCCTTCTTCTCCGTCACCATATGCCCCTGTTCTTCATCGCGTCGTACCCTGTCCAAACCCTACTTCCTCGTACACAATTCAGGGGAATTACCCTGGCCTATTCCCAGTAGAAATGCGACCATTTCCCTGGTTTCTTTGCTTCACCCGAGACCCGCGGGCTGCGGTGTGCGGTATCCCCTGTGCGACAGTCAGGGGGTGAAGGCTATGCCACACCTTGGCTGTTTTAGTACGCGAGATTGGGTTTTTAATTTAGCCGCGTACTGCTTCAGCGGTGGCGTTAAGGAAATTCCACCGACAGCGCGGACATACCTCCACCCAATGCACGCTTAAGGGTTCGGCCTTGGAAGAACGCTGAAAAACTTGGTCAATCAGTGCTTCTAATTCCGCTTCACTTCGGGCAGTCCCAGATGGGTTTTCCACTAGCTCCCCAGCCACCGTGGCACTTGGTGCGGAGGCCCCATACACCCACATCACGTCTTTTAAGGGTTTGCCGCAGATCGGGCAGGGTGTGGGGCTTTCTTCGCCATGAAATTCCGCGGCCGCCACCAAGATGCCATCGGCATCGCAGACATCTTCTCTTTCAATCAGCCCAGCTTTGAGCCGGCGCAGTACGCGACGGCGTTGCAGCGCATGGGAGAGAAGATTGCGATAAGCGGGCACGGTACCCCATCTAAGCACACTCCCTTTAAGTGGTGAGGGTGAGAGGAAGCACAGCGGATCTTGAACGGTACAGGCAGTGGCCCTTCCCCCAAAGCCCAGTTTGCTGGCATAACGTTGCCTCCGGGTAGCACGAGTCTTTCGCGTGCCCATTTTCAATTACGCAAGACCACTCTTCATAAGGAGCAATTCATCGTGGGCAAGAAGGTCAGGGTAGCCATCGCCGGCGTCGGCAACTGTGCTACCTCGCTGGTGCAGGGCGTCGAGTTCTACCGGGATACCCCGGATGATCAGAAGGTCCCTGGGCTCATGCATGTGCGCTTTGGTGACTATCACATCAGCGATGTTGAATTCGTCGCTGCTTTCGATGTGGATGCCGCCAAGGTCGGCAAAGACCTATCCGAGGCACTGGATGCCTCCCGCAACTGCACCATCAAAATCGCAGATGTGCCCAACACCGGTGTCACCGTTCAGCGCGGCCCCACCTACGACGGCTTGGGCACGCACTACCACCAAGCCATCACCGAATCTGATGCAGAGCCGGTAGATGTGGCCCAGGCACTGAAGGATGCCAAGGTGGATGTGTTGGTCTCCTATCTGCCGGTGGGTTCGGAAGAAGCCGATAAGTTCTATGCCCAAGCTGCCATCGACGCGGGCTGTGCCTTCGTCAATGCGCTGCCGGTATTTATTGCTTCTGATCCGGAGTGGGCCAAGAAATTCGAAGACGCTGGTCTGCCCATCGTTGGTGATGACATTAAGTCCCAGGTGGGGGCCACTATTACGCACCGCGTGCTCGCCAAGCTCTTTGAAGACCGTGGCGTGCGCCTAGAGCGCACCATGCAGCTCAATGTGGGCGGCAATATGGACTTCATGAATATGTTGGACCGCAACCGCCTGGAGTCCAAGAAGATCTCCAAGACCCAAGCGGTGACCTCCAACCTCAAGGAAGGTCCACTGGCCGGCAAGATCAATGACCGCAATGTCCACATTGGCCCCAGTGACTATGTGGAATGGCTCGATGACCGCAAGTGGGCTTATGTGCGCCTAGAAGGCTCCGCCTTCGGCGAGGTTCCTTTGAACCTGGAGTACAAGCTTGAGGTCTGGGACTCTCCTAACTCCGCCGGCATCATCATTGATGCGGTGCGCGCCGCCAAGATCGCTCTTGATCGTGGGGTTGCTGGCCCGGTTCTGCCCGCTAGCTCCTATTTGATGAAGTCCCCGCCAGAGCAGCTCGGTGATGATGAAGCGCGTGCTCGCCTGGAGAAGTTCATCTCCGAGGAGTAGTCCATACGCTGTGAGCCACTCTAAGGCGCGGGAGCTCCATACCCCCTTACTCCCCCGCCTGTGGGTGGCACTACCCCACTGTCTCATAAAGTCCTATGAAATCCGGACCTTAGATAGCTTCTTGGTGTGCCCCACCACATTCAGATAGCCCCTCTTGAACTCTGTTCCCACCTTTGAGAGTAACTAATCACCGGGTCACCAAAGGACTTCCAGGCGCCTCCCTACCGGAACTAATAGTTAAGACTCCGAAAACTCGAAAGCCGGACTTAAGTAAGTTCACAAGCGCGTTCCTAACGTTAGGTCACCCCAGTTCAGCCGATGTTTCCACCAGGTGCACATTCACGCCTAGCGCCCACCACAGCACCTCAATAGTTCAAGTGACTTATTTGGTTTGTAGCGAGAAACTATCGCTGTTTAAGTACCGGCCTTGCGCTTTGGGGTAGCTTATGCACATCGTTTAGCCAGCAGGTAAAGAAAGCTTTTAGTTAGCCCAAAATTAGCACTGTACAAATTAGCTCTAAATTGTATCGCCAGTTCCGCACTTGACGCGTTTAACCAATATTTTCGCAGGTCACGGCTAAGGCAACCATTAGTGTGCAGACGCTTAGGTTACTTAGATACTGCGGTGGAAGAACTTCTGAACCGCCGTGTAGCGCGAGTGAATATCACGAACCTAGAATTTCGGTCTATCATGAACACATGAGTTCCCCCAGTCCAGAGGATATTGCTCGCCGCATCCGTCCGGCGATGACGAAGCTATATGTCATGTATTTCCGTATTGCTGAGCAATCGGATCTCACCGGCCCACAGTTATCGATCATGACGCGGCTTCAGGAAAACGGCCCCTCCCGCATTAGTCAGATAGCGCGCGAGGAAGGCATCCGCATGCCTACCGCCTCGAATGCGCTGCACCAACTTGAGCAGCGTGGCCTCGTTGAGCGCCTCCGCGATACCTCCGACCGCCGCGGCGTTCGAGTTCGCCTCACCGTCCAAGGCTCCGATGAGCTTGCCCGCGTAGGCGAAGAGCGCATCCAATACCTAGCGGAGATGCTTTCTTCCCTTAATGAAGAGCAACTACGCGCCGCTGATGAAATCACCGACGTCATTAATGCGCTGGCTGAATCCTACGGTGGACAGCACCTGCTCAAACCCGAGGCTTCCTAAGAGGAATCCCAGCGCGGAACTCTGTAACCACTGCTCTGAAGCTTTCGCTCTCGTCATCTTCACCACGTCTTTCACCCTCGTACTCGCCCCAGGTGAGTATGGGGGTTGTTTTTCTTGAGTTCTTCCCACAACCTTCCCGACATGTTTAAGCTAGGAAGCAGCATGATGAAGTCCCGTAGGGCACATGCGTACAGCGCAGAGATTCTCATGCTGGAATCCTTCCTTCCCTCTCGTGATGAGTGAGGCAACACCCAATATGTCGGAAGAGGCATTAGCCGCCACGCCGGAACCCACGGCTAGCGCAAAGTCGAGCAACACCCGGCTTATCGCACCCCAGGAATGCATCCGCGTTCTCGTGGCTCTCCGCCCCGGTGATGATGGAGCTGAGCCCTGCGAGTTCGCAGCGTGGATCGCTCGCACCTCAAAAATGCGGGTTAGGGTGCGTGCGGTGACCACTTTCGTTCGCCCTTGGCCGGCTGTCTCCTTAGCCAAGCTCGGCGGCAAATACCGCAAGTGGGTGAAAAAAGAAGCCCATACCTCACGCGCCACCGTGAAAAAAGCACTCCATAATGCTGGTATCCCCAAGGAACAGTGGGATGAAGAATTCTCGGTTTTCCGCGATGGCCCTTCTGAGTCCTTATTGCTCACTGAAGAAGCCAATGCTTTCCACGCAGACCTCATCATTCTTGGTTCCGATGCCGCCGCAGCTAAGGGACGTTTCTTAGTCAGCAGCACCGCCGATGCCATGTTGCACTCCTCCCCACAACCCTTAGGGCTGGTACCTCGTGCCGTAAAGCTCAGCAAACGTGGTGTCACACGCGTGAACTTCGCTTTCTTGGAGACCTTCGAGATCGACGAACCCTCTCTCCTGCTTGCTGCTGCCTGGGCTGATCTTTGGGAAGTTCCACTACGGCTGCTCGCCTTCTCCCCCGAAGGCCTGGTGGATTCGCCACGTACCGACACTTTGGATCTTGCCGCAGAGCTGGGAGATCCCTGGCGGGAACATTCCCTGGCAATGTTGGATCGTGGCGGCGATATTGTCGGTCAGCACTTCCCGAAGCTCACCGTAAATACCGATATTGGTACCGGCACCGGATGGTCCGGCGCGGTGGATTCCTTGAAGTGGAAGAAGGGCGATCTGCTCTATCTCGCCTCTCATCCCATGGGGCCCCTGGAGCGCGTATTTATTGGCTCGACGGCCACCGAGTTCCTCCGGCACGTCAGCGTTCCCGTGGTGGTGCACCCCACCGCACATAATGCTTAAAACAAAACCTCAAAGGACACCCTAGATCTATGAAAGCCCTCGTTACTGGTGCTAGCAGCGGCGTTGGTTTAGCAATTACCCGCGAACTTCTCAATACCTACCCAGATATCGAAATCATCGCGCAATATAACTCCCAACGCCCAGAGATAGAAGATGAACGCCTGCACACCTGGCAATCAGATTTCACCCAACCCCTAGCAGACCTTCCTGCTGTGGGCGATAGCCTTGACCTACTCATTCACTGCGCCGGGGTATGCCCACTAGGTAGTTGTGCCGAGAGCACCAGGGCACAGTGGGAAGAGGCCATGTCAGTTAACCTGCATTCCCCTGCTGAACTTACCGCTGCACTTCTCCCTCAGCTTAAGAAAGCCGGTGCGCACGTTATCTACATCAACTCCGGGGCGGGCATGAACACCCGCCCACTATGGGGCGCTTACTCGGCTAGTAAATTCGCGGCCCGCGCCTGGTGTGAGGCTTTACGCCAAGAAAACCCAGAGATCCGCGTGAGCTCTATTTACCCCGGTCGCATCGCTACCCCAATGCAAGAAAAGGTAGTGGAGTTCCTCGGCGAAACTTGGAATCCGAGTAAGTATCTTTCCGTTGATAGCGTGAAGGCCGCGGCCATGGCTTTAGTAAAGGCGCCGGCGGATTGCCAACCCCAGGATATTGTTCTGCGCCCCCGGGGCTAGCTCTTTGGGGGTCAGTGAAATGTACGAATGCGCGATTGGGGGCTGAGACTCTGGCCTTAAGGGGCTATGCTCAATCACATGGCTAAGGACAGGCGAAAGGGTTTCCTCGAACATCCGGAAAATGATCTGAGCATCGACGCGGATTTTGCGAACCTTCGACCCCCGGAGCCGCACTCTTTAGAGGAGCTTGCGACCTCGGAGGATCCGGTGGTTGCCTTTGAGCGCAACCAGTATTCCACGCGCCAAGCCATCATCTATGCCGTGGCTTCCCCGGTGATCCTGCTTGTTTTTGCCGCGATTTTGGCATTTATCTTCCGGCTCCAGGGCGGGGAGTTCTGCGATAACGGGCCGGCACGTTTTATTTGTAGCCGCCAAGCACAACTGTGGTGGCCGATTATGACCAGTATTGTTGCACTCGCCAGCCCGATCGGCTGCGCCATCATCATGGTTTATAAACTGCGACACTACACTCGCTGGCGCCCCTGGATGGGAGCGTTCTGGTTCTTGGTTCCCATGAGCATGCTGTGGATGACCACAGTGCTGCCCATCGCTATCCTGGGCAAGACCATGTTCTAAGTCTATGGCCTAAAGTCATCACTAGAGGGCACGTACACCACTGAAGGTGCACGTGCCCTTTTCAATAAGAAAACTAGTTGCCCGTGAGGTATTGGGGAAATACCGACTTTAACTAGCAAAGTTCGCACAATTGCGCCACAGTCCTCACGCACCGAGGAACCCCCCTTATTGAAAATACCCGGTTTGCACACTGTGGTGGGCAAACCGGGTATTGGTCTGAATTCTTCAGCGCTTAGCGCTTGCGATATAGCGCCTTGCGTTGGTACTTCGCTTCGCTGGTGACCAACATGCCGAGGTTGCGGAAGATCCCTTCATCCACGGAACCCAAGATGGTCGTGGTGTGCACATCGCAGCCACGCAGGTTCTTTAATTCCGCTAATGCTTGGCGTGCATATTCATCATTGGCAGCACTTACTGATAAAGCGATGAGCACTTCGTCTGTGTGCAGGCGGGGGTTTCGTGAACCCAGGTGCCTGGTTTTAAGGGTTTGGATGGGCTCGATCGCTGCCGGGGCTAGAAGATCAATATTCGTCGGGATATTGGCCAGATGCTTCAACGCATTGAGCAACATCGCAGCAGAGCATCCTAGAAGCTCAGAGGTTTTACCAACAATGACGGTGCCATCCGCTAATTCCATGGCACTAGCTGGGGCGCCGGTTTCTTCCTCGAGTGCCACAGCAGGGGCAACCACTCGGCGGTCGGAGGTAGTGCAGCCGGCTTTACTCATCACCATGGCGACGCGGTGGCTGAAGGTGTCATCACGTTCATTGCGGCGTTCATCTACCAAGGCTTGGTAGTAGCGCCGGATAATCTCCTGGTGTGCAGCATCCCGGCAGACCTCATCATCGCTAATGCAATAGCCCGCCATATTCACGCCCATATCAGTGGGGGATTGATAAGGGGAGTGGCCAGATAGTTTTTCTAGCAGCACCTTAAGCAGCGGGAAGACTTCCACATCGCGGTTATAGCTGGTGACTTGTTCACCATAGGCTGCCAGGTGGAAGGGGTCGATGAGATTAATGTCATCAAGATCCACGGTGGCTGCCTCATAGGCGAGGTTCACCGGATGCTCCAGCGGAAGATTCCAAATGGGGAAGGTCTCAAACTTGGCATAACCGGCGGTAATGCCGCGCTGATGGTCGTGGTAAATCTGCGAGAGGCAGGTGGCGAGCTTGCCTGATCCTGGTCCCGGCGCAGTAATCACAATGAGTTCGCGGCTGGTTTCCACATACTCGTTTAAGCCGAAGCCTTCATCAGAGACAATGCGTTCAGTGTTGCTGGGGTAGCCGGGGATAATGCGGTGGCGAGCCACTTTGATGCCTAGGCGGGTGAGGCGCTCAATGAATTCGCGGGCTACCTGGTTATCGTCTTTAAGCTGGGTGATCACCACATTGTCGACCATGAATCCGCGTTCCCGGAACACATCAATGAGCCGCAGGACGTCTTCCTCATAGGGGATATTGAGGTCGGCGCGCATTTTCTTGCGCTCTAGGTCTTTGGCGTTAACGCAGACAATGATTTCCATATCATCGCGGAGCTTTTCCAGCATGGCGATTTTATTGTCTGGGGTAAAGCCTGGGAGGACGCGGGAGGCGTGCAGATCATCGAAGAGTTTGCCACCCATTTCTAGGTAGAGTTTGCCGCCGATTTCTTCGCGTCTTTCGTGGATATGCTGCGATTGCATCTCGATATAGCGTTCGCGGTCAAAGCCGATCGCATGGTTGGTGCTCTTCGGCGGGTGCTGCGGCATAACGTAGCTCTCCAAAATGTGGTGAGGATGTGTCTCTGGTGAGCTGCCTTGAGAAGTGGATGTGGGCACCAGTTGGTGATGTCCTGACAACCCCAGCTAAGCAGTCTCTGTACACCCTACCCCGGGCACTGTGGTACTCCCGAAAGAATTGTGGTTGAGCTGCACAGATGGCGTTCTTCTGCGCGAAGTAGCTGAAGGAGCGCTTAGAATCGGGTGATGTGCCTGAAGGTCATGTTATTCATCGTCTTGCCCGGGAATTCAATGCTGCCTTCATGGGGCAATCACCGCATCTGAGTTCCCCGCAGGGCCGCTTCGGTGTGGAAGCCGCCAGCTTAGATGGAGCGGCCTTTGATCATGCTTCTGCTCATGGCAAGCATCTTTTCTTACACTTCGATAGCCCACACCCGGCGAATATCATTTGGGTGCATTTGGGCCTGATTGGTTCCTTCAGGTTTAGTGCCCTGGGTGAGCCGGAGGGGCAGGTGCGCCTGCGAATTAATAATGATGATGTGGCTGCGGATCTGCGGGGGCCGCAGTGGTGTCGCTTGATTACGGAGGCGGAGGAGGAAGCGGCCTTAGCGAAGTTGGGTGCGGATCCTTTGCGAGAGGATGCTGATCCCACGGCAACGCATAAGAAGGTGTTGGCTTCTAAGCGCAGCATTGGATCTTTGTTGATGGATCAGTCGTTATATGCCGGGGTCGGAAACATTTATCGGGCGGAGGTGCTGTTTCGACAAGGGATTGATCCGCGGACTGAAGGGCGGCAGCTAAAACCTGCAGAGTTGCGTAAGATCTGGGATGACTTAGTTGAGCTCATGCACGAGGGGGTGCTGCAGGGCAGGATTGACACGGTGTATCCACAACACACACCAGAGGCGATGCATCGTGCACCACGTAAAGATGACCACGGTGGGGAAGTGTATGTGTATCGGCGGACGGGCCAACCGTGCTTAGTGTGCGGGAACCCAATCAGAATTGCGGAGCTCGAGGGACGCAATCTTTTCTGGTGCGCGCGGTGTCAGCGCCGCGGGCGGAACCGCAAGATAAAGACAACCCCAGCCACACGATCTCGAAAATGCAATTAAAGGAGAACCTATGGCTAGGCCTTGTTATAACGTCGAACAAATTCGTGAGGTAGAAAAAGACCTACTGGATAGGCAGCGGAAACCAGATGAGTTAATGATTGTGGCGTCGCGAGCGGTGGCGACCATTTCTGCGCAGATTTTGGAGAAAATGTGGCGGCCGTATACGGGGTCGGGTTCGACGATTTTGGTTTTGGCGGGTGCGGGCGGCAATGGAGGGGATGCGTTGTATGCGGGCGCATTAATGGCGAAGAATCTGGAGAGAGCTGAAGTTATTGGTGTTTTGACTGATGATCGGCAGCGGGTGCATGCCCCGGCGTTGAAAGCGTTTAAGGAGGCTGGGTGCCGGGTGTGGGATCCGAAGTTTAAGGCTGAGGATCTGATGGAGCGATTCCCCTTTGACCTGATCATTGATGGAATGTTAGGGATTGGGGGCAAGGGTGCGTTGCGGGGGCGCGCGAAGGAGTGGGCGAAGCAAGTAAATATTTTTGCCGCGGATCCGAAGCATCATGCGAAGGTGATTGCGGTGGATATACCTTCGGGAATTGATACGGATACCGGGAATGCGGGGGCGGAACCGGCGACATTAAGTGAGATTAAGAAGCTGGGTTGTGGCTGGAAGAAGCCGAGCCCTTATGAGGGGGATTTTATTTCCGCGGATTACACCATCAGTTTTGGTGGGCCGAAGCGCGCGAATGCAGTGAACCCGCATTGTGGGCGGGTCATCGTGACGCAATTGCATTTAGATATTGATGCTTATACCCCGCCACAGGATGATATTTGGGAGATGCAGTTTGAGTTAAGGCGTCGTTTTGATCCGGTGCGGCAGGTGCATTTGCTGCAGATTAATCCCTGGAAATCCGGCGATATTGGGTTGCGTGTTAATGAGGGCGAGATTTTGGAGCCTTCGGCGACGGCCAATAAATACAGTGGGGGAGTGGTGGCTATCCATGCTGGTAGCCAGGCGTATCCGGGGGCTGCGGTCTTAGCTTGTGGTGGGGCGGTGCATGCGACATCCTCGATGGTGCGTTATGTGGGCCCGCATAGTGAGGGGGTGATTGCGCGCTATCCGGAGGTAGTGGTTGCACCCGATTTTGATTCCTGTGGCAGTGTGCAGGCCCGGGTGGTGGGGCCGGGGAGTTTTGATGCAGATGGTCGCATCCCGGATTTTGAGAAGATTCTTTTGGCCCCGGAGACGGTGGTGATTGACGCGGATGCTTTAACGGCTTTGGCTAAGGATGAGCAACTGCGCCGGCTGCTGCAGGAACGTCAAGGACAGGGAGTCTTAACCCCGCATGATGGAGAATTCCTTCGCCTCTTAGAGGGCTTTGGGATTGATATCAATCCGGGGGCGGATCGGATTGGGGCGGCCCAGGCCTTGGCGGCGGCTACTGGCTGCGCGGTGGTGGTGAAAGGCCGGGTGACGTTGTTGGCGGCACCGCCGTCGCGGAAGGATTCCCTGTGGAACACCAAGCCTTATGTGGTGGGGGTGGATGTGGGCCATAGTTGGTTGGCGACCCCGGGTTCTGGGGATGTGTTTGCTGGCATGTTAGGTGCTTTTGTGGCGCGCCGGCAATGGAATGGTGAGCCGGTTGACTATCTGGCTGCCACTGAGCGGGTCATTGCGATGCATGCCATTGCGGGTCGGCTAGCTGCGCAAACACCTTTTGGGCAGGGGCCGATTGCAGCGAGTGAGATTATTAAGCACATCCAATCAGCCGCTGCGTTGACCAGTATTCAACCGGTACGCCGCGGGCTGGGGATGGCTTTGGAGGGCATCACCGCGGTGGGTTTGACCCCCGATGGTCCAGAAGATGAAACCGGAATTGATAGTGGCGGAAACCTGGAAGAAAAGCTCACCCCGGAGCAATTCCAGAAGCTTAAGAAGCTGACCGCCACGGATTCCTTGGAGCGGCTACTCGCCGAGCTGGGGCTTTCCTTGCGGGATCTTCAAGAAGATGAGTAGCGCAGGGGAGGGTTAAGCTAATACCCTTATTCTGGCTGCATAACGGTATCCGGAATGGGGATGCGCCTTCCGGAATACGGGTCAGTGACATTAAGGCAATCCACTTGGAAGATCTCTTTAATGAGGTCTTCCGTGAGGGTGCCATTGACCTCTCCGGCGCGAATGATTTCCCCGGAGTGCATGGCCACCACATGCTCAGCAAAGCGTGCTGCTTGGCTCATGTCATGCAGCACCATCACCACGGTGCGGCCTTCTTTACCTAAGGAAGCCACCAGCTCCAAGACCCCCAATTGGTAGGCGGGGTCCAGGTAGGTGGTGGGTTCATCAAGCAGCAGGATGGGTGCGTCTTGGGCCAAGGTCATGGCGATCCACACGCGTTGTTGCTGGCCACCGGATAAACCTTCGGCCGGTTCGTGGAGAAGGTCGGTCACCCCGGCACGTTCAGCGGCGGCGTGGACGATCTGCCAATCCTGCTTCCTTAAAGAGGCAAAGGCGCCGGTGTAGGCATAGCGCCCATAGGCAATGAGCTCTTCTACCAGCAGCCCGTCTGGTGGGATGGGTTGTTGGGGGAGGAAAGCCACGTGGCGAGCGAACTCCCTCGATGGGATCGACCAGGTGGCGCGTTGTCCAAGGAAGGCATCACCAGCACTGGGTTTTAGTTGCCGTCCCAGTACCCGCAATAGGGTTGATTTACCGCAACCATTCGGCCCAATCAATGCAGTAACTTTGCCTTGGGGGATCTCAAGGTCCACGCTGTTTAAGATCAGTGGACCACCGTAGCCAGCGGAGACACCCTCCACGCGCAGCTGTTCCGAAGAGATAGGTGCAGCAGAGCTACTCCTTGAGTTCTTCTGATACTTCGGGTTTGTGGTCATGCGGCACGCACCTTCGTTAAACGCAGCAAAAGATAAATGAAGTAGGGGGCACCAACAATGGCAATCAGTGCGCCCACCGGGATCTCAGTGGGGGCAAAAGCCCAACGCCCAAAGGCATCACAGCCCACCACCAAGGTGGCGCCGGCAAGCAAAGCCACCGGGATTTGACGGCGGAGTTTCCGGCCCACCAACATGCGGGCGGCATGCGGCACGATCAGCCCAGCAAAACCCAACACCCCAGCCCCAGCAACTGCGCCGGCGCTGGCAATAATCGCCAACCCAATGGCCACTAAACGCCACACCGCGGCGCGCCCACCAATACCGGCCATGGTGGAGTCATCGAGCGACAAAATATCCAGGTGCTTCGCCAAAATCAGCACCATCACCGCAACCCCTAAAATCAGTGGGGAAGTGATGATGGCATCCGGCAGGGTGCGAGCATAAAGCGAACCTTTTAGCCAGGTCATCGCCGCACCAGCTTCCGGTGCGGCGCGCACCAAAAGCAACTTTGTCAGCGCAGCTAAGCCCACGGATAGGGCCACACCGGTCAGCGTTAAACGCACCGGGGAGGACACTCCCTTCCCGGATAAAATAATCACGATCAAAGCCCCGACTAGCGACCCCACCAAAGCCGCGGGAGTAAGTATCCAAGCCGGTGGGTTAACAGAGGTCAACAGCACAACGACCGCAGCTAACCCACCACCAGCGGTCACGCCAACAGTATCGGGGGCGGCCATCGGGTTTCTTAAACCCAGCTGCAATAAACATCCAGATATCGCCATACCCATGCCCGCTAAGGCACCCACCAACAAGCGGGGGAAGCGGTATTTCCAAATTAAAGAATCACCCTGCACCAGGCCTTGGATTACTTCCCGCGGTGGTGTGTGTACGGCACCTAAGCCTAGGGCCAACACCACGGTCGCTAAAAAGGCCACCAGCAGGATCCCCAGGATCACACTTAAAGAACGTGCCGATGTCGCGGTCGGGGGGTGTGCTTTGCGAGGTGTCATACGCGCTCACCTCCTATGGTGGCCCTGGCTGCACCCGCAGCTACCTTGGCAGTACCCACGGTGCCACTGGCGCCAACGTGGTTCTTGGCGCTTCGCCCGTGGCGGCGTTGTACCTGCCTAATACCCCAGAGCAGCACCGGTACTCCAACGATGGAGGTCACAATGCCCACCGGAGTTTCCGCTGGTGCCCACAACCATTGCGCAATGGAATCAGCCAAAAGCAAAACCGCCGCACCGCTAAGCGCCGCAACCGGGATACCCCAACGGTGTCGCGGCCCGCATAAGCGGTGCGCCACCACCGCAGAAAGCAAGCCTAGAAAACCAATCGGTCCGGCGGCCGCCACACAAGGTGCAATTAATAGCACTGCCACCGTCGTGGCAATCAGCCGCAGCCGTGCCGGGCGCGCACCGATGGCGCTGGCCACGGAATCCCCAATGGCTAGGGCATCGAAACCGCGCGCACCCCACCACACCACCGGCACCACCAGCACGCTGATCACCAAGGCTGGGATCAGATCAGGCAGGCGGATACCACCCAGTTTGCCGGAAAGCCAGGACAACACTGTCACTAATTGGGCTTCATCTAACACCAAAACAATGGCGGTAATGGCACTGAGCATGGCAGATACCGCTAAACCTAAAAGCAGCATGCGTTGGATCGCCACCACGCCACTGAGATCCCCGTGCCCGCCGCGCAAGCCCACCATCACGGTGATGCTGGCAGCAGCAATCGCCCCCAGCAGTCCACCAGGTAGTAATGCGGCAGCGCCTTGGGCTGGGGTGAGTGCCGCCACCGCCACCACGCCTAGGGCTGCGCCAGCATTTACCCCAGTAATTTCGGGGTCAGCTAGCGGGTTACTTGAGGCGGTGCGCAGTAATAACCCCGCGATTCCCAGCACCGCACCCACAATCGTTCCGGCAAGCAGTCGATCGCGCACAATGGCCTGCATTTCCGGGGCTAACCAGGTCGCCTCGGCGGGGACCTCAATATGTGTGAGCCGCCATGCCCACATCATCCCAATGATCAGCAAGCACCCGCCTACCCACAGGGCAAGCGCGACCCGCTGAATGCTAGTGGCAGGGGAGTGCGCGGCAGCAACC
Organism: Corynebacterium spheniscorum; assembly: GCF_900113445.1. Classification (GTDB taxonomy): domain Bacteria; phylum Actinomycetota; class Actinomycetes; order Mycobacteriales; family Mycobacteriaceae; genus Corynebacterium; species Corynebacterium spheniscorum. The sequence goes on from NZ_FOPJ01000014.1 coordinate 31,774, forward strand.
GAGTGCGCCTCAGCTACCGAGTCCGCCGCCCCAGCACCAAGCGAGGAGCCTAAGGTCACTTGGCTGTTTCGATAATCTGATCCAGCATCGCTTCTGCCGCTAAGGGACCGCGCGCACGAGACCACACGTCTTGTTCAACCCCGACAATTGTGGGAACTGCCTGCGCGAATGGGGTTTCACGGAAACCATCTACATCCAAATACATGAACAGGACGTCTAGGTTCATCTCCGGCAACTTATCCGCGGTCAACTCCGCTACATCCGTCTTGGACTCAATGTTGGACTTCTCGCCCTCATAGCCATACTCAAAACCAGCATCCTTCAACAAAGACGCCGGGAAGGACGCGTCCACCCAGGTATATAGCGTGTTCTTAGTCCACCCCGCCAACGCGGCACGGGTCCCTGGCTTCACAGCCTTCTTCGCTTCCTCCAGCTTGGCCTTGAGGTCCTCACGAACCTTCTTCGCCTCATCTTCCTTACCCACTTTCGCGGCGATCTCATCCATGGATTTCAGCACATCTTGGTAGGTGGCATCGGAGTACGCCTCGGTCGGAGCGATCTCCTTTAGTTGATCCATAATCGCAGCGTGCCGGGTGGGGCTCGCCAAAATCAGGTCCGGCTCCAGCGAAGAAATAATCTCCAAATTAGGCTGCTTTGCCTGCCCCACAGAGGTGATTTCCGTCAATTTCCCCGCCAAAGTACCGGGCTCCTTGGACTTGCCAATTTCCACAATGCCCACTGGCTTTACGCCCAGCGCGGTCAAAATTTCCTCATAGCGCCAGTCCAGCGCCACAATCTTCTCGACCTTCGAGGTTCCGGTCTCTTGCTTCTCATCCTTCTTATCCGCAGCCCTGCTGGTGGCAGCAGCGTCCTTAGATCCACTGCTACTTTCGGAATTACCACAGGCACTCAACCCAAATGTCAGGGCAACAATTGCAATGATGGCCAGGAGAATTTTCCCGAGAGTGGCAGGTGCGGCTTTTACTATGCTTAGGCTATCCAAATTCTGCATGTGGATGAGCGTAGGCGCAACACCGTGCGAACAGCAAGGGTTTTGACCTCGCACAGGGAAAATCTCACTTGATTATTCAAGCTCTCTGATCAAGAGCAACCACCAAAGATGTACTTGTGTGTATCAATCATTACTTCTCGCACGCTATGCCATCCCCATCACGATCTAAGTGCGGAGCATAACCAGGCTCCCCACGGTAAATCGGGGCGGCCCCGGCATTTTTAGCTTCCTGGCAATTCCGATAATGCACGCTTGCCGGCTGCTGCGCGGGAGGCTGTGCCGGCTGCTGTGCGGGGGGTTGCGCAGGTTCAACTGCCGCAGGTTTAACTACCTCGGGGGCCGGGGCGGGAGCCGGAGGTTCACTGCTGGGTTCTTGATAGAGCAACCCGTGTTGGACCTTTTCCACTGGTTCTTCGGTGGTTGGGGCGGTTTCGGTAGTCGACGTTGCTGAGGAAGAACTCGCAGTTTGTGTACGCGAGGTGGTGCTGAGAACCGTGGTGGATACTTGCGTCGTCACGGTGCTGGTGGTTGTCGCACTATCGCTCTTTGACTGTGCACCTGGGACAATCACCCAACCCACAATGAATAAGAGAACGGGGACGAGAAACACTTTCATGGCGCCGCTGGCAGAAAGCTGTTGGTTTCCGCGCAGACGATCGCGCAGCATCATCGCGAGGATAAAGAAAACAGCAAAAGCACCCACACCCATCAAGATGCACCCAATGAAATTCCCAATGCCACCGCTAAACGCGGCAACTAGGAAGATGAGGCCAATAAAGGCCCCAATCCCAAGGATGATCGTTGGTAGGACACCTAATTTGGAGCCAGTGGTGGGTTGCTGAGAAGGCGTGGGCATTCGTTATCTCTCAGGAGTTGGATGTGTTCATCAACTTATATAAACGATATACCCTGGTTCTTCCAAACTGAGCCCAACCATTGGTTCCAGTTTTCTCCTAATTAATGAGGAATCCCCCGCTATCTTTGCTACGGCTGCTTAAGCAGCCAGAAGAAGACGCGGGGGAGCCCCTGGAGGAAAACTTTTAGTGCAGGGAACGCTCCTGGATTCCCTTGGGAACCATCAGAGAGCCGACCAGCGAGACAGCACAGACCGCGGCGATATAGATGCCGATGGAGGTGGTGTTGCCGGTGCTTTCCAACAGGAGCGCCGCGATCATCGGGGCGAAGGCGCCACCAATAATGGAGCCGGAGGCGTAGCCGATGGAGACACCGGAGAGGCGCACCTTGGCAGGGAACATTTCGGCGTACATGGCCGATTGTGGACCATAGCTAGCACCGAGCATACTTGCCAGCACGAAGAGCGCGACTGCATACCAGACAATGGATCCGGTATCGATCAGCCACCAGGTGGGTACTGCCCAGATCATCGCGAAGATATAGCCCCAGACAAAGGTGCGTTTACGACCAACTTTGTCAGAAAGAGCACCGAAGCCAAGGGTGGATATACCCCAGAGCACCGACGCAGCCAAGGAGACGGCCAACACGGTGGGACGATCATGGCCTAGGACCTTGGTGGCATAGGACATAAAGTAGGCAATCAGCATGTAGCCAGCCGCGTTATTGCCAGCAAAGATGATGGCGGCGAGGAAGACCGGCTTGCGATGTTCGCGAATGAGGATGGACAGTGGGGCGGATTCAGTGCGGGCGAGGGCTTCCAGCTCTTCGAAGACTGGGGATTCACCCACCAGGCGACGAATCCAAAAACCAATAGCAATAAGCACCAAGGAGGAAATGAAGGGGATACGCCAGCCCCAAGATTCAAATTGCTCAGGAGTTAAGGTAGCGGCAATAACCAGCATAAAGATGGTGGCCAAGAACATACCACTGGGAACACCGATCTGAGGGAAGGCACCGAAGAGGCCACGCTTATTCACCGGAGCATGTTCCACGGAGAGCAGCGCTGCGCCACCCCATTCGCCACCGGCAGAAAGTCCCTGCAGGATGCGCAACAGCACCAAGATCAGCGGGGCAGCAATGCCGATTGATTCATAGGTGGGCAGCACACCGATAAGGACAGTAGCTCCACCCATGCCAAGCAAGGTGAGCACCAACACTGGTTTACGGCCCAGTCGGTCACCGAGGTGACCAGCCAGGATGGCGCCTAGTGGACGGAAGAGGAAGCTAATACCCAAGGAAGCCCACGCCACGATTTGGGCTAGTCCGGGACGATCATTCGCAGCGGGGTTGAAGTAATGCTGGGCGAAGATTAAGCCGGCTGCTTGGGCGTAGATGAAGAAGTCGAACCACTCGATGGTGGTGCCCACCATCGCGCCAGCGAGGACGCGACGATGTTCTTTGGTGACATTACCGGGAGTGGGTGGAAACTCTGGGATGGGGTGTTTCTCAGCTTCAGTGGTGGAGCTACTGTTAGCTGATAGGTCGTGCTCAGGCTGGTGCGATGTCATCGTCAAGACCTGCTTTCTGGTGTCAGTGAAGGCAACGCATGTGTTGTCTTGGCTTCGGCATTAATGCGGGTGAACTAATGCCATCAGGCAGGAGCGAGCAGAGAAGCGCTACGGTTTCATCTGGGGACGGAGGATGGGAAAAAGATGAAGAAATACTGCAAGAGCTGGTGTGGGAAATTTTGGGGAGGGAAGTGCCTCCCCTTTTCCTAAGGGGGAGTTCAGCATCCAAAGGATCGCAGTGTGCCTGTGGGAGCACAATGCATGCGGCTTTATTCCTTGGCGCGGTTATCAACGATGCGCTTGGCTTTACCTTCGCCGGTGCCGACCTCTGCTTGGAGTTCCACATCAACGGTGACACCGATGCGGTCCTTGATTTGCTTACGGAGGTGACGTTGGGTTTCGGCTAGCTCATCGGCAGTGCGGTCCGGGGCGTGTTCGACGACCAAGGTGAGGTGGTCCATGCGGCCTCGCTTGCTGAGCACGCATTGGTAGCGCGGGCGCAGGTTGGAGTCTTGGGTGATGAGTTCTTCGAATTGGGAAGGGAAGCAATTCACACCGCGCAGGATGATCATGTCATCATCACGAGCCGAGATGCGTTCTAGCCGACGCATGGAAAAAGCGGTGCCCGGCAGCAATCGGGTGAGGTCGTGGGTACGGTAGCGGACAACCGGGAAGGCCTCTTTGGTCAGCGGGGTGATAACCAATTCGCCAACTTCACCTTCAGCAACGGGCTCGAGGGTTTCTGGGTCGATGATTTCTGGGTAGAAATGATCTTCCCAGACGGTTAAACCATCTTTCGTTTCGATGGATTCTTGAGCAACACCGGGGCCCATGACTTCCGAAAGGCCATAAATATCGGTGGCATCGATGCCGAAACCATCCTGGAGATCGCGGCGCATCCCTTCACTCCAGGGTTCTGAACCGAAGATACCAACGCGGATGGAGCTTTCACGTGGGTCTTGACCGTCAGCTCGCAGACGATCGAGCACGTTGAGCATATAAGAAGGGGTTCCCATGATGGCGTCCGGCTGGAAATCTTTCATGATCTGCAACTGGCGTTCGGTTTGACCACCGGAGGTTGGGATAGCGGTGGCACCGAGTTTTTCCACACCATAGTGAGCGCCAAGGCCACCAGTGAAAAGTCCATAACCGAAGGTAACCTGGACGCGATCACCGGGGCGAACACCACCAGCCCGCAGCGACCGGGCCATCAAATCGGCCCAGACTTCGATGTCATTGCGGGTATAGCCCACAACGGTAGGTAGACCCGTGGTTCCGGAAGAAGCATGGACGCGAACGAGCTGGTGTTTTTGCACGGCGAACATGCCGAAGGGATAGTTTTCGCGCAAGTCACTTTTATCGGTGAGCGGGAATTTTGCGAAATCAGCTAGTTCTTTGAAGTCATCAGGGTGAACACCCTTTTCATCAAAGGCCTTCTTATAGTGCGGCACATTGAAGTAGGCGTGGCGCAGGGTGTTCTTAGCGCGGGCGGTCTGCAAAGCGGTGATCTCATCGCGCGAGGCGTACTCAATACCGGTTTGGGGGCCGTGATGGGTGGAAGTGATATCTGCTGTAGAGGCCACTCGGCGTTCCTTTCTGGGCGAGGATGCCATGGGCACACGCCTGTATCTTCACCGCCATCGTGGGCTACACAACTGCGGGGTTTAATTTCATGATCTCCCGTTTGAGCTGGTAATGCGCGATGGCTTAGGCGGGGAACCAATGCACACCTTCGTCAGTCTTAGATTGCTCAGCCCGCGGTTCTCGGGAAAGCGCCGAGGCTAAACAAAGTATCTGACGCGAGTATGCGTCATACAGGCTTACTGACCGAGCGGTCAGTCATGGCATGTGATTCAGGCTACATACTGAGCTAGTGAGCCGCAACACATTCCATAGGTTATTTGCACGTTCGCCTACCCCTATTGCCTGATAGACAGAAGGAGAGGTGCACCGGTTCACATAATCCTGACCTGGTTGTTTTCCGGACCTATCTAGCTGGCATACCAAGCTGAAGAATTACCCCCATCCGAATCCCCCCCGGAGGCCGCGTCGACTAGTTTTTAAGCGCGGCAGAACTATTAAAAATCGAGTGCTCGCCCCCCTCCGCGCGCACCCCATCGAAAATAATGGCGGGAACAGTCTTCGCGAGCTCTTCGGAGCCATGCGGGCCGCCGGGGCGATACCACTCGACGATGGAATTAATCATGCCAAACATGAGACGGCTAATTGCGCCGGCATTCAGGTCGGTGCGCACGCTGCCCTCTTCCTGAGCGCGGCGGACGACTTCCTCGCTTTGGCGAGTTAATTCGCGGCGACGGTGAAGTAATTCCAGCTCAACATCCGTATTGCCGCGGAGCCTGAGCAGCAGGGTCACGCATTCGGGATTCTCGCAGAGCACGCGAACCGAGCCTTCGACCATGACTTCAAGCTGCTCGATAGCGGGACCACGGGTCATGGTTGCTGTGTCGATAACAGCACCTAAGCCGCGCAGGGCACGGTCGGTAGCTTCGACCAGAATTTCTTCTTTGCTGGAAACATGGTGGTAGAGGGCAGATTTACTCACCCCCAAAGATTTTGCCAGAAGCCCCATGCTGGTGGCCTCATAACCATGATGATTAAAAGCGGCTACAGCACGGGCGATCACATCATCACGGGTGTAACCGGGACGGCCACGGCCGGGTCCAGGGACCGGGGTGCCGGGCAGTTCAGAATTAGCCGCGGAAAGAGATTGCGCATTCATTTGTGGGTTCTTTCTCGGTGCGCCAGAGGCACGGGCGGCGACCGAATTGGACGCCATAGGGTCAGCCATGAATACTCCTCGCTTTACTCCCAGAAGCATTTCAGTAGCTAGTCTCTATTCTAAAAGTACACTTCACTCCCATAACCGAACGAGAGGTTAGTCCAGCTCAGATTGCTCGCCGCCTGGGAAACCACGGCGATAGAACTGGCTTCCCAGCATACAGGTGAAAGTGACTTTATACAGCTCACATGCCGCACCAAGAACGTGAGCCTCCTACTGATCCCCTGGCCTAAAACTAAGCTTCTTTAATGCTACCAATTAGCCCAACCCGACCCTTCGTCAAGGAGAAATCAGACCTCATGAGCCATAATTCAATGAACAACGCGCACCCCATTTTGGGCGAAGGCGCAGCCAGCTCGGAACAATTCCAGCATGTTCGCGAGATGTTTGGCGCAGATATTGCCAGCCAGGCCATTGGCTTGAAGATCACCGTGCTAGAGGAGGGACACTGTGAGGGGGAATTCCTAGTCCGAGAGGACATGTGCAACGGTCACGGTACCTGCCAGGGTGGTTTTATATTCACCTTCGCGGATTCTCTATTCGCCGGGGCCTGTAATTCCCATGGGGAGATTGCGGTGGCAGCGCAAGTAACTATTCATTTCATCGCACCAGTGCTTAAAGGCCAGAAGGTTCACGGGGTTGCAGTGGAGAAGCAGCGTTACGGGCGAAACGGAATTACTGATGTGACCCTGTATTGCGAGGACAAGGTGGTGGCAGAATTCCGTGGGACCTCCCGGATCGTGCGAGGCGTGCCACAGTAGAGGTGGACAGGCACTCCGGGGCGCACTGAGGTTCTGCAAGGGTGTTTTAACCCCGGCGTTTCGGGGGTACGTTCTGAATCCTGCACCACCTGCGAATTCCAGCTAATAGTTACCCCCGTCACAATTAGCTGTCCTGGCGATTTTAAAGCGAAATGTTGACCTATGTCACAGATCGCCATATACTGACCGCACGTTCAGTTAATTGTTTTGTTGGATTGGATGCTTGCTCACCCGCGAGTCACCATCCAATCCAACAAAACAATGTTTCACCCGCAGACTGCACCGGACAGAACGTGTTTCATCTCCCTGATTAGAGATGACGATACGTTGACAGGGATATTCCGCAGCCGCGGACTGCACCTGAAAACCAGAAGTCTTCTCTTTTACACCTCACAGGAGGTCCGTCCCATGACCACCACACCCCAGCCCAATCACATCCCCATCGCAAAGAACAATGGTCTCAGCGCCGCACCCGACCCGCGGGTATCAGACGGCGAGACCAGCCCTCGTGAAGCTGACATCGCTGGTGAAAAGAATTTTGACCGGCTGATCGCCGAGGACTCTCGGGTTGAACCGACCGACTGGATGCCAGCTGGCTATCGCAAGACCTTGACCCGTCAGGTATCGCAACACGCGCACTCCGAAATCATCGGTATGCAGCCAGAAGCCAACTGGATTACCCGTGCACCATCACTTAAGCGCAAAGCTATCTTGATGGCGAAGGTCCAGGACGAGGCAGGCCACGGCCTGTACCTGTACTCCGCTGCTGAGACCCTGGGGACCTCGCGCGATGAGCTCGTAGAGCAATTGCTTTCCGGACGCGCCAAGTACTCCTCCATCTTCAATTACCCTGCCCGCACCTGGGCAGATATTGGGGCAATTGGGTGGCTGGTCGATGGCGCCGCGATTTGTAACCAGGTTCCCTTGTGCCGCGCTTCCTACGCGCCTTATGCACGTTCGATGGTGCGCATTTGTAAGGAGGAGTCCTTCCACCAGCGTCAAGGTTGGGAGATCCTCTATGAACTGTCCCATGGCACTCCGGAACAAAAACAGATGGCACAAGAAGCGATTAACCGTTTCTATGGACCAGCCCTGCAGATGTTCGGGCCACCGGATAAGGATTCTCCGAACTCCCAGAAGTCCATGAATTGGAAGATTAAGCGCTTCTCCAATGATGAATTGCGCCAGCGTTTTGTGGACATGATCGTTCCGCAGGTAGAGGCTTTGGGTCTGCATTTTGAAGACCCGGACCTGAAGTGGAATGAAGAGCGTGGCCACTATGACTATGGCGAGCTCGACTGGGACGAGTTCTTCAGCGTCATTAAGGGCCATGGCCCCTGCAATGTGCAACGTATGCAACGTCGCCGCCAGGCCTTTGACGAAGGCGCTTGGGTACGCGAAGCCGCCGCCGCCTATGCCGAGAAATACGAGCGCCCCGGTGCAACGCGAGTGCTGGAAGAAGATTCCGCGCTTATTGCATAGATGGCGGTTGGCAGGGTCTGCTGCTTAGGCCTGTTAACTCGACTTTGCACGCGGGGTACGTGTTAGCTGAGGTGCTGCAACATCCTCTCAGCGACAATCCTCGTACCCCGCTTTCAGAGATCCTTTGTGCCCACTTGCCCTTCCCGTATAAGAGCAAGCGCACATGAAACAACAATGCATGAGATAACGCACCCCGGCCCAAAGCGCCTCTGGTTTCCTGCCACCGAGGTTCGTAGCTCCCTGCGACAACACTGATACTCACCCAAAAGATTTTTCCCTGTTAGGAAAGGACACCCCAGCCCGCCATGTCCGAAAATAAGACACCAGACAATGAGTGGCCCATGTGGGAGGTTTTTGTTCGCTCCTCCCGCGGACTCTCCCACGTGCACGCCGGCAGCCTGCATGCCCCCGACGCTGCAATGGCTTTAAGAAACGCCCGCGACCTCTACACCCGCCGCAATGAAGGTACCAGCGTGTGGGTTGTTCCCACAGAAGTAATTACCGCCAGCGACCCTGATTCCAAGGGTGGGTTCTTCGAATCCGCGCAAGGCAAGAATTATCGCCACGCAACCTATTACGGAAAGTCTGAGGGGGTGCCACACCTATGAGCGGTTTCGCAACCTCAGATTCTGCCACCAAACACACCCAAGGCCACGGGATCACCGCTGAAGATATTCAAAACGCGAATCTCCACGCCACTGAAGATGTCGCTCAATACGCACTGATTCTGGGTGATGATTCCTTAATGCTGGCCCAACGCCTCGGATGGTGGATTTCTCGTGCCCCGGAGATGGAAGAAGATATTGCTTTGGGCAATATCGCACTTGACCTCGTAGGACATGCACGTTTTTTCTACTCCTATGCCGGCACTGCCTGGGACAAGACCGAAGATGATTTAGCTTATTTCCGAGATGAAGAAGAGTTCCGCTCCGCGCGCCTGATGGAGCAGGAAAATGGCGACTTTGGTCAAACCATCGCCCGTCAATTATTGGTGAGCTACTACCACTACGGTTTGTACACCGCACTGCAGCAATCCGAGGATCAGACGCTCGCCGCAATTGCTGCAAAGGCCGTCAAGGAAGTGGAATACCACGTTGACCATGCCAGCCAGTGGATCCTGCGTCTCGGTTTAGGCACCGAGGAATCGAAGCGTCGGATCAGCAGCGGCCTGTACTACATGTGGCCCTACCTTGATGAACTTTTTGAAGACCTGGAAGTTCATCAGCGTCTAGCCGAGCAGAATATCGCCCCGCTGCCTTCCTCCTTAAAGGAGGAATTCGATACTCGCGTCGCTCACATCCTGGAGATGGCGGAACTGGACATCCCACAGGTTCACCCGGCCCGCAGCGCACAACGTACGGGAAAGTATTCAGAACATCGCGGCTATATCTTGGCCGAAATGCAATCCCTTGCTCGCCAGCACCCCGGCGCGACCTGGTAGCAGACGCTATGCGTCTCGCGGGATCACCCACAGCCACGGCCACCGCTCTTCAGGCCCTACTGATTGAACTTGCAATCTCGCACACCAGCCCCACCCTGTGTCAGGAGTGATCGTTTATGACACACCCTTCTCGCAAAATTCGTAAGGTCCCCGAACACCTACCGAATTTCGAGGTCACTGAGCCAAAGACCTCTAAGTACGCCGGTGCCCCCAAACTCCTCAGCGACGCTGACCTGCTTGAGGCAGCTGGAAATCCACGAGGCCACCTGCCCGAACAAAGTCATGTGGAAGCAGTGGAGCGCGCTGACCACGAGGCACATATACCCACCGGCAACCCGGTTGTTGGAATCAGCACCCGACACTCCGATACCCCACATGAGCTGCGCCCCACTGACCCTGAAGCCGCTAAAGTATGGGATATCGCGGCACATGTACCAGACCCCGAAATCCCCGTGATCTCTATTGCAGATTTGGGCATCCTTCGTGGTGTACGTATCGATGAAGTCCCGATTGTCACCATCACCCCGACTTACTCCGGGTGCCCGGCGATGGAGCACATCACTGATGATCTTCGTCGCAGCCTCCGCGATAAGGGTTATCCCGAAGCCAAGGTGGAGTTAGTACTCGATCCCGCGTGGAATACCGATTGGATTACCCCGCACGGCCGCGAAGTTCTACGCGAATATGGGATCGCCCCGCCCTCCGGTAGCTCTGCGATACAGGATGCTGGCCCTATTCCGTTGACCTTAGGCCTACGCCCCCCAGTTACTGAGGTGGCTTGTCCACGCTGCGGCTCCACTGAAACCCAAGAACTCAGCCATTTTGGCTCGACCTCCTGCAAAGCGCTCTACCGCTGCAATGCCTGCCTCGAGCCCTTCGACTACTTCAAGGTGCACTGATGACCACTCCAACAACTGAAGCAAACACCGCACAGGATCCCAGCGCCGAAAGCCAAACCTCGACTCGTCGTCGCGCTATCTTCAACGCTCTCGAGGTCATGAGGGTTCGCCGTCTGACCGATGAAGCAGTGGAAGTCAGCTTCCATGTGCCTGAAGAACTCCAAGCCGACTACGACTATGTGCCTGGCCAATATGTGGCCCTACGCGCAGAGATCGACGGCCAGGAAGTCCGACGTTCCTATTCCATCTGCGATATCCCGCGCCCCGGCATCATCCGGGTAGCCATTAAGAAAAACTTGGGCGGGATCTTCTCTACCTGGGCGAATGAAGAACTCAAACCTGGTGATGTCATCGACGTGATGAATCCGCAGGGTGCCTTCACATCTAAAACGCATGTTACTGGGTTGAATAACCCACAGGCCATTGCGGATGAAGCCGAAAGCATGCAAGAGCATAGTAACCTGGTGGCTATTGCCGCAGGTTCCGGTATTACGCCGATCATGGCGATCGCCCAAACCGTGCTCTCACAATCCCCAACCACCAGCTTTGAACTTGTGTATGCAAACAAGGGCGGCGGGGATGTCATGTTCGCAGAAGAGATCGGCGATCTCAAAGACAAGTACCCCTCCCGTTTCGCGGTCCACCATGTGCTCTCCCGTGAGCAGCGTGTGAACCCGCTCTTCTCCGGTCGCATTGACCAAGAAAAACTCAAGAGTCTACTTGATTCGGTGCTTCGCCCCAGCACAGTAGAGGAGTGGTTCCTCTGCGGCCCCTTCGAACTCGTGCAGCTATGTCGAGATGAGCTTGCCGAGCGTGGAGTGGATGCATCCGATGTGCGTTTCGAACTCTTCACCACGTCCGCGAACCCACAATCCGGGTCCGATTCCGGCAATACCGGCCGTGAGGTGGTGCTCGACCCAGAGGGCAAGAACATCACCATAAAATTCATGCTCGATGGGCTTTCCGGCAAAGTCGACTCTCCGGTGGCAGCCAAAGAAACCATCCTCAACGCCGCCCTGCGCACCCGACCCGATGTGCCCTTCGCCTGTGCTGGCGGGGTATGTGGCACCTGCCGCGCCAAGGTCATCGAAGGTGGCTATGAGATGGATGAAAACTACGCCTTGGAACCGGACGAAGTAGCTGCCGGATATGTGCTGACCTGCCAAACCAGGCCCACGGAAGATTCCATCACCGTCGACTACGACGCCTAAGCAAACGCCAATCAAAGGACCCCCAGCAGCATGATTGATCTGCATATTGACAGCACCGCCAATACCGCCGAAGTGGTTCTGAATGACCCGCGTGCACTTAATTCCCTCGATGAAGCAGCGCTCAAAGAACTCTCCGAGGTCTACATCGAGGCCGCTGACGCAAAGGTACGAGCCCTCCTGCTCCGCGGCGAAGGCAAAGGTTTTTGCGCTGGCCGCAATATCAAAGGCCTCGACCCCAAGGACGACGACGCCACCGAATACCTTGCTGAGAAGGTCACCCCTGTACTCAAGCAAATGGCAGAGTTTCCGGCACCAACCTTCGCTGCGGCGCACGGGCCTTGTCTCGGTGTGGGTCTTGGTTTATTGATCGCCACAGACATTGTGTACGTCGCCGATACTGCCACCATCGGTTCACCTTTTGCGAACCTCGGTGCCACCCTTGATTCCGGTGGTCATGCGCTCTTCGTGGAGCGCTTAGGCGCCCACCGTGCAATGGACCTTATTGTCACCGCAGATCTTATGACCGGGGAAGAGGCTGTTCGCGCCGGGTTATTCTCCCGCGTTATCCCGGAGGTCGCCCTTTTGGACTTCACTCGCGAAAAAGTTCGCAATGCTGCCCGGGGCGCTACCCAAGCGTTCTTGGCCAGCCGTCGCCTGGTGCACCAGGTACGTGACGAGGGCTTGGGGCTGTGGGAATCAGTGGATCAAGAAAACATTGCCCAAGGTCAACTGTGTTCTTCCGAAGATTATCTCGAAGGCTTCGCAGCCTTTAATGAAAAACGTCGCCCCACATTCCACGGCAAATAACCTCACTGTCTCACCCCACTATTTTCCATCCTTTCTGCACACCTTCTTCATCTCCTCGAACTGGCACTCCCCTTGCTACCCCTGGCACCCACCGCAGGTCCTTAAGTTTCCGGACGCATAGCGGGCCAGCACCAGGGCAACAGCCCGCATATCGCGATGAGTGCCAGTGGAAAGACATAGGCATCACTTCATGAGTTCTTCAAATGCATATCTGGTTTCTGGCCTTCGCACCCCGGTTGGCCGCTATGGTGGCGCCTTATCTTCGATTCGCCCCGATGATCTGGCAGCCATGACGATCAAAGCCGTTGTCGAAGAGGCCGGCATCGACCCAGCCACGGTTGATGAGGTCATCTTCGGCAACGCCAATGGCGCCGGGGAAGAAAACCGCAATGTGGCACGCATGGCCTGGCTGCTTGCCGGTTTCCCGGATACTGTGCCGGGCATAACCGTCAACCGACTCTGCGCTTCGGGTATGTCAGCTATTGGGTTGGCTGCAGCGATGATTGAATCCGGTCAGGCCGACATCGTTATCGCCGGTGGGGTGGAGTCCATGTCGCGGGCACCGTGGGTGATGGAAAAACCTGCGAAACCTTTCGCTAAACCCGGAGAAGTCTTCGATACCTCCATTGGGTGGCGTTTTGTGAATCCAATGTTCGCGAAAGAAGAAAAGACCACCTTCTCCATGCCTGAGACCGCTGAAGAAGTCGCGCGGGTAAAGAACATTAGCCGCGAAGACGCAGATACTTTTGCGGCGCAGTCTCAAGAACTTGCGCTTAAGGCGATTGAAGAAGGAAAATTCAATGCCGAAATCATGCCGGTGCATGTCACTGACCGCAAGGGCAACGTCACGGTTATTAATCAGGATGAAGGACCACGCCCAGGTACCACCACCGAGATCCTAGCGAAACTGCGTCCCGTGGTGCGCGATGGGAAAGTGGTGACCGCCGGCAACTCCAGCTCGTTAAATGATGGTGCCTCCGCGGTTATCGTTGCCAGTGAAACAGCCATTGAAAAATATGGGCTGCGTCCCCGCGCGAAGGTGGTGGGCAGTGCTCATGCTGGTCTTGCCCCAGAAATCATGGGTATGGGACCTGTGCCGGCAACCCAGAAGCTCCTCAAGCGCATTGGTTGGGAGATTAATGATCTCGACGCTATGGAACTCAATGAAGCTTTCGCCACACAATCCTTAGCGTGCATGCGCGAACTTGAAGTAGACCCAAGCATCGTCAACCAATGGGGTGGAGCCATTGCCCTGGGGCACCCCTTAGGAAGCTCCGGCTCGCGTATCACCATCACTTTGCTCAACCGCCTAGAAACTGAAGGTGGCACTCGCGGGGTAGCAACCATGTGCATTGGGGTGGGCCAAGGCGCCGCCATCGCCATTGAACGCCTCGACAATTCCATCACCCCCACCGACGCTCCTAATACGAAGGAGGTCTAAGGTGTCCGAGCATCTTTTCCCGCACTTCCAAGCCCTGAAGGTTAGTAGACTGCATGATGGTGAGATCGTCCTCGCGCAACTTCACCGCCCTGAGGTGCGCAACGCTATCGACCACACCATGGTCACTGAGCTGCACGAATTATGTGCAGATTTAGAAGAAACCCCCCGGATTCTCATTATTGCCGGGTGCACCACCGATAACGGTCGCAGCATTTTCGCCTCCGGCGCGGATATCGCACAGCTCAAAGAACGCACTCACCAGGATGCCCTGCGCGGAATCAACAATATGATTTTCCAGCGCATCGCAGAGCTACCATTGCCCGTGATCGCGGCGGTAGATGGTTTTGCCCTAGGTGGTGGTTTGGAGCTCGCCTTATCTGCAGACTTCCGGGTTGCCACCGCTGAAGCAAAATTCGGACAGCCCGAAACTGGTTTGGGCATTATGGCAGCTGCTGGTGGCACCTGGCGTTTGCGTGCCGCCGTGGGCCAAACACTCGCCCGCGAGATTCTTCTGGCCGGTCGCGTCCTCAACGGTGAAGAAGCCCTAGAACACCACTTGGTTTCCTCTCTGCATGAACCAACGCAGCTACTCGATGCGGCCGTGGAGCTTGCCCAAAACATTGCTAAGCAAGACTCCTTGGCCATCCAGATCACCAAATCGGTGCTGGCGATGCCGGAATCCGCACACCCGCATGTGGACAATATCGCCCAAGCAATCCTCTTCGAATCTCCCGCAAAACACCAGCGTATGCAGGCTTTTCTAGATCGCCGCAAGAAATAAAAGGAGCCTTGTCCCTTCACTATGAATAACTCCACCAACACCCAAGCCACTCACCCGGGTGATACCCCTGAACCGAATGTCCCCGCCATCGTCGGTGTCCTCGGTGGTGGTCGCATGGGCTCCGGTATCGCACACGCTTTCCTCACCGCCGGTGCGCAAGTACGAGTCGTCGATATTAATGATGACGCCATCGCCGCCGCTCAAGATCGCATCATCCGCGCCGTCGATGGATCCTTTGCTCGTGGTGCTCAAGGAGACCGCGAGGAATGGTTAAAGCGGTTGAGCTTAAGCACCGATGCCAACGCGGCTTTCGCCGATGCAGAACTCATCATTGAGGCAGTACCGGAAGATCCTCAGCTCAAAGCTCAGAGCTTTGAGAAGATCCAACACGCTGCTCCACAAGCCGTGGTGGCTACCAACACCTCCTCGCTTTCTGTTTCAGACCTAGCACGAACGATCAGCAATGATGTGATCGGCCTGCACTTCTTCAACCCGGTTCCCGCCAGCAAGCTCGTCGAAATTGTGGTCGCCGATAGCACCCCGGAAGAGTTGGTTGATCGCGCCCGCGGTTGGGTGACAGGCCTCAAGAAAACCCCCATCGTGGTTAAAGATGCTCCCGGTTTCGCTTCTTCCCGCCTCGGGGTAGTCATCGCCTTGGAAGCCATCCGCATGGTGGAAGAGGGTGTTGCCAGCCCTAAGGACATTGATAACGCTATGGTGCTGGGCTATAAGTTCCCGGTCGGCCCCCTAGAACTCACTGACATTGTGGGGCTGGATGTGCGCCTCGGGATAGCGGAGTATCTGCACGAAACCTTAGGCGATCGTTTCGCTCCGCCGCAGCTCATGCGCGATATGGTGGCCCGCGGGGAGCTGGGCCGTAAATCCGGCAAAGGCTTCTATGATTACGGCGACTAAAGTCTCACGGGTCCAATGCACCCTGGTGCGCCAGTGGGCGACGGCAGCCCAAGGCGTCAACGCACCCCACACTGACACCAGCGTGCTAAGTCTTCGGCTCAATCACCGCATTACTAATCCGCGCGGTACACAGCCGCTGTCCTTGCTCGTTGCGCAACACCACCTCATGACTGCACATCCGTCGTCCCAGGTGCAGGGCAGTGGCCGTCGCCGTCACCCAACCTTCCTTCGTGGAACGGTGATGAGTCGCATTAATATCTACGCCCACCACCACTTTGCCCAGCGTAGAGGCATGAATCAGGGCCGCCCAGCTGCCCACGGCCTCCGCGATCGCCACCATGGCCCCACCATGCAAAAGCCCCAGCGACTGCCGATTCCCCGCCACCGGCATTCGTGCCACTACTTTCTCAGCGGATTCCTCCACAATCTCCACCCCCATACGCTCATCCAACTCCCCCAACTGGATTTTCCACAGCTCAAATCCGCCGCCGTGTGGCTTCCAAGATTCTGGAGTCGACATTGAGCACCAACCTCTCTCATCTCTAGCCAGCAGGAAGTTCTCGACTATAAGTTCTCGAGAGCCCCACCGAGCGCTGGCACAATGTGACGTTAATTATACCGCCACGTCCCTCTCTCCGCCGTTAGTCCGGCAACTATCTTTAGCCCAAAGGAGCACCCTCACCCAATGACCACCAACACCACAAACCTGAACCTCAACCCCCTGCCCAGCTACCTCCAAGGCCAGTGGATCACCCCTACCGACACCACTGATGTCACCGCGATCCGCGATGCCAGCGCCACCCCCGACTCTCCTGCCGTCGCCACGGTTTCACGTGAAACATTAGATCTCGCCGGGGCAGTCCACTACGCCCGCGACACCGGCCAACGCGAGCTCGCCAAACTCTCCATTCACGAGCGCGCCCTCATCATTAAAAAACTCGCGCTCTACATGAAGGATCACCGCGACACCCTGCGCGAATTAGCTCATGCTACCGGTGCCACCAAGGCAGATAATTTCATCGACATCGATGGTGGAATCACCACCATGCTGGTAATTTCCTCCAAAGCACGCCGCGAGTTACCCAATTCCAATGTCATTATCGATGGCGCCACCGAACAATTATCCCGCGATGGATCCTTCATCGGCACCCACATTTACACCTGTATTCCCGGTGTTGCGGTGCAAATCAACGCCTTCAATTTCCCAGTATGGGGCATGCTCGAAAAATTCGCGCCCGCGTTTATCGCTGGTGTCCCCAGCATCGTGAAACCCGCCACCCCGACCGCTTTTGTCACCGCCGCCTGCGTCAAAGTCATGATCGACTCCGGCTTGCTCCCCGAAGGTTCTCTGCAACTTATCTGCGGTCCCGCTCGCGAACTCCAGGATCACCTCGATTACCGCGATCACCTGGCCTTTACTGGTTCCGCCAGCACCGCCGCAACACTGCGTGCGCATGATTCGGTGCAGCAGCGCGGCCTGCGTTTCAGTGCCGAAGCTGATTCCTTGAATGCCGCCATTATGGGGCCAGACATTCGCCCGGAGGACCCCGAATATCAATTATTCATTGATACTGTGCTTTCCGAGATCGTGGCTAAAGCTGGGCAAAAATGTACCGCTATCCGGCGGGTACTGGTTGCCGCGCCTTATCGCGAAAAAGTGGCATCGGATATCGCCGACGCCTTAGCCGAAAAGGTCACGCTAGGTGATCCCCGTGATCCTGCCACTACCGTCGGCCCCTTGGTCTCTGAAGATCAACGCCAGGATGTTGCTGATGCTGTTCACACACTCATCGACGCCGGCGGCCAGGTCATCTGCGGTGGCACTGAGCGCCCTGAGAACCTCGAAGGCGCTTTCTTCCAACCCACCGTCCTAAGCTTCGATAACCCTGATGTGGATGCCATCCATGACACCGAAGCCTTCGGCCCGGTGGTCAGCGTGCTTGGCTACGAAGACATTCATGATGCGATTCGCCTTGCTGAACGCGGCAAAGGTTCTCTCGTCACCTCTGTGATTAGCCATGCCCCTCAGGTCACCCAAGAACTTGCCATGGGCATTGCGCATTGCCATGGTCGCCTGCACTTCCTAGACCGTGGCGACGCGAAGACCTCTACCGGCCATGGTTCCCCGCTGCCGCATCTCGTGCACGGTGGACCCGGCCGCGCTGGCGGTGGCGAAGAACTCGGTGGTGTGCGTGGCATTAAGCACTATATGCAGCGCACCGCCTTGCAAGGCACCCCCGATCATCTCACCGCCATCACCGGCCAATGGCACCAAGGCGCACAGGTCCAACGGGTTACCCGTGAAGATGTTGACCAGGGCAGGGGAGTGCACCCCTTCCGCAAGGATCTCGCCACCTTGAAGGTGGGCGATCAATTCGCTTCCGAGCTGCGCACCGTGAGCCTTCAGGACATCACCGACTTCGCCAATGAAACCGGCGATACCTTCTACGCACACACCGATGAAGAAGCCGCGATGGCCAACCCCTTCTTCCCACGCCGCGTAGCCCACGGCTACCTGCTGGTGTCCTGGGCAGCGGGTCTTTTCGTTGATCCTGCTCCCGGCCCGGTGCTCGCCAACTATGGCCTGGAAAACCTGCGCTTTATCACTCCGGTTACCTACGATGACTCCATTCGTGTGGAGCTCACCGCCAAGCGCATCACCCCGCGGGTAACCGAAGATTATGGCGAGGTCTGCTGGGATGCGGTGCTTTATAACCAGAATGATGAAATCTGCGCCATGTATGACGTACTTACTCTCGTGGAGAAGAAGTCCTCCTACTAAAAAGCACTACGCTTAGCGCACCCCGCGCACATAACGTACACATACCCCGCATACCGGAAAATCTTGAGGTTCCACGCCCCAAGATAGCCCCAAGAAGGTCCACTCGAGGCCTCCAAAACGGCTTCCAGTACGCGGGGTTTTGTGCTTCCTTAAAATACAACTACATATCAGCTGAGCTGCTTAAACGTACAAGGAAGCTACTAACTTACTCATAAGTAGCTTTCTGTCTGGCCACACTCCTGCGGCTTTCTTGTTTTAGCCACCTATTTGAGGCAAGATTCACTCCATCTTTTCCTTTCACTTCTAGCTACCTCAACCACCATCCCCCACTGACACATCCGCTACCGGGGATCTTACCGCCCTATCAATCACACTAGACCGCCTTGCGGTCTCATCTCCGCAAAGAAGTCGCACACCACATGCACAGCAGCACCGGCCCCGCCCTCGAACCACCAACACGCCCGCCGGCAAAACGCCAACCAGAAACCCGCCTACAAGCAGAAACCTCGCAACAACCCCAATCAGCCCTGCGCACCATCTCCACCACCGGTGTCGGCAACGCCCTGGAATGGCTCGATTGGCATATCTACGCCATCTTCGCTGCCTTCTTCTCCACCCAACTCTTCGACAACAGCGATCCCGCTTCCGCCTTCCTGCACACCATGGCGGTCTTCGCCGTCGGCTTCATCGCCCGCCCCTTAGGCGGCATCTTCTTCGGCTGGCTTGCTGATCGCATCGGCCGCAAACAAGCCCTCACCCTCGCAGTCGCCGCAGCCTCGCTCGGCTCCCTCATGATCGCCCTTACCCCCACCTATCATCAGATTGGCTGGGTGGCCTCCGCGATCCTGGTCACCGCACGCCTCATCCAAGGCCTCGCACACGGCGGTGAACTCCCCGCCGCCCAAACCTATCTCGCTGAGCACGCCCCACCTGCTCACCGCGGCTTGTGGGCATCCTCGGTTTACATCACCGGCAACCTCGGCGCCCTGGCCGGCATGTGCCTTGGCCTTGGTCTCAACGCCGCACTGCCAGAAGGCGCCATGCACAGCTGGGGTTGGCGCATCCCCTTCGCACTCGCAGCCGTCCTCGGCATCTTCGCCTGGTGGATGCGCATCAACATGGCCGAATCCCATATCTTCGAAACTCACAAACAGCGCGAAACACACACAACAAGCGCCCAAGGCACAACAGATACCACCAGCACCCTCCAAGCCCTCCGTGAAACCTGGCGCTCCGGCCTCCAAGTCATCGGCCTGACCTGCGGACTTACCGTCTGCTACTACATTTGGTCAGTCACCATGCCCTCCCTCGCGCAACGCGAATACGGCTACTCCGCACACGATGCCTTCCTCGCCAGCATCATCGGTACTCTCGTCTTCCTTATCTCGCTTCCCTTCTGGGGCGCGCTTTCTGATCGCATCGGTCGCAAGCCCTGCATGCTCATCTCGCTGATCAGCTGCTCCACGCTCTACCTCCCGCTGAACTACTGGATCGAGCACAGTCATTCCCGCCCGGCTCTCACCATCTCCATCGCCCTCATGCTGGTCTTCATCGGCGCCTTCCTCGGCCACGGCCCCGCCACTTACGCTGAGATGTTCCCCACCAAACACCGTGCCACCGGCTTCGGCATCCCCTACGCTTTCGCTATCGCGCTCTTCGGCGGTACCGCTGCATGGGTGCTGAGCTGGCTCAACAACAACACTTATTTCGCTTTCTACGCCATCGGCTTGATGATGTTGTCGATTCTCACGGTTCTTAGCCTTCCCGAGACCCGTGGGCGCGACCTGGCACATTGAGTTCAGCGCGCGCGCTCTTCCGAGGCGTGGGCACGCACCTTCATCGCCCCTAGAACGCGAGTAGCCCTTGGCTTAACCGCGTTCTTTTCTATGCATCCACTCCGCCACCTCGCTCAGCTCCCCAGGCTCCACCCGCTCCTTCTAGCCACCCCCGTCTGTGTTCCAAACCCACAGGTCATACGTCCACATATTGAGATACTCAACCCATACACACTCGATATAGTGACCTGCACTACACCTGTGCCGTAGTTTGAACGCACACCCGGAACTTCAAGAAGGGAGTGTGAACACGCATATGGAAGCTAGCGCACAGGCCAATAAGGCGCTCCACAGCATCCCCGAGGCTGCCCAGGAATTGGCCCCGGAGCTCATTGCGCTTCGCCACGTACTCCACCAGATACCTGAGCTTGCCCTCGAGCTTCCCCACACCCAGAACGCCGTGCTGGAAGCCATCGCCGATTGCTCTGAACTAGAGATCACGCACTGCAACTCCGCCACCGGCTTCGTCGCTGTCGTACGCGGCGGACATGCTCCCACCGGCGGCAGCCAACGGCCCATTATTTTGCTGCGCGCTGATATGGATGCCCTCCCCGTGCAAGAAACCACCCAGCTTCCTTGGGCATCCACCAATGGCAATATGCATGCCTGCGGACATGATCTTCACATGGCCGGGCTTGTTGGGGCATTAAAAATTCTTTAGGTCCGCCGCCAGGAACTCGCCGGGGACATTATCTTCATGTTCCAATCCGGGGAAGAAGGCCACGATGGTGCCCAACACATGATTGATGAAGGCCTCCTCGAGGCCGCCGGGCGCACCCCAGATCATGCCTATGGCTTGCACGTATGGGCTTCCCGCTACCCAGCAGGGTTCATCGGCACTCGCCCCGGCGCGATGATGGCTTCCTCGGATACCGTGGCCATCACCATCAAAGGCCGCGGCGGTCATGGTTCCGCCCCGCATGAAACCTTAGACCCCATCCCGGTTGCTGCGGAGATCATCACCCAAGCCCAGGTATTGGTCACTCGCGAGTTCAATGCCTTTGATCCGGTGGTGATTAGTTGCGGCCAGGTGCATTCCGGGCATGCCGCCAATGTCATTAATGATGACGCCTTCTTGGAGTTCACGCTGCGCGCCTTTAGCCCGAAGAACCGCGAGAACCTCATTCTTCGCCTGAAAGCATTAGCCGAAGACATCGCCCGCGCGCACCGCATGGAGGCGGAGGTTCACATCACCCGCCTCTACCCGGTGACTATGAATAACGCGCAAGAATACGAGTTCGCCAAAAACACCGTAGAGACCATCTTCCCGGGGCGTTGGCAGCTCCAAGAAACTCCCATGGCCGCAGCAGAGGACTTTTCCAAGGTTTTAGAGCGCATCCCCGGTGTCTTCATTGGGGTTTCCGCGGTGGAAGCTGGCGGCGACCACACCTCCTTGCCTTTCAACCACTCCGGGGAGGCGCAATTTAGCGATCAGACCGTCCCGGATTGCGCCGCGATTCTCGCCAGCTTGGCCTACCAACGCCTCACCACAACCAACACCGGAACCAACCCCGAAACGACCACCTAAACCAACCGCACCCACATGCCTTAATCAACACACACCTCGTAGGGAAGGAATGTCCCAGAAGCTATGAGCACTCCCAATAAAAATCCCGAACACGCACCCCCAACCAGCACCCTTTCACGCAGCCAACAACGCAGAAAACCCGCCCGCACGCAGGCACAATCCACTGCCCGCACGCTCACCGGCACCGGCGTGGGTAATGCGCTTGAGTGGTTCGATTGGAATGTCTACGCCACCTTCGCGGTCTTCTTCTCCACGCAAATCTTCGATAAATCAGATCCCTCCTCCGCCTTCTTCCACACCATGGCGGTCTTCGCGGTGGGCTTCGTCGCCCGCCCCTTCGGCGGTTTCTTCTTCGGTTGGCTCGCCGACCACATTGGCCGCAAACACTCTCTCTCCGTGGCAGTCTTCGCCGCCTCACTCGGTTCACTAATCATCGCGATCACCCCCACCTACAACCAGGTCGGCTGGGTGGCTTCAGCAATCCTGGTGTTCGCACGCCTCATCCAAGGCCTGGCACATGGTGGTGAACTCCCGGCCGCCCAAACCTATCTTTCCGAACATGCACCCCGCAGAAGCCGCGGCCTGTGGGCTTCCTCGATCTACATCACCGGCACGCTCGGCATGTTGGTCGGCATGATTTTGGGCCTCATCCTCGAAACCACCCTCAATGATGCCCAAATGGCCAGCTGGGGTTGGCGCATTCCCTTCGCCATCGGCGCTGTCTTGGGCGTCTTCGCCTGGTGGATGCGCATGAACATGGAAGAAACTGAGGTCTTCGAGGCCGCCCGCAAAGCCCAATCCCACACCAAACGGCCCAGCGTCCTGCTTGGCGTGATCCGCAATTGGCGTACCGCCCTCCAAGTCATCGGCATGACCTGCGGCTTAACCGTCTGCTATTACGTTTGGTCGGTCACCATGCCTTCGCTGGCGCAACGCTCCTACGGCTACACACCGCGCGATGCCTTCCTCGGCACCATTATCGGTAATATCGTGTTCATTATTGCGCTGCCCATTTGGGGCGCTATTTCGGATCGCATTGGCCGTAAACCCTGCATGCTCATCGCCATGATTGGTTGCTCGATCCTTTATATTCCGCTGAATAATTGGGTGGAAGCATCGCACTCGGTGGCTGCGTTGTGGGTCTCTATTTCGATTATGTTGATCCTGCTTGCGGCCTTCCTCGGCCACGCGCCCGCCACCTACGCAGAGATGTTCAGCACCGGCCAACGCGCCTCTGGCTTCGGCATTCCCTACGCACTCGCCATCGCTGCCTTCGGTGGCACTGCCGCCGCGGTGATGGCCAAGATGGACAATAATCTTCACTTCGCCTTCTATTCCATTGGTTTGATGATTATTTCCTCTCTCACCATTCTCACTCTCCCTGAAACGAAGGGAATCGACCTCCACAAGGAGCATTAAAGGAGCTTATTCGAGAGAGTCCTTCCGCACGCCGCAGCATTATTCATAGTCGGCAGGCGCAGGCTAGGGGTATGCCACACGCTGTTCTTCATCCACGCGGATAGCAAGCACCCCGGGTCATGTTCCATCTCCCGCACATTCCTCAAGCGTCCCACCTGTTGGGACGCTTGTGTGTTTTCTGGGACATGCGCCTTTCACCGAGTAGATTCCTTAATTATGAGGGGCATGCCTTATCCGCCCCTGGCGATGAACAAAAGCAGCACAAGAATGGGAGTAGGTAGGTCGCAGTAATGTCGCAGCAGATTCTTCAGCACACTAAGGAACTCGCCGAAGAGCTCATCGCCCTTCGACATGACCTCCACCAAATCCCCGAACTCGCCCTTAGCCTCCCCGAAACCCAAGAGCGCGTTCTTTCTGCCATCGCTGATTGCAGCGAGCTAGAAATCCACAAGTGCGAATCCGCCAGTGGTTTCATGGCGGTACTGCGTGGCAGCCAAGCCTCAGCAGATATCAATACCCGCCCCATTGTTTTGCTGCGTGCCGATATGGATGCACTTCCAGTGCCAGAAAAAACTGAGCTCACCTGGAAGTCCACCAATGGCCGGATGCATGCCTGCGGGCATGACCTGCACATGTCTGGCCTCGTTGGGGCAGTCAAAGTCCTTTATGCCCGGCGCGAAGAACTCTGCGGGGATGTTGTCTTCATGTTCCAATCCGGGGAGGAAGGCTACGACGGCGCCCAACACATGATTGATGAGGGCCTCCTCGATGCCGCTGGCCGCACCCCAGATCATGCCTATGGCCTGCATGTGTGGTCGGCACGCTATCCCCATGGTTTTATCGGCACCCGCCCCGGCGCCATGATGGCTTCAGCCGACACCATGGCCATCACCGTCAAAGGCCGCGGTGGTCATGGTTCTGCCCCGCATGAAACCTTAGATCCCATCCCGGTTGCCGCGGAGATCATTACTGAAGTCCAGGTGATGATCACTCGCGAATTCAATGCTTTTGATCCGGTCGTCGCCAGTTGCGGGCAGATCCACTCCGGGCATGCCAGCAATGTCATCAATGATGAAGCCTTCATGGAATTCACCTTGCGTGCCTTTAGCCCGGAGTCCCGGGAACGTTTGGTGCGCCGCATGGGTGAATTGGCAGATGGGATTGCGCGGGCACACAATATGCAGGTTGAGGTTGATACCACTCGCCTTTACCCGGTGACCATGAATAACGCCGAAGAATATGACTTCGCCGCTTCCACCATTGAATCGGTCTTCCCGGGGCGCTGGGGTGTGCAAGAAACCCCCATGGCCGCAGCAGAGGATTTCTCCAAGGTCCTCGAACAGATCCCCGGTGTCTTCATTGGCGTGTCCGCAGTGGAACCAGGTGCTGATCATGAGGCTTTGCCTTTTAACCACTCCGGTTATGCGCACTTCAGCGATAACACTGTGCCGGACTGCGCAGCGGTACTCGCTTCTCTGGCCTGGGCTCGTTTGCAAGGCACTGCCGCCAAGGGCAACACCCAAGCAAGCACAGCAGGGGAGGGTGCCTAAGGCGATATCCCGCACACACCCGTCACGGCCGCTGACACACTGTCCTTTCCCCTTTTCGGAAGAACACCTAACCCACAGCTCACGCCCTAGGGCTCACTCCACAAAGTTTCACGCCCAAAGTTTCACGCCCCCTGTCCCAACTTCGACGTAGAAATGATGATTCTCGCACCATGACTACTCCTCCCAACCCTAATAATCACGAGGGCGAAGCTACATCACGGCCTCACACCACCACCGGGACTCCACTTGAGTCCCCCATCAACAACACCGAACTCCACGACCCCAATAAACTCACCCCAGCCGGTCGCCGCGCATTATTCGCAGCCGTACTCGGCACGGTTATTGAGTGGTATGACTACGCGCTCTATGGTGCAGCCGCCGGCGTGGTCATCGGCCCACTATTCTTCAAAGATTTCACCACCGGCCAACAGCTCGCTACCTTCGCCACCTTCGCGGTGGGCTTCGTTGCCCGCCCCCTCGGTGGCCTAATCATCGGCCATATTGGCGACGCTTATGGCCGCCGCCCCGCCATGATGGCCTCCATCTTGATGATGGGCCTCGCCACTGTTGCCATCGGTCTTCTGCCCACCGCCGCCGCGGTCGGTATTCTCGCCCCCATTCTCCTAGTGCTCTTGCGGCTTATCCAGGGCCTCGGCGCTGGTGCCGAGCTCGCAGGTGCCATGACCTTGGTCGCCGAATTCGCCCCACCTGCTAAACGCGGGCTGCTCACCTCCGCGGTGCTCAGCATGCCCCCGCTGGGCATTGTGATCGCCACCGGCGCCTTCTTGGCGGTCTCCTCATTGGGGGATGCCACCTTATTGGGCTGGGCATGGCGTGTTCCCTTCCTCATCTCCGCGGTACTCTTTGCGCTAGCTGTGTTCATCCGCCGCCGTTTGGAAGAGACCCCGGAATATGTGGAGGCCATGGCCAAACGCATGGAAGCCGAAAAGCAGCGTGTCCCGGTTGTCGAGTTGTGGCGTAAACACGCCCGCTCGGTGATCACCGCCTTCATGGCTGTTACCGGCCACAATTGTCTCAACTACGCCATGGCGGTGTTCGCCATTGGTTTCATGGTGTCCCCGGCGGTGGGCTTGGACCGATCCTCGGCGTTGGCGGCCGTGACCATCGGAACGCTTTTCGGTGTGGTCGCCACCCCCGTGGGTGGCGTGCTGGCAGATCGCTTCGGTTCCGGCAAGATTCTTGCCACCGGTTGTTTCGTCGGCGCCATCTACGCTTTCCCTTTCATGAAGGCACTCGCCAGCGGCAGTGCCGTGACCGCCGGTATCGCCATTGCCTTTGGTTATGGTGTGGTGATCGCCATGACTTCCGGCGCGCAGGGCTCTTACCTCGCCGGTCTTTTCCCAGCTGCCGAGCGTTTCAGTGGCATTGCTTTGGCCCGCGAAGCCAATGGTGCTGTGGTCGCAGGCTTCACGCCGTTGATGTTGACGGCTATTCTTCGAGCAACGGATGGTTCCATTTACGCCGCAGCCACGGCGATCGCCATTTGTTTGATTCTGTCGCTTATCGCCATCGCGATTGGCACCCGCTCCTACGCAGCCACGGACGTGCGGGCCCGCTAATCACATATCTCCTCACGGCGAGCAGCAACAGCACAGCTCATGCTGACGCACACCCATATCAACGTACTCACCCGAACCCCCTGATAGTTTCCCTATTTCAAGGAAAGGTGGACCTGCGATGAAGCGTCAACTCCCGCAGATCTCTGAGCTACGCCCCCTCATGCGCTTCGAGGTTCCTAAGTTTGGGCGCCATGCCCGCCTCAGCAAGGTAACCAATGTCGAAGAGCTGCGTCGCATCGCCAAGCGCCGTACCCCCCAACCTGCCTTCGACTACGTGGATGGCGCCGCGGTCGATGAAATCACGGCAAAGCGCAGCATGGAGGCCTTCCAGGCCTGCGAATTCGTCCCCAGTGTGCTGCGCGGCTATGAAACCGTGAACCTGGCCACCACCGTCGCCGGTGGTTCCAGCGCCCTGCCTTTTGGCATCGCCCCCACTGGCTTTACTCGCTTCATGCAAACCGAAGGTGAAGATGCTGGCTCCGGCGCTGCCGCAGCAGCCGGCATCCCCTTCTGTCTTTCCACCATGGGCACGCGTTCCCTCGAGGAAGTCACCGCCACCTCCACCGCGGAGGACCCCAATGCTCGCCGCTGGTTCCAGCTTTATCTTTGGCGCGATAAGGAACGCTCCCGCGAACTCCTCGACCGCGCCCAAGCTGCCGGCTATGACACCCTCATCGTCACCGTCGATACCCCAGTCGCCGGCCAGCGCCTCCGCGATAGCCGCAATGGCATGACCATCCCGCCGCGACTCACCATCAAAACGGTGCTGGATGCCTCCTACCGCCCGGAGTGGTGGTTCAACTTCCTCACCACCGATCCGCTGAACTTCGCTTCGCTTTCCGATAGCGCCAGCGATGTCGCTTCGCTGATCAATGGCATGTTCGAGCCCACCCTCAACATGGATGACCTCGCCTGGATCCGCGATTATTGGCAGGGCCCGCTCTTCGTCAAAGGCATCCTCACCCCCGAAGATGCCCGCCGCGTGCTCGACGCCGGCGCCGATGGCATCATCGTCTCCACCCACGGCGGCCGCCAGCTGGACCGCTCGCCGATCCCGCTTCGTGCGCTGCAGGAAATCCGCCACGAGCTCGGCCCGGATGTAGAAATCATCTACGACTCCGGCATCCGCTCCGGCAATGATGTCCTCACCGCTCTCGCCTTGGGCGCCAACTTTGTGCTCATCGGCCGCGCCTACCTCTATGGCCTCATGGCCGGCGGCCGCGAGGGTGTCGACCGCGTCATCGAGCTCATCCGCGATGAACTCGAGGTCAGCTTGCACCTGCTGGGTGTCGCCGGCGTAGAGGAACTCACCCCGGAGCATGTGCGCACTCCCTGGGATGATCGCAATAAGGTCAGCGAACTTCCCTAACCCCATCTGCCACCACAGCCCCCTTCACTCCGAAGGGGGCTTTGTGCTGCGTTTTTGGGCTTTATTCGAGTCCCGCCTCCCGCAACTCAGCGCAGCCTCCCGCACTCCAGGGGAAAAGCTCTGCCACACCAACTCCCACATAAACGGGCATAGCCAGACATATTCTCGCTATTTGGTTCCCTATTTAAGAAATATTCATATGGCTTATTTCCGGGACCCAACTTAATTGCGCGCCAAATTGTTCCCCTGAGCTACCCGGCCAGCATTCTTTTACCCCCGCCACCACACTGCACCACCAGGCTCGCGCCCCAAAGTCACACTCTTCGTACTTTACCCCTGCTTATCCTGCGGCTTTAAGGTTAAGTCTAGGTATTTTTATCGGCGATCACCCCCAATATCCGGCATTATTCGCCGGGTATTTCTTGGCAATTTAGGCATCAATAATCTTTACCCCCGCGCCTGCTTCGCTATGCCTGGGATCACTATTTCAGGGCTTCTGTGGTGTAAACTTCATGGCCTGACCATATGGTCCGACCGTACGGTCTGACCAAGCCAGGAGTGTGTGTTTTCGCGCTCCTGAGTAACCAAATTAGAAATGCAGGAGAAAGCCCGTGCAGACTTTCACCCCCACCACCGATGCGGTGGGCGGCAGCGTGATGTGGACCGCCTTGGTCTCACTCATCCCGCTGCTGACCTTCTTCATCATGTTGGTCGGCTTCAAAGCTAAAGCCCATATCGCCGGCGCATGTGCTTTGATTGCCGCCATCGCGATCGCCATTTTCGCCATGTCCATGCCAGCAGGTTTCGCCCTCCTGGCAGCCACCGAAGGCGCAGTCTTCGGTGCACACCCCGTGCTCTTCATCGTTATTTCCGCGATCTGGCTATATCAAGTCACAGTCATTTCCGGACGCTTTGAGGATCTCCGCTCCATCTTCGACCAAATTGGCCAAGGTGACGTCCGCGTCCAGGCCCTGCTGATCGCCTTCTGCTTCGGTGGCTTGCTGGAAGCCCTCGCCGGCTTCGGCGCCCCGGTTGCCATTACAGCCACCATGGTTATGGCCCTAGGCATTAAACCGCTACGCGCTGCCTGCGCGGTGCTGCTGGCTAATACCGCACCCGTTGCTTATGGCGCAGTCGCCATCCCGATTACCACCGCTGGTCGCCTGACCGGCATCGACCCGGCCCACATTGGTGCCATCGTTGGTCGTCAGGCCCCGCTCTTGGCTCTTATCGTGCCCTTCATTTTGCTGTGGATCCTCGATGGCCGTCGCGGCCTGAAGGATGCCTGGCCCGTGGGCCTAGTCGTGGCACTATCCTTCTCTGCTTCGCAGTACTGGTGCTCCAACCACTTCTCCTACGAGCTCACCGACATCGTCGCCTCCCTCGTTGGCTTGGCTTCCGCTGTCATCTTCATGCGCTTCTGGAAGCCCCGCGGTGGTGACGAGGCCCGCAAGCGCCTCGATATCAAGCCCGCTATCCCTGCCTCCGCCCTGGGTGCTTCCCGCACCACCTTGGCGCTGGCCCCCTACGTGCTGGTCATCATCGTCTTCGGTGCCGCCAAGCTGGGTTCCCATATCCCCGCCTGGTTGTCCTCCACCGACATCAAGATCCCCTGGCCCATCATCTCCAAGGGCATCGTCGATGCCAGTGGCGATCCCCTCGGGTCTACCACCTACACCCTCAGCTGGCTCTCCTCGCCAGGTACCCTGCTGATCATCACCGGCTTGTTGGTGGCCCTTCTCTACTCCATTGCCGGCAAGAAGGATGAACAATTCCGCCTTCACTTCGGCAACGCGGTCGTGGAATACGTTCGAGTTATCTACCGCATGCGCTGGGCAGCCGTCACCATCATGATGGTGCTCGCCCTGGCCTATGTCATGAACCTTTCTGGCCAAACCACCTCCATCGGTGTGTGGATGGCCGGCACCGGTGCCGCTTATGCCTTCATCTCGCCGATCCTCGGCTGGATTGGTACCGCCGTGACCGGCTCCGATACCTCCGCGAATGCGCTCTTCGCCAAGCTGCAGCAGACCGCTGCTACTAACGCCGGCATTGATCCTTCGCTGACAGTTGCCGCCAACACCGCTGGTGGTGTGGTTGGTAAGTTGATCTCCCCGCAGAACCTGGCCATTGCCGCCACCGCCGCGGGTATCCCGAACCAAGAATCCGAAATTCTGCGCAAGGTCATGGGCTGGTCTGTCTTCCTGCTCCTGATCCTCTGCTGCCTGGTTTATCTACAATCCGACATTCTTGCGGGTATGCTGCCTGTTCAGTAAACAAAACTAATGGCATAAGCCATCACAGTGCCCCAAGAAGGACCCCGCCTCATGCCCTCACGCGCCTCCGAACAGGTCATCAACCTCATCGAAGCAGGACTGCGTGATGGAAGCTTGAAGGCGGGGTCTCGCATTCCCGGAGAAAGAACACTCTGCATGGAATGCGGAGTAGGACGCTCCAGTGTCCGCGAGGGCCTCCGAGTCCTCGAAGCTTTTGGCATTATCCGTTCTTCCGCCGGTACCGGCCCGGATGCTGGTTCCTTCATCGCCTCGGAACCCCAAGAAGGTTTCTCCCGGGCCATGGCCATGCACCTTCTCGTTCGCAGCTTCAATGTTGCCGACACCATCGAATTCCGTGAACTCGTGGAAGGCTGGTCCGCTGCCCAAGCTGCCCACTGCGAAGATTCCGCCCAGCGCGATGCCGCGCTCGCAGAAGCCGCCGCACTTCTTGATCGCATGGATGATCCTAAGATCAACCAAGAAACCTTCCACGATCTCGATATGCAATTCCACACCCTCATCTCCGCCCTAGGCGGCAATGCGGTGGTGGACACCACCTTAGGTGCCTTGCGTTCCTCGGTATTGGGTTATGTTCTCGCTGCCGTCAAGCAACTTCCAGACTGGCGTGCTGAGGTAGAGATCCTCCAAAAAGAACATCGCTTATTACTCGCCGCGGTACATAACCGCGACTCAGCAGAAGCCCAACGCATCGCGGTGCAACATATCCGTGGCTTCGCCGAACGCGCGAAGATCGGCCTCCAACAATAAAAAATTCGCTCTGTCCTCCCAAGAAAAAGGAAACAGAGCGATTTTTTATGCCCTAAGCCCGCGGCTTACGCACAATATCCACCACTGTCGCAGTCAGCAGTGAAGCCACCGCCACCGAGGCCGTGATCCTCGCCGTGCGTTTCACCGCCGCGCTAGTCTTTGCTCGCGGCACCGCAGCCGGGGTGTTCTCCCGGCGTTTGCGGCCAAATTTTTGCCGCAGCGCCCCATAGGCCTTGGAGTCTCGTACCCGGCGCGCCATCCCACCACCCTGGTTTTTATTTTCACCCACCAGGTACCAGGGCCAGGTCATCAGCACAGCCCAGGCAAAAGCTAAAAGTCCCATTCCCACAAAGAGGTAGGTGGGCCATGGCCCCATAAAGTCCAAGGCCGAGGGCCCCGGGGGAGCACCATTGAGGTAGCCATAGTTAGAGCCGATAAGGAAGTTCACGCTCATCGCCGTCAGCGCCCAAATCCCGGTAATGCCATAGGCGGTGCCAAAGCCCTTCCAGGTGGGGCGATAGCCTTCGCCCCACACCAAGAGGATCGGCCCCAACAGCACCGCGATATGCAAGAACCAATACATGGAAAATTCCAGCGCCGGCACGCTGCGATAATCACAGTCCGGGGTCAGGATCGCTTGCACATTAAGCGTCAGCCCACAGTAGTAGGCGGTAGAGATCGCCCACCCGGAACGGGTAATCATGGCATAGGCGGTAATGAAGCGGAGCCAATCGGACAATTCCAAAGGGAAGGAAACTTGGGGATCGAAATAACGCGGCATCAAATCCCAAGAAGTCCACGCCGTTGTAATAAACAACAACGCCCACCCCGCACGAGTCACCGCTTTTTCGTTAATGCGATCTTTCCGGGCCAAATAAATGATCCCAATGACCAGGATGGTGGCCAAGACCAGCATTGATATATGCTCGGGCCCGAAATTCTCCATCCGGCCAATGCGCTCATAGTCCCGTTCCATGAGGCGTAAGTATAAACCTCCAACACCCCAGAACCCTTATTTTCTTAATAGGAACTTCCTGGGAATATCTCCCCATCAACCAATGACAGAACCCGATCAGCCACGCCCACTTGGTTCTGATCATGTGTGATTACCACGCTGGCGCAGTTAATCTCCCTGGTTAAGCGCGCAAGCAACTCCATCACCTCATCTGATAGTGCGCGATCCAAGGCGCTGGTGGGTTCATCCGCAAGCAAAAGAACTGGATCGTTCATTAGTGCGCGAGCAATCCCCACACGTTGGCGTTGACCACCAGAAAGTTCACCCATCCGGCGATCACCCAGCCCCGCTAAACCCACTTTTGCCAATAGTTCATCGGCATGTGCGGCACGGGCCTTAAGCGCTTTTCCACGTAAACCACGCAGGTGGTCCATCATCAGCAACTGTTCGCGGGCATTCAGTGCTGACAGCAGATTCGGTTGTTGGAAAATAATGCCCATCTGGCTTAAGCGCAGGGCACTGCGTTCAGCTTCGCTCATTGCGCTGAGGTTTTCACTAGCTACCAGTACCTCCCCGGAGGTCGCTTCCGTCAGGCCCGCCATAATCGCCAGCAAGGTGGACTTACCTGAACCAGATTCCCCGGTGAGCATGCACAGCTCACCAGCGTGTACCGCCAGGCTCACGTCTTTCAGCACGCTTCGGGTTTCTTGCCCATCGCGGTAGCTCATGTGGATATCGCGGACTTCTACTAAAGCCTCGGTTTCTTGTGCACCAGCAGTGGGGGAGTGTGTCCCCAAGGTGGTTGTCATAGTTGTTTTCAGCATTTATGCCACTCCTCCCAGTGCACTGACTGGGTTCAAAGAATTAATTGATCGCGTCGCCAATACCGCACCGCCTAGGCCAAGTACCCAAATCCCCATGCTGGGAATCAGTACAGCGGCAGCGCTTAAATCAAAGGGCACCGGGCTGCGGGTAGCAAGCACACCTAAGGCAGTACCCAGTGTTGCCCCGGCAAGTACCCCGAGGCCTAGCACCACAGCTGCTTGTCCCAAGGCATCTTTAAAGAGGTAGGGCAGTGGTGCACCTAATGCGCGCAGTACGGATAGTTCGCGGCTGCGCTGCATGGTCCACACGGTCAGGAAGCTAATGGTCACTAGCGCGGAGATCACATATAAAAAGCCCTGCATGCTCACTAGCGAGCTGCGTTCTGCTTGGTATGCCGGCAAGGCACCAAAGGCTTGTTTCAAGGTTGCGGCACTGCTCTTCCCAGCATCCTTAGTGGGGGCGTGAGTGGCAGCCTCATCCCAGGCAGAATTATCCAGCTCGCCTCGTACTAAAAGCACAGTGCCGGCGGCATCACTGTGGTGGAGCTTCGCCCAGGTATCTAACCCCACCACCGCGACAGGCAGGTGGGAATAGGAGCCATAGTTTTTGGTGCTATCGCTAATCCTGAGGTCTTGACCATTGAGTCGCACCGCATCCCCAGTGCTCAGGCCTAATTCTTCGGCAACATCGGTGGGTAATTCCACGCCGCTGATTCCTTCGCGGGCGAAAAGCGCAATGGGTTCAGCTTCGCCGCTGCGGGCTTCTAGCCGGGTTTGGGCAACTCCGAGGGCTTCTGCTTCCTCCACCCCTGGTACCTGCGCCCAGTATGTGAGTTCTTCTTGGGTTACCTCGCTATCGCTAAAGCTCGGTTTCCCGCTGGGGGTGTGGAAGATAATGCGATCAGCGCCGAGGTTTTCCAACGCTGAGGTATTTTCCTTCCCCAGCCCATTGGTCAACCCCGTGAGCATAATCAGCAATAAGGTAATCAGCCCGACCACAGAGGTGATCAGTCCGAACCGGCCACGGGCATGGCGGATTTCTTTAGTCCCTAGGAACACTCTGTGCACCTCGCATTTTTCACTAGCATCTCTTCTTTACCTTTCTGTGGAGATGCTTTAAGTGTGCGTGCTGCGACCTGCTCTTTTCATCGGCTGGGGCGTTGATTTCGCCATCAACCACCTGGTTGATCGCTCCCCATATCCCCAGCTCAACTTAGGTTTTAGTGTTCTGGTTCATGTAGCACCCCGTCTTCTAAGGTCATCAGCCGATCAGCTTTGGGTAATTGTTGTTGATCATGGGTGATCATCAAGGTCGCACAGCCAATCTCATGCGTGATCTGGGCTAGTAGCTCCACGATCTCTGCTGATAGCGCACTATCCAAGGCGCTGGTCGGTTCATCGGCCAGCAATACCGCTGGCTGATTCATAATGGCGCGGGCAATCCCCACGCGTTGGCGTTGCCCACCAGAAAGCTCCGCAATCCGGCGATCCCCCAAACCACCCAACCCCACCTGCGCTAATAGCTCATCGGCTCGTCCGGCAGCGGCTTTCAATTCTTTGCCGCGCACCCCACGCATATGCTCCAACACCACCAACTGGTCCCGCGCATTCAAAGAGCCCAAGAGATTCGGCTGCTGAAACACAATCCCAATATGTGCGCAGCGATACGCCGAGCGTTCTTTTTCCGAAAGCGTGGTGATATCAGTGCCATCAATAATCACCTTCCCGCTATCCGGGGTAGTCAAACCCGCAACCACCGCCAACAACGTGGATTTCCCGGACCCGGATTCACCGCTCAGCATGGTCAGCTCCTTTGCGGCAATGCTCATGCTCACATCATCAAGCACCGTCAAGGTGCTTGGCCCATCCGGGTAGGTCAGGGTGAGGTTATGGATCTGCACGCGCTCCTTTGGGTTCACATGCGTAAGTCTGCCGCTACCATTTGGCTGCTTCGCTGCTTCTTTATTCATCTGAGTCTGCTCTTTTCCTTTGTTCTCCATCGGAGCGCTAAGCCGTCCCACCCAAAGCGGTCAGCGGATCTAATTTATTAATCGAGCGGGTCGCTATCACTGCCCCCAACACACCAAGCACCCAGGTGCCAATCACCGGCCCCACCACCGTCACCCAGTTGAGGTTAAAAGGCACCGCCCCACGTTGTGCCAGGCTCCCTAAAATCAGGGCCAACACTGCACCAATGGCCACTCCCACCGCCAAAATAATGGCCGCCTGCGAGATTGCGTCTTTAAGCAAATAGCTCTTCGGCGCCCCCAACGCGCGCAACACAGAAAGCTCGCGGCTGCGCTGAATGGTCCACACCGTCAAGAAGCTAATAGTCACCAACGCTGAGATGACATAAAGGAAACCCTGCATCGTCATCAACGAGCTCCGCTGCGCACCATAGGCCGGCAACCCCACAAACGCTCCCCGCGTAGTCACCGCGGTGCTGCTCCCAATTCCTTCCTCCGCTGCTCGCTGCGCCGCTACCGTCCACTCTTCTTCTTCCAAGTCACCATGCGCCACCAACACAGTCCCCAATGCGTCGGTGAAATAGAGCTGCTGCCACACGCTTCGATCCACCACAATCACCGGCAGGTGCGAGTAGGTGCCATTACGAGCATCCGTGCCGCTCACCTTCAACGCCTTGCCGCCAATAATCACTTCATCCCCGGTGTGCAGGTTCAAAAACTCCGCCACGCTAGCTGGCAGCTCCGCCCCTTCAATCCCGGGTTCGGCAAATAGCGCCACCGCTTGGGCTTCGGTGTCTTCACCTTCCACCCTGGTCATAGCAATCCCCAGGGCTTCCACTTCTGTCACTCCGGGTACCTCTCGCCAATAATCCAGATCGGCTTGGTCCACCAAACTATCTGTAAACCCCACTTTATTTCTGGGGGTGTCGAAGATAATCTGATCAGCCTCCAGGTTCTCCAGGGCTGCCGTATTTTCCTTCGCCAGCCCAGCTGTCAGCCCGCTGAGCATAATCAACAGCAAGGTAATCAGCGCCACCACGGCACAAATCAAACTGAACCGCCCCGCCGCATGTCGGATTTCTCTTAGTCCCAGGAACATGGTGTACCCAACCATTCATTTTCAATAAGGATGATTCATTTCCACTAAGCGCCTTCATGCTGCGCAGTTCTGCTTCCCAGTGTGCTGCATCGCGGCCCGCTATGCACTTTTCATGATGTATCCCTCATCCCAAATCAACCAGCTGGTTGATTCATCCGCCCGCTCATAGCCACTAGCCTTAAGCTCGTGCGCACCCTTTCTCAGCCTCGTACCCGCCCGCATATGGATCATCTGCTTCTCGCCATGCGGGTAGCAGTGCATGTGCTGTTCGCCTTACTCCTCGGCCTCGCGCTCATTCGCCTCGCCCTCAACCCCACGCCGCTGTCGCACTGGATCTGGCCGCTCGCAGTCCTCTTCGCCGCCATCTACCTGCTCGGCACGGTCCTCGAACGCCGCGCAGCTGCCCGCGGCGACTCCCTCCCACCCATCGCCATCCACCTCTGGATCCTCATTATCAGCGCGCTCTGGGTCGCCCTCGTGATGCTCTCACCAGCATTCTTATGGCTGCTCTTCCCGCTGGTCTTCATCATCGCTTCCTGCTGGCCCTACCGCCTCAGCCTCCCCTGGATTCTCCTGCTCCTCCTCGCAGCCACCCTCCTACCTACTTCCCAACCTCGCACCAGCGCTGCGATCCTCGGCCCCACCGTCGGAGTCTTAGTGGCAGTGGGGATGCAATACGCTTATCGAGTTCTGGTGTCTGAGGCTCGCTACTACGCTCAGGTCGCAGAAAATCTGCATGCCACACGTAAAGAGTTAGCAACCTCCGAGCGCGAGGCTGGCCGCCTCGCCGAACGCGAACGCCTCGCCCGCGAGATCCACGACACCCTCACCCAAGGCTTTTCCTCCATCGTCTTACTTAGCCGAGCCAGCCAACACGCCTCCGAGCAAGGCAACACCGCTTTACTCCAAGAACAACTCCACGCCATCGAAAACGTCGCCTCCGATAACCTCAACGAGGCCCGGCGCGTCGTAGACCGCCTCGGAACCTTGCCTGCACGTCGCCGTCTGCCTGAAGAACTCCACGCCCTGGCTCAAAGCACCAGCGCTCAACAAGCACTGCTCGGCCAGCCGCTTAGTATCACCGTGCATCTAGCCGGTGATTCCGAACGCCTTCTTCCCCCAGAAGTAATCGAGGAGCTCCTCCGAATTGCCCAACAAGGCCTTGGCAATATCGTCCAACATGCCCAAGCTACTGAAGCAGTCATCTCCTTAGGTATCTGGGATGAAAGCCTCACCCTCGATATTTTCGACAATGGCCGCGGCGTGGATGCTGCCCGCAGCGAGGGGAATACTGCCGGTGGTGGTTTCGGCAGTACCTCCATCCGCCAGCGCGTCACCCGCCTTGGTGGCGATGTCCGTCTTGAAGATGCCACCGATACTTTCGGCCAAGGCACTATTCTGACAGTATCGATCCCACTAGCAGTACGGCAGGGGAGCTAGTCATGCTCAACGTTCTTCTCATTGATGATCACCCCGTGGTGCGCGCGGGCCTTAAGGCAATCCTCAATAGCTTCGAAGACGTCCAGGTCATTGCCGAAGGCTCCGATGGCAGTGCCGCCTTGGCCCTTATCGAACCTGATTACAGCGGTCCGCAACCAGATGTTGTGGTCATGGATATCCAAATGCCTGGGATAAGCGGTATTGAAGCAACTCGCCAACTCAAAGCCGCCGGTGGCCCACCGGTGTTAGTGCTTAGTACCTATGATTCCGAAGCCGATATTCTTGCCGCGCTTTCTGCTGGCGCCATCGGTTATCTGCTCAAAGATGCCCCCGAGCACGCTCTTCATGATGCGGTATTAAGAACAGCATCCGGTCAGCGCACCCTCGCCCCAGAGGTTGCCGCTACCTTGGCTGAGCGTATTAGCCACCCGGAGGAAGCATTATCCGAGCGCGAAATTGAGATCCTTCAGGCCCTCGCCTCCGGGGCAACTAACCGTGAGCTTGCGGCCCAAATGTTTATCTCCCTTGCCACCGTCAAAACTCACCTCATCCACATTTTCCGCAAGCTCGGGGTGGATACCCGCACTGCGGCAGTCACCGTCGCGCGGGAGAAGAAGCTCATTTCCTAGGCCAGCATTACAACCAGGCCGAAGGCCACCAAGAGCAGCACACCGATGGCTCCCCACACCCGGTGCCACCTAAGGCCTGCCTTTCGTGCCAGTAGTGCACCCAAAAAGCCACCGAAGGTATTGCACATTAGGTCATCAATATCTGAGTACCCGTTAGCCAAAATATATTGAGTTACCTCAATAGTCAGGCTCGCTGCCGCAGAGATGAACACCGTTCGTCTTAAAGGGTGCCTGACACCACGGTGGCGCAAGAGCGAAAAAACTAAGACACCTAGCGGGAAGAAGAGCCCGATATTGCCCAGGTAGCCAAAAATTGTGGTGAAAGCTGTTGGGGCTCGGACAAGCTCATCGAAGGGCACCAACTCCAAGGCACGGGTATGGTGCACTTCCGTGCGCCACAAACGGCCAATCGTGAAATAGCCTTTAAACATGGTCAAGGCCACCACCACTAGCGCATAAGCGCCCAGCCCTAACCCCAACCACCAGCGGGTGCGGATCCAAGGTGCCGGGCCCTCGGTTTCACAATGTTTCACGTGAAACATTCACTCCACTTAGGCTTCATCAGGGTTGATCAGCGCAGCATAATTCTCATCAAACTGCTCTCGGCGCGCCTTCCAATATTCCGCATCAAAGGGAGCGACCACCGGTCGATAGGGCGGAATCGCACGCTCACCACCAGGTTGGATGTCCTCTAAGGCAATCAACGCGGTGCCTCGCAGGGTTGCACGCTTCATCTCCAAAGGCACCACCGGGCATTGCAAGGCCCCGGCAAGGCAGTAGAGCCAATTTGGGTAGTGCGCGGTGACTCCACCAGAAACAATCACGCGATCCGGCGCTGCACCAGCCCAACCGAGTTGTTCCCATACCCGGGCGTAGCTGAGGGAAATTCCTTCGACTACCCCTCGCCACAGATCCAACGGACGAGTACTAAAGCTGATCCCACTCATAGCGGCCCGCGCATCACCGACCCAGCCGGTTGCTCTTTCGCCGGTAAAGAAGGGCAATACATCAGGCACTGATCCCAATAGCGGGCTATCCGAACGTGCCGCCAGCACTGCCGAAAGTTCATTGGAGTCGACCGGTGCTACACAATTATTCAGCCAGATCAATGCGCGGCCCACATCATTAAGCGCTCCGCCGATGATGCATTGCTTCGCCGATACCCGGTAGCACCACAAGCCCTCAGGGATCTCCTCCGGTACTTGGGGCAAAATCACGCGCATGGCCCCTGAGGTTGCCGCCGCCACTGCGACGGTCTTTTCATCCACCGCGCCGGGGCCAACATTGGACGCCCAGCCATCCGGAATGGTGTGATACCAGGGGACACCAGAAAGCACTGGCCGCCAAACCTCCGGCAGGTCGGCATCCTTCGGAATGATCGCCTCGGTGGGGTCGCAGACCGTGGGAATCAACGCAGGATCAACATCAATGGCCTCAAGGATCTCATGATCCAGCTGGCCAGTGTGGGCATTAAGGACACCTGACCACGCTGCCATCGAAATCGCAATACCTTCCACCTTCGCGAGGTGGTAATACACATATTCACCCAGAGTCAGGGCCGCATGTGCTCGGGCAAATAGTTCAGGGTGCTCTTGTTTGAGCCATAGCAGGCGGGCGGGGTGGTAGGAGGTATGTAACCGAACTCCGGTGCGCGCATGATAGTCCTCTTCATCAACGAGCTCTTTAAGCTTCGGAATCGCCGAAGCGCAGCGCGAGTCTGCATAGGTCATGAGCGGCATTAATGCTCGGTACTGTTCATCTACCAGGACCAGCGAAGATGCGAAGGTGTCCATGATCAGGCCTTCGACTTTGCCCTCGAGTCCATTAGCTCGGATGTATTCAACGATCCCATCGATAATCTGGCGACACTCCGCCACTACCTGATCGGCGTCGATCGTCGAGGCACCATCAGCTCCAGTGTCGAAGGCATGCTCAACACGTTGTTTCGCACCCTTCACTGGTCGACCTTCGGCGTCATACAGGCCGCCGCGGCTTGCGCCGGAGCCTACATCCAAAGCAATTACGAAAGGTCCCTTCGCTTCGCTTCGCTTCACCTTCATGGTGGGAATCTTTCGTTTAGGCTGCACCTCGGGCGCAGCCTGACCATCTTGACGTAGGATCGCCCGCACAGCCGTGTCGATCATCTTCATCTCCCCACTCAAGCTTCCAGTGGAACTATCTCTTGCCGCCCCACAATAGTCGCACTCACTTCTCACGGCAGCCCGTTCACCCACCAGAAGCTACAAAGAGGTTGCATACTCAATGTTTCACGTGAAACATCTAAGACGCGGGGATGAAGACTAAAAACAACCTTTTCATCATCGCCACAGAAGGGGACCGTTACCTCTGATGGCTTTTGTCACTGTGTTTAATTATGGGTACATCGGGGGAGCCTCCAGCAACGCCTTAAGATGATTCTCAAACAGGCTTGGCTCATCTCACAATCAAGGTTTATTTTTCCACAAACCTATCCTTTCGTACATTTAACCTAGCCGAGCCATAACGATCTAATGTTATAGCCACATAGCGCACCTTGCTTTTCATTAAGCACAACTGATCAACGAGACTGGGTGCGAGGCAGCGTACGTAGTGGCGCGCTAAATGAACACAATTACGTCGAAGAACTAGTGCGTTATACTCATGAATAACTCTAGTTTTCCATATAAACATACTCAAACGTTAAAATACTTGGCCGCGCACCACAGCGATACTTCGAACGCTACGACACCAATCGATCTACTAAAAGTGTGCAGTCAAGATGTTTCGTTTTAGTAACGAACTAGCATCAATCTGGGCGCAAAAGCATCAATAGTGAAATTTGATACATTCGTATAGCTTTATGGCTTGACGTCACCCCCCAGCAGCCCCCTCCTAAAAAAACCTGATTCTCTCCCCTCGGCAAACATCTACCCAGGTGGACAACGAAACAGAATATTTTTTATGTTCTTTTAACACTCTGTGCTGCAAAAACGCCGGATTGTCAACTCTGCTTGACATCTGGCAGGGTTGCATCTGACTCATGGACAGTGTCGGAGACCCACGCCGACTGCTGCTCCCATCAAGACTTCAATGGTGAAGCTTCTATGGGGGCTGCTTGCTGTCAAGAACCACGGCGATTGCATCTCACACCCACGAATGCAGTTTTAAATACTGAATGCGTGTCTTGGGTATTGGGTCTTTGTTTTACATTCCACGAAAGGGTTCTTGATGAACGCAAATACATCCCGAGTAAAAACTCGGATTATCGGTCGGCGCGCGCTGGCTGCGTTAACCGTGCCTATTATGGGCATCGGTACAATTGCATTGCCTGCAGCCGTGCCTGGCGTATCCGCAGTGGCTGCCGCGCAGCAAAGTGACGATTCCGCCACCAACCCAAGCTCTGATCCTGCTCCGGATCAAGCTGAGTGCGGCGTCACCGGTGGTGAACAGCGCAACGCAACCGCATGGCCCTACCCCGATGGCACCCAGGTAAAGAAGACTCCGATTATTGATACGGACGTCAACTTCCAAGAAGTAACCGGGCCAAGTTCGTTCCGTATGCAGGCTATTTACCGCACCCTCGCAAGCCCGACGATTAAAGGTATCGATTGGTTCTACCTTCACTTCGATCCGGAACTCGCCCCGTATATCAGCCAGATCACTATTAAGAGCAGCGGTGCGCTTGCGATCGGCTACCGCCGTTTTATGGAGGAAGTGAAGCCCGACAGCCTCGGCAGCGTCAACCGATTCACTGCTAAGTCTTTCGGTGAGCTGGATCCCTACGCCGGAGAACCCGGTGTGTGGCGCGTTCTCAATGATATGAACCACATCCGACCTCCTTCTGATGACCCGGATGAGCGAACGATCGTCAAGGGTCAGTGGGGTGTTTTCAACGCGGTAGCTACTCAGGATCAGCGCCAGACTGCTGAAATCAACGTTGTCTTAAATGACACCATTGAAAACATCAAGGCCGCAACGGGCAAGTCCTACTTCCCGGCTGAAGGTCGCTGGCAGGGCCAGTCCGGTGGCGGAAACGTCCTAGAGGGCTCCAAAAATGTTGTGGTCGGCGCTTCGGATTCGTCCGAAACTATCCGGGCAGGTTCTGAGGTCCCGGCAAACTACCTCATCGACACTCTGCTCGACGAAAACAATGATCCTTACTCCTCTAACTACCTTCGCGTAGATGAAGGCTCCTTGCCCGAAGGCACCGAACTGGACTACGACGAATTGAACGGTCAGCTCACGCTAGTGGGTACTCCGACGACTCCAGGTAGCTACGACATCAAGTACGCCGTTGCTACGCGAGGTGAAGTCTCGA
The DNA here is from genome assembly GCF_900113445.1 of Corynebacterium spheniscorum. Taxonomy (GTDB): domain Bacteria; phylum Actinomycetota; class Actinomycetes; order Mycobacteriales; family Mycobacteriaceae; genus Corynebacterium; species Corynebacterium spheniscorum. The sequence continues at coordinate 74,065 of NZ_FOPJ01000014.1, forward strand.
TCGATAATGGCGAGCTCATGGGAACCATGATCGATTTCGATGCCGACGATACCGATATTGCGGGCACCGGCAACTGGCTTTCTGGTCAAACGAAGACCTACCTGAACTCAGGCGACCGGGTCAGCGGCATCATGCAGCCGAACCGCTCCACCACTCCGGCTCCCACGGGTGTCACTAACTTCCGCGCGGTCTCTGCCCACGCTCCTGGCGTAGACTACAACATCGCTTATGGTACGCCCTACGACATTCATCTGAAGCTGGATCCGCGTATTCTCGCTGCTCTCGACGGTGACCATGTTGTGATGTGGCAAAAGGGATCCAAGCTCGCTTACGAGAACTCCCTGCCCGATCCCGTGGCAAACAAGCAACCAGTTCTGATTCCGGTCAGCGCCTTTGATAGCAATGGACACGTGCGTGTTTCAGAGCGTAACGAGGCACAAAATGAACCGAACACCGTCTATGTTGACGACATCACCCGTGTCATCAACCCTCTGACGAACACGGTTCAGTTCACCACACCGATCCGCGTGGTTGACATGCCCATCAACAACCAGAAGCTGCTTGATGTCTACGCTTCCGATAGTCCCGACAACTACTTAGTCTTCGAGACCTGGGCAACGACTCGCGACGGTAAGGTCGACCGCGAAATTAAGTACAGCCGAACTGGCGCGTACTACCACTTCTATCAGTCCTGCGCTCCCGATGTCACCAACATCGCCAAGGGCAATGCTGATGGCAATGGCGACACTATTGATTCCACGATGTTGGATACCGCGCGCGACACTCAAAACTTCTTGCGCGGCCACGCCGAGCCTGAAACTGAGATCTACGTTTACCGTGGCACGGGTGCAGACCGCGAAATCATCGGTCGTACTACCGTCCAAGCTAATGGTTTCTGGGATACTAAGCTCTGCGAGCCCGCAGATCTAGAAGCTAACCCCGAGACCTGCTCGGCTAAGAACCTTGCTGATCTGGGGATCGAAGCTGGGTCCACAAATCTGACGGTCGCTGCGCGCCATCCGAGGACCCTTGAGTCCGATGCAGTGCCGATCACCGTTATCGGTGAGCCCATCACAAATGAGCCGGTCGCAGATCCGTTCCCTGAAACGGCAACCGAAATCACCGGTAAGCTCGGTGAACAACATCAAAACACCACCAAGACGGTGGTAACTGCTTACGCGATTGCGCCCGACGGCACTCGCACCAAGATTGGTGAATCCGAGCAAATCGCTGGTAGCGCCAACCCCGATGCTGAAACTCCGTTCAGCATTCCAGTTGACCGCAGTCTGATTGGGCCGGATGATGCTATCGAGATCGAATCTCGAGAAAGCAGCTTCCCCGCTGATCTGACCGGCACTGTCGATGTAGCTCGTGACGATGCCTACAGGCCCTCCACCCCGGTAACTGTGGATCCGGGCGTCTTCATTGGTGATATCAATACCGTCATCAAGATCACCTCTGATGAGCCTGATGGGGTCTTCCGTAAGGGTTCCGGTGTCACCTACACCGCCACCTCGACTGTCACCGACGGACCCGTCAAGGACGCCGTAGTCATCATCGGCGAAGACCCGGATGCTCCCTTCACTGATGAAGCACCGGTCCTCAAGAAGAAGGCTGCTGACGGCACCGAAACCGATCTCGTTGAAGGCACCGACTACACCGCTGAAAAGCAAGCAGACGGCTCCTACAAGATCACCTTCACCGAACCGCTCGCTGAAGACGACGTAGTCACCACCGTCATCAAGGGCCTCATCCCAGCCGAAACCCCAGCTGATGGCGACGAT
>NZ_FOPJ01000022.1 GCF_900113445.1 Corynebacterium spheniscorum
CCAGACACACATTTTGCTACTTAACCCAAGATCTCTCAGAGTGAGTAAATAGAAAATGCCCCGTATTAAGCGTACGGGGCATTTTCTATTTACTTCTGAAAGAGCACTTTGAAGCCTTTTCCACGAAGGCTGGGATCATGTTCCATGCGCTTTTTTAGGCCGCGTGCGTATCCAATGCTAGCCCCAGCAAAAACGCAGACCCCGATAATCCAAGGTGCCATTACCTACTCCTAAAGTATGGACTCATAACTGATTAGCAGTGACTTCCAACCCAAGTCCAGAAGAACGCTTCGCCTAGTGCGGCGATCCCTGCAATCGCGGGGTTGACGGCAGCCATTCCGAGAACTTCCGCCCAAGTAAAGCCGTGAATTGTACCTACTGCTGTGACCAGGTAGGGGCAAACATCTTCCTTGCTGACACGGCTCTGGGCTGTGGCCTTAGCTGTGGCCTTAACCATAGCAATCTGCTGTGGCGTTGCATCCTTCAGCCGAGCTTGAAGGTCCTTTGCCAGGACTTCGATATTTGTCTTGGTGATGGATCCGTCAGGGTGAACTGTAGTGACCTGACCAGTATCATTGTTGATCGTTGCCGTGATCCTACCGTAGCCCTCAATGAACTGGGTCTGCGTAGTGCTACCATGTAGCCCACCGCCCATGAAAGCAGGGGTCTGTGAGGGGGACAGGGTGCTCGCTCCGGCTGTAGGAACAGTGGCGGACGCGAGAGCGGGTGACAAACTCATAGAGAGAGAGCAAGTCCGACAGCAGCAAGAGGCTTGGCAATTGCCTTAATCTGCATTTTTCAAAACCTTTCCTGATAAAAATGTACTCGTTTAGTACCTGACGGAAAGTGCTTTATCGTCTTGGCGGTTTTACGTCGGTGGCGATCGCACATCTCAAGTAAAACTTGAGCGGTGGAAAGCATTCCTAGTTTTTCACCTAATTCCCGTGCTACCCCGACACCTACGATGTGTCAATAAATTTTCACAAGCTTTCAGATTCTCCACCGTCTTGGGGGTGCACTCCAACCCATGCTCCACCCAAATGAAAACAGAACTATCCCCGCAAGCCGCACTTAAAGCACTCGATGCTGCCAACAAGCGACGGTCTGCCGACGCAAAAGCAGGAAACCTCACTATCGCCCAGGCCCCCGCCGCGTCTGTGGCCAAGGCACCGAAGGCCCCGGCAACCCCGAAACCGGCGCGTAAGCCAGCGGCCACCGCCTTTAGCGAGGTGGACCCGAACATGAAACGCACCACGATCTATCTTGACGATGACGTGAAAAAAGCATTCAAGATTTGGTGTGTTACCCACGACACCACCATGACTGAATGGATCGCTAAAACGATTGTTCAGCACCTAAAAAAGAAGGGGTGGAAGGTATCTATAAAAACATAACCCCAGCGTAAGCAACAAACTGTATAGTGTTATCACGACATAACAGTAAAGTAAAACAACACTTGAATGACTGGTTTTCACCCGTGTCTGTTCCCATGAATCGGACACGAACGGGGGCTGGTCGCGTGTCTAATCACACGTGTGTGATTCCCAGCGTTTATGCGGGTTAAGTAGCAAAAAGTGTGTCTGGTTTTCGGCGTTACAGCTGGTCAGGGCATGTAAATCCGGGTTTTATTAGGTTCCGGGGCTTATATCCG
>NZ_FOPJ01000015.1 GCF_900113445.1 Corynebacterium spheniscorum
AGATTATGGGGTTGATAGGCCGGATCTGGAAGCACAGTAATGTGTGGAGGTGACCGGTACTAATTTACCAACACAACAAACACACCTTCCGCCTAGGCGAAACAAAACATTGGATCATCACCTTGTGGTGTGGTTACTCGCGTTCACTGTGCAGTATCTCTTACAGCACACCACCTACTGTTGGTGGTGGTTGTTAGGGACAACAATGATGTGTCGGTGGTTATTGCGGCAGGGGTACGCCCGGTCCCTTTCCGAACCCGGAAGCTAAGCCTGTTTGCGCTGATGGTACTGCACCTGTGAGGGTGTGGGAGAGTAAGTTGCTGCCGACCTAAAACTTGATACGGCGGTGTGTGGCACATAATAACCCTAGGGTTGTTGTGTACCACACACCGCCTTTTTCTATGACTACCTAAAAATTTCAAAACATACTGTATATATATAGGGCCTAGCGAGGGCAGCCTTCCAAAGCGCCGCCAGCCACCGGCCAGGCTTGACTGGCCACCTCACCAACGGCGAGGAGCCTCAAAGAAGCGTTCCTCACCACTGATCGGGTCAATAAAGCTGATACTGCGCGACATTAAATGCAGTGTCGTGTCATCTTCTGCCTCCGGCAGCACCACCGGATACAGCGGATCCCCCAGAATCGGAACCCCAGCATCATTCATATGGCGGCGAAGCTGATGGGTTTTCCCGGTATACGGACGCAAAGAATAACGCGCCATACCCGGCTTCCCAGGCAGCGGTTCCACCGCTAATACTTCAGTCAACGCATTGTGAGGCTGAGTATCCGTTGAACGGGCCTGTAAATCGCCCACTTTCTTTTCCATAAAGGAACTCCACCGCGTACCCGCGCTAATCCGCGGATCATGAGCGGCGAGTGCCTCATAAGTTTTGCGCACCAACCCGGGCTTAGAAAACAAAGACTGATAGGCCCCACGTACTGCTGGGTTCGCAATGAAGACCAAGATCCCAGAGGTCAAGCGATCCAAGCGATGCGCCGGCACCAGATCTGGGTTCGAGGTTTTCATCCGCAACTGCACCAACGCTGTTTGGGTTTGGTGCCGCCCTCGCGGCATGGTTGCCATCCCGGCTGGCTTATCCACCACCAACAGGTGCTCATCGCTAAATAACACGCAGCACTCTTCTCCCAGTGGCGTTTCTGGTGCGGGCATGCGATAAAACCACAGGTCCTGACCGGGGAAGAGAAGATCATCCGGTTCACAGGGGCCATCGACTGTGGCCACCAACCCCTCGTGGAAGCGCTGCATGATTGCTTGCTCACCATCGTCGGGGTGGCGGTGACGCTGAGTACTAATCATGTGGGTGAGGACATCAAAGGCACGCATCCCATCAACCGCGGATTCGGGGATACGCACCCGAGTGGGATTTAAACCATTGCGCACCCCCAAAGGCGAACGCTGTAAGCGTCGCGAACGCCGCGATCGCATACCGCGTGTTGAGTCTCCGCCGGGCACCGATTCCCCCTGGGATTCTACTTTCTCGCGATCCTGATCACCATCCCGCGCTATCCTATGAGCCATGGATATCCTCGCATTTCTTCAACCAGTGATCGACTTCTTCAATAACGATATTGGGCGGGTAGTACTTCAGGTGCTCCGCGCAATCTATGCCATTATCTCGCCATCTAATACCGATGCCGCGCACCCCGTGCCTATCCCGGCCTAAGTTTATTGGCGAGGAAAATTTTCTTCGCCCGCACCCCTGCCTAGCCGCACCGCTGCTAGGTACACTTGAATTAGTGGTGAGGTGTTCACAACCACAGAGCCGAACAACTGTTGCCTGTGCCGCTACTTCGGCGCCCGCAACCCAGGCTTGAGGCATGAAGGCACCTACGAACTAACACACAATCACCGCGCGGAGTACCTGTGCGCGGGCGAAAGCAGATCCTGAAGAAAGGTCGATGCACACCATGACCAGGGAAGACATTGTCGTAGCCGCAGTTGACGGCTCCGAAGCCTCCAAGACCGCTGTCCGCTGGGCCGCCAACACCGCAGCCAAGCGCGACATCCCATTGCGACTTGCCGCCAGCTACACCATGCCCCAATTCCTCTACGCCGAAGGCATGGTTCCCCCGCAGGAACTTTTCGATGACCTCCAGTCCGAGACTTTGGAGAAAATCGACGAAGCTCGCGCCATTGCCCACGAAATCGCCCCGGATATCAAGATCGGGCACACCATCGCCGAAGGTTCGCCAATCGACATGCTGCTGGATATGTCCCGCGATGTCACCATGATCGTCATGGGTTCCCGCGGTCTCGGCGGGCTTTCTGGCATGGTCATGGGCTCGGTGTCCGCAGCTGTTGTCTCGCACGCTGACTGCCCGGTCGTGGTGGTCCGCGAGGATAACCACGTCGATGAATCTACCAAGTACGGCCCCGTCGTCATCGGTGTGGATGGTTCCGAGATTTCCCAGAAGGCCACCGAATATGCTTTCGCCGAGGCTGATGCCCGCAACTCCGAGCTAGTTGCCGTGCACACCTGGATGGATATGCAGGTCCAAGCTTCGCTCGCCGGCCTGGCGTCTGCGCAGCAGCAATGGGATGAAGTTGAGCGTGAACAAATGGGGCTGCTCACCGAGCGCCTCCAGCCGCTCATTGATGAATATCCGGATGTTCCGGTCAAGAAATTGATTACCCGCGACCGTCCGATCCGTGCGCTCTGCGATGCCGCGGAAGGTGCGCAGTTGTTGGTCGTCGGCTCCCATGGTCGCGGCGGATTCAAGGGTATGCTGCTCGGCTCCACCTCCCGTGCACTCCTGCAATCCGCGCCCTGCCCCATGATGGTTGTGCGCCCGGATTCGGAGTAAAACTTCGCTCTCTAGCCCTCGACGACCTGATGGTTGCCGGGGGTTTTGGGCTTTACCCGAGATCGGGACTTTCCGCGGCCAGGTTACGCCCGCGAAGGTTCGTGCCCGGGGCAGACAATGGTGATTGCTGCTTAAGAAGGGAGTGTGAACTTGCTACGCGTTGGGGGTAAAACGCGCCTAGTTTTGGGGGTGATTCTCAGCATTGGCGGGTAACAACAGGGTCGAGCTGACCTAACATTTTGGCAACAAACACGGTGCGTAAATTGTGCACAAGTGAGAATCGGGGGTAATACAAACTACTATTAGCGCTTGCTCGAAAACCAAACTACCTGCAGAAATTGGCCTGAACTAGTCTCCCCCCGCGGCTCCATTGAACCCTGTATTCCCTCGCAAGGTGGGGTTAGGGTGGTGTGGAAATCCCCCGGGACATATGCAAAAATTGCGATTGCACAAATTAGTCCAACATGAAGAAGTCCGGTTCGATATCCTGAACCGGAACGTTTGAGGAGGAAAACATGGGACTAGGACTTGGAATCTTTGGCTGGATCATCATTGGCGGTCTGGCCGGCTGGATTGCTTCCAAGATTAAGGGCACCGATGCCGAACAGGGCCTCGGTCTCAACATCATCGTTGGTATCGTCGGCGGTCTGCTTGGTGGCTGGCTGCTCGGCCTCTTCGGTGTTGACGTCCAAGGTGGCGGGCTGATCTTCAGCTTCCTGACCTGCCTGCTTGGTGCAGTCATCCTGCTGACCATCGTGAATATGGTTCGCGGCCGGAAGTAAACACTTTCAACTTTAGACTTACCGTCGCCATCGTCCCTATGTGGGTGGACATGGCGGCGGTATTTTTTTATGCCTACCTGCAAAAAGCCACAAAAGTGGACCGGGTTGTCTATATTGGGTGAGACGAGGTTCAGCAAGGAATCACCGCACGAGTTAAGGGAAGGATACTTTAACGTTGGCCACCACGCGACGCCCGGCTAAGACCCAGGGCACTGGCGCTGCAACGAATGAAAGCAGCAGCACCAAGGGACGCCGCCGCCGCGACCGCCCCAGCCCCCGCCAACGCCTTCTCGCTAGCGCCACGCAGCTTTTTAGCACCGAAGGTATCCGCGTTATCGGTATTGACCGCATCCTGCGCGAAGCAGATGTAGCCAAAGCATCGCTATATTCCCTTTATGGTTCCAAAGACAACCTGGTGATCGCCTACCTGAAGAACCTCGACGATATTTGGCGTGCCGAGTACGCCGCCCGCACCGAAGCGCTGAAAGACCCGGGCGATAAGATCCTCGCCTTCTTTGACCAATGCATTGCCGAAGAACCCGGCAAGAACTATCGCGGCTCGCATTTCCAAAATGCCGCCAGTGAGTTCCCACTCCCGGAGACCGAAGCAGAATATGGGATCTTAGAAGCCGTGATGGATCACCGCCGCTGGTGCCGGGAAACCCTGTCTGAATTATTGACCTTGCGCAATGGCTACCCAGGCTCCAGCCAAGCAGATCAGCTGATGTTATTGCTTGATGGAGGGCTAGCGGGCACCAAGCTGGCGCATTCGGTGGAACCGCTTCTTACCGCCCGCGATATGGCGCGCCAATTGATTAGCGCACCACCAGCGGATTATTCGATCTAAGGTTTATCCGAGGGCGTATCCGCCGAAGCATCAGGTTGATCTGGCAGAGCTTCGGGAGCCTGCGGGTCCGCAGATTCCACCTCAGCGGCAGTGTCGTTCTCGGAGGAAGCTTCTTGCTCAGCCTTCTTTTGCGCAGCCTTCTCGCGATTGGCTTGTTGTAGGGACTCGAGCTTTGCCTTGCGCAGTCGTTTCTTTTCTTCCTTCGCGCGTTGTTTCTCAGCCTTGATTTCGGCTTTGTGCTCGCGCAGCTGTGTGCGGGCCTCTTGGCCGCCTTGGGTGGGCAGGATCCCCTTGACGCGGGTGCGGCGGCGCCACCACTTGGTGGAGCGCTTGGTGCGCATGCGCTCGCGGTGTTCGCGTAGGTGAGCCTTGCGGGCGGCGCGATACTCCTGGGAGTAAGGCATTTCTTTTTCGAGCTTGTAGTCAATCACCGCGGATTGGATGAGGGTCCACAGGTTATTGGCGACCCAGTAGACGATAATCGCCATGGGGATGGGGCCAGTTAGGCCGGCGCTAAAGAGCATCAGCGGGATGAAGATCAGCATGAAGTAGGTGAGCTTCAAAGAGAAGCGAGCTACCTTGGAATCCCAATCCAGGGAGGGACGGGTGCGGCGCACGGAGAGCAAGAGGTTCACCATGGTGGCCACCACGGCGATAATCAGCAGCGGCCACAGGAAACCGAGGACGGCTTCTTTGGTGGTGCCGAGTTCCGCGAATTGTTGGGGGGTCATGCTGGCGTAGGCCGGCAGTGGCACATCCGCGATGCGGGAATCAAGGAATTCGCTGACATCCTGCGGGGTGAGGAAACCGATGGCGCGATGCTGGTTAGACTCTAAGCCCTCAGACGGGCGCGCCATGCGGATAAGTACCTGGTAGAGACCAATGAACGCGGGGAACTGGATAAGTGCAGGTAGGCAACCAGCAGAGGCTTTGAAGTTATAGCGCTGTTGGATTTCCTTGCGGCGCTGCTCGAACTCCTTCATGGAGTCTTTATCGGTGCGGGTTTTGTACTCTTTGGCCAGCGCCGATAATTCCGGGCGCATGAGGCTCATAATGCGGGAGCTGCGCATTTGGATCAGGAAGAGCGGCGCAATGAGGCTGCGGATAATAATCACCAGGCCGAGCACCGAGAGCGTCCAGGCGAGGGACTTCTCTAGCCCGATAACATCGGCGAGCAGGAGGTGCCATAATTTCATCACCGCGGACACGGGGTAGACGAATATCTCTAACACTGTGTGCTCGAACCGTCCTTTACTTAGCTACTTAAGATGCCTATTGCGTACACTGGTCGTGTTGATCGTACGTGCTGAAGTGAAAAGATGAGAACACGTGCAGCACTGATATGACCCCTGCGTGGGGCGACATAACTACAGAAGTCACCCACCCGAGGAGCGCAATGACAGACTTTGAGCAGCAGCGGCACCTGCGGGATGTCGAAAGAAGGCGACCGGATTTAGCTTATGACCCGGATCGGCCTACCCCGCGGCGCTTACCGCGACGTGATATTGATGATCCTTCCACACGCAGGGTAGGAAGCCACCGTGAGGAATATCTCCGCCGGCGCGCCGAAAGAGAACGTGCGCGTGCCGCTGGTGGTGGGCGACACCATCGCCGCGCCAAAGAAGAGACCCCGCCGAATAATGCGGCGCAGGCAGCTGGAGCGACTGGTGTCGCGGAAGCTGCGGGTGCGGTAGGTGCCGCTGGTGCAGCTGGCGCTGGTGTACCTAAAGCTGCAGCTTCGCCCAAAGCGCCGGCAACGCCTAAAGCGAGCACCCCACGAAACCCGGTGGATCCGCCAACAGAGAAGATCCCCTCTTTAGCCGATAAGGTTCAGGTTCCCCCACGCCAGCCACTTAAGGCTGAGAGCAAGGCCCGTGGCGTACACCCTGGGGAAGCTGCCTATTCCGCCGACAGTACTGCTGAGTCCCCGCGGGTTAGTGCGCGTTCGGCATCCCAGCGCCCTGCTTCGCAACGCCCTGCTTCGCAACGCCCTGCGCCACAGCGTGCGGCTTCTGCGACGGTGCCGGCGAGCAAGCGGCGTCAAGGTGCGCGGCCTACCGGCGCTCGTCCTGCTGCCCGTCCGGTGGCGAAGCGGAAGCGTCGACCGCGGATCTCCGTCACCCAGGTGATTGGTGAAATCCTTTTGACCGTAGGCGTTCTCTTCTTCCTCTTTGCCTTCTATGAGGCTTATTGGACGAATCTGAACTCTGGTCGTCTCCAAGCGCAGGCCGCGGAGAAACTCGACGATAAATGGTCGGACACTTCTTCCTCTAATAACCCGCGCAAGAAACTCACCCCGGATCTAGGTGAGGCTTTTGCGCGCATGTATATTCCCTCCTTCGGCTCAGACTTCCACTTCGCGGTGGTAGAGGGCACCTCTGATGAGGACCTACAAGCCGGCCCGGGACGCTATGTGGATACGCAGTTGCCTGGTCAGCCCGGTAACTTCGCGGTGGCTGGTCACCGTGTGGGGAAGGGCGCGCCCTTTAATGACCTGGGGAACCTGCAGGTATGTAATGCGATTGTGGTGGAAACCCAAAACTCTTGGGATGTCTACCGCGTGATGCCGATTGATTCCCAGGGCGAGCAGCGCCACCAAGAAGCGTTGAATTGCTTTAGCCCGGAACAAGCTGATCGCATGACCTCCGGGGATTATGCCAATGTGTTGGGCCGTTCCATCACCATCCCTGGTGATGTGGGAGTGATTTACCCGATCCCTGGGCAAGGCGATATTGGCCAAACCGATGAGCACATGGAAAAGCTCATTACGTTGACCACCTGCCACCCGCAATTCTCTAATGCTGAGCGCATGATTGTGCACGGGATGATGACGGAATCTATCCCCAAGGCTGCTGATGGTTCGCGCCCGGCCGTATTAGATGAGGACTAAATAAGCATGTACACACTTTTATGGCACGCTTTACCCGGCCGCTGGCCGGTGAAGGTGCTGCTGCTGATCATCATGGCGGTGGCAGTGTTCTTCCTGCTGATGGAAGTAGTTTTCCCCTGGGTATCAGCACTTATGCCCTATAACGACGTCGCTGTTTAGCCGCTGCGCTTATTACTCCGGCTACTCGCGCCCTTTAAAAAGTGCGTGCGGCATAGCCGGGGCCATCTGGGGTGCCCGCGCCGGAACTGCCTCAGCTGCGGGCACCTGATCTCGAGGGACGCAAAAACCCCGCTCGAGGAAGCTGTGGGCTAGAGGTTGAGGTTTTGGATGACCTCTTTAGCCACCAACTCCGCCTTGAGGGATTGCTCCTGGTTGGTGAAGACCACGACGGCGACGGTGCCCTTAGCCACCGCGTAGAGAGCCGTTTCATGCCCGGCGATCCCACCGCCGACGCGACCGCCGCTCCAGCCCTCGGGCTCCTCGGCGGGCTCGGTGGTGTCGATGGGAGCAGCCCAGTCGACCACCGCGGTGGCTTCTTCGGGGGTGTGCATGTGGCGCACGATGACGGTGAGCTGCGGCTCATCGGGGTAGGACCAAAAGACGCAGGCGGGGGTGTCGAAGCGCTCGTCTATGCCGAGGCCGGTCACGCGCTGACCATTGGTGTCGGCAACCCACTGGGTTTCGAGGTAGGGGCATTCCACCCACCCGGCTTTGCCCTCCGGGGTTTCCGGGAGTGCGTCGATGGGGAGGTTGGAGTCGAGGACCTGGTCGGCGGGGGGAAGCTCGACGGTGGTGTCTGGCTCCTGTGCGGGGGCGCCTTCGCCTGCAGGGGCAGCTTCGCTGCTTAGCTGCGAGGTGGGGGATTGCGGGGATTCAGTTTTATCACCGCAGGCGCTTAAGGTGAGCAAGCTGAGGCTGACGCCGAGAACGGCGATGCTGCGGCCTAAGCGGTTGTGGCCGAGCTTGCTCTGGGGGGTGAGCCTTCGAGATGAACCGGCGGCGATAGGTAATGTACGACGCATGACCTCCAGCGTAGAGCCCGAGCGGCAGCCACGGGGACAAGACTCACCTAAGTCGGCCTCTAACAGGGCCGCGGTGGGTGGTGTTTCTGCGGACCATGCGTTCCCGAATAGTCCTATTGCTGCCTTGAATCCGCGCGTGAAAGTGCCCTTTATCAAGAAACTGCGGTGGCGTCGCGGTGATGAGTCGCAGGCAACAAGCGATGCGGCGGAGAAGAAGAAACCGAGCCGCCATGATCCGGGGGCGGATGCCTTAAGAAATGGCATCCACATTTTGACCTCCGTCATTTTGATTGTGGCGGTGGGTGCCTCGGTGCAATTACCGCTGTGGGTGGCGGTGACGAACCTGGGGTTATCGGCAGGGTTCGCTTTCCTCTATTTCTTTGGGGCCTCGCTCTATGAGATTTGGGGGGATCGCCAACGCCTGGTGTGGGTGGCGGGGTTGACCATCGTGTGGATTGCGCTGACCCCGATTGCCCCGGTGGGTATTTATTTGGTGTTCCCGCTCTTCTTCCTTTATTTGCGGGTCATGCCCGATAATCGCGGCGTGGTGGCAGTTATTGCGGCCACCATTGCCTCGGTATTGGTGCAGGTACCCAAGGGCATCACCTTTGGTGGTGTGATGGGGCCTGCGGTTTCTGCAGTGGTGGTGGTTGCCATTGACTATGCCTTCCGCACCTTATCGAAGGTGAATAAGGAACGTGAGGAGCTCATTGAGCAGCTCATGGCCACCCGCGAGGAACTAGCGGAAACCCAACATAATGCGGGCATGGTGGCTGAACGCCAACGCATTGCCCACGAAATTCATGACACCTTGGCCCAAGGACTTTCGAGCATTCAGATGCTTTTGCATGTGGCCGAAGCGGAGATCCAAGGCACCGGCTTAAGCGAAGAGGAGAAGGAACGACCACTGGATCGGATCCGTTTGGCGCGTAGTACCGCCGCCGATAATTTAGCGGAAGCGCGCGCCATGATTGCGGCTTTGCAACCGGCAAGCCTAAAAGAAACCTCTTTAGGTGCGGCATTGCAGCGCATTGCCGAAAGCTTTAGTGCCACCGGTGGGTTCCCTGTGACCGTGGAAGTGCATGGCGATGGGGAGCGACTACCGATGGGTGTGGAGGCGGCGTTGCTGCGGATTGCCCAAGGTGCGGTAAGCAATGTGGTCAAACATGCGGATGCTTCGCATTGCGAGATTGTGCTGAATTATGCCGGTGATGAGGTGCTCTTGGATGTGGCTGATGATGGGAAGGGCTTTGATCCCGAAGAGCTAGAGGAAAGACCAGCCGGATTGGGGCATATTGGGTTGGATGCGATGCGCCGGCGAGCAGCGGAACATGATGGTCAGGTGACGGTGGAATCCGCGCCGGGTGAAGGTACTTGCGTGAGCGTGATCATGCCAGCGCATCCTAACGAGTAGGGTAGAAGGGACGTCCTAGGCAGCGGTGTGTTTGCGATTATGATGCTGAGCGCATTGCAGCCCAGGTGGACTGCGGTGAACTGTGCGTTGCGCAGCCAGAAGGTTTCCAGCCCGAACCTTGCTGCGCTGTGGCCTTGAAAGACTCACCCTCTTGAAGCGACGCATGGTGATGCACTGCATGTGTGTGCTGGTGAGGTAGCCAGCAGAGTTATCTTCATCCCCCGTATCAGGGAGACCATGAATGACAAGCGTAGGAACGAGGAGAAATGATCCGCGTACTCTTGGCAGATGACCATGAGATTGTCCGTTTAGGTTTAAGGGCTGTCTTAGATACCGCCGAGGACATTGAAGTGGTTGGGGAAGTCGCTACGGCTGATGCCGCGATCTCTGCCGCCCAAGCTGGTGGCATTGATGTGCTGTTGATGGACCTGCGCTTCGGCCCCGGCGTGGAAGGCACCCGCGTGACCACCGGCGCTGAAGCGACCGCCATTATTCGTTCTTCTATGGCTAAACCACCGAATGTTCTGGTGGTAACCAACTATGACACCGACGCCGATATTTTGGGGGCCATTGAAGCTGGCGCGGTGGGTTATTTGCTGAAAGATGCTCCCCCGGAAGAACTCTTAGCGGCGGTGCGTTCTGCGGCGGAAGGTGATTCGGCCTTATCCCCGGTGGTGGCGGATCGTCTGATGGACCGCGTGCGTGCCCCGCGTACCTCTTTGACCCCACGTGAGCTTGAGGTGTTGAAGCTAGTGGCGGCAGGGTGCTCGAACCGTGAGATTGGGCAGACCTTGTCGCTTTCGGAAGCGACAGTGAAATCCCACTTGGTGCATATTTATGACAAGTTAGGTGTGCGTTCGCGGACCAGTGCTTTGGCTGCGGCGCGAAGCCAAGGGGTGCTCTAGGCCTGCTCGGGGAGCGCGGAAGAAGGCCTCGATGTTGGATCTATAACATCGAGGCCTTTAGTTATTGTCTGATAACGCCACGTGTAACTGCGGGGCCTGAAGCGCTGCGTACCTCAAGGCTGTTCTATTGCAGCTGCGTGAGGCGTTGAGACGCTCAGGGGCGCGGCTCAAGGTAGGTATGCGGGCTATCGTCAACGCATAAGCGCCCACATGTTGAGCCAACCCCTATTGCCGCAGTGCAATAGCAGGAACCAACGTCCCCCTGGTTATTCCGCATAGCTGCGCTAGATAGAGCTCCTAGGGCGCTAGAGTCTTTGGGGCTTTTGGCCTTGGGGGCCTTTGCCCTCGGTGCTGTACTAGCTAAGAGCTGCGGAGATAGGGAGGGGATGAAGAGGAAAGCGAGGTCGGGGGGTTAGAGGTTATTGGCTTCGCGGTACTTCTCGATAATCTCAGCGGGAATCTTGCCGCGCTTTGCTACCGAGAGACCATTTTCATTGGCCCACTGGCGGATGCGGCGGGCATAGCCATGATCAGAACCAGCGCCCGGCTTGTTCAGGCGGCGACCATATTGCTCACGGCCCTTGGTGATATAGGGGTCCATGACCTCACGAAACTTGTTGGCGTTCTCTTCTGAGAGGTCGATCACATAGTCTTTGCCGTCAAAGCCGAAGCGAACAATTCGGAGCTCGCTCTCGGAGAGCTCGGTGTCATCGAGGTCGTCGTAATATTTGGTGATCTCGCGGCGTGCCATGTTCTAAGCAGATCCTTTCCTACAGGTGTGGTTGCCTTTAGTGACGATATTTAGGCAATTCAACTAACACTCGTTAGTTCATATGCGAGTGTAAAACATATTCCTGGGAATGCACCACTTTTTTACCGAATTTTCCCTTAAGGGGGTAGAGGGTGCTACGTGAGGTGACGCTAAAGTCGGATACGCATACTAGTTGTGCCGGTACATTATTACTGGTCAAAGGCATTGGTTGAGTTTCAATCTATAAAGCTTCGTGCCTAGGTATGTTCCTCCACATTGACCGAATCAGCATAGGCATAATGACGCTCATTATTAGCTGGGCAAACGCTGGAGACTCTTTGGGTAACATCTGATGACCTACCGATCTGTCGTATTTGGTCATCAAATGAATGCGATTCATTTTGCACATTGAATGCTGCATGTGAGCAATCATCACTCCAGCACGAATGCTTTATTAATCGTTACCGTTTCTGATAGAAAGTACCATTCGCTAGTGCGCTGTGACTTTGGGGTTGGGGTCACTCTTTAAGTGTTGCGGCGGCCTTCAATAATTTTTCCGACAGCGCGGTCAGGGATCTTTGCTTTGTGCAGGTGAGCGGGGTTATCGCCCTGCTTGGGGCTAGCGTTGGGGGAGTTTTATAAACCGAGACCACAGCCCCTCCTGCGATATAAACTCACCCCGGGGGTGAGACTTCGGGGGTAAAAGCAATCATTTTTGTTAGGTTTATCGACTTATTATGTGTGGCAAGCTACCGTATATGGCACATCATTTTCCTTGGGGAAAGCTCGCCAGCGGTTCGGGGTTCCCCATAGGGGAACCCCGGCGCGAAATGCGGGAGCGCGAGCAGTGCCTTTTCCGCCAGCGGCACGCGTCAGTTAGGATCAAGAGAATCGGCGATGAAGCAGCACACCACCACTCCGGAGAAACAAGTTGAGGACCACCCTCAGATCCGCTCTTTAGCTTTCGGCATTACCCGCGAACGCATCATCATTCTGATCGGCTTCGCAGTGCTGATCGGTTATGTTTATGTCGTTACCCAGCATGCCGGTGAGGTCACCTGGCTTCCGTGGGTGCTGGTTGGCTTCCTCGTGCATTTGGCGGTGTTCAACATTGGACTGACGGTGACGGACAAGCAGGTCATCATTCGATGCTGCGGGGTGCGGGTGAAGCGGGTTGATCTTGAGCAGATTCAGCGCGTCGTCAAGGTTAAAGAAGGATCCGGTATTGAAAGGTGGAGCTTCGGCCTGCACTACCTAGGTGGCGGCTGGGCCTACCACGTCGGCGCCCTGAATCTGGCATTCCAACTGAAGAACAAGAAAATCTTCTTGGTCACGGTGGAGGACCCCGAAGCGGTTATGGAGAACATTAAATCCAAGCAACCTGCAGTGGAGCTGGGTACTCGCGATAACTCCGCACAGGCCATGATCATGGGGATGAGCTTCGCCCGGCGCTAAGCAAACGTCTAAGGGCCACGCCTCCCATAGCCACGCCTCCCATAGCCACGCGCCGCCGACGGCTATGCCACTCATGGCGCGCCTCCAAACACGCAAAAACCACGCCTCTACGCTCCTCTAGCTTCGCCACCGAAGTGAAGTACTAGAAGCGCAGATACGCGGCTGTGTATCCCCCAAAGCCCTGCAGGCCTAAAGCCCCGCAGGCCTAAAGCCCCGCAGGTTCTAAACCCGCACACGCTAAAGCCCCGCGCTCAGACAGCACCACAGGCACTCGACGAGCACCACAGGCGCTACCACCAACGCGGGGCACAAAGCTTAAAGATTTAGCCCTTCAGCAGGCGCTCATTAATCTGCCCGGTCAGCTCATCCAGGTCACGATTAATCCCCGCCAATGCGCGACGACGCTGCTCCGGAACCATCAGCTCCGCATTATCGGCAGCTTCCTTCAGCTCATCCAGACGCTCCTCAGCATCCTTCTTAAACCCGGTTGCTAGGGAAGAATCCTTCAGGTTCTCCCGCACCGACTGAATCCGCGCCTTCACCTCAGCAACAGGCCCTGCGAAACGCGAAAGCTTCTCCGCATCCACCCCCAATTGCCGGGCACGGGTCTGTGTTGCCTGATCACGCACACTGGTCAGCGCGCGATACACCAGCGGCAAAGCCAAAGGAATAATCACCCGCAAAGCACCAGTCCACCGCATCACCTTGTCCTTATTCAGGGATCCGGCACGCTTTTGCTCCAGCAGGTTCTCCGCCAGGCTGCGCTCATGCTTACGCTTCGCCTTCAGCCCCTTCTTTTCGGCCTTAAGCAGGTTCTTCTCCTGCTTAGCCAACAACTTCTCACGGCGGTAATCCAGCTTTGCGGCTTCCTTAGCCTCCTTCTTCGCCCGCGCAGTCGCGGCCTTAATCTCGGCCTTAGTCCTCGCCCGGCTCTTTCGGATGCTCTCTAGGATGCCCATAGTCTTCGTGTCCTCCCTGAGTAGGTGCTTCGTTAGTTATGCGCTTTTTAGAATATGGTAGACGCCTTCGTTTCAACACTACCCGCCCCCTGCCTTAAGCTGGGGTGCATTGTGGCTGAACAACCTCCCCTTAACCCCGCAGATTTGGTGGGGTGTCGCTATCGCCAGGTGCAAAAGCGCCGCTACCCAGAACTCCCACCCACCCCCGCACAACAACACCGCCACCAACGCAGCGAAGCCGCCCGCCACGAGGTTTATTCCCTCATCCCCTATCGCCGCGCACTGGGCGACCCACGCCGCGACTTCCGCCGCCTCGACCTAGAAGGCAACCTCGAAGAACGCGAATTCGCTACCCTCGAAGCCCTCGCCGCCGGGGTGGACATCATCACCTCCGCGGTCTTAAGCTCCGATATCTGCGATAGCGCCCTTGGCCAACCCCTTAAGTCTTCCCCACGCTGGCTCACCGAAGTCGACGTGCTGCTTAGAATCAGCCCCACCCTTCAACCCCTCGACGCCCACGCCACCACCTGGTCCTATCTGCCCATAAGCATCAGCAACCACCGCGTGGCCCGCCCCAATGCACACACCGAAGCCACCATCATCCCCACCGCCCGCCTAGGGCTTGGCAAACCACTTCAAGTCCGCCAAAAAATCCGGCACCACACCAGCGATAGCTACCGCCTCTACCTCGCCCAAGAAGCACTCAAAGCCCTCGGCTTACACTGCGGGCAGGTCGGCATGATCGGCCAAGACCGCAGCCTCGCCTTTATCACCGGCACCCCCAACGTCGCCCGCAGCGTCCACTCCGCCCTCCAGGC
The DNA here is from genome assembly GCF_900113445.1 of Corynebacterium spheniscorum. Taxonomy (GTDB): domain Bacteria; phylum Actinomycetota; class Actinomycetes; order Mycobacteriales; family Mycobacteriaceae; genus Corynebacterium; species Corynebacterium spheniscorum. The sequence goes on from NZ_FOPJ01000015.1 coordinate 14,671, forward strand.
CCCCGCACCCACCCGCGCCCGCCGCGTTCGCGAGTGCGCCGATTGCCGCTTCTGGCCGATCTGCGAATCCGAACTTCGCGCCCGCGATGATATTTCGCTCTTCCTCCCGGGCGATAAATCCCAAGCTTTACTCGAGATCGGCATATCCACGGTTGAAGGTTTGATTCAGGCTGGGCAAGGGGAACTCTCAACGTTCGCACTCGCCTGGCGTACGGGGGTTAGCGTGCTTAAACGTAGTGCCCCGAAACTCCCCGAAGATAATGCCCTAGAACTCGATATCGATGTGGAAGCCTACCTTGATCAAGGCGCCTATCTTTGGGGCACCTGGGATGGCCACACCTACCGTCCCTTCGTCACCTGGGAAGGCTTAGGCCGCACCCCAGAAGCCCGCGCTTTCGCCGCCTTTTGGCAGTGGCTTAATACCCAACGCACCCACGCACATGCCCAAGGCCGCCGCATCCGCGTCTATTGCTGGTCCAACCACGGCGAAAACCACTGGCTGCGCTTTAGCGCCCGCCGCTTCGGTGGGAAAATTTTTGATGACGGAAGCTATTGCCCCACACCTGAAGAAGTAGAAGAGTTCATCGCCTCGGAAGAGTGGGTGGATCTTTTCGCCATTGCTCGCACCCATCTTGCCGGGCCCACCGGGCTGGGGCTGAAAACCGTTGCCCCTGCAGCCGGGTTCCACTGGGCAGAAGAAGATTTCAGCGGCGAAGATGCCGTGCACGCCTACCGTATTGCCGCCGGGGTGGACCCCGGCAATAGCGCTGCGGTTAAGGCACAACTATTGCGCTATAACGCCGATGATTGCCGCGCCACCGCAGAGGTCAGGGCATGGCTGCGACGCGGCGCGCCGGGTATCCCGGAACTCTGCTCGGTTTAATGCACCCGGGCCTTGAGCTTTTCCGCCTCAGGCATGCTGACCTGCTGGTGCGCCACACTGCGCTCCCGCTTCGCTAGGTACATAGCGATCCCCAAAATCAGCAGCACAATCAACGCCAAGCAGCCAATAAACCCAGCCCAGCTAAGGGAAGCAAAAACCAAGCCGGCGGCCGCGCCAACTACTGAAGAGCCAACGTAATAACAGAACAAATACATCGAGGAACCTTCAGCGCGGTTCTCTGTGGCAATTAAGCCCACCCAACTAGAGGCAGTGGAGTGAATCCCAAAGAATGCCGCGGTGAAAGCAAAAAGCCCGATGAGCACCATCGCTAAATTCGGGATGCACATAATCCCCAAACCCACCAGCATGGTGAGCGCGAAAATAATCATTCCCAGACCATTACCCGTGCGGCTGGTCAACACCCCGGCTTGGGCAGAAGACCAGGTTCCAGCCAGGTACATCAAAAAGACCAAACCCACCAGGGCCTCGCTTAACCCAAAGGTGTGCACCATGCGGAACCCTAAGAAGTTATAGAGCGACACAAAACAGCCCATGGATAAAAACGCGGTGATAAATAGCGTGGCCAAACGCGGATTACGCCAGTGGTTCACCATCGCCGATAATTCCCCGCGCACGTGAATCTGCTTGGGCTTAAAACGGCGTTGAGCAGGCAGGAGGAAGGCCATCGCAATACCCACGAGCACCGCAAAACCACCAGTAGCCCACAAGGCCACTCGCCAATCCGCGATCTCTAAGGCAGCAGCCGGAATCAAACGCCCTGTTAAACCACCTACCGAAGTGCCAGCCACATAAATGCCCATGGCTTTGGGCAAAGCCTCTGGGTCTAGCTCTTCACTGAGCCAGGTCATAGCCACAGCCGGCACACCAGCAATTAATGCGCCTTGGAGTGCCCGCAAAGCAATCAACCATCCAATCGAGGGCGCAAGCGGCAGGATGAGGCTAACCACCGTGGCTGATAGCGCAGAGATCACCAGGATCCTGCCGCGCCCAAAGCGCTCCGAAAGGATGCTAAAAGGCACAATGAACAAAGCCAGGGTGCCCGTTGCCGCAGATACCGTCAGGGCCGCTTCGGTGGGGTTTACACCCAGGTCACTGACCAAGGTGGGCAGCATGGCCTGCGTGCAATACAGCGCATTGAAGGTGGCCAACCCAGCGGCCAGCACAGCAAGTACCGCACGGCGATACGCGGGTTCGCCGCGGCGGATACCTGGGGGAGTTGTTGGACCCACAACTGTGCTTGGAGTGCTCATGAACATAGATCATGGCTTAGCAGGAATAATGAGTAAAATATAAAAAATGAAGCGATTTCATTCCATTTTGGAATGATCCCTGCTAGGAGTAGATCTTTTATGGAAGAAACCCGCGCTCTTATCCGCCGAATCCGCCGCATGCCCGCCATTAGTCTGCGTGATCTTGGCTACTTCTTAGCTGTTGCCCATAGCGGGCACCTAAGCGATAGTGCTGCCACCTTAGGCATCCCGCAGCCCACCCTTAGCCGGCGAATAGCGCGCCTAGAAGAAGTACTCGGCGCCCAACTTTTTGAACGCGGCGGCCACCAACTACGCCTTAATACCCGCGGCGAAGCACTTATCCCGGCAGCCACCGCCATCATCCAACAAGCCAACCTGGGCTTCGGCCAGGTGCACCGCCTCATGGATCCGGAACGCGGCACCGTGCGCTTAGACTTCATGCACTCCCTAGGCACCTGGCTGGTACCGGAATTAATCCGCAGCTACCGCAGCTTGCACCCCCAGGTAGAAATCCAATTACACCAAGGAGCTGCCGCGCATCTGATAGAGCGCGTGCGCGCCGGGCTAACAGACCTGGCCTTGGTGGGGCCTAAACCAGATACCGAATTAGGCTGGCAACAACTCCGCCGCCAACGCTTAGCCCTAGCGCTTCCCGAAGATCACCACCTAGCCCACAGTACCGACCCCATCTCTTTAAAAGAAGCCGCTGAAGAGCCCTTCATTGGGATGTTGCCTGGCTATGGCACGCGGCTTCTGCTTGACCGGCTAAGCGCCGAAGCTGGGTTTAGCCCACAGCTGGTGTTTGAGTCCATGGAGTTAACCACCGTGACGGGGTTGGTTTCTGCGGGGCTAGGAGTAGCACTTCTGCCACTCGATGATCCCTACTTGGCTCCCACCGGGATTGTGCTGCGTCCCATTGACCCACCGTGTTATCGCGAATTGGGATTGGTGTGGCGGCGCAGCGAGCAAGAAGCCCCGCCGGTAGATATGTTCCGGCGGTTTATCTGCGCTTAAATCCCGCAGGCCACCCCGGTGGAGTGATGCGGGCAATAGCCGCCAGGGTTCTTGTGGAGGTACTGCTGGTGTTCTTCCTCTGCGCGATAATAAGAACCGGAAGGAGTTTCCGATAAGGGCATCACTTCGGTGGTAATAGCACCGAATCCATGCTCCGCTAATTTCTTTTCATAGCCTTTAATAATCGCTCTGATTTCTTCAGCCTCAGCCTCAGTTTCGGTATAAAACGCCGAACGATACTGAGTACCCACATCATTGCCCTGGCGATAGCCTTGCGTTGGATCATGCGCCTCCAGGGCAGTGGCAACCAGCTTCGCCAAGCTCACTTTTTCTGGGTCATAGACCACCTCCACTACCTCGGTGTGGTTAGTGCGCCCCGTGCACACCTCGCGATAGGTGGGGTTGGGTGTGATCCCGCCGGCGAAACCCACACTGGTGGATTCCACCCCGGGGATCTGCCAGAGGAGCTTCTCGGCACCCCAATAACAGCCAATTGCTACATAAAGGGTGCGTTGGTTTTCCTTCCACGCCCCGGTTATGGGGGTGTTCAAAACAGCATGCGGGGCTGGGTCCACCAGCACTGGATGCGGGCTACCATGAAGGGCCTCCTCGGGTTTAACCAGACCGACCGGGCCGCGGTTGAAGAGCCATCCCATCTGTATCTTCTCCTTAAAGTTTGCTGTGACGTAGTTCTAAAGATCGGGTGCGCGGAACCGCTAAATAAGGCTTAACAGTAAAGGATAGTTTCGTAAGGGGAACGTTGCGAAAAGCGTTTATCGCGTTACCATAGGCACCATCGCGTCTTGCAAGTATGCAGCGCAAATCACGACACCCCATAGTCGAAAGGCAATACAAAATGGCAGTCTACGAACTTCCCGAACTTGATTACGCATATGACGCGCTGGAGCCCCATATCTCCGCTGAGATCATGGAGCTGCACCACTCCAAGCACCACGCCACCTATGTTGCTGGCGCTAATGCTGCCCTAGAGGCCATGGAGAAGGCACGCGAAGAGGGTACCAACCCCGACCAGATCCGCGCACTGTCGAAGAATCTGGCCTTTAACCTGGGTGGTCACACCAACCACAGCATCTTCTGGAAGAACCTGTCCCCCAATGGTGGCGGCGAGCCCGAGGGTGACCTGGCCAAGGCCATTGAGCGCGACTTCGGTTCCTTCGAAAAGTTCAAGGATCAGTTCTCCTCTGCAGCTCTTGGCCTGCAGGGCTCCGGCTGGGCTGTCCTGGGCTATGACCACATGGCAGACCGTCTGGTTATCGAGCAGATGACTGACCAGCAGGGACAGATCTCCATTAACCTCACTCCATTGCTCATGCTGGATATGTGGGAGCACGCCTTCTACCTGCAGTACAAGAACGTCAAGGCCGACTATGTTAAGGCCGTTTGGAACGTCTTCAACTGGGATGACGTTGCTGAGCGCTTCGCCGCTGCCAGCAAATAATCTCTAGCGTTCCGCACACCCCCAAGGCTCATCTTTTTGAGATGGCCTTCGGGGGTTTTGTGCTGCGTGGGGTTAAAATACTTTTCTACTCGCGCCGCAGTTGCTATCAAGGCGTGGCAGAGCCTCGGGAGGCTGCGGATGTTTATGGAGTGTGCGGAGTGGGTGTTCGGGGCTCGGGGGAAGCGTTGCTGGAGATAGTGATGAAAAAGGTTATCGCTAGGCCAGTGTGATTTGTGTCCGAATATGTGTGTACGTTTGTGCAGGTCATTGGCGCGAGGAGTCTATGGGCCATGGAAGAGCTTGGAGAATGCGGGCAAGGGGGCGGGCCCGATCGGGCACGAAGAAAGAAAATCGGGCATAATTGGGGGCAGTGCGGAACGTGAAGCTTCGCGCCTGGGAATGCGCACACGCGCACGCCCTGGAACTCAATCAGACGCCGACGAAGAATCTCACCCCAAGCTTGAAGGCATGACGCAACCGGGATTCTGTCGGCAGGGAGAAGGCAGAAGATGAAGGATATCGTCGGCAATAAGATCGTCCTGATTGGCGCAGGTGACGTGGGAGTTGCCTATGCGTATGCGCTGGTGAACCAAGGTATTTGTGATCACCTGGCGATCATTGACATTGATGAAAAGAAGCTTGAAGGCAATGTCATGGACCTGAACCACGGTGTGGTGTGGGCAGGTTCGCGTACTCGCGTGACCAAGGGGACCTACGCCGACTGCGAAGATGCCGCCATTGTGGTGCTGTGCGCTGGTGCCGCGCAGAAGCCCGGGGAAACTCGCCTGCAGCTGGTGGAAAAGAATGTGAAGATCACCAAGAACATTGTTGATCAAGTGATGGGCAACGGTTTTGATGGCATCTTCCTTGTGGCCTCCAACCCGGTGGATATTTTGACCTATGCGGTGTGGAAGTACTCCGGGCTGCCACACTCGCAGGTGATCGGTTCTGGTACCGTGCTGGATTCCGCGCGCTTCCGCTATATGCTCGGCGAACTCTATGAGGTGGCGCCGACCTCCGTGCACGCCTACATCATCGGCGAACACGGCGATACCGAATTACCGGTGCTTTCTTCTGCCACCGTTGCGGGTGTGAGCATGCGGATGTCTTTGCAAAAGGATCCGGAGCTAGAGGGGCGCCTGGAGAAAATTTTTGAAGACACCCGCGATGCGGCCTACCACATTATTGATGCCAAGGGCTCGACCTCTTATGGCATTGGTATGGGCTTGGCGCGCATTACCCGTGCCATTTTGAAGAATAATGATGTGGCTTTGCCGTGCTCGGCGTATTTGCAGGGCGAATATGGGCAGAATGACATTTATATTGGCACCCCGGCGATCATTAACCGCAAGGGTATCCGTCGCGTCGTAGAGTTGGAGATTAACGACCACGAAATGGAGCGCTTCACGCACTCCGCTAATACGCTACGCGAGGTTCAGGAACGTTTCTTCCCGCCAGAGGGCTAAGGCCCTGTGGAGGGCTAAGGCCCTGTGGAGGGCTAAGGCCCTGTGGAGGGCTAAGCGAGCCTCGCAGAAAGAGACCGCGATGAGCCACACCCATGCCACCACCCCAGGCATTGTGGCGCACCGCGGTCTTTCGCATGCGCACCAAGAACTCTCGCTCGCCGCCTATGAAGCAGCCTTCGCCTTACCCATTGACGGCGTGGAATGCGATGTGCGTCTAAGCGCTGATGGGGTGCCGATTTTGGTCCATGATGCGGATTTCAGCAGGCTAAGTGGGGGTGCAGATAAGCGCCTGATCCGTGAACTTAGTGCCCAAGAAGCTGCCCGTGAGCACGGGATTTTAACCTTAGATGAGTTCTTATCCCTTGCGCTGCGCTACCCAGAACACCGCATCTACATCGAATTCAAACAAGCTGGGCGCAATGAGGATCTCGCACTAGAACCAGCGGTGGTGAAAACACTCATCCGCCACGGTTTGCGCAATAAAGCGGCGGAAAGAATCTGCTTCATTTCCTTTTCGCCCTTCTCTTTGCACCGCGCGAAGCAATTAGCGCCGACGATCCCCCGGATTTATTTACGCCCGGAGTGGTTCCGTTGGGCGAACCCCATGGATTTTTTGCCCCGAGACTATGCCGGATTAGGGGTCTCCATTGAGCGGGCGAAGCGCCGCCCGCAGCTGCTTTATCGTCAGTACCTGCCCAGTTATGTGTGGACGGTGGATGAGGCAGACGACCTTTTATGGGCTGCAGAAAATGGCGCTGATTTTATTGCCACGAATCGCGCTGATCTGGCATGCGAGGTATTTGACTTGAAGTAGTTATCCTTTAAGCCATGGCCAAGAAAAATAAGAAGAATGCTGATCTGCCGGAGGGTATGAGCCGGCGCCAGGCGAAGCTTGCTGCGCGTGCTGCCGAACGTGCCGCACTTGAGAAGGACCCGCGCCCCTATGAGGGCTTGGATTGTGAAGCTGATTTGGTGGCTTTGCAGGAGTTCGTTCCCTCTGCGGTTGCTGACCTGAAGATCAAGGGCGCTGAGGATCGCACGGTGCGGATTGTGACTGTGCTGCCCGGCGCGGGTGCCGCGGTGGTACGTGAGCTACCGGATGGCACCGTGGAGGCGCTGGTGGCTTTGCAGGTGCAAACGCACTCCCAGAACCCCGGCCGTGACTTGGCCTATGCCATTTCTTGGGCGCTGAAGGCCGCCCCCGGTGAGCAGCTGGTGTCCACCATTGCTGATGGTTCCCAGCCGAAGATCCAGGAACTTATTGCCGCGGATGAGCAGCTGGAGATCAGCGAGCACGATAACTTCGATTGGTGGGTGGCCGAAGGCACCCAATTGGATCCGATGTACCAGCGCTCCATGCAGGCCGCTAATGATGCGGTGGTGGAATCGCACCGCGTGAGCGCGGATGTTCCGGGTTCACTGTGGTGGGTCAACCCCGGTGGCGCGAAGGCGCATCTGCGTTGGGTGCGTACCGAAGCGGAAAACCCCATGCTCAATGCCTTGGCGCGGGTGGCGGCACGCGGGGAGCTGAACCTGGGCGAGGCTTCGCGTTTTGCTGGGGTCTTCCGTACCCACGGCATTGTGGTTCCAGTGTTTGACCTGGACCCGGAGCGTGCTTATGACTCCTATGAGGAGGAAATCAAGCGCGTGAATGATGCTCTGGTCAAGGAGCTGGATAATGATGCGCCGCTGAGCTCGGATGAACGCCGCCAGCTGCAAAATATTAAGTCCCGCCAGGTGACCTTGCGCGATTAGCGCTTAACTACTGCGCACCGTTAGAGCAGCAACAAACCCCGCGTTAACAGCCTTAGAGGGCTACGAACGCGGGGTTCATGCGCTGTCCGCGCTGCCTGCCGCAGCAGTTAGCGCATGGAATCCCATAGCGCGGGGGCTTGAACCTCATCCCAGAGCACCACCGAACCCACGTCATAGTTGGCAAAACCACCCACCGGCACGGTCTCGGTTTCCACCCCAGATTTCATGGCCAGAGCCAGGCGCGCGAGATGCCACACATGGTCGCCCTCACCCACGGTGAAAGAACCCACCGCACCATTAATCAGCGGGAAGAAACGGAAGGGATTGAGCAACGTCGAGGGTTGAGTAGCGGTAGCCACAATCGCAGAAAAGAACTCGCGTTGGCGTTGCACACGGTCTAAATCACCCTGCGCGGTAGCGCGGGTACGCACATAACCCAAGGCCGTCGGCCCATCCATTTTTTGGCACCCGGCCTGCACATTCAGGTTCGCCAGTGGATCATCAATCGGCTGATCAGGGCACAGCTCCACCCCACCAACCGCATCAACCACATGCGCTAACCCGCCCATACCGATCTCGGCATAGTGATCAATATGGATGCCGGTGGCTTGCTCCACAGTTGCCGCAAGCAACTTCGGCCCACCATAAGCAAAGGAGGCATTGATTTTATCCATGCCATAACCAGGGATAGCCACATAGGAATCACGCGGAATAGACACCAACTTTGCCTTCCCCACAGTGGGGATATGCAACAACATGATGGTGTCGGTACGACCAGTCCCAATATCCCCGCCGGTGCCTAAGCGGGCAATATCTTCCTCAGTCAACCCCTGCCGGGAATCCGACCCAACCAGCAACCAATTCGAGCCCGAGGTCGACGCAATCGGGGTATCCGGGAAAGCATCCACGCGGGTGAGCTTCGAATCAGCCCAAATCCCAGTTCCTAAAACCACCACCAGCAGCAGGATGAGCACATTACGTACCGGCCGGAAACACCCACCGCGCCGGGCCCGCCGCCGACGCCGCGGCGCAGGTGGCGGTGGGGGTGCCACCTGTGGCGACACTGGGGGCGCCGCTTGGGGAGGCGGTGCAGCTGGGGCTTGATAGCGCGGTTGATAGCCCTGCGCTGGGGCGGCAGGATACTGCTGGGTGTACAAGGGCGGCGCCGCGGCCGCCGGCTGCTCCGGGAATACCTGGCGGGGTCTCTCCCGGGGTGGTTGTACACGTGGGCGTTCTTCTGCGCGGGGCCTTGCGCTTTTCGAGATCGGGGGTAAAGGATTCCCGTCTGGATCGGCGGTGCGTGGCCGGCGTGTGCCAGGCCGTGCAGTAGAAGGCCGGCGTCGAACCGGACGACCATAACGGTCGAGGATCGGGCGACCATGGCGATCCCGGGCGATGTCATCGCCATAAGAATCGCGGTAACGCCCGCCTTGGCCTTCATCTCCACGCATATTCATGCCTTAGACAGTAGTGCGCCTAGCTGTGAAAAATATAGTGTCAGCTAAGTAGCGGCTGAGTGGAACCTGGGAATATCACCTGCGCGCATGCCAGGATTTCCGCTGGTAGAGCGCGTAGTGCCCCAAGTTGCACCCCAACTGCCGGACCATCATCAACGGTGATGGGGACACTTACCGCCCCGAGCCCGGAAATATTGAAAAGGCTTCCCCAGGGAGTCCACCGGGTTTGTTCATCAAAATCCTCTTGGGGTGAAAGCCCAGAAAAACTACCCACCGCTGGGGGATCATAAGCCAGCATGGGGCTAAGCAACACATCTACTTCCGGCCAAGAAGAGCGCACCTTCTCTGCTGCTTCAGACATGGTCCAAACGGCTGCTAGATAATCCTCATGAGCAATATTGCGGCCTTCTTCCCTTAACCACTCCACCATCCGGCTAGCAGGCCCTTTAACCCTGGCAGCGGAAGCCAAAAGCACAGTTTGGAAGGCATAGAACAACTCCCCGGCATCTATTGCCGCTGCTGGGAACACCTGGTGGCCATGGGCTTTTAAGATATCTGCGGCTTGTTGAGCACCACGAAGCCAACGCTCAGCCACCTGCACGTGGGCGAAGAGTGGTTCAAGGAGCACCCCGACGCGTAGCGGGCGTTCGCATTCTGGGGTGATCCCATGAAGATCTGCATTCAGTTGCACCGAGCGCGTTAAAAACCCCTGGGCCCCTAGCCGACCACCGCGGGAATCATGAGGTGGTTTATAGCCCACCACCCCACAAGCCGCCGCCGGAACCCGGATTGATCCACCACCATCAGTGCCATGGGCAGCATCAACAAGCCCCAAAGCAACGGCCGCAGCCGCCCCGCCACTAGAACCACCTGGGGTGGCACCGGGGTAGAGCGGATTCATAATCGCCGGGGAACCCACCGGCTCGGTGTAGGCCGTTAAACCCAATTCACTGGTTGCTGTTTTACCCGGGATCAGCGCCCCACCTTCGATGTAGGGGGTTAAGAAAGGGTCCGTACTATCAGCCATCACCGTGCGCGATACCGAGCCAAAACCAGTGGGCATGCCCGCCACATGAACCAAGTCTTTAGCTGGGAGCAATAAGCCATGGAAAATGCCGCGTTGGGGAAGTTGATCAATCAAAGCAGCGCGGTGGCGTAACCCAGGGGCGTCCACGAAACTAAAACCATGGTCGCTGGGATCCACATCCGCTAGTGCCGCTAAGAACGCTTCGACACGATCAACTGCTGAGAGCATGCTCATGGTGGTCACTGTACGTGGGAGATGTCTACGCTGAATAGCTATGAACCCCCAACCTGACACCTGCACCAGTGAATCCGATTATCGCGTTGCCTACCTTGGGCCGGCCGGTACGTTCACCGAAGCAGCCGTGCGCCAATTTGAAGACGCCGGTGCTTTCCCGCGGGCAGTGCACTTGGATTCCTGCTCTAGCCCAGGCGAAGCTTTGGATAAAGTGCGCGCCGGGCACGCCGATGCCGCGGTGGTGGCTATTGAAAACTCTGTTGATGGTCCGGTAACCCCCACCCTTGATGCTTTAGCCAAAGGTGAGGTGCAGATCTTTGGGGAAACAGAACTAGATATTGCCTTTGCCATTATGGTTCGCCCAGGCACACAAGCCGCGGAGGTGGAGTCTTTCTCCACGCACCCCGTAGCGCACCAGCAGGTACAGGGGTGGATGAAAGAGCATATGCCGCGTGCGCGTTTTATCGCGGCCAGCTCTAATGCTGCTGCCGCACAAGCTGTTGCTGAAGGGGAAGCGGATGCCGCTGCAGCGCCGCTGCGCGCCGCGGAGCTTTTTGGGTTGGAAGTATTGGCGGAAAAAGTCGCTGATGTGGGTAATGCCCGCACCCGCTTCGTGTTGGTTCGCTTAGCTGGCGACCCGGCCCCGCGCAGCGGACATGATCGCACCGCCTTGGTGTTCCGACTGCCGAATGAACCAGGCAGCCTGGTGGGGGCTTTAAATGAGTTTGCTGTTCGCGGGGTAGATATGTCGCGTATTGGTTCCCGACCCACCCGCCGCGAACGCTATACCTATGACTTCCATGTGGATTTGGTTGGGCACATTGAGGACCAGGATGTGGCGGAAGCCGTCGAAGCCGTGGCAACGCGTGCACAACAGTTAATTTATTTAGGATCTTGGCCGATCGGAGACCCACAATGAGCATTATTTTATTAAGGCACGGTCAAACCACCGCGAATGTTGGGCGCATCCTAGACACCGTTGTTCCTGGTCATCCGCTCACCGAATTAGGCGAAGAACAAGCCCGCAAGGTTGGTGCTGAATTAGCGCAGGAATACCCCGGGATGACCCAGGTGTGGCACTCCCCGGCCCTAAGAGCCCGACAAACAGCGCATCTTGCTGCCAGCACCTATGGGGAACTGGTACCAGAGGAAAGAGAAGGTATCCAGGAGATTTCCGCAGGGAACTTGGAAGGCGATAACTCACCAGAGAGCCTGGATATGTACTTCCAGGCTGTTGGTGCCATGATGCGCCAAGAACTTGGGGCGAGTGTGCCCGGTGGGGAAGATTTTCAAACGCTCTTAAACCGCTATCAACCAGTATTAGAAGAAGCCAGCGATACTAATACCGTGCTGGTTAGCCATGGTGCGGCGATTAGGACAATGGCCTGTTTAGCAACCGGTGTGGATCCGCGTTATGCACTCCGCGCTTATGTGCCGAATTGTCGCTATGTGGTCTTAGAGCCTTCCGGCAGGTTCGGGCAATGGGGTATTCACCGTTGGGCAGATGGGCCTTTGCCCTAAGCACTGCACTTAACCCCACCCCAGGCGGTGTAGGTCCTCTTCCTCTAAACCGAAATAATGGCCTACCTCGTGGTGCACGGTGACGATTATTTCCTGCACGAGCTCTTCATAGCTTTGGCAGTATTCCTTGAGAGACTCCCGATAAATGGTGATGGTATCGGGTAGTACGCCGGTGTGGTCGAAGGTTCTTTCCGGCAAGGCAACGCCGGAATATAACCCCAAGATCCCTGGGTTGGTGGGGTTGCGATCCTCAATGAGGAAAGCAAGGTTCACCATCTGCTGGGCGAACTCCTCGGGGATCATATCCAAGGCGTCGCAGACTAACTCTTCGAAATCTTCGTCGCTAATCTCGATCATGCTGGTGGGGGCTGTTGGTCAGGCCTTAAAGGATTGCGTTCTGGGCGTGGCGGCGGGGGAGCACCATTGATAAGGAAGGGTGCAGTGGCGGTGCCGGTTAAAGTAGCGAAACCATTAGCATCCGGATTTGCCGCAACCAGGGCACAGTTGACGCTACGGGAACCACCTTCCCAACCGGTGCGCGGCTGGGTGGTCCAATAAGGCTGCAAGGTGGAGTAATAGAGTTGCTCCTCGCCGCCGAGATAATCCATAGCGGCTTGGGTACAGGCGTGGCGAAGATGTTCGTCCTGCTGCTCAACACTTGGGGTGCCCTCAGGGAAAACCGGGGCCAGGTTCACAATCGCGGTGGCTTCTAACTGGTGGTCTTCAGCACAGTCAACGGTTCGCAGGGCACCGGCTTCATCAACTTTGGCGCATTGGCCGGGCTGCATGACCCGCGCCTGGTCTTGATCCTTGGCATACCCAATGGTGGTCATGGGGGTGCCATGAGGATCGGTGGATTGGATACCGCACAGCATGGTGCGATCACCTTGCGCCCAGGCTTCTGGCGGGGGCAGGATCGGCGCGATGGAATAGCGGCCGACTGGGTCAAAAACCCCATCGAGATAGCGCAGCGTGGGAGTGCGGCATAGCTCTTCGCGTAATTGGGCTTGGCGCGTGAGATCAGGCATGGCAGCCTCTGGCCCGAACTCACTGGCCGGGTAGGTGGCTAGGTTCTCGCGGGCAGATACCTCGAAGCGGTGCTCACTATTGCAATCTGTTTTGTCGAAATTGCTGATCTTGCCGGCTTCGTCGATATCCCAGGTTAAACAATCACCCACATCGGCGGTACTAAATGGCGCGGGTGCGCCGGGCAAGGTGGAGGTAGTGCTGCTGCTGGGATCAGTTGGGGCAACCGCACTGATGGTGGTTGGCTCAGTATCCTCGCTTACATTTTGGTGCTGCACCACATAGGAATAGCCCATCATGCAGGCACTAGCGGCCATTGCCGCCACCAATCCGGTGCGCACGGCAAGGGCGCTGCGAAAACCTGATACTGAACTCATATGCGTCTTATTGTGCCACGCGGGTAGCCTTCTTAGGCGACCCCCATGGTCAATTACCCCTCTAGGGGCACACCCCATGCTGCATCAACTTCTCAAAAGCAAAGAGGCCTGCCGAAGCATCGTGACTACTCAGAAGCAGAAACCCTGCATTATCTCGTGGCCGGCACACCTACTAGGCCTTCTGCCTGGGGTCATCACCGTGCTGCTTAACCGCGGCCACCAACAACCCGATGATTGGGCCTCGCTGTGGATCGGGGGACGGATCCTCCGCGAGGGCCTTAATGAGCATCTCTACGACCACAACCCGGAAGATTTTGCGGCCTGGTCTGGCCCAGTATGGGGCAGCTTCGTAGCGGAAACTTCACCCTGGCCGCACCCTTTTGTGCAAGCCCCGGTGGTGGCGCAGGTAGTTGGTTACCTCAGTGAAGTGATCAGCTTTGATACCTCCGTCATGCTGTTGACGCTGGCGAATTGTTGGGCGCTTGTGGTGCTATGCGCCAGCGCCTATTACCTGTGGTTCCACCGCGTTGCGCCCATTGGGTGGTTGGCCTTAGGGGTGCTTGCGCTTTATTGCACTGCGGCTTTCCAAGGCTCGGTTTTCCTCGGGCAAACTAGCCCCCTGATCTATGCCGGCGCGGCATACGCGGTGAGTGCAGCCCGCACGAGACCGCTGAGCTCAGGGCTCGTTCTCGGATGTGTAGCTCTGGTAAAACTCACCCCGTTTGCGCTGATCATAGTGATGTTTGCCTTCCGGGATCGCGTGCGTGCTGCCGTGATTGCGGGGCTGAGCAGCGTCATGTTATTGGCTGTGTCTGCGGTGACTTTGGGCACGGAGATTTATGGGACTTGGCGGGAGACCTTGTCTTATTGGGCGGGAACTTTTATTTCCGTGCCGGTGGCGCAATCTTTGCCTTCGGTGCTGCTGCGGAACCATTATGTGGAATCCGAGGCGCTGGTGCCGGTGATTCATGAAGCCCCCAGCTATGTGGTGTGGGCGCCGCAGGTGCTGGCAGCGGTGTTATTGCTGGGGTTGGTGGCAGCGATGATGAAGCAGCGGCGGATTCGCTATGAGCTGGCGGTGAGCGTGGTGCTGTGTACCGCCACCGCGACGACCGGGCTGGTGTGGTTGCACTACATCATTGTGATTGCGCTGCCCATTGCGGGGTTGTTGTGGCTGCGGCAGCGTTGGGTGATTGCCGTGATTTTTGTGTTTCTCTTGCCGCCGCTAGCGCCGCTGGACCTGCCGGGGACGCACCTTCCGGCGCTGATGCCGGGTAGTGGATTGTTGGCTTTGGTGTTGGCGACGGCGGCGCTGCTGGGAGTAGCGCTGATGAAGAAGGAGGTCACACGCTAGGCTTAGAGGCGTGATTGACCTTAAACTGCTCCGTGAAAACCCAGACCTTGTCCGCGAATCCCAGAAGAACCGTGGGGCGGACCCCGGTTTAGTTGATGAGTTGCTGCAGGCGGATGAAGCCCGCCGCGAAGCCATTCAGCGTGCCGATGAGCTGCGAAGTGAACAAAAAGCCTTTGGGCGCAAGATTGGGCAGGCAGAGCCGGAGGATCGCCCGAAGTTGCTGGAAGGCTCCAATGAGCTCAAGGCGAAGGTCAAGGAAGCCGAAGAAGCCCAAAAGGCAGCTGAGGAAGCTGTGCATGGGATTCAGATGCGGCTGGATAATATCGTCGAAGGTGCGCCCGCCGGCGGCGAAGAAGACTTTGTGGTGTTGGAGCATGTGGGCGAACCCCGCACCTTCGATTTCGAGCCGAAGGACCACCTGGACCTGGGTGAATCCCTAGGTCTGATTGATATGAAGCGCGGCACGAAGGTGTCTGGGGCGCGCTTTTATTACCTCACCGGTGATGGGGCGTTGCTGCAGCTGGGCATGATGAACCTGGCGGCACGCAAGGCTGTGGAAGCTGGATTCCAGCTGATGATCCCGCCGGTATTGGTGAACCCCGAAATTATGGCTGGCACCGGTTTCTTGGGGGAGCACTCCGATGAGATCTACTACCTGGAACGCGATGATATGTACCTGGTGGGGACCTCTGAGGTGGCGCTGGCTGGCTACCACAAGGATGAGATTATCGAACTAGATAATGGGCCGATCCGTTATGCCGGCTGGTCGAGCTGCTTCCGCCGGGAAGCGGGCTCCTATGGCAAGGACACCCGCGGGATTTTGCGCGTGCACCAATTCGACAAGCTGGAAATGTTTGTTTATTGCAAGCCCGAAGAAGCCACGCAGCGCCACCAAGAATTGCTGAAGATGGAACGCGACATGCTGGCAGCCGTGGAGGTGCCCTACCGCATTATTGATGTGGCCGGTGGGGACCTGGGCTCTTCAGCGGCCCGCAAGTTCGATACCGAGGCGTGGGTGCCGACCCAGAACACCTACCGCGAGCTGACCTCTACCTCGAATTGCACGACCTTCCAGGCGCGCCGACTGTCGACGCGTTATCGCGATGAAAATGGCAAACCGCGGATCGCCGCAACCCTCAATGGCACGCTGGCAACCACCCGCTGGTTGGTGGCCATTTTGGAAAATAACCAACAGGCCGA
This sequence comes from Corynebacterium spheniscorum, assembly GCF_900113445.1. Taxonomy (GTDB): domain Bacteria; phylum Actinomycetota; class Actinomycetes; order Mycobacteriales; family Mycobacteriaceae; genus Corynebacterium; species Corynebacterium spheniscorum. The sequence goes on from NZ_FOPJ01000015.1 coordinate 30,715, forward strand.
TGGTTCGGTTGTGGTGCCGGAAGCATTGCGCCCCTATGTGGGCAAAGAGGTGCTTGAGCCAAAGGGCTGACCATTTTGTAAAGCTAAGTTGCTATAGTTACCCGCATGCGCGTTGATTCGGTGTACCGCGGGATTATCCAAGTCGGCCGGGTGCTGATGGGCTTTCAAGGCCTACAAGTAACCGTGGCGGGCACCGAAAGGATCCCCGCCGAGGGCGGCGCAATCTTAGCTTTTAACCACACCGGATATATGGACTTTGTCTACGGTGGCTACGCCCCCTGGCGTGCCCACCGCCGACTGGTCCGCTACATGGCTAAAGCCAGCACCTTCAAGACCCCCGGTGTGGGCTGGCTGATGAATGTGATGGGGCATATCCCCGTGGATCGCATTGATGGCTCAGAGTCTTTTAATAAAGCCGTGGCATTGGCGCGCGCCGGGGATTTCATTGGGATCTTCCCCGAAGCCACCATTTCGCGCAGCTTTGAGATTAAAACGCTGCGCACCGGGGCAGTAAGAATCGCCCATGAAGCTGGGGTGCCGGTGGTGCCGGTGCTGATGTTCGGCTCTCAACGCATTTGGACTAAAGGTGGGCGACGTAACCTAGGCCGCACCAAGGTTCCGCTTTATGTGCAGGTAATGGAACCTTTCACACCCACTGGGGATCCGGTAGAAGATACCGCTACCTTGCGCAGCCTCATGCAGGAAGGTTTGAGCCTGACGTGGGATGCCTACCGCCGTGACCATGGCGAATTCCCCAAAGGGGCGTCGTGGGTGCCGGCACGTTTTGGTGGTGGTGCGCCTACCTTAGAAGAAGCGCAGCGTGAAGATGATGCCATTGAGCAGGAACGCCATCGCGTGCGCCAACTCAATGAGGATCTCACCAGACTGAATGAGCGGATTAAGGAAGTCACCCATAATGCGGTGGATGGTGCCTATCAGGCCTATGAAAAACTCACTGGCGATGAAGAGGCTCGTAATTTAGCTTCCTTGGCGCATTGGGTGAAGACCACCGCTGACCAGCTTGCCGCCGAAGGTGTGGCTGGGGTGAAAGAAGGCGCGGGGCGAGTAAGCCAGGCATCAGAGCAATTGCGCTCTAACACCACCGCGCTATATAACCAGCTGACTGCAACTGGGTGGGAGGCCTATGACGGCTCGAAGCTTGAAGAAGTGCTGACCACCTTGGCTTCTCAAACCCGCCAAATTATGGACCGTCTGCCAGAACGCATGCGTGGGCGAGTAGCGGGTATCCCGGATGCTGTGGTGTTGGATGTGGAAGGCACCCTTGCTCATGAAGGCATGGTGGGGGAGCGCTCAATTAGCGCACTGCAGGAGTTACATTCCCGCGGCGTAGAGATCATTTTGACCAGCGAGAATGGCTATGAGGCAGTGGATGCTACGGCCGGGCAGATAGGTATTCCGGTGATTGGGCTTTCCGATAATGGGGCGCTGAGCTACCGCTTTGATAATGGGCAGCGCAGTGATGTGGAGTTACGCGGACATTTCACGCCCGGAGAGCAAGGCACCGTAGCTGGGATTCTTAAAGATGTCAGTGAAGACCTGCAGGTGAGCTGGGGATGTTCCCCAGAAGGCGAAGTGGTGCGCGGGGAAGTGCGCAGCACGGACCCCACGGTGGATAAGAAGACATTGCTGAATCTGCTGGCTGAGCCCTTGGGCCAAGAAGCTTTCCTAAGTATTGGTACGGCTGCGGATACCGTGTACCTGGCACCGCGTGGGATCTCTAAAGCTGGGGAAGTGGAATCTTTCTTGGAAGGCCAAGAAGATGTTTTAGCCATTGGTGATTCCCCCGCTGATATGGCGCTGTTGGCTCGGGTGCATACCGGCATTGCGATGGGTAATGCCGATGGGGAGGTGTTGCGGGCCTGCCGTTGGGCTACCGCGGATGCTGCTGATGATGGTGTGGGGATGGCGTTGTGGGATGTGTTGGATGAATTCCATGAACGCGAGGCCAGGGAAAAGGAAGCTGCGGCGGCGAAGGAGACTCGGGATAATCCTGAGCCACCGGTGGGGGAGTCCCGCTAGTAGGGGAGCTTGCCTGGGGCCTCTTGCAAGGGGCCTCTGGGCATGCGGGCCGAGGGTAGCGCGGAGTAGTTTCGATTGACGCTGCTCAGTGCTGCTAAGGTGAGCAAAACTAAATAGCGGCTACACCATAGCTGGGTCTATTTTTGAATTAACTGTTTAAAGAAATACTGCCCAATGTGGAGGTACCCTTCATGCGCACCCAACAGGTCTTCAACCCACAGGCCTATGAGCGTGCCTGGACCGAGTTTGGCCAGGAGCATTATGACGTCGTGATTATTGGCGGCGGTTCAGTTGGCGCCGGCGCGGCACTTGATGCCGCCACCCGCGGACTGAAGGTGGCACTGGTTGAATCCCGTGATTTTGCTGCCGGAACCTCGAGCCGCTCCTCCAAGATGTTCCATGGTGGGCTGCGTTATCTAGCGATGCTGGATTTCCGGTTGGTGGCTGAATCCCTCCACGAGCGGGAACTGAATATGTCCACCCTCGCCCCACACCTGGTGACCCCGCTGCGCTTCATCTTCCCGCTGACTCACCGAATTTGGGAAAGAGTGATGATGTTCGGCGGCTTCACCCTCTATGACCTTATGGGTGGGGCGAAGTCAGTGCCGCGCCAAAAACATATGACGCGATCCTCGGTGCTGCGGCTTAACCCCGGGCTAAAAGAAGATGCCGTGGTTGGTGGGGTGCGCTACTTCGACACCCTGGTGGATGATGCCCGGCACACCATGACGGTGCTGCGCACCGCCGGATACTATGGCGCCACTATTCGACCTTCCACCGAGGTGATTGGGTTTGAAAAAGAAAATGGTCGGGTAAGTGCGGCGATTCTTAAGGACACTGATACCGGGGCAGAGACCACGATTCGTGGCTCGGTGTTCATTAATGCCACCGGTGTGTGGAATGACTCCATTGAAAAACTTGCCGGCACCAAAGGCCCATTTAGCGTGCATGCCTCTAAGGGCGTGCATATTGTGGTGCCCAAAGATTGCCTGGATGCGGATGCCGCATTGTGCTTTGTGACTGAGAAGTCTGTGCTCTTTGTGATCCCGTGGGGTGAGTATTGGATTATTGGAACCACCGACACGGATTATGAAGGCAACCTCGCCGACCCCGCCCCGAATGCCAGCGATATCAACTACATCCTGGATGAGGTCAACCAACGAGTACGCCGCCGCATCACCCACGAGGACATTGTGGGCGTGTACTCCGGGCTACGCCCACTGCTGGCAGGCAGTAGTGAATCCACCACGAATCTTTCCCGCAACCATGCCGTGGCACGGGCCTGCCCCGGCTTAGTCTCAGTAGCGGGCGGCAAGTACACCACCTACCGCGTTATCGGGAAAGACGCGGTGGATCTAGCAGCTGAAGAAATGCTTGCCTCCCCGCACGCCTGCCACCATGACAAAGGCAAAGTGCCGGACTCAGTCAGTGAGCACACCCCGATCCTGGGGGCGAATGGCTATCACGCCCTGAAGAACTCCGTACCGGCATTAGCTGTCCGCTTTGGGGTGAGCGAAGAGATTATTGAGCACCTGTTGGGCCGCTATGGGGCCCTCCTGGATGAAGTCCTGGATGTAGTGCCTGAACTGCTTGATCCCATCCCAGATGCGGAAGGTTATCTCAAAGCCGAAGCTCTTTACGCGGTTACTCACGAAGGTGCCCTGCATCTTGAAGATGTGCTTAGCCGACGCCTCCGCATCACCATGGAATACCCGGATCGTGGCGTGAAGTGCGCGGCGGCGGTCGCCGATATTATTGCCCCGCACCTAGGCTGGGATGAACACCGCAAGGCCGCGGAAATTGAGCTTTTCCAGCGCCGAGTGGAATCTGAACTTGCTGCCGAACAGGCCCTCACCGATGAAGCAGCGAACCAGATTATGAACCGCGTCGGCGAAACCCGCAGCCATATGAACACTTAAACACGCCAAGCGTTAAGCGCGCGCTTTGAGGGAAGGAAACCCCCAGCACCATGGGATATATTGCCGCCATCGACCAAGGCACCACCTCCACCCGCTGCATCATTTATGACCAAGAAGGCAAGCAACTAGCCCTTGGCCAATATGAGCACCAGCAGATCATGCCGCACCAAGGCTGGGTGGAGCATGACCCCATAGAGATCTGGGACAATGTGCGCCGCGCGGTGGGTACCGCCTTGGCTGATAGCGATATCCCCCGCGATCAGATCCACGCGCTGGGATTAACCAACCAACGCGAAACCACAGTGGTGTGGGACCGCAGCACCGGCAAACCCGTCTATAACGCCATCGTGTGGCAAGATACCCGCACCAATGAGATCTGCCGCGAACTCGCTGGTGAAGAAGGACCGGACCGCTGGCGGGAGAAAACCGGGTTAAGGATTAACTCTTATCCTTCCGGACCGAAATTGAAGTGGATCCTGGACAACGTGGCTGGGGTGCGGGAGAAAGCCGAACGCGGGGAGGTGCTCTTCGGCACCATTGATACCTGGCTGTTGTGGAACCTCACCGGTGGTGCTGCTGGTGATCAGCATCAGGAGGCCGTGCATGCCACGGATCCCACTAATGCCTCTCGCACCTTATTGATGGATCTGCATACCCTGAAATGGGATGAAGAATTATGTGAGGCTATGGGGATCCCTATGGCGATGCTGCCGGAGATTCGGCCTTCGCTGGGGAAGTTCGGGACGGTACGCCAACGCGGCAGCCTAGCTGGGGTGCCGATAACCGCGATTTTGGGTGACCAACAATCCGCCATGTTTGGGCAGTGCTGCTTTAAAGAAGGCGAAGCCAAGAACACCTATGGCACCGGGCTTTTTATGCTGCTCAATACCGGCACCACCCCAAAGTGGAGCGAGCATGGGTTGATCACCACAGTGTGTTATCAGATCGAAGGCGAAGAACCTGTGTATGCGCTGGAAGGTTCCGTGAGCATGGGTGGGGCGCTGGTGCAATGGCTGCGCGATAATTTAGGGCTTATTCCAGATGCCCCGAGTATTGAAGAAATCGCAGCCGATAATAACGGCGGGGTGTATATCGTGCCCGCATTTTCAGGACTTTTTGCCCCACGTTGGCAACCTGATGCGCGCGGCGTGATTGTGGGGTTAACGCGTTTCGCCGATAAAACCCATATTTGCCGGGCAGCGTTAGAAGCCACGGCCTTACAAACCCGCGAAGTAGTTGAAGCGATGGCTAAGGACGCTGGTCGGGTGATTACTGAGCTGCGTGTTGATGGCGGCATGACGAATAACAACACCCTCATGCAGATCCAGGCCGATGTGTTGGGCACCGAAGTGGTGCGGCCGAAGAATATTGAGACCACGGCCTCCGGGGCTGCTTATGCGGCTGGTTTAGCAAGTGGGTTATGGGATTCGATGGCAGAATTGCGCCGCCATACTGACATTGATCAACGTTGGTCACCTCAAATGGATAATTCCGAGGTCACGCGCCTATGGCAGGAATGGAATAAAGCGGTCGAACGCACCCTATGAGTACGCCGGGCGGGCTATACTCGGGTGGCGAACAGTAAAGGTGGTTCGCGAAAGTGAAGACAACTCCGAAGCTGATTGTCAGCGACATTGATGGCACTCTTTTGACCCCGCAAGAAAGGGTGACCCCGCGCTTACGCGACGCCCTACACCGGGCGCACTCAGCGGGCACCAAGATTGTGCTCGCCACTGGCCGCCCGCACCGATGGATCCACCCGGTGCTGCAACAACTACCGGGGCTAAACCCAGTGTGCATTAGTGCCAACGGGGCAGTGCTTTTTGATTCCGAATCCGGGAAAATCATTAGCCGCCAACAACTCCAACCTGCTGTTCTATCAACGCTGGTATCGGCAGCTAGCGACGCCTTAAGCGACATTGGGCCGGTTGGGGTAGCTGTGGAGCGCGTGGGGCGTTCCCTGAATGAACCCGAATCGGAGCTATTTAGGGTGAGCCCGGAATACCACCACACCTGGGAGGCCCAGGACTATGGGGTGGCGGAGTTGAGCGAATTGACGAGCCGCCCGGCGGTGAAGCTTTTGTTACGGAGTCGAGAATTAGATTCCGAAAAAATGTATGGGTTGATTGCCCCGCTGATTGATGAGTCGCTGGGGCATGTCACCTACTCCATGAGCGAAGGACTTCTAGAGGTATCTCCACCTGGGGTGACGAAGGCCCAAGGTTTGGAGAAGGTTGCGGAGTTTTATGAGATTCCCGCCGAAGAAGTCATTGCCTTTGGGGATATGCCCAATGATAGTGAGATGCTGCAGTGGGCCGGATATGGCGTGGCGATGGGTAATGCGGTGCCGCAGGTCAAAGACATTGCTGATTTCGTGACCGGCACGAATGAAGAAGACGGCCTAGCGGAGGTTCTGGAGCGCTGGTTCTAAATGGTTTAACCTGGGCCCTATGAGCGAATCCTTTGATCTCATTGTTGTCGGCTCAGGTTTCTTCGGCCTGACCATCGCGGAACGCGCAGCTAGCGAAGAAAACCTCAAAGTGTTGGTGCTAGAAAAGCGCTCGCACATTGGTGGTAACGCCTACTCTGAGCCAGAACCAGAAACCGGGATCGAGGTTCACCGCTACGGTGCCCACCTCTTCCACACCTCCAATGAGAAGGTGTGGAACTACGTCAATAAATTCACCGACTTTACTGGGTACCAACACCGCGTTTTCGCCATGCACAATGGCAGCGCCTACCAATTCCCCATGGGGTTGGGGCTGATTAACCAATTCTTTGGGCGCTATTACTCTCCGGAGGAAGCCCGCGAACTCATCCAGCAACAAACCGATGGGATGGATCCCAAGGACGCCAATAACCTGGAAGAAAAGGCCATTAGCCTGATTGGGCGTCCGCTCTATGAAGCCTTTATTCGGGACTACACCGCCAAGCAGTGGCAAACCGACCCGAAGGAACTGCCGGCAAGCAATATCACCCGCCTGCCGGTGCGCTACACCTTTGATAACCGCTACTTCACCGACACCTATGAAGGCCTGCCGGTAGAGGGCTACACCGCGTGGCTGGAGAATATGGCCGCACATGAAAATATTGAGGTGCGGCTGAACACTGACTTCTTTGAAGTACGCGAAGAACTACCGGATGTGCCGGTGGTGTACACCGGCCCCTTGGATCGCTACTTTGATTACAGCGAAGGCCGCCTAGGCTGGCGCACCTTGGATTTTGAAACTGAGGTGCTGGATATCCCCGATTTCCAGGGAACATCGGTGATGAACTACAACGACGCGGATGTGCCCTATACCCGCATCCATGAGTTCCGGCACTTCCACCCTGAGCGTGATTATCCGAAGGATAAGACCGTCATCATGAAGGAGTATTCGCGTTTCGCGGAGGCCGATGACGAACCCTATTATCCGATCAACACCCCCGAAGACCGCGCGATGCTGAAGAAGTACCGTGAGTTGGCGGCACAGGAAAAGAATGTGTACTTCGGTGGCCGGCTGGGAACCTATCAATACCTGGATATGCATATGGCCATTGCGTCCGCGCTTACCATGTGGGAGAACACGCTTCGTCCACAGTTCCCTGCGGAATCCTAAACGCGAAAGCCGACGCTGCGGGAGGCGGGTCTCGGAAATCCGCTCCCCGCTAGCGCCCCAGCAAACTCACAGCTATTTTTGGGTCCCCATATTGGGTCCCCCAGTAGTGCAGCTATTACTCTGGGAGAACAGTATGTGCGCAGCGCTTAAAATGCGTTGCGCACAGTGAACACCCCACACCAGCATCCTTTGAAAGGCCCGGAACACACCATCGTGAGTGAGCATCAAAGCACTCGAGCCGTGGAACAAATCCAGCGTCTCCTCCTGCCAGCCCAAGGTGAACCGCATGATGTGCGCAGCCTGTACCTGATTGAATCCAAGCGCAACCTGGAGCGCGTCACCTGGGAAGATCGCCATAGTGTGCGGCTACCAGGAGGCAGTGAAGTAAGTTTTGAGACCTATTTCAATGCGCTGCCGGCCAGCTATTGGAAGCGTTGGTCGCAGCTGGACAGCGTGGTGCTGGCCATGGATATTGCTGGTAGCGCACGGATTGATGTGTACCGCTCCAAGATTGATGGCACCCGCGTGGCCGTGACGGGGGCGCTGGTGAGTGATCGCCGCGCTGAGTTTGAGGTACCGCTGAGCCACTTCGAAGATGGCGGCTGGCTATGGTTCGATGTCACCGCTGATAATGATGTGCTGATCTCCAATGCCGGCTGGTATGCCCCGCAGGCACCGAAGGCGCAGCTCATGCCAGATGGCACCGAGGTGGGGCCCTTTGAAAAGCAAATCACCGTGGGTATTCCCACTTTTAACCGGCCGAAAGACGTGATTAATGCGCTGCAGGCCTTGGCTAGTGATCCGGATGTAGATGCGGTGATTGATGCGGTGCTGGTGCCGGATCAAGGAACGGATCATCCATCTGATCATGAGGGATATGCCGAGCTAGTTGAGCATTTTGGGGATCGCTTCCGGGAATTCCGGCAAGGCAATTTGGGTGGCTCCGGTGGCTATTCGCGCATTATGTTTGAAGCCCAAGGTGGGTTTGACACCCTCGGCCAAGCCAGCGAGGGTGCTCCCTATATTTTGTTCATGGATGATGACATTGTCATCGAACCTGATTCGGTGCTGCGCAGCGTGCAGGCGGCCCGCTATGCCGCTAGCCCCATCATTGTGGGCGGGCAGATGCTGAACCTGCAGGACCGTGCGAAGTTGCGCTCCATGGGTGAGATTGTGGACCGTGATGTGTTCATGTGGGCGGGTGCGAAATATGTGCACTATGACCATGACTTTGAACGCCACCCGCTTTCGGATCGCGGTAACCCGGCGGCACCGGTGAATGCTGATGTGATTGAGCGCCGGGACCCGGAGGTATATGGCTCGCGGGATCTTCACCGCCGCATTGATGTGGACTTCAATGGCTGGTGGATGTGTATGTTCCCGCGGGTGGTGGCCGAGAAGATGGGGCAGCCGCTGCCGCTCTTTATTAAATGGGATGACACCGAATATTCCTTGCGTGCCGCGGCCGCGGGATTCCCCACCGCAACCTGGCCGGGGGTGGCTATTTGGCATATGGCCTGGGCGGATAAGGATGATGCCATTGACTGGCAGGCGTATTTCCATGTGCGCAACCGCCTGATTGTGGCGGCTTTGCACCATGATGGTTCGCCGGCTGGAATGTTGCGCACCATGAAGAAAGCCACCTTTAAGCACGCCATGTGCTTGGAGTATTCGACCCTGGCGATCCAAATTGAAGCCATGAAGGATTTCTTGGCCGGCCCGGAGCGACTCTTTGACATTTTGGACACCGCGCTGCCGACCGTGAATGGGATTCGGAAGGCCTACCCGGATGCGCAGGTGATTCCTTCGGCCACCGACTTGCCGGAAGCTTCGAATACCCCGGAGGTGCCGACCATTGATATTGATGGTGGGTTGACCACCCCGGGTGGTACCCCGCGGATGCCGGTGCATGGTGTGCGTGGCTTGGTAGGTAAAGCCCGGAAGGTGGGCTGGTTGCTGAAGGTGATCAAGCACAATGTCACCCCGGTGGATCCGGTTAACCATGAGGTTCCGCAGGCGAATCTTTCGCCCGCGGAGGCGCGCTGGTTCTCGCTGGGCCAATTGGATGGTGCGACGGTGACGACGGCTGGAAATAATGGGGTGTGCTTCCGTAAACGCGACCGCGAAGAGGTGAAACGCCTGGTGAAGGAAACTTTGCAATTGCAAAAAGAAATTGGGCAGCGTTTCGATGAGATGCGTGAGCGTTATCGTGCGGCGCAGCCGGATTTGGTGAGCCGGGAATCTTGGGCGGAGGTCTTCCGTGGTCAGTAAAGAAGAGGTTGTTGAAGGCGGCCGTGGTGTTGGGGCTGGTGGCTCTGCTGGCTCTGGCGCCTTCGGCCCTGGGAAGGGTTTTCCCACTGATGCCGGTGAAGCTGAAATCCTGCTGAGCATCCAAGGTGCCCTCAACCACGTCCCCGGGGTGTTGCCCGTGGCCCGCGGCATGTCTTTTGTGGGCGAGCACGCAGCCGGCTGGTTGTTGATGTCTGCTGCAGGGGCGGCGCTGGATAAACCGCGGCGGCGCCAATGGTTGGGCTTAGGTGCGGCAGCGTTTTGCACCCACGCAGCCTCGGTGGTGATCAAACGCATTGTGCGGCGCCCCCGTCCGCATGATCCGCGCATCGCCATTGGGGTGGGAACCCCCTCTAAGCTGAGCTTTCCTTCCTCGCATGCGACCAGCACCACGGCTGCGATGGTGGCATTATCGCGCACCATTGCACACCCAGCACCGCTGGCAGTTATTCCACTGATGATGATCTCGCGTATGGTGCTGGGGGTTCATTATCCCACTGACGTGACCGTCGGCGCGCTGCTTGGCGCTGCCGGCGCCCAGGTCGTCGACACATTGGAGAGGCGCCTTGACTGAAGAGCAGGTACTCATCGGCTCCGAACCGCACACCGAGGGCATCGATAATAATAAGAAGCGGCAGCCGCCGAAGAACCTCATCGACGGCATGATCAAAGCCCTTCGCCCCAAACAATGGGTGAAGAATGTGCTGGTGGTGGCAGCACCCGTTGCTGCCGGCTCCGAAGCACTCCTCGATGGCCGTACCCTCCAAGACGTCGCCTTAGCCTTCGTGGTGTTCTGCCTCGCAGCCTCCTCCATCTACCTGGTCAATGACGCCCGCGATGTGGAAGCTGACCGCGCGCACCCCACCAAGCGCTTCCGGCCGATCGCCTCCGGTGTGCTGCCGGAATCCCTGGCCTATGTGATGGCGGTAGTGCTGATCCTCGCCGCTGTGGGCTTGAGCTTCTTGGCTAGCTCTGGACATGGCTTGGCCATGGTGGTGGGCATCTATATTGTGCTGCAGCTGGGTTATTGCTTTGGGTGGAAACATCAACCCGTGGTGGATATCGCCCTGGTGAGCTCCGGTTTTATGCTGCGTGCCATGGCCGGTGGTGTGGCCGCGGGAATTGTGCTTTCCCAATGGTTCCTGCTGGTAGCGGCCTTCGGGTCGCTGTTTATGGCCTCCGGTAAGCGCTACTCGGAGCTACTTTTAGCGGAACGAACGGGCGCGAAAATCCGGCGCTCACTACGCGGCTATACCGCAACCTACCTGCGCTTCGTCTGGACCTTGGCAGCCACCGCGGTGGTGATGTCCTATGCGCTCTGGGGCTTTGAGCTGGCGCACCAATCCAGTGGCCATGCGGCTGTGTGGTACCAGATTTCGATGGTGCCCTTTACCGTGGCGATTCTGCGCTACGCGCTGGATGTAGACCGCGGTGATGGTGGCGCCCCGGATGAACTGGCATTAACTGACCATGTGTTGCAGGGCCTAGCGGTGCTGTGGATGCTGTGCATCGGCATGGCGGTTTATGTGATCCCGCTGATTTAAGCGACACGCCTTTCTGGGGTCTACAAGATTCATGAACTAACATCGTCAGCCATGACGAAACAACGGGCAACGACATCGATTTCACTTCTCATCGTTGCCCTTTTGGCTACCTGGGGTGGGTGGTCACGACGCTGGATCTCCGATGATGGACTGATCGTTTTACGCACCGTCCGTAACCTCCTAGCGGGAAACGGACCGGTGTTTAATGCTGGTGAGCGGGTAGAAACCAACACCTCAACCCTCTGGCAATATCTCATCGCCGCGGTGGGTGCGGTGAGCAATGCGCGCCTGGAAAGCATCGCAATCTATGGTGGCTTAGCCCTCGCGGTCATCGGCTGCGTATGGGCCACCTGGGGTGGTGTCCGGCTCTGGGCTGGAGCGGGGCGTGAGGGCCTCCGGCATCGAGGGGCTGCTGCGGATAACGCCCCAGCGGTCCGCAGCCGAGCGCTAGTGGAAAACGGCACACTCGTAGCACCGTTTGGCATTCTCATTTATCTCGCGCTGCCCACTGCCCGCGACTTTATGACCTCCGGGTTGGAATGGGGCCTAGCCGTCTTCTGGCTCGGCGGATTGTGGTGGGCCTTGGTGACCTGGTCCCAGGGGCGCGCAGTGTATTTCCTTGCCTTCTGGGCGGGGCTCAGTTGGCTGATCCGCCCAGAACTCGCTCTTCATGGCGGCATCATTGGGCTTGTCATGCTGTGGTGTGCCCATAGTTGGCGGGAACGCGCCGGGATCCTCGCCGCCGCTATCCCCGTGCCATTGGCCTATGAAATTTTCCGGATGGGCTATTACGGGTTGTTGGTTCCACACACCGCGGTAGCTAAGTCCGCGGCCGGCTCCGAATGGCGCTCCGGGATTTCCTATGTGGCTGACTTCGTGCGCCCCTACTATCTGTGGATCCCGGTGATCCTGGTGATCGCAGTACTACTGCTTAGCGTGCTGCGGGAAAAGCGTACTTGGTTGGTAAGCGTACTGATGCTGCTATGCGGGGGTTTGCATCTTCTCTACGTCATTCGAGTCGGCGGTGACTTCATGCATGGCCGCATGCTGCTTTTGCCGATCTTCGTTCTGCTGCTCCCAGTGGCGGTAGTGCCACTGAATAAGCTCACCGGGGCAGTAGTACTTGCTGGGCTGCTGTGGGCTGGGATCACCGCGGCACGCGATTACCAACCGCATGTCCCTGATAAAGCTGTGGATCTGCGGATCGTCGATGAACGCTTCTTCTGGAGCGGGGCTACTCATACCCGTGCCGCCGATAACCCATCGGCAAATTCGCCCGGCCCGATGCACGCCGAAGATTTCCTCAACTTCGTGGGACTCAATGACTTCCCGGAAACCCTCGCTCAAGCGCGGGAAAATAATGACGCCCAGATTGCCCAGATTCTGGTGAGGGAAGATCCACTGGAGTTTTCCTGGATCACCTTCCCTCGTGATGGTGGCCAGCAGATGCCTTCCTTAACCTTCATCAACTTGGGAATGGTTGGCATGAACGCACCCCTGGATGTGCGGGTCTTGGACTCGGTTGGTTTGAGTAATCCACTGGCCGCCCGCCAACCACGAATCGAGGGTGCCCGGATTGGGCACGATAAGTTATTGCCTCTGGAATGGCAGGCGGCCGACACCGATGCAGCTATTGATCAGCTGCCACCGTGGATTAACCAAGAAGCTACCGCTCAAGCCCGTAAAGCCCTGCACAGCCCAGAGTTTGAGGAATTCTTTAAGAGCTATCGCGAACCCATGAGCGTCAAGCGCTTCCTGGCGAACCTCAAGTTTGCGTTAGGGCCGGGCCGCACCCTGGAATTCAGCAAGGATCCGTGGGCTTATCCGGGTGGGGATGCTCAGATTGTTTGGCCGACTAAGCCAAACCTTGATCAATAGTCACGAGCTGGTCACAAATCATTGCCTATTCGTGACCTTCGTGGTGTAAAGTACATCCAGATTAAAAAACGTATACCTCGAGGAGTGTTATGTCCGCCCTTACTGGACTTCGCCGCGTAGGCAAGAAGGCCGCAACCTCCGTTGCAGCTCTTGCTGTCGCAGGCGGTCTCATGGCTGGTGTTGGTGCAGGTACCGCCGCCGCCGATAACCGCGACTGGCTTCGCCCCGACTCCACCGGTTCCTGTGACTGGGACCAGGCCGGCTACTGGGTTCAGCGCTGCGATGTGTGGTCTGAAGCCATGGGTCGCAATATCCCGGTGCAAATCCAACCCGCCGGCCGTGGCGGCAACGCTGCTCTCTACCTCCTCGATGGCCTGCGCGCCACGAACTGGGCTAACGCCTGGACCGTGGATGCCAATGCTCCGGCCCAATACGTGGATAACAACATCACCCTGGTGATGCCGGTTGGCGGCGCAGCTTCCTTCTACGCCGACTGGGAATCCCCGGCCACGTATGACCTGAACAACCCGGTCAACTACCAGTGGGAAACCTTCCTCACCGCAGAGCTTCCCACCTACTTGGAGCAGAACTTCGGCGTTGCTCGCTGGAATAACTCCATTGCTGGTCTGTCCATGGGCGGCACCGCTGCCATGAACCTGGCTGCCAAGCACCCTGACCAATTCCGTCAGGTGCTCAGCTGGTCCGGTTACCTGACCACCAGCCTCCCCGGCTGGCAGACCCTGCTGCGTCTCGCTCTTTGGGATGCCGGCGGATTCAACGTCAACGCCATGTACGGCTCGGTTATCTCCCCGAAGCGTCAGGAAAATGACCCCTACTTCAACATGGGCGGCCTGGCTAATACTGACGTTTATATCTCCGCTGCCTCCGGCGTGTGGGGTCCGGAAGATGCCGAAACCCCGCTGAACCAGAAGCTCAACGGCACCCCGCTGGAATGGCTCGCACGCATCTCCACCATGATGTGGGCCAATAAGGCTTCGAGCCAGGGCATTGGCTTCACCGCCGATTACCCGGTCACCGGCATGCACAACTGGAACCAGTTCGGTTCCCAGATGGTGAAGACCCATGACCGTGTGCTCGATGTCATGAACGCCTGGTAATCAGCCTCAGCTATAGCCCCTCATAGCTACTCAACGTCAGCCCAGCTTCTCACCCCGCGGCCTGCGTAGGTGAGAGAAGCGCTCACCTTGAGCGTGGAGCTTTCCTCGCTGCGAACTAAAGGCTTAGCCAGCACTCCCTCAAGCTCGAGGGAACGCGGCTAGGGTGGACTAGAACTCGCAGTTGTATACGTAAAAGCGCCTCTCCTTGAAAAAGGAGAGGCGCTTTGTGTTTGCCGTTATTCTTTATCACGCGTGTTATCGGTGTGTCGCACCCTAAACCTTCAAGTTGTACTTAAGATTGAGGCATTCCCGCGCAGAGGGTCGAGCTATGCCGCAGGAGGGGAACCTGCGGACGTGCATACCCTCGCTGCGGCATGCCCAAAGAACAAACATCGACATGCAAGGACATTTGCCCCATGCGCGCACACCCTAACCGGCGTTTCCTCCTTTTGGCCACTGCTTTGAGCACCGCTTTAGGCACCACGATGGTGCCGGCCATCGCTCAAGCTCAAAACAATGAGCTCAGCAGCCAGCTCAGCGGCAATCTAACTCCCCAAGGCAAGCGCACCGCACCAACTGAAGGTGTGGCGGACAAGGCGCCCGAAGGTGTGAGCATCGAAAAGTGGGATTGGCTGAATTCCCACCGCGTCGCACTCTATATCCGCTCCAAAGCGATGCCCGAAGAACTCGTCCAGGTGCAGGTCCTCCTTGCCCGCGACTGGTACTCGCATCCGGATAAGACCTACCCGGAGCTCTGGGCATTGGATGGTTTGCGCGCCCGCAATGACCACAACGGTTGGACCCTCGAAACCAATATCGAGAAATTCTTCGCCGATAAGAACGTCAACGTCATCCTTCCCGTCGGCGGCGAATCTTCCTTCTACTCCGACTGGCAAGCCCCGGATAATGGCAAGCACTACATGTGGGAAACCTTCCTCACCCAAGAATTAGTGCCGCTGCTTAAAGACAACCTGCGCTCCAACGGCAAGCGTGCCGTTGCCGGTATCTCCATGGGCGGTACCGCCGCAGTGAACCTAGCTGAACGCCACCCAGACCTCTTCAACTTCGTCGGCTCCTTCTCCGGGTACCTCGACACCACCACCGGAGGCATGCCTGAAGCTATTGGTGCCGCCACCCGCGACGCCGGTGGCTACAATGCCGAAGCCATGTGGGGCCCCTACGGTTCCCAAGGGTGGATCGACCATGACCCGAAGGGCGGCTTGGAATACCTCAAGGGCAAGACCGTCTATGTGTCTGCCGGCTCCGGCCGCTCTGACTTCAATGAGCCGAACTCCGTGGCCAAGGGCCCGGCACAGCCGGCCGGTATTGGTCTGGAGATCCTGTCCCGACTGACCACCCAAACCTTCTTGAGCCGCGCTGAAGAAGCCGGGCTGAACGTCATCTCCAAGTTCCGTCCCTCCGGCGTGCACTCCTGGGAATACTGGCAATTCGAAATGACCCAGGCATGGCCCTATATCGCCAATGCTCTGGCCATCCCCGAAGAAGACCGCGGCGCACTGTGCAACCCGGTTGGTGCCATCGCTGAAGCCACCAAGGATGGGGCACTCGGTACCTGCATCAACGATGAATACGATGTGCCCGGCGGCAAGGCAGAAGACTTCCGCAACGGCAGCGCCTATTGGTCCCCCGAAACCGGTGCGCAGCTACTCATCGGTGCCATTAATGGCCGCTATAACGCCCTTGGTGGCCCCGCCAGCTGGCTCGGTTTCCCGACCACCGGCGAATTGAGCACCCCTGATGGAGAAGGCCGCTATGTGCACTTCCAACACGGCTCCATCTACTGGACTCCGCAACTCGGGGCAGTGGAAGTGCCACGCGACATGTTCGACCTATGGGGCACCAGGGACTATGAGCGTGGCGACCTTGGCTACCCGGTCGCCGCACCCCAAGCTGTAGATAAGGGCTGGGTGCAGCAATTCCAGGGCGGCTATATTGTCCGCACCCCGGATAATAAGAACTTCTGGCTCCGCGGAGCTATTGCCGCGAAGTACGCCGAGATGAAGTTCGCTGATTCCGAACTAGGCTGGCCCAAGAGCAATGAAATGCTCATCAAGGGCGGTGCCTTCCAGGAATTCACCAACGGTAATATCTACTGGTCCCAGGACACTGGGGCGAAGTTCATCCGCTACGGCGCCATCTTCGACGCCTGGGGCAAGAAGCGCTATGAACAGGGCGCCTACGGCTACCCCAAAGCTGACTTCGCACCCATCCCCGCCGGTGGCGAAATCATGGAATTCCAGCACGGCACCATCCGTCAGGTCAACGGCCGAATTGAGGAGAGCCGCTAAATGAAAAAGCTCACCCTGGTTGCACTTTGCGCCGGAGCTTTAACCCTTAGCGCCTGTGGTGGTGGCGCCACTGTCGAAGACAGCACTGCCCCCACCACCGGCAGCACCATCACCTCGCTATCCAAGGACACCGCTGGCGCAAAAACCAGTACCACCGATAGCACCGAAACCACTGATCCTGGGAAGCACCAAAACGCTAATAACCGCCCAGCACCCGCCCCACGGGACCAAGGTGCCAGGGAAGTCAGCGAGGCCCCATCAGCCGCGCCGGTATATAGCGACACTGATCGTGCTCTCTTGGAACGCCTCCAAAAAGATGGTGTGAAAACCGACGGCGTAGAAGACCAAATCCTTGGAACTGCCAACACCGTCTGCCATGAAGAAGAGGATTATCGCACCACCGTCAGAGCGGTTGCAGGCCAGCTCATTGAGCAAAACCGCACCGATTTACCGCTCGACCGTGCCGCCGCTGTAATTGAAACTGCGGCGCGCGAGGCGTACTGCTAGAGCAATGAGAAAAGTCCTCACGGTTGTAGCCACCCTGATGGTCCTCGTACTCATCGTGGGTGGAGTGATGAACTGGCGTGCCACCCACGACGGTGGGCTGCTACCCAGCGACCCACCCGGTGGCGGCCAAGCCGCGCCGGAGGAAGCACCACAGGAAGAACCCTGGTGCCCCGAAGTGCAATTCGTTTCCGCACCAGGCACCTGGGAATCCGCTGCGGATGATGATCCCTTCAATCCGCACGCCAACCCGCACTCCTTCATGCTCAGCATTTCTCAACCGCTGCAGCAACGCTATGACATCAACCATGTCCGCGTCTGGACTTTGCCCTATACCGCGCAATTCCGAAATATCAATTCCCAAGAGGAAATGACCTACGACGATTCGCGGAATGAAGGCACCTCGCGGCTGGAAAACGAACTGCGCTTCGTGCATGAAAAATGCCCGCGCACGGACTTCATCCTCGCTGGCTTCAGTCAAGGCGCTGTCATCGTAGGTGATGTCGCCAACCAAATCGGCCAAGGCCACGGTGCTATCCCCGCTGAAAAAGTCCGCGGGGTAGCTGTTATCGCGGATGGCCGCCGCGAACCCGGGGTGGGGCAGGTGCCTGGAAACCAGGTATCCGGCTTAGGCGCGGAGATCGTCTTGGAACCCCTTAACTTGCTCGTGCAGCCGATTGTGCCCGGAGCTAGTATGCGTGGCCCCCGCGTAGGCGGCTATGGCAGCTTAAATGACCGCACCTTCGATATCTGTGCCCCCGATGACGCCATCTGTGATGCCCCGCGCGACGTGGGCAACGCCTTAGGCCGGGCACAGGCATTGGTGGCAGCTAATGGCGTACACGCGCAATACGCCTCAAACCCGAACGTAATTCCTGGGACAACCGCAAACCAGTGGGTTCTTGATTGGGCGATTAGCTTAATCGACCGCTAGTCGTGCTATGTTTGCCCAGAAAACAATTAAGGTGAGTACAACTGCTCGCCACGACCTGAGGAGCGCAATGGATATCACCGCCGCGATGGGCCGATTCTTCAATGAGAAAGGCGAGATCACACTCGCCCCACAGCTGACCTTGGCTGGACTATCGGAGCTCATGTACCAGGGTGACTTAGCCAGCGGCGGCGGTGAGCGTGTCGCCCTGAAGGCTTGGGATTTCTCCACTTCCAAAGAAGGGGTGATGAAAAGCATCACCCGCACCGAAGTTAACCAGCGCATCAAAGCCGTTGCTGCGCGACTCCAACAAGTCGCCAAAATCGGCGATCGCGTAGCCATCCTGGCCGGTAACTCCCCGGAATACCTCTATGGCTTCATGGGTGCGCTGTACGCCGGCCTGGTACCGGTACCGCTTTATGACCCACAAGAGCCCGGCCACGCAGAACACCTCAATGCGGTGCTCGCCGATTGCGGCCCCACCGTGGTGCTCACCACCTCAGCTTCCGCACCCGCTGTGCGTGCTTATTTCAAGGAACGCCCCGGCCGCCAGCGTCCCCGCATCATCGCCCTCGATGCACTCCCGGATACCCTGGCCGCCAGCTGGGTTAATCCCATGGCCACCCCGGAAGGGCAGATGCTCATGGCATCTTCCCAAACCATGCCGATCGATCAGCTCGCCTTCCTGCAGTACACCTCAGGTTCCACCCGCACCCCAGCCGGTGTGGTGCTCACCAACCGCTCCATTTTGACCAATGTGCTGCAAATTTTTGCCGCCGCGAAGCTGAAGACGCCCCTGCGCTTCGTCTCCTGGCTGCCGCTGCACCACGATATGGGCATCATCCTCGCCGCCTTCTGCCTCATCCTCGGCCTGGAACTGCAGATGATGACCCCGCGTGACTTCATCCAACAGCCCCGCCGCTGGACCCGCCAGCTGCACCGCTGCGATGACAACTTCATCTACACCGTCATCCCCAACTTCGCCATGGAATTGGCCGTCCGTTACGGCCTGCCAGAAGAAGGCGAAGAACTCGACCTCTCCGGCCTGGCCGGTGTGATCATCGGATCCGAACCTGTAACCGAGAAGGCTGTCACCAACTTCATCGACACCTTCAAGGAATATGGGCTCCCGAATTCGGTCGTGCGCCCCTCCTATGGTCTGGCAGAAGCCTCCCTGCTGCTCACCACCCCCCAAACCGAGGAACGCCCGCTGGTTTCGCACTTCGACCGCGAGAAGCTCGCCGAAGGCGAAGCGGTGATGGTTGACCCCAGCGATGAGAAGGCTGTGGCCTTCACCTCCAATGGCCAGGTTGTGCGCCCGCAATTCCTCACCATCGTTGATCCCGAAACCCGCCAAGAAATCGAAGACGGCAAGGTTGGCGAAATCTGGGCACAGGGCGAGAACATGGCTGTCGGTTACCTGGACCGCCCCGAAGACACCCAAGAAACCTTCCACAACACCCTGGCTGGCCGCTTAGAAAATAGCAGGGTAGAAGGCTCCGAGGATTCCCCGTGGATGGCCACCGGTGATCTCGGCACCATCATCAATAACCAGATCTACATCACCGGTCGCCTCAAAGACCTCATCGTCATTGCTGGTCGTAACCACTACCCGCAAGACATTGAGTACACCGTGGAAAAGGCCAGCGACCATATCCGCCCAGCCTGCGTTGCCGCCTTCTCCATCGACGGCGATGATGTAGAAAAGCTCATCATCCTGGCAGAACGCGACCTGGACCGCCAGGCCAGCGATGATGCCGAAGCTATCGAGAAGATTCGCTCCGCAGTCAGCGCCTCCCACGGTGTGGTTCCCGCGGATGTTCAGATCCTCGCCCCCGATGAGATTGCTCGTAGCTCTAGCGCAAAGATTGCGCGCCGGGTCTGCCGCAAGCAGTATCTTGCCGATCTCGAAGGCTAAGTTTTAGGTCACCGCCCTCTTCCCCCTAAGGCTATTTTGCTTGGGGAGGAGGGCGCTGCCTATGGTGAGCATTCCGCGCTGAGCGGACGTTGGCACTTAAGTACCAGGAATATTTGGTGTCATCTGGTGTGCGAAGAAACGTTTCTCATGTGGGAACATATATACCTGTGAGGTGTTCTGTGCCTAAGGTGCCCAGTGCCCGAAGCGTCCACCGCCGAAGGCATCACAGCACGCGCACACCCCCAGCGCGGGCACAGTAACTCCATATTGGTAGCTGCACCAAGCACACCCTGCTTTTCCGGCAGCTACTGCGCTCCACATAATGACCATTGATTTTCAACGAGGTAAGAGGCAGCATGACCGACACCCAGGCGGCATCCATGACGGTTGAGCAGCTGCGCACGTGGCTCCACGACTGGGTAGCTCGCACCGCGGGATTAGAGTCCTCGGAAGTTGGTGATGATCGGCCCTTAGAAAGCTTCGGCCTCTCCTCCCGAGACATGGTGCTGCTCTCCGGTGAGCTAGAAAACCTCCTTGGCGTGCATCTCGATGCCACCATCGCCTATGAGTACCCCACCATCGATGGCCTGGCCCAAAAACTCATCGAAAACGCCCAAACCGGAGCCCAAACCGGAGCCCAAGCCGGAGCCCAAGCCGGAGCCCAAACCGGAGCCAACGCCCACAGCTCCAGCCCCCACACGCCGCAGCAACGCACCCGCGCGGAGCACGATATCGCCATCGTCGGCATGGCAGCCCGCTTCCCGGGCGCCGATAACCTCGAAGAAATGTGGTCCATGCTGGTGGAAGGCCGCGACGCCGTTGGCCCCCTACCGGCCGGGCGGTGGAGCGAATACGCCGATGACCAAGTCATGGTCGACAAAATGGCCAACGTCAACACCGACGGCGGCTACCTCCAAGACATCGCCGGTTTCGACGCCGAATTCTTCGGCCTCGCCCCAGTTGAAGCCGCCAATATGGATCCGCAGCAGCGCATCATGTTGGAGCTCAGCTGGAAATCCCTCGAGCATGCCGGCATCGCCCCCAACACCCTGCGCGGCAAACCCGTAGGCGTGTACTTCGGCTCCACCAATAATGACTACGGGATGCTCATCACCGCCGACCCGGCAGAAGCACACCCCTACGCACTTACCGGTACCGCCAGCTCAATTATCCCCAACCGCGTCTCCTACGCCTTTGACTTCCGCGGCCCCAGCGTCAGCGTCGATACCGCCTGCTCCTCCTCGCTGGTTGCCGTGCACCACGCGGTACGCGCCCTTCGCGATGGCGATGCCGACCTCGCCCTAAGCGGCGGCGTTAATATCCTCGCCTCCCCTTTCATCTCCACCGCCTTCGGCGAACTCGGGGTCATCAGCCCCACCAGCGCCATCCACGCCTTCAGCGATGAAGCCGATGGCTTTGTCCGTGGCGATGGTGCCGGCGTGCTGGTCCTCAAGCGCGTTGCCGATGCACTACGCGACGGCGACACCATCCATGCCGTGATCCGCGGTTCCGCGGTGAACTCCGATGGCCACTCCAATGGCCTCACCGCACCCAACCCCGAAGCGCAGGTGGATGTCCTTCACCGCGCCTACCGTGATGCCGGCATCCGCCCCCACGAGGTCGACTATGTCGAAGCCCACGGCACCGGCACCATCCTGGGGGATCCCATTGAGGCCACCGCCCTAGGCGAGGTCCTCGGCAAGGGCCGCGATATCACCGAACCCACCCTGCTCGGCTCCATTAAAACCAATATTGGGCACACCGAAGCCGCTGCCGGCACCGCCGGGCTCATCAAGGTTGTCCTGGGCCTCCAACACGACATCATCCCGCCCTCTTTGCACTTCGATGCCCCCAACCGCTTCATCGACTTCGATGCTGAGCGCCTCGAGGTAGTCGAAGATCCCCGCGAATGGCCCCAATACTCCGGCCGCCGCGTCGCCGGTGTCTCCGGCTTCGGCTTCGGCGGCACCAACGCGCATATCGTGCTCAGCGATTTCAACGCAGCCGATTATGAGGTCCAAGCCACCCAGATCGACGCCCAGCTGGCGAAAGATAACCTCGTCAGCCTGCCGGTCTCTGGCCTGCTTCCTTCCCGTCGCCGCCAACTCGCCGAAGTTTTGGCCAACGATCTCGAGCAGCGCCCGGAAGAAGAACTCATCCCCTTCGCCTGCGTGCTAAGCGGCCGGAACCATGGGCGTTCCCGCGCCATCATTCACGCCGATAGCATCGAGCAGGCCGTCAAACGCCTCCGCCAGGTCGCCGAAGGCAAAGTCTCAGTCGGCATTGATGCCGCGGATTCCCCCGCCTCCCTCGGCCCGGTATTCGTTTACTCCGGCTTCGGTTCCCAGCACCGCAAGATGGTCAAGGACCTCTGCGAACTCTCCCCGATCTTCCTTCAGCGCCTCGAAGAACTCGATGAGCTGGTGGAGTTCGAATCGGGCTGGTCCATCCTGGATATCGTCCGCGATGATGAACAAACCTATGACACCGAAACCGCACAGGTCGCCATCACCGCCATCCAAATTGCCCTGACCGACCTGCTAGCCCACTTCGGTGCCCGCCCCGCGGCTGTGATGGGGATGTCCATGGGCGAGATCGCCGCCGCTTATGCCGCCGGTGGGCTCAGCGCCGAAGACGCCCTGCGCGTTGCCTGCCACCGCGCCCGCCTCATGGGTGAGGGCGAAAAGTCCCTGCCCGAAGATGAACTCGGCGCCATGGCCGTCATCGAGATTTCCGCTGATGACCTCGCTCAGCTGCGCGAGGAACGCCCCGAATATGCCGGCATTGAGCCCGCGGTTTATGCCGGCCCCGGCATGACCACCGTCGGTGGCCCCCGCGAAGCTGTGGTTGCGCTAGTAGAGGAGTGGGAAAAGGAATCCCGCTTCGCCCGCCTGCTCAACGTTAAGGGTGCGGGCCATACCAGCGCGGTGGACCCACTACTGGGTGAACTGGCCGCCGAAACCGGCGATGTGCAGCCCAAACCTTTGCGCATCCCGCTATTTAGCTCCGTGGATTGCGGCATGGTCTACCAGCCCGGCAGCACCGTCCACGATTCGGATTATTGGATCCGCTGCACCCGCCAGGCCGTGCACTTCCAAGAAGCTACGGAAGCTGCTTTCGCCGCCGGCCACAGCACCTTGGTGGAGATTTCCCCCAACCCGGTGGCACTCATGGCGATGATGAACACTGCCTTTGCCGTTGGCCGCCCGGACGCGCAGCTGCTCTACGCCCTCAAGCGCAAGGTTGATACCGCCCACAGCATGCGCGAATTGCTGGGCAAGCTCTATGTGCAGGGCCAAGACATTGACTTCCGTTTCTTCAACGGCGATGCACAAACCCCCATCACCCCCGTCCCCGGTGTGGCCTTCCGCCACCAGTCCTATTGGACGGACGCGCACCCCTCCAGCACCACCCGCGTGGGTCTACCAGGGGTTCGCACCATCCTCCCGGATCGCTGCATTGCCTTCCGCACCACCGCTGATCTCGCGCCCAGTGTGCTGGCGGTGCTTGAAACCGCGGCGGAAAATATTGACCCCACCGCCAACCTCAGTGCCTACCAGGAATATGGCACGCTCCCGCCATCCGGCGAGCTCACCACCATTGTGCGCCGCGTGCTGGGCGGACTGTCCTTAAGCGTGCACCACGTCACCGACAATGATGACACCGTGCTCATCGCCGAAGGTTTCGCCACTGCCGGCGACACTCCGCACACCCAGACGCCCGCGGAACTCGGCTACACCGCCCCCACCGAGCGCCCCAGTATGCCCACCGATGAAGTCCAGGTGGAGCAACGCCATTGGGACCCCACCTCCGGGGAATCCGTAGAAGACCGCATGCGCGCCATCGTCTCGGAATCCATGGGCTATGACGTCGACGATCTCCCCCGCGAGCTCCCACTGATCGACCTCGGCCTCGATTCACTGATGGGCATGCGCATCAAAAACCGCATCGAAAACGACTTCCAAATCCCGCCGCTGCAGATCCAGGCACTGCGCGACGCCTCCGTCGCCGATGTTGTCAGCATGGTCGAAGATATGGTCGCTCAAGAATCTTCTGCTATCCCCGAGAACGATTCCCCCAACTCCGCAGCTCCCGCAGCTGCGCAGGCGGCCCCCGCGGACGCTGCGGCTTCCCCGCAACGCGAATCCGCGGATAATAAGCCCAGTACCCCAAGCACCGGCGTAGGTGTTGCGCCTCGCGATGCTTCGGAACGCCTCGTCTTTGCCACCTGGGCGGGTATCACCGGTGCTGCTGCCGCAGGGGTTACCTCGCAGCTTCCCAGCGTGGATGAAGACACCGCCCAAAAGATCGCTGAGCGCCTTAATGAGCGCGCCGGGGCTTCCTTAAGCGCGGCGGATGTTCTTGCTGCCAGCACGCTGGAACCGCTGGCAGATCAGGTGCGCGAAACCCTCGAAACAGATGTTGAAGGCAATATCCGGGTATTGCGTGCCCGCGCGGAGGGCAGCACGAAACCCAGTGTCTTCCTCTTCCACCCCGCCGGTGGTTCCTCTGTGGTGTACCAACCACTAATGCGCCGCCTGCCCGATGATGTGCCGGTTTATGGTGTGGAACGCCTAGAAGGTTCCCTGGCTGAACGTGCCGCCGCCTACCTGCCGGATATTCAGCGGCTTGCTGATGGCAAGCCGGTGGTACTCGGTGGTTGGAGCTTCGGTGGTGCCTTGGCTTATGAGGTGGCCCACCAGCTTGAAGAATCTGATGTGGAAGTAGGCCTGATTGTGCTGCTCGATACCGTGCAGCCCAGCGAAACAGTGCCCGATACCATCGAAGAAACCAAGGCTCGCTGGGAACGCTATGCGGCTTTCGCGGAAAAGACCTATGGCCTGGAGTTCCCGGTGCCCTATGAGCTTCTCGAAACCGCTGGTGAAGATGCCCTCTTAGGAATGTTGGTGGACTTCCTCGCTACCACCGACCCAGCCGAGCATGGCTTAGCCGCCGGGGTGCTGGAGCATCAGCGCGCCAGCTTTGTGGATAACCGCATCTTGGATCGCATGGACCTGCGCCGTTGGGCGGATGTGCATGTACCGGTGATGCTCTTCCGTGCGGAGCGTATGCACGATGGTGCCATTGAGTTGGAGCCACGCTATGCCCAGATTGACCCCGATGGTGGCTGGTCCGCTATCGTTGATCAACTAGACATTATTCAGCTGCACGGTGACCACTTAGCCGTGGTGGATGAACCAGAGATCGCTACGGTTGGTGCACACCTAACTAAGCGCATCGAGGAGATGGGCTCCACGGGCCCTCAGAGCTAGAAATTGGTGATACACAAGTGACGCACACGACCGCGGAGAAAATCGCTGACCTGCGGGAACGCCTGCAGCAAGCGCAGGATCCCGGCAGCGAACGTGCCCGCGCTAAACGCGATGCTGCTGGTAGATCCACTCCGCGTGAACGTATCGCCGAACTCCTTGATGAAGGCTCCTTCGTAGAGATCGGCGCGCTTGGCCGCACCCCCGGCGATCCGGATG
Source organism: Corynebacterium spheniscorum (assembly GCF_900113445.1). GTDB lineage: Bacteria > Actinomycetota > Actinomycetes > Mycobacteriales > Mycobacteriaceae > Corynebacterium > Corynebacterium spheniscorum. The sequence goes on from NZ_FOPJ01000015.1 coordinate 56,253, forward strand.
CCCCCTACTCCGATGGTGTGGTGACCGGCTATGGCCGCATTGATGGCCGCCCGGTGGCTATTTATGCCCACGATAAAACCGTCTATGGCGGATCTGTCGGGGTTACCTTCGGCCGCAAGGTCTGCGAAGTGATGGACATGGCCATCAAAATTGGTTGCCCCGTTATTGGCATCCAAGATTCCGGTGGTGCCCGCATCCAAGATGCGGTGACCTCCCTGGCCATGTACTCGGAAATTGCGCGCCGCCAAATGCCGCTGTCAGGCCGCAGCCCACAGATCTCGGTGATGTTGGGTAAGTGTGCTGGCGGTGCGGTGTATGCACCGGTGACCACCGACTTTGTGATCGCGGTGGAAGATGAAGCCGAAATGTATGTCACCGGCCCCGCGGTGATCAAAGAGGTCACCGGCGAGGAAATCACCTCCGCGGAATTAGGTGGCGCCCGCGAACAAGAACTCAATGGCAATATCTCCCTGGTGGTAGCCGATGAGGAAGAAGCCTTCGAGGCAGTGCGGGATCTTCTTGATCACCTACCGCTGACCTGTAATGATGCTGCCCCAGTCTTTGGTGCCCCCAGTGATGAAGAAGTGGCGGAAACCCCGGAGCTAGATAGCTTCATGCCGGATGATACCAATGCTGGCTATGACATGGTGGATTTGCTGCGCCAGCTCGGTGATGATGATTCCCTGCTGGAGATCCAACCCAACTACGCCCCGAACCTCATTACCGCCTTCGGGCGGATTGATGGGCGCTCGGTGGGGTTTGTGGCGAACCAGCCCATGCACTTTGCTGGGTGTATTGACGCTGATGCTGCGGATAAGGGTGCGCGCTTTATTCGCATTTGCGATGCTTACAATATTCCGCTGGTGTTTGTGGTGGATACCCCCGGGTATTTGCCGGGTGTGCAACAAGAAAAAGCTGGTCTGATTCACCGCGGCGCGAAGCTGGCGTTTGCGGTGGTGGAAGCTAGTGTCCCGAAGGTGACGCTGATTGTGCGCAAAGCTTATGGCGGCGCCTATGCGGTGATGGGGTCGAAGAACCTCAGCGGTGATATCAACCTGGCGTGGCCCACTGCCCAGATTGCGGTGATGGGTTCTGCTGCGGCAGTGGTGATGATCCAGGGCAAGCAGCTGGCAGCTGCGCCGCCGGAGCAGCGCGAGTACTTGAAGAAAGTCTTCATGGACTTCTATGACGAGAATATGACTAGCCCTTATGTGGCGGCAGAACGTGGATTCTTGGATGCCATGATTCAGCCGAAGGACACGCGGCTGGCGCTTCGTCGGGCCTTAAGGCAGATGACGGAGAAGCGCGAGATCGCGGTGGATAAGAAGCACAATATTATCCCCATGTAATTGTGGGGCTGTAACGGCTGGTGTATTAGTGTCGATGTAGCTCAATAGACTAAGTACAGCCCTATTAGAAAGGCAGCACATGCTCAGCGTTACTCTTGATCTCCTCGGCGATATGCTCAACTACATCTACATGATCATCAACGCCGTCACCAACGGCCAAGGCATTAAGCTCTAAACACCTTTTCCGCTTTAAAGAACAGGTTCGCCCTCGCACCTACTCAGGTACGAGGGCGTTTTTGTGTGGCATACCCCAGCCACCTGCCAGGGATCAGTAAGGCAGACCCCTAGCCAGCGGGTCTCGAGGAAAGCTTAAGCCTGGCGCTGCAGCACCTTGGTGGCGATGATTCGCCAGCCCAGCAGCAGAACCGCGGAGGTGATGGAGGCGACCATCATGAAGGACCAGTGTGGGACGGTGTGATGGCGCAGCGCCCAGATACCGAGGCCCACGATAACGGTGAAGATCCAGACGAAGAGACCGGCGGGGGCGAGGCGGGTGGGCACCATTTTGGTGAGGCTCATGATCAGCCAGGCACCGAGAATGCCGAGGAGGAAGGGCCAGTAGGTGGAGAGCCAGCCGCTGAAGTTGAGCGGCATGGTGTCGGATTGGTGCGCGACGCGGGCGAGCAGGGCGAATAGGGCCATGCAGATGATGTCGATAAGGAAGAATAGGGCGCGGGACATGAGTCCTCAGACTTTCTTTAGCAGCTAGATTATGGGGTGCTCCAGGGGGAGAGTCTAGTTGCTGGGCCCGCTGGCGCTGTCATCGCGCCGGGGCTAGAGCCCGAGTTTGCGGTCGGTAGTGTCCTGGTCGAGTTTGCGCTCCATTTTCGTCAAGACTTTGCCGGTCTTGATGACGAACCACAGCACAGTGAGCGCGATGATGATGAAGATGAGAATGATGAGGAGTTCTAAGGGGCCTATTGTCGCGATCATGATGATGCTCCTTTGCGAGGTTGGTGTCGGGTATTGGACAACTATTGTGCGAATACTCAGATTGAGTGAGTATTCCAGATCACGTTTGTGTCGCCACTGTAGTTGGGGGCGAGAAGAACACGGGACTAAAAAGAACTGTTATAGAATTCACCCCCAAAAAGGTTATGGTTAATGCTGCAGCATTAACCTGCGGTGGGAACCGCACCCTCCCGCGGGTTCCGCGCTTCCCCGTCGGCCGTACCCTCCCGCGCACTCACCCCGCGACGCAGATAATGCAGCACATAAATCAGCCACCCCACCACGTTGACCAGCACCAAAGTGATCAAGCGATAAGCCACCGCGGTACCTGTTGCATGTACCACCGTCATACCGGTAGCCACCAGGGTGGTCACCAGTGCCGCCTCCACGGGGCCTAAACCACCAGGGGTGGCCTGCACACTGCCGGCAATCTTCGTGGTCACGTAGGTCAGCAGCACGCCCGCAATGGTGGTGTGATCAGGAATGCGATCAATCCCCGGCATCGTGCCGGTAATCGCCCAGGCACACAGCCACAAACTTAAAATATCGATCCCGCGATTCAGCAGCGAAAAGATCGCGGCCTTCGCGAAACGCCCCGGGGTCAGTTGGATGGCCGCCAAACCATTGACAAACCCACCAATACTTTCGGCGGCTTTATCAGGGTCTTTGCGGAATAACTTGGCAATTGGGCGCACCAAGGGTCGGCATGCGTGGGCAATCGGGTGCGGATTACGGGAGGCCACATAAAGCCCAAAAGACACCGCCACCATCACCAATAAAGTGATAATCAGCGACGCCAAACTAATCCGCGCGCCTAAAAACACCACCGCACTAATGCCTAAAAGCACCAGCCACATGGTGGAAATCAGGCCAGAGAACACAAAGAACCAGGCGCATAAAGCACGGCTCGCACCCCACCCGCGCTGCACTTTATAGGTCAAAATCGCGGAAAAGGCCGCGCCCCCGGGCAGCGTTGTTGCCCACGCATTGCTGGCGAAAGTAATCGCATTCGTTTCCCCCGGGCTCACCTTCGAGCCACCTGCAGCCATTAGCTGCCGCATTACCTCCGCCATCGCAGCGAGCGATAAAAGCGCTGTGAGCAGGCATAGTGCTAGTGGCAGTGGTTCGGCGTTGCGCAGGTGCGCCAGCCCGCCGAGCAGCACATCATATTGCTGATAAGACAGCACCCCCACCACAATCAGCACGACGAGGGCAAGCAGCCACCGCCACCAGCGCGATTTCAGCATGTGCTATTCCAATTCCCGGCGCTTCTCGGCCTCCAGGCGGCGCATTAATTCTTGGAAGGGCACCAACTCGGCATCCTCCTGCACCGAACGCCCCGAACGCGTGGCATGCTTTTCCACCACCACTTCGTCAATGCTGAGCTCGCGGTTGGGGAGCTCTCGCCAGAATTCCGCATCCTCTTCGGTGGCCACAATATCGGCACCTGCTGGGGTGGTATCCTCCGGGATCTCGGCCTGCGCGGGCACACTGATGGCGGGCTCCTTCGGCCGCGGACGCTGCTTATCTAGCCGCGGGCTACCGGCCCCTTCATGGTGGCCCAACGCCAGGTAGGCGCGGCGCACGAAGCGCGGTGCCCACCAGTTATCCTCGCGCAGCAGATGCATGACGGCTGGAACCAACATCATGCGAATAATGGTGGCGTCCAGGAATAGCGCGGCAATCATGCCAAAGGCAATGTATTTCATCATCACGATCTCGGAGAACCCGAAGGCCCCGCACACCACAATCATGATCAACGCCGCAGCGGTAATAATCCCACCGGTATGCGCGGTGCCATAACGGATCGCATCATCGGTACTGCTGCCACGATCCCTCGCCTCCACCATGCGGGATAATAAGAACACCTCATAGTCGGTGGAAAGCCCATAAATAATGGCCACGATCAGCACCAACACCGGGCTCATTAATGGCCCCGGGGTGAAGTTGAAGATTCCGGAACCTACGCCATCAACAAACATCAGCGTCAAAATGCCTAAGGTGGTGCCCATCCCCAGGATGGTCATAATCACGGCTTTAGCTGGCAAAACCATGGAGCCGAACACCAAAGACATGAGGATGAAGGTGGCGATCACAATATAGATCGCCATCCACGGCAGCCGCTCAAAGAGCGCCTCAATGGATTCCACCTCCAGCGCTGGGGTGCCGCCGATGTACACCTTCACCCCATCGGGCACATCCAGGTTGCGTAGGTCCTGGATTACCCGCTCATTATCTTTTCGATCCGCAATGCCAGCGGAAAGCACCGTGGTGCCTTCCTTAGTAGCCTGCGAGGGGCTAAAACGTCCGGTCAGCCCCGCCACTTGGTTGGCCTGTTGATACACCTGCACCAGCTGCGCATTATCGGCGTTGGTGACCACCAACTTGATAGGTTCGGTACGGAACTCCGGGAAGTTCTCATCAAACTCCGCCTGGGTTTGACGCACCTGATTAGTGGGCGGCAAATAGGTTTCATTAATCCCGCCGAAGCTAATCTTCGCCAGCGGCAACGTCAGCCCCAAAAGCACAATACAAATACCCAAGGTCACCGTCTTGGAATACTTCATCGCGAAGCTTGGGATCTTCCACCACAGGGTGTCCTGCATCCGCCGCGCGCGCCGCGAGGTTCGTCGCACCGCCCAGCGATCAATATTTTTACCCAAGATCCCAAAGAGCGAGGGCAGCACCGTCACCGAAAGCAAGGCCGCTAAGCCCACCGCACTAATCGCGCCATAGGACACTGACTTTAAGAAGGCCTGCGGGAATACCAAGAGCCCCGAGAGCGCCACCGCCACCATCCCGGCGGAAAACACCACGGTCTTCCCGGCAGTAGCGGTGGTGGTGGCCACTGCTCTTTCGATGGGCTGCCCGCGGTCCATTTCTTCGCGGAAACGCGAAACCATAAAGAGCCCATAGTCAATGGCCAAACCTAGGCCCAAGAGCGTGACCACGGATTGTGCAAACACATTTACCTGCACAAACCCCGCCAATACAGAGAGCACACCCAAAGAGCCCAAAATAGAGAGCACCCCAACCACCAGCGGCATGGCTGCGGCCACCACGGAACCAAAAACAATGAGCAGCAGTACCGCTACCGCCGGGAGGGCATAAATCTCGGCGCGGGAAATATCCCCAGCCATGCCCTTATCTAGGGCATCGGCCACCGCAGTGGCACCGGCTACCTCGGTTTTCACCCCGCTGATTTCCGGGATGAGGTCTTCTTCTACCAGTCGGAAGTCTTTGAGGGTTTGCTCCCCATCCCCTTTGAGCCCAATGGCGGCAAACGCCAGGGTTTTATCCACGTTCGCTAATTTCGCATTGTGAGTATCAAAGTAGCTGGTCACATGGTCAATCTGATCCGGGTGCTGTTGCCTTAAGCTCTCTAGGTGCTTTAAGGCTGCGCTTTGGATTGCGGGGTCATCGAGGTGGTGGCCATCCTCGGCGCGATAAAGCAGAATCACATCACCATTGGAGTCCCGCCCAAAGGTGTCTTGTTCAATGCTGGCCGCCAGGGTGGAATCCGAATGCGGATCATCCCATCCTTCTTGGCTTAGCCGCCCATCTAAGCGCAGCCCAAAGGCAGCATAAAGCCCCAGGATGCCCAACAACACAATGATGGGGACAACACGGCGATGTCGATAAGCGAATAAACCCCAGCGTTCAAACACGGGTTTCGAATCTCCTCTATCGGGCGGGGTGAAGCACAGGTGTAGGCGGGCTACTTGCTAAGCGCAGCAAGCGGCCGGAAAGGCTGGAGCCAAGCACCCATATCGGGCAGTTGATCCAGGTTAACGCGCGGCAAGGGTTCGCGGAAGACCCCAGGGATCTCCTCTAAATCCACAAACTCAAGTGACTCCGAGGCTACCGCCCAGGCGGCATGCTCGTGGAACCCCAGCACCGTCACCGGCAACCCGGCGGCCGCCAGTTCCTCTAAATCATCCTTAAAATTCTGCCCATCAGCGCTGGCCACCACCACGCCGCGCAGCACACCTTCACCATGGCGGCGCCGAATATGCGCCAACATATCCGGATCCACATCGGTGTCTTCTTGGAGCTTCGGCTTCGCAAATACCGCGAAACCCACATTCCGCAGCGCCTCCACCCAGGGGCGAATCATGTCGGCAGATCCTGGAATCACATTGGTAAATACCGTGGCTTCTGGGACCAGCTCTTCGCCGAGTTCCTTCGATAGCGCTTCACCGCGGTCCAGGAGCCAACGCCCTACCGCATCAAAACGTGGGCGATAGTTGGAGGTCGGGCGCCCTCCTAAAATAGAGCCTAATCCCATATCCAGGTTCGGGGCATCCCACACCAGCAATAAGGTATCCGGCCCCGGCTGCGCGCCCGGCGCATAGGGGTGGACGTAGCTACTCACGTCGTTCATTATTGTCCTCTCCTCGAGGAAATTTCTTCAGCATCGGCACGCTTTTGCCATAAGAATTCGGTGATCGTGTGCTCCAAGTTCAGCCCACGGCCCTCAAATTTCGTAATGACTTGGCGATCAACTAATTGTGGGCATTCCGGCCAAGGCCAGCCCTTATATTCCAAAAGTGGCTCAACCTCCGCTAATTCACGGATCCATTCCGCATAATCAGCATGGTCTGTGGCCACATGTAAAACCCCACCGGGTTTTAGCCGCGTGGCAATTAAATGCAGCGGCCCAGATTGAATAATACGGCGCTTATGGTGCCGCGCTTTCGGCCAGGGATCCGGGAAGAAAATCCGCACCCCATCCAAAGAATTCTCCGGGAACATGCGATTGAGCACTTCCACACCATCACCGCGCACCATCCGAATATTGTTCACGCCCCCGCGCACCGCGGCGCCCAAAAGCTTCGCCAGCCCGGGCTTATATAACTCCACGGCCACAATATTGGTATCGGATTCCAGCGGCGCCATCGCCACAGTTGAGGTACCCGTCCCAGAGCCGATCTCCACAATCGTGGGGTGCCCACTGCGCCCAAACCACTGATCCACATCAATGATCTCATCTTCCAAAACCCTGCCCATGCTGGGCCAATACTCATCCCAGAGGGCTTGTTGGTTATCGGTCAACGTGCCGCGGCGGAAACTCACCGACCCCAGGCGCGGATAATCCAACCCATCATCAAAGGTGGATTGAGGCCGCCTGCCAGCCGGCAAATCTCCCAATCCACGCGCCTTATTCTCAGAACTATGGGGACTATTATTTTTAGACATCAGGGTTATTGTTCCCGCGTCGCCTCCACATTTCAATTACCCCGCGTTCAGGGCTTCCTCAGCGGCGGGCTTTAGTCGAGATCGGCTTCCCTTAGCTCCGCGCTCCCCGGCAGGTTTCAGCGTCCGCGGGCAGAGCATCACCTCTTTAGTTCCTGGGGCCCGAGTAGCCCGGCACTAAGGTGCACCCGCGCTACGTAGTTGTACACCGCACGCCACAGTGCGTGCCACTATCGCCCAAAGCTCACGAAAACGACCATACTGTGCTCAAAGAGACACCGAAATAGTGAGAGTTGCCTCACGAATCAAGGAGAGATGGGCAACATTGTCAGCTGTGTATTCGCGCTGATAAGGGGAAGAAGTGGTCCCCGGAGCGGGGGAGGGGCAACTTCATCCTCCTTCCTGCTATTAAGGCAAACCTGCCTAGTGTGCCATTTAGCGCCACCGCCGCCACGCCAGAAGAAAGCCCGATCCGACTTATCCGGAATGCTGCCAGGTGGTGGGTATTTTCCTGACCCTCATAAAGCACACATCTGGTGGCTTTGCGCCACAGTAGCGAGGTGATCTTTAAGGTTATTGCGGCGCTGAAGTTCAACAGCTTGAAGACCAAGCCGAAAGTCCGGAAAGCTGCCCGAATGATCATAAACCCCCTATCTGGGGGGAATATGCTGCCTGCCTTCGACATCATTTCTGCCAGTGGTTTCCGGTGTAGCGCGGCGAATTCCTTCATAACTCAGGTAGACACCACCAAGAATTGCGTTTCTAAACAGTGCCGCAGATACCTCAATCTCATTAGGCTTGATGGTGAGAACTCGAACGAGTGCCTTTCACGTACAGGAGAGATAATGACTGCTGAGATCAAGGGCCTGGTCGGCCCCGCGCCCACTAAAAACGAGGCGCTGCTGCAGTGGATTGCCGACGCCGTCGAACTTTTCGAACCGGAGTCGGTGGTTTTTGCCGATGGTTCCCGCGAAGAGTGGGATCGGCTCGCCGCCGAACTCATCGAGGCCGGCACCCTGATCAAGCTGAATGAGGAGAAGCGCCCCAATTCCTACCTGGCGCGCTCCAATCCCGCCGACGTCGCCCGCGTCGAGTCCCGCACCTTCATCTGCTCGGAGAAGGAAGAGGACGCCGGCCCCACCAATAACTGGATGGACCCGGAAAAGATGAAGGCCGAGATGCTGGAGCACTTCAAGGGTGCTATGCGTGGCCGCACCATGTATGTGGTGCCCTTCTGCATGGGCCCCATCAGCGACCCGGAACCCAAGCTCGGTGTCCAGCTCACTGACTCCGCCTATGTGGTTATGTCCATGGCGATTATGACCCGCATGGGTAAAGAAGCCCTGGACAAGATCGGTGAGCACGGCGATTTCGTGCACTGCCTGCACTCCGTCGGCGCCCCGCTGGAGCCCGGTCAAGAAGATGTGCCCTGGCCCTGCAATGAAACCAAGTACATCACCCAATTCCCGGACACCAAGGAAATTTGGTCCTATGGTTCCGGCTATGGCGGCAACGCCATTCTCGCCAAGAAGTGCTATGCCCTGCGTATCGCTTCGGTGATGGCCAAGGAAGAGGGCTGGATGGCTGAGCACATGCTCATCCTCAAGCTCACCGATCCGGAAGGCAAGACCTACCACATTGCCGCCGCCTTCCCCTCTGCTTGCGGTAAGACCAACCTGGCGATGATCACCCCGAATATCGAAGGCTGGACCGCTGAGGTTGTCGGCGACGATATCGCCTGGCTGAAGTTCCGCGAGGATGGCCACCTTTATGCCGTCAACCCGGAGAATGGTTTCTTCGGTGTTGCCCCCGGCACCAACTACTCCTCCAACCCCATCGCTATGCGCACTATGGAGGCAGGCAATACCCTGTTCACCAACGTTGCGCTCACCGATGATGGCGATGTGTGGTGGGAAGGCCTGGAGAATAAGCCGGATCACGCCATCGACTGGAAGGGCCGCGAGTGGACCCCGGATACCGATGAGCTGGCCGCACACCCGAACTCCCGCTACTGCGTGCCGATTGCACAATGCCCGGTCGCAGCCCCCGAGTTCAATGATTGGAAGGGCGTCAAGGTTGATGCCATTCTCTTCGGTGGCCGCCGCCCCGACACTGTCCCGCTGGTAACCCAAACCTTCGACTGGGATCACGGCACCATGGTCGGCTCCCTGCTGGCCTCCGGCCAGACCGCTGCTTCTGCAGAAGCTAAGGTCGGCTCCCTCCGCCACGACCCCATGGCCATGCTGCCCTTCATCGGTTACAACGCTGGTGACTACCTGCAGCACTGGATCGACATGGGCAAGAAGGGCGGCGACAAGATGCCGGCCATCTTCCTGGTCAACTGGTTCCGTCGCGGCGATGATGGCCGCTTCCTGTGGCCTGGCTTCGGCGATAATGCCCGCGTCCTGAAGTGGATCATCGATCGCATCGAAGGCCGCGTCGACGCCAAGAAGACCGTGGTCGGCTACACCGCCAAGGCTGAAGACATTGACCTCTCCGGCCTGGACATTGACATCGCAGATGTTCGCGAAGCCCTCACCGCTCCGGCGGAGCAGTGGGCTGCGGACCTGGATGACAATGAAAAGTACCTGGAGTTCCTTGGCCCCAAGGTTCCCCAAGAGGTGCACGATCAATTCGCTGCTTTGAAGCAGCGCATTAAGGAAGCGCACCACTAAGGTCTAAAAAACCTCCTCTCAGAGCACCGTGGCAAGAAGCAAATAACTTCTTGGCACGGTGCTTCTGTCTGCTTGGGGTGTGGTGGTTTTCGGCATCGCTGATTGCTCGAGTGGGCTCATGGCTAACCTTCGGGGTTGGTTAGCCTGGGCCTTACTCGAGCTGCGCCCTGTTTTTTAGAAGGGTGGTTCTTCGGGGAAGGGGTCTTTTTCTGAGGTTTTCTTTTCGTTTTTTGTGGTTTGTTGTTGTTTGATGTCGTTTTGGAGGTCTTTGACCCATTGGGGGGTGTGGTTGTTGTGGTTGGAGAATCCTTTCGGTGGCCG
>NZ_FOPJ01000017.1 GCF_900113445.1 Corynebacterium spheniscorum
TACTCGATAGACATTCGCAAAGCACCCCTGAAACAACAAGCCGTGTGTCCCAACCGGCGACACACCGACCAGACACACATTTTGCTACTTAACCCTCTAGTTGTGTGGGGGCGCGAATAGAAAAACACACCGTGAAGATTCACGGTGTGTTTTTGGATTGGCGGTGGCGGCGGGATTTGAACCCGCGGTTGGGGGTTACCCAACAATCGCTTTCGAGGCGATCACCTTCGGCCGCTCGGACACGCCACCGCGCTCCAGGTTAATGGAGAGCAGCGGCCTGACCAAAATCCCAGGTGTTTGAGGACACCGACTTACTTGTCGTCCTTCTGGAAGGCACCCATGACCTTGTTGGCGGCATCCTTGATCTTGTCGCCAGCGTCGGACACAGCATCTTTAATGTCGGCCTTGGTCTGGTCGGCGCGGCCCTCATCAGCCATGGATTCATTGCCGGTGGCTTCGCCGAAACCTTCCTTGGCCTTTCCGCCCAGGTCCTCAAACTTGTTCTCAATGTCGCCCATATGCGTTCCTTCCATCAGGGGGTAGTGACTAATTCAAAGTGTACGCATAAAAAAGCTTGCAGGTATCCCATCTCCGAGCACTTCCCCGGAAATTCCCAGGCCAATCGCATTATTCACAGCGTAAATTTAAGAAGAACTCCGTCAATAATTCTTCACACTCCGCCGCCAATACCCCACCTCGGACTTCCGGGTGATGCAGGGTGCCCGGGTCGCGCAAGAGATCCCACACCGAGCCGCAGGCCCCGGTGCGCGGCTCAAAAGCCCCAAAAATTATTTCCTTTACCCGCGCCCCCATAATCGCCCCGGCGCACATGCAACAGGGCTCCAGGGTCACCACCAAGGTGCAATCGCTTAAACGCCAACCATCGCGTCCCAAAGCTGCGGCCTGTTGAATCGCCAAGATCTCGGCATGCGCGGTGGGATCCCCATCTGCTTCCCGGCGGTTCGTGGCGGCGGCTAAAAGCTCATCACCTGGGCCAAAGACCAGTGCTGCTACCGGTACATCCTCGACTGGGGTGTGCGCCGCATGCGCTATTGCTTGGCGCATCAACTTTTCTGCGCGTGCCACACCGATCGTTGGAGGAAGAACCATAGCTTGCAGTGTGCCACACTAAATGAATGATGAAACCAGCACTTAGCCGTCCGGTCTGCATCCTTGGTCTTGGGTTGATCGGCGGATCCCTCCTGCGTGACCTCGCATCAACCGCGGTCACAGCCTATGGCTATAACCGTTCGCCTTCCGGTGCGCGCGCCGCCGCGGCAGATGGCTTCGATGTCAGCGATAACTTAGAGGCCACCTTGCAGCGCGCCGAAAAGGACAACGCGCTCATCGTCTTAGCTACCCCCATGGGGGCGATCCCCACCTTGCTCAATGCGCTTAATGAGCACGCCCCGCACTGTGGTTTCACTGATGTGGTCTCAGTGAAGGGTCGCGTATGGGACCTCGTCCAAGAACGCGGCATGCAGGAACGCTATGTCGGCGGGCACCCCATGGCCGGTACCGCAGATAGTGGCTGGAAAGCTTCACATACCGGGCTTTTTAATAAGGCCGCCTGGGTAATCACCTTCGACCACGCCCTCGATGAAGGCGATTCCAGCCCCACCGAGGAGTGGACCCGCCTGTGGACGGATGTCGCGCACCTCGCCCGCCTAGTGGGCGCAGAAACCATCCCCTCGCGGGTGAAACATCATGATCGCGCTGTTGCCCGCATTTCTCATCTGCCGCATATCCTCGCCGAGGCGTTGGCCATTGTCGGCGATAATGGCGGGGCGCTGGCCCTATCCCTGGCCGCCGGTAGTTTCCGCGACGGCACGCGGGTCGCTGGTTCCGCTCCTTCCCTGGTGCGCGCCATGTGCGAAACCAATGCGGAGGCATTGCGTGAGGCCCTCGATGAGGCCATTAATTTGCTCACTGATGCGCGCACTAATTTAGATGCCCCCAATGCGAACCTCGAGGAGCTGGTGGATGCCGGTTATCGTTCGCGCATCCGCTTCGAGGCGCGTTCCGGGGCTCGCGGCCGCACCGATTCGGTGAGCCCCGCACCTGTTTCTACCCGCCCGGTGCTGCGGGTTCGCCCCGGTGCTCCAGGCTGGATTGGGCAGCTCATCCAGGCGGAGAACCTCGGGGCTCGCATCGAGGTGTTCTAGAGCCTCAGCTGTTGTAGGAAAAGCAAAATCCCCGCGGTGAAAACTGCGGGGATAGTGGTGCGCCCGGAGGGATTCGAACCCCCAACCTTCTGATCCGTAGTCAGATGCTCTATCCGTTGAGCTACGGGCGCTTGCTTGGCAACGCGTTAAAACTTTACTCCTTCGTTCCCGCATCCACCAAACACACAGCTCACGCCCCCTATTTAGGAGCAGTAGGGGGCGTGCGTTGTTCTTAGAAGACCATGCCGAAGACCGGCACCGCCAGGAAGTAGGTGGTGATAGTCACCAGCGCCACCGCGATGATATTCAGCCAGACACCGCCCTTGATCATGTCGCCAATGCGGACATAACCAGAGCCGTAGGCAATAGCGTTCGGCGGGGTAGCAACCGGCAGCATAAACGCGCAGGTAGCGGACAGCGCAACCGGGATGGTCAGAACCATAATGTTCTGTGGGCCACCAGCATCCAGGCCAATACCAATGGCCACACCGGCCAGGATCGGCAGGAAGGTAGCAGCGGTAGCGGTATTGGAGGTGAATTCGGTGAGGATCAGCACCAGTGCAGCCACCGCAGCAATCAGCAGGATCAGCGGCAGGTGCTGCAGGCCCTTAGCCTGCTCACCGATCCACAGCGAAAGGCCGGAACCGGAGAACATCTTGGACAGTGCCAGGCCGCCACCGAAGAGCAGCAGCACATCCCAGGGCAGTTCATTGGCGGTCTTCCAGTCCATAATGCGCACACCGGTTTTGCCATCCACCGGGATCATGAACATAAGAGCAGCTGCGGCCAGGCCAATGGTGGCATCAGCAACGCTGATCTTCAGGCCCAACCAATCAATCACCAGCGGGACGAAGATCCAGCACACTGCCGCACCGGAGAAGATAATCGCGGTGAGGATTTCGGCGCGCCCCATCTTGCCCATGTCTTTGAGTTCCTGGCGGATCATTTCGCGGCCACCGGGGATGGAGTCTACCTCCGGTTTGAACACGGTGATTAAGCAGAACCAAGCGATACCCATGAACACTGCAGCTAGCGGCACACCAACTAACATCCAGTGGCCGAAGCCAATCTCAATCTGGTGGTTTTCTTCCATATAGGCGCGCAGCAGAGCATTCGGTGGGGTACCAATGATGGTGCCCAACGAACCAATAGAGGCCGAGTAAGCAATGCCCAGCATCAAAGCGGTGCCGAATTTACGCTGGTTGCGCATACCACCCACGGTTTCCGCAGTCAGGTGCAGCACGGACATGCCGATGGGCAGCATCACCACTGCGGTGGCGGTATTAGACACCCACATGGAAAGGAAGCCGGTGGCGATCATAAAGCCGGCGATCAGCTGCTTGGGCTTGGTACCCACCATCAGCACCACGCTCAGTGCTAGTCGGCGGTGCAGGTTCCAGCGCTGCATGGCCAACGCCAGGATGAAGCCACCCATGAAGAGGAAGATTGTGGGCGAGGCATAGGGCGAGGACACTTCACCGATCTTGGCGACCTGCATGATGGGGAAGATCACCAGCGGGATCAAGGCGGTGGCGGCCAGTGGAATGGCTTCGGTCATCCACCAGGTGCCCATCAGCACCGCTACTGCGGCGGTAACGCGCATGCCTTCATAACTGAACTCATCTTCCCCGCTGCCGTGAGCTTCGTTAACCACATCAATGGCTGAAGCCGGGAAGATCCAATAGATGATCAGCGCTAGGATGATGCCTGCGATCATCCCAATGAGTTGACGACGCCACTCCCAATAGTCGCGGGTTTCCGCGTGTGTGCCTTCAGCTTCTGCAGTGCTTTCGTGAATCGCAGGAGTTGTCATAGGGGCGCAACTTCCCTTCCTTAGTCAGAAAATTAAGGGTGGAGATTTTCGCGCCGCAGGATCCCACTGCAGACGCTCTCAACGCACCCTCTTATGACCCACATCACCGATTCAGTGGGACAATCGTTCTCATCATAACGAGGCCCCCGAGTCGCTCCTAAGTGTTCACCCCATACCACCCCCGGGGCCACATAGCGGTAATTCTTTCTTCCCGCGTATCGGCGGGCAGAAAAACGCCGCTAGCAGCCCCAATAGTTCTTTTAAATCCCGAGCACGCTCTTGGCAATCAGGAAGTAAATAATCAGACCAGTGGCATCGCAGAATGTGGAAATGAAGGGGTTAGAGAAGACCGCGGGGTCAGCACCCACAGCCTTCGCCAAAATAGGCATCGCTCCACCCACGGTGGCGGACATCATGCACACCGCCAGCAGCGTCGAACCAATCACAATGCCAATGGGTAGGCCATAGACCACGGTTGCCAGCACAAAACCCAGCACGCCCAGCAGGCTTCCTAGGATCAAGCCGACGCGTAGTTCCCGCCACATCACCGCTAACACATCTGATTTACGCACATCACCCAAAGCCAGGGCACGGGTAACGGTGGTGGCGGCCTGGTTACCGGTATTACCACCGGTACCGGTCAAAAGCGGGATGAAAAGCGAGAGCACCACAGCTTTAGCCAAGGTGCCTTCGAAGGTATCCAACACATGCACCGTCAGCAGTGCAGAAAGTGCCAGCACCAGCAGCCACACAATGCGCGAACGCACCACCTTCAAAAGTGGGGTTGCCAAGTAGGGCTGTGCCAGTGGTTCATGACCACCGGAACGCGCGGTGTCTTCGGTGTCGGCTTCTTCCACAATGTCCTGGGCGTCATCCCAGGTCAGAATGCCTACTAGGCGTTCGGAATCATCCACCACCGGCATGGCCAGGAAGTCCAGTGGCAGGAACCAGCGCGCGGTTTCTTCAGCATCTTCATGTGCATTCGCCCGCACTGCGTATTCCATGAGCGCTTCGATTTTGGTGTCCTGCGCGGCGGTAAAAAGTTGGCGCAGGGAGCACACTCCCACCAGGCGGCGATCCCGGGTGGTAATCGGCAGGGTGTAGATGGTTTCCACATCGTGGGCGACATCGCGCAGGTACTCGGTGGCTTGGGCCACGGTCATATCGGGGTGCACCAAGGGCACCTCCGGGGACATGCGGCGGCCCACCGAGCCACGCGGGTAGCCCAGCACAATGCCGGTGATATCGCGTTCCGAGGCGTCCAGGTTGCTCAGCAGCTTATCGGCGATTTCCGCCGGCAACTCATCGAGTAGGGAGACTCGGTCATCGGGATCTAATTCGCCGAAGAAGTCCACCACATCTTCGTGCTGCAAGGCACCGATGAGGTCCGCTTGGTGTGCGGCATCCAGGGCATCAAAAACTTCGATGGATCGTTTGCGGGAGAGCAGGCGCAGCACCACCGCTGCGCGCACCACGGGGCTGCGCTCCACCAGGGCAATAATGTCCTGGATGGGTGGCTGCGCCAAGAGCGCGGTTAATTCGCGGGTGTCGGTGGCGGTGGCATGCCGTCTATCGCGGATCAGGTCCTCGATGCGCTCCATGGTTTGGTCGGTCAGCGCTTCATGGCTGCTCATCTGCTACCTCCCGCATCTGCCCCGCAGGGGGGAAAGGTGTCGGGGCTGTCCAAAAAAATTTTTGGCAATCCCAGGCGAATAAAATCTGACATAGCAATCAAGCCCCCGCACCCCTCAACTTGTGGCGAGGAGCGCGGGGGCTTAGCTAGCGTGCGCCCGGAGGGATTCGAACCCCCAACCTTCTGATCCGTAGTCAGATGCTCTATCCGTTGAGCTACGGGCGCGTGGCGGAGACGAGAGGATTTGAACCTCCGGTCCACCGTTAAGTGGACAACTCATTAGCAGTGAGCCCCATTCGGCCGCTCTGGCACGTCTCCACACATGATCCCTCACACCCGCGAAAGCGCGCGTGCAGAATCCTTAGTGAGTGTAGCGGTTAACCCATCTCTGGCAAAACCTGGCAGGTACAGCGCGGTATAGACTCGTCGACATGATTCGTAAGGACCTGACTCATCTCCCCGCTTATGCTTCCGGAAAGTCCCAAACCGGCTGCCTGAAGCTCGCTTCCAATGAGACCACCCAACCCCCAGCCCCCAGCGCCATTAAAGCCGCCCAACAGGCCGCTGAGCACTTTAATCGCTACCCAGATATGGGTTCCTGGGATCTCAAGGAAGCACTCGCCGAGCACCTGAATCTCCCCATCGAGCAGATTGCGGTGGGCTGCGGTTCCTCCGCCTTATGCCAGCAGATGGCGCAAATGACCTCGCTGCCGGGTGATGAAATCATCTACGCCTGGCGCAGCTTCGAGGCCTACCCCATCTTCACTCGCGTAACCGGCGCCACCCCCGTGGAGGTCCCCCTCACCGAGGATTATCGCCATGATCTGCCCGCCATGGCCGCCGCCATTACAGATCGCACCAAGCTGATCTACCTGTGCAACCCCAATAACCCCACCGGCACCACCATTAGCCGTGCGGAGTTCACCGAGTTCATGCAGCAGGTGCCCAAGGATGTGGTCGTCGCCCTGGATGAGGCCTATGGCGAATTCAATGATGCCGAGGACACCCCCAATGCCCTCGAGGAGATCAAGAATTGGCCGAACCTGGTGGGGCTTCGCACTTTCTCCAAGGCCTATGCCCTAGCCGGCGCGCGCGTCGGTTATGCCTTCGGCGCCCCGGAGCTCATCGAGGCGCTCAACAAGGTCTGCATTCCCTTTTCCGTGGCCGCGGGTTCCGGCGAGGCTGCCATCGCTGCGCTGCGCGAACAGTCCCTCATGCAGGAGCGCATCGCTATTACCAAGGGTGAGCGCGAACGCATTACCCGCGAGCTCGGCGCGGTGCCCTCCCGCACCAATTTCGTGTGGTTCCCCAAGGGCGATTCCCTGCCGGACCCGCTCGCCTTCGGCCAAAAATTATTGGCAGAAAAGGTCATTGTGCGGCCTTTCCCTGAAGGCATCCGCGTTACGGTCACAACCCCGGAGGAATCCGAACAATTATTGGCTGCCTGGGCAAAGGCTCAGCAAAGCTAGAGCTTTCCCCGAGACCGGCGGGTGAAGGTTTATCCGCCGGCAAAAGGCGGCAGGACATCCACGCGTGCCGCGCCGGCTAGTACATAGCCCGAGTCGCTAGTAGATTCCCCGTCGACTAAGAAGGTGCATCGTTGAAGTACCTCCGCTAGGGAGGTACCCGCAGCGGTCGCACCTTCGATGCGGGATAGTTCTTCTACCAGCTCACCGAGGGTTTGAGGGCCGTTAATTTCTTCTTCCGCCAGCCCGCGCGCCGCCCGCGCTGCCGCAAAATAATGAACCTGCATCTGGGGTGTTTCCTCCTGAATATGCCAATCATGGGGTACAAAGACGTACCCTAGAAGTCATGCATACGCGAACTCCTGAAGAACATCTAACTGCGGTTCGGGAACTCTTCCGCAGCGCCAACCCTGAGTCTGCGCAGAATCCTGAGTCAGCACCCCCTACCCCGTCGGTGTCCATCCACCGCGATAAGGCTGTGGGCTTGGTGTTGGCTGAGGATTTGGTGGCCACGCAGCCTTCGCCGCGTTTCGATAATTCCCAGATGGATGGCTATGCGCTGAATGAAACCCAACGCCAAGCCCTCCCCGCCACCTTCACTTTAGGGCCCACCTTAGCGGCCGGCACTGACCCCGCCACGCTTTATCCCGAAGGCATCCACGATCGCATTGTGCCGATCATGACCGGCGCGAAGGTGCCGGAGGGTTGTGCCGCCATTATCCCGGTCGAAAAGTGCGAGCCCGGTGAATTTCAAGATGAAGGCGCCGAAGTTCAGCTCCCAGAGGCTCCGGCCGGCCAATTCATTCGCCATGCTGGTGAGGATCTCGCCGAAGGCGCGGAACTAATCTCCCGCGGTACGCGTCTTAATGCCGCTGCGATTGCGCTTTTAGCTTCCCAGGGTATTGAACATATTCGGGTTTATCGTCCCGCCCGCATCGCCATTATTACCGGTGGTGATGAAATTGGTGGCCCCGGCCCAGCCAGCATCCCCGATGCCAATGGCCCCATGCTGGATGCCTTAGCCCGGCAACATGGCGTGGAGGTTGTTGCCCGCCTGCACACCAGCGATGATATTGATTCTCTGGCCACCATTGTGAAAGACACCTTGGCGGTCAGCTCCCCGGATGCGGTGATTACCTCCGGTGGTATTAGCCATGGCCGTTTCGAGGTCATCCGCAAACTTTTAGAAGGCACCGATGATGCCTGGTTCGGCCATGTTGCTCAACAGCCCGGTGGTCCCCAGGGTTTAGCTACCTTCGGTGGGGTTCCGGTGATCTGTTTGCCCGGTAACCCGGTATCCACGTTGGTCAGCTTCCGTACCCTCGTAGCCCCAGTGTTGGGGGTGGCAGAACCTTCCCGCGAGGCGGTGCTGGCCCAGGATGTCACCGGCCTGCCCGGCCGCGATCAATTCCTACGCGCCCAACGCGTTGATGAGGGCAGCGAGGTTCGTGTGGCCCCCATTGGTGGTGCTGGTTCGCATCTCATTGCCCAAGCAGTTCCCGCTGATTGCCTATTGCGCATCCCCGCTGGGGCTGCCCTTAAAGCTGGGGATACTGCCTTGATCTACCCGCTGGAAGAGTGGTGAGCATGAGTAACCAACGCACTGGCCTCGTGGTGGTGGTATCCACCCGCGCTGCTGCCGGGGAGTACCAAGATGAAACCGGCCCCCGCCTGGTGGAGTTCCTCCGCGAATTAGATTTCGATACCCCGGAACCAATCATCGTTGCTGATGCCGATATTGCCAGCGCCATCGAAGAGATTGTGCGTAATCGCATGCCCAGCGTGCTGCTTACTACCGGTGGCACCGGCATTACCCATGATGACCGCACCGTGGAGGCAGTGGAACCGCATATCGAAAGGGCTATGCCGGGCATCGTCAATGACTTCTTCCGCCGCGGCCTGGAACAAACCCCGCTGGCGATTGTTTCCCGCGCGGTCGCTGGTACCCGTGGCCACAGTTTCCTCATGACCCTGCCGGGGTCCAAGGGTGCGGTCAAAGATGGTATCGCCACGCTGCGCCCAGTGTTGCCGCACATTATGACGATGTTGGAGCGTGCATGAGCGCCGATCCGGATTATGTGCGGGAGCAAACCGGGGTCGTACTTGATGCGCTCATCAGCGCAGAACCACTCGAGAAGCTTATGCCCGCCGCCCGCGCCGCAACACTCACCGAAGCAATGGGTGCGCTGGTGACCTTCGAAGGCATTGTCCGCGACCATGATGGTGGCCAGCGGGTGCGGACCCTCACCTACTCCGCGCACCCCAGCGCACAGCAGCTCATCGAAGAGGTCGCCGCATCGGTAAGTGCCGCGCACCCGGATGTCCGCCTGTGGACCGCGCACCGCACCGGCGCCCTGAAGATCGGTGATCTTGCCTTCGTGGTGTTCGCAGCCTCCGCGCACCGCGGCGCTGCTTTTGCCGCGGCAGAAAACCTCGCGGATCGCGTCAAAGCTGAGGTCCCCATTTGGAAGGAACAAACCTTAAGCGATGGCGGTGTCCAATGGGTGGGCACGGAGTGAGCACTATGCGTTATCTTCGCCAAATCGGGCTCCCCGGTTTCGGCGAAGAATCTCAAGAAAAGCTCAGCCAGGCCACAGTCACCGCGGTGGGGTGTGGTGGTTTGGGTTCTCCTGCCCTACTCTACTTGGTGGCAGCAGGGGTCGGGCGGGTGCGTTTCCTCGACCATGATGATGTTGAGCTGACGAACCTGCACCGCCAGGTGTTGCACTCCACAGAGGCGATCGGCATCCCGAAGGTGGATTCCGCCTACCAGCGGCTTTCTGCCCTCAACCCGGAGGTTCAGCTAGAGCCGCTGCGCGAAAAACTTACCCCGGAGAATCATGTGGAGTTAGTACGCGGCTCCACGGTGGTGCTTGATGGCAGCGATAATTTCCCCACTCGCCACCTGGTGTCTTCGGCTTGCGCGCAACTAGGTATCCCGCATATTTGGGCTTCCATTTTGGGTTATGAGGCCCAATTATCGGTCTTCGATGCTGCCGCGGGCGGGCCCATCTATGAGGATGCTTTCCCCCAACCCCCAGCCCCCGGCAGCGTCCCTAGCTGCGCAGAAGCCGGGGTGCTTGGCCCGGTGGTGGGCCAGGTGGGCTGCGCCATGGCCATGGAAGCCATCAAACTCATCGCCGGCATCGGCAAGCCCCTGCGCGGCACCATCGCCTACTATGATGCCCTCAGCGCCCGCTGGGAATACATCCCCTTAAAACCCAACCCGCAGGTCCTTGAGCGCGTGCACAGCGGCGTCCTCCCGGAGTTCGAAAAAGACGTCCCCACGCTGAACACTATCCCTGACGGCGCCCTCATTATCGACGTCCGCACACCTAAGGAATGCGCCCGCGGCATGATTCCCGGCGCGCAGAACATCCCGCTTGATGAGATCCTCGCCGGCACCCCGCTACCCATCCACAACCCCACGCTGCTTTATTGCCAAACCGGCAAACGCTCCGAACGCGCCCTCCGCGCACTGCTGGGCACTCACCCCGCTGAGCTTTTCCACCTCCGCGGCGGTTATGAATTCTGGAGCTCCTCCCGAGACCCGCAATCAGGCACCTAAAAAATTTTTTCGCCCGGGGACTTGGGGTTTGCCGCACCTAGTTTTCTCCTAGGCCACGGACTAGCCCTTGGCTAGGCGTCTGGCACAATAATCCGCATGCCCCTAAGCACCCAGGATTCCGTTGCCGCAGTGATTGTCACCCACCACCGCGTAGAGCAATTAGCTCATTCTCTAAAAATTGTGGCCGGCCAAGAACCACGCCCCCTCAAGCACATCATCGTGGTCGATAATGGCAATGAGCAAGCGGTAAAAGACCTGGTAGAAGAGGTCTGCGGGGATCGCGGGGTGTATTTAGCTTCCCAGCACAACCTAGGCGGCGGCGGTGGGTTTGCCTATGGTTTCCTCCACGCCCTCGCACTTGGTGTGGATGCCGTGTGGTGCGCTGATGATGATGGCCACCCCGAAGACACCCACGTGCTCGCCACCCTTCAAGAATGCGCCCAGCGCCATGGTTTAGAAGAAGTCTCCCCCGTGGTCTGCAACCTGGACCATCCAGAGAACCTGGCTTTCCCGCTTCGCCGCGGGGTGGAGTGGCGCCGTAAACGCGCTGAGCTCATCGACCCCAAACACCCCGAAGATGACCTTCTTCCTGGTATCGCCAGTCTGTTTAATGGCGCGTTAATCTCCGCCAGCGCCATGGAACGCATCGGGGTTCCGGACTATCGGCTCTTCATCCGCGGCGATGAGGTGGAATACCACCGCCGTCTGGTGCGCAGCGGCCTGCCTTTTGGCACCTGTTTAAGCACCGCCTATTTGCATCCGGATGGTTCCGCGGAGTTCCGGCCCATCTTGGGTGGGCGGATGCATACCCAATACCCAGATAATGAGGCGAAGCGTTTCTTCACCTACCGCAATCGCGGTTATCTGATGAATCAGCCGGGGATGCGGCGCCTTTTGCCGCAGGAGTATGCGCGTTTTGCGTGGTTCTTCCTAGTGCAGGAAAAAGACCCCAAGGGCTTTATGGAATGGTTGCGGTTACACCGGATGGGACGCAAGGAGCACTTCGAGCGCCCATAGCGCATAGCGCACCTTAACGAACCTTAAAGATGAAGATCCTTTGCACCAGGAAGTTCACCACGGTGGTAATGCCCTGGGCGAAGACGAAGGCGGCGGTAATCGCGATCCATTCGGAAACGCCCCAGGATTCCAGCAGGTGGAAAGCGACCTTATACAGCCCGATATTGAGGAAGAAGGTCAGCAGGTAGAGCACCACCACCGCTAAGAAACGCCGAGCCGATGGTGCGGCTTGGAAAGTCCAGCGGCGGTTAATCAGGTAGGCCACTGCGGTGCCCAGCAGCACACCGCCGGCGCGCGCCGGGGTGGGAGCGAAGCCGAAGCCACTTTGCAAGATGGTGGTTAGCCCATAGTCGAAAACCGCTGAAATGCCGCCGGAGATAATAAAGCGCGAGGCCTGGGTTTGCAGGCCAGTGGCGTTGGCGGCGCGGACTTGGGGTTTTCCTTCTACGGGTTGTGGCACCCGAGAGAGTTTACCGCCTGCCCGTGGGTTGGGAAATCAGAGTGAGAGATCAATGAACAGCGGTTCAGGTTCCCCCGTCTCTCCAGGCGCGGCATAGCTCAGCCTCCCGACATCGGCGAGGAACTGCGGCGGTACGGGAGGCGGGTCTCGGGGAGGCGCAGCCTAGGACTTTGACTCCATGTCTTTGAGGAGCCGGCGGACGTGGTTGGCGGCGTCTTTGCCTTCGTAGGCTTCGACGACTTCGTCGACGAGACCGGCTTTGCGGATTTCGCCGTGGTCGATCCACAGCGCGGTGTTGCAGAGCTGGGCGAGGAAGTCGTTGGAGTGCGAGGCGAAAACGAGGATGCCGGAGCGCGCGACGAGCTCTTGGAGGCGGGCGCGGGCCTTGGCCATGAAGGCGGCGTCGACGGCGCCGATGCCTTCGTCGAGGAGGAGGATTTCAGGTTCAATACTGGTGACCACGCCGAGGGCGAGGCGGATGCGCATGCCGGTGGAGTAGGTGCGCAGCGGCATCGCGAGGTAGTCGCCGAGCTCGGAGAATTCGGCGATTTCATCCATCTTCTTTTTCATCTGGCGGCGGGATTGCCCCAGGAAAAGGCCGCGGATGATGATATTTTCATAGCCGGAGATTTCGGGGTCCATGCCGACGCCGAGATCGAAGACGGGGGCCACGCGGCCGCGGATATCGGCGGCGCCGCGGGTGGGTTCGTAGATTCCGGAAAGCAGGCGCAGCAGCGTGGATTTGCCGGCGCCATTGTGTCCGACCAGGCCTACGCGGTCGCCTTCGCGCAGGTGGAGGTTGATATCGCGGAGGGCTTCGACAACCACCACATTATCGGTATTACGGCCGATGGCGCCGCCAGCTGCGCCCAGGAAGGCTTTTTTCATGGAACGGGACTTGGCGTCGAAGATGGGGAAATCAACGCAGGCGCCGTAGGTGTCGATAGAAACCATGGTGCGGGGCCTTTCTGGGGGTGAAGAGTTGGGCTGTGTGTGTGGGCGGGGTTGGGTTTAGACCCAGTAGCTGACGCGGAAGCGCCATTGGCGCATGGCCATCAGCGCGAGGAAGAGGCCACCGATGGTGCAGCCGATCACCACCCACCAGTGATAGGCCGGTAAGGAGGCGCCGATTAAGGGCGCGCGGATGACTTCCATGTAGTGATAGAGCGGGTTGAGTTCTGCGAGGCGGGCGCGGTTGGCGATCTCGCCGCCTTGGTCATGCAGGGTGGAGGTCATCCAGACGATGGGGGTGACATAAAAGAGCAATTGCACGAGGGCTTCGAGCAGTGGTGCGACATCGCGGTAGCGGGTGGCAACAATGCCGAAGAACATGGTGACCCACACACCATTGATGATCAGTAGCGCCATGGCGGGGATGGCGAGTGCGAGGTTCCACCCCAGGTTCCGGGGGAATACCAGGATCAAGATGACCCAAATAACGAGGTTGTGGGCCAGGAAGAGGGTTTGGCGCCACACCAGGCGATAAACATGCACCGACAGTGCGGAGGGCAATTGTTTAATGAGGCCCTCATTGTCGATGAAGATATTGGCGCCTTCTTTAATGCAGCCGGAGATAAAACCCCAGATCACTAGGCCCACGGTGACGTGTGGGAGGAACTCGGCGACCGGGATTTTAAAAAGCACCGAATAGAGCAGCCCCAAGGCGAGCGCCATGACGCCGGTGGCGATGGTGATCCACAGGGGGCCGAGCACGGAACGGCGGTAGCGTTGCTTGATGTCTTGCCAACCTAATTGCAACCACAATTCGTGTTGGCGGAAGCCGCGCATGAGGTCAGCCCAGGCAGCCCGCAAGGTTTTGGATTGCGAGACCAGCGTATTTGCTGGGTCTGGGGCGGTCATGCGCGCAAGATCGGCGCGGAGATCCTTCGTGGTATTTCGAGGTTGCACGTTATTCACCCTAGCCGACGGATAGTCGATAGCTTTCTAGGCTTTCCTGCGGTTCTGGTATGAACTAACTTCTAGTGCAATGATGGCGAGATGAGGTTGGCCTTGCGTGGGGCCACAAATTGGGGCAAAGGAGTGCCGATGTATGACGTCGCCCGAGTGCGCGGGCTCTATGGTTCTTTAAGCGAAGGCTGGACCTATCTGAACGCGCATGCTCGCCCGCAGCTACCGGAAACGGTATCTGCTGCGGTGGCGCGCGGCGTGCGGCTGGCTGCCACCCTCAGCAGCCCAGAACCCCTCGCCCCCAGCGGCGGGGGACATCACTCGAGGAGCCACAACACTGGAGTTCCGGAAGCAGAGTCGCTGATTGATTCTGCTCGCCTGGGGGTAGCCGACCTGGTGGGGGCCACCGCGCAACATGTGGTGTTGGGCCCTGATGTGCGAACCTTGTATCAGCACCTGGCGGATGCGATGCGGCCACTATTGAAGAAGAATTCTTCGGTGGTGTTATCACGGCTGGATGATCCGCGGGTGATCTGGCCTTTGCAGCGCAGTGCCGCGCAGGTGCGTTGGGCGCAACCAGATTTAGGGACCGGGGAGCTACCGGCCTGGCAATTCGGGGAACTTGTGGATGGTTCTACCCGCCTGGTGGCTTTTTCTGCGGCCCAGGAAACCCTCGGCACCATTGCGCCGATGGAGGCGATTGTGGAGCAAGCTCATGCGCGTTCGCGAGCCTGGGTGCTTGCTGATGTGAGTGCTTATCTAGCGCACCGCCGGGTGGATATTGAGGAATCTGGCTGCGATATTCTGGCCATTGATTTAGCTGCCCTGGGTGGCCCGGATATGGCGGCCTTAGTGTTCCGTTCCCCACGGATGTTGCGGCGCCTTGCACCGGTAGATGAAGGCAGCACAGAAATTTTTGATATTCCAGTCTCGGCAGGTTTGGCTGCTGGGGTGGGGCCCTTGGTGGATCACTATGCCAGCTTGGGTGGCGATGAATTGCGCGGTACCCGGCGTACACGTTTGCGCACCAGCCAAGAGCAATTGGCGGAATACTATGAGCAGCTACGCCAGCACCTTTATAACTCCCTGGAGTCCCTAGCCGCAGTGCATATTTTGGGTGTGACTGGGGAGGCTGCCGGTGGGCATTCGGATGATCGCCTACCGCGAGTGACCTTTATTGTGCGCGATGTGCCTGCTGCCACGGTGCAGCAGCGGTTGATTGATAATCAGCTGGTGAGCACCCCCGCGAAGGTGACCCCACTCTTGCGGGATATGGGGGTAGAAGATGAGGAGTGTGGTGGTGCGACCACCATATCGCTATCGCCTTTTAATACCCTGGCCGATATTGATCATTTGACCAGGGTGTTGGCTTCCTTGGCGTGGTAGCGCGCCTTAAAACTCGAGGACCAATTTGCCGGTTACCTCACCGGATACGAGGTCGCGGTGTGCTTGGGCGGCTTCCGCAATGGGGTAGCTGGCATAAATGTGGTGTCGGATCTGCCCATCTTCTAAGAGCGGCCACACATGGGTAATGGTGTCACGGCAGATGGCGGCCTTATCTTCCAAGGAACGCCCCCGCAAGGTGGTGCCGGCGATAGTCAGGCGCTTGGCGAGGAGTAAACCGAGATTAATTTCGGCTTTGGTGCCGCCTTGTAGGCCAATGCCTACCTGGATGCCATCATTGGCCAGGGCCCGCATATTTCCGCGTAAATATTTTGCGCCCATAATGTCGAGGATGACATCGCAAGAATTTTTTAGCACCTCGGAGTAATCCTCTTCGCGGTAGTTGATGAGAATATCGGCGCCGAGGTTACGGCAATAATCCAATTTGTCTTGGGAACCCGCGGTGACCGCTACTTCAGCGCCGAGGGCTTTGCATAGTTGGATGGCGAAACTGCCAATACCACCGGAACCACCATGGATGAGCACGCGTTGGCCTTCGGTGACCTTGGCGAGCATCCCGAGGTTGGACCAGACGGTGCAGGCTACCTCCACTACGCTGGCAGCCTCACTTAAGCTAAAGCCCTTCGGGATGGGCATGAGTTGGCCTTCGGGGACCTCAACATATTCGCCATAGCCGCCACCGGCGAGGAGGCAGGCAACCTCGGTGCCAACTTGTTGGTTGGTATCACCGGCATCGACGATGGTGCCGGCGCATTCCAGGCCCATAATCTCTGAGGCTCCGGGTGGTGGTGGGTAGTGTCCGGCGGCTTGGAGGATATCGCCGCGGTTGACGCCAGCGGCGGCTACTTTGACCAATACCTCGCCGGATTGGAGGGTGGGTTTTTCTACGTCGGTGTAGATGAGGTCGCGGTCTTCTTTTTCGGCTTGGACAATGATTGCCTTCATGCCTGTCCAGCGTAGCTTTTATTGGGTCCTGAGGATGCGCTACTATCTGCCAACAGCCCCGTGATTCTTGGTGGAAATTTTTTTCCTGGGAATAATGCGGGTTTGTGGAGGCGTGGCAGAGCGGCCGAATGCACTGGTCTTGAAAACCAGCGATAGGAAACTATCCGCGGGTTCAAATCCCGCCGCCTCCGCCAAGAAGGCCCTTGCTCCTTTAAAGAGCAGGGGTCTTTTTAAGCACCGCGTAGGAGCCGGCGATAGATATCGAGGCGATCGACTACGGAAAGTGCATCGCTGCGGTAGGCGCCGATGCTGCTAAGGGCTTGGAGGGAATCGCGGCAGAGCTCGCGGATGGCGGGGCCAGCGAGTTTTCCGCCTTGTGGGCAGCCCCAGCCGAGAGCCGCCATGGTGGTTTCGGTGACTTCATCGCCGAGCTCATCGCCGCTAAGACAGCTAAGCCCCAAGATGGTGGACCAGAAGGCGTCGATTCTGCGCGGCTCAGTTTCCAGCGGAAGCTGGCGACAAATTTTTTCTGCCTCTGGGGTGAGGGAGACATCGCGGCTTAAATCAATGGCTTGGAGTAGAGCCACGAAGTCGAAGAGGCGGGTGCGCTCGATAATGCGCCGGATATTGGGGACGGCGTGGGAGAGCACGCGGCGGATGGTGTCTTTGCCGGTGAGTCGCGCATTAATGATGCTGGGGTTGAAGTCGGCATCATCGAAGCCTCCGGAACCGCCCACGCAGAGTGCTTGGGGGGTGCCGGCATCGCGAGGATAGCTATCGATGGTTTCGATAGTGATTCGCCAGAGACCCCAGTGGTAGAGCAATTGTTGGCCGGGTTCGCCGAGGTAATCACGGATGCGGCGGGTGCGGTCGAGTTGTTCGCTTTCGGAATTGTCTTTGCCGGGTTGGGAAAAATACCAGGGTTCGGAGTCCTCGCCTTCGCCGGCGCCGGGGAGTTCGAAGCAGGTGTCGATGACGCGGTGGAGGTCATTGAGGTGCAGGTCAGCGTTGATTCCGATGTGGCGGTGGACCTCGCGGTCGGCCTGGAGATTAGAGCTACGGAGGATAACGGTGCTGCCTTGTTGGCTTTGAACCTGGCCGCGGTGGTGCTTTTGGGCAGCCCCAAGTGAGATCACGGGTGCTAACCCGGGTTCGGTGGGTACTGCATACTGAGGCATACCTACCAGGGTAGCCAGATGTGCGGGCTCATGGCTATGCGGAAGCGAACAAGGCGCTAGCCTGAAGAGCATGTTCAATTTTTTTAAGAAGAAAGAAGAGCCCTCCCGCCATGTGGCTGCGGAGCACACGAATTTGCCCCTGGATGACTTTATGACGCGCTTGGTGGCCCAAGAGTTACCGGTATTGGATAGCGCGGATCGCAAGCGGATCTATGAGCTATTGCGCGAGTATGAGGGGCCCATTATTAGCTCGCAGGAGCAATTACCGGAAGAA
Organism: Corynebacterium spheniscorum; assembly: GCF_900113445.1. GTDB lineage: Bacteria > Actinomycetota > Actinomycetes > Mycobacteriales > Mycobacteriaceae > Corynebacterium > Corynebacterium spheniscorum. The sequence goes on from NZ_FOPJ01000017.1 coordinate 17,832, forward strand.
GTGCGCCAGATTATGGACCTTTAAAATGCACAACACCCCTGTTGGGTACCCAACAGGGGTGTTTCTCAGTTATACGTCTGAGAGAATTACTACTTAGACACCGGTGCCTAAGAGAGATTCGTGATTACTTAGCGTAGCCACCGTGGATGGCGGAGGACAGCACGTTCTCCAGCTCAGCGAAGGCGTCTTCGGTGCGAACGTTACCGGCGATGGCACCCTTGAGGCCGAGGCCGAAGAGACCGTCGAAGTACTGAATGGCGAGGGTAACGAGATCCGTGATGAATTGCTGCATGTGTAAAAGCCTTTCTCTCTAGAGGGGCGAGGCGGCTGTGCCTCGACATGAACGAGTATTACAGATTGACAACGATAGACCAACCCGTCGGACGAAAATCTCCGTCACACCAGCCCCACAAGGCCGATTTTTTCACCCTTGAGCGACCCTTTAACATAGCTCTGAGCAGGGTTTACGAGAGAAACTAAGGAGAAGCAGATAGCCCGAAAAATTCTTTTACCCCCAGGCGTAAATGGGCTCACTTTTCACCCCGTTGAGGGGGTAGCGAGTTTGTTTAAGCGCCGAAAGTTAGGCCTCAGGCGACTAAGGCAGGGCTGGAATCAGATTGGCACTTAAATCAACTATCTGAGAAGTACCTTAGCGTAAAAGTCTCTTATCGCCAAGTCCCCACCGAGCGTTTCATGTATGTGAGATAACACACACTACGAAGCGATTAAGCCAAGCTCCAGGAAGAAACGGAAAAGTACCCAGAGAATGCTTCGGCAGGTCAGAGGCACTTTGGCGGTGCGAGGCACCGCCGGACTACTCGCGCCAAGGAAGAAAGAGCGTCGTCTGCGGTAGGCCCGCACCGAACCTCAGCCGGAGGGAATAACCGTGGGCCCTCGGGTCTCGGGGGAGGCTTAAGCCCTGGGAAACGGGCACTACCCCTGAAGCAGGGAAAACAGCAAGAACTTGCCGAGAATCACGTGGGAATCGGGCATAACCGGGCATTGGTATGGCGATTGTGGAGTAGGCTGTGACGCTGAGAGGGCTGCATAGCCAATGCCTTATATAGAGGTGTCTTGAAGCCTTCAGACTGCGCCCACAGATCACCGAAGAGACAGAAGAAACGGGAATGGAACTCCAGACCACCGAAAAGTCTTTGACCGGTTGGGGTCGTACCGCCCCCACCACCGCACATGTCCTGCCAGCTAATGACGTGGAAAGCGTCATTGAGGCGGTCAAGCGGGTTGCCGATGAAAATTCTGAGAAGCCAGCCCACCTACGCCGCGGCATTATTGCGCGCGGAATGGGGCGCTCCTATGGCGACCCAGCGCAAAACGGCGGCGGCATTGTGGTTGATATGCAGCCACTGAACCGGATTCATTCCATTGATCCAGATAGCGCCATCGTCGATGTTGATGGTGGCGTGACCCTGGATCAACTGATGAAAGCCGCACTGCCCTATGGCTTGTGGGTGCCGGTGCTGCCGGGAACCCGCCAAGTAACCATTGGTGGGGCGATTGGGCCGGATATTCACGGCAAGAACCACCACTCCGCCGGCTCCTTTGGTGACCATGTGGTGTCCATGGAACTGCTGGTTGCAGATGGTCGAGTGCTGCACCTGGAACCGGAGGGTTCCGCGGATGATCCCGAAGGTGAGCTCTTCTGGGCCACCGTGGGTGGTATGGGTTTGACCGGAATTATTCTGCGCGCGCAGATCAAGATGACGCGCACCGAAACGGCGTACTTCATTGCCGATGGTGACCTCACCGCGAACCTAGATGAGACGGTGGAATTCCACTCGGACGGTTCGGAAGCGAACTACACCTACTCTTCTGCCTGGTTTGATGCGATCTCTCCGGAACCGAAGCTGGGACGCGCCGCGATTTCGCGTGGTTCCCTGGCGACCTTAGATCAGCTGCAGGAATTGGCGCCGAAATTGGCGAAGGATCCGCTAAAGTTCAATGCCCCGCAGCTGGTGACCGTTCCGGATATTTTCCCCAGCTTCACCATGAATAAGCTCTCCATGATTGCGATTGGGGAATTGTGGTGGCTGAAGTCCGGCACCTACCGCAACCAAGTGCAGAACCTCACGCAGTTCTACCAACCCCTGGACCTGATTGGGGAATGGAACCGCGGCTATGGCAAGCGAGGATTCTTGCAATACCAATTCGTGGTGCCGCGGGAAGCAGTGGAGCCCTTCAAGCAGATCGTGCGCGATATTCAAGCATCTGGGCACTATTCGGCACTGAATGTGTTCAAGCTTTTCGGTGAAGGTAACCGTGCGCCGCTTTCCTACCCGATGCCGGGCTGGAATGTGTGCGTGGACTTCCCGATCAAGCCAGGGCTAAATAAGTTCCTCGATGAGCTGGATGATCGAGTGATGGAGTTTGGTGGTCGCCTGTATTTGGCGAAGGAATCACGTACCTCCGCAGAGAAATTCCACCAGATGTATCCCGGTATGGCCGGTTGGTTGAAGACCCGGAATGAAATTGACCCGAACGGGGTCTTTGCCTCCGATATGTCGCGTCGCTTGGAATTGCACTAGCGCGCTTGGCACCTAATCATCTGCTTCTAAGAAAGGTCTGGATTTAAAAGATGTTGAATGCAGTGGGCCAAGCCCAAAACCTGCTTCTGCTTGGCGGCACCAGCGAAATTGGTGTGGCCATTATTAAAGAATTCCTCTCCCGCGGCCCGGCGCGCGTGGTGTTGGCCGCGCGGGCGGAATCCCCACGGGTGGAAGGTGCCGTGGCGGAATTGAAGGCAGCCGGTGCTTCTGAGGTGGAGGTCCTGGACTTTGATGCCATGGATTGTGACTCGCACCCGGAGGTCATTGAGAAGGCCTATGCCAAGGGCGATATTGATGTTGCGGTGGTGGCCTTTGGTTCCCTGGGGGATCAAGAAGAGCTGTGGCAAAACCACGCTAAGGCGGTGGCTTCCGCGCAGGTGAACTACACCGGCGCGGTGTCTGTTGGTGTGCTTTTGGGCCAGCGGATGCGCGCCCAGGGCCATGGCACGATTGTGGCGTTGAGCTCGGTTGCGGGCATGCGGGTGCGGCGCTCGAACTTTGTGTATGGCGCCTCGAAGGCCGGGTTGGATGCCTTCTACCTGAACCTGGGTGAAGCATTGCGTGATTCTGGTGCGAAGGTGCTGGTGGTTCGCCCCGGACAGGTGCGTACCAAGATGAGCGCGGATGTGGATGAAGCGCCGTTGACGGTGAATAAGGAAGATGTTGCGGAAGCAACGGTGAAGGCCGTGCTTGATGGCAAGGATTCCATCTTTGTGCACCCGGCTTTCCAGGCGGTGACGGCGGTATTTAATGTGATTCCGCAGGCGATCTTCCGGAAGTTGCCCTTCTAGTTGGTGTGTTGTGGGGGTTGGCGGGTTCGTTTAGCGGTTTGGGAGGGGGCCTTGGGCAGGTGTTTTATGCCCAAGGTGTCCTCGCTAAGGCCTGGGTGGGGCCTAGTAATCCGCTGAGAAATGTGAGCGCCGGTGGCCTGCAGCAGGGAGAATGGCTAAAGCCATAGCGACCCTTCCTGTGGCTGGAGGGGCAGATGTGGAACACTTAAGGGCATGTCTCACACTGAGGTGCAGGTGCGCCCTCGGCAAACGCAGGCTCGTACGCCCACGTCCCTTGCGCGCACCCTGATAGCCATGCTCGCCGCCACCCTAGGCGGTGCGCTTTTGACCCTGGGTTGCTGGTTAATCCTCAAGCACACCCACTTTCCGGCCTTTAATACGTCGCAGGTCTCCCGCGCACTGGCCACCTTCGGCAGCGCCGCGGTGGTCGCAGTGGTCGCCCTGCTTTTGGCATGGGCGCAGCTACACCCCCAGATTCCCATGTGGCGCCGGGTCTTAACGTATGCGGCAGCATATCTATCCCCCGCAGCGCTGGTGGTTTCTTCCACCGCGATCCCCTTGGCCGCCACTCGGCTTTATCTCGATGGCGTTCAAGTGGACCAGGGTTTTCGCACCCAGTTCTTATCCCGCATGGCAACCACCTGGAAGCCAGTGGATATGGCCTACGCCGATATTCCCACCTACTACCCCGTGGGCTGGTTCTGGGGTGGCGGCAGGCTCGCGCAGCTTCTGGGTATCCCCGGCTGGGAGGTTTTCCAGCCCTGGGCTTTGGTGAGTATCGCCGCAGCAGCATGCTTATTAGTACCGGTGTGGCAGCGGCTTACGGGATCTTTGGCGCTGGGTACCGCCATTGCCCTCATTGAGATTGCGGTGGTGTTAGTGACCACCCCGGAAGAACCCTATGCCGCCATTGTTGCGCTGGGTGCACCGGCAGCTACCGTGCTGGCGGGCCGCGCGATGCGGGGTTCGCTTCATGCGATGCTGGCGGTGGCTATTTTCTTAGGCGTCTCGGCCTCTATGTACACGCTGTTTACCGGTGCGATTGCGCTGAGCGTAGTGGTGATTGCCTTTGTGGTCGCCTTCGAGCGGCCGGCTGTTCCGGTTGGTTCTGAGCATGCGGGCCGCGGGGGGCGCAGCGGTTTCCACTTCGCCCCCATCGCGCGCTTGGTGATTGTGGGGCTTAGCTCCATGCTGATCGCGGCGGTTGCCTGGGGTCCGTATTTCCTAGCGATCGTGCGCGGCGCCCCGCATTCCGGTGCCACCGCCATGCACTACCTACCCGCCGAAGGCACCGAAGTGCCGGTCCCCTTCTTAGCTGCATCCGTGATTGGGGCACTTAGTCTCATTGGGTTGATCTACCTAGTGGTGCGCATCCGCGAAGCTGATGTGCGGGCCATGGCGGTCGGGCTGATCGTGTTCTACACCTGGATCCTAGGCTCCATGCTGGTGACACTTAGCGGGCGCACCTTATTGGGATTCCGCCTGGATGTGTTGGTGGTTCTGCAGCTTAGCGTTGCCGGTGCTTTAGGTATTGGATGGTTACGCCGCGATGGCATTCAGCGCTGGTACCCGCACACCTTAAGCACCGAAATGAGCCGCAGCCTCACCCTCGCACTCACCGTGGTGTTAGCGCTCGCAGGGCTGCATTATGTGCAAGATATTCCGCGCAAGAACCAATACAGCATTGATTTGGCTTACTCCGGGACCGATGGTTTCGGGGAACGCGCGGATCGCTTCAGCGCGGATGCCGGGAAATACCATGCTGCGATTGATGAATTCATCCAATCCCATGGCCATGTACCCACTGAGACAGTGGTGCTCTGCGATGAAGCCAACTTCATGGTGTATCACCCCTACCTGGCTTTCCAGGCTTTCACCAGCCACTATGCCAACCCCTTGGGTGAGTTCGGGCAACGCAATGAGCAGCTAGAACAGTGGGCGCAGGATTCTTGGGGGCCCTTGAATACCCCAGAAAAACTCACCGCCGCCTTTGAGGATGCCCCCTGGCGCGCCCCCCAGGCGTTTGTGTTGCGCGGTAATGCCTATGACGCGAAGGCCGGGTGGAAATTCCACGTGGCGGAGGATATTTACCCCAGTGACCCGAATGTGCGTTTCCGCGGGTTGTACTTCAACCCCGCCGCTTTTATGGGGGATACTCAACCTTCGGCAGCGGAAAAACCGAAGCTGAACGATGAGGATATTTCCGCCCATGTGGTGAAGTCCGATGGGTTGTGGAATGTTGCTCAGGTAGGACCTTTCGTGGTGGTGGTCCGTGCCGAGTAAGAATCAGCCGGCCGCTAGCATGAAGCCGCCCACCACGAATCTTAAGAACCCACCTCATCCTCAGGACCGTGACCAGCGCATGAGCTCCCCCAGCACCACGTCAATGAATTCCGCGAAACTTGGCGCCATCATTAGCGGCGCCATTGGTTTCCTGCTTTTTATTGCCACCCCCTTTATGCCGGTGCAGCAAACCCAATCCTCCTTTAACTGGCCCCAAAACCAGAACCTGGAGTCGATTAATGCGCCACTGATGTCTTATGCGCCGGACCGCCTAGAGGTGGAGCTGCCGCTAGCGAGCACCCGATACCTGCGCGAGGGCGAAAACATGGTGTTGGGGACCTTGCCACCGGATTCCACCGAAGCCACCCAACGTGGCATGTTCCTGCGCACTACCGACAATGGCCTGGACATTATTTTGCGCGGCAAGGTGCCCTTCCAAATCCCGAAAGACACCATTGCCAAGGCCCCCAAAGACGCTGTCCTCTCCCTTCATCTCACTGATGAAGAAACCACTATCGCACTATCCGGAACGGATTATCGCGATAGCGAAGACGAAGATATGCGCCCACAAATCACCGGCATCTACACCGAATTAGATGACACCCCCGCCAATGCGCAGGCATTAAGCGACTTGGGGATGAAGGTGCATGTGGATATTAACTCCCGCTTTAGCTCCTCCCCGAGCATCGCGAAGTTCTTAAGCATGGGCCTGGGTGTGCTCTCGCTGATTATTTCGCTGATCTGCCTGCACCGCCTGGATATTTTAGACCGCGCGCGCCCGCGCCCCTTATTGCCAAAGAATTGGTGGCGCCCCCGCCCGCTGGATGGAATTGTGGGCGCAGTGCTGCTGTATTGGCATGTCTTCGGCGCTAATACTTCCGATGATGGCTTCTTGCTCACCATGGCCCGTGCTTCCCGCGAAGCCGGCTATATGGCGAACTACTACCGCTGGTATGGCGTACCCGAATCCCCCTTCGGCGCGCCCTACTATGACCTGCTCGCCCTCATGACCCATGTCAGCACCGCATCCATTTGGATGCGTTTACCGGCACTGATCTCTGGACTTGCTATTTGGTTCCTGCTGTCACGGGCAGCACTGCCCCGCCTCGGCGCGCTGGTGGCGCAACGCCGTACCGCGAATTGGACCGCAGCGTTTGTGTTCCTCGCCTTCTGGTTGCCCTTTAATAACGGCACCCGCCCAGAACCCATTATCGCCCTCGGTGCCCTGACCACCTGGCTGTGCTTCGAACGCGCCATTGTTAGCTCGCGGCTGCTTCCTGCCGCCATTGGCGTGATTATCGCGACCATCTCTTTGGGTGCTGGGCCTACCGGGTTGATGGCCGTAGCTGCGCTGCTGGTGGCACTTCCTGCCCTGGTGCGCATCGTTTATCTGCGGCTACCGCTTTTAGGTGCGGATCCCGCAACCGCCTCCAAGGGTGAGATTGCGCGCGCCACCTGCGCCCAAATTTTCCCCTTCCTGCCTGCTGGTACCGCCATTTTGATTGCTGTGTTCGGTGATCAAACCCTGGCCACGGTGCTGGAATCCATCCGCGTGCGCGCAGAGAAGGGTCCCGCCTTAAGTTGGTACGACGAGTGGGTTCGCTACCAATCCTTATTGCAGCTGTCCGTCGATGGTTCCATGACCCGCCGCTTCGCGGTGCTGCTACTCATGGTCAGCCTGGTGTTGGTGATTGCCGCCATGATCCGCAATGGCAAGGTACCCGGCGCTAGCCGCGGACCCAGCCACCGCCTGGTGTTCATCATCTTCGGAACCATGTTCTTCATGATGTTCACCCCCACCAAGTGGACCCACCACTTCGGTGTTTATGCCGGCATCGCTGGTGCCATCGCCGCGCTCGCCGCAGTCGCACTAGCCACCATCACGGTGCGTTCGGTACGTTCGCGGATCTTCTTTATCGGCGGCATGCTCTTCCTCTTCGCCATTGGTCTCGCCGGCATGAATGGTTGGTGGTATGTGTCCAGCTATGGGGTGCCCTGGTGGGATAAGTCCGTGCAATACCGCGGCATTGAGGCCTCCACCGTCATGCTGGGGATCACCCTCATCGTGCTGGCAATCGGTGCGGTTTACGCCTTCCGCGCTGATTTCAAAGCCACCCGTAAAGATGCCCCCAGCTTGGAAGAAACCGCTGCAGAAGAAGCTGCCGCCGCTGGTGCCCCGGTGCATTCGCATGCCTCCGATAAGCGCATGCAAGAACTCAACCAAAGTCGCCGCGCGGGCATTATTGCCCGCCGTGGGCTGACCACCAGCGGCAAGGAGAAGGTCACAGCACTAACTACTTCCCCGCTGGCGGTATCGGCTGCGTTGATTGTGGTCTTCTCCATGCTGAGCTTGGGTAAGGGCTTTATTGCGCAGTACCCGGCCTATTCCATTGGACTAGGTAATCTACGTTCCCTAGCTGGGGATTCCTGCGAGTTGGCTTCTGATGTGTTGGCGGAAACCAACTCGAATGATTCCTTCCTCACCCCGGTGAAAGGCAACCTGGCGGACTCCATTGATGATGGAGATTCGGTGAACTTCAGCGCCCAAAATATTCCGCAGAGCATTAGCGCCGAATATGAAAAGGACACCGCTCCCGGCGCGCTCGCGGACTCCGTGGGCCCCGGCGGTAGTGAAGAAGCGACCGGCCAAGCCACCGGTGTTACCGGCGGTACCCGCACTGAGGTGGGCGTTAATGGTTCCACCGCGCGGCTGCCCTTCGGGTTGGATTACACCCGCGTCCCTGTGATTGGTTCTTGGCAGGATAGTGCCGAACAATATGCGGCACGCATTACCACGCAGTGGTATCGCCTACCGGAAGAAAACTCCCCGGAGCAGCCGCTGATTGTGGTGTCGGCTGCTGGTCGGATTGAGCACCACGATATTAATGGTGTGAAACAAGAAGGCCAGAAGCTGCGCTTGGAGTACGCGCATCTCGATGCTGATGGCAATATCACCAAGCGTGGTTCCACCGAGATGCTCGAAACAGGGCCGAAGAAGGCGTGGCGTAACCTCCGCCTCCCGCTCGGCCAGCTCCCCGATACGGCTAATGTGGTGCGCATTTCCGCTGAGGATACAGATCTGACTCCAGAAGAGTGGGTGGCTTTCACCCCGCCGCGTGTCCCCACCTTAAAGCCCATTGCTCAGCTGATTGATCCGAAGAAGCCAGGGTTATTGGACTGGTCGGTGGCTTTGCAATTCCCCTGCCAGCGCACCTTCAATCACTATGCCGGTGTGGCGGAGATCCCGGAGTACCGCATCTCCCCGGATTTTGATGGCAAGTCCACTCTGACTGCCTTCCAGGATCATGCTGGTGGCGGCATTATGGGCACCGCTGAGGCTGTGAATTCTTCCTATGAGCTGCCGGCTTATCTCAACCATGATTGGCAACGCGATTGGGGTTCCATGGAGGTCTACCAGCGTCGCGTGAACTCCCAGGGCCAGCCCCCAGCTGATGCCAAGATTGATTATCAGGTGATTAAGCGGATGGGCTGGTGGAGCCCCGGTCACATGATGATCGACGACGAGAAGAAGAAATAACTCACCAGCACCAACCATCTCCAGCTAAGCCCCGCCGCCCTGCACACTCCTCCGCACAGGCCGCGGGGCTTCGCCCTACCTTGAGCAACGCACCAAGCAAATCCCCCACCACCCTCTCAGCACACAACACCCACCATTGCCCCTAAAGTGGTTCCCATGAAAGACCTCTTCCACTATGTCAATGGCGCTTGGATCGAGCAGCACGAAATCCCCGCCGACCGCAGCATCGACGGCACCTTCCATGCCCTGCGCGACCGCGCCGAAGCCGACGTCCACGAACTCCTCGAAGCAAACGACGGCCGCCCCGGCAAACTCTATGACGCCTACATGGATGTTGATGCCATCGAAGCCGCCGGCATGACACCCCTGGACGAGGACCTCGATAAACTCACCGTTCAAAATATTGAGGCCTTAGCCACCGCCCTGGGTGAACTCGACCGCCTCGGGGTTTCCGCCCCACTGGCCTTTTGGGTCACCCGCGATTCCGGCGGCGGCTCCGATATTGCGGTGCCTTATCTCGTGCAATCCGGCCTGGGTCTGCCCGATGAGGCCTACTACCGCGAAGAATCCCACGCCGAAACCCTCCAGGCCTACCGCACCCACGTCGCCGAGATGCTGGCCCTACTCGATGCCTCCCGCCTCCAGGGCCTTCGCCCCGAGGATGCCGCCGAGCGCATCGTCAACTTAGAAACCGAGATCGCCGCCGGGCACTGGGATGTGGTCCAAACCCGCGATGCAGTGAAAACCTATAACCCCACCAGCATTGAGGAACTCCCAGCCATTATCCGCCGCCTCCTTGCCGGCGCGGGCCTCGACCACGGCGCCGCCATCGCCATGATGCCTTCTTATATTGAGCATCTCGCCGGCCTGCTACGCCAAGAACGCCTCAGCGATTGGCAGCTCTGGGGCACCTGGCATATTCTCCATGCCCGCGCGAACCTCCTGCCCCCAGCTGTCGGCGCCAAGGATTTCGAATTCTATGGCACCCGCCTAGCCGGCACCCCGCAGCAACGCGATCGCTGGAAGCGCGCCGTGAGCCTCTGCGAATCCCTCATCGGCCATGAGGTCGGCGTTCTCTTCTCCCAGAAGCACTTCCCGGAATCCTCCAAGCAAGAAATGTTGGTGCTGGTCGATCACCTCATCGAGGCCTACCGCGAGCGCATCAGCAACCTTTCCTGGATGAGCGAAGCTACCCGCCAGCGCGCCCTGGAGAAGCTCGGCACCTTCAAAGCCAAGATCGGTTACCCCGATAATCCGCGCACCTATGAGGGCCTGGTGATCAAGGGCGATCTCATGCAGGATGTCCGCAATGCCTGCGCCAACCTGCATGATTATGAACTCGCCAAGATCGGCAACCCGGATGATCGCAATGAGTGGCTCATGACTGCGCAGACCGTCAACGCCTGCTATAACCCCATGGTCAATGACATCACTTTCCCCGCCGCCATCCTGCGCCCACCCTTCTATGACCCGCAGGCCGACCTTGCCGAAAACTATGGTGCCATCGGCGCAGTCATTGGCCATGAGATCGGTCACGGCTTCGATGATCAGGGCTCCCGCTATGACGGCCAAGGCAACCTCAACTCCTGGTGGGAGGATTCCGACCGCGAGGCCTTCACCAAGCTCACCGATAAACTCGCCAAGCAATTCGATGGCCTCGTCCCTACCGTCTTGAAGGAAGCCGGCATCGAATCCAAGGGCGTTAATGGCCAATTCACCCTCGGCGAAAACATCGGTGACTTAGGTGGACTCGGTATTGCCGTGATCGCTTATCGCAATCACCTCGCTGAGCAGGGCATTGATCTGGCCGACGCCCCCACCGCGCATTTCGAGGCCGAGGGCTTTCCCGGCGACGATTTCAGCGGCTTGCAGCGCCTCTTCCTCGCCTGGGCGCGCGTGTGGCGCTGCAAGGTGCGCCCGGAACTGGTCGCGCAGCTCCTCGCCATCGACCCGCACTCCCCGAATGAGTTCCGCTGCAATATCATTGCCCAAAATATCAAGGAATTCTACGAGGCATTCCCCGAGGTCACCGAGGATTCACCGATGTGGCTTGATCCCAAGGACCGCGTCGAAATCTGGTGATTTTTTAGCTTTACTCGAGACCCGCTGCCCCACGTCGCCACAGATCGCGTGCGGCAGCGCGGCTTAAGCTTTGCCGCGCCCTTTAGTTCTATGCGTAGCCTGCGCGCTCCAAGGATCTTCTGGCCACGGGTGTTTGGGATAACGCCCCCGCATCTCCGCACGCACCTGCGTATAGGGCCCAGACCAAAAACTTTTGAGATCATCTGTGATCGCCACCGGCCGCCCAGCGGGACTGAGCAGGTGAAATAGCACCGGCACCCCAAGGATCTCCGGGGAGCTGGCCAACCCAAAACATTCTTGGAGTTTCACCTGCACGATCGGTCGGCCTTCGGAATAATCAATCCGCGCACTGCGTCCACTAGGTACCGCCAGGCGTGCTGGCGCTAATTCCTCTAGGCGCGCCGCCTCTGGCCAGGGCAAAAGCCGCCGATACGCATCCAACAGCCTGATTTTCCCCGGGGCTTTCCCGCTTGCCACCTGCTCAATTTCTGGACCTAACCAGAGTTCTGGGTCCACCGCATCTGGGTCCGGCCAGGGTTGCCCACAATGCTGGTGCAGATACACCAAGCGATCCCGCAGCGCGCAGACCTCGCCCTCCGGGCTAAAAAGTGCCTGCACACCAGCGCTTTTCACTAATTCCATAAGTGCCGCCGCAGCTTTATCGGCCGGTACCGCCACATTCGTGCGGCTTAATTCAATCGCCCCGGCGCGGCGAATCTTCACCCCAGAAATTTTATTCTTCTCCACTGTGGCTTCCAGGGTTTCCTCCACCCCAATAATCTCCAGGGCTGCGGCCTCAGAAATAGCTGTGCCGCTACGGATCGTGGCCTTATACCCACTGCGATTAATCTCCCCAATCGCCAGCCACGGGCTGGGCGCCAACCCGCTTCGCCCCAGGTTCGCTCGGGTTCCGCTGGCCAGCAAATATTCATCGCTACCTGCCACTCGGCGCGCCAGGTAATCCGGGTAGGCGGTACCCACCACCACACCGGCATCCACCTTCTGGGCATCCGTCTTCCCGGCATCATCCACCATGCGGGCTAATCTCCTGGCCTCCCGCTTCGCCTGCTTACTCGGCACCACCCGGATCTCCCCCGATACGCCCTCCGCCAGAATCGCCAAAGTCTCAGCCGCCCCAGCACCTAAGTTCAACAACGCATGCGCTTGGCGCGGATCCAAAGGAATTTTCGCCAGCTCACGGCCATGCTCGGTAGCCAACCCGGCCTCATCCACCGCCCCAATGGCCCGCAGCACCGCTTCCGCATCCGCCATCGCCGCTTCCGGTGGGGCATCCATCAGCGCTAAACCTTCCCCACGTGGAGTGCCCCAACATGCAAGGTGCAGGGCAATATCGCTTAAATCCGCGCTTTTAATTTCCGGGGTGGGGTGTTCGGCAAAGTGCCGGAACTCTTCTTCCCTAAAGCACCGCCACACGCGGCCCGGGCCTTCACGTCCTGCACGCCCAGCTCTTTGAGTAGCGGTTGCCCGCGCCTCCGAAATAGTGATCAACCCACTCATCCCCCGCGCGCGATCCCGCCTGGGTACCCGCGATAGCCCGCTATCAACTACCGCCCGCACCCCCGGCACGGTCAGCGAGCTTTCCGCCACCGCGGTGGCCACCACAATGCGCTGCCCTGGCGTATCTTTTAGCGCCGCATCCTGCGCTTGTGCCCCAAGTCGCCCATGCAAAGGCAAGGCCTTATCTCCCAACCTGCGGCATACTTCTTCTACTTCGCGCACCCCAGGAACAAACACCAACACGGAATACTCCTGTACTGCCGCCGCCTCTCGCGCGCATCGCGCCACATGATCTAAAAATTTTTCATCACACCGCAGCCGCGAAGCATCCGCCGTCGGCACCCACTCCACCTCAATAGGATGCGTCTGCGCCTCCGTCTTCAGCACACAATCCGCCCCAATCAGCTTCGCCCACTCCCCCGAATCCAAGGTGGCAGACATACACACCAGCTGCAGGTCTTCTCTCAGTTGGCGTAATTCACTCAACATCGCCACCAACACATCGGTATCAATGGAGCGCTCATGCACCTCATCAATCACCACAGCCGCCACATCTGCCAGCTCCGGGTCCGCAATCAACCGATTCAACAAAATCCGGGGCGTCATAAAATGCACCGCGGAACCCTCATGGTGTTCCCCACGCACCGAAAACCCCACCTCTCGCCCCAAGCGCAGGCCGCTGAGCTCACAGAGTCGCCGCGCCGCGGCACGCACTGCCACCCGGCGCGGAGCTACCACCAGCACACGCCCTGTCGGATGCAGGTTCGCCAAGGCCGGTGGGATGAGCGTGGTTTTACCGGTACCTGGGGGTGCTTGAATCACCTGCGCCCCACTGCTGGGCAATTCCGGGAGGATGGCCTGTACCGCCAGGCCGCGACCAATGCGCTCGAGGTCGAACATAATGCGCTCAGTGTAGCGTTAGCTTTTATGTCCCTATCAACACTGATGACCCTCATCCTGGTGTGGGTCGCAGCGATCGCCTCCCCCGGCCCTGATGTGGTGCAGATCCTGCGCACGGGCCTTAAAGACCGCCGCGCCGGGGTGCTGGTGGCCATCGGCATTATGCTCGGCAATACGCTCTGGATTTCCGCATCCCTAGCTGGGCTTTCTGCCTTGATCGACGCATATCCTTCGATCCTGCGCACCCTACAACTCATTGGTGGGGCCTACCTGAGTTACCTGGGTTTCCGCGCTTTCCAGGGTGGGCTGCGGGCCTGGCGCTCCCAAAAATTTACGGTCGCAGTGCCGGGCTCTTTCCGAGATCGTGGACACAGCTCGCTAAGCGATGCTGCGGCGCTGCGGCTCGGGGTGACGACGAACCTGGCGAACCCTAAGGCGATTTTGTTCTTCGGCTCCGTGTTCGCTCAATTCGTTCGCCCCGCCGCCCATGTCAATGGCGACTATATTCCCGCCCCGATTGTGGCCATCGTGTTGATTGTGGTGGGGCTTTGTTGGTTCGTGGGGGTTGCCTTGGCGGTTAATACTATGGCCACGCACTTAGAGAAGTACTCCCCGATTATCGACATGCTCAGCGGTGTGGTGTTCCTAGCTGTTGGTGTGGTGATGCTGTACCAGGGGCTTAGTGGGCTCTTGGCTAAGCAGTCCGCGGGCTTGGCACTACACTGGCCGGCATGAATAACCCTGAATACACCGATGTCTCAGTGAGCGGAGAGATCAAGCTAGGCCAATTCATTAAATTGGCGAACCTGGTGGCCAGCGGTGGTGAGGGGAAAGAACTCATTGCCGAAGGCGAAGTGAAGGTCAATGGCCAGGTGGATACCCGCCGCGGCCGCCGGCTTCGCGAAGGCGATGTGGTGGAAGTCCACGGCCACGCAGCCCGTGTTGCCGCCCCGGATGGCGAAGATGATTATTTTGATGAAGCCACCGCTAATGATGACTTCGATCCCGAGAAGTGGAGGAATCTCTAAGCCATGCCAGCTTTCGAAGCCAACCCCGGAATGCCCTACTGGGTGGATCTCGTCAGCGAAGACCCCGCTGCCGCAGCTAATTTTTATTCCCAGCTTCTCGGGTGGGAAACCTCCGCTGACCCAGAACACGGCGGCTATATTATGGCGCGCTGCCAGGGTCTCCCGGTGGCGGGATTCATCCAAGGTGACGCAGCTAGCCCCCTCAATAACTCCTGGTACACCTATTTCCTCACCACCGATATCCAGGCGGCTTTCAAAGACATCTCTGAGCGCGATACCCATGCGCTTTGCGAACCCACAGAGATCACCACCGGCACCTTTTTCTTAGCCACCGATCCTTGTGGCGCCATTTTTGGGCTACTACAACCCCGCGGTGAAGATACCTTCATCGCCGCCGGGGAACCCGGCACCGCGGTATGGCATGAGCTGGCCTGCCCACGCAATTTCCAGGAAACCTACGAGTTTTATACCCGCTTCTTCGGCTGGGATTTCACCATCAATGAAGGCTACGCGGTAGCCGCCCCCAATGGGGAAGGTTTTTCCATCGCCGGTATTGCGCATAGCCCCGCTGAAGATACCCCGGGTAAGTGGAATACCTTTATCGGGGTACACAGCGTTGATGAAGTAGCCGAGAAAACCCCGCAGCTCGGCGGCCAGGTTCTTATGAACCCCACGGAGACTCCCTTTGGGCGGCTCTGCATTATCGCGGACCCCTATGGCGCCCAATTAGTGCTCTGCGATGTCGCCGAAGCAGTAGAAGAGGGCCGCGAATCCGACCCCCTTCATAACCTGGATCTTTCCGAGTTCGAAGATTAACGGTGCATGCTCACGTTACGTAGGAATTCGGCTATATCTCGAATCTTTTCGCGCGCCACCTCTGGGGTGGAGATGCGGTGCCGCGACACATAGTGGCGCACCTCAATCTGCTTTTCTTCTGCTAGGCCCTCCGGGGCTGCCGCAATCTCATCGAAGCTGGCCACCTGCACCAAGCTTTCTGGCCAGGTGTGCGGCTCCGGCAAGGTTTTCCCGGCGCGAATTTCTTCCGGGAGTTTCGCTAAGGACCCTAAATCCGGGAAGGTGAGCACCAGGGCGTTGGCGTGTTGGGCATTGAGCGCCGCCAAAGCCCCACCGGAGGAATAACCCCAGATGGTGATGTGTGTAGCACCCTGCGCGCGGGCATAATCAACGGCCTTTTCTACGGCCTGGCACATCTCCGCGACAGTGTGTTCCGGAGCGAGCGGGTGGTCGAGGTCAATAATGGTGGTGCCGGAAAGCTCCGCTGCGGCTGCCACTTCTGGGCGCCAACTGAACTCCAGGGCATCAGCAGCACCACGCCACCAACCACCGGAGTGCAGGCTAATGGCCCAAACCCCTGGGGTGGGCTGGGAGGGGTGGAAAATGCGAGCGGATAATTCAGGGGCCTCGGTGGAGCTCACCTCACCGAGGTACACCACCCCGGGCATGGTGTGGTCAACCGCAGAACCCAACATGAGCATCGCGGCGTGGGTGGTCCGATCAGGTAGGCGGGCAATATAAGCGTCGGCGGCACTGGGGTCACCATCACCACCGGCCCAGGGTGGGCGGAAGTCTGGGAGTGGGTAGTGGGCGTCGAGGTAGCTGCCTAATTGGGTGAGTTGTTCTTCTTTGCTTAAGGTGCGCTCGTGGCCGCCGACCTGGAAATCGGCGCGGTCTTGTTGGTCTTGGGTGTCCTCGTTTGTCATGGGTTCTACCCTAGCCCGCCCCACTGCTGGTAGCTGAGGTAGCAAACCATAACCACCACCAAGCCGAGTAAGGCCCAGCGCACGAGTTTCGCCCCGCCGCCAAGAACGGTGCGGGCACCTAATTGGGCACCGGCGATATTGGCGATGGCCAGGATGAGTGCCAGGGACCACCACACATGGCCGCCGATAATGAAGACACTTAAGGCCCCGATATTGGTGGCGGTATTGATGACTTTGGTCATGGCCGCTGAGGTTAAGAAATCTTGGGTTAAGGCAGCGGTGAGCACCATGATGAGGAACATGCCGGTACCGGGGCCGAAGATGCCATCATAAAAACCGATGAACCCTACCCCTAAGATGGCAAGCCCCAAGCGGGTGGTGGACAGGTTTGACCCGGCGGCGGGGGTGGTGCCGAAGCTGGGTTTGAGGGCCACGAAGATCCCCACTGCCAGAAGCAGGAGGATGATTAGCGGGCGCATGGTGTCTTTATTGACCATGGCGGCAACGCTGGCGCCGAGAGCGGAACAGATGCCAGCGAGTGGGGCGTAGATGAGGAGTCGGCGGGGGTTGGGACGTACCCGGCGCACCATGGTGACCGCAGCGCTGGCAGTGCCGCTTACTGCGGCAACCTTGTTGGTGGCTAGGACCGTGACTGGTGCTAGGCCGGGGAGGGTGGCCATGAGTAGGGGGATGAGGATGAGTCCGCCACCACCGATGACGGCGTCGATCCAGCCGGCTCCCAGGGCACCAAGGATGAGGGTGACCCACATGGGGAGGCTAATGGTGGCCATAGTGCGGGGGGTTGTCCTTGGGTTGGGGGTGGGTTGATTTTTGGAAATTTTAGAACTGTGGGAGCGGAAAGTCATTACTCTGGGGTGCAGTTAGGAAAAATTTTTTACCCCCTTTAGGTGTGGATCATGACTCGTGGATCTCTCATTGTTATGGCTGTGGTGTGCGCAGCTGCGTTAGTGGGCTGCCAGCCGGGTACCTCAACTCCGACAACTATTACGCCGACCAGCACGGTTACTGAGGTGGTGGAGCCGACGACGGAGGCTAGTGAGGGCGACTCGCGCCAAGAAAGTGAGCAGGCGCGGCAATGCGCGGAAGGTCGCGACGTGCACACCAGTGATGCAGCGTCGTTGCTCCGATCTCGACAGGCAGCAGTGCCGGGGCAGGAACCTTTTAGTTTTGTGATTGACCAAAATTTTTATAACCCCTGTTTGGATTTAAGCTGGGTACTTTTAAGTGGGGCGCGCGGCGATAATCGCACGGCGTATTCCTTGTTGTTATTCCGTGGGAATCAGATGATTGTGGATCTGCCGCCGGTGCTGGAGGATGCTGCGCCGCAGGTCAAGCGCGTGGCTGATAATGAATTGGAGGTGACGCGCGGGGGGAAGGCGATTCGGGTGAAAGTGGAGAACGGCGAGGTGTCGACGCAGCCGGAGGGCTGGCCGACGGTGCCGGCGTTGGATTTGGCGACCCCGCGGGGGGCAGCGCCGCGGGAGGTAGTGGCGCAGGAGCCTTTGTATCGCTTGCCCTTGGGGCCGCAACATAATTTATTCTGCGAGATTTCTGGGCAGGGCCCGGTGTATGTGGATTGTGATGCGGATTTCCCGACGACGTGGAAGATGCGCACGAATGATCCGAATCCGCCGCAGGCTGTGCGGGTGACCTATCGGGTGAAGGATGGTCCCCCGGAGATTCAGGGGTTGGCGCAGCGTCATGCCCCGGAGGCTTCGGCGGCGTTGCCGGATATGATTCCGGCTGGGGAAACCACGAATGTGCAGGGAGTTCAGGTGGATTTGGGGACTCCTGGGGAGGTGGTGATGCGCTTTGAGAAGAGTGCGGGGGCGGATCGTGATCTGCCGGCGTTGAAGATTAGTGCGGATTCTTATGAGCTAGTGCGTTGAGCGCGCTCGGAGGTAGCGCGCGGCGCTGGATTGTGGTGGTGATCGCTTCACTGATCCTGGGGATGGTGTTTAGTGAAGCGAATGTGCCGGCTGCCTGGATTTTAGCGGCGATTATTGCGGCGGCGGCGAGCGCATTAATTAGTGGTGAGGAGCTGCATGCGCATCCCTTGGTGAATCGGTTGGGGCGCGGCACGATTGGGGTGCTGGCGGGATTGCCGCTGTTGGGGGTACCGGCGGATCACCTGGCGCGCTTTTTGCCGGCCGCGATTGTGGCGACGGGGTTGACATTGACGATTGGGGTGATTGGTGGATATTTGCTTTCCCGCCATGAGCCTTCGATCCCGCCGGAGACCGGGATTTTGTCGATGCTGGCTGGGGGATCCTCGATGATGCCGGCGTTGGCGGCGGAGATTGGGGCGGATTATCGCTATGTGACCTTAAGCCAGTACTTGCGGCTTTTGGTGGTGTCGGTGTCTTTGCCGCTGGTGGCTTTGGCTTTTGGGCATGCAGCGCCCTCACCAGTGGAATCGGGGCCGTGGTTTATCTCACATGTGCAGCATTTTTGGGGCTCGTTATTGCCGCACACGGCGCAGCCCTGGTGGCTCTTGTTGCTGCTTATGGTGATTATTTTGGTGGGCGAGAAGCTGGGGCGGTTGATTCATATGCCGGCACCGATGGTGCTTGCGCCGATGGTGTTGGCGCTGGTGGTGGCCTTTTTATTGCCAGGGGATTTAAGCCTTGAGCCGCCTTATTGGTTGAAGATTATTTCCTACTTGAGCATTGGGTGGGCCTGCGGGGGCGGCTTATCTTTGCCGGCATTGAAATTTTTTACCCGCCAATTGCCGGCCACTTTGTTATTCATCGCGGCGCTGCTGGTGGGTTGTGCGGGCACGGCGTGGTTGTTGACGCTGTGGTGGCAGATCCCCTACTTCGAGGCGTATTTGGCCACCAGCCCGGGGGCCTTGGAGACGGTGTTGGCGTTGTCGAATGAAGGCGGTGCCGGGCCGGAGGTGGTGGGTACGCAGGTGGTGCGGCTCATCGCGGTGGTGGTGTTGGCCGGATTATTGCCGCAGGTGGTGCGCTTGATTTTGCGAGTGTTTCCCTTACCGGAGGAGTAGCGGGGGTGTGGGTTTGTAGTGTCGGGCGGGCGCTATTGCCGGGGCTGCGCTGTTGCCGGGGCTGCGCTGTGGGGGCGGGTGTTTAGGAGTCCAGCAGTGCGCTGCGCAGCACCGACATGGGAATACTTCCCAAGGAGAGCGCCTCACGGTGGAAGTCCGGCAGGCTCATGCCCGCCGCCTGAGCATCGCTGCGCAGCTCCATCCAGAGCTTTTGGCCCAGCGCATAGCTGGGGGCTTGGCCGGGCCAACCCAAATAGCGATTGAGCTCAAAGTTGAGGTTCGCATCATCCATGGCGGTGTTTTCCCGAAGGAAGGCGCGCGCATAGGGAGCATCCCAAGTGGAAGTGCCCTCCGGGATGCGTTTTTGCAGGTGCACACCAATGTCCAGCACCACGCGGGCGGCGCGCAGGCGTTGAGCGTCTAAGAGCCCCATGCGGGTGCCAGGGTCTTCGTGATAACCCAGTTCAGCCATGAGTTGTTCAGCATAAAGCGCCCACCCTTCACCATGACCGGAGTTCCAGCAGGCGACGCGACGCCAACGGTTGAGCTGTTCGCGGTTGCACATGGTTTGGCCGATTTGGAGATGATGCCCGGGAACACCTTCATGGAAAACGGTGGTTAATTCCTGCCAGGTGTGGAAGGTGTTTTGGCCTTGGGGCACAGACCACCACATGCGGCCGAGGCGTTGGAAATCATCACTTGGTGGGGTGTAGAAAATACCGCCGGTGCCAGCTGGGTCAATGCAGCATTCGATGGTGCGGATCTTTTCCGGGATATCAAAGTGCGTGCCATCGAGGTCCGCGATGGCGCGGTCAGCGGTTTCTTGCATCCACGCCTGGAGGTTATCTACCCCTTCGATGCGGTAGCGTTCCTCAGCATTCAGGCGGGCAAAGGCATCGCGTACTCCTACTCCTTCGCCATAAAGCTGCTGGGCGATGGCTTCTTGCTCCGCGGTGATGCGTTGCAATTCCGCCAGGCCCCACTCATAGGCTTCATCAAGGTCAACGCGGTCGCCCACGAACTCTTGGGAGAAAAGCTCATAGCGTTCGCGGCCCACGGCATCTTCATGCGGGGCATGGGAGCAGAGGTGTTCGGCTAACCAATCGCCCATCTCTTCAAAGGCGCGGGCAGCAGCCACTAATTCTGGGGCGTCTGCCGGAACACCGAAGCTCAGCAGCGCGGAATGCTGACTATCGGCCAGGTCGGTGCATTGCTCAATAACTTCATTGAGTTGGCGCACCGCAGCGCATTTGCCCTGGCTGGCGGCTTCTGCGAGGGATTCGCGGTAGCCAGCGAGGGCTGCTGGGATATGCGCCATGCGGGCCCGGATGGTGGCAATATCTTCTTCCGTTTCGGTGGGCATCAGCGAGAAAGTATCGCGGATGGTTTGCACCGGGGAGGCAATATTATTGAGCTGGCGGAGGAACTCCCCGTTGTGGTGGAGTTCTAGCTGCAAGGTGAGGCGATCGCGCAGCACCGCGGCGGTGACGTGGTCAACATCATCGAAGCCACCATCATCATCGCCATCATCCTCGCTGATGTCATCATCATCTGCTTCATCATCGAGGGCGTCGACATCGGCAAGCATTTCGCGGGTACGCTCGGCGACCTTCTCCCAGTGTTCGGGTGAGAAGTCTTCGAGCTGGTCGTCGAAACCGGGGATACCCCAGGCGGTGGCCTCGGTGGGTGATAATTCAGCAAGGTCCTGCACGAAGGAATCGCAGGCTGCGTCCAACATGGAGGGGGTACGGCTGCTGGTCTGGGAGCTCATGAGGGTTGAGTCTAGCTATCCTCAGCCCGCACTATGGGTACTCACCCCCTTGGCACTGTGTTTAGGCCCATTTAATGCCGGGGGCACGCCATTGATACAGCGATTGGATCAAGGCATCCGTATTATCCGCCAGGATCATGGCGTCTAAATATTTTTGGGCTAAGAAGCCCTCTTCGGCCAGGTGGCGCAGCATATCCACCATGGGGTCCCAAAAACCATCCGGGCTATAAAGCCCGAAGGGGCCGCTCAGGGAACCGAGTTGTTGGAGGGTGAAGACCTCAAAGAATTCTTCTAAGGTGCCGACCCCACCGGGCAGCGCAATGAAGGCATCGGCGAGTGCTTCCATACGGGTTTTACGCTCCGACATGGTTTCCACCACCTCTAGGCGGCTTAAGCCTTGATGCCCCATTTCGCGGTTCATCAATGATGCGGGGATCACGCCGATAATCTCAGTGCCGGCGGCGATTGCTTCATCCGCCAACACTCCCATCAGCCCAATATTGCCGCCACCATAAACAATGCCGATGCCGGCTTTGGCCAGGCCGCGGGCTAATTCGCGGGCAGCGTCAGCGTATTCGGGGTTCTCGCCGGTAGCGGAACCGCAATACACGGCCACGCGGCGCACCTTGGGGCTAACGGTGTACATCATGATCGAGGGGTCTGAGGGTTGGGCGATGAAGCCCTTGCGGGCATGGAGGCGGCGCGCCGGGTTGGTGTGTCCCACCCATACCGCTAGCCCGGGCCAGCCCATATCCGCAGCGTGGTCGATCATTTGGGCAATGAGTTGGCCGCCTAGGCCAAGCCCGCGGTGGGCTTCGGCCACGTAGATCATCATCTCTGGGACTTCGGTGTGCAGGTGTGCGCGGCCGTTGAAGAAGCCGGCCCAACCGCAGCCAACGGTGGTGCCGTCTTGGAGGGCGACGATGCCATAGTCGCCGCGCTCACCATCGAATTCGAGGTAGTCACACCAGGGGTGTTCGAGCAGGTCTTGGTCGCTGAGCTCGTTATTACCGCTGCGGCGCACTTCCTCGCGAATGGCGGTGGCCCGCAATTCGCGGTCCTGCGGGGTCATGGGGCGGAAACTCAGTACCTGATCAGACATGGTTGGTTACTTTACTTCCCTTAGGCTTTTCATCCACATCGTCGGCGTTGCCGAACCAGTGCAGCGACTATGCCTTAAGCAGCAAAAAAGGACGCGGGCAGGCCGCGTCCTTGTGGTACTTAGCTAGTGCTGCGTGGGCTGCGCGGGCTTAGGCGTGCTTGCAGCAATTCTCATCGCACTCGGTGTTTTCCGGGTGCGAGCAGCAGCGGCAGGTACAGGCCTGGGCGCTGTCCTTGGAGCAGCAAGCGCACTCGCAGGTGTGCTGGTGGTTGCAGCACTCGCAGTCACAGGCACAGTTGCTGCCGCAATCGCAGGTGCAGGTGTGCGGTTCGCCGGTGGCGCAGCAGCTGCAATCACAGGTGCATTCCGCGTTCATATTCTGGCAGCAGGCGCATTCGCAGGTGCAGCCTTCCGCACAGGTGCATTCGCACTTATCCTCTTCGCCGGGCTTGCAACAATCACACTCGCAGGTGCACACGCAGGTTCCTCGGGCATCATGGGTGCAGCAATCGCACTCACACGTGCCGGTTCCTTCTTCATTGGCGCAGGTGCAGGTGCTTTCGTTGGTGGTGTCGTGCTTGCAGCATTCGCAATCACAATCGCAGGAAGCATCGCAGTTGTGCTTGTGGGTACAGCAATCGCACTGGCAGGAGCAGGTCTTAGTTTCGCAGCCGCAGCCCTCATCGTGGGAGCAGCAATCGCAGGTGCAGACTTCGCCGGCGGGGTGCGAGCAGAGTTTGCAATCGCAATTAGCGGCTGGGTTGTGCTTGGTATCGGTGCAGCAACTCATTTTGTAGGCCTCCTATAAGGCATCTGTGGATCATTTTTTGGTGGTTGCCCCAAAAAACTGCTGAGTTTTCGCGCTTTCCTGGCGCCCAACCCAGCAGTGCTTATTGAAAACATATCCTGGGGGTTTCCACATTCCACTCTACGCCCGTAAAACCACGATCCTGAACCGATTTCCCCGGAAATTTCCGCAGGTCAAGCGCTATTTATAATGATTTTTATTAGGCAGTGGTTTGCGCTGGTCAGCTCGTTCAGCACAACCTTATTGAAAATATTCAACCCGCATGAGCCATGGCCAAAGTCACAGTATTTTCTTTAGTAAAAGAACGCTGTTGCCTCCCCTAGCACCTCCGCGCCCGGGGGTAGCCCACAGCACCACATGCCCCAAGACCTAAACTATGAAGCCATGTTCACGCCGCCGCCGGAGCCCCCGATTTTTTCGCGTCCCTTGACGCCCGCGGCTAAAGCTCTGCACATCATTCGCCTCAACAAGCTCAACCACGCCGGTCGCTTAACTTTGAGGAATGAGATCGTAGCAGCCACCGGGGCCTCCCAACCAACGGTGGCGCGCGCCGTAACCGCACTATTAAACAAAGGACTCTTAAGAGAGCGCCCGGATTTAGCCGAGGTCCAAGGTCGCGGTCGGCCTTCCTCACCCCTAGAGATCGCCCCGAATGATTGGCGCCTTGCCGGCATTGCGGTGGGCACACGCGAAACTTTTGTGGCTCTTTATGACATTCACGGCCGCATTATTGCCGATACCGTGGTGCATTCCCGGGTCGCGCAAACCCAAGACTCGGATTTCTTGGAGCACATTATTGCCGCGGTGCACCGCCTGAGCACCCACGCCGGTGGCACGCTCATGAGTTTGGGTGTCACCACCTCTGGTTATGTCAGCCCGGAGGGCTGTGTTGATGCCCCGAACTTGGGTTGGCATCACATGAATTTGGCGGAGCGTCTGCGCTATCACTTTGCCTTACCTGTCAGTGTTACTTCCGCGGTTCCAGCAATCCTGGCCAGCGAAATTCAAAGCGAGGATCTCCCCGCCGCTACGGATACGCCCCCGCGGGTGCTGGTGTTATTCGCTGATGACTCCATCGGCGCTGCCTTTTCTAATGAACTAGGCGTGCACTCCATCCCAACCCTGCCCAGTACCAAGCGCGGCCCCGCAGAAGAAGTGCTCTCCACCAGCGGCTGTCTAGGCAGCGTCAGTTTGAGTGCTGCGATTCAAAGCCCGCATTTTCGCGAGGTTCTCGATGCCCGCGCCCGCGGCTTAGGCGAAGTGGCACGCGAGCTCTGCGCCGAACACCAACCCGCCACCGTGGTCCTAGCCGGCTCCGCATTTTCAGAGGATCCGCGGGCCCCAAAAATTTTTGCTGAAGTTATTCGCAGCTCTTCCCTGCACTGCCAGCCGGAATTAAGGATGATCCGCAGCCACCAAGACATGGTGCAAGCCATTGCCCGCGCCGTGGCCCTTGATCGTTTGCTGCGCGCCCCGCTCTCCCTCGGCTCAACTTTCTGAACGCCCCGCAGCGCCCCAGGACTCCTCGCACCCTCCACAACTAGACCAGTTGGTCTACTTTTGATAGACCGCTTAGACTACATCTCCACTTAGTCCTTAACGCATCAAGGAGTCCAACCCACACATGACCGCTCCACACAAAACACAAAAAACACAAACAGCACAAACGAATCAGACCGCAGAAACGCCCGAGCAACCCCCAAAGCCCGCCTGGTGGCATAACTTCGGCGCCCAGATCCTCATTGGCCTGGTCATCGGCATTATCTTCGGCCTTTTCGCCCGCCACTATTCCGCTGGCACCGACGCCCTCGCTCAGATCGCGCAGGCCTCCGGCACCCTCCTCGGCGGGCTTGGCAGCGCCTATGTACAGCTTCTTCGCATCATGGTGGTCCCCCTGGTCTTCACCGCGGTCGTCACCTCCGTCGCGCAATTACGCCAGGTCACCAATGCCGCCAAACTCGCAGTTTCCACCCTCATCTGGTTCGCCATTACTGCGTTCTTCTCAGTCCTGGCCGGTATTGGCGTTGCGCTACTGATCAACCCCGGCATCGGCGCGCACCTCGATCTCGCCGCCACCAAGGAGCCCAGCACCAGCGGCTCCTGGCTCGCCTTCTTCCAATCCGTCCTACCCACCAATATTTTCGGCATCGGCGCCACCCTCAACACCGACCACGTCGCCATTAACTTCAATGTGCTGCAAATCTTGGTGATCTCGCTGGCCATCGGCATTGCCGCCGTCAAAGCCGGCAAAGACGCCGAACCTTTCCTCAAAGTCGCCGAATCCCTGCTGAAGATCGTGCAGGTCATCCTCTGGTGGATCATCCGCCTCGCCCCCATCGGCACTGCCGCCCTCATTGGCCACGCGGTCGCACATTATGGCTGGAATGCCATCGGCTCGCTCGGCACATTCACCATCGCCATCTACCTCGGCCTCGCAGTGGTTCTCCTCATCATCTACCCAGTAGTCCTGGCCTACCACCGCCTGCCCATCCTTGAGTTCTACCGACGCGTCTGGCCGGTCACCTCCCTTGGTTTCCTCACGCGCTCCTCCCTCGGCGTCATGCCCGTCACCCAACGCATCGCCGAAGAAAAACTCGGCGTACCCAGGGAATATGCCTCTTTCGCCATTCCCCTAGGCTCCACCACCAAGATGGATGGCTGCGCCTCCATCTACCCCGCCATCGCCGCCGTTTTCGTCGCCCAATTCTTCGGCATCGCCTTAAGCCCGGTCGACTACCTGCTCATTATCGCGGTCTCGGTCCTCGGTTCCGCCGCCACCGCCGGCACTACCGGAGCCATCGTCATGCTCACTCTTACGCTGTCCACCCTCGGCCTCCCGCTCGCCGGCGCCGGCCTCCTGCTGGCCATCGACCCCATCTTGGATATGGGTCGTACCGCCGTGAATGTCACCGGCCAGGCGCTTGTCAGCGTGGTGGTCGCCCGCCGCGCCGGCATCCTCGATGAGGCCAGCTGGGATCACTAGGCTGGCGCTTATGAGCACTCCCGACATCCCCCGCCTCCTTAGCGCCCAAGCCCGCTGGGCGCAGGTCCCCCTCAAAGAACGCGCCGCGATTCTCCTTCGCCTTCACGATCTCGTGCTCGATCGCCAAGACGAACTCATGGACGCCATCCAGGCCGACACCCACAAGAATCGTCGCAGCGCCTTCGAGGAGGTCATGGATGTCGCCATCACCGCCCGCTACTACGCCCACCGCGGCCCCACGCTGCTGCGCCCCCGCCGCGCCCGCGGTGCCCTTCCGCTGCTCACCCGCACCGAAGTCACGCGCGAGCCGCTCGGCATTATCGGCATCATTTCCCCCTGGAATTACCCCCTTACCCTCACTCTTTCCGAGATGCTCCCGGCTCTTATGGCCGGCAACGCCATCCTCCTCAAACCCGATGAATTGGGCATGCGCACTGCCCGCCTGGGGATTGCTTTGCTCTCCGAGATCGGCATTCCACGCGATCTCATTCAGGTGCTCGAGGGAGGGGCTGAGGCAGGCACTGCGGTCGCGAATAACGCGAGTTTCTTGATGTTCACCGGTTCCACCCGCACCGCCCGCAAGGTAGCCGCAACCACCGGTCCGCGGCTGATTGGCCTCGCCGCGGAACTCGGTGGCAAGAACCCCATGATCATCGCCGAAGATGCTGACATCGAACTCGCCGCACACCAAGCCATCAACGCGTGCTTCAGCAATAGCGGCCAGCTCTGCGTCTCTATTGAAAGAATCCTGCTGCACCGCAGCATCGCCACCGAGTTCACCGAGCGTTTCCTCGCACTCATCAAGAACATGAACATCGGCCCGGGCCCCGGCTGGGATATCGACATGGGTGGCCTGATCACCCCCGCGCACCTGCAGCATGTCGACGCCTTCGTTCGCGATGCTCGTGAGCAAGGCGCCGAAATTCTTTGCGGTGGTCATGCTCTCCCCGAGCTAGGCGATACCTTCTATGCCCCGACAGTGCTGCGCAATGTCCCCGAGTCCGCCAAGCTTTATCGCAATGAAGTCTTCGGTCCCGTCGTCTACCTCGAGACCGTCGCCAGCCACGCCGAGGCCATTGCGCGTGCCAATGACTCCGACTTCGGCTTAAATGCCAGTGTTTTTGGGAGCCGCGCTACCGCCTGGTCTATTGCCAAACAACTCGAAAGTGGCAGCGTCAATATCAACGAAGGCTACGCCGCCACCTGGGGTTCCATTGATGCCCCACACGGTGGGTGGAAGGATTCCGGTCTCGGCGGTCGACATGGCGCGTCCGGGCTACTCCACTACACTCGCCCGCGCACCATCGCTCACCAGCGCGGCCTCACCCTCGGCGATGGCCTTCCCGCTTCCACCATGACCACGCTCCTCAAGCTGGGCAAACACGTCCTTCGCTAACGTTCGGCTTCGCTGGAGTCCACCTTCCCATGGCGCGAACATTGCGCCGACCATCCTTCTGGTCGCACCTGCACCACCATTCTTCTGCCACACAGCGGGCAATAGCGTGGCGCTTCCAACCCGGCCTGCGCTGATGGCGATAACCGTGGCGCACCCTGCTCCAGGTCCTGCCCGGTATTGGGGTGGAATCGCCAGGGTTGTCCGCCATAAAGCGCGAGGAAAAGGTCGCTCATCAGATAGTGTGCGTCAGTGCCTTGATCGGCAGCTGGATCTTGCCCAACATATCCAGATCCTTCTCCATGGGTCGACCCAAGGTGGTCAGGTAATTACCTACAATAATGGCATTCATTCCACCCAATAAGCCCTGCTCAGCACCATCATCGCCCAAGGTCAATTCCCGGCCACCAGCAAAGCGCAGCGTCGTCTTCGGCATCGCCATCCGGAAGGCCGCAATAGCTCGCAACGCATCCGCAGAACTGAGCAATTCCTGATTCTCCAAGGGCGTACCCGGGCGGGGATCCAAGAAATTCATTGGCACCTCTTCGGGCTCCACCTCAGCCAACTGCACCGCAAACTCGGCACGTTGCTCAATGCTTTCCCCCATGCCCAAGATGCCACCTGAGCACACTTCCAACCCTGCTTCGCGAATCAGCTCCAAGGTTTCTCGGCGGGACTCCCAAGAGTGCGTGCTCACCACCTTCGGGAAGTAGGATCGCGCGGTCTCCAGGTTGTGGTTATAGCGGTGCGCTCCAGCAGCTTTGAGGCGCTTGACCTGCTCCCAGGTAAGGATGCCAATCGAGACCGCCACATTAATATCCACTTCAGCCTGGATGGCTGCAATCGCATCTTCCACCTGGCGCATCAACCGCTCATCCGGGCCCTTAACCGCCGCGACGATACAAAACTCCGTCGCACCGGTTTTTGCCGTTTGCTTCGCAGCTTCAATCAACTCCGCAATGTCCAGGTTCACCGAACGAACCGGTGATTCAAAGCGCCCCGACTGCGAGCAAAAATGGCAGTCTTCTGGGCATCCCCCGGTCTTTAAAGAGATAATGCCTTCAACTTCTACTTCTTCGCCGCACCAGCGCAGACGAACTTCATGGGCAAGCTTCAGGATCTCCGGGATGAAGCGCTCCTCGAGCTTCATAATCTCGATGAGATCCGCTTCCTTGAGGCCTTCGCCCTTCTCCAGAGCCAGCTGGCGTGCGCGTTCAAATACTTCGGGGAGTTCAGTGGTGTTCAAGGTGAGGGGGCTGCCTTCCTTAGTGCATGCGGGACGAGGCCCACAAGAAAAATGTTTCTTGGGCCTCAGCATAGCCGCATTATTGAACGCTGTTCAATATGTCTCCTATGGTGCTATTTTGCTTGATCCTCCAACGCCTGGCCAGCGAGGCGCAGGGTCGTCCACTCTTCCATCCGAACCGCCCCCAAGGAGTGATAAAAACCAAGCGCCGGCGCATTCCAATCCAGGGCCGTCCACTCCAGGCGGCCATAACCACGCTCCACGCAGATCTTCGCTAGATGCCGCATCAGCGCCAGACCGTAGCCACGCCCCCGTAGCTCTTCGCGGACATAAAGATCCTCGAGCCAGATACCGTGCCGTCCGGTCCAGGTGGAAAAGTTCAAAAACCAGATGGCCATCCCCGCTAAGCGGCCGCTTTCCGCCTCAGGATCATCAATCACGTGAGCGAACGTCGCCGGATTCTCCCCGAAGAAAAGTTTTCTCAACCCTTCTTCGGTCGCCTCCACCGCATCCGGTTCGCGTTCATACTCTGCGAGTAGACGGATCAATTCCAGAATTTGAGGGATGTCTTCGGGCGTAGCTTCACGGATCAGGGTGCTCATAGAAATGTATTTAACCCTTCTCTGTCCCCAACTGTGTGTTTTCCCTATAATCTTTAGTCGTACCTAACCCCCCAATTCTTAACCTGAGGAGCTAACTTCATGGACGCAATCCTGGCTGCTTTGAACTTCCTGACCCCCGCCATCGGCCTGGTTCACAATATTGCCGCTGCCGCTGCCGCACTGGCCACCGGTAACCTCCCGGCCCTTGGCTCCGCTATCGCCAATATTGGTTCTGCTGCCCAGAGCCTCTCCGCGGTTATGTAACCTTCTACACTCCTAGGGCCCAGTCGCCAGACTGGGCCCTTTTCCTTTGCCCTGTGGATAAGTTGGCGTTATCCACAGCCTCTGAGCTGGGGTTTTATCTCGTTGTGATGTGTTGTTCGGTTAAGGAAAATGTTTTCGTCATACCCCTAGACACCCACCTACA
>NZ_FOPJ01000002.1:0-52994 GCF_900113445.1 Corynebacterium spheniscorum
CCTTTCCGAACCCGGAAGCTAAGCCTGTTTGCGCTGATGGTACTGCACCTGTGAGGGTGTGGGAGAGTAAGTTGCTGCCGACCTAAAACTTGATACGGCGGTGTGTGGCACATAATAACCCTAGGGTTGTTGTGTACCACACACCGCCTTTTTTCATGCCCAAATAAAATCAGGGTTAAGTAGCAAAATCTGTGCCTGTCGGTGTCTCGCCGATTGGGCACACGTCTTGCTATCTCAGGCCTCATCTTGTTCGACTTTTTCGACATGGGATATGCGGACTCCCGGATTCCTGTGAGTCTATGCTTCGGCCTTGGTCTATCGGCAAACTACTTGCTGAGATTCCCTATTACTAAACGCAACAAAGGGCAGGCGGAAGAAGCCAAGAAATAAAGCCCTTCTATTCCTGACAAGGGCTCGGTAGCAATGTCGGCCTGGTGCGTATTGATGCGACCTGTGTCCGGGGCGAATCGCTTGGGCAACATATGCGCGTGCTGGTGTGCGGGTGCTGTCAGATGACGGTAAACCCATGGCCTTGCTTTCCCCAGGGTTGTAGCTGGGTAATAAGCGAAGTCCCTCAGGTGGGCACACTTTTTGCTACTTAACCCTAGAATCAGTCCACATGAAGGACATAGAGCAGAAGTATATTCACGGACACCAGCAATCCGTCTTGGCATCACATGGGCAAAGAACTGCCGCTAACAGTTGCGCCTACTTCCTGCCACTGTTGAATAAAGGCATGTCGCTTTTAGATGTGGGCTGCGGGCCGGGCACTATTAGCGCGGACCTAGCAGAGCATGTGCGCGAAGTAGTGGGCCTCGATATTGCGCCTATTTCACGCAGTGTGAGTGCCAAGAACCTAAAATTCTGCCAAGCAGATATCCAGGACTATGAGGGTGGTCCCTTTGATGTGGTTCATGCACACCAAGTACTCCAACACCTATCTGACCCGGTAGCGGCAATAAAGAAAATGGGGGAATTAGCCACCCAGTTCATAGCTATTCGGGAAGCCGATTATCAGGCGATGGTGTGGTACCCAGAAATCCGCGGCATGGATTTATGGCGGGAACTATATATTGAGCGTGCGCGCAGCTTAGGTGGGGAACCTAATGCGGGCAGATACCTTAAAGCCTGGGCCCATGAAGCAGGCTTTAAGGACTTTAAGATTGCGACTTCTACCTGGACCTACGCTACACCCGCGGAAACGAAATGGTGGGGTGATTCCCAAGCTAGGCGCATGCGCGAATCACAGTGGGTTGAGATGGGACATGTAGAAGAGATCGCGAGTGCTTGGGAGGAATGGGGAAGACACCCTGATGCGTATTTTTGTATGCCGCATACCGAAATCATTATCCGGTGCGGCAAAGACCCGCACGTGTAAACCGTGAAGGATCTGTGCCCAGCCTTGAGGGCACGATCTCGGGGAAAGCACAATCCCCCCGCCGAAGCGGCGGAGGGATTAAGAGGAGCTTAGTAGCAGACCGCGCCTTGGGCGGCGGAATGTACCAGCTTGGCGTACTTGCCCAGCACGCCGTGGAGACGCGGGTTCTCGGGGATCACCCAGTCCTTACGGCGGGACTCGAGCTCATCGGGGTCGACGAGGACATCGATGCGGCGCTCGGGGATATTGACGACGATGGGGTCGCCATCCTTGACCAGAGCGATGGGGCCGCCGTCGACAGCTTCGGGGGCGACGTGGCCGATGCATAGGCCGGTGGAACCGCCGGAGAAACGACCGTCGGTAATCAGCAGCACATCCTTGCCGATGCCGGCACCCTTAATTGCGCCGGTGATGGCGAGCATTTCGCGCATACCGGGGCCACCCTTGGGGCCTTCATAGCGGATGATGACAACATCACCCTTCTTCAGCTCACCATTGAGCACCGCATCCATGGCGGGTTGCTCCTGGTTGAAGACACGCGCAGTACCTTCGAAAACCTCCGCGTCGAAGCCGGCGGTCTTCACCACAGCACCTTCGGGGGCGAGAGTGCCCTTGAGGATATTCAGGCCACCAGTGGTGTGGATGGGGTTATCCAGAGCGCGCAGGATCTTGCCGTCCGGGTCCGGGGGATTAATGCCGGCGAGGTTCTCCGCAACGGTCTTGCCGGTGACGGTGAGGCAGTCGCCATTGAGCAGACCGGCGTCCAAGAGGGCGCGCATGACCACGGGGATGCCGCCGATCTTGAAAATGTCATTCATGACATATTCGCCGAAGGGCTTGAGGTTGCCCAGGTGCGGGACCTTATCGGCAACGGTGTTGAAGTCGTCGAGGGTGAGGTCAACGTCGGCTTCCTTGGCGATGGCCAGAAGGTGTAGCACTGCGTTGGTGGAGCCACCCAAAGCCATGACCACAGCCACCGCGTTGAGCAAAGAATCACGGGTAATAATGTCGCGGGCTGTGATACCGCGGCGCAGCAACTCGACCACGGCCTGGCCGGAACGGCGGGCGTAGTCGGTGCGATTGCGGTGAATAGCAGGCGGGGCAGCAGAACCCGGCAGGGACATACCCATGGCCTCCGCGGCGGATGCCATGGTGTTAGCAGTGTACATACCGCCACAAGCACCTTCGCCGGGACAGACGGCGCGCTCAATGGCGTCGACATCCTCGCGGCTCATGGTGCCGGCACGGCACGCACCGACAGCTTCGAAGGCGTCGATGAGGGTGACTTCCTTTTCGGTGCCATCGGAAAGCTTGGCGGTACCGGGCATAATCGAGCCGTTATAAAGGAAAACGCTCGAAAGGTTCAGGCGGGCGGCGGCCATGAGCATGCCGGGGATCGACTTATCGCAGCCAGCTAGCAGCACGGAACCGTCGATGCGCTCGGCGGACATAACGGTTTCCACCGAGTCGGTAATGACCTCACGGGAGACGAGGGAATAGTGCATGCCCTCATGCCCCATGGAGATGCCATCAGAAACGGAGATGGTTCCGAACTCTAAGGGATAACCGCCGGCAGCGTGTACGCCCTCTTTGGCAAACTCGGCGAGTTTCTTGAGGGTGAGGTTGCAGGGGGTGATCTCATTCCATGAACTTGCGAC
Organism: Corynebacterium spheniscorum; assembly: GCF_900113445.1. GTDB lineage: Bacteria > Actinomycetota > Actinomycetes > Mycobacteriales > Mycobacteriaceae > Corynebacterium > Corynebacterium spheniscorum. The sequence goes on from NZ_FOPJ01000002.1 coordinate 3,037, forward strand.
GCCGATTTGGGGCTTGTCGAAGTCATCGTCACCGAGGCCGACAGCGCGGAGCATGCCTCGGGCGGCGGCACGCTCTAGGCCATCAGTGACATCGCGTGAACGCGGCTTGATGTCCACTTTTGGGTGATTGTCATTGCTCATGCATGGAAGTTTAGCGCTCCCGGGTTTGAGGTCATGCACTGAGTGCAGGCATACATGGGGGGAGTAGGGGAGGAGCGGGTCTGGTACAGCGTGGACGTCTCACCAGGTGAGACGGTGGGTTGTGCAGGGCTGGTACGGGTGCGTGTGTGGGGGTTGGCTTTCTTGGCCGGTGGTGTACCTGCCTCTGCCCGGGCTCCGCTGTGGGCTGCACTCAGGCTCCGCCCGGGGCTCCGCAACCTCCTCAGGGTTGGGCCTCAGGGTTAAATCCGGGTGCATCCCAGTAGGGAATGCACGCAGCGCTGCAGTAGCGTAGGTCAGGAAGTTAATCATGGCACCGCTCAACGGAACTTGCAGAGGTTTTCGCACGTTGTTTAAGGGCCGAAAGAAGAACTATGAGAAGGAGCATGGACTACCCATGACAACGCCGACCCCCGGAAGGGCTGCTTATCAGCCCAAGCACACCGTTCCAGCCGCCCGTGCGGTGAAGTTACGGAAACAATACGGTGAAGGCGAAACCAAAGTAGTCGCCCTAGATGATGTGGATGTGGAATTCATCCGCGGGGAGTTCACCGCCATCATGGGCCCCTCTGGCTCCGGTAAATCAACGCTCATGCACTGCATGGCCGGCCTCGATGCCGGTAGCGGCGGCCAAGCCTTCATTGGGGATACGGATCTGTCCACCCTAAAAGATAAGGAAATGACCGCGCTGCGCCGCGATCGTCTGGGCTTCATTTTCCAATCCTTCAACCTGGTGCCCACCCTTACCGCCGCTGAAAATATCACCCTGCCTACTGATATTGCCGGCAATAAGGTCGATGAAGAATGGTTTAAGGAAGTCACCAACCGCCTGGGCCTAGCCAACCGTCTCACGCACCGCCCCACCGAGCTTTCCGGTGGCCAGCAGCAGCGTGTTGCCTGTGCCCGCGCCTTGGTCTCCAAACCGGAAATTATTTTCGGAGATGAGCCCACCGGCAACCTGGACTCCAATTCTTCTTCCGAGGTTCTCAGCATTTTGCGCACCGCCGTGGATCACGATAACCAAACCGTGGTGGTAGTCACCCACGATCCCAAGGCCGCCAGCTATGCGGACCGCGTGATCTTCCTAGCCGATGGCCGCATTGTGGATGAAATGCGCAACCCCACTATCGAATCCATCCTCGGCGTGATGGCTGGAATCGAGCGTGAATCCTAATGTCTTCTGGTTCCACAATGCGCAAAGTAAGCGCGCGGAATGTGGCTGCCCATAAACTCCGACTCGCACTCACGGTGCTGGCCGTGGTCTTAGGCACCGCCTTTATCTCCGGTGCATTTATGTTCACCGCTTCTCTGCAAAACACCTTCCAAGAAGCGGTCAGCACCCAATATGACGGCGTGGATGCGGTTGTCACCGCAGATACCCAAAAGGGCAGCACCACCATTAACCCGGAGATGCAACAAGAACTCCGCGATAACCCCAAGGTTGCGGCCTTGAATGTGTCTGCCTCCACCAATGTGGTGCTGGGAAATGACAAAGGCGAAGCCATCCAAACCGGTTCCGCTAGCTCCCGGCTCACCCCCTGGTATGGCGGCGATGATGCCGTCACCGGCGATAAGCACGTGGTGGAAGGTAAAACCCCCAAGGGTGCTGATGAAGTGGTGGTGAATAAGAAAGCCGCCACTAACCTGGGCTTAAGTGTGGGCCAAAAGCTCACCGTGGTGGACCCCAAGGAACGCCACGAGCGCACCATCTCCGGCATCTATGAAATTAAAGGTGTCGATAAAGGCGATGTGCTGCTCGCCATGGATGAGCAAGCCTACGTGGATGAATACACCATCAATGGCAACCTGCCTGGGGTAACTATCCGCGCCGCGGAAGGCACCAGCTCCGATGAGCTCGTCGAAGCCCTCCAAGAAAAGTACCCCACCTATGAGATCTCCACTGGCCAAGCGCTGGCGGAGAAGATCTCTGAGGAACTCTCCAAGGCACTGTCCTTCGTCAAGTACTTCCTCGTGGCTTTCGGTCTTATTGCGCTGCTGGTGGGCTCCTTCATCATTGCCAATACCTTCGCCATGATCGTTGCCCAACGCACCCGCGAATTCGCCTTGCTGCGTGCCCTGGGTGCCTCGCGTAGCCAAATCACCCGCTCGGTGATGTTAGAAGCCATCATTGTCGGCATCATTGGCTCCGCGGTGGGCGTACTCGCTGGCATGGGCCTGGTCAAGGTCATCCACCTGGTCATGGAGCACAAGGAATACCTCGAACCCGGCGCCTCCCTGGGCCTAACCCCACAATCGGTGCTGGTGCCCATGGCTTTGGGTCTGGTGGTCACGCTATTTTCTGCTTGGTTGCCGGCCCGCCGCGCCGGTGTTATTGAGCCGGTTGAAGCCATGCGCCAAAGCGAACAAACCGCTGCCGGTTCGCTGAAGGGCCGCACCATCGCCGGTACGGTTGTGCTGCTCATCGGCGTTGCTTGCGCAGCGCTTGCGGTGGTTCAAAAAGAATGGGAAACCGATCCGCGCTCCATCTTGGTCGGTGTTGCCACCGTCGCGGTGATCTTCGGTTTCTTCCTCGCCGGCCCCGCCTTCTCGCTGCCGATTGTTCCCACCATTGGTCGGATCCTTGGCCTGCCCTTCGGGGCGGTCGGCAAGCTTGCGGCCACCAACTCTTATCGCAACCCGCGCCGTACCGCCGCCACCGCCTTTGCCCTTACCTTGGGCGTGGCCCTGGTCGCTGCCTTCTCCGTATTGGGTGCCTCCATGAAGGCCTCCATGGCGGACCTGGTGGATGATTCCCTGCGTGCCGACTATGTGCTCAGCGGCACCAGCAGTGGGGAATTCCCGCTGCCCACCGAAGCCGCCGAGAAGGTCAAGGATGTAGAAGGTGTCGCCAACACCACCGAGCTTTATTACGCGCCGGTCTATGTCGCGAATATGGGTTCCACTTCCGCGGAAGCCGATGGCAAGGGCTTTAGCATCATCGTTGATGGCGACCTCAGTAACTACGCCGAGGTACCGCTGATTGATGGCCGCATGCCCGATGCTGATCACCCCGGCTTCCTCGCCTCGGAGAAGCTCGCTAAGGAAATGGATTGGAAGGTCGGCGAGAAATATCCGCTGACCTCCGCCCTGGTCCGCGAACCCACCCATGAGGTGGAGCTGCTGGGCACCTATGAGGCCAGCGCCAGCCTCTTCGGCAAGCTCGTGATCTCCAAGAATGCGGTGAGCGATGTCGTCAATGAAAATATTTTGGCCATCAACTCCGTCGGCGTGAATGCCAAATCGGATACTGATAAAGAGAAGCTGCGCCAAGACCTTGAAGAAACCACCAAGAGCTACCTGGTGGTGCAGGTCAAAGACGCGAAGCAGATCTTGGATGAATCCACCCAAATCGTCACCAAGCTTCTCGGCATTCTCTACGGTCTGCTCGCACTCGCCGTGATCATCGCGGTGCTGGGCATTGTTAATACCCTCACCTTGAATGTGATTGAGCGTCGCCAAGAGATTGGCATGCTGCGTGCGGTCGGCACGCACCGTAAGCAAATCCGCCGCATGATCACCCTCGAAGCCGTCCAAATCGCCATCTTCGGTGCACTCATGGGCGTGGTGATCGGCGTGAGCCTTGGCTGGGCCTTCCTCCGCGTGCTCAGCGGTCAAGGCCTCGATAGCTTCGCGATTGATTACCAAACCATTATCTGGATGCTCATCGGCTCCGGCGTCGTTGGCGCCATCGCTGCCATCTGGCCCGCGCATCGCGCCGCGAAGACCCCTCCGCTAGACGCCATCGCGGACTAAGCGTCCCCGCGCAAAAAGAAATGCCCTTGGTTTTCCAAGGGCATTTTTGCTTTCTCCGAGATCGTGTGGCTGCGGTATCCACAGATCCTTCACGCTTAGGCAGTGGGCTGGGCTAAGTCACGGCACCTACGTAGGCACCTAACATGATGCCGCCAATCCCGCCGCCTAGGGTCAACACCAGGTAGCCCCAGAACATGCGGTAATGCTTCACCCGAATGTATTCGCCCAATTCCTTCGCCAAGGTGGACCAGGTCGATAGCGCACCGGCGAAACCAGTACCTGCCGCAACATGGATGATCACATCCACATTCTTCTCCACGGTTTGAGAAGCAATCCAACCTACAACAATGCAGGCAATGGTGTTAGCAATAAAGGTGCCAATCACCCCACCGGGTTTCGTGGCCAGCGCCCACCGCCCCATACCACCAAAGAAGGCGCCTACGAGCACTGCGAGGAAAGAGTAGATAGCGATGATCATGCCTCTTCCTCCTCTTCGAGTTGATCTTTGAGAATGTCCGCCTCGGTGGCGATCAGCGGGGAGGAATCATTATCAGTCATATTGCGGTGGGCGCGGCGGAAGAGCTGGTCGCCTAAAAGCCAAGCCACAATGCACAACGCAATCGTGCCGGCGGCATAAGCGATGCGAACAAAAATTTCGCCCGCCGGGTCAGCTACCACCAGGGCGTAGGCGGAGAAACTGGTGAACCCACCTAGTACGCCTTTACCCCAGAACACCCCAGGCCGGGTGCGGCCCATGAGGAAGGACCCGAGGATATTAATAATGATCAGTGGCCACAGCCCAGCAAATAAGCCGATGGCGGCATAACGCAGTGCAGCGCCTAAGGCGGCACCCAGGCCGGCGGCTATTCCTTCGGTGAACTTCACGGCGATTACCCTACTCTGCTGGCATGAGGAAGACCTCGCCTAGGTAACCCTAGGCGAGGTCTGAGATATTAACGCTGAACGGCAGTGCCAACGGCAGTGCGAACGGCAGCTAGGTTATTTCCACTTCATGCCTTGGTCTTCAATGAACTGCCCAACTTCGGTGGGGGTCTTGCGCAGCTTCGGGTCGAACTTCAGGTAGGCCATGGTCTCGCGGGTAATCAGACCGGAGAGAATCAGAATACCGATCAGGTTCGGCAGCGCCATCAGGCCATTGGCCAGGTCAGCGAAGGTCCACACAACCTTAATTTCGGTGGTGGCACCAATGAACACCACGCAGGTGAAGATAGCGCGGTAAACCACCGAAGCGCCACGCCCAAAGAGCGACTCGGTGCAGCGCTCACCATAGTAAGACCAACCAATAATGGTGGAGAAGGCGAAGAACACCACCGAGATCGACACGATCGTGCCACCCCATTGGCCAGGCAGTGCCTGCGAGAAAGCATCCGCGGTCATGGTGCCGGCAACATCAGCACCCTTATCCCACACCCCGGTAATCACAATCACCAAACCGGTGATGGTCACAACGATGATGGTGTCAATGAAGGTCTGGGTCATAGAAACCAAACCCTGACGCACCGGGTGGTTGGTCTTCGCAGCAGCCGCAGCAATAGCAGCCGAACCCATACCGGACTCATTGGAGAAAATACCGCGAGCAACACCGTACTGAATCGCCATCATCAGGCCCGCACCAGCGAAACCACCGGTAGCAGCAGTGCCCGTGAAAGCATCCTTAAAGATGGTGGCCACAGCAGCGGGGATCTGCTCAACATTCATCGCCAGCACCACCAAACCGCCGATCACATAAATAACGATCATGAGCGGAACGAAAGCAGCGGTGATGCGGCCAATCGCTTGGATGCCGCCCAGAAGCACGGCACCAATGACGATGAACATCAGCACACCAGAAACCCAGGGGTCCAGGCCGAAGGTGTCATGCAGGCCAGCGGCCACCGCATTGGCCTGGGTCATATTGCCAATACCGAAGGAAGCAATAATCGCAAAGACCGCGAAGGCAATGCCCAGGATCTTGCCGATGGGCCCCTTAATGCCGCGGCGTAGGTAGTACTGCGGGCCACCGGATTGCTCTCCGGCAGCATCGGTGACACGGAAACGAACCGCCAAGAAGGCCTCAGAGTATTTCGAGACCATACCCAACAGGCCGGTGATCCAGATCCACACCAGGGCACCTGGGCCACCAAGGGAAAGGGCGGTTGCCACACCAACGATATTGCCCACACCAACGGTGGCGGCAAGCGCGGTGGTTAAAGCTTGGTAGTCGCTGATATCGCCAGCGGCTTTGTCGTCGGAACGGTCAATCAGTCCGTGGCGCAGAGCGCGACCCAGGGTGCGGAATTGGAGTCCCCGCAGCCGGATCGTCATATATATGCCGGTGCCGAGCAGGAGCGGGATGAGGAGGAAAGGTCCCCACACGATTCCTGAAATATTACCGAGGTAGTCGTTGAGCGTCATGCGAATAACCTAGCGGGCTATAGAAATAATCCGCATCACATTCGCAGAAAAAACTTGGCAAAATCGCATTATTCACCCCCGAACGTGGGGAAATTCTGGGGTTGGGGCGCAGTGGGGCAGCTCCAGCAGCGACCTTGGGCATCAAGAAAGTCCATCATGGAAGAAGTGAGAAGAACGTGACACCGCGTCCCTTTCTTAATTGATTGACCGATAGCGCCGAATGAGGAGACAGACACATGGCACATGAGCGCGCCGGGCAAGTCGCCCTTCCTGAAGATCTCATCGATATTGCCGAGCTGGTGACCGCCTACTACACCCGCACCCCGGACCCCCAAGACCCTGATCAACAAGTCACCTTCGGCACCTCCGGGCACCGCGGCTCCTCCTTGGATAATGCCTTCAACAAGGCTCATATCCTGGCCACCACGCAGGCCATTGTGGATTATCGCCACCAAGAAAAGATCGGCGGCCCGATCTTCATTGGCCGCGACCCGCACGCCTTAAGTGAACCGGCGATGATCTCCGCGATGGAAGTGCTCATCGCTAATGACATCACCGTGCTGGTGGATGATCGTGGCCGCTACACTCCTACCCCCGCAGTGTCCCAAGCCATTCTCTCCCATAACGCCACCCTCGAAGGTGGGGTCACCGGCACTGATCCCAAGCGTGCTGATGGCATCGTTATTACGCCTTCGCATAACCCCCCGCGTGATGGCGGCTTCAAATACAACCCGCCCTCAGGTGGCCCGGCAGATACTGATGCCACCGATTGGATCGCCCAGCGTGCGAATGATTACCTTCGCAAAAACCTCGAAGGTGTTAAGCGCACCCCGGTCGAAGGCGTGCTGGATAAAAAAGCCCAGCGCTATGACTTCATGGGTACCTACGTCAAGGACCTGCCCAATGTGCTGAACCTGGATGCCATCCGCGAAAGCGGCCTGCGCATCGGCGCTGACCCCATGGGTGGTGCCTCGGTGGATTATTGGGGTGCCATTGCTGAGGCCCATAACCTCAACCTTACGGTGGTGAACCCCCTAGTTGATCCCACCTGGCGGTTTATGACCTTAGATACCGATGGCAAGATACGCATGGATTGTTCCTCCCCGAACTCCATGGCCTCGCTGGTGCATAACCGCGATAAATATGACATCGCCACCGGCAATGATGCCGATGCGGACCGCCACGGCATTGTCACCCCAGATGCTGGGCTGATGAACCCCAACCACTACCTTGCGGTCGCCATCGAGTACCTCTTTAGCCACCGCGATTGGCCAGAGCACACCGCCGTCGGCAAGACCCTGGTCAGCTCCTCCATGATTGACCGCGTCGTTGCCTCCCTCGGCAAGAAGCTGGTCGAGGTTCCGGTCGGCTTTAAGTGGTTCGTCCCGGGCCTGATCGATGGTTCCATTGGTTTCGGTGGTGAAGAATCCGCCGGCGCTAGCTTCCTGCGTTTTGATGGCAGCGTGTGGTCCACCGATAAGGATGGTCTGATCCTGGACCTCTTGGCCGCAGAAATCACCGCGGTGACCGGCAAGACCCCTTCGCAGCGCTATGCGGAACTTGCTGAAGAATTCGGTGCCCCCGCCTATGCACGTACCGATGCGGAAGCTAATCGCGAGCAAAAGGCGATCTTAAAGAAGCTCTCCCCGGATCAGGTCACGGCCGATACCTTGGCCGGCGAGCCGATTACCGCCAAGCTCACTAAGGCACCGGGTAATGATGCCGCCATCGGTGGGCTGAAGGTCTGCACGGAATCCTCCTGGTTCGCAGCCCGCCCCTCCGGCACCGAAGATAAGTACAAGATCTACGCGGAGTCCTTCAAGGGCGAAGAGCACCTCAAGAAGGTCCAAGCCGAAGCCAAGGATCTGGTTACCGAGGTGCTAGGAAAGTAGCGTGCTAGGAAAGTAGACTAGGGCCCCATGAGCACAAAAATCCCCGCCACCAAAGACACTCGCAGCCTTGATGTGGCGGGGATTCTTGCGCGCTTCGGCATGGCCATGGTGTGGCTGTGGTCCGGCTACACCAAATTCATTGATACCTTCGGCACCACCCAATCCATCCTCGCGTACGAGCTTTTCTCCAACCGCCAGCTGGTCAACTTCCTTGCCATCGCGCTGCCGGTTACAGAACTGCTCCTCGGCGCACTCTTGCTCCTTGGGGTATTCCTACGCGCCAGCAGTTGGTTCGGTGCCGCACTCATGCTGGTGTTCATGGTCGGCATTGCCCAAGCCTGGGCACGCGGGCTGACCATTGATTGCGGTTGTTTCGGCACCGGCGGCGAGAACCCAGATGTCACTGCCATGACCTATATCAAGGAACTGATTCGCGACAGCATTTTCCTTGCGGCCTCGCTCTATACCGCCCGCCGGCCGTTTACACGCTTTGCTCTGCACCCTTAAGTTTCGGCGCTAAGCTAGGCTAGCTCACGTGAGCAAAGTGAAATCCCCGAACCAAGAAGGCCATGGATTCGCCTGGGTCCTGGCCATTGTCCTGATCCTGGCGGTCGCCCTCGTCGGCAGCATCGTGTGGAAGAACCGCGGCAAAGCCGAGGAAACCCACCTCGTTGATCGTGCCTATGAGAAGGTCGATATTGACGCCAAGCTGGACGGCGATGTGGTCACACTCAGCAGCTCCAAAACCACGGACGCCACCCCGCAGGTCGATCTCTACGAGGACTACTCCTGCCCGCACTGCGGCCACCTCGCTGTCGCCACTGATGCGCAGATGAAGGACGCCGTGCAGGCCGGCAAGCTGGTGGTGCACATCCACCCGCTGCACTTCCTCGACCGCGATAACACCTCCGGACACTCCCACCGCGCGCTAGCCGCCGCCCTGGCGGTCGCAGATCACGGCGATACCTCCCTTTATTGGAATTATCGCGCCATGTTGATGGAAGACATGGAAAAGATCTACAACAAGTGGTCCGATGATCAATTCGCCGACGCCGCGAAGGAAATGAACGCCCCCGACACCGTCGTCGAGGACATCCGCAAGGCCGCCTACCTCGACCGTGCCACCCAGGCCGGCAAGGACAACGCTGAGAAGCTGAAGAAGGAAACCGGCAAGGTCTCCTCCCCCCGCGTTGTCAAGGATGGCAAAGACATCTCCGGCACTGACCTGGAAAATTGGGTAGAAATAGCTTCCCAGAGCTAGACCTTCTTTAGCTTTCCCCGAGACCCTGCGGTGCGCGCCCAAGAATCGGTGCGCCCTGCAGGGTGATTTGGGGGAGCCCGCGCCTTCATTCTTTTCTTGACGCGAGTAGTTAATGGAAAGACCTGCAGATTTGTCTTCTCTTCCGGCGGGTTGTACATTAACTGGAGTCCACAAGCAGCAGCTTGATGACGCACGGGGCTATGGCGCAGCTGGTAGCGCACCACACTGGCAGTGTGGGGGTCACGGGTTCGAATCCCGTTAGCTCCACTGCGAGAAGAACTCCGGTTCCGATCGCAATTTTATAACTACACACCCTTTTCTTCGGGGCTATGGCGCAGCTGGTAGCGCACCACACTGGCAGTGTGGGGGTCACGGGTTCGAATCCCGTTAGCTCCACGGATAGTTAAACGTTTGAACCTTGTCTCGCATCATCGCGAGGCAAGGTTCTTTCGTTATGCGCTACTGCGGGGGAGTCCACATCTTCGGCTTCTGGTGCGCGCGCATCTCCCTGATTCCACTCGGATCTCAGGAAATTCCAGGAACGTATCGTCACTAGAATTCGCCGGCTACCAGGTGTTTGAGATCTTCCGCCGGTTCCTCGGCATGCCTGGCAGCTCCAAAAACCACAGTGATGAAGACCAATTTGTCATCACCCCTAGCGCATTAGTCAGCATCTGGTGTATGGTCATTACATGCTGACTATTGCTTCTCGAGTGGACGTAATGAACCGGCTCGGCCGCGCCATGGCCGATCCGACCCGTTCACGAATCTTGCTATCACTATTGGAAGAGCCCGGCTACCCAGCGCAACTTGCGCGGGACCTGGACCTATCACGAACGAACGTCTCCAACCATCTCGCGTGTCTACGCGGATGCGGCATCGTCGTCGCCGAGTCCGAAGGCCGTCGAACCCGCTATGAGATCGCAGACCCGCACCTAGCGGCAGCGCTCACGGCGCTGGTGGATGTGACGCTCGCAGTCGATGAAAACCAACCCTGCATCGACCCGGTCTGCACGGTTCCCGGCTGCTGCGACTCCAGCTCCCAGGACACCGCTGAAAACGAGAACCACACGGAGATGGCACGATGAGCCGAGAATGCTGCGGATCTGAAGAACCAGTTATGCCAGAACCAGTAGACACCTGCTGCGCCGACGAGAAGCCGGCCGCGTCGGAACCGGTTGATGCCTGCTGCGCCGACGAGAAGCCAGCCGCGTCGGAACCGGTTGATGCCTGCTGCGCTAACGAGAAGCCAGTCGCATCGCAATCGGTTGACGCATGCTGTGCCGGCGAGAAGTCTGCCGCGCCGGAACCGGTTGATGCCTGCTGCGCTGCCGAAAAACCAAACGTGGAGCAGCCAATCGACGCCTGCTGCGACCCCTCCGATTACAGCGAGGAACTCGCCCCTTGGTGGCGCGACCGTGCCCTCGCCCTACCAATCGCCTCGGGCGTGTTGTGGGTGGCCGGCCTTATCTTGGATTGGCAGAACCTGGAGACCGCCGAGGTGGTCGCCTTCGCCTTAAGCCTCGCGGCCGGTGCATGGACCTTCGTCCCCGGTGCCCTCAGGCGCTTGTTCACCGGCAAAGGCCGTGGCCGCTTGGGCGTGGCCCTATTAATGACGATCGCCGCCATCGGTGCGGTGCTCCTTGGACACGTCGGCGAAGCCGCCGCGTTGGCCTTCCTATTCTCGATCGCAGAGACCCTGGAAGACCGCGCAATGCACCGCGCCCAGCAGGGCCTGCGTGCCCTGCTCTCCCTAATCCCAGAAACCGCACGTGTCTCGCGCGGAGCCGAAGAACAGACAATCCCGGCCTCCGAAGTCCGCGAACGCGACATCCTGATCGTTGGCGCTGGAGAGCGGGTCGCTACTGACGGCATCGTCACCGAGGGGCGGTCCTGGGTGGACACCTCCGCGATCACAGGAGAATCCATCCCAGTCGAGGTTGGCCCCGGCGAACCAGTGCTGGCCGGATCGGTCAACGGCACCGGCACGCTGCACATCGAAGCGAACGCTGATGGGCGAGATAACTCACTGACGAAGATCGTCCAGCTGGTCGAACAAGCTCACGCGAACAAGGGTGAACGCGCCCGCATGGCCGACCGCATTGCCCGCCCTCTGGTGCCGCTGGTGCTCATCGCGGCTGCCCTGATCGCGGTATTCGGTTTCATCGTCGGCGATCCGGCAACCTGGATCGAACGCGCCCTCGTGGTGCTCGTCGCTGCATCGCCGTGCGCGCTAGCGATCGCAGTGCCTGTCACGGTGATCTCCGCAATCGGCTCAGCCAGCAAGTTCGGCGTTGTCATCAAGTCGGGTGCGGCCTTCGAGCTCCTCGGCACAATCAACCGAGTCGCCTTCGACAAGACCGGCACTCTTACCCGCAACCAACCTGAGGTCGTCACCACCCACGCCACGAATGGGCACTCCGAGGACGAGGTTCTCGGGCTTGCCGCGGCGTTGGAGTCAGCGAGCTCGCATCCGCTGGCCGAAGCCATTATTAACGCCGCCACGCACCGCCCCGAAGCAACCGAGGTGCAGGAGCATCCCGGCCACGGATTAACCGGTGTGATCGATGGACGCCGAGTACGAGTCGGTAGCCCCCGCTGGATCAACCCCGGCACCCTCGGCGAAGAGTCGACGCAATTAGCTGAAGCCGGGATGAGTGTGATTGTGGTGGAGGTTGATGAGCAGGTAGTCGGAGTGATCGGCATCCGTGATGAGCTGCGCCCGGAAGCTGCAGAAGCCATCGCTGCACTGAAAGCACAGGGCGTATCGACTGTGATGCTCACCGGTGATAACACTCGCACCGCTGAGGCAATCGCAGCACAGGCTGGCATCGATGAAGTTCATGCTGAACAGCTCCCCGCCGACAAAGCTGAGCACATCCGTCAATCTGCCGAACAAGTGCCAACGGCAATGATCGGCGATGGCATTAATGATGCCCCCGCTCTGGCGTCTGGCACGGTTGGCATCGCGATGGGCGTCACTGGCTCCGCCGGCGCAGTCGACTCCGCCGATGTCGTGTTCACCGGCCATGATCTGCGGCTCATCCCTGATGCCCTGGCCCACGCGAAGCGAGGCCGGAAGATTATGACTGGCAATATCGCTCTGGCGATGGCGATCATCATCGTGCTATTCCCCCTCGCCCTCTTCGGCGTGCTGGGTCTCGCCGCGGTCGTGCTGGTTCACGAGGCTGCCGAGGTCGTCGTGATCCTCAACGGCATCCGTGCCGCCCGCGTTCATCGCCGTGCTCTCCCACCCGCTAGCAACGAGGCTATGTCTTCGAAGCTCCCTGTCGAGATGGGTAGCCGCTAAGCCGCAGCATAAAGCTGTTCTTCCCGCTGATCGGTGCGAGGAAACAGCTAGCTCTAGGACGAAAGCAAGATTAGAGCACTATTAGTCAGCTCCGCGGCAATAGAAGATCCCAGGTCACAGCCCGTGACCTGGGATTTTCCATATAGTTAAAGGGGTGAGTAGGGGTTAAGTAGCAAAAAGTGTGCTCAACTTTCGATGTTCTCGCTGCTTAGAGTACGTAAATCGGGCTTTTATAAGGTTTCGGATCATGTATCCGCTACTTAACCCGGAAGCTAGAGCGCGAGCACGACGATTTTTGAAGACCAGCACTTTGTGCCGGTAACGGACGGAGTGTCTCTTCCTCAGCTGGGTTTAAGCGAAGAGAAAAGCCCAGGCCGTTAGCTCTAAGTTGGAGCATTTCTTATGTCATTAAAGACGCCAGCCCTCATATAGCCCGTAGTAGTTACAGGCCACCCGGCTACACACCCGCCGCTGCGCGGCAATAGTTTCCGCATTAATGGGCAGATCCTCGCGGTATACCTTCAAAGACCACAGCTCGTCCATCTCCCGAACCGGATCCATTAGTGCCGGCTGGCCTTCGACTAGTTGCCAGCCATGAATACTCAGCGCTTCCCAGGCTGCAATCGCATTGAGGCGATCACGAAACTCAAAAGAATGAGTCTGGCGTAGTCGCTTTTCCAGATTCCCCCTAGCTGCTAGTTCTGCGAGCTCTAGGCGATCCTCTGCCAGTACGGCGGGATCGGCATTCACCTCGCCATAGATCAGCTTCAAAGCATTCTCCACCCAATGCCTGGGGCCTTTGGTGTCGCCATCTTCGAACCACCGCTGGCGCACAGCTTCAATGGGGAAGAAGTACAGATCCTCTATCCCGGTGGGGTGCTGAGGATTATGGAGCATATAGCGCTCCTTCGTGGTTTCCTCATCCCAATAGTTATAAGGCGAAAGCAGCGCCTCTTGGCCGAGTAGTTCCCCAGCGATCACCGCTATGGTCGCAATCAGATCACTGGGGTCGGGCCGCTGCTCGCGCGGGTTTTCCAGCCAAGCATCACGTGAGGTGAAGAAGTAGTCATCAACGTCTTCTAAGGCGACCAACCCCAGCTTTTCTGCGGTGGCTAAAGCACGGCGACGCAACGTAGCCTGGCCGTGCGTCAGCTCGCTGACCACGTACTCGGGCTCATCCATGGAAGGCTCGGGAGGGAAATTTTTAAAGTCGCTGATATCCATGAAGGCTGGCCTGCTCACTTCTATTGCCCGGCGGTGCTCCTTCAACTAAGGAGCGACCAGGAGAGTGTGGGTTAAGTTACATGTGGAATCGAAGTTAGCAGCCTTCAGCAACTTGTGCAGCAACCAACCAGCCCCCTTGGCAGGGCCTCGTGCGCTACCACCAAATAATGGTGGTGATTAGCGCAAGTACCACCAACACCACTGATTGGGCCATGAGAATGGTGTTGGATTTTTGGATCAGTGAAGAGCTCGGAGCCACTTCAATTACGGGTGTGGCAACGCCACCGTGGACGCCACCGTGGTGATGATTCTGATTCATGGGAGCAGAGGTTTCTTTCTTTTCAACAGCAATGGGGTTCTCGCGGTGAGTCAGTGCACTCTTAGTTCGCCGGTGGGTAGGCCGCGCGCAGTTGCTGCATAAAATCAATAATCGTGTCTACCTGAGAGAATTCCCCCACACCCACAATGTGGTGGACTCTCTTTCCATGCTCGTAGAAGCAGGCGACACCTTCATCGACGAACACATTCTGCGGGTCATAACACAGCGCGTCTCCCACATGCCTGATGTCGCTTCCCGGCTTTGGCGGGGTCTCCTGCGAAACGAAATCCATGTTTCCTGGCCGATTGCGGACCAGGAATGCCCGGCTATTGGGTTTATCTACATGGCTATAGTGCGCGCGATGCTCGTGCGATACCTGCCGCACGAGCCGGTATTCGCCGACCTCTCTGGGCCAATCTCCTTCCGATAGTCCCTCCCAGGCCTCAGATCGCTGGAGTGGCACCTCAGTACGCAGATCACCGGTCTCTATGGCGGCGAGCGCTTTGGAGGTCATGCGGTGGAGGTCCTCTGCGATGTCCTTGGGAATGTCTTTAGGAATCTCGAAGGAGGATGTTGGGGTTAGTGCTACCGAGCTATCGGCTGCGGCTTGGATGGATGTGTGACCGGATTGGGTGTTTGCAGAGTCTGGGGTTTTGAGGCCAAGGAGTGCGAAGGCCGCCAACACCAGGGTTGCTACCCCGAGGCCACCATGTGCGGCGATCCGGTTTTTAGGTAGTTGATGAGTACTGCTTGAAGGCTCATACGAAGCCGGATTAGATGCGCAGTGATAGTGATCTTCCATTCGTTCCCTCCCGAAACTTTTCGATCACCATATAGAGCACCCCAAAGGGTGTCAATACCCCCGGGGCAGCCCCGCTAAAACGGCACCTAAGGAAAGGCAGCACCCTAAATAAAAAATGGGTAGGTGACTTCAGCTAAATAGCGCGCCGAGAATTCGGCGTGCCGGGAATGAAAGAATATGTACGTACGAGCAGATAGTAGTGCGAGATATTAAAGAAACTAAGAAGAATCTGGCGCCCAATAGTCGGGGCCTATGTGGTGGGTGGGTTCGTACAGGTTGGGGCGCTTAAATATGTGCGGTGAGCTTGCCTAAATTAGGGGGTAGTGCAGGATTTTGAGACTAATTTCATAGTCGCATTAATGGACATATATACATAGCATTTCCCCCGGTTATTACGGTCGAGTAAGGGCACGATTCAACTTAGACTTAACCGATCCTCAAGTTCAGTAGAAAAACCTCCACATTTCTATTCATTTCCCGGAAGCTCGTGTCAAGATTGGCCAGAGACGTCCACCCCCAAACCTAAGAAACAAGAACGACCATGCTGTGCCCAACTCTGGGGGAGTGCGTCACCATCTCTCACACCTCCTTAGAAAGGAACACTCCATGGTTCTGGAGTTTCTGCTTGCCATAGTTGGTATCGGGATTGTTGCGACACTGATCGCGAAGAAAGTCAACGCAACGGTTGCCCTCTTCGTCGGCGGTTTGGTCATGATGTTGGTGGCCCCGCTATTAGGACGCACGGAAACCGGAAAATACGAGATCCACCCTTCCGGAAATATCCTGCTTGACCAGCTCGATTACATTGGCCAGATCTTCGCGCACACCACCAAGGGTGTGGGCATGATCATTATGGTGCTCTTCGGGTTCTCGGCCTATATGAGCCACATTGGGGCCAACCAGTCCGTTGTCACCGTGCTCACCCGACCCCTGCTGAAGCTGAAAGCCAAGTACCTGCTGGTGCCGCTGGTGTTCTGGGTGGGCAATATTATGTCCCTGGCTGTGCCCTCGGCTTCCTCGCTGGCACTGATCTTGATGGCTACGCTCTTCCCGGCACTTATTGGTGCAGGCTTAAGCCCCTTAACCGCGGGCGCGGTTATTGCCACCACCGCAACCATCATGCCGACGCCCCTGGGTGCCGATAACGTGATTGCTGCGCAGCGCCTGGGTATTGATCTTGACCACTATGTTTTCGCATTGCACGCCATGGTCTCGATCCCCACCCTGATTGCCATTGGTGTGGTGCACTACTTCTGGCAGAAGTACATGGATAAGCGCGCTATTGCCCGCGGGGATAACCTCGGTTCTTCCATCTTGGATGTGGAAGCAGAGCAGGGCCCGGAGACCCCACTGTGGTACTCCATCTTCCCGGTTCTGCCGCTGCTGCTGATCCTGATTCCCTTCATCCTCAGCCAATTCACCAGCTTCGAACTTCATGCCGGGCTGATCCCGGTGACCTTGGTGTCCATTATCTTGGCGGTGATCGCTGAAATTATTCGTAAGCGCACCCTGGTGCAAAGCCTGGAAGACCTCATGATCTTCTTCCGCGGCATGGGTAAGGGCTTCGGTGCGGTGGTCACCCTGGTTATTGCCGCAAATATCCTGGTCCAGGCCATTATTCAGCTGGGCATTGTCGATGCGCTGACTAATGCGGTGGCAGGTATTAATGGTGCCGCGCTCTTGCTCTTCTTGGCGTTCGGTGGCTTGATGCTGCTGCTGTCTTTGCTGGTGGGTGGTGTCTCGCCCTTCTACTCCCTGGTGGAGATCGCCCCGCCGGTGGCTGCCGCATCCGGTATCAATGGTGCGCTGTTGACCTTGCCGCTGCAGCTGGTTGGCAACCTGGCGCGTGCCTGCTCCCCGATTTCCGCGGTGATCCTGATTGTGTCTTCCGCTATCAAGGTCAACCCGATTCAATTGGTGGCCCGCACGGCGGTACCCATGGGCTTTGGCATTGTGATGTCCATGATCATGACCTGGTTCATCGTCGGTGTTTAAGAGATAAGGACTAAGACATGCGCTTATGGATTGATTGCGACACCGGCTTTGATGACCTCATCGCCATTGGTATTGCGGCAACCGCCAAGGATTATCAGATTGTGGGAATCTCCACGGTGGTGGGCAACACCACCTTGGATAACACCACCACCAACACCTTGAGTGCCTGCGAGCTTTTCGACCTAGATGTGCCGGTCTACCGCGGGGCAGCCAGGCCCCTTGCCCAAGCACCCCAAACCATTGAGGGGTTACTCGGGGAAGGCGGCATGGGCACCCGTGGGCGCAAGCTCCCGAAACCTAGCCGAAGCGAAGAGAAGACCCCGGCGATTATTGCGCTGATCGAGGCTTTAGAAGAAGGCCCGCTGAGCATTCTGGCCACTGGCCCGCTCACCAACCTGGCGATGGCGTTGAATCTGCGTCCTGACCTGGTGCGCAATATCAAGGAATTGGTGTTTATGGGTGGCTCCGCAACCAGCGGTAACCACACTGCGGCGGCAGAGTTCAATACCTATGCCGATCCGGAAGCCTTGGCGGTGCTCATTGAGCTTGAGGTGCCGATGATTATGTTTGGGCTGAATCTGACGAGGCAGGTGATGATTCAGCTAGAACATGAAGACCAGGTGCGCGAAGTAGGTACTGAGAAGGCGGAGATCCTGGCGGATCATATTGGTTTCTACCTGCGCCTGGTGGAAAAGGAGAAGGGCAAGCCTATGGCTTTGCATGATCCTAGTGCCGCGGCGTACCTGCGATGGCCAGAATGCTTCAAGGTGGAGCCGATGCACATTGAAGTAGAGCTGGCAGGAAAGCACTCTCGCGGTGCCACGGTGTGTGAATTGCGGGTGCCGCGGAAAGCGGAAGCTAATGCGCAGTTGGCCACCGAAGCTGATGGCGAGAAGATTATGGAGCACGTGATTGAGGTGCTCAAGAAGGCAGCCTCTTAAACGCGGTGTTGAGCAGGGATTTTCTGGTATAGCTGGGGTTAAGACCAAGTCGAAAGAAAGGTGACCCTTATATGCTGCTGGAAAATAAAGTCGCACTGATCACCGGCGGTGCCTCCGGACAAGGAGCGGTGGAAGCTCGCCGCTTTGTGGAAGAAGGCGCCACCGTGATCATCACGGACCTCAATGATGAAGGTGGCCAGAAACTCGCCGAGGAGATCGGTGCGCACTACCTGCACCACAATGTGGCTGAGGAAGAAGACTGGGCGAAGGTCAAGCAGTACATCGAGGAAAAGCTCGATGGGAAGATCGACGTCTTGGTAAATAATGCCGGGATTTTGTCGATGGAAGGCTTGGATGCCTGCTCGGTTGAAGACTTCGACAAGATTATGGCGATTAATACTCGCTCGCAGTTCTTAGGCATGAAGCTGATCAGCCCGATGATGAAGGCAGGCGCCTCGATCATCAATATTTCCTCGCTGGCTGGTATTACCGGGCAGGTGAATGCCATTGCGTATGCCACCAGTAAGTGGGCGGTGCGCGGCATGACGAAGGCGGCGGCGTTGGATCTGGGGCCGAAGGGGATTCGCGTGAACTCCGTGCACCCAGGCACCATCGCCACCCCGATGACGGCGAAGTATGGGGTGACCGAAGATGGCCCCTTGATCTTCGCGGCATTGGATCGCCCGGGTACTGCTGATGAGGTAGCGGAAGTGGTGTGCTTCTTGGCCTCGGATAAGGCCAGCTATATTTCCGGAACGGAGATTGTGGTTGATGGTGGATCTGCAACCGGCGATACGGCGCAGCTGTATGGCCTCTTGCGTTCCCTGGCTCCGAAGGACGAGTCATAAAGGCTCGCTACTCGCGTAGAAAACACCAAGGCACGTGCGGCAAAGCTGCGCACGTGCCTTGAGTATTTTTTGAGCAGACCTTAGCCCGAAGATCTCGGGGAAAGCTTAGGAGTTCTGTTCGACGACCTGGCAAAAACGCTCGATATAGTCCTTGACGAAGTTGACGGTCTTTTCGGGCGTGAGCTTGCCGTTATCGTC
Source organism: Corynebacterium spheniscorum (assembly GCF_900113445.1). Taxonomy (GTDB): domain Bacteria; phylum Actinomycetota; class Actinomycetes; order Mycobacteriales; family Mycobacteriaceae; genus Corynebacterium; species Corynebacterium spheniscorum. The sequence goes on from NZ_FOPJ01000002.1 coordinate 22,154, forward strand.
GATGTACTGCGGAGAGTTGCCGAGGAAGACCTCGGGCTGGCCGGGGGTGGGCATATCGAAGTAGGAGAGCGCGAGGCGCAGGTTCTTTTGGGAGGAGTAGCCGCCCATGCGGCCCACCGAGTGGCTGATGATGCCTACCGGCTTGTTCTTCCAGGCGACATCGGAGTTGGGTTTGGAGCCGATGTCGACGGCGTTTTTGAGGCAGGCGGGGATGCAGCGGTTGTTTTCCGGAGTGACAAAGAGGATGCCATCGGAAGCCTTGATGGTCTCGCGGAAATCCGTGTACTCCTGCGGGGTGGGCTTGTCTTCGACCTCGGGATCGTCATAGTCGAAGTCATAAAGGGGCAGGTCACGGATCTCGTAGATGGTGGGCTCGAAGCCTTCGGGAAAGAGTTCGAGGGCATTGTTGGCGATCTTGCGGGCAATGGAGCCGCGGCGCAGCGAGCCGATAATAACAGTGATTCTCTTTGCCATAGCGCGGAAAGTCCTTTCAGTAGTAGTTAGAAGTCCCAGTCCTCATCAGAGGTGTTCTCTGCGGTGCCAATGACATAGGCGGAACCAGAACCGGAGAAGAAATCATGTGTCTCCTCCGAGCCGGGGGAAAGCGCGGCAAGGATCTCCGGGCGAACCTCGGTTTCCTCGGCGCTGAAGCGGTCCGCATAACCGAGATTCATGAGTGCCTTGTTGGCGTTGTAGCGGACGAACACCGCGACATCATCCATGAGGCCGACCGGCTCATAGAGCTCACCGGAGTACTTCAGCTCCAGCTCATAGAGATCCTCGAGGAGGTTGAAGGTGAAGTCCTTCATCTCTTCTTGGCGATCGGTTTGCTCCAGGCCGCGCTGGTACTTATAGCCGGAGTAATAGCCGTGGACCGCTTTATCGCGCAGGATCAGGCGGATCATATCGGCGGTATTCATGAGCTTGGCGCGCACCGAGAAGTGCAGCGGCAGATAGAAACCGGCGTAGAGCAGCAGTGAAGACAGCAGCGTGGAGGCTACTTTTCGCTTGAGGGGGTCGTCATTGTAATAGTGGACGAGCACCCGCTTGGCGCGTTCCTGGAGGAGATCATTATTGACCGCCCAGCGGTAGGCGTCGTCGATCTCTGGGGTGGAGCACAAGGTGGAGAACACCGAGGAATAACTGCGGGCGTGCACGGCCTGCATGAAAGCGATATTGGTGTAGACCGCTTCCTCGTGCTCGGTTTTGGCGTCCTGGATTTGGCTGACCTCACCGACGGTGGCCTGCACGGTATCGAGCATGGTCAAGCCCGTGAACACCCGGATGGTGAGCGTGCGTTCCTGCTCATCCATGTTCTTCCAGGCGGGGATGTCATTGGAGAGCGGGACCTTTTCCGGCAGCCAGAAGTTGGCGGTGAGACGGTTCCAAACCTCGAGGTCTTTATCGTCTTGGAGGCGGTTCCAATTCACCGGCCGCAGGCGCGCGGTGGGGTCGTGGCGGAAATGAGGTGGGGTGACAGAGATTGAGTAGAGATCACTCATTGGGTGCGGGTGCTTTCTTTACGTTAGGTGGTCGAGGGGGTTGCTTGGGAAGGGGTATTGCTGGTGGCTGCGGTGTTGGTGCTGGGTGCGGCCTCTGGGATGGCGACTGCCTCTGGGAGGGCGACTGCCTCTGGGTGAGTGCGGGCGAGTTCTGCCCAGAATTCATCGAGACCGGCGTTGACGCGCTCAACATCGCGGGCGGTGCCAAGCAGCTCGAAACGGTAGAGTTCTGGGACTTTGCACTTTTTGGCGATGAGTGGTCCGGCAATGCAGAAGTGCTCGCCGAAGTTGGTGTTGCCCGAGGTGATGACGCCGCGCATCAAGCTGCGGTTGACGGGGTCGTTGAGGAAGGCGCCGACCTGCTTGGGGACAGCTCCGGCGAGGGAGCCGCCGCCGTAGCTTGGCGTGATGAGGACAAAGGGGCGGGTAACGCGGATCATGCCCTCCACGCGCGGTCGAAGAGGGATGCGGGTGGCGGGGCGGTGAAGTTTTTCGATGAAGCGCCGGGTGTTTTCCGAGGCGGAGGAGAAGTACACCAGGTCGGTGGATTCCTCCACGGAAAGCTCGTGGACGGTGAAGCGATGTGTGGGGGCACTGCTGTGATCAGGCACGGTGATTGAAGCTCCTTCGTCGGCGTTGACACTCCACTAATAACACCCATGTGAGCTTTAGTCTACGTTGCGACGGTGTGAGAAACTACGCCACTCCTAATATCCCAGGTGGGGATAAGAAAAAGGCCCCCGAAGGGGCGAGGTTTAGGTCACTTTGGGGTGTGGGTGGGGCGTGCGGGGCGTACCTGAGGGTGTGTACCCTAGTTTCCTGGGGTGCGTGCCTGTGTTGCGTTATTTCAGGAGGGTGACGAAGACCGCGTCCGTGGCGGACTGTCCCAGCAGTAGCGGACCCTCGTGGCCTTCGAGGAGTACCTCGGTGGCATCGGAGTAGGGCGCGCCGGGGCGAGTGGAGACAATCGAGCCGACCTTGAGCCCGTTGTCACCGAAGTATTGGAGCAAGGTGGGGTCATCATCAGCGATGCGTTCCACGCGAACCTTGGATTCTGGATCGACATCGCTAAGCCGAATCGCATCGGGATGCGAGATCGTGCCGTCTTCGCTGGGGATGGGGTCACCATGCGGGTCGCGAGTGGGGTGTCCGAGTTTCTCATCGATGCGGGCGATCATGAAATCTGAGACCGCGTGCTCGAGGTGTTCCGCTTCATCATGGACCTGATCCCAGCGATAACCCAGCATCTCTACCAAGAAGCACTCAATCAGGCGGTGTCGGCGCACCATCTGCAGGGCAGCTTGGCGCCCCTGTTCGGTCAGCGAGACTTCACCGTAGGGGGTGTGTTGGACTAATTCTTGGCTGGCTAATTTCCTAATGGCATCAGAGGCGCTGGAGAGGCGCACGCCAACCTTATTTGCCAATGCCGAGGCCGTCACCGGCTCGTTGGACCATTCTTGGAGGTTCCAAATGGCCTTTACATAATTCTGAGTACTGGGCGACAGACGGGAAACGGACATAAGGGCATGTTAGCAATAGCCCAGGTCACAATGTGATGAGCGAGATGCCGACCGGTGAGTTAAAGGACGCTCGTACATCATATTCTTCACCCCATCTTTAACGATCTGTCATGGGAAAATCCAAAGATTCCTACCCCTGTTCTGGGAAAAGGGGGATAATGGGACACATGTGCTCCTATGACGACCTGATCAAGCATCTCACTCCCGAAGAGTCCTTTGAAAAGCTGCGCGGCGAGCAACTCGGTCGCGTTGTGGTGCGCCGTAGCGATGAGATGGAAATCTTCCCCGTCAACTATGTCGTCGATGAGAAGAACAACATCTACTTCCGCAGTGCCGAAGGTTCCAAGCTTTTCACCATCGCCCTTAACCATGAAGTGCTATTCGAAGTGGATTCCCACACCGAAGAAACAGCCTGGTCCGTAGTTGTTAAAGGTGATGCCGAGGTGGTGCAGGATCTCGATGAGATTCATCGCGCCGACGCCCTGCCGCTACGTGCCTGGATCCCCACCCTGAAGTACAACTATGTGCGCATCACCGCAGAAAAAGTGACCGGTCGCGCCTTCCAGCTAGGCGAGGAACCGGAGCGCTACTAGATTGCAGCCCTCCGAATTCCGGAAACATGTTGCCGAAGCAGGAGCTGCCGCCTTTGAGGCAGCCAGCCTGAAATGGTTAGGCGAAACCTCAAAGCAGGTAGCTGAGGTAGTGGATGTGGGTGAACACCACATCGCTACGGTGCGGGTGAACTCAGTGCGACCCACCGCTGGCGCTGCACGCCAGGCGGGTCGCGAGTTGGCCCGCATTCATGCTGCTGGTGCCCCAGCTTTTGGAGCACCACCAGCTGGCTACGAGGGCCCCTGCTTTATTGGCACCCAAGAACAAGAATGCACCCCGCGGGACACCTTCGCGGAGTTCTATCCGGCGCAGCGGGTGCTGCCTTTTACCTACGCAGCATTCCAGGCTGGAAATATCAGCCAAGGCTGCGTGGAGATGGTGGAAAGAGCCTGTGAACTCATTCAAGAAGCAGAGCTACCACCCTTTGGGCCCGCGCGTATCCACGGTGATTTATGGGCCGGCAACCTGATGTTTAGCGACGCCGGGCCGATCTTTATCGACCCGGCCGCCCATGGTGGGCACCCGGTGACCGATATCGCCATGTTGGCGTTATTCGGCGCACCATTTTTCGAAGAGATCGTTGCCGGCTATGAAGAGATCACGGCCTTGCCAGATGGTTGGCAAGAAACCATCCCCCTGCACCAATTGCACCCCCTAGCGGTCCACGCCTATACCCATGGTCTGGGTTATGCCGAACCGCTTTACCAAGCAGCGATGAAGACTATTCGACTGCTGGAAGGGTGATCCTGGGGGAGGGGAGTGTCTTGGGGCGGCTTGGGCGCGTTGGGTCGCCCGGACGCCCTGGGGCGCGTGGCGCCTAGCGCCACCAGGTGTCATTGGGGCCTGGGGGAAGATGACGCTTATGTTGTCCGCGTAGCCAGAGCTTTTCGAGCTGCTCGCGGGCAGCATCGGGGATCTGCTTGCCTTCCAAGTAATCATCGATGTGCTGGTAGCTCACACCTAAGGCCTCTTCATCGGGCAAGCCGGGACGGTCATCTTCAAGATCCGCGGTAGGAACCTTCTTCCACGTGGAATCCGGCGCACCAAGGTAGCGCAATAGGGCAGCGCCTTGGCGTTTATTCAAGCCTTCAAGGGGGATAAGGTCAGCAGCGCCATCACCATGCTTGGTGAAGAAGCCGGTGACATTTTCCGCGGCATGATCACTGCCGATAACTAATAGCCCCTTCTCGCCGGCTAACGCATATTGGGCGACCATCCGTAGCCGCGCCTTCACATTGCCGCGATTGAAGTCGCCGAGGTGCTCATTACCAATGCTTTGGGCAACAGCGGCGCCTAGGGCAGTGGTGGCGTCCTTAATATCTACCGTGACGGTGTGGTCCGGCTGGATGAACTCTAAGGCGATCTGGGCGTCATCTTCATCGGCTTGGACACCGTGGGGCAAACGCATCGCCCAGAATTCAGCATCCTTACCTTCGCCCCGTAATTTTTCTACGGCTAATTGGGCGAGACGCCCAGCCAAAGTGGAATCTTGGCCTCCAGAAATTCCGAGAACAAATCCCTTGGCTCCGGTCATAGTTAAGTAATCCGCTAAGAACTTAACCCTTTCCTCAACCTCTTGAGCTTCATCGATCAAGGGCTTAACGTGCAGGGCAGACACGATTGTTTCTTGGAGTTTTGACTGATTGGTGGACATGACCCACAGCCTACCCAGGTGACAGGATCAAGGACGTGAATACGCAAACCTTGAATCAAACGGAACGACGCTACGTTAATAAGATCGCGTTTATAGCCGCACTTGGTGGCCTCCTCTTCGGCTATGACACCGGAGTTATCTCTGGGGCCTTGCTTTATATCACCCCGGAATTCGGGATGGATTCCACCCAAGCCGGTTTTGTTACCTCCATGCTCTTGGTGGGTGCAGCCTTCGGTGCTGTCACCGGCGGGCGTATCGCTGATGCCTTAGGTCGGCGCAGCACCCTGATTATCGGCGCAATTATTTTTATTGTCGGCGCATTCTGGTGTGCGGTGGCAGGCACCCCGGGTAACTTAGCTGCAGCCCGCACCTTCCTAGGAGTGGCAGTAGGTGCCGTGAGCATCGTGGCACCTATGTATATCGCCGAGATGGTGCCTTCGGTGGTCCGCGGTCGCTTAGTGTCGCTAAATACTTTGATGATCGTGGTCGGCCAGCTGGTCGCATACTTAGTGAACTCGGCACTGGCGCACACCGGAAATTGGCACTTGATGCTCGGTATGGCCGCTATCCCCGGCATTATCTTCGGCCTTGGCATGATCTTCTTGCCTGATACCCCGGCCTGGTACGCCAAGCGCGGTAATACCCAGCGTGCGCAGGAAGTAGCCGCTCTGACTGGTATGTCGCGGCATCACCGCGAGGAAACCGCGGCCCTGGCGGCTGAAACCGGGCCGCGTAAGAGCGAGTGGGCGCAATTGCGCAGCCAACGCTGGTTGGCTTTGGCAGTAGTGGTAGCCGTGTGCGTGGGTGTTATCCAGCAGATCTCCGGTGTGAATGCCGTGGTGTATTTCGCCCCCACCATGATGAACAAGGTCGGTATCTCTACGGAGAACTCCGTTTACACCGCCATCGTCATTGGTGTGGTCAGTGTGATTGCCTGCTGGGTGGGCTTGAGGATCGTTGATCGTGTTGGTCGAAAGCGCCTGCTTACCATTGGCCTGATCGGCAATATCAGCTCCTTAGGATTACTTGCGATCGTCTTCCACCTGGCCCATGGATCTACTGCCATGGCGATGCTCGCTTTGGGTCTTATGGCGTTGTTTATTGCCTTCCAACAGTCGGCGGTATCGCTGACCACCTGGCTGCTGATGAGCGAATTGGTGCCACTTCCGGTACGTGGTGTGGGCATGGGTATTGCTGGCCTAGCGCTATGGGTGGCCAACTGGGCGGTGGCGCAATTCTTCCTCCCGCTGGTCGACGCCATTACTGGCTCCGGTGCCTTCGCTGTTTTCGCGGTGCTCGGTGTGCTCTCCTTGGTCTTCGTGCGCATCTTCGTGCCTGAAACCACCGGTCGTAGCTTGGAAGAAGTCGGCGAAGAGATGCGCCGCCGCTTTGGTGGTGAAAAGATTCGCCCCGATGCCCTCCCGCAGGGGGCATAAATCTTCTCAACTTGGCCATTGGGCGCTACTGCATTAGTATTGTCCGACGTGTCATAAGCCCACTAGGTGTTTATGCTATGCAGGTGTGCGCCGCGCACCCGCGTATTGACTGATGAGTATAAGAAAGGAGCGCCCGATGAAGGTCCGCAAGTCACTTCGGTCGCTGAAGAACAAGCCGGGCGCCCAGGTTGTGCGTCGCCACGGCAAGGTCTACGTGATCAACAAGAAGGAACCGCGCTTCAAGGCTCGCCAGGGCTAAACCTAAGAATTAATTTTTGGGTTGGCGCGAAGTCGCCTCACTCTTTTCCGCACGCGCGCTATTGCACGCTCCTTAGTACTTCTCTTAATACTCTTTCGCCTAGCGATTGAGGTCAGGGGAGAGGTGCTACGGGGCTAAAAGCAATAGCGCGCGTGCGTACTTTTATCTCCGGCGGGGCGAAGAAGTGTCAAGAAAGCTTTAATGTGAGTTATGTCACCTAAGTGAGGGGCTCTCCTGCGGAAATGACATCGGTGATGTTTTTAAGCGACGGGGAAGAAGCGTCGGGGGGTCAACATGTGGTGGCTTACACCGCTGTCATCCTGGGAATACTCAGCTTGTAACTACTACATGTTGTGGCCCTTGCGGGTTTCGACCACAAAGTATAGGGTTCGTGTTGTCGCTCTGAAGAGAGCAGCACCCGCGGGGCTAAGCCCCAAACACCGAGTACTGCACCGGCCTAATATGGGTCGCAGAGGTCGCAGATTTAGTCTTTGAAAGCGAGAATGAGCATGTCGATCACCGTCTACACCAAGCCCGCCTGCATGCAGTGCAACGCCACCAAGAAGGCTTTGGATCGTGCCGGTCTGGACTACAACCTGGTCGATATCAGCCTCGATGATGAAGCCCGTGACTACGTCATGGCTCTCGGATACCTCCAAGCCCCCGTCGTGGAAGTTGATGGGGAGCACTGGTCCGGCTTCCGCCCAGAGCGCATCCGCAACCTCGCCGCACAGGTTGCCTAAGTAGCTCAACCAAAAACTTTTCAAGTAGATATCGCTCTACTTCAAAGACAACCCACAAACTTTCTTCACATGCTTAGGCCCCCGCACCACGCGGGGTCTGGGCCCAAAGAAAAATAACTGATTCACCCCCTAAGGTCGCTTCCCTCGCCCCCGTACCTCGCAAAATTTTTTGTGTTGGTGGTTAAAGGTAGCGGCCATAGTCGTATCACCTGCGCACGGCCAGCTAGAACGGCCGGACACCCGCAACCTCCAACTTGATACCGCAAACGTTAAGCGACGCCTGTGGGATCAAGAAAAATTTTTAGTGCGAAGGGAAGTGAGCCAGCGTGCTCATCGTCTACTTCTCCTCGGCCACGGAGAACACCAAAAAGTTCGTGACCAAACTCGGATTCCCGAGCAAGCGCATTCCCCTGCACAAAGCAGATGAACCGCTGATCGTGGATGAACCCTACGTCCTGATCTGCCCCACCTATGGTGGCGGCGCATCCATCATGGGCCGTAACTCCAAGCCAGTACCGGTGCAAGTAATTCGGTTCCTCAATAACGAGCAGAACCGCAACTACATCCGTGCGGTCATTGCTGGCGGAAACTCCAACTTCGGCACCGACTTCGGTAAAGCCGGAGACCTCATTAGCCAGAAGTGCCACGTGCCCTACGTGTACCGCTTCGAGCTGATGGGTAATGACGAGGATGTCGAACTTGTTCGTGAAGGCATCCTTGCCAACGCCGAAGCCTTGGGGCTTAGCCCCAGCGCGGCTTAGCTTTAACTATTTGTCCCCTCTCCGCGGCGTCATCGCCAAAAACTCACCACTTCGCGCTCCTGTGAAGCGGTGGCGCGCAGAATCCTAAAGAGAATGCCGAAGGGCAATCTTTTCGACCTGAAAGGCCCACACCAACGTGACTGACTTGGGTAAAACTGTTGCAGAGCCGGTGAAGCCGGAAGACCAGCTGGACTATCACGCGCTGAACGCGCTGCTGAATCTTTATGACGATAACGGCAATATCCAGTTCGACAAGGACCGCGAAGCCGCGAACCAGTTCTTCTTGCAACACGTCAACCAGAACACCGTCTTCTTCCATGACCTCAAAGAGAAGATCGACTACCTGGTCAACAATGAGTACTACGAGTCTGAGGTCCTAGACCAATACGACTTCCCCTTCATTAAGTCACTCTTCCAGCAGGCCTACGCGCATAAGTTCCGCTTCAAGACCTTCCTGGGTGCCTATAAGTACTACACCTCCTATACCCTGAAGACCTTCGACGGGAAGCGCTACCTCGAGCGCTACGAAGACCGCGTGTGCATGGTCGCTCTGACCCTGGCAGCAGGTAACCAGGAAATGGCCCGCAACCTGGTCGATGAGATCATTAGCGGCCGCTTCCAGCCCGCCACCCCCACCTTCCTCAACGCCGGTAAGGCACAGCGCGGCGAACCCGTGAGCTGCTTCCTGCTGCGCATCGAAGACAATATGGAGTCCATCGGCCGTGCCATTAACTCCGCACTGCAGCTCTCCAAGCGCGGCGGCGGTGTGGCACTGCTGCTGACCAATCTGCGTGAAGCTGGCGCCCCGATTAAGAAGATCGAAAACCAGTCCTCTGGTGTCATCCCCGTGATGAAGCTCCTCGAAGACTCCTTCTCCTACGCCAACCAGCTCGGTGCCCGCCAGGGTGCCGGTGCGGTGTACCTGCATGCACACCACCCGGATATCCTGAGCTTCCTGGATACCAAGCGTGAGAACGCGGACGAAAAGATCCGCATTAAGACCCTGTCTCTCGGTGTGGTTATCCCGGACATCACCTTCGACCTGGCGAAGCGCAATGACGACATGTACCTCTTCTCGCCTTATGACGTGGAACGTGTCTACGGCAAGCCCTTCGCGGACCTGTCCATCACCGAACACTACGAGGAAATGGTTGAGGACCCGCGCATCCGCAAGTCCAAGATCAACGCCCGCCAGTTCTTCCAGACCCTCGCAGAAATCCAATTCGAGTCCGGTTACCCGTACATCATGTACGAAGACACCGTAAACAACGCCAACCCCATCGAAGGCCGCGTTACCCACTCCAACCTCTGCTCGGAAATCCTGCAGGTCTCCACCGCATCCACCTACCATGCGGACCTCACCTACGAGCATGTTGGTGAAGACATCTCCTGTAACCTCGGCTCGCTGAATATCGCGATGACCATGGACTCCCCGGACTTCGCCAACACCGTGGAAACCGCTGTACGTGGATTAACTGCAGTCTCCGAGCAAACCTCCATCGACTCGGTTCCTTCCATCCGCAAGGGCAACGAAGCCGCCCACGCCATTGGCCTAGGCCAGATGAACCTGCACGGCTACCTCGGCCGCGAGCGCATCCACTATGGCTCCGAAGAAGGCCTGGACTTCACCAACGCCTACTTCGCTGCAATCCTCTACCAGTGCCTGCGCGCCTCCAACCTGATCGCTAAGGAACGCGGCACCACCTTCAAGAACTTCGAAACCTCCGAATACGCCAGCGGCGCCTACTTCGACCGCTTCGATCCGGAAGAGTTCACCCCGAAGACCGAGCGCGTGAAGGAACTCTTCGAGAATTCCACCGTGCACGTTCCTACCGCAGAGGATTGGGAAGAGCTCAAGCAAGAGGTCATGAAGCACGGCCTCTTCAACCGCTACCTGCAGGCCGTCCCGCCGACCGGCTCGATCTCCTACATCAATAACTCGACCAGCTCGATCCATCCGATCGCATCGAAGATTGAGATCCGCAAGGAAGGCAAGATCGGTCGCGTCTACTACCCGGCACCGCACATGTCGAATGAAAACCTCGACTACTTCGCCGATGCCTACGAGGTTGGCTACCAAAAGGTCATCGACACCTACGCAGTAGCCACCAAGTATGTGGACCAGGGCCTCTCGCTGACGCTGTTCTTCAAGGACACCGCCACCACCCGCGATATCAACAAGGCACAGATCTACGCATGGCGTAAGGGCATTAAGACCCTCTACTACATCCGTCTGCGCCAGGTCGCTCTCACCGGCACCGAAGTTGAGGGTTGCGTGAGCTGCATGCTCTAAATCCGGGCAGAGCAAAAACAACGCCTTCCTGATTCATTTCAGGGAGGCGTTGTGCTTTATCTAGCGCTCTAACTGTGGACCTTAGCCAGCGGGGCTGTAACTGCGGGCTGCTCTCAGGAAGCGCAGTCGCGCCGGGACCGCAGCACTAGGGGAGAGGGGAGGGGGAGCAGGGGGTCCAACGCACAGCGGCCCACGAAGCACAGCACCCCACACGCCGCCGGCGCCAAGCACCCGCGCAACCCCCACAGCGCGCTAGTAGCGCTCAGGCAGCCGCGGGTACTGCGCGGTAATCGTGGTGTGGTGCAAGATGTACTGGCAGTGGTTCTCCGCCGCCGGGCCATTCCCGTGGAATACCGCCTCAGCTAATTGACGGTGCACCATCAACAACTCTTCGTTTAAGGAAGGCATCATCAGCCCATAGCGAATGCGCGCCTCCACGCCACTGAGCAAGCTGGGTGCTAGGGCGCGGAAAAGTTCATTACCCGAAAAGCACATGAGCATGTGGTGGAAGTTATAGTTCGCCTCAATAAAAAGGTCGCTGCGGAAATTCCACACGCCACCAATCGTGATGATCTTATCGGCCGCGGCCAATAACTCATCCTTTTGTTCACGGTTCGCGCGCACAGCGGTAAAACGTGCCGCCTGCGGTTCAATCGCCATTCGCATTTCAGCCAAGGTCTGCAGCTGCGGTATCCGCTCAGTTTCGCTTTCCAAACGCCAACGGATCACCAGGTCGCTATACACAGACCAATGGCTGCGATCCAGCACCGTAATGCCCACGCGGCGCGAAGAAGCAACCAAACCCAATTGCTCCAAAGCTCGCATTACTTCGCGGGCAACCGTGCGGGAAATATTGAAGCGCTCGCCGATACTCTGCAAGGTCATGACCGAACCGACACGGAGTTTTCCATTAATAATGTCGGAGCCAAGTTCGTGTAACACAATATCGAGCTTTGTTGCAGCACTTGTGCGGCGGGAGATGGCAGGCATATCGCTTCCATGGGGTGGTGCTAAAGGGTGGGTTCCTTAAGTGTAGACCTTGAGCCTGATAGTGAAATTCAGGAACCCAATTGTGTACAACCGTACACTGTCGAAACTTATGAACCAGAATTTACTAAAAGATTTCGCAGCTTCCGCATTCTCCCATAACAGGGGCTCAAAATGGGGGAGGTGCGGCGAGCTCTATCAATGCTTTATGGCAAAGGGGCCTAAACGCACTTCATCCCCCTCCCGGGCTGGTGGGAGGGGGATGCCGGGTGAGTCAGTTTCCTGACTTAAGGGCCTGTGGCCTCAAAGGCCTGGCGGACTTAAAGACCTAGGGGCCTTAAAGACCTAGGGCGATATTCGCCCCACAGGCTTCAGGCTTACTTGCGGTCGCCCAGCTCTGCATCGATGTGCAGGATGCCGGAACCGGACTCGCCGGCGATCTTCAGGCGATCGAGGATCTCGCTGACGGTGGATTCTTCTTCGATCTGCTCAGCCAGGAACTGGTCGAGCAGCGGGCGGGAATCCAGGTCGCGAACCTCTTCGCGGATGTTCTCCAGGTTGCGGATCATTGCGGAGACTTTGCGCTCGTGCTCGAGAGCAGCGGCGAAGGCATCCTCAGCGGTCTTTACGGAAACCTGGGGAGACTCGATGGCCTTGATTTGCGGGGTGATGTCGCGGTCCAGCAGGTGCTGGGAGAAGGCTTCTGCGTGCTCGAGTTCCTCTTCGTGCTGGGCGCGCATCCAATCGCGCATACCCACCAGGCCGAGGTCGTCGAGAGCGTAGGAGAGTTGGAGGTACAGCAGGGATGCGTGGATCTCTGCGGTAACTTGGTCGTTCAAAGCATTTGCGAGCTTGTCGTTGATCATCATGGCACTGATAATAACCCCTTGCGCTGGAGTTATGCATCCAAGGTAAGCGTAACTAAATAAAACACCGCCTTTTGATAGGCAAACTTCACCTGGCGTTTTAGCAGTTTAGAGGGCATTTTGCAGGTGATATGCACCGCTTAGGTAAGGGCACACTGGCCTAGAAATGCTTAAATATTCGTTCTTCCTCACATTCGGCATGCGCGCGTTTGAACTCGGGTAGAGTCGATGGCACAGACAAACCCGCAACCCCCAAGCGTTCTTTGAGACTCGCGAGGGGGATTTTCAGCGAAACCCCGAAGCCCAACAAAGAAGCAGCACCGCCAAAGTGAAGCTTCCCACGGCGCTTATGGCCACTCCCTGAAAATCTCACACCCCACCTACATGGCCCGCACGCAACGCACGGCGCCCCAAGCAGCGCACACACAAAACGCACAACGCGCGCATGTGCGCGAGTCCCAAAAGCCGCACTCAGGAAGGATGATCGCCCCAATGGGTGAGGAATACTACGAGAAGTACATTGCCGAGCATGAGGACCCCGTGCTGGCGATTAACTGGAATGAGATCCCCGACGAAAAGGACCTCGAGGTCTGGGATCGTTTGACCGGTAACTTCTGGCTCCCCGAAAAGGTGCCGGTCTCCAATGACATTAAGAGCTGGTCCACCCTGACTCCCCTCGAGCAGCAGACCACCATGCGTGTGTTCACCGGTCTCACCCTGCTCGATACCGTCCAGGGCACCGTCGGCGCGGTTTCCTTGCTGCCGGACGCCCAGACCCTGCATGAAGAAGCGGTCTACACCAATATCGCCTTCATGGAGTCCGTGCATGCCAAGAGCTACTCCAATATCTTTATGACGCTCGCCAGCACCCCGGAGATCAACGACGCCTTCCGCTGGTCTCAGGAAAACGAGAACCTCCAGCGCAAGGCCAAGATCATCCTCGCCTACTACGAGGGCAATGATCCGCTTAAGCGCAAGGTCGCCTCGGTGCTGCTGGAAAGCTTCCTCTTCTACTCCGGCTTCTACCTGCCCATGTACTGGTCCAGCCACGCCAAGCTCACCAACACCGCCGATATCATTCGCCTGATCATCCGCGATGAGGCCGTCCACGGCTACTACATTGGCTACAAGTATCAACGCGGCCTGGAGCAGGAATCTGCCGAGCGCCGCGAGGCCCTCAAGGATTACACCTTCGAGCTGCTCTACGAACTCTATGAGAATGAAACGCAGTACACCGAGGATCTCTACGATGATCTCGGCTGGACCGAGGACGTGAAGCGCTTCCTGCGCTACAACGCCAACAAGGCGCTCAATAACCTCGGCTACGAAGGTCTCTTCCCCGCCGATGAGACCCGCGTGTCCCCCGCGATCCTCTCCGCGCTCTCCCCGAACGCTGATGAGAATCACGACTTCTTCTCCGGCTCCGGCTCCTCCTACGTCATTGGTAAGGCCGAAAACACCGAAGACGAAGACTGGGATTTCTAAGCATTCCCGCTATGCCCTCAAGCCTTCTCGGCTTGGGGGCTTTTCCTTATATATACGGAGTACTTTTAGTTCTTGCGCCTCCCCGAGTTCCGCGGGCTAAGCTCCGGCAGGTTCTCCTTGGGCGCGCACAACTACAGCTTTGCCACACGTGGCTAGGGGAGTGCAGCGCGAGTTTGATTTCCCCGTTGATCATGCTGCGCCAAGCCACCTTCTGCCACCTACTGAGTCAAGGCTGAGCAGCGAATTTTATCCTTACAACTTTTGTGCGAGCCCCGTTGGGGGTACTTTTTGGAGGCCTTGACTGGCTATTCGTCAGAGCCTCAAGAAAAGTTCTGTGTTTGGTGTCACAAAAAACAAGAAGGTTTGGACGCAGTACGAGCGTCCAATCCCAGGTTGTATGCCCGAACGGACGCTAAGGGCCCTAAAAGCCCCCTTAATGCATCCGACCAAAGTTCGATAGATAAAGAAAGCCCAGGACAACAGGGGGTGGCGCATTAAAAGTAGGTGTGACATGGTGGGGTTTAAGCAACCGCGGTCCGGCTGGCTGCAAGATCGGGAGTGCTTTAAGATGAGTCCGTGTAAAACTTGGACAGCCCTGAACACCAACTGTGTGTTCATTATCAAGGGCTGTCTCGTAGTCAGGAGGTAATAATGACCGCAGTGGTGCCACGGCGCGAAGACTATGTCGCGCCTGAACGGCCCGAGCCTACGGGTCATGCTCGCACGGGGTCGAGGGCGTGGATGATGATGACCACGACCGACCATAAGCAGCTGGGCATCATGTACATCATCATGTCGTTCAGCTTCTTCTTCCTGGGCGGCCTGATGGCCCTGCTTATCCGTGCAGAACTCTTCACGCCAGGACTTCAGTTCCTGTCCAACGAACAATTCAACCAGCTCTTCACGATGCACGGCACCGTGATGCTGCTGCTCTACGGCACCCCAATTGTGTGGGGCTTCGCCAACTACGTCCTTCCGCTGCAAATCGGCGCACCGGACGTGGCTTTCCCGCGTCTGAACTCCTTCGGCTTCTGGATCACCACCGTCGGTGGTGTCGCCATGCTGGCCGGATTCCTCACCCCTGGTGGTGCCGCCGACTTCGGCTGGACCATCTACGCTCCGCTGTCTGACGCCATCCACACCCCCGGTGTGGGCGCTGACCTCTGGATCGTCGGTGTGGGTGCAACCGGTGTGGGCACCATTGCCTCCGCACTGAACATGATCACCACCATCCTGTGCCTCCGCGCACCGGGTATGACCATGTTCCGCATGCCGATCTTCTGCTGGAATATCTTCGTCGTCTCCGTCATCGTTCTGATGATCTTCCCGCTGCTGACCGCTGCCGCTCTCGGTGTTCTCTATGACCGCAAGCTCGGTGGCCACATCTACGCACCGGGTAATGGTGGCGCCATCCTCTGGCAGCACCTCTTCTGGTTCTTCGGTCACCCCGAGGTTTATGTGTTGGCTCTGCCCTTCTTCGGCATTGTCTCCGAAATCATCCCGGTGTTCTCCCGTAAGCCCATGTTCGGCTACATCGGCCTGATCTTCGCTACCCTGTCCATTGGCGCTCTGTCGATGGCTGTGTGGGCACACCACATGTTCGTCACCGGTGCGATCCTGCTGCCCTTCTTCTCCTTCATGACCTTCCTGATCTCCGTGCCTACCGGCGTGAAGTTCTTCAACTGGGTTGGCACCATGTGGAATGGCCACATCACCTGGGAGACTCCGATGATCTGGGCCGTGGGCTTCATGGGCACCTTCCTCTTCGGTGGCCTGACCGGCATTATGCTGGCCTCCCCGCCGCTGGACTTCCACCTCGCTGAGTCCTACTTCCTGATCGCGCACTTCCACTACACCCTCTTTGGCACGGTGGTGTTCGCATCCTGCGCTGGCGTGTACTTCTGGTTCCCCAAGATGACCGGTCGTATGCTCGACGAGCGCCTCGGCAAGGTTCACTTCTGGATCACCTTCGTTGGCTTCCACGGCACCTTCTTGATCCAGCACTGGGTCGGCAACATGGGTATGCCGCGTCGTTACGCCGACTACCTGGAGACCGACGGCTTCACCTTGATGAACCAGATCTCCACCGTGTTCTCCTTCCTGCTGGGCCTGTCCGTCATTCCCTTCATCTGGAATGTCTTCAAGTCCTGGCGCTACGGCGAAGTGGTCACCGTTGATGACCCCTGGGGTTATGGCAACTCCCTGGAGTGGGCAACCTCTTGCCCGCCCCCGCGCCACAACTTCGCTTCGCTGCCGCGTATCCGCTCCGAGCGTCCTGCCTTCGAGCTGCACTACCCGCACATGGTTGAGCGCATGCGCCGTGAGGCACACACCGGGCACAAGGAAGAACGCCCCGCAGTGCATCAAACCGGTGCGAAGGTTAACGCCTAAGCACGTTGTGAGTTAGCTCGGCTAACTGACAACCCCCTCCGACTAACGCAGTACAACCCCGAGGAGTACTACAGTCCCGCTGCCAGCTAGGGACTACTCCTCGGGGTTTCTGCATGCCTGAAATCCGTTGTCCCCCTTAAAGTGGCGGCGATTTCCCTTAGATAGCCGCCACCAGGTTGGATAGATATGTTCACCAGCCGCACTTAAGTACTTCCCCTAGAGGAGATGTCGACACCATCGTGGATACCCTGGATACCCCCAAGCTTTCAGCTTTACCCCGCGTAGAACTCCAAGATGGCCTGACCCCTGCGGTCATTACCGTCACCGGACCAGACCGCACAGGTGTCTCCGCCGCAACCTTTAGGGTACTGTCCGCACACCAGGCCCAGCTCCTGGATGTCGAACAAGCCCAATTCCGCGGCCGCATGAACCTCGCCGCCTATGTCGGTGTGGAAGAAGACTCCATCGAGACCCTCAAACAGGGCCTAGAAGATACCCTGCGCCAACACAACCAGCGCGTCAGCCTCGAAGTCATTAAAGATAACTCCGCGGCAACCTCCAAACCACGCTCCACTCACGTCGTGGTGGTGCTTGGTAACCCCGTCACCGCCACTGATGTCTCCCGCATTGGCCGCACCCTGGCTAACTTCAATGCGAATATCGACCGCATCCGTGGCATCGCAGACTACCCAGTCACTGGCCTGGAATTGTGGGTTACCGTTGCTGACCCCACCCCAGGTGGTGCCACGGGGCTTCGGAAGGCGCTTGCTGAACTCACTCCAGAACTAGAAGTCGATATCGCCATCGAGCGTGCTGGGCTGGCGCGTCGCTCCAAGCGCCTGGTGTGCTTCGACTGCGACTCCACTTTGATTACCGGCGAAGTCATCGAGATGCTGGCCGCCCATGCCGGTAAGGAAGATGAAGTCCGTGAGGTCACCGAAGCCGCCATGCGCGGTGAACTCGACTTCGAAGAATCCCTCCGTGCTCGCGTTGCCACGCTTGCTGGGCTTGATGCCAGCGTGATTGATGATGTCGCCCGCGATATTGTGCTCACCCCAGGTGCACGCACCACCGTGCGCACCTTAAAGCGCATGGGCTTTAGGGTGGCAGTGGTCTCTGGTGGTTTCATCCAGGTACTTGAAGACCTCGCCCGCGAACTAGACCTCGACTACGTGCGCGCTAATACCCTTGAAATTAAGGACGGCAAGCTCACCGGACGAGTAATCGGCAAGGTCGTCGACCGCGCCGCCAAGGCGGAGTTCTTAGAAGAGTTCGCCGCTGACTCGGGTCTGAAGATGCACCAAACCGTGGCGGTTGGTGATGGCGCGAATGATATTGACATGATCTCCGCAGCAGGTCTGGGGATTGCCTTTAATGCCAAGCCCGCGCTTCGCGATATTGCTGATACTTCCGTCAACCACCCCTTCCTCGATGAGGTGCTGCATATCCTGGGCATCCCGCGCGCTGATATTGATGCCAGTGACTTAGAAGAAGCCGGTGCCTACCGCCGCGTCCCCCTGGAGCAAACCCTGTGAAAGAAGCGCAAGAGCGCACAGAAGCGCAAGAGCGCACAGAAGCGCAAGAGTGCAATTCCGCCGAGGCCTTCCGCCGCGCGCACGCACTCTTAGTAGACCGCGCTAAAGCAGGCCCGCACTTCGAGGACCCTTCTAAACCGGAAACCGTTCAGGCCATGCAAATTGTCCTGAACCTTCCCAAAAATAATCCGCCGGCACGGCATAATATTTTGGCGGCTGCTGCTCAGGCAGTGGTGCGGGTATGCCTCGATGAACGCGTATCCACCGACTACGGCACCCACGAGGCCTTCCATGCGTGGTACGGGCACCTCATCCGTAAGGTCGCCCGCCGAGCACGCAATGCCGGCTGGGAGCACATCCAGCACCTCCCCGGGGTCACTGCCCAAGTAGAAGACGCTGAAGCTCGTGCCTTCGTACCCAGTGCGGTAAACGCGGTGCCCGCAGAGATCAAAAAGCTACAGATCTCCGGTACTGATGTGCCCTGGGAAGAAGAACTCCCAGAACCCACCGAACCAGTCGTGATCTACTGCGATGCTGGGCTGGTCATGTCAGTGGGGAAAGCCGCCGCCCAAGTAGGGCATGCTTCTATGATGTTGGCCGCCCAACGCCCAGTAGAACTCGTGGAAGCATGGGCGAAGGCCGGTTTCCCGCTGGCCGTGCGCGAGGTCCCCAGCGCGGTATTCCAAGAGCACTGCCAGGCTGCTGATGCTGTCGCTATTCGCGATGCTGGTTTTACGGAAGTAGAACCTGGCTCCATCACCGTCGTCGCCCGAGGGCTCACAGACGCCGGGCTCACAGACGCCGGGCTCACAGCCGACGCCTCCACCCCGAACTTATCCACAGGCCCCGCAGACACCCCTCCGGCCTAAACCGCAGCCCTAAGTACACTGACACCTCGTGACCCCAGACCCAGGCACATCCACCACGGACCGCACCCAAAGCTCTCAGACCTCTCACACCCATGATGTCCAAGAGCTGCTTAGTGCTGCCGTTAAGGCCCTAGGCGGAGCTACCCGCCCAGGCCAGGTGCGCATGAGCCAGGCCGTCGCCAAAGCCATGGGCAGCGAACGCCACCTTGCCGTACAAGCCGGAACCGGTACCGGTAAATCTCTGGCCTACCTCGTACCCGCGGTAGCGCACGCTCAAGCCAGTGACACCACGGTCATTGTCTCCACCGCCACCATTGCACTCCAAGCCCAGCTGATTAATCGTGATCTCCCACGTCTTGCTGATGCTTTAGAGCCACTACTTGAGCGTCGCCCCAGCTTCGCCATTATGAAAGGCCGCAGCAACTACCTTTGCCTGCATAAGATCTCCGCGGCCGCCCCGGAATCAGAAGGCGATGCCCTCATCGATGATGAAGAACTCACCACCATGGGTCGGCATATCCGCCGCGTTCAAGAATGGGCCCAAGAAACCGAAACCGGCGACCGCGATGAACTCGACCCCGGCGTCCCGGACCGCGCCTGGCGGCAGGTCTCTGTTACCGCGCAGGAATGCTTGGGGGCTTCCCGCTGCCCGCATGGCTCCGAATGCTTCGCCGAATTAGCACGCGAAAAAACCGCCGATGTAGACATCATTGTCACCAACCACGCCTTGCTCGCCATCGATGCGCTTAGCGACGCCCAAATCCTGCCCGAGCATGATGTCGTCATCATTGACGAAGCCCACGAACTCGATGGCCGCATCACCGCCGTTGCCACCGCCGAGCTTTCCCCCACCACGCTCAAAAACATTGCGAAGCGCTCCGCAAAACTTCATAACAATAAAAAAGAAGAAGCCCTCGAAGGCCTCGCCGAAGACTTCTCCTCCCAGCTACTTACCGTCCAAGACGGCCGCTGGACCCGCATGCCCCAAGAAGAACTCGGCCACAAAATCGAGGCGATCTCCCGGGAACTTTGGCGCATCCGCGATAACCTCCTGCCCGCCCCGGAAGGCGAAGCCGCCAATGACCCAGAACGCTACGCCGAACGCCAGCACGTCGCCCTGCTCGCCCGCGAACTCTGCGACGCCATCGAAAGAATCCAGACCGTCTTCGAGGAAACCGACCCCGCCAAACAACGCGATGTCGTCTGGCTCAACCGCGATGAACGCCGCGGCGACCGCATCAATATCGCCCCACTATCCGTCGCGCCACTGCTGTCCACCAGGCTGTTCGGTGAAGCCACCGTCATCCTCACCTCCGCCACCTTAAGCATCGGCGGCAACTTCCAGGCCATGGCCGCTAGCTGGGGACTTCCTAAAGGCTCCTGGGATGCTCTCGATGTCGGCACCCCCTTTGACCCCGCCAAAGCCGGCATCCTCTACACCCCACGCCACCTCCCAGCCCCCGGCCGCGATGGGCTCTCCGAAGAAGTCCTCGATGAAATCTACGAGCTCATCATGGCCGCCGGCGGGCGCACCCTCGGGCTCTTTAGCTCCCGCCGCGCCGCCATCCAAGCCGCCGACCGCATGCGCATGCGCCTGCCCTTCGACGTGCTCTGCCAAGGCGATGAAACCACCGGCATCCTCGTCGACCGCTTCGCCCGCAATGAAAACACCTGCCTTTTCGGCACACTCAGCCTCTGGCAAGGTGTCGACGTCCCCGGCCGCAGCTGCTCCCTGGTTATCATCGACCGCATCCCTTTCCCACGTCCCGACGACCCCCTCCTGCAGGCCCGCAAAGAAGCCGCCGACGCCGAAGGTCGCAACGGCTTCATGGAAGTCGCCGCCACACACTCCGCACTCCTGCTCGCCCAAGGTGCTGGCCGCCTGCTGCGCAGCGTCAACGACAAAGGTGTCGTCGCCATCCTCGACCAACGACTCGTCACCAAACGCTACGGCAGCTTCCTCATGAAATCCCTCCCCAAATTCTGGACCACCACCGACGGCACCGTCGTCCGCGGAGCCCTTAAACGCCTTATCGCTACACCTTAAGCTTTCCCCGAGACCGTGCGACCCCCGCTTGCACGCACCCACCCGCACCCCACAGGGCAGGGGAGTGCCACGCGTGATTCGCTGCAGGCGCGAGTAGCCTAAAAACAGCGTTAAAGCCAGTATTTAAGATCACGACGCCAAAACAATGAAAAGTGCCTATCATGTTGGGTAGGTCCAAAGCCCTCGGGGGTGGGTAGTGCTGTACATCTTCCTGGGCATCTTTTGGCTAGAACCAAGGAGAAACATTGAGTCAAAGCCCGGCCGACCCGCTCGCCCAACTATGGGCCAAATCCCGCGACAACGGTGACGCATGGATGCCACTTCGATGTCACCTCGCAGATGCCGCCGGCACCGCCGCCGAGCTCTGGGAATCCTGGCTCCCCGGACAAGCCAAAGCCATCATTGAAGACTCAGTTAAGGACCGGGAACTTGCTAAGAAGCTAGCCGTCTTTCTCACCGCCGTCCACGATGTCGGCAAAGCCTCGGCATACTTTCAGGAAAAAGTCCCCCAACTCGCGCAAAGAGTCTCCATGTCGGGCATGCATATCCCCGACCTTGGCCCCGAAAAGTATCTCGCTCCGCACGCTACTTTGGGAGCTTTCGTACTGCGTGACTGGCTCATCGACCGCTGGGGATTTAGCATCTTCGGGGCAGAAGAACTTGCCGTCGTAGTTGGCGGCCACCACGGGGTTTACCCTGGCTTGGAGCGCGGAGAAGACATCGAGGATGCACTAGCCAGAGAAAACTCACCCTGGTTTGAAGCACGCAATAAAGCCCTTGAAGAAGCATCTATTTGCGCAGGGCTAGATGAAGACGCTTGGAAAACCTTAGCGGCGGGTCGGCTGAGTCAAGCCGCGCAGCTCGTGCTCACAGCCTTCGTCATCGTCTCTGACTGGATAGCTTCCAATGAGGACTACTTCCTTTATCCCGAAGATGAAGAAGAACCTGATCCTCAAGCCACCGTGCTAGCTGACTCTTCACCACGCCACCGCGTCTCCAACGCGTTGGAGGCACTCTCCCTGCCTGGTCCCTGGCGCACCCAGCCAGCTCCCGATCCAGCCGGAGCATCCGAAGATGCGGCAATCGCCCAATTTTTCCGTGATCGCTTCGGTTTCCCCCGCGAAGCCACCCCGCGCCCTATGCAAGCAGATGCTGTTCGAGCCGCAGAAGACCTCGAAGGCCCTGGGCTCATCATTATTGAAGCACCCACCGGCGAAGGGAAAACAGAAGCCGCACTAGCAGCTGCCGAAACTCTAGCCAGGCGTTTTAACTCCGGCGGGGTCATGGTCGCACTACCTACCTGCGCCACCTCAGATGGCATCTTCAGCCGGGTGCTCCGTTGGCTAGAAAGCGCAGTCCCAGCCGGACAGCGTGCATCAATGGCCCTCACACATAGCCGAGCCGGACTTAACGACGATTACCAATCCCTCTTCGCCCGCCCGGGACGCCCGGATCCCTTTTCTGGTGTGCGTGGAGTCTGGGGCGACCAAGACAACCACCACACACAAAAAGCCGCTATTGAAGCACACCACTGGCTACGTGGCCGTAAAACCGCAGCGCTAGCAAACTTCACAGTCGGGACGATCGATCAGTTTTTGATGTGTG
Organism: Corynebacterium spheniscorum; assembly: GCF_900113445.1. Lineage (GTDB taxonomy): Bacteria > Actinomycetota > Actinomycetes > Mycobacteriales > Mycobacteriaceae > Corynebacterium > Corynebacterium spheniscorum. The sequence goes on from NZ_FOPJ01000002.1 coordinate 44,719, forward strand.
CTCTTAAGAGTAAACACGTGATGCTAAGGCACCTTGGGCTTGCCAGCAAGGTCGTGGTGCTCGATGAGATCCACGCGGCGGATTACTATATGCAGGTCTATCTGCACCGGGCCCTGGAATGGTGCGGCGCCCATGGCGTGCCCGTAATTGCCTGTTCAGCAACCCTTCCTCCGATCCAGCGTGCGGCGCTACTGGAATCCTATCGACGCGGCCGCTGCGTGGCCCAGGGGATGACACGTTCCAAGATCAAAAAACTGCCCAGTCTCCAAGAAACCTCTCTTGCTTTCCCTCTTATCTGCACGGTAAGCGACGCTGAAATGCGCCGCTACACCCCGGCAGCTTCAGGGCGCTGCAGTCGCACAACTCTTGAGATCATCGGTGATGATGTTGATGCCCTAGCAGAGAGAATTCTCTCGGAAATCCATGACGGGGGTTGCGTGGCCATCATCCGTAATACCGTGAAACGCGCATGTGAACTCTATGAACGGCTAGTAGCTGACCCCAGGCTCGGTGAAGACAACGTTCGGCTATTGCACTCGCGGTTCATTGCTTCAGACCGCCGCGTACTAGAGCGACAACTTTTAGACAAACTGGGTCCGAAGGGCGATCGGCCAGAACGATTAGTTGTGGTGGCAACCCAAGTCATTGAGCAATCCCTCGATATTGATGTTGACCTCATGGTCAGCGATCTGGCACCTATCGACCTGCTGGTGCAAAGGATCGGGCGACTCCATCGACATAATCGCGATAACCGTCCAGCCGGCCTACAGGAAGCCCGACTACTGATTACTGGCATGTCGAATCCGGGTAACTGGAGTGCGCCCCCAGAAATTGATCGGGGAAGCTGCGCGATCTACGGGGAAAGTACGCTTCTACGTACCCTCGCTACCCTTAACGCTTTGATCTTTAGCCGATCGACGCCAGTGCTTCGTTCCCCAGAAGACGTGCCGACCCTGGTGGCAATGACGTACGCAGAAATCCTAGGGGATGTGCCGTCACCAACTAGTGCGTGGTCTGACCCGATGGTCATAGCCGACGAGAACATGCACATTGAGAAGGCTAAAAAGGAACAAAAGGCCCGTGCATTCTTAGCGCCCGCGCCCACCAAAACAGCCGTTTGGGGCTGGAACGAGATCGGGACTGCGGAGGAAGTACGTGGGCAAGCGCAAGTGCGCGACATTCAGGATTCTATCGAAGTAATTGTGATCCGAGAGGGTGAGCAAGGCTCAACCTGTTTGGAATGGATCGACCAATACGGCGGACGTCCCGTCGACAGCATGGGTGGTATCCCGCGTGGATTGGCCTTGGCTCTAGCACGATGCACTGTGAGCCTGCCGAGTGCTCCTTTCCGCAATGGTGACCGCCTCGATCGGTTGATTTGTGAGCTCGAAAACTCAACCCCGGAGTCCTGGAGCATGAACCCATGGTTAAGAGGAATGCTGGCGATGCCTATCAACGAACGGGGGGTATTTGAATGGGATAATCTCACCTTTCAATACGACCGAAAACTAGGCCTTGAAGTGGGGAAATGTGACTAGTTTTCAAGTTGCTATCAATGGAGTTTTTACCCCCACTCGTCTCGGTGTAGATAAGTTTTAATTTGATTATTATAATTAGGTCTCGTGTTGATTGATGGAGGTAAATATGGGTACTAACGAAAGGCGTTTTGGCGCTGATGGGTGATACTTTCAATCTGGTTGATGAACCATGGATCAAGGTCCTCAAACAGGATAATTCTGTTGAGGAGGTGAGCCTTCGTGACTTCTTTAAGCACACTGATGACTATGTGGACCTGGCAGGTGAACTTCCGACACAAGATGCGGCAGTACTAAGGGTTCTCCTTACGATCCTTTACCGCGTATTTGATGTTGAGCCTGAAGATTCGGAAGAAAACATTGAAGCCTGGATGGAAGCTTGGAGTTCCAAGGCGCTGCCAGTTGCAGAAATCGATTCATATCTAGATGAATGGCATCATCGGTTTGATCTACGCGATGCAAAACAACCATTCTTCCTCACGCCGACTTTGACTAATGCTAAAGAGGCGTGGAAGGCGCTGGATGCCCTTGTGCCCGATGTCAGGGGCATTAGTGCGATGTACACCCGAAGGGATGCTGCACTACCAATCTCGGCAGCAGAAGCGGCACGTTGGGTTATTCATTGCCAAGCTTATGACCCTTCCGGTATTAAAACCGGAGCAACAGGTGATCCGCGTGTCAAAGGGGGCAAGGGCTACCCGGACGGTATTGGGTGGTCGGGCTGGATGGCTACCACTGCAATCTATGGAACCACTCTGACAGAAACTTTGCTGTTAAATCTGGTTATGGATTCTCTGCCTGAAGAGATGGGCACTCCGGCCTGGGAGCAGGAGGTTACTACTGCGAAAGCCCGTAGTGCTGATGCAATTGGGCCTGTTGGTCCGCTTAGCCTCATGACCTGGCAGTCTCGCAGGATTCGATTGAAATGGGAGGGGAACCAGGTAGTCGCGGTCAGAATCAGTTATGGCGATCGCGTCGACCACACCGCGCAGTACGGTGTAGAGCTGATGACTCCATGGCGCTATAGTGATCCTCAATCTCGTAAAGCTAAGCGGGACATCTATATGCCTCGAGGCCTTAGTCCTGACCGCGCGGCATGGCGTGGCCTTGATGTTTTATTGCCCTCTAGTAATGCTCCTATGACCAAGGGACGTGGGGGCGAAGTCAAGGCGGGTATTCCCGCAGCTAGCGTTGGGTGGGTTTCGCGTTTAACTCAACGGCGCTTTATCCCAGACGATCTATTGCTTGGGTTGCGCTTGGTTGGGATAGCCTACGGTACTCAGGATTCAAGTGTAGACCGAACGCTCAGAGACATCCTGACTTTCCGTAGCGCTCTAATTGACCTAGATACAGATCTGATCGGTATCGCCAAAACCGCCGTAGTCCGCGCAGATGATGCGATTAAAGCGTTGGGTAATTTCGCGGGCAACCTTGCTGTAGCTGCTGGTGGAGATCGTGGACCCGCGGCAGCGAAAGCTCGCCAACGCGCGTATAGCGCCGTTGACCCGCTATTTCGCGATTGGTTGAAGACCCTCCGATCTCCCAAAGGCGAGGATCCCAGTCTTCACGATGCGCAAGGTAACCGTATTGCCGAGGCTGCGCTGCAGGAGTGGACTAAAACAGTAGCCTGCACTATCGATGCATTACAACGAGAGCTGCTGGACACTGCCCCACCAGATGCCTGGCGTGGTCGGGAGGAAAACAACCGTCACATTGATGTTGGGCTATCTGACCTGTGGTACCGGATCGCCCGAAATAAGGCACTTCCACAGTCGGGAAGTAAGGAAAACAAAATAGAACGGGAGACCAAGTGATCACATTAAACCGACAGGAGCTAGACCTCCTGGCGCAAACTGTGGCGCGCAATGCAACCGTATGGGGTAATTCAGCCATAGCGGACCGAAGTACTGGCCGTGCAGCTCTTGCCGCGCTCCGTCACCCTAGCCAAGAGGGCTTTAATGCCGCTTCTTGGAGCCAGGTGCTAGAAAACTTTCCAGTTGATCTAGCAGGCTGCGGCGATGAACCGAGCATAGGAGAATGGGCTGCCCACCTGGCGCTGACCGTGTTCGCATTTCATCAGCAATCCAAGACTCACCTAATGCACAAGTCTGGGCAAGGTCTTGGTCGGGCGGTCAGACAGCTTGCACTGCGTGACAATAAAGACGAACCCGACTCGGGAGTTCTGCGGCGGTACAAGATTGTGCTCCAAGCACCGACCATTGAGGCGACTGCGTATCACCTTCGTGGCTTGGTTCAGCTACTAAGACAAGCAGATATCCCCCTCGACTATGGGCGCCTGGCGATGGATCTTGCCAATCTGCGCAATCCCCGCAGGTCTGATGGAGTTCGACTGCGGTGGAGTCGTGAGTTCTACCTCACCCCACGTGAAGAGAACCAAAAGATTTCAGAAGCAGGATCCTAAGTACTTGCGGATTTCTGAACAACAAATTCGATTTTGAAAGGTAATATGATGAGCACTTTCATCGACCTCCACATCCTCCAAACCCTCCCGCCGTCAAATGTGAACCGCGATGACTCTGGAAGTCCCAAGACTTGCGTGTACGGTGGCGTGCGTCGTGCTCGTGTTTCCAGCCAAGCATGGAAGCGCGCTACTCGCGTTGCCTTCTCTCAACGTTTGGATACCGCTGAACTGGGTGAACGAACTGTTTTTGCGGTTGAGCGCATCGCAAAGCGCATCACTGACCTTCGACCCGACCTGGCTGATGAAGCGGAACAGTTGGCCGCCGCAGTTTTGAAGAAAGCCGGCGTAAAGAGCGAGAAGAATAAGCCGAAAGATGAAAATGAGACACCCCGCACGGTGACCGGGTATCTGCTTTTCATCTCGCGCGGACAAATTGATGCGCTCGCTCGCCTCGCGGTGGATAACTCCGAGCATATCGCCAAGACCCCGGCTAAGGACGCCAAGGCTGCGATGACCGGTATTGCTTCTATCGACCTTGCACTATTCGGGCGTATGGTTGCAGATGCTCCGGACCTCAATATGGATGCGGCATGTCAGGTTGCGCATGCGCTATCTGTTCACTCCACGGCCCAGGAGTTTGACTACTTCACCGCTGTTGATGACAATGCTCCCGAAGATAACGCGGGCGCAACCATGATCGGTACCGTAGAGTTTTCTGCACCAACTTTGTATCGTTATGCGACGATCAATGCTGATGAGTTAGCGAATAATTTGGGTTCGGTGGATGCCGCCGCGCGTGCAGTGGAAGCTTTCGTCGATGCCTTCATCACATCGATGCCGACCGGCAAACAGAATACCTTCGCTAACCGGACGCTGCCAGACTTTGTCTTAGTTCAAGTTCGCGATGATCAGCCGGTCAACCTTGCGGAAGCTTTTGAAGATTCAATCGAGGATACTCGCGGCCGTACCACCGCTGCGACGAAAGCACTAGCACAGTATGCCGCTGAACTGGAGGAAGCTTATACCTCGAGGCCTGTTGCCAGCGCATTCTTGGCGGCGGGTGGTGCCGCAAAACCGGAAGCCTTGGAGGCACTCAAAGACATGGGCGAGCGCGTAAACCTTGCTGGCCTTGTCGAATTGGCCGGTTCGCAGGTCCGTGAACGAGTGGAGGCACAGTGAGCGTTCTACTCCTCAGGCTGGCTGGACCAATGCAGGCGTGGGGTGTAGAGAGTCGATTTAACTACCGAGGAACTCGACGGGAACCGTCTCGCTCAGGTGTGATTGGTCTCTTAGCCTCGGCTCATGGCAGGCGAAGGACTGATGATGTGTCCGACTTGCTCCACCTCAATTTCGGGGTTCGGATTGATCAACCTGGACAGATTGAGACAGATTTTCACACCACCAAGGACTGGCGAGCTGATAGTCGAAAACCGCTGACCACCCGGGAATACATTATGGATGCCGTATTCACGGTGGGGCTTGAAGGTGATCGCACCGAACTAGAGCAGCACCGCAAGGCACTATTGAACCCGGCATTTCCACTCTTTCTTGGAAGGCGGTCGTGCCCTCCCAGCGGTCCAATCGTGCTGGATATTGTCGACACTAATCTTTCTGACGCTTTGGAGCAGACCGATTGGCAGGCTTCCCGTTGGTTCCGACGTAAACAAGGTCCCTCTGTCACCCTCTCTATAGTGCGCGACGCGATGCTTAGCGAGGAGGCTGATGAAATTATCAGTGATATCCCCGTGAGCTTTGACCCGACTGATCGGATATATGAGCGTCGTGCAGCGGTTATTCGCTCGGTCCAAAAAGACAATGTAGACAGTCGCCGCAAACGTATCGAAGCCGCGGTCGAACAGGATCCCCTTAGCGTGTTGGAGGACCTCTGATGTATTTATCTAGAATGCGCCTGAATCCTCGGCGACGGGGCACAGTGTTCCTTATCGGAAACCCCCAAGCCATGCATGCTGCCGTGGAAAGCTGCTTCCCCCCGGTGGACGGGCAAAAGGAGAGGGTGCTCTGGCGTATCGATCAGCACCCCGACTCCGTGGAACTGTATATCCTCAGTCCACGAAAACCCTCCTTCGAACATCTTCAAGAGCAGGCTGGTTGGGAGAATGAGCCTTCATGGCGAATTCTCGATTACTCCCCGCTACTAGATCATGTGCACAAGGGGAACCGATATGGTTTCAACCTTGTGGCGAATCCCGTGCATACCGTGACGGACCCTAAGACGGGCCGTAAGGCGCGCAAAGCTCATGTCACCCGAGCACAAATGCGACAGTGGCTGCTTGATCGTGCCGATCAGATAGGGGTTGCTTTCCCCATCGACGACGCCACTGGCGAACCGTTGGTGCAGGTGGTTGGGCAACGTGATCTGAACTTCCGCCGCGGAGGCAGCACCCTACATCTGCGACAAGCCGAATTCCAGGGAGTGCTGGATGTCACTGATCCGGACTTCTTCAGAGAAGCGATCACTTCAGGTATTGGCAAAGCGCGTGCCTATGGTTGCGGACTGTTCACACTGGTCCCGGTGGCAAAGGAAGAGTAAATGCACAGAGGTGTAAAGCCCTCTACACCGCAGGAACTCCCTCGTTCCACCGACCGCATCACTTTTTGCTACCTCGAGCACTGCACCATCGGTCGCGATGCCAACGCGCTCACCGCTACCGATGCGCAGGGGGTCTTATACATTCCGAGTGCCGCGTTAAGTGCGCTGCTCCTCGGCCCCGGCACACGGGTGACTCACCAGGCCATGACTGTCATCGCTGATAGCGGTTGCACTGTCGCATGGGTCGGGGCCGGTGGTGTGCGTTATTACGCGCATGGCCGGCCTATCGGTCGTTCAACGGCACTCTTGGAGATGCAAGCTCGTTTAGTTTCTAACCAACGGCTCCGCTTAGCTGTGGCACGACGGATGTACGGGCTTCGCTTTCCAGATCACGATCCTACTGACTTGACCATGCAGCAGCTACGAGGGCATGAAGGACGACGTGTTCGAGATTGCTACTCAGAGTGGTCTAAGCGTACTGGGGTGGAATGGCAGAGGCGTGACTATAAGATCGATGATTTTGAAGATTCTGATCTTATCAATAAAGCCTTGTCTATGGCGCACGCATGTTTGTACGCTTTAACGCATTCGGTGATCGTCCAACTTGGTTGTAGCCCGGGACTCGGGTTTGTACATACAGGGCACGATCGATCATTTGTCTATGATGTTGCCGATCTGTTTAAAGCCGAGACAAGTATCCCCGTGGCGTTTGAGACTGTTGCTGAGCTTCAAAGAGATCGGCCAGGAGGTGAAGTAAGTACATCGGATCTTTCAGCACTAGTGCGTCGTCGGATGCGTGAAGAGTTCATGTCTAGGAAGCTACTAACGAAAACCGTCGACGTTATATATGAACTGCTGGTTGACGAAACGCGACTCAGCGCGGAGGACGAGCTTACGCGGCCTGCTGTGGTGGAGCTGTGGGACTATCAACAAGGCACTGTCGGAGCAGGCATAAACTACTCTCCTTTGGATGCTGACCCACCATGGTGACTTTAGTACTCACGGCGTGTCCAGCAGGTCTTCGTGGCCACCTCAACCGCTGGTTGCAAGAGATAGCTCCAGGTGTATTCGTCGGCGAGCTGAATCCGCGTTTACGCGAACATGCCTGGGCTCTTACTGTTGAAGGCATCAAAGATGGTCGGGCCATTATGGTCTATTCCGATAAAAACCAGGACCAAGGCTTCGGCTATGTGGTGCATCGACATGAATGGGAACTGATGGACTTGGATGGACTCACCGTAATTCGAAGGCCGTCGAGAAAACGGCATGACCGCCGCCGGGGTGGATGGTCGTTTGCTGCACGGAAACGCCGGTCAAGTTAATTAAAATAACTTGCTTCGGGAAGTAAAGTGCCTGTACATTTAGTGTGTTCCCCGCGAAAGCGGGGATGATCCGTACCACGGCGGCACCGTGTTCCACTACATCGCGGTGTTCCCCGCGAAAGCGGGGATGATCCTGGATTTTGCGAGTGCACCTAGCTGCACCACACGGTGTTCCCCGCGAAAGCGGGGATGATCCCTGTGACCCGTGAGCTGGAGGCCGTGAAGGCGCGGTGTTCCCCGCGAAAGCGGGGATGATCCCTGCTCCAGCATGCCCTTGAACTTTGCGAGCTCTGTGTTCCCCGCGAAAGCGGGGATGATCCGAAACGTAGTCCTCCCACGAACGCTGAGTGCCAAGTGTTCCCCGCGAAAGCGGGGATGATCCTCCGAGACCAAAACCAGCAAGGGGAAGCGCTCTAGTGTTCCCCGCGAAAGCGGGGATGATCCCA
>NZ_FOPJ01000002.1:54029-293720 GCF_900113445.1 Corynebacterium spheniscorum
GTGGGGGGTTATGGCGTGGGCAATGCAGTGTTCCCCGCGAAAGCGGGGATGATCCCGGGAATACACCACCCTAAGAAAGGAACAGCGGCGTGTTCCCCGCGAAAGCGGGGATGATCCCGGTGGACACCTCTACACCGGCGCGGTACATACAGTGTTCCCCGCGAAAGCGGGGATGATCCGCCCCGGGGGTGAAAGCATGAATCACTAGAACTGGTGTTCCCCGCGAAAGCGGGGATGATCCGCGGATGCCTGAGGTGATGGCCGCAGCGCAGACGCGTGTTCCCCGCGAAAGCGGGGATGATCCCAGACATCCCTCATCGCGCGGTATCTCGTCTGGAGTGTTCCCCGCGAAAGCGGGGATGATCCCGTCCGAGAGGCCGCGCTTGACGGGTACAAAATCGTGTTCCCCGCGAAAGCGGGGATGATCCTAAGTGGTGCGTTGCTGTAGTCCGTTTGGCCCCCGTGTTCCCGCGAAAGCGGGGATGATCCCCGAACATTAACCAGATAGCGGAAGCGGTAGACGGTGTTCCCCGCGAAAGCGGGGATGATCCTAAGTGGTGCGTTGCTGTAGTCCGTTTGGCCCCCGTGTTCCCGCGAAAGCGGGGATGATCCCCGAACATTAACCAGATAGCGGAAGCGGTAGACGGTGTTCCCCGCGAAAGCGGGGATGATCCGAGGTGGTGGCCGCATATCAGGCGGAGCACCCCAGTGTTCCCCGCGAAAGCGGGGATGATCCTGGCGTCGAGCCAGGCGGGGCGGGGTGACTTTTGTGTTCCTCGCGAAAGCGGGGATGATCCGTGGCTCTGCACGCTGCCCCTTCCCCAACTTGAGGTGTTCCCCGCGAATGCGGAGATGATCTGTAGAAGGCGTAGTTACCTAGCTCGCTAAGGGGATTGTTTCCTGCGAAAATGAACATGAATCGACATTATATTAGTTGTATTGAGAATTGTTGTAGAAAATATCTTAACTAAACGTTATAGATAGTATTTAACATCTTTATGGGATAATGAATAAGCTCGCGCTATAGCTGAAATGATTCTTACCGATGCCTTTGAGTGGGACCGGTTCCAATCAGCATTTGAATAGCTGTGTTGGCTCCATAGCATGCCGGCGATGTATGGATGCGAGCTGCTGAAATACCTTGTACAGTAGTCCGCGGACGGATTATAAACTACGGTTTTTCCCCGCGTGAGTGAGGATGATCCATTGATGATTATGATCCATCCGGTGTTCCCCACGCGAGTGGGGATGATCCTCCTTCTGGATAGCCTCGACCGCTTTTAACCCCCGATGTTCCCCGCGCGAATGAGGTTTGAAAACAGGATTGCGCTGAAGCACAGGCCCGCCTTCGCTGGCCTCGATCTATGAGGCTCGTGGAGGCGGGTCTGCGCGTGTGGGGCCTTCGTGGCTGCTGAGTATGGCCAGGTAAATAACGACCATGATCGCCAGGACGAGGACTACCACCAAGGCGGTAACTAGGGAGAAAAAACCGATTATGCCGAAAAAGATGGATATTACGAGAGGAGCCACCGGGCTGCGGTACCCGCATTCGAAGCAGTTATGCAGTGTGCACCTAGGTCTTATACGGGGCCAGGGCGTAGTGTGCTGAGGGTACCGAAAAACGTACCCGGGGATGAGCATGAGTAGGGAACCGATAAAAGTGATAATTGTCCAGGTAGTTTGCATCATTACTAAGCCCGGTAGATGGAACTTCCTGGAGTAAAAGGCGTCGACGTGGGATTGGCCCTGTGGTTCGGAAACCGTTACACACCGCAACATGGCATTGAAGGTCATGTAGAGAGGGCAGGCGAAGATGAATAGTGCGAGGAGTGTGAGGTTGAGCCTTTGCACGGCTTTGGGATTGTGGGGCGCATAGCTGACGTCGGTGGCGGTGGCGAAAAAGAAAGAACGCGCAGACTAACGCAACGCCGAGCACAGAAAGGAAAGCAGCGTGATGCCTAGCCACTGCATGGATTTGTCGGCGAAGGTGCGCTAGGCAACGCCGAAAACCTGGCTGATCTGGAAACATTCCCGAGAGTTGCTGCTACTGGAGCATGGGTCCGTGGGGTAGGTGCCTGGTTCTTGGACGTAATATGCCTGGGTGAAGTCCCATTGGTACTTGTTGGATCTGAGAGAGGGGAAGGGCACGTTGCTGTGCTTGCCCATGGCGGTATGGGCTACGCCCTGTAGGAGAAAGATTAAACCCGCCTACTCGCGCCCTGTACCTAAGGGGCATGGCAGGCGGGTTTGTGTGCGCTCGCGGGATGAAACCTGGGACCGTGGTTCCTTCGTTTCCGGGGGATGACCCCGGGGTTTTAGTAGTGGGTGGGGTAGTTGGTGCCGAAGGGATCTTCAGTTTCGTCCATGAAGGCGGGGCGTTCGTGGAGGCTGAGCATCGCGAGGTAGATGCAGATCATGGCGACAAGGGGAAGGATCAGCGGCAGCAAGATGACGGTGGCGCCGCCAATGCCGCCGAGGACTGCGGTCGTGATAGTGACGAGGAAGATCGCTAGGGGGTTGCGGGCGCCGGTTTGAATCGCTGCTTTAAGGGCCTGTATGGGGCCGCGTTCAGGTCGCAGGAAGTAGTGGGCGGCGGCGACCGTGGTGCAGATGGCGATGAGGACGCCGGGAATAAGCAGCAGGATTAACCCGAGGAGAACCGCCAAGAAGGTTAGGATCTGCAGGCCGAGCAGCCCAAAGAAGTGGATGTCTTTGAAGGTGAAGATATCCGTAAATCGCAGGGTTTTGCCGCGCATGGCGGCGACCGCGGCGCGGTAAAGCATAGCGCTAAAGAGTATGCCGATCAGGGCGCTAAGGAGGCTGACTCCCACCAGGAGTGAGAGCTGACCGCCGGTGAGGGCGGCATCCTCGTTGACGATGGTGGGGTCGCCGATATCGGAGCTGATGAGCAAGATGGTGGGCAAGAGCAACGCCAGTGTGGTGACGAAGCTGAAGACCAGATACAGTGCGCCGAATCCGAGCCACGGCAGTGGGGAACGCGAGAAGGTTCGCCAGGCGGTGCCGAAAGCATCGAAGATGCTGAAGTTCGGGATCTTTTGGGGTTCTTCAGCTAATTGTTGGGGTTGCGCGGTGCCGCTGAAACCATTACCGGCGGGGTGCCCGTAATTTTCCCAGCTACTACCGGGGTAGCCACCTCCGGGGTAGCTACCTCCTGGGTAGCCGCCACCGGGGTAAGAACCTCCTGGGTAACCTCCGCCTGGGTAGGCGCCGGGATCTTGGGGAGCCTGCGGGGAGTACGGTTCTTCCGCATCCCAGTCCTCATCCAGCGGGCGGCCCCAGGAGTCGTACTTGCCGGCAGCTGCTGCGGAATCCCACGGGGTATCCGGGGTGCTGGGGAAAGGCTTCGGGGCGGGGTCGCTTTGAGCGGCGTGCTTGCCTGCGGAGGGTTCTTTGGGTTCTTCGGCCTCGGGCTCTGGGGCCGCGGACCCTGGGGCCTCGTGCTTGGGTCGCTCGAAGTCCCCGTACTCACGGGGTTCTTGGGAGGGCTCGAAAGGTTCCTGGACATCCTCAGAAAACTTTCCGTCCTTCGGATCCATCGGGTCCTTCGGGTCCTTCGGGTCCTTGGGATCCTGATTATTCGGGTCCATGAGAGGTCAAGCACATCCTTAATAAGGTAACTGGAGGTCTTTTATCCACACTGTATGGCGAGGGTGCAAGGAACCGCTAAATAAAAGAGCAGTTGTTATGCAAACTTAATCACGATAGTGCGGTCGCTTATTTGGGGAAACCAACAAAGCGGGTGGTTAAGACCGGTTCATCACGAGAAAGGGCCATGCCTTCCCAGGGCAAGGTGACCAACTCGTTGGCGAGATAAGCGCGAGATTCCTCCAAGGTGGGAAGACCTTCCAGCGCCTCACCATCACGCATGAGTGGGGTGGTCAGCTGCACGGACTTGAGGGTGCCGACCTCTGGTGGTTCCGCGGCGAAGGGGAAGACAAGCTCTTCAATCGCAGTGCCAGAAGCGCGGTAGGTGCGCATGGCACGTTTGGCGCCACCAACAGTGGATTTGCCGCGGGAACGCTTGGCAACAGGGTGACCATCAACCTCGACAAGCTTATAAACCATGCCGGGTGTGGGGGTGCCCGAACCGGTGACTACGGAGGTTCCCACACCATAAACATCGACGGGGTCGCCGCGAAGACCGGCGATGGTGAACTCATCGAGATCAGAAGAGACCACGATCTTGGTGTTATAGGCGCCGAGATCATCAAGTTGTTTACGCACGCGGCGGGTAATGGCGCCGAGGTCACCGGAGTCGATACGCACGCCACCAAGTTCCGGGCCTGCCACCTTAATGGCGGTTTCCACACCGTGGGTGATGTCGTAGGTATCGACTAGGAGGGTGGTGTTGGTGCCGAAGGCATCGACTTGGGCTTGGAAAGCGGCTTCCTCATTGGGGGAGCCATCTTCATTGACATGCAGCAAGGTCCAGGCATGCGCGCTGGTGCCGGTGGCGGGAATGCCGTAGCGGTAATTGGCCTCCAAATTAGAGGTGGCCGTGAAACCAGCTAAATACGCCGCGCGGGAAGCGGTGACCGCGGAATATTCATGGGTGCGGCGCGATCCCATCTCGATGATGGGGCGGCCATCGGCGGCGGTGACCATGCGGGCAGCGGCGGTGGCGATGGCGGAATCGGCGTTCATAATCGACAAAATGACGGTCTCTAGGACCACGCATTCTGCGAAGGTGCCGCGCACCGTAAGAAGTGGGGAATAAGGGAAGTAGAGGGAGCCTTCTTTGAAGCCATCGATATGACCGGAGAAGCGATAATTGCGTAAGTATTCGCGGGTTTGGTCATTGAGGAAATCGAGGCTATCGAGTTGGTCCTCGGTAAACACATAATCTTTGACGGCTTGAAGCACCCGGGCGGTACCAGCCACCACACCGTAGCGGCGTTCATTGGGGAGCTTGCGGCCGAATACCTCGAAAGCGCATTGGCGGTTGGCGGTGCCATCAGCTAATGCGGCTTGGAGCATGGTCAGCTCATATTTATCAGTGAGTAACGAGGTGGAGCGTCGCCCACCGCATTGGGATTTCATATCAGTCACAGCACCCAACTCTAATGGAGGAGCAGGATAGAGGGCGGCTTGCTAGAGGCGACTCGCGCCATAAAACAGAGCAGGTGTGGCAGGCGGGGGCCGCGAGCATGCCGGGGGAGCGGGCGTGGCGTGGGTAGGAGTGCGGGACTCGGGTGAAGCAAAAAACTAGCGCGGTGACTAGGCTGTGTGCCATGAATTGGCCTGGAGAGAATTCGCGCGGAGTGCGGTTGCAGGGCTCGCCGATGGCGACCCCGGAGCTGGAAGAGGACGTTGTTGTTGATGTCGCGACCAGTGAAAACCTGCCATGGGTGTGCATTGTTTGGGATGATCCGGTCAACCTGATGAGTTATGTGACCTATGTGTTTCAGACGGTGTTGGGGTATAGCCGGAAACGCGCTACGGAACTCATGATGCAGGTGCATACCGAGGGGAAAGCCGTGGTGTCTTCGGGGGAGCGTGACAAGGTGGAAGGCGATGTGAAGAAGCTGCACACCGCCGGATTGTGGGCGACGATGCAGCAGGCAGGTTAAGGAGAAAAGATGCAAGCGTGGCGCAAGAAGAAGGGCCTGATGCGGGGGGTTAAATACACCTGCGTTTTTGAGCCGATGGAGCGCGAAGTGTTGGGGAATTTGGCATCCACGGTGGCAGAGGCGTTGATTGCGAGGGCGCAGTCGGCACCCAAAGATGAGCTCGCGGAGATGACGGGGATGCCTTCGGGGCATAAGGAAGCACCAAGGGATCCTTCGTTGGCGCGTTTGTTGCCAGATTTTGAGCGTGCGGAGGACCAGGAATTTGAAGGCGATAATGCCTTATTGCGGTCTTTGCATGAGACCGATATTTGCCGGCAGAAGCTGATGAATTTGCAGGCCATTACGCAGGCCTTGGGCCCGGATGGTGGGGTGGAAGTGACCATTGAGGAAGCGGATGCGCATGCTTGGTTGCAGGGCTTAAATGACTTACGTTTGTACTTGGCCGCCGGTGAGGTGGAAGGCGGGGAGGAAGTACAAGAAGAACGCCATATGTTGGTGGAGTGGTTGGCCTATAACCAGGATTCCTTGTTGAACGCCATGATGGGTGGCTAGGTATCGCAGATTGTGGGTTGCTGGCTAGGGTGTAGCTAAAGCACAACGAGCCCTAGGTCTGAGGTAAGCAATGACATTCCGCGATAAAGATGCGAAGAACCCATATTCGGATGGACGTGGGGTGTCTGGGCTACCTGGAGGGAGCCTTCCCGGAGGCAGTTTGCCCGGAGGCAGTTTGCCCGGGGCGGGGTTGCCCGGGGCGGGGTTGCCGCCGAGTTATATCCCAGGAAGCCCCGCGAGCCGCTGGAACCAACCACCAGCACCACCTCTGAAAACCCGGGCGAAAAGTAATTTCCGCCGCGGCATGACCTTCGCGGTTGGCTATGTGGTGGTGATTTGGGCGGTCCACATCGTGAACTTCTTGACCCTGGGGACTGCCGGACAGATCGGTGGCATTCACCCCTGGGATCCGATGAGTTTCCTAACAATCTTCACCGCACCGCTTTTCCACGTGAACTTTGGGCACCTGATGGGTAATACCGTGCCGGGAGCGATCTTTGCCTTCTTTATTGGGCTTTCCGGTGGTCGGGTGTTCTGGGAAGTCACGATCTTCTCGGTGATTGTGTCTGGCCTGGGTGTGTGGTTTTTTGGTGGGGTGGGGACTACGCACTTGGGTGCTTCCGGGGTGATCTATGGCTGGTTGACCTACCTGATTGTGCGTGGGCTTTTTAATCGCAGTGGTGGGCAAATTGCGCTGGGGTTGATCCTGGGCTTTGTTTACTCCGGGTTGATTTGGGGCGTATTTCCCACCACCTATGGGGTGAGCTGGCAGGCACACCTTTTTGGTGCGATCGGTGGGTTCTTAGCCGGCATGCTGATTACCTCTGATGATCCGCCGGCGTTGAAGGCCGCCCGTGAGCGTAAGAAATTAGAGAAGCTGCGTCGCCAGCAATTGGGGCGATAAATGGTGAGTGCTGTGAATAATAAGAAGGATTCTGCTGTGCCTGAGGCTGCTGGCGGTGAGGTTGCCGCACCGGGAGAGGCTGTGGTTCCTGACGCGACGGCACCGATTGGGATTTTTGATTCCGGGGTAGGCGGGCTGACCGTAGCCCGCGCAATTATGGAGCAGCTACCGGAAGAGTCCTTAATTTATATCGGCGATACCGCACATAGCCCCTATGGGCCGTTGCCCATTGCACGCGTGCGCGAACTAGCCATGAGCATTGCTGATGAGCTGGTGGCACGTGGCTGCAAAATGCTGGTGATTGCCTGTAATACTGCGACCGCAGCCTTTTTACATGATGCCCGCGAACGCTATGACATTCCGGTAGTAGAGGTGATCCGCCCGGCGGTACGCCGTGCGATGGCAACCACCCGTAATGGCAAGATTGGCGTAATTGGAACCACCGGCACGATTAATTCCGCGGTTTATCAGGACATGTTTAATGTCAACCCCGATGTGGAAGTGTATGCCCAAGCCTGCCCACCTTTTGTGGACTTTGTGGAACGCGGAATAACCTCTGGTCGGCAAATTCTTGGGGTAGTCAGTGGTTATGTACAACCCCTCCAAGAAGCAGGGGTAGATACCCTAGTGCTTGGGTGCACCCACTATCCACTACTATCCGGGGTCATTCAATTAGCGATCGGCGATCACGTCACCTTGGTCTCGAGTGCGGAAGAAACCGTGAAAGATGTGATGCGGGAATTAGCAGCTCGCGATTTATTAGCCGAACCAGGCGATGGGCACCCTGTGGTGAGAAGCTTCGAAACCACTGGTGACCCGGAGGTTTTCGCCTTATTGGCGAAGCGTTTCCTGAGCCCTGATCTAGGTGAGGTGCAGAGGCGCACACCAGGAACTTCGGGAACTCCCGGAACTTAAAACCCTTGTGGGAAGTGGCCTTGGGGCGAAAGAGTTTTATCGCTGGCAGTTAATGCAGGGTTGGCAGTAGGTACGTTTTAGTGTGTTGGTTCTAGGAAAATAGAAAATCGAGGGAAGACGTGGGAGGATAACTCCATGAAGTTGAGCATCCTTGGCAGCTCGGGAAGCCTGGGCGCCCCCGGGAACCCGGCCTCTGGGTACCTGCTTTCAGGCTCCCTCGCGGACGCACGCCCTTTGCTGCTGGATATCGGGCCTGGGGTGCTTGCCGCGATGCAGGTAACCATCAACCCCGCCGATGTTCATGTGTTGCTCAGCCACCTTCATGCCGACCACTGCTTAGATTTTCCCAGTTTGCTGGTATGGCGGCGCTATCACCCGACTTTGTTTGCGCGAGAGAAGTGCTACTTTTTAGGGCCCAAGAACGCACCGGTGCATCTGGGGCGGCTAAGTGCCGATGACCCAGAAGGCGTGGATGATGTCAGCGATACCTTCATCTTCAACGCACACCAAGCCCATGTGCCGGTGGAATTGGAGGGCTACCGCGTTACCCCCTTCCCGGCAGTGCACCCCATTGAGGCTTATTCTTTAAGAGTTGAAGAGATCGCCACCGGCCAGGTGGTGGCCTATTCAGGTGATACCGCGTGGACTGATGAGTTGGTGGAATGCGCCCGCGATGCGGACCTATTCCTCTGCGAAGCCACCTGGGGTGAAAGTTGTGAAGGCAAAGCCCCCGATATGCATATTTGTGGGGTAGAAGCTGGCCGCGCGGCCCGGCTTGCTGGAGTGAAGCATTTGGTACTCATCCATATTCCCCCGTGGGTGGATGCGCACCGCGTGGTGGAGGCAGCGCGTCAAGAATATGAAGGCCCAATTACCTTAGGGCTTCCCGGTACCGCGGTTGAGGTAACGGCTTAAACGCGGGTTCAAGCAGGCTTCGGGGTAGCCTGGTCTGCATGACTAATTCTGAGTTCACCCGTGCCGATGGGCGCGCCACTGACCAACTTCGCAGCGTTCGTATCACCCGCGGCTTTACCTCCAACCCGGCCGGCAGCGTGCTGGTGGAGTTCGGCAACACCCGCGTGATGTGCACCGCCAGCGTGGAAGAAGGGGTGCCGCGCTTTAAGCGTGACTCTGGTGAAGGCTGGTTAACCGCGGAGTACTCTATGCTCCCGGCCGCCACCCATGAGCGCATGCCACGTGAATCCATGCGCGGCAAGGTCAAGGGCCGCACCCATGAAATATCCCGCCTAGTTGGCCGGAGCCTGCGTGCCGCAGTGGATCTTTCCCAACTCGGCGAAAACACCATTCAACTCGATTGCGATGTACTCCAAGCTGATGGCGGTACCCGCACTGCTGCGATCACCGGTGCTTATGTTGCCTTGGCTGATGCCATTGCGGTGCTTAAGAAACGCGGTGTGGTTCCCGGTGAACCGCTACGCGCCCCGGTGGCTGCTGTGTCGGTGGGTGTGATTGATGGGCATGTGTGCCTGGATCTTCCCTATGAGGAGGATTCCCGCGCCGAGGTGGATATGAATGTGGTGATGACTGAAGAGGGGCGCTTCGTGGAAATCCAGGGCACTGGTGAGCACGCTGAGTTTGACCGCGATCAGCTCAATGAATTGTTGGATGTGGCGACTAAGGGTTGTAAGGAACTCATCGCCGCCCAAAAAGCTGCGCTGGAAGGCTAAAGCAGTGAAGTTGTTGGTCGCCTCGAATAACCCGAAGAAGCTTAAAGAGCTACAAACCATCCTGGATAAAGCTGAGGTCACCGACGTGGAGTTGGTGTCTTTAAAGGATGTGGAACCTTACCCGGAACCGGTTGAAGATGGGTTGAGCTTTGAAGAGAATGCACTCCTTAAAGCCCGCGAAGGTGCGGTTCGCACTGGGCTTGCCACCATTAGTGATGACTCCGGTTTAGCGGTCGAAGCTATGAATGGTTGCCCCGGGATTTTCTCGGCACGCTGGGCTGGTGGGCATGGTGATGATGAGGCGAATAATCAGCTGCTCTTAGCGCAGCTTGCTGATGTACGTGATGAAGCGCGAAAAGCGGCCTTCGTGAGTGTCTGTGCGTTGGTGAGCCCGGATGGGCAGGCAGTGGTCTCTGAAGGCCGCTGGGAGGGGTTCTTATTACGTGAACCCCGGGGTGAGAATGGGTTTGGGTATGACCCGTTATTCTTGCCGGCGGAGGAATACCGCGGATCTTTGGATGAGGGGCGCTCCTCGGCGCAATTAAGTGCCGAGGAAAAGAATGCGCTTTCTCATCGTGGCCGTGCCTTAGCTGGGTTGGTCGATCCGATCCGTGTGCTTTCTCAGGGCATGCCAGGCCAACCATATACCGGGCAATAAAATCATGACCTGAATGATGGCTGCACCAAGTGTGGAATCCGGAACAATGCCACCGGGGGTAGCCGGTGGCAACAATACTTCACCGAAGCTGGACAAGAAATCTACCAGTCCGTGAATCAGAGCGACGACCCAAATATTGCCTGAAATGTAGTACGCAGTGCCAAGGATAATGCCTGCAGCAATAGCATAAATAATTTGGCTTAACGTCGCGATCTTGAGATGCGGTTGACCGATCAGATTCGTCACATGCATCACACCGAAGATGATCGATGCCCAGACGATTGACCACCACACAGAGCGGCCAGTGCGTCGTGCCTGGAAAAGGAGGATGTTCTGGATGAAGCCGCGGCAGAGTATTTCCTCGAATAAACCGATGAGCAGATTAACGATAATCACCGTTAGCAATGTCCCAAGGCTAGGAATTACCAACTGTTTTCCTTGTGCCCCGAGCAAAGCAAGAAGAAGCACTGCCAAGGCTACGAACAGGAGATACCAAGCGGGGCTGAGATGATCTTTGAGAGATGCTTGCCCAGAAGGCCTTAGCTTGGGGAGTAAACCGGTTGCCCATACGAGGAAAACAACAAGTGCGATGGGGGCCAGGTAGGCCAGAGCCATACGCGGTGAATGCGTGGTGGTGGCGTGGAAAACAGTGACGCTGAGATAGAGCGTGAATAAGGCCGCTACAGCGCCGAGAATAGCCAGTGTCCAGGCTCCCGCACTGGTGGGAAGGAAACGGCGCAATGGGTATTTAGTGTGCTGTTGGGTTGAGAGCACGAGAGTTGGGGTGCCTTTCTAGGTACTCATGAGGAAACTAACGTTGACAACCATGAAGTCTAAAAACAGTTTCTGAAAGACTCCTGGACAATGTCTACGAGGAAAACTGGGTATTGGCTGGGTATTCGCCTATAAGTACTTTTGGCGCGGCAAGCGTACGGGAGACAGTAAGTAGGGGCAATAAACGCTGCCTGGGACGCGGGATTCGAGGAAAGCAAAACGCACCTACGGCCCTTGTGGGGTCGGTAGGTGAGCGTGTGGAGTATGAAGTTAGCTGAGTTGGAAGCGCTCCTTAACTTCACGGCGGCGCCAAGCTTCAACGAAGAAGGAAAGGAAGGGAACGACACCGGCGATGACGGTAGTGAACCAGGTGATGGGTTGCCAGCGGGCTTTGATGCCGAGGTTAACTGAGGCGACCAGATAAGCCATATAGGCCCAGCCATGGACGATGGCGACGATGGTGGCCCAGCTGGGTAGATCCAATTTTAAGATGTACTGCATGATCATGCGCATGCAGAGTAGGAGTAGCATCACACCGGTAATCCACGCGGTGGCGGAGAAGATTTTCAGGGCGATTGCGACGCGATGCTGGCGCTCCGGGTGTGGGGCACGAGGCGTGGCTGCTACTGATGCCTGCGGGGTTGCTTTGTGGGTGGGAGTATTCTCGGGCGTCGTGCTCACATTTATCACTTTCTTAGATGCCAAACTGCTGAGAGGTCTCGGCTGCTTAGTCTAGGTGGCGTCAGCGGTAGGAGTGTCATCGGGAGTCTCGGGGTGTTTGGGATTCTTCGCTAATTCGCTGGAACCGCGGCGCTGGACATTGAGTTCATTGAATTGTTCAACATCCAAGCTGGGGCGTTCGGGGAGGAAATCATCCAAGAGCGCGGAGAATTCCTCTTCTTGGGAACGCCTCGGGGATTTTGGTTCGGCGTGCGGGTCTGGGGTGGTGAGGCCCAGTTCCTCATTTTCCAGCTCGATGGCTTCGTTTTCGTACTGCAGGTATTTGCGGTAGGCGATGACGAAGAAGGCGCCAAACATGGGCCATTGGAGGGCGTACCCGAGGTTTTGGAAGGTGCCAGATCCGGAGCGGAAGCGGCTCCACTGCCACCAGGCTAGGGCGATGGTGCAGCAGACCGCGAGGATAAGGAAGAGAACGTGGCCGACTTTGACGCGTTTGAGTTCCTTGGGTTTGAGCGCGGGGTCCGGGGCTGGCTGCGCTGCTGGTTGCGTTTCTGGCTGCGCTGGCGGTTGCGTGTTCGGTGTTTCGGAGTCGTTGGTTTGATCTGCGGCCATGTTTTTGGGTGCCGTCGATTTCCTTTGGGGGGTATCTGCTGGGGGCTCCACTGGTCGTTGATCACTCACGATGCCTAGGATACCCAGCCGATTAGGTACCTGCCGTCACCTATGTCGTAGAATCATCTTCGCTAGCTACACCCTGCGGTGTGCTGCACGCCCGTGGCGGAACTGGTAGACGCGCTGGATTTAGGTTCCAGTGTCTTGCGACGTGGGGGTTCGAGTCCCCCCGGGCGTACCAGATACATGATCACCCTCGGTTCCCCGAGCTGCTTGAATGCGGTTGGGGAGCTGAGGGTGATTGTGTTTGCTGCGGGTTGGGGTGTGCGGGGTGCCTGCCGGGTTGGGGTAGCGGCGGTGTTGGAGGCGCTGAGGTCACCTGCAGTGGGCTGAGGGGCATTCCCAGGATGTGTGCTCGCGGTTGGTCGCCACTATGTTCGTGACTATTTCCGCGGAGTGTGAACGTTGTACCGATTATTGTGCTGTAATATAGGGATCATCGGCTAGCGACTAGTCACGTTCTCCCATGCGGAAAGGAGAAGGCAATGAGCAACATCGGTGCACGCATGACAACGCTGATGTACGACGATAAAAGAGTTGAGCGGGGGCAAACCCGACTGCTGCTGTACTTTTCGCGTGCGCAGATTACTTTCCTGGCTATTGAGCCCACCAAGTATTTCTTTGGTGCGCGGCCGTTTCACGGCGAGGACTTATTCATCCTGATTGGTACTGCGGTGTTTGTGGTTCTTTCCACGTATTTTGCGGCGCGCCGATTCGAGAAGGGCTTCTTCTACCGCAGTGCTGCAGTCGGGGTGCTGGTGTTCCTCATCGCTTGTGTCTTCCACAACCCGATTGGTCGCATCGTGGCAGGGATAATCGGTCTTTGTTCTGCGTTAGTTGAAGACTCGAGACATTACCTCAAAAGAACGTAGCGCGCTGAGTATCTTCGCCAGTGCCAGGCGATAAGGCTATGAGGGGCCTCGGGGAAGGCGTTAGCCGACATAGCTGCCGGCCGGGGGTGGGGGAGCGTGCGCTGCGTGCTGGTGTTGAAAAGTCGATCCGGTTGTTAGGAGATACCGAGGTGAGCAAGCAGGTGCTGCGTAAAAGCCTCTGCTTGGCGGTAGGGGAGTTGCTGTGAACCATCCGCAATCTCATGTAGGTGCGCATTGGGGATGAGCTGTGAGAGTTTCTGGGCCGCTTTGATACTGAAGTGGTCATGATCTCCATACAGGATGGTGGTGGGTGCCTGAATCTGTGGCAGCTTCGACTCAATATCCACTTTGGTTACCGCATCCAGCACGTTCTGCAGCTGGGCTTTGCTGAGCCCTTCGGGGCAGATCAACTTTGCGGGGAGGGGAGTGCATCATGAGCGATTGGGTGGCCATGAGCATCTGCGGTGGAGTGGCTTGCGGGGCGGATAGACACAGCGAAGTGACGAGCTCTGGATGTTCCAGGGGCAACTGCAAAGTGGTGACAGCCCCTAGGGCATGGCCAACAATATGCGTGGGCTCTGGGCCTAACTCGCCGGCTATCTCGGTGGCTGCGTCATGAACACTCGACCCGTTTTCTCAAAGGTGTGGGCCAAAGAGGGAAGGGGTGATGACCTCAAAACGATGGGCATGCAGCATATTGGCCAGCGGAATCCAGTTCTGGGGTGATTCGCCTAAGACATGAAGGAATGCAATGCGTTGGGTCATGGCAGTCCTGTCTACAGCGGGGGTACCCTTCCGCACACTCGCGACACACACAAAGTGGTGTGACCAAGGTCGCTTTTGGGGCCTTGAAGGGGTTTGCGAACCCCGGTCACATGATCTCGGGAAGCAAAGAAAGAAGCGAATAGTTTTGTCGAAAATAATACCTGAACTGCGATTTGTTTCTGCGTGTTAGCCGACTGCGGTGAAGATACTACCTACACTGAGAAGAATCTTTGGGAAGCCCCACCGCTTTCGTTCGTTGGTGACGGTCGGTGAAAGATGACGCTTTCCTCATGATTTTGTGGCATATTAGGCACTCAAAACCTTTTAGAGGTCGGGCCTTCGCATGCCCGAAGAACATCACCCTATTGACCCACCCCAGGAGCGAAAACGTCGTGAGTGACCAGCATAAAGCTTTGAATCCCGAACAGCCGCGCCTCAACCAACGCCTGCTTGAGGAAGGCGCCGGCTTCGCGCTGGCATACGCCGGACAAGGCCAACCATGGCTGAGCACATTAGCCGATAACCTGCATGCTTCCACCGAAGTACACGACGCTGTTGCCATGGCCGTGAAAGGCGCAAACGCCATGGTCCAACCGGTAGCAGATGAACTAGCCGCCGCACGGCCAGAGGGATTTAAGCCCGTTGCGTGGGCTGAAGAACGCATTGACGCCCCCACGGATGAGTACCAGCCCGCGTACTCCGTGCCGGGAATTACCGTCGCCCAAATGGCTGTGACCTATGCGCTGCGCGCCCAAGGTTTGCCGACCGAAGCCGCGAAAGCCGTGATTGCGCACTCCCAGGGTGTGTTGGCGGCCTACCCGATGCAGGGCCGCTGCGATGATGCCACCGCCATTGCACTGGCGGAATTAATTGGTGTGGCGATGACCCGACAGGGCCGGATCAGCGGATTGATTGCCGGTAATGGTGCTGCTGGAATCTCCCCGATGGTGGCTATCGGTGGGGTGAGCAAGGACATTGTTGAATACGCCATCGCGAAGGCCAAGGTGAGCTCCGTGGTGGGCCTGGTGAACTCCCGCGAAGATGTGGTGATGGTGGGGCGCCCCGCCGATAACGCCACCGTGATTCGCCTGCTGAAGGCGCAATCAGCCAAGGAACAAAAGGAACTGGATGATAAACGTCGCGGCGGCACTGCATTAAACCCGCGCTTTACCCAGCTTGAGGTGCGCGCCGGGTTCCATCACCCGGATATGCAGGCCGGCGCTGACCAGGTGGTGCAGTGGGCTGAGCGCTGCGGTATTGATATCGAGCTGGCACGTGATGCCGCACAAGCCGTGATGGTGACCCCGGTGGATTGGCCACGTGAGATCGCTGCGGTGGTGGATGCGGGTGCCACTTGGGTGCTGGACCTAGGCCCGGGGCGTGGCGTGCAATCTTTGACTGCGAAGATTTTGCGCGGGCGTGGCGTGGGCTCCCTGGCGGTAGCTGATAGTGAAGGTCAAGCGGATCTTTTTGATGCCGGCCGTAAGCTGAAAGAACCGCTGGATTATTCCGAATACCTGCCGAAGGTTGTGGATGTTCACGGGCAGAAGCGCCTGCGCACCAAGTTCACTGAACTGACGGGGCAAAGCCCAATGCTTTTGGCCGGTATGACTCCGACGACCGTGGATGCGGAG
The DNA here is from genome assembly GCF_900113445.1 of Corynebacterium spheniscorum. Taxonomy (GTDB): domain Bacteria; phylum Actinomycetota; class Actinomycetes; order Mycobacteriales; family Mycobacteriaceae; genus Corynebacterium; species Corynebacterium spheniscorum. The sequence goes on from NZ_FOPJ01000002.1 coordinate 69,736, forward strand.
ATTGTGGCCGCGGCTGCGAACTCCGGGCACTGGGCGGAGCTCGCTGGTGGTGGGCAGGTGCGCCAAAATATTTTGGAGCGCTCCATTGAGAAGCTGAGCGGTCTTTTGGATGAGGGTGTATCTGCCAGCTTCAATGCCATGTTCTTGGATCCGAAGCTGTGGGGCCTGCATATTGGTGGCCGCAAGCTGGTGCAAAAAGCCCGCCAAGCGGGTGCCCCGATTGATTCTATTGTGGTTTCCGCAGGTATGCCGGAACCGGAAGAAGCTGAGCTGCTGCTAGCTGAATTAGAGGCCAATGGTTTTAACCACGTGGCCTTCAAGCCGGGTGCGGTTAATCAGATTCGCCGAGTGTTGGCGTTGGCGGATCGCGTGCCGGAAACCCCGATCATTATGCAGGTTGAAGGTGGTAAGGCTGGTGGCCACCACTCCTGGGAGGACCTAGATGACCTGCTGATTGCCACTTATGAGGACATTCGCCGCCGCCCGAATGTGGTGCTGTGTGTCGGTGGTGGCATTGGTACCCCAGAACGTGCCGCTGATTACCTGACCGGCCAGTGGGCGAAGCCTTATGCGCTGCCGTTGATGCCCGTTGATGGCATTTTGATTGGCACCGCGGCGATGGCCGCGAAGGAAGCGAAGACCTCCCCGCAGGTCAAACGTGCCCTGGTAGAAGCTCAGGGTGACCCCAACGCGTGGGTGCCGGCTGGCCGCGCAGTGCACGGGGTGGCTTCTGGGCGTTCGCAGCTTGGTGCGGATATCCACGAAATTGAGAACTCCTTTGCCAAGGCTGGCCGCCTGCTTGATGAGGTAGCCGGTGATGCTGAGGCCGTGGCGAAGCGCCGCGAAGAAATCATTGCCGCGATTAATAAGACCTGCAAGCCCTACTTCGGGGATGTTCAGACCATGTCTTATGCGCAGCTAATCCGCCGCTACCTGGAGCTTTCTGGCCCCTATGATGCCGAAGCTGCCGCTGCCGTGGAACTACCCGAAGAAGACCACGGTTGGGTCAACCGCGCCTGGTTCACACGCTTTGCGGAGCTCATTGAACGAACCGAAGCACGCCTGAGCCCAGTGGACTCCGGTGAGTTCGACGCCCAGGTAGAAACCCGGATTGATAAGGACCCCCAAGAAACCCTGCAGGAACTCCTGGCCGCCTACCCGGCTGCCGAGGACCAAGTCCTGCACCCGGCAGATGTGGATTGGTTCTATGCGCTGTGCGTAAGCTCCGGTAAGCCGGTGAACTTCGTGCCGGTGATTGATAAGGATGTGCGTCGCCGCTGGCGTTCCGATTCCCTCTGGCAAGCCCATGACCCGCGCTATGAAGCAGATGAAGTGTGCATCATCCCCGGACCAGCCGCGGTTGCTGGGATCACCAAGATGGATGAGCCGATCGCTGAACTGCTGGGCCGCTTCGACCAAGCCAGCATTGAGCGGATCCTAGAAAGCGGTGCCGAGGTCAGCGAAGACCGTACCCCGGTGATCCGCCAGATCCTTAATGCCCGCACCACCGAATGGGCTGGCCGCCAACAACGCAGCCTGATTCATCGCCTGGGTGCACCAGAAACCTGGGAAGAAAAGGGCGAAGGCTTCTACCACCCCGAAAGCGGCGCCACCCTGGAGTCCTCTGCAAGCGGTGCGATGCTGAACGTTCCGCTGACCGATGGCGAATTGAAGGTTCCTTATCGCCTGAGTGCTGGCGCGCCGGGTGGAGTAGTGCCGACGGTATCTGCGCATGACGCCGAAGAATCCATGGCAGCACTGACCAAGGTGGCTGCCGGTGGGCAGCTCGCCGAGGCCAATGGGTTAAAGGCACATTGGGAAACCCAGATCCAGGCCGCCAAGCTGGCCGACTATGCGACCGTGACCACCGGGCATCTTGGTAGCAACACGGTGCATGTGGATGCTGATCAACTCACCCCGGATGTGCTGGTTGGTTATGCCTGGCCGGCGATCTTCTCTGCGGTACGCGCTAGTGGTGCTGTGGAAGGCATGCTCTCTTTGGTGCACTTGGATCACCAGATAGCCGTGGAAGAAGACCTTGATGGCCTCAGCGATGGCATTACCTTAGTCATCGACGCCGAAGCCCAAGAACCGGTGGATACCGAGATGGGCCGCGTAGTGATGGTGAAAGCCACCATCAACGCCCGCCACAAGACCATCGCCACCTTGAAGGAACGCTTCTTGGTGCGTGGCCGCACCGGTACCGACCCGATGCCGCAATGGGCCGATGAAGCAACATCCGAAAACACCGCTACCGACACCCCGCGTAGCTTCCGCGCCGCAACCACAGTTCAGGCACCACGCAGCATGCGTTCCTTCGCCATCGTTAGTGGCGACCGCAACCCCATCCACGTGGACCAGGCTGCCGCGGCACTAGCGGGCCTGGGTGAACCCATTGTGCATGGCATGTGGACCAGTGCGATCGCCCAGATTGTGGCTGCCGCCGGCTATGAAGGTGAAGAAACCACCACCGCCCCCGGCGTGGTGAAGGAATGGTCCGCCTCCATGATCGCCCCGGTTCTGCCCGGCGCGACCGTGGATATTCAGGTGGATCGCATCGGGGTGGATTCCCGCCCCGGCTATGGTGAGATCCGCAATGTGACTGCCACGGTGGATGGTCAGCCAGTGCTTTCGGCTACCGCCACGATGGCCGCCCCGGTTACCTTCTATGCCTTCCCCGGGCAGGGTATTCAATCCCAGGGCATGGGGATGGCTTCGCGGGCATCGTCCGCAGCTGCGCGTGCGGTGTGGGATCGTGCGGATAAGCACACCCGCGAGAAGTTGGGGTTCTCGGTGCTGCATATTGTGCAGGACAACCCGCAGGATGTGTGGGTGGATGGTGAAAAATTCTCGCACCCCGATGGTGTGCTGTATTTAACCCAGTTCACGCAGGTCGCCATGGCTACCCTGGGTGTTGCTCAAGTAGCGGAGATGGAAGAAGCCGGGGTGATGGAGGATCACTCCTACTTCGCCGGGCACTCCGTTGGTGAATATGATGCGCTTTCTGCTTACTCCGGGGTGCTTTCCCTGGAGAGTGTGGTGGAGATTGTGTACCGCCGAGGGCTGACCATGCACCGCTTGGTGGAGCGCGATGAAAATGGGCTTTCCACCTACGGGTTGGCGGCACTTCGCCCGAACAAGATGGGGCTTAGCGAAGATGAAGTCTTTGACTATGTCACCGAAATGTCGGAAAAGTGCGGCGAGTTCCTTGAGATCGTCAACTACAACATTGCTGGTGTGCAATATGCGGTGGCAGGCACCGTTAAGGGGCTTAGCGCTATGCAAGCTGATGTGGAAAAGCGCGCGCCGGGACAGCGCGCCTATATCCGAATCCCGGGTATTGATGTGCCCTTCCACTCCTCGAAGCTGCGCGATGGTGTGGGTGATTTCCGCGAGCACCTGAATGCCTTGTTGCCGGAAACCTTCAACCTGGATCGCCTGATTGGCCGATATATCCCGAACTTGGTGGCCCGCCCCTTCGAGCTGAGCTATGAGTTCGTGGAGTCCATGACCGAAGTGGTGGACTCGGAGATCATCAATGGCATCTTGGAGAACTTCGAGGAAGCCTCGAAGGATGAGCATGTCTTGGCCCGCACCATTTTGGTGGAGCTTTTGGCCTGGCAGTTCGCCTCCCCGGTGCGCTGGATTGAAACCCAAGCACTTGCTCTGGAAGACCTGGGTGTGCAGCGCTTCATCGAAGTGGGTGTGGGTGATTCTCCGACGATCGCCAATATGATGGGCCAGACTTTGCGTCTGCCGCGCTATGCCGGGCACCCCATTGAGGTGCTCAATGTGGAGCGCGATCGCCCGGTGGTCTTCGCCAGCGATGAGATTTCCCGTGCCCTACCGGAAGTCGATGCTGAAGCAGAAGGCACGGATGTGCAGGCAAGTGTCTCGGCGGCGGATTCCTCCACGGCAGAGGCTTCGGCCGCAGCACCTGCAGCTGCCCCGGCCGCTGCCACAACCGCGCCCGCTGCCTCAGCGCCCGCGGCTACGGGTGGGGCTCGCCCAGATGATCTGCTGCTGAGTGCCGGCGAAGCCACCGAAATGTTGATCGCCGTGTGGACCAAGGTCCGCCCGGATCAAATGACGCCTACTGATTCCATTGAAACCCTGGTAGAAGGTGTGTCTTCTCGCCGCAACCAGCTGCTGCTGGACCTGGGCGTGGAATTCGGTTTGGGTGCCATCGATGGTGCCGCTGATGCCGCCCTAGAAGACCTCAAGGCACAGGTCGCTGGCCTCGCCCGCGGCTATAAAGCCTTCGGCCCGGTACTCGGTGAAGCAAGTGCTGATGCGCTGCGTCGCCTGACCGGCCCGACCGGTAAGAAGCCCACCTATATCCGCGAACGTGTCACCGGCACCTGGGAGCTTGGTGAAGGCTGGGCCGACCAGGTCACCGCCGCATTGGTGTTGGGTACCCGCGAGGGCGCTTCTCTTCGTGGTGGGGAGCTAGCAACCTTGCAGCCGGCTAACCCCAGCAAGGCCGCTGATCTGGATGAGCTCATTGATGCCGCTGTGCAGGCTGTGGCCGCGCAACACGGTGTGAGCGTTTCCCTTCCCAGCGCCGGTGGTGGTGCTGGTGGGGCAGTGGTGGATTCCGCAGCCCTTAATGAGTTCGCAGAAAACCTCACCGGCAAGGACGGCATCCTCGCCCAAACTGCCCGTGATCTGCTCGAACGCCTCGGCCTGCAGGATCAAGCTGATGCCCTGGTGGATGCTGGTGCAGATGATCGCGCCATCGTTGCGCTGGTGGAACGCGAACTGGGTGCTGATTGGCCCAAGCAGGTTGCCCCCAGCTTCAACCCCGATAAGGCAGTGCTGCTGGATGACCGTTGGGCTTCCGCACGTGAAGATCTCTCCCGCGCGGTGTTGAACTCCACCACCGATGACCTGGATCTTCACGGTGCTGGGGAAGCTGTCGCAGCTCAAGCGGAGTACCTCGGCTACCCCGAGCTAGCAGCCCAAGCCCGCAATGAAGAACCCCTGCGCTATAGCGCTGATACGGCGGTAGTTACCGGTGGTTCCCCGAACTCCATTGCCGCTAGCATCATTGCGCAGCTTCTTCATGGTGGTGCCACCGTTGTGGCCACCACCAGCTCGCTGAACCATAAGCGCCTGGAGTTCTACAAGAAGCTTTATGCCAACAACGCCCGCGGTAATGCGGCACTCTGGGTCGCCCCGGCGAACCTGAGCAGCTATGAAGACCTCGACAACCTGGTTGAGTGGATCGGCAATGAACAAACCGCCACCGTCAACGGGGCGAAGAAGGTTTTGAAGAAACCGCTAATCCCCACGCTGCTCTTCCCCTTCGCCGCACCCGGTGTTAGCGGCTCGGTCGATGATGCCGGCCCGCAAGCTGAATCCCAGATGCGCCTCCTGCTCTGGTCCGTGGAACGCCTGGTGGCTGGGCTATCCCATATTGGTTCCGATGTTTCTGTCGGCCACCGCCTGCACGTGGTGCTGCCGGGTTCTCCGAACCGTGGCCGCTTCGGCGGTGACGGTGCCTATGGTGAATCCAAGGCCGCCCTGGATGCCCTGGTGACCCGCTGGAAGGCGGAGCAACCCGGTTGGGGTGAACGCACCAGCTTGGTGCACGCCCATATCGGTTGGATCCGCGGCACTGGCCTGATGGGCCATAATGATGTGCTCGTTGATGAAGTGGAAAAGGCCGGTGTGCGCACCTTCTCCACTGAAGAAATCACTGAGAAGCTGCTCAGCCAAGCAACCCCAGAGGTTCGCAACCAAGCAGCCCAAGCCCCCATCACCGTGGACTACACCGGTGGCCTGGCTGAAGCTGAGCTGAACCTGCCAGAACTGGCTCGCACCGCGCGCGAAAAGGCTGAAGCCAGCGACGCCGCTGAGGCATCAACTACCACCCCGCGCACCATCGCTGCACTGCCGAGTATCCGCCAACCCCTTCAGTGGACCAACCCCACCTTCCAGCCGGTACAGCGAAGCCTCGACGACATGGTTGTCATGGTTGGTGTGGGTGAACTTAGTCCGCTGGGATCCTCGCGTACCCGCTTTGAAGTGGAATTAGGCGATACCCTCAGCGCCGCTGGTGTCACCGAACTTGCCTGGTCCATGGGGCTTATTAGCTACGAAGATGGTGCCTGGCGCGATAGCGATGGGGAAGAGGTTCCCGAAACCGAGATCCGGGAACGCTACCTGGATGAAGTTATGGCAAAAATTGGTGTCCGCCAATTCCACGATGACTTCCACATGGTCGATAACCTCGCCCCGGAACTCACCCAGGTGTACCTCGACCGCGACCTCACCTTCGCCGCCGCGGATGAAGCAGAAGCACGCAGCTTCCTCGAAGCGGAACCGGACACCACCCGCATTGCCTTCGATGGAGATACTGAGGAATGGTTGGTCACTCGCACCGCCGGTGCCGCAGTGCGCGTCCCACGCCGCGTGGTGATGACCCGCTTCGTTGGTGGCCAAATCCCCGAAGGCTTCGACCCTGCTGTGTGGGGTATCCCCGCCGATATGATCGACAACCTCGATCGAGTCGCCGTGTGGAACCTCGTGTGCACCGTGGATGCCTTCTTAAGCTCCGGGTTCAGCCCCGCCGATATCCTCGGCGCGGTTCACCCCGGTCGCGTGAGCTCCACCCAAGGCACCGGTATGGGTGGCGTGCAGTCCATGCGCTCGCTCTACATTGATGGCCTATTGGCAGAACCACGCGCCAATGACATCCTCCAAGAAGCCCTCCCCAACGTGGTGGCAGCACATGTCATGCAGTCCTATGTGGGCGGCTATGGCCAAATGATCCACCCGGTTGCCGCCTGCGCCACCGCCGCAGTGTCGGTGGAAGAAGGCAGCGACAAAATCCGCCTAGGTAAAGCCGACTTCGTGGTCGCTGGTGGTATTGATGACCTTTCCATCGAAGGCATCACCGGCTTCGGCGATATGGCAGCTACCGCGGATTCCGCAGAAATGCGGGCCAAGGGCATTGATGATCGCTACTTCTCCCGCGCCAATGATCGTCGCCGCGGTGGCTTCATTGAATCCGAAGGTGGCGGCACCGTATTGCTGGCCCGCGGCAGCTTCGCGGCGGACTACAACCTGCCTGTTCTGGCGGTTGTCGGTTATGCCGAATCCTTCGCCGATGGTGCCCACACCTCCATCCCCGCACCAGGTCTTGGTGCCCTGGGCGCTGCCCGTGGTGGCCAGCACTCCGGCTTGGGCCGCTCCCTTGCAGCACTAGGCCTGAACGCCGATGACATTGCGGTGATCTCCAAGCACGACACCTCCACCACCGCCAATGATCCGAATGAATCGGATCTCCATGAGCGCATCGCCGGTGCCCTTGGGCGAAGTGATGGTAACCCGCTGTACGTCATCTCCCAAAAGACCATCACCGGTCACGCTAAAGGTGGCGCCGCAGCCTTCCAGCTCGGCGGATTGGCACAGGTACTGCGCTGCGGCACCATCCCCGCCAACCGCTCACTGGATTGCGTGGACCCGGTACTGCGCAAGCACCAGCACCTCGTGTGGTTGCGCCAACCGTTGGCCTTAAGTGGTGCGCTGACCCCGAAGGCTGGTTTGGTTACTTCTCTGGGCTTCGGCCATGTCTCGGCGCTGATCATGCTGGCACACCCCGGTGTCTTCCTCACCGCGCTTGCCCAGGAACGTGGCTGCGAGGCCGCAGAAGCCTGGCAGGCTGCCGCCCGCGGCAAGGAATACCGTGGCTTGCAACTCATCTTGGGTGGCATGCACCAGGTCAACCCGCTCTACCAGCGCCCGCAGGACCGTCACCTAGGTGGTACTGATGATGCCGCTAAGGAACGCGAAGCAGCAGTGCTTCTCGACGACCGCGCCCGCCTGGTTGATGGCATCCTCACCATCCCTGAGGAGGAAGAGCAGGCCTAAACACACATGAGGTTGCGCGAGTAGGGAAGAATATCCTTCATGCAGCACAACCCCGCTAGCACAGCCGGCAGCACCCCACGCTTCTACATTGGCGTTGACTTGGTGCACGTGCCCAGCTTCAGCGAGCAACTACACCAAGTAGGAAGCCGCTTTGCTAGCGGGGTTTTCTCTGCGCTAGAAACCCGCGTCGCCAAGACCAAACCCGAAACCCAACGCCCGGCACATCTTGCTGGCCGCTGGGCCGCCAAAGAAGCCTTCATCAAAGCCTGGAGTCAAGCCCTCTATGGTCGCGCCCCCATCATCGCGCCGGAAGAACTCGACTGGTCTGAAATTGAAATCCGCCCTGATGCCCATGGCCGCATCCAATTAGGTTTACGCGGGCGCGTCCACCGGGCACTCAAAGAATGCTTCGGCCCCAACCTGCCGCAACCACAATTAAGTATTAGCCATGATGGCGACTACGCCATCGCCCAATGCCTCCTCCAACTCCCCGAATAAGGCAAGGCCCAGGCACCGCGCAGCTCCGGAGACCCACGCGTCGCAACACCCTGGGCGCGCACCCAAAGCGCGCGCTCACCCCCCCCCCGAGGGCCCCATGCCAGCCCTAAGAAGCAACCGCAAATAAATAGGCAATCAGCATCCGCTTGGTCTCCTGCACCAAGGAATGAAAATGCTCCGGCTCCGGATCCCGCACCGCATAATTCAGCATCGACGACACCGTGTGCACCAACAACCCTGCCAGCCGGCGCCGCTCCTCGGCATCCAAATGCTTCGCCAAAGGTGCCACCACCTTGGCAATAATCTCAATCATTTCCTGCTCAGTAGCTGCCGCCGTCGCCCGCGTCGCCGGAGTTGACTGCACCGCGTGCCACACCGCACGCCGCGAAGGATCCTCCCACCACAGCCGCGCCAGGTGATCAATAAACTCCTCGAGAATCTCCGGCCACTGCAAAGCCGGCACCTGCACCGAAAACTTCTCTAACTCCGCAACTGCCTCCGCGGTATCCACCCGATCCAATTCACAAATCAGCGCATACTTATTGGCAAAGAATTGGTACAAGGTCCCAATCGGTACCTCCGCGCGGCGCGCCACCTCATCAAAGGTAAAGGACTCAAACCCCAACTCCACCAGAGCTGCCCGCGAGGCAATCAAAATCCGATCAAAACGCTCCTGGCTGCGCTTTTGGGCTGGGCGCCGGCGCGGGAACAGCAACTCCGGTGCCGCATTATGGCTTCCCTCCGGAAGACGCTCAGCGTCCTCAGCGGCATCAGACCCCTTCGCGGCACTAGGTGCCTTCGCATCGCCACGCGATTCGGGCACAGGATGAGAGCGAGCATGACTACTCATAATGAGCTAGCTCTCCTCCTTCCCTTCAGTCCAGCCGCCACAGTCGCAAGCTACAGGCAACAGCCACAGCCACAGGCCTCCCGCAGCAGCGAGTCCCTTAGCAGTACATAGTTTTAACTATTTGTACCCTAAACTTGCCGCCCACGCGCGAGCGCTACATCCACCCACGCGCTGTCGACTAGCCATTAAGTTCCTTGACAATCCGCGCCACATGCCCGGTTGCCCGCACATTATATTTTGCGAGCGAAACTGTATTATCAGCTTCCACCATCAAGGTAGAACGAATCACGCCCTGCACAACCTTGCCGTAATTCTTCTTCTCCCCAAACGCACCCCACGCGCTCATCACTTCCTTCTCCGGATCACTCAATAACCTAAAGGTCAGCCCATGATCTTTCCGGAATTTCGCCAACTTCTCCGGCTTATCTGGCGAAATCCCGACAACTTCCACCCCCAAATCATTCAACACCCCCAAATTATCTCGGAAGTCACAGGCCTCCTTCGTGCACCCCGGCGTATTCGCCCGCGGATAGAAATACACCAAAACCCGCTGCCCCTGCGCCGTAAGCTCATATAAACTCACGCGCTCGCCACGGTCATCCACCAACGCAAAATCCGGGGCAACATCGCCCACCTTCAAACGATTCTCATCACTCATGGCAACGACTTTAGCGCCCCACAGAATTCTTTTGCTTTCCTCGAGACCCGCGGGCTGGGCGTGTGAGCGCCCGCTGATCCCCGTGTTGGTCCTGGGGCTGGGGTCTGCCTCGCCCCCAATGTCCCACCGGCGCGAGAAAGTGTGGAACAATCGGAAGCAGCAAAAACCTAGCGAAGAATGAAAGTGGGAGTTAAACCCGTGGCACGAAAGATCGATGATATTCAGCGCGACATCGAGCGCACCCGTCGCCAATTGGCGAGCACCCTCGACGAACTCGCAGACCGCAGCCGCCCCGAAAACGTGGTCAATGACGCCAAGCAAACCGCTACCGCTAAGCTCCGCGACCCGCAGATCCAGAAGATCCTGCTCGGCGTCGGCGCTGTCATTGTTGGCGGCATCGTTATCTCCGTGCTGCGTTCCCGCAAGCGCAGCAATGATATTAAGGAACTCCAAAAGCTCCTGGCCGGCCGCGTCTAAGTACCGGACCTTAAGCTTCTTCCTACACGCGTAGTCACAACACACCGCCCCGCGGGGGCGCAGTGTGTCCTGGCTGCGCGTTTCTTTATGCAGAAAGTGGCGGGGGTAGCAAAGCGGGGTTAGTGCGGTTGTGGGAGTTCTAACAACCACCACAAAAGAGGGGAAGAAAAGAACTACCTTAAACCCTATGAACCCTGGACTTCTTCTTGCCGCAGATGAAGTAACAACCACCGCGGGCCCAGGGCAGCTCGTTTTAGCTGCTTGCGTGGGCATCGCCGTGATTGTGCTTCTTATCGTATGGGCGCATTTACACCCCTTCCTATCGCTTATGGTGGGCTCCGCGGTGCTGGCACTAAGTGCTGGCATTGCCCTCCCACAGGCTTTCACCGCTTTCTCCAAGGGCCTTGGCGCCACCGTGGGGAGCGTGGGCGTGCTCATTGCCCTAGGCGCCGCGATCGGCGCCTTATTGGTGAAATCCGGTGCCGCGGATGCCATCGTTGATGGCTTCCTACGCACCACGCCTATCAAGATGCTCCCCTGGGCCATGGCCGCATTGGCCTTCGTTATTGGTATCCCGCTCTTCTTCGAAGTCGGCGTGGTACTACTTCTTCCGGTGATCATGATGGTCGCCTCCCGCGCTAAACGACCAGTCATTGCCCTTGGCATTCCGGCTCTGGCCGGGCTGTCCGCACTGCACGGGTTTGTTCCCCCGCACCCAGGACCGCTCATCGCCATTGATGCCCTTGGTGCGAACCTGGGCCTTACCTTAGGGCTAGGCCTTTTAGCTGCCATCCCGGTGGTGATTGTGGCCGGTCCGCTGTCTGCTGGATTCATGTCGCGATGGGTGCCTATTGATGCACCTAAAACCTTCGTCTCCTCCGACCCGGTACCGGAAGAAGAACGCCCCAGCTTCGGCTTGGGTATCTCGGTGGTGCTTATGCCGGTGGTGCTTATGTTGCTGCGCACCGTGGTGGAAACCACCATTGGGGAAAAAGCTAATTTCTTCGCCACCTTCTTAGTGTTTATCGGCACCCCGCTGGTGGCGCTGTTGCTGACCACTTTCTTCGCGATGTTTACCTTGGGGATGCGCGGTGGGCGCGGTCTTAAGGGTGTCTCCGATATTGTGGGCGGATCTTTTGGGCCCATTGCGGGCATCTTGTTGATTGTGGGTGCTGGCGGTGGCTTCAAAGAAACCCTGGTGGATTCCGGTGTGGCCGATGTGATTGCGCAGTGGATTGAAGGTGCCCCGGTCTCCCCGCTACTTGCAGGTTGGCTCGTAGCGGTATCTATCCGCTTAGCCACTGGTTCTGCCACCGTTGCCACCGTTACCGCAGCCGGCATTATGACCCCCGTAGCCCCCGGTTTGGAACCCACCCACCAAGCACTTCTGGTGCTGGCTATTGGTGCGGGGTCGGTGTTCCTCTCGCACGTTAATGATGCTGGTTTCTGGTTGGTGAAGGAATACTTCGGTATGACTGTTCCCCAAACCTTTAAGACCTGGTCTTTGATGGAAACCATCTTGTCTGTGGTGGGCTTGGCGGTTGTCATGCTCTTTAGCCTGGTGGTTTGAGTAAGCACTAGGTGTATTGCCCGCAAACTCCGGCACCCCGAAGGAACTGAGCGTCGTCTAGCTCAGGCACCTGCAGGGGTGCTTTGTGCGCAGCCCCCCCTTTTCCACCCGATCTCGGGATAAAGCATTGCTTAAGTGTCCTGAACTTGGCGGTAAGTATGACCTTAAACAGTCGTGTGGCGCGGCTTCGTGGGAAGATGGAAGCCATGACGTACCAAAGTGGCATTACCGGATTAGGTGTAACAGATCACGCATATTTTGAGCTGGATTTACTCGTTGATGCTGCAAGCGAAGGGAAAACCAGTATTGGTGCCCTGGCTGCGGCAGCGAACCTGCCTAGTACTTGTGGGGCCAATATTGTGATTGGCGTGCGTCCGGAATTGTGGGCACAGGTCGCTGATCCGCAGGATGTGCCGGAAAATGTGCATGGATTTAATGAACCCATGCAGGGCAAAGATGGTTATTCCATGCCCGCCACCCAGCATGATGCGTGGCTTTATGTGGCATCGAGTTCGCGTTCCCAGTGCTTCGATGTGTCTCATAAAATCCTTGATCACTTAAAGCCCTATTTCAAGGTCGCAGATGAAACTATCGGTTGGGTTTATGAGAAGAATCGTGACCTGACTGGGTTTGAGGATGGTACTGAGAACCCTGGGGCTTTCGAGGCGCCCAGTGTGGTGGCTATTCCGGATGGAAAACCCGGTGCAGGGGCATCTATTTTGTTATTCCAAAAGTGGGTGCACCAAACTCAGGAGTGGGAGTCGCTTTCCACCGAGGAACAAGAAGACGCCATTGGCCGCACCAAGGTTGATAGCGTGGAGCTAGATGATGAAGAAAAGCCAGAATCTTCGCATGTGGCGCGCTCGGTGGTGGAAGTTGATGGCGAAGAATTGGATGTTTATCGCCGCAATGTTGCCTATGGGGATCGTGGTGAACACGGCACCGTATTTGTTGGTTTTACTTTCGACCAGTGGCGCATGAATGAGATGCTGCGCCGAATGGCGGGTGCTGATGGTGGGCCGCGCGATATGCTCACCTACTTCACCACCGCTATTACTGGTAGTTGGTATGTGTGCCCAAGTAATCAAGGTTTGATGAGGATTATGGAGGCCACTGGCCAGCTAGAAGATGAGGATTAACTCCTTGGCTTAACATCTTCATGCATTACCCCTTCCTTGATGGAGGGGGTTTTGTTGTTTTCAGGGGAGGGGAGTGGTGCGGGGTGCGATTATGGCTTCGCTATTGCGATCGAATTTTGGGAGAGGCGTGTTCCGAACCGTTTTTAAGGTGATAAGTGAATCAGCTCAGAAGAGGTGGTTCAGCACCTAATTACCCACACTCACCTAAGACAGAAATGAGTAAGGACATGACCATGAATATGTTGATAAGTCTGCGAGAAAGTGAGCAACTCATGTTGCTACGCGCAGTGCGTATTCATGAGTCCGTTGACCTTGGGTCCTCCGTTGACCTTGGGTCCTCCGCTGGCCTTGGGCCCTCCGCTGCCCTTGGGCATGCTGCCTTTGACGAATGCGTGGTGGCGTCATGAGGGCCATCATTGTGGATGCTGCGACGGGGAAACCCCTGTGGCGTTCGAAGGAGTGCGCCTCGCATTGCGGGATTAGCCCCACCACCTGGCGGCGGTATGTGGCGGATCATCGCGCACCTTCGCCGGTGGCGTATTTGGATTGCACGCCGTTGTGGGATCCGGAGGAGGTTCGGGTGTGGCAGGAAAAACGGCCTGGATCTCCGGTGCCGGGCTCCCCGGCGGGCGGGGTGCTGGGGGAGTAACTCTATTGGCGGTGCCGGTGTGGCAGTACCGGGGTGTGCGGCGCTAGGGCTTCTCCTAGGTCCCTGTGGATCCCGGTAGCCTGTACCTGGAAAGCAAAAGTCCCCAGCCGGATCCAGAATTTGGACTAGCTGGGGAGTGATGGTGCGCCATCAGGGACTCGAACCCCGAACCCACTGATTAAGAGTCAGTTGCTCTACCAATTGAGCTAATGGCGCGAAGTTGGAAGCTTCAGAGGCTTGTGGTCCTCAGCGGCTCGCACATTTCTGTGTGGGCCTCGCTGGCAACGAAGAAGAATATAACACCACGGTGGGAGTAAATAAAAACTCCCAGGTCAGAATCTCTTTTCCAGGGGAGGCAGGTATCATGGTTTTTCTTCAATGCTTCGCAGTAGCGAGGACATGGAGAAACTGGAATCCGGATGACACTGCAAAGTTGTGACGGGAATCTAATTCTGCCATGGGTTGCTGGCGCTGTATGACAGTGACCACGGCCGCATGGTGGCTTCGAGGCAACGATTTGATCTCGTTCTGGTTACAACGCTGCCCTGGATGAGAAGTTCTGTACCGAAGCCAACTAGTGTTGAGGTTTCCGATGTCATGACGTGAGGCCCCGAAGGATGATCGCCTCGGCGACGCAGCCTTCCAGGGGTCGAAGTAGTTATGACCAGGAGCCCTTCGTGGAAAATTCTCTCCCATAAGAATCAACCTCAAAGAACAACCCCGTGATCGATACAAGGTCCCGTGACCCGCAGCAGCCACAAAGCTACTGCGCAGCGCGGGCCTACCTGCCTGGTGATCACCATGAACCATGGTGAACCCGGACTGGTAGTGGAAGGTGTAAGTGTGAGCGAACAGGTCGGCAACTTCAGTGCTACTCCTGCAGCCGTAGATGATTCCTGCACACCGGCAGGCATGATGCTTTCTCGACCCTCGCCACGCAAGGCTAATCGCAACTTTCGCGCTGGAATTAAAACCGGGTTGGCTGCACTTTTCGTGATCAGCGGTGTGTCCACCACCTTGAGTGCCTGCACTATTGAGCGCGGTACCGCTCAGGTTGCTGAGGAAGAGACTCAAAGCAGTGCCGCTAAGCCGCCGGAGAAATTAGCGCCGGCGGTGAGCGTCCGTGATGGTGAGACCGGGGTGGATCCCACCGAGAAGATTGTGGTGCGCTCCCAAGGGGACGGCCTTAAATCCGTGGTGATGACCAATGAGAACGGCTATGAGGTGGAATCCAAGCTCAGCGATGATGGTCGCCGTTGGGAAAACGACGAAGTGCTGGGCTATTACCGCACCTATACCTTAAAAGCCACGGATAAAAACGGTAAGACCACTGAGCTGACCTTTAGTACCCAAACCCCGAATGGCACAGCAGCGGTAGCGCTTTCTCCTTTAGAAGGCGCCACTGTGGGCGTTGGGCAAACCATCTCGATGCGTTTTGGCTACCCGATTGCCGACCGCGAAGCAGCCCAAGATGCCATTGAAGTGATCACCGATCCGCCAGTAGATGGTGCCTTTTATTGGCTGAATAATTATGAGGTGCGCTGGCGTCCGAAGAATTTTTGGGCAGCCGGCACCAAGGTCACCGTGAAAGCCAAGATTTATGGCAAGGATCTGGGCAATGGCATTTATGGTGAAGCCGATAATGAAACTTCCTTCACCATCGGTGATGATGTGCGCGCCATTGTGGATGATCGCACCCACATGATGACGGTAAGCCGCAATGGGGAAGTGCTCCGCAGCATCCCGGTGTCTTTAGGTAGCGGTAAATGGCCCACCCCGAATGGCACCTACATTATTGGCGATAAGCACAAGGAACTCATTATGGATTCGGAGACCTATGGTCTTCCACATGATGAGGGCGGCTACCGCGTGAAGGTGAAGTACGCGACCCAGATGTCCTACTCGGGCATCTATGTACACGGCGCACCGTGGTCAGTATGGGCGCAGGGCAACACCAATACTTCTCACGGCTGCGTGAACGTCACCGATGAGATCGCGCAATGGTTCCAAGAAACCGTCAAACCCGGTGATGTGGTGATTGTGCAGCACACCGTCGGCGGTGAATTCAGTGGCTTTGATGGCCTGGGTGATTGGAATATCCCCTGGGGAACTTGGAGCGCTGGTAATGCGCGCGTATCCACAGGCGGCTAAACCAATAGCTAAGAAGTAGAAGGGACCGCAGCGCGGGCGGGGTAGTGGCTTAGGCTGCCAAACGCTGCTGCCCGCGCAAACGCTACCGCAGGGCCACAAGCATCCCCGCGATATAGATCACCGGGGCAGCGATAAAAATTTTTTTAGCCCGGGGGTATCCAATGTAACAACCTCGGGCCATTAGCCCGCTGAGCTGTGGCGTTGCTGAAACTTAGCTGTTATTCTGCAACGCCTTCGTACCCCCTTGAGATCACCGCACCGCCACTAGAACACTGGGCTGCCTAAGAAAAGCAGCCCAGATCTAGTCAAGGAGGGGATCTCACGCTCATGGAAAAATTTTTCTCCCCCATAGGGAGCGCCCGAGGTGGTGCTCAGTCCCGTACCCCAAGCGGTGCACGTACTACTTCGCTCAGCCACAGCCACCGTAGGACTCAATTCCTCACCCGGATTACGGGTGGAAGTGAGGCAAGCGCATGAGCACCCCACACAGCACCGCCACCCGAAAAGAAAACCCGAGCCCGGCAACACCTTCAAAAACAATCATGGCGGCACTGCTACTTTCCGCCATTTTGCCACTCTTGGATTCCAGCATGGTCAATGTTGCGGTCCCCACGATCGGCGAAGAATTTAGGGTCGAAGCAGCACAAGTCCAATTAACGGTCTCTAGTTATATGCTGGCCGCCACCATTGGCATCGCCTTATCCGCTACCGCTACACGTCGCTTAAGTTCGCGGACTACCTGGCTGATTTCAGTCAGTGCCTTTGTGATTGCTTCGCTGTTATGCGGGCTTGCACCGAACTTTATGGCATTGGTTATCTTCCGCGTGGTGCAGGGCTTAGCCTGCGGTTTTATTATGCCGGCGGTGCAATCACTCTTGGTGGACATGGTTGGTCCTGCCGGTATGCGCGCGGCGCTTGCCACCATTGGTCTTCCGGCAGTAGTTGCCCCAGCGTTCGGCCCGCTTTTCGGCGGAGCCATCATTGCCGCAGTGGGCTGGCGATGGATGTTCTTCATCAATATTCCACTGGGATTAGCCGCAATCGCACTAGCGTGGCGCAGCATCCCCACCGCTAACCGAAGCCCCGACCCAGTCGGACCACTGCAAATTTTCAGCGCCAGTATCGGCCTTGCCGCACTGCTATGGGCAGTCAGCGCACATAATCCCTGGTGGGCGCTAGCAGCGTTGGCGGCACTGCTGATCTATATCCGCCTTGATCTCCGCGCGGACCATCCACTTTTAGGTATGCGCCTTTATGCCAACCAAGCTTTTAGCGCAGTCATGGGTTTATGCCTGGTAATCGGGGCAGTATTCTATGGCACCTTGCTGGCAACGGTGCTGCAAATTGAGGAATGGTTCGAAGCAGACCCCATCAAAGTCGGACTATTGCTAGCCATCCAAGGCGCTGGTGCGTGGCTCTCTCGATCCCTAGTAAAAGGGCCACTAGCTAAGGTCCCTGCGATTCCAATTATCGGTGGTGGGCTCATTGCCATTGGTGTTGGCACCGCGATTCTGGCACTCCCCGCAGCGCATCCGCTTGGCCCCACATTATTAATAGGTCACCTGATCCGTGGCTTGGGTGCTGGTGCTGGCACGGTGGTTGCCTTAGCTGCGGCGTTTGAAGTAGCACCCCAAGCTGAGGCTGCCTCTGCTAGCGCGCATACCCGGGTGATGCTGCAACTTGGTGGGGCACTAGGCGCAGCTGGAGTTGGTGCCTGGAGTGCTAGCGCAGCGGGGCTTGCCATATTGATCGCTTCAGGAAGTTTCCTCATTGGGATCGTCACACTAATTTTGTTTCAATTCTCCAAGCGCTAATTCGCATATGAGGTAGTTCCCGCTATGACAAATCAGGCAGCCTTCGGACGTCGACTACGCCACGCCCGCAAAGACCGTGGATTAAGCCAACGCGACCTTTGTCATGGCATCTGCTCCAACGCGACCTTAAGCCGATGGGAATCTGGGCAATCCCAACCCACGGTGCAACAAATAGAAGTGCTAGCCAAAAGATTAGGTATCGCCCCAGAGGTACTTTCTGGCAACCGGTTTGAAAGCCGCCTAGCGATGTCCGAGACCGCCTTGCCGAGATTGCTTCATGCAGTCCTAAGTAAAAACCCGCAGTTAGAAGACCAAGAAACCGTGGCGAATGAACCAGTAGTGGGTTGGGTGGAATTGCTGCGGGCTAGTATCCACGCCGCGGATCCATGGGCTGTAGGGAACCCAGATTATGCGGAAGCTCTGCTCACTCATCCCGTGAGCATAAGGAGTACCGAAACCCTCCAGGCAGCAGTACTTGTGCAAGCCCAAGCCGGCCTATGCCGGGAGGTCAACCACAGTTCTTTAAGTGCTCTGGCCCAGGCCCTACCCAGCACCACCGCAGCGCCAGAGTCTTTAAGTACCCGCGCTTTGGAAGCACTGGCATTTTGCACTGGTGCGTATCTCGGGCCGGTCGCGGCCCGCAAAGTTTTAGCGGCACATCCGCAGATCCCCTGGACCCCGGCGGTGCAAGTACTGGCCAAACGCCTCGGCCTACCCACCCGCATCCCCGCGGAACCGCAGGATATTCGCGATGCGATTTTTAAAACACTGGCCCGCGGAGCTTCAGGTACCTCGGCAATGGAAATGGCGCTGAACACTGACGTGTTAAGCGCCGATTGGGTGCCAGTATTTAAAAAGGTGCCGCAGCCGCTGCGGCGAGCCCACAGTGATGCTCGGCCAGCAGTGCCGGCGCCACCCCCTCACGCCGATTGGTAAAACCCGACTGGTAAATCCGCAGCGACTGCTAAAACCTAGCAACTGCTAAGGCTCCAGCGAATCCTAGAACCTTAAGCCCTGTTCTAAGCGTTCACCTTCTCAACTGTGGCTTCTTCGCGCCCTGCTTGAGCCTGGGCTTGAGCCTTCGGAGTTGCCACGCCAGCGAAAGCCCCAGAGCGCAGCAATTGGTTGCGGAATAAGGTGATACCGGCCCACAAGGTGACGAGGAAGATCGCCACAATCACGGCAATCAGCACGTAGTAGGTGGTAGAGAATTTCTCGATCATGCCATTGGCAACCAGGCCAACGTGCAGGGCGAACATGGACACAACCGAGAGGCCCACACCGGGGCAGACCAGGGTGAATGCTGCCGGGGAGGCAGTCTCCCGGCCCCAGAGGAATTGTTTGTAGAAACCATTGGCGCGCATCACCAGGTGGCCCAACCCAAGGAAGGTCATTTGGAACATGATGGAGGCAGCCAAGAGCACCAGCACGGCAATCGAGGACTTCGGATGAGTAGCGCCATCATAGGCAGGGGAGTAGGTCTCTAAGGTTTGGTAGCCGTGGCGCAAACGCAGTGCGGTGATCGTCAGCAGCGTGGAGATCGGCACCGCCAACCACAAGGTAGCGGAGTTCGGAAGCGACAGCCCATAGCGCAGCATGCTCATCACACCAAGCGGTAGGAACACCACAAAGAGCAGCACCGTAATGGAACCGAAGAAGAGCGAGCCGAGCATCGCCAAGAGCACAATGGTCTTATTGCTAGAAATCGCAGCGGGTGCGGCAAAACCAACGGTGATCATGGCGAACGCAAAGGTCGAAAGCAGCTGGTTCAGGCCACCATTGGCCTTGAAGTCAAAGCCCGCGGCAATCACGCGCTTTAAGTAGGTGGACATAATCACCAGCGCCAGCACGCCAACTGAGCCATAGAGCACCAAAGCCAGCGGCATGAGATTTTCAATCACACCCCACAAGCCCGGCACCAAAGCCATGCCGGCTACGAACATGCCATTAACGGTCATGCCCAAGGTCAGCGGAATGGCCATGAGGGTTACTTCCGCGTTGGTGGCCTTCAAAGTGCGATAGGCCTCGGTTTTACGGAAAGCGGAGAATTCCCGCAGGTTCCATGCCAAGAGGAAAAGGTGCACGGCGAACATGATCACCATGCCCACATAGCCAATGGCGATGGCGTATTTCATGAAGGCCCCACCACTTGCCCAAGCGTCCTGGATGGACTCGAAGGTGGGCATCGGGGTATCAGGGTGCGGGGTGATGTGCATGAATGCCATGAAGAAGAATACGGACATTCCGCCAAAGCCAAGGGCGGCCAGGAAATATAGTGGCGAATACTTCTCGCCCAGGTCGCGAATCATGGTTAATGACGCTCGCTTTCATCTCTCAAGGTGAAACCCCAGGAAAAATACCCCCCGGGGTATAGCTTCTGAACCTTAGAACAGTGCTCATCCAAAGACCATTCCCTCAGATACCCATGGGGGTACCCACGAAGTCATACCATTGACCACGCACCCAAGGCCCACGCACCTTCACTTCGCGTACCCTCGATCACGGGGTATGGGCAGCCCACCAGGAATACCTCCCACCCCGAGACTTACCCCCAGACTCACCTAAAAACTCAACACAAAGGAGCACTTCTGTGCACTGGACCGTCCTGATCCTCTCTGGTTTATTCGAGGGAGTGTGGGCGATCGCGCTAGACCGTTCCGAAGGCTTCAGCCGCCTCTGGCCCTCCCTGATCTTCTTCGCCGCACTTACCATCAGTATGGGTGGACTTGCCTGGGCCCTAAGAGGCCTTCCCGTGGGAACCGCCTATGCCGCCTGGGTCGCAGTCGGCGTGATTGTGGCGCTGGTGTATTCCCTGGTTACCGGGGAAGAAGCCTTCTCCTGGGCGAAGATGCTCTTTATCGCCATGATCATTGGTGGGGTAGTGGGGCTGAAAGCATTGAGCTAAATATTATCGCCCCGGGCACCCCAAGCGCCCTGCACCCAGAGCCCACCCCCACCCGCACAACAGATTGACCCCCAACCTCATGTTTCAAAGGTTGGGGGTCAATTACTAGGGGTGGCTGACGGGGCTCGAACCCGCGACACCCAGGATCACAACCTGGTGCTCTACCAGCTGAACTACAGCCACCATTACTGCCGAAGGATTGCTTCGCTCAGCAGCAAAGGAAACTATAGCCGAGCCCGCACGGAATGCAAAAATCCCGCGAGCTCCTCTAGAAAAACTCCTGGTAGCGGGCGATTGCGCCCTTAGCGGCGGCGTCGCAATCCTCGGAGCTTGGCCCCGGGTCCGCCACGATCATGGCGCGGCGGTAATACTCCAATTCCCGAATGGATTCCACAATGTCGGCTAATGCGCGGTGCGCCATTCCCTTTTCCGGCTGCTTAAAATACACCCGCGGGAACCAGCGGCGCGCCAATTCCTTAATCGAGGACACATCCACCATGCGATAATGCAAAGCCGCATCCAAACGCGGCATATATTCGCGAATAAACATCCGATCCGTACCAATCGAATTACCCGCCAAAGGCGCAGGATGCTCCGGATCGCAATGGGTGGCAATTAACTCCAGCACCGCATTTTCGGCTTCCTCCAAGCTAATCGTGGAGGCTTTAATTTCCTCGGTTAATCCGCTGGAATCGTGCATATTCTGGACAAAGTCATCCATCTTCGCCAGCTCTTCATCACTGGCATGCACCACTAAATCTACGCCCTCGCCAATCACATTCAGATCGGCGTCGGTGACTATCGCAGCAATTTCCACAATGGTGTGTTCATGGATATCCAGACCGGTCATTTCCAGATCGATCCACACTAAACGATCATTCTTCGCCGCTACTTCTTCGCTCACTTTGTGCTCCTTATTCCAACTCTTTTAATGGTGTGCTTTCTTCGAGATCCTTCGGCCCACGGCTCGCATGCATCGCACCCCCGGTGATGCTCAGCGCCGAGGGTATGCCACGCCGCATTCTTTTTTACGCGCCTAGCCCGAGGATCTCGGGTAAAGCACAGGGGCCAAAAAGGGGGTGTTTATTGCCCCATCTTGCGATAAAACCAACCCATGACCGGCGATAACACCGCAGTAGGCGCCACTTGGGACACCGCATTCATCGCTTTACCTAAGGGGCCGGGCACCACGCGGCGCTTATTCTTGCGCATGGCGGTTAAAGTTTCGGCGGAACAGGATTCATAGGTGGTCCACAACATATCTGGAACGACCTTATCCACAATGGATTGTTCTTCTTCCGGAACAATGGCTTCGCGCACCGGGCCAGGGGCCAGCAAAGTGCAATGCACACCGGTTTTCTTCAACTCATAATGCAGGGCCTCGGTAAAGGCATTAACCCCAGCTTTGGTGAACACATAGGTGGCGTTATTAGGGATCGGCATATTGCCGGCCGCGGAACCTACATTGCATAATGCGCCCTCACCGCGCGCCACCATTTGTGGCAATACCTTATGGGTGATGCGGAAAACTGCGGTGGCATTGAGGTCGAATTGTTGGGTTTCATAATCCCAATCCTGCTTGAGGAAGGGGCCGAAGCTAGCAATACCGGCGGAGTTAATGACGATGCTGCATTCCTTTTCATCGAGTAACTCCAGCAGGCGATCCACCTCCTCAGCTTTCGCTAAATCGCAGGCAAAGGGGATCACCTTAATGCCTAAACCAGCATGGGTGTTTTCCAGCTCTGCGGCGAAATCTTTCAAGATATTTTCTCGCCGGGCCACAATGATCAAGTTATAGCCCTCGGCAGCTAAATCGCGGGCCATAGCCATGCCAATGCCTTGGCTAGCGCCAGTAATCAGTGCGTACGTGTCCGGGGAGGCGTGAGGAAAACCCATGGTGGAAGCAACAATGCCTTTCGCTTTTTGGGGTGTCGTGCTCTTCAGAGTACCTGCTTGAACTCAAGCGCAGGCGGGTTGGTAGGCAGCCGGAAGCTCCATGCCGCGCTCTTTCATCACCTGCCGAAGCAAAGTGGGGAAGTCCGTGATGAGCCCATCGACACCCCAATCCATCAGCCGATTCATCCGCGCGGCATCATTAACCGTCCAGGGCAGCACAATAAGGCCCAGGTCACGGGCACGCTGGATATACCTCGGGCCGCTGATCAGCTGGTGATCCGGGGAGACATAATCAGCACCTAGATCCGCAATCGCCTGGAGCACATCCGGGCCAAACTTCGCAGGGGCAATCCAGGGGGTGCCCTCGAACCACGTGGAGGCATCATAAAGCGCGGCGGTGGGCATGGTGGGGAAGCGCTTTTTTACCAGCGGTAGGGAACGCCAATCAAAGCTTTGGATAATCACGCGGTCTTCAACCCCGGCGGTTTCCACCGCATCTAAAATGGCATCCACGAATTCCTGGGGGCTTGCGGAACGCTCTGGGGTATCGGCCTCGATCTTGGTTTCAATATTGAACAGCACCCGGGAGTTATAGGAGGCACACAGCGTAAACACCTCCGGGAGGGTAGCCATGCGGTTTTTCGGCGGAATTTCTTGATCCGGGAAGGCCTCAAGCTTCACATCGCAGGCGAGGGTGCGCAGCTGTTTTAAGGTGAGCTCATGAACATCGCGGCCCACATAATTCCCGGTGGTGTCGCGGCATTTCTCAGCCTGGATTTCCGGGTCGTGCCACACCATGGGCACCCCATCTTTGGAGAGCACAATGTCGAGCTCTAAGGTGCTGACCCCGAGTTCTAGAGACTTTTGAAAAGCCAGAAGGGATTCCTCATAGGTTTCCCCGCGGCCGCCGCGGTGGGATTGGAGATCAAAGTCCGGGAAGATCATGATGTTCTAGGTGTTCCTTATATAAGGCGAGGCCATGTAGGCCGGGTGCGTTGCAGGCGAGTGCATTGCAGGCGGGCCATGTAGGCCGAGTGCGTTGAAGCCGAGTGCGGAAAAGAAAAGCGACGCATGCGCACAAAACGAAGCTCTTAAAGCAAAGCTTGTGGAGCAAAGCTTGTGCGGTGCATGCGTCGCCTTCTAGCGAGAGGTGTGTATTACTCGCCCTTGATCTTCGACATGGCGGTCTTCTTGGCCTTCTCGAGGGCCTCCGGGTTGGACTCGAAGTACTTATAACCCAAGAAACCAGCGCCACCGATCAGGGCAATCGGGGCGAGTAGGGCGGTAATCAGCTTGAAGACCAGGCCGATCAGCCAGCCGATGAGCCTAAAGGGGAGAGTCAGAATCTTCATCATGGTTGAGGTGCCTTAGGGCCTTTCTTAAACAGACAACAATTCATGCCACAGCCCCTGCACAGTTCCGTTGGCAGGGCAGCCACGTGAGCAGGGCAGTGGGGCATCTGTCTTTAAGGGTACCGCGTTCTTAAGAGCGATAAACCGGCTTGCCACCCAACCAGGTCTCTAGCACCTGAATCTTCGAGATCTCATCTTCGGGAACTTCCAGCGGATCATCGGCGAGGATCACCAGATCCGCGAACTTCCCAGGGCTTAGTGACCCAACTTCATGCTCAGAGAAAATCTGCCATGCTGCATCAATGGTTTCCGCACGCAGCGCCG
Organism: Corynebacterium spheniscorum; assembly: GCF_900113445.1. Classification (GTDB taxonomy): domain Bacteria; phylum Actinomycetota; class Actinomycetes; order Mycobacteriales; family Mycobacteriaceae; genus Corynebacterium; species Corynebacterium spheniscorum. The sequence goes on from NZ_FOPJ01000002.1 coordinate 93,897, forward strand.
CCATCCGGCTAGTGCGCTGCTCTGGGCCTAAAATTTTTCCACTCGGGGCGCGCCGGGTTACGGCTGCTTCAATATTGCCCAGGGGGAATTCCGGGGTAACCGGCGGATCATTATGCAAGGAGAAAGGCATGCCCACTTCTTCTGCGGTACCGGCCGGGGTCCATAGGTTGGCGCGTTCCCCGAAGAGTTCTAGGAGCACATCGCCGTAGTACTGGATATGGGCCACGAAGAAGGAGATTGCCACACCGAGCTTGTGGGCGCGGCGAACCTGGTCTGGGGTGATGGTGCCGCAATGCTCCATGCGCAGGCGACCATCAGTGCGGCCGAATTCTTCTTGGATCTCTTCAAACACATCCAAGACCATGTCCACGGCAATATCGCCGTGCACGTGGCAAGCCATTTGCCAGCCATTGGCGAAGTGTTCGCGGCAGATGCTGCTGAGCTGATCGCGGGTGTAATTCGAGCAACCCTTATGGCCCGGCTCAATACCAATAGAGCGGGTGGCTTCGGAGTCTTCATAGCCGAAGCTGGTCTCAATATTGCCTACCCAGGGCGAACCGTCGGTCCACACCTTCATGCCGACCTGGCGGAAGATCTCCGGATCACAGGCCGCTGCTTGGGCTTCCTCAACGGGTGGGACATTCTCACGGAGCCCGGACATCTCGTAGGCGCGCATCCGCACAATGGCTTTGCCAGCGCCGACGTACTTTTCCATCATGGCGTAGTTATCGGGGTGGAAAGCGAGATCACCAGTGGTGGTAACTCCCACCTTGCTAATGCGGTTGAGCTCATGGTCGAGGAATTCGTCGAAGCGATCTTCGGTGACTTCCATGGCCGGTCCCATCAGGATCATCGAAGCTGGGATCTCTAGGGCTTCGCCGGTGGGGTTGCCTTGATCATCGCGAATATATTCCGAGGCTCCGGGGTTGGCGGTTGCCTTATTAATACCTAGGCGTTTTAAGGCAGCATCATTGGCCCAGGACTTGTGCGCGGAATAGTGCATCACCGAAAGCGGAACGGTGGGGGATAGCTCGGTGAGGAAAGCCCCGGAGATCTCCGGAAGGTCGGGCAGTAGAAGTGGATCCCAACCGAAGGCGGTCACCCAGGCATCGGGATCTCCGCTGGCTTCGGCTTCTGCAACGCCTTCGCGTAGCGCTGCGAGTACACCTTCGGCGCTATGACGGATGGCGGCACGAATATCAATGGAATCGGGGCCGATGAAGGCCATCTCGGAGGTGGGGTGTCCGTGGGCTTCGACGAAACCAGGTAGCAGAACTTTGCCGCTTAGATCAACGACCTCAGTGTTTTCATCCGCGAGTGCTTCGATTTCAGCGCGGGTGCCTACAGCCAGGATCTTATTGTTTTCGAGGGCGATGGCTTCGGCGTTGGGGTGTTGATCATCCATGGTGTGGATGCGCCGGGCGTTAAGGAAAATAGTGGTGGCAGCCATGGTGAGGGGAGAGTTCCTTTCTGAGCGAGCGGGGTCTTAAGCGACTTCGGCTTTGTCGGCGTTGCGAGGGCGCATCAACAGGTAGATGAGCACAGTGGCAAAGAGGAAGAAGAGGGCTTGAAGGCCCAGGCCCATGGAGTAGGCGTGCGTGGTGAGTTCGGGGCCATCCATGAAGATGGCAGCTAGCGGACCAGCGAGGGCGAAGCCCAACCCGAAACCGAATTGGCCAACCGCGGGTTTTACAGCACCCACTGCGCCAAGCTTGTCCTGCGGGGCGGAGCCCATAATCACTGCAGATTGGGGGTTTTGCATCCACATGACGGCGAAGCCAACGACGATCATGCTGATAAGCGGCAGCACAATATCGTGCGGGTCGCGCAGGAGCATTTGCAGCGCCAGACCAGCCCCGCAGAGCAGCAGCCCAGAGGTGAACATGCCGCGGTTACTAATCCCGAAGCGAGTTTGGGCGGCACCTGCAGCTAGCGCGCCAATGATCATGCCGACATAGAGCACCGCCACAATGACCGATACCGTGGCGGCGGGCACGCCATGCGGGATAGCAAGTGCGGGGTATTGACCAAGCAAGGTGGCATCCGCCCAGTTGAACAGCACTCCACCTAAGCAAGCAGCCATAAAGGCCGGAATTTTGAAGAGCTCCACCGGGAAGGCGGGGGTAGGGGTGTGCATCTCCCAGCGGGCGAAGACCCCTAGGATGATGGCGGCCAGGATCAAGCCACCCCACACCAAGGGGTGGGACCAGCCCAGTACAGAGGCACGGCCAATGGAATAGACCAGGCACACCATGCCGATGGCAGCCAGGATGACACCCGGGGTGTCAAACTTGCCGACCTGCAGGGCGCGGTTTTCCGGCAGCACCACGGCCGCAACCAGGGTCATGATCAGACAGAGCGCGCCGACCACCAGGTAGGTGAAACGCCAACCGAAAAGACCTTGGATGGTTCCGGATACTGCGGTGGCGCACACAATCAAGGTGGCGCCGGTGCCGAAGAACATGCCGAAGGCTTTGGGGAGGTGCCGTGGTTGGTGCAGGGTCGGCAGGAAAGCCAGGCACATGGCGAAGGACATGGCGGTGGCAATGCCGGTGACCGCACGCCCCAACGCGAACGTCCACGCATTCATCGATAGCGCAGTGATCAGCGAACCAAGCGCCATTCCGGTGGTACCGATGAGAAGGCCCTTCCGGCGACCGAGGCGATCACCAATCGAGCCGACACCGAGCATGCTGGCAGAAAGCAAGATGGTGCCTAGGGACTTGAGGAAGGAAGCAGTTGAGGGACTCATCCCGAGTGCTTGCGCGGCCGCTGGCATAGCCACGGAATGCAAGGAAGGGTCCACGCCCTGGAGGCCACTGGTCACGGCAACGCACATGGTGGCAACGAGGACAGGATTTTTGAAGCGCCCGTGGTGTGCCTTCCACTCCTGGGGAGTGGGGGTATCGGGCAGGGTAGGGCTCATTGCAGAGCGCGACTTTTGAAGAGGAGTGGTCATATACGATCCTGGAGAATTCTGGGTTAAGGACCTCCACAGGTCGCCTGATTCGGCCTTAGTGGGTGCTAATCGTATATCACTTTCTATGTGGCAGCTCACATCGAATGCAAGATTGTGCGCCAGCTTATGTGAGAAATTACCCCCAGAAAATTAACCCCGTCAGGCTTGGATGCTTGTTTGGTATTACTAAGGAAAGTGACTTTCGCTTAGCGTCGCTAGCTGCCGAGCCAGGGTACACGGCGCTATGCAACCGCCGAAAAAAATCCCCCGGCCACCCCAATAGACCCCATCAATGAATAAAGCCCGCCAGGCTGTCACCTGACGGACTTCACTTATTACCCATCAACAACCCCCGGGGAAAGCACGGAAATAGGTTTTACCTTCATCCGACACAGCACGCACAACAGCACGCGCGTGTGCTGCCTAACCAATTCTCCCGGACCCAGGTCGCATCAGTACGTGCCTCTGCGACATTGCTATCTTGCGCTTCCCAGGAATGCGAAGGGGAGCTATTTTTGGGCTTCTTCCGTCTGTGCGCTGTTGCGTTTATTACTAGGGAGTCTAAGCAGGCAGTTTGCCGAAAGGCCAAGGCCGGTTAATACACACCAAAGAAGCCGGGTGCTCTCGTGCCCCATGTCGAAAAACTCCGCCACGAGATAAAATACTAAGGCTGGCAATACCAGTATTGCTGTGTATAACAGGAACCTTTTCATTGTGCTTTGACCCTAGCAGTATCGATTCCAGTCAATATGAGTACCGCTTGCACTATATGCGATAGTACATGCCACCATGAGAATTGGTCCGCCAAGACCGCAATAGAATCCACCGAGTACCGCTGCGGTGCCTGCCCCGACATAGCTCTTCCAGCAGGGTCCTGTTAGAAGTGACGGAAAGTTATCGTACTTATCGGCTTCGTCCTGTGGCACAACTTCCGGCGAACCTGTAGATGGATGGAGTAGGAGCGCTTTTCCCTCGAGATTCGTTGCTATTTCTTGCACGGCGACCGTAGGGGTGCTAGCTGCAAGACGCTGCATGTCTTCCATTGGAAAAGCAGAGTACTTATTAAAGTATTCGACTAGCGCTGGAGAATTTTCGATGATGGAAATGTTTTCCTGATACTTACCGGGATCTTTCGCAATCTCTGCTTGTAGATCGAAAGTTTCGTACTCCTCCTGCGCAGCGTCTAGAATTTTCTGTTTCTCACTTTTAGTTTCTGAACTGTTCTGCGAGCATGTCTTGTTCTGATCGACGGGCTGGGCGAGAGAGCTGCTCGAGAAGGCGGGAAGCAATGCGGAGCTAGACGATTGGGCTGCGGCAGTAGTTGGGAGGAATGCGATCAGGCAGGCTGCGCCTGCAGTGATCACTGACTTACCTTTTAGAATGCGCATTTTACTCCTTGTAGTAGGTATGTCAGAGGATCTAATCGCGTAATTTTTGATCCCTATTGGCCTGTTACCAGGTCCAATTTCTGCAGGACAGAGCGATTTCCTGCAACTTGCCTTAACGCTCTGAATGTGAAGTGTACTCCGCGCTGTGGTGGGCAGTAAATCACACCACCTTTACCGATGTTGTAGCACTCGATATCGTCTGAAGTGGGGCCGTTGGGAAGTGGAGCGGCGGCCTGTATGGATGATCTATCTAGTGGCTGGGATGGTGTCGAGGGCAGGGTTGCTGGCCTGGTGAGGTGACGGGGTATGGAGTACATTTTGCTACTTAATCCGACTTATCGGTGTCCTCCCCAGATAACCCTGCTGAATAATTAGGCCCCTTTTGCGCGCCAAAAGAAGAACGCTGCAGCCGGGAATGCCACTGCGGCAAGTCCCCACAGTGGCAGCGCAGCCCCTGCTACCGGCACGGATGTCGCAAGTAGCGGCGACACTCCACCGGCGGTTAAGGCGGCAACGCCGAGCTTGCGGTCCTGTTCCTTTTGATCCATATTGCTCACGTTATTGTCCACAGTGATGTTCACCTTTCCCTATGCACTAGCCGTATATCGGGGTTTTAAAAAAGCGGCTAACCACAGTATGTCGTGGTCACGTATCTTCCGATGCTAGGGAGATTCCACGCGCTAAACAAGGGTTTAGGGGTAATTCTGTGGACTTCGCCGCTCGCAGAGGCGCGATGTTAGTCCCCATATGGGGGTATCGCCGCCCACAACGTTGGGACCCACCCCAACAGCCCGACCGACTAAGCCCACTCCGGGTTCTCTAGATCAACACCACGAGTTTGAGCCACATGCGCAATCGCATCCGCCAACCACTGCGCCAAGCCTTCTTCCTGGCTGTCGTAGTACTTCTTAAAGCGCTCATCACCCACATAGCCTCGTGAGATCAGATAGTGCTTCGCGCGCGATACCGGGAAGAATGCGTTGAGTACTTCACGGTGCTTTTCCACCAATTCAGTAGCTTCAGTGCTGTGGCTTGCCACACCTGCCCGAAGCGCCTGGGCTAGTTGCCCATCAATCGCCTCCATCTGCTTGCTGGTGGATTCCCACTGCGCTGCATCCCACTTCCTCGCGCGTTCCTGGTAAATCCCCCAGTCATCGCTATCGCCATAGCGTTCTTCAGCTTCAGCCTGATATTCCACAAAGTGCGCGTCGCCAATAATCTCAGCGATCTCAGCCAGTTCCAGTTTTTCCTTCTTCATTTCCTTCTCCAAAAGTGTGTCAATTGCCCGCACCATGCCTAGCAGCCGCGCCTGCTGCTCCATCAAGCTTTTCCGCTGCCTGTGCAGGTGCTCTAACGGTGATGAACCATCTACCAACAGCTCCTTAATCTCCGACAGCTTCATGCCAGTGCCGCGGTAAATCAGGATCTGCTGAATGCGCTCTACATCCTCGGGCGTATACAGCCGGTAGTTCGACCAGCTTCTTTCGCTCGGCTCGATCAGCCCTTGGGCTTCCCAATGGTGCAGCATCCGCACTGTGATCTTCAGGCTGCGCGCCACTTCACCGACGGTGTAAAAACTCTCATCGTGATCCATGCGCACCATTGTGATGCCTCACGCAACGTCAGGTGCAAGCCCACAAAAAAGCTTTCGCTCTGCAGGCTCAATTTTGCTTTCCCTGAGACCCGCGCCCCAAGGTCCCCACGCCTGTTGAGGCTCGGCAAGAAGCTGGGGTTTGCCGCGCCTGCTTACTTTTTAGGCGCGAGTAGCCCACGCCCGCACGCGAAAAAGAAGAAGCACCTACGTCGTGGTGTGTGTTCCACGTGGTAGGTGCCCTATGGTGCCCCCAGCAGGATTCGAACCCGCGACCCACCGGGTAGAAGCCGGATGCTCTAATCCACTGAGCTATGGGGGCGTTTCGCCCGCAACATGTTGCGTGCGATTCCGTGGAGATTCTAGCTTAAGCCCGCCGCCGCACTGAATACGCCCAGTTTTATGCAGCTCAGGGGCTTCATGAGGGTACGGAAGGAGAGTTCTTGTGAGCTGGCATATACCCTTGGCCCTATGGCTAGTCAGCAGGATCGTCAAGCGGAGCCCCTTAGTGTGCCAAAGGATCAGCCCCCAACCGGGTCCCCCGAAGCGTCCCCAACAGCGCCGGGAAGCACACCTTCTCCCGGGACGCCCCGGCGGGCTCGAGGCGTATCTAAGGTACGTCCCACCTGGCCGCTCTACCTAGCTTTCTTTGTGGTTGCCGGCCTAGTCGGCACCACCATCGCGTGGGGATTCCTCACCGAATCCCTCGCAGCCCTGGGTATCCCGGACCCCGGTCACCTAACTACCGCGGGCTTGCCTTTCCTGCGCGCCGTCGGCTGGATGTTGGCCGCTTTGGCAGTGGGTAGCTTCTTGACCTCGAGTTTCCTGATCTCCCCGAGACTAGACCCGAAGGCCGCAGAGGCCACCCAACCAGCACAGCCCGACCCCACCGACCAACAAACCCCTCTCGACCCCGAATCCGAGGAAGCCCTCGCCCGCGCCGGCGGGGCAGTGCAGGTAGAAAACCCCGTCACCCGGCATGACCAAATCGGCCTCCGCCGCGCCTACTTAAGCGCCGATGGGCATATCGCCTCACGCACCGGCGCGTATGCCACCTTGGGTTTCGCCCTCGTCGGTTTCATCATGGTGCCACTGGCCTTATCCGATGTCTCCGGCACCCCGTTTTTTGAAACCCTCCAACCCGCCTATTGGGGCACTGCCGTTAGCCAAGTCTCCACCTCTTTAGCCTGGTTCTGGGTGGGCATTATCGCCGGGGTTACCGGCCTACTTGCCCTTGCCACCAACCGCTGGGGCTCCCAACCGCTGTGCCTTCTAGGCTCCATCTTGATGATCGTGCCCCTGGGCATGGAAGGCCACTCCGCCGCTGGTGGTGATCACGACTATGGCACCAACTCCTACCTCTGGCACCTCATCTTCATGGTGCTCTGGGTAGGTGGCCTTATGGCGCTGATCGCCCACGGCCGCCGCCTAGGCCCCGATCTCGCCAAAGGCGTGCAACGCTACTCCGCCATCGCCCTTGTCGCCGTCATCGTCATGACGGTATCCGGCCTGGTGAACGCCGCCATCCGCATCGAATGGGAAGACTGGCTCACCACCGGCTATGGCCTGATCATCACCGCCAAAGCCGTCGGCGTAGTGCTCCTTGCCTTCATGGGCTTCATCCACCGCCAACTCACCATCCCGCGGCTAGAAAAAGAACCCAAACTCTTCCTGCGCGTCGCCATCGTAGAGGTCTTCATGATGGCGATTATCACCGGCATCGCCATTTCCATGGGGCGCACCCCACCGCCACCACCACGGGATCCCAACCTCTCCCAAATGGCCCTGGTTTTAGGCTATGACCTCTATGTTGAGCCCAATATCTACAACGTGTGGACCATGTGGCGCTTCGACATCATGTTTGGCTCCATCGGCATCGCCATGGCTGCGGCCTACCTCTACTGGGTCATCCAACTACGCCGCCGCACCGGCAAAAGCTGGCCCATTAGCCGCACCATCTGGTGGATGCTCGGATGTGTCACCCTCGTGATCACCGTGTGCTCCGGAATCGGGCTGAATATGCCCGCGACCTTCTCCATGCACATGGTCAACCACATGATCTTATCCATGGTCATCCCCGTGTTCTGGGTGCTCGGCACACCGATTAACCTCATGCTCGCCGCCGTTCCCGCCGGCAAACCCGGCCAACCAGGCCTTCGCGAATGGATCCAAGCCGGGCTTGATTCCCCCACCCTGCGTTTCATCATGCACCCGGGCTTTAACACGGTGCAGTTCCTAGTCATCTACTACCTGCTCTACCTCACCCCCTTCTACTCGGTGCTGGTCTCCGAGCACGCCGGCCACCTGGGCATGAACTTCGCCTTCCTCATCTCCGGCTACATGTACTACTGGGAAATGATCGGCCCGGACCCCACCCCAGATCGCCGTTCCGCGGTCTCCCGCCTGGCCTGGCTGGTGTTCTCCATGCCCTTCCACCTCTACTTCGGCGTCTACCTCATGCAGCTCAACACCGTGCTCGCCGAAGATTTCTACTCCACCCTGGGCCTTCCCTGGGCCATCGACCTCCTGCATGACCAAAAGGTTGGCGGCGGTATCGCCTGGGCTTCTGGTTCCTTCCCGCTGGTGGTGGTCTTCGGCACGCTCTTCCGCCAGTGGCTCAGTGAAGACCGCGTCAAGGAACGCAAACACGATGAACAAGTCGCCGCCCAAGGCGATGTTGATGATGAGATGGAAGCCTATAACCGCATGCTTGCCCAAATGAACGCCGGCGAGTACCCGCAAAACTAACCCTCCCACCCCTAGCAGAGCTTCCCCCGAGACCCGCCTCCCGCAGGCGGGTTTCTTTTCTTTCTGTGGATAAATACTCCTGCTTGCCACACCTATCCACAGTCCACCCGAGTAGCCCGCATAGGGCCTTCTTCTTTCCAGCCAGCTATGCCAGCCTTCGAGCTGAAGACCAACTGAACTACGGAAAGGAACTCGCACACATCATGCGACAGCTACCCATCACCATCACCGGCAACCTCACCAATGACCCCACCTTGCGCAGAGTCAACCGCGAAGCCGAAATCGCCCGCTTCCGGGTCGCCAGCAACCGCACCTTCCGCGAAGACAATGAATGGCGCCAAGTCGATAACCTCTTCGTGGATGTCGAATGCTGGAACCAACTAGCCGCCAATGTGAAGCTCTCACTTCATAAAGGCGACCCTGTGCATGTCACCGGCACCCTGGTCACCACCGAATGGATTGATGACAATGGCGAACGCCAACAAAAAATCATCCTCAAAGCGCACTCCGTGGGCTTCATGCTCAACCGCCATCTCGTCAGTGCCGCCAAGGCCTCCTACTATCACAGCCCCGGGGAACCAAAGATCCCAACGCCTTATGGCAACCCCTATAACCCGGATCGCTTCGATGAGGTCATCGTGGGCCGCGAAGTGCTCTCCGCACATGATCCACGCGCCCAAGAATTCTTAGAAGAAGAGGATAAGAAACCACCACGCGCCCTCGAAACCCCAGAAGAACCCACCCCGGGAACAGAAGAACAGGAGCCAGAGCCGGCGGAAGATATCACCGTCAGCATCGCAGCAAACCCCGTGCCAGCCTTCTAAAAGGCGGTATTCCCCCTTGATTGAGCGCTGCTAAGGTAGCCTACCTAGTGACTCAAGTAGAAAACACAAGAAACCAAGGGGAATAATGGGCGAATTCATCTACACGATGAAGAACGTACGCAAGGCCATCGGCGATAAGGTCATTTTGGACAATGTCACCATGGCCTTCTACCCGGGCGCCAAGATCGGCGTGGTTGGCCCCAATGGCGCAGGTAAGTCCTCGATCCTCAAGATCATGGCTGGCCTGGACCAACCCTCCAATGGTGAGGCCTTCTTAGATCCCGGTGCCACCGTCGGCATCCTGCTGCAGGAACCGCCGCTGAACGAGGAAAAGACCGTTCGCGAGAACGTCGAAGAAGGCCTCGGCGAGATCTTCGAAAAGAAGCAACGCTATGAAGCCATCGCCGAAGAGATGGCCACCAACTACACCGACGAACTCATGGAAGAAATGGGCAAGCTCCAAGAAGAGCTTGACCACGCTGATGCCTGGGAAGTCGACTCCAAGATCGAGCAGGCACTCGAAGCGCTGCGCTGCCCGCCCGGCGATGAACCCGTCACCCACCTCTCCGGTGGTGAACGCCGCCGCGTGGCCCTAGCCAAGCTGCTGCTTTCCGAACCGGACCTGCTCCTGCTTGACGAGCCCACCAACCACCTGGATGCCGAATCCGTGCTCTGGTTGGAAAAGCACCTCAAGGACTACAAGGGTGCCGTCCTAGCCGTTACCCACGACCGTTACTTCCTCGACCACGTAGCCGGCTGGATCTGCGAAGTCGACCGCGGCAAGCTCTACCCCTACGAAGGCAACTACTCCACCTACCTGGAGAAGAAAGCCGAACGTTTGGAAGTCGCCGGCAAGAAGGACGCCAAGCTCCAAAAACGCCTCAAGGATGAACTCGCCTGGGTGCGTTCCGGTGCCAAGGCCCGCCAGGCCAAGAACAAGGCCCGTTTGCAGCGCTACGAAGAAATGGCTGCTGAGGCAGAGAAGTACAAGAAGCTAGACTTCGAAGAAATCCAGATCCCCACCCCGCCACGGCTGGGCAATAAGGTTGTGGAAGTCGATAACCTCTGCAAGGGCTTCGATGGCCGCATCCTCATTAAGGATCTCTCCTTCACCCTCCCGCGCAACGGCATCGTCGGTGTGATCGGCCCTAATGGTGTGGGTAAGTCCACGCTCTTTAAGACCATCGTTGGTCTCGAAGAACCAGATTCCGGCACCGTCACCGTTGGTGACACCGTGCAGCTGTCCTATGTGGACCAGGGCCGCGAAAATATTGATCCGGAAAAGACCGTCTGGGAAGTTGTCTCCGATGGCCTGGACTATATCCACGTTGGCCAAAACGAGATGCCCTCTCGCGCCTACCTTTCCGCCTTCGGCTTTAAGGGTGCTGACCAGCAAAAACCCGCCAAGGTGCTCTCCGGTGGTGAGCGTAACCGCCTGAACCTAGCGCTTACCCTCAAGCAGGGTGGCAACCTGATCCTGCTCGATGAGCCCACCAACGACCTTGATGTGGAAACCCTCGGCTCCCTGGAAAATGCTTTGCAGCAATTCCCGGGTTGTGCTGTGGTCATCTCCCACGACCGCTGGTTCCTCGACCGCACCTGTACCCACATCCTCGCCTGGGAAGGCAATGTGGAAGAAGGCCAGTGGTTCTGGTTCGAAGGCAACTTCGAGCAGTACGAAAAGAACAAGGTGGAACGCCTTGGTGCGGAAGCAGCCCGCCCCTCGCGTGTGACCCACCGCAAGCTGAGCCGCTAAAACATTCTTTAGCGCCTACTCCCCGCCAGTTGGTTTTACTGGTGGGGAGTTTTCTTTTCCGCCAAGGTGTGTGGGGTGTCTACTCGCGCCAAAAAAATCGTGGCGCGGCATGCCTTTACCCCATGGAAACCTGTGCGGGGCGCGCCGGGTGTGGGGGAGCGTGGGGCTCGGAAAAGCGCCTTATCTATTGGCCCCTGAAAGTCCGGTCATTTAGGTAGCTAATTGTGGCATATTCCCCTATGTTGAGGGAGGTATGTTTAAAATCACTGTCATGAGTGTGGTTGAGCTGACACACTGGGGTGTTGGGTGCCTTCGTTGGTGCTGTGCTGAGGTTGCGAGGCGACTGAAGCTGCTCAAGGACCACAGAAACTGAGAAAGAGGTGCAGGTACTTATGCGCATTGGTATCCCGAAGGAAGTTATGGATAGCGAGGATCGCGTTGCGCTTAGCCCCAATGGAGCCTCAACGTTGGTCGGTGACGGCCATGAGGTGTTGGTGGAAAAAGGCGCGGGTGTTTCTTCTTCTTTTAGCGACCAGGAATATGCCGACGTGGGCGCCACCTTGGTGGAGAAAGCCGAGGATGTGTGGTCGCAGGCGGAGATGATCCTGAAGGTGAAGGAACCGCTGCCGGAGGAATATGGGTACCTGCGTGAAGATCTGCTGCTCTTTACTTATTTGCACCTGGCGGCCTCAGAAGACCTGACCGAAGCGTTGTTGAAGTCGGGGACTACAGCCTTGGCTTATGAGACGGTCACTGATCCCAAGGGGCCGGGGTTGCCGCTATTGACGCCGATGAGTCAGGTGGCTGGGCGTTTGGCTGTGCAAGAAGGCGCGCACCACTTGATGAGCCCGCAGGGTGGCCGTGGCGTGTTGTTGGCAGGTGTGCCAGGCACTGCACCAGCACGCGTGGTGGTCTTAGGCGGTGGCCAGGTGGGGGCTTCGGCTGTGGCCATGGCGCAGGGTCTGCGTGCTGAGGTTACCGTGATGGATCTGGATCCGACGGTGCTGCAGCGTTATGACGACCTGTATAAGGGCAATGTGCGCACCATCTTGTCGGATCCTTCCACCATTGAAAGTGAGCTGATCAACGCTGACCTGGTGATTGGTGCGGTGTTGGTGGCTGGTGCGAAGGCGCCGAAGCTGGTGCCGGAATCTTTAGTCGCGAAGATGAAGAAGGGTGCTGTGCTGGTCGATGTGGCTATTGACCAGGGCGGTTGCTTCGAGAATTCGCGCAAAACCTCGCATAAGGAACCCGTGTTTAAGGTGTATGACACCTTGTTCTACTGCGTGCCGAATATGCCCGGTGCGGTGGCGAATACCTCTACCCGTGCCCTGGCTTCCGCGACGCTGCCTTATGTGCGTGCCATTGCCGCTGGTGGGGTAGAAGAAGCCTGCGAGCGTTTCCCGGGCCTGGTGGATGGCATTATGACCCAAAGCGGGAAGCTGGTGTCCAAGCCGGTGCGGGAGGCTTTCCCGGAGTTGGCTGAAGCGCATAGCTAAGTGCGTGGCTTAGGTGTGTGTGCTCCGGCGCTCGAGGCGCCTGTGCGCATGAGTGATTCCTAAGCGAAGTTTCTGAGCACCCCAATGGTGTGGTTGCGTGCAGCTGCCCGTGGGGTGCTTTGTGCTTTATTGGTTCGTAGGGCGACGGTTCGTTGGGGATAAAAATTTTTTGAGCACCCGGGGTGTGTGGGGGAAGGCGGCTAAAGTGTGCGGCTAGCTGCGATGATTTCCTTTAGGAAGCTACTTATGTCGACAGCTTTGCGGACACGGGTACACTGACTTCCTATGACTGGGAACACACATCAGGCTTTGCATACCACTTTCATTCCGGTGCGCTGGTCGGATTTCGACCGCTATGGTCACCTTCATAACGCCTACTATGTGGAGATCGCCCAGGAAGCGCGCCTGCAATTCGCGCAACGTGAATTCGGCACCCATGGGCATGAGATCCCCGCGGTATTCGTCCGCCACCTAGACATTGACTACCTACGCCCGCTGCTACCGGACACCGAACAAATCCAGGTGAGCACGCAGGTCGTAGAGATCGGCACCACCTCCTTTACTACCCGCCAGGAACTACGCGACCGCGAGGGCCGCGTATGCGCGGTAGTGGAGTGCGTGCAGGTAGCAGTGGACGTGGCAACCTCGCGTCCGCGGGAGATTGAGCCGCATGAACTGAAAGTCTTGACTAGTGTGGGCACTCATAACGCGGATGATTCCGTTAGCCCAGATTTCAGTCAGGAACCTTTAGATGACGACGAATAGGATTCCCGATACTTTCCGTATCACCCAGGGTGCTCATGGCCTGATGGCGGTTGCCTTAAGAGTCCAGCACCTTAACTCCGCCGCCCTGGCACGGGTAGCGGATCTGGGCAATGGATCCTGCGATGTTTTCTTCACCACCCCGTTTGGTGTGACGGTGGCTCGCCGGGTGCGTGGCACAGTGTCCCGCGATGGGGTGGTGATTCCGATTATGGAACTCATCGAAGGGCTCAAAGCAGAAGAAGCTGAAGGTGCTGGCGGCGCTGCGCCTGAGGGCACTGCGGTGGATGCCTGTGAGCTGAGTTTCCACTCTCATGATGGCGCCTGGCCAGGGGCCTTACCGCCGCTTTCGGCTTTCCAACTACTTGATGAAATCCCTGCTGCGGATGCTTTGCGTTTAGCTGATGAAGGCCGCGCCTTGGCACGACAGTTTTCTGGGCCTTTAGGACCACCGGCTAGTTTGTTGGACCAAGAGGTTATCCATGTGACCTCTGTGGATGGCACGAAGGATTGTGCCATCCCCATGCGCAGTATTTTTGCTTGCGCTGCGCTATCTTTCATTCCGCCTTTAGGGGCGAAGCTACCGGCGTCGATTCCGCGCACGTTGAGGGTATCTGTGGCCGGTAGGTGGGTGCGCATTGATGCACCTTTTGGCAGTGTTTACCGCAATGAGGGGCTGCCGCTACTCAGCCTCTAGGGGCTGCGGGTACCGAGCGCGGGGATTATTGGTAGCGGTTGATGAGCATATAGGCGACGCGCTCCATATGCATCCAAATGGCTTCGCGATGCGCCGGATCAAGATCTTCAAGCTCGTCTAAAGATTCGCTCATCAAATCCAACCAGCGCTGCGCGGCAGCACCATCAACAGGGAACTGCGCATGCCGCATCCTTAACGCCGGGTGGCCGCGTTGCTCATTGAAGGTTTGGGGCCCACCCCAGTATTGGGCGAGGAACCAGCGCAGGCGATCTTCGGCACCTTCCCAATCGTCATGCGGGTACATGGGGCCGATGATGTCGTCATTGCGGACGCGTTGATAAAAACCGTGCACCATTTTGCGGAAGGTTTCTTCGCCACCAATGGCGTCATACATGCTGTCCATAACTTGGGCCTCGTGATCTATCGGCGACAATAAGCGTGTTGTGCTTAAGGATACGGCGGGCGTGCAGCGCCACGCGCCCCGGGGGAAGGAAAAGACAGTTAGTTTTCAGCCCCGGCGCTGTGCTGGCTAATCCCAATTCCATGCGGGTAGGGGGTAGCAATCCCGGCATCATTCATGGCCTTTAAGATGCGGGCATAAAGCTCACGCTGCAAGGCCCATTGTTGGCCAGGCAGGGTGCGTACCGAGACGCGGTAGGACTGATAATCTGGATGGAATTCGGTGACCCCATTAAGCACCGGCTCACCCATAATCGCCGGAGAGAAGTTCTTATCTGCACACACGTTAGTTGCGGCAGTGCGGATAACTTCGGTGACCTTTTCAGGATCATTGGCCAGCCCAACTGGGATCTGGACCCGGGCAATGGAGTAATCCGCAGAGAGGTTGCCGACCCTTTCGATCTCACCATTGCGCACGTACCAAATAGCGCCATCGATATCGCGCAGGGTAGTAAGCCTCAATGTGACTTCTTCGACGTCACCAACAATCCCATTGCCTACGTCGATGGTGTCGCCGACCCCATATTGGTCTTCTAAGAGCATGAAGATGCCGGAGAGGAAATCCTTCACCAGGCTTTGGGCACCAAAACCGATGGCCACACCAACCACACCGGCTGAGGCAATAATCGGGGTGACATTAACCCCCAGGGCAGAAAGAATCGCCAACCCAGCCCACACCCACACAATGATGGCAACCGCGGACTTACTGACCGCTGCCAAGGTAGTGATGCGGGATTGGCGGCGTTGCTCCCTGGAATCCGCCATAGCTTTGGCGCGCGCATCATCTTCAATCTTTTGTGCCTCGGTGCGCACCACTCCACCAATGATGGGCAGCTCGGTGACCTTCTTCTTCAAGTTCAGGTGGTGACGGGCGAATTTATTAATCAGCCGCACCAAAATCCAGTGCACGAGGAAGGCAACCACCAAGGTGATGCCAATGGCAATGGGTTTATCCACCAGCCATTCACGAGCGACCATGGAGTCCGGTAAGAGCGTCTGATTGCTTGCTAAAAGATATGTAATAGCCATAGGTCGCCCATCATAACTAGGGCTTGGAATACAGGGCTGCCTAAGATGGCCCTCATGGCCTCTATCGCCGATGGCAATAAACGCACCGCCTCTTTAACGGACCGTGCTTTCTTCGAGCACCTCTTAAGGCACGGTTCCAGTTCACGCTCGGCAACTGCTTCCGCCATCGGGATTTCACGGCCCACCGCAACCGAAGCGGTGAACCGGCTGTTAGAAAGACAACTCATCCGTGAAGCCGGCACCGTATCCACCAACCGCGGTCCAGCAGCTATTGGCTATGAGATCAACCCGGATGCCGGGCATTCCTGTGCTTTAAGCATCGAAGCTGAACAGATGCGCTTAAGTTGTTGGAGTTTAAGTGGGCATAACCTCTTCAACCTGGTCGAGCCACTTCAACCCAATACCCCACAGGACCAACCGGATACCACCACTGATGAGCAGGAAGATTCTGCTGAACCTGCATCACCGGCAGCGTCCCGCCGCGAATCCATCCACGCGCTTTTAGAGGTCTATCGAGAAACCGTCACCACCCCGTGCTTAGGGGCTGCGGTATCGCTTACTGAACGCACCCAAGCAACTGATGAACTTCATGCTCTTTTCCCCGGGGACATCCCCATCCTGGTGGATCACAACGTGAATTGGGCCGCAATTGCGGAACAACACCACGGCCAAGCAGCTGGTATTGATGATGCACTCTTGGTGCACGTGGGCCACCGCGTGGATGTCGCGTTGATTCTTAATGGGCATTTACATCGCGGCAGTTCGGGGATGGCCGGGGAATTAGGGTTTACCCGCAATACCGGCCAGACCTTAATGCAGCGGCTTAATCGCCTGGCCACCCCACAACGCCCAGATACCGGGCTGCTTGATCCGGTGGCCTTAAAAGAGGCGCTATGTAGCAATAGCCCGGTGGCCTATGGGTTATTACGCATCCTGGCTGAAGCCATTGCCAATGTGTGTGTGACTGTGGATCCGGCCTTGTTGATTCTTACCGGGCCCTTGGCGGATGCGCTCAACCCCAGGCTTTTCGACATGCTCCTCGATGTACTGCTCTTACCGGATATTGAAATGTGCTGCTCAGCCTTGGGGGAAGGTGGACCGCACCTGGGTGCAGAGGAATTAGCGCACCGCGCGGCCTTAGCGAATCTGTGGGCTGGGCCTGGGGAAGTGGCCGAAGTCTGCAAGTCAGTGCTCTAAAGAGGATTTGCTCCACATGGGGCTCTGGACCCGACATGGACCTCTACGCCCCATAGGGGCTCTGTGCGTTGCGCCCAACTCAAGCGGCTATAAAAGAGGTAACACCCTAAAAACCTAGCCCGCTTACCCTGACACCCCCTCTTCTTCCCTTTCTGACTCAACCCGCACTTTGTCTAGATCGCGATCTATGCCTTCCTTAAAAATTTTTTCCACCATGGCCAGCGCCGCTAGCGCCAAGGTCATCAACAACTACTCCACCAGCTTCTCCCTAGCCACGAGACTGCTGGATTCACGCACCCGCAAAGACATCCAACACCTCTACGCGGTGGTGCGCATCGCCGATGAAATCGTTGACGGTGCCGGCCAAGACGCTGGGCTAAGCCACGAAGAAATCGCCGCCACCTTGGATGAGTATGAACGCCAGGTGCTCGCGGCACCGAAGAAAAATTTTCATACCGACCCCATCTTGCACGCCTATGGGCACACCGCCCGCGAATGCGGTTTTAAGGAAGAACACCTCAAGGACTTCTTCGCCGCCATGCGGGCCGACCTGCACCACCAAAGCTATAACGCGAAGGAATTACAGGACTATATCCATGGCTCCGCGGAAGTCATCGGATTATTGTGCCTCGATATTTTCCTACGTAATGAAACCCGTACTGAAGCCGAGCGCGCCGAATTGGAAGCCGGGGCAGTGGCCCTCGGTTCTGCTTTCCAAAAGATCAACTTCTTGCGCGATATGGCCGCGGATCGCCAACGCTTAGGCCGCGACTATTACCCCGGGCTAGATGCTGAAGGGCGCCGCGAATTAATCCACAGCATCCGCGGGGAACTCGATCGCGCACGAGCTGCCATGCCGCTTTTGCCGCCGGCACCGCGGCGTGGCGTGGGGGTGGCCTGCGCCCTTTTCGCCGAAATTTTAGACAAACTGGTAGAAGACCCGGGTACCACTACCCGGGTGCGGGTCCCGAACCTACAAAAAATATTGATTGTGGTCCAAGAGCTATCGCCTCGACGTTAAAGGGAGAACCAAGCATGAAAGTGGTCATTATCGGTGCCGGTATTAGCGGACTTGCTACCGCCGGCCTCCTTGCCCGAGATGGCCACGAGGTCACCGTCCTAGAAAAGAACCCGCAGGTAGGTGGCCGCGCCGGGTTCATTGAAGACGCCGGTTTTCGCTTCGATACCGGACCCAGCTGGTACCTCATGCCCGAGGCTTTCGAGCATTTCTACCAAGCCATGGGTACCAGCGTGGAAGAAGAACTGAAGCTCGTGGACCTAGGCGGCTACCGCGTCTACTCCGGGGATCACGAACCCTTAGATATTCGTACCGGTGAGGTGCCGCTGCTTTTCGAGAGCTTGGAAAAAGGGGCCGGGAAGAAACTCAAGCGCTATCTTTCGCGCTCCGCGAAGATCTATCAGCTAGCGTTGCGCCGCTTCCTTTACACCAGCTACACCAGCCCAAGGCCCTTCTTGCACTTCGATGTGCTTGGTCACGCCGTGCTTTTAGGGAGGCTTCTGGCCGGGAACCTATGGAAGCTGGTCAGCTCCACGGTGAAAGACCAGCGGCTGCGCCAAATCCTGGCGTACCCAGCAGTATTTCTTTCCACCAGGCCTAAAAACACCCCGGCGCTTTATCAATTGATGAGCCACACGGATCTCACCGAGGGCGTGAAATACCCCATGGGTGGGTTCTGGGCTTTCGTGCAATCCTTACAGCACCTGGCTGAAGACCACGGCGCCACGATCCTTACCAACACCCCGGTAAGCGCCATTGAGGTCGATAGCTTCAATGTGGTGAGCGGGGTGCGCGCCGGGTTCGGCAAAAACACTCAGCATTTCGATGCTGATGTGGTGGTGTCCTGTGCAGACCTACACCACTGCGAGAATTCACTTTTACCGAAGAAGCTGCGCACCTACCCGGAACAATATTTTTCCCGCCGCGACCCTGGGATTGGGGCTGTGGTGGTGATGGCAGGGGTGAAAGGAAAGATCCCGGAGCTTGCGCACCACACTCTGATCTTTAGTGAGGAGTGGACCCAGGATTTCGATGCCTGCTTCGATGGCCTTCAACCGGGGTATTCCTCCTCGATCTATATTTCCAAGATCTCTGAAACTGATCCGCAGGCTGCACCTGAAGGCCATGAGAATCTTTTTATCCTCATCCCCACGGTGGCCGATGCCAGCATCGGGCATGGCGATGTGCACCATGAGCAGTGCTCGCCGAAGGTAGAAGAGATCGTGGATGCCACCATCAGCGCCGTGGAAAAGCGCCTGGGTATCAGCCTCGATATTGTGACCCGCAAGGTGTTGGGCCCCACAGACTATGCGGAGCAATTCCATGCCTGGTGCGGTGGGGCACTTGGCCCGGCTCATACCTTGAGGCAATCGGCTTTTATGCGGGCGAAGAATGCCTCGAAGAAGGTAGCCGGTTTGTACTATGCCGGGGCCACCACCATCCCTGGTGTGGGTGTGCCGATGTGTTTAATTTCCGCGGAATTAGCGCGTGAAAGGGTGCACCAGTTCTTGGAAAAACCCGAGCCGCACCCGGCTTTCCAGCGTGGGTTTAAGCAGATTGCTGCGGATGTGCGCCCCAATGCGCAGCAGTTGGCACAAAGTATTTCCGAAAGCGCTTCGGCCAGGTTTGCTCAAGCTAGCGATGCTTATCAGCGTGCTAAAGATGGGGAAGTTAAAGAACAGCTGGCGAAGGCCGCTGAAGATGCCAAGCAACGCATCCAGGAGTTCGCCACCCAGGAGGATCCCAAGACCGATAAGCCGAATGTGAAGCGTTTCTTGAGGCGTGCTGCGCAGCGCGCGGTCCGCCGGGGCTTAAAACGTCAGGGCGGTCAAGGACCAAAACAACAAGGCCCAGCGCAACCGCGCACAGAAACCCCTACTCGGGAAGAAAACTAACCAGGCGCGGCATAGCCCGCAGCACCCACAAACCCCGCCCGAATAGCTTCCCGGGCGGGGCCTGTGATCTCGGAGTAAAGCAAAAACCTGCTAAGCCTCCACGTCACACATAAGCTCAGCACCCTGCTCGGCAATAAAAGCCTCATCTACTTCGCGCACCCGCAGCGCGCGGGCGAGGTCATCGGTGCGCTCGGCAATAATGCGCTTCAGCCCCTCCGGGGTGTCAGCATCCTTAAGGAGCTCGTTCGCCAGGGTGATGGTGTGTTCATCGATCGCCCACATGGGGTAGAGGCCCTCCAAGGTGGCGCGCCCTACGGCATCACTATTAGCAGCCCAGATGCGCGGTGCCTGGGTGAAATAGTCATCCGTGAATGCGCTAAGAAGCTCCGCAACGCCATCACCGGGGGCATTAAAACCGATGAGCAGTTGGCGCACCTCCAGGTTGGTCAGCGTATGCGTGGGGTCGGTGAGCAGCTGCCAATAGTGCTGCTTAGCCGCAGCAGTATTAGCGGCTGCGCGGGTGCGCAGGGCACTGCGATGCCCAGCATCGGAATGGTCTGCCGCCTCCTGAGCCTCAAGCGCGCCTTCGGGCAGTGCCCCGTGGGCACTTAAAGCGGTGAGCACCTTCCAGGTGTTATCGCGATCCAAGCTGCCAGAATCCAGCAGCTCCCGCAGGTACGTGGTGGAATCCCCCGTGAGCGGGCAGCGCGCGAGTTCTTGGAGGAAAATAATGGCGCGCTCTGGGTTCTCATCAGCAGCACCCTCGCGCAGCACCTTGTTGAGCAGCACCTTGCCTGCCGCGCACTGCGGATCCGTAAAGCGGCGTAGCGCCTGGTTGGCTTGGAAGAGCACGCGCTCAACCACCGCCAGCTCCGTTTCCTTCCCAATGCCCTTAGCCACCAGCATTAAGAATTTATGCGCCGGCAGGCGACCATCACGGGTGGCTTCCCAGGCAGCACCCCACATCAGGGCGCGCGCCATGGGATCACGCAGGCGATCCATGTTCGCCAGTAGGAAGTCATATTCCTCCGCGCGCAGATCCAGCAGCGCGTAGCTTAAGTCCTCATCATTGAGGAGCACCAGATCCGCTGCGGCCACCCCGATAAACTCCGGCACTTCAGTGCGGGCGCCGTGGATATCAATGCCGAAGCGGCGGGTGCACACCACCGCCCCGGAATCCACCTTCTTATACAACCCAATGGTGATGCGGTGCGTGCGCAAGGTGGGGGAGTCTTGCTCCACCACAAAGGTGGAATAATTCCCCGCCTCATCCACCTCGGTGTGCGCCCGCAGGGTGGACACCCCGGTGGTCTTCAACCACTGCGTGGACCACTGCGAAAGGTCCTGCCCCGAGGCTTCCGCCAAAGCTCCCAACAGGTCATCGAAGGTGGCGGTGGACCAGGCATGTGCGGCGAAATGCCGGCGCACGCCGGCGAGGAAGGCATCCAGGCCCACATAGGCCTGGAGTTGTTTGAGCACACTGGCGCCCTTGGCATAAGTGATGCCATCGAAGTTTTGCTCCACCGTTTCAATATCGCTGGCATCAGCAAGTACTGGGTGCGTGGTGGGCAGTTGATCCTCGTGGTAGGCCATGGCCTTTTCCACATTGTTGAAGGTCACCCAGGCGGTGTCATATTCGGTGGCTTCCGCCTGCGAAAGTGCGGCGGACCAGGTGGCGAAGGACTCATTAAGCCATAGATCATCCCACCAGGCCATGGTCACTAAATCCCCGAACCACATGTGTGCCAATTCATGCAGCACCGTATCGGCGCGGCGTTCATAGCGGTAGTGCGTGGCCTGAGAGCGGAAAATATATTCATCGGTGATGGTCACGCAGCCCGCGTTTTCCATGGCCCCGGCGTTGAACTCCGGCACAAAGATCTGGTCGTATTTGCCGAAGGGGTAGGCCATGCCGAAGTGTTGGTGATAAAAATCAAAGCCCTGCTTGGTTTCGCGGAAAAGGCGCTCGGCATCGAGGTACTCAAAAAGGGAACGCCGGCAATAAATCCCCAGGGGCACCTCCAAGGCGGTGGGTTGATCCGCGGGGGTTTCCGGGTGGTGCGTGAGCTCACCGCGCCAGGTGTCCTGCACACCTTGATAAGGTCCGGCGCAGACCGCAATCAGGTAGGTCGATAGCGGGGTGGGGATGTGCACATGGTGCGCCTTCGTTTCCCCTTCGACAGCGTCCACGCGTACTGGCGCATTGGAGATCACCACCCATTCTTCCTCACTTGCTGGGGTGCGGAAGACCAGGTCATAGGTGGCTTTCAAATCCGGCTGATCGAAACACGCAAAGGCACGTTTGGCATCCGCGGTCTCAAATTGGGTGTACAAATACACCCGCCCATCCGCGGGATCGACAAAGCGGTGCAGACCCTCCCCGGTGTGCGAGTACACGCACTGCGCATCCACAAAAAGCTCATGCTCCCCGACGCTCAGCTCCGGCAGCACAATGCCTTCTTCTTCGCGGTAGTTCTCCGGAGTGATGTCCTGACCATCCAGTAGCACCTGATGCACCTTTTCGGCACGTAAATCAATAAAAGTGCTGCCCGGGGTTTTCACGGTGAACTGAACGGTGGTTTTACTCGGGAAAACCTCCGTTGAGCTGCTAAAATCCAGGTCTACCTGGTAATGTTGCACGCTCAGCATTTCCGAGCGTGCCTGCGCCTCTGTACGGGTTAAGTTCGTTGAAGTCATGCACTCAAACTAACCCCGCACTATCCTTGGCTGCCATGTGCGCACGCCAGCGCACGTACCCCCTGGCTTACCCCCGCGCTTTTTGAGCTTCCCCCGAGATCGGGTGTTCCCCACGGTCGGCAAGAATTGTTGACTCTTCGGCGCGGGGTGTGCGGCGTGCCGCACCTAGTTGATATAGAAAGAAGATTTGCGAAAACAATGACCACCCCGAATAAAACCCAAGACATTACCTTCTGGTTCGATGCCGCCTGCCCCTTTTGTTGGATGACCTCCCGTTGGATCAAGGAAGTTGAAAAAGTCCGCGACATTAAGGTCAACTGGGTTCCCATGTCGCTTGGTGTGCTCAATGAGGGCCGCGATCACCTCTCGGATGACTACAAGGCCGAGATGAAGATGGCCTGGGGCCCGGCCCGCATCTTCGCTGCGGTGGCCACCAAGGAACCAGAAAAGGTCGATGCACTGTATACCGCCATGGGTTCGCGCATCCACAATGGTGATGATCGCCCGCGTGCCGATAAGGTCGCCGAAGCCATCCCCGCAGCCCTGGAGGAGGTGGGGTTGGATGCCTCCTATGCGGAGGTTGCTAAGGGCGATAGCTGGGATAAGGAACTGCGCGCCTTCCACCAAACCGCCATGGATGAAGTCGGCGATGAGGTTGGCACCCCGGTGATTAAGTTCGGCGAGCATGCTTTCTTCGGGCCTGTGATCACCCGCCTTCCTAAGGGTGAGGAAGCCGGCGAGATCTTCGATGCCGCTGCCCGCATCGCGCAATTCCCCTACTTCTTCGAGATCAAGCGTTCGCGCACCGAAGGCCCACAGCTTTAAGGTCGCGAGCTTTCGCCCCCGCGTGCACCTGCCACGCGGGGTTTCTTTTTGCCTTATGCCGACTTGCCCACTGGAGTGTGCAAAATAGAGACCTCATGCAGTCTGCCCACTGGGGTGGGCAAGCGTGCCTGTCATGGGAGCGTTGGGGTTCAACTCGCTAGACTGAAACCCATGCGCGTTTACCTAGGAGCTGACCATGCCGGTTTCGAAACGAAAGCGGCCATCATTGAACACTTAAAAGAAAAGGGTGTGGAGGCTATCGACTGCGGTGCCCACACCTATGTGGCCACCGATGACTACCCGGCCTATTGCATTGAAGCTGCCCTCAGGACCGTGAATGATCCCGGTTCCTTAGGCATCGTGCTGGGTGGATCCGGCAATGGCGAACAGATCGCCGCCAATAAGGTCAAGGGCGCTCGTTGTGCACTGGCCTGGAATGAAGCCACCGCCCGCCTTGCCCGCGAGCACAATAATGCTCAACTGATCGGCATTGGTGGCCGCCAGCACAGCATCGAAGAGGTCTTGAAGATCGTCGATGCTTTCTTGGATCAGGAATGGTCCGAGGAGGAACGCCACCAGCGTCGTATCGATATTCTTTCCGAGTATGAGAAGACCGGCATCGCCCCGGCACTTCCGGAAAACGAATAGTTTTTTCTACGCACAAACGCCCCGCACCTTCTGCTACAGAAGATGCGGGGCGTTTTCTCACTCATTCCCCGAAGGGTCTTAGTCCGGTGAAGGCTCTAAAAGTCGAAGTCGAAGCCGCCATCGAAAAGTCCGCCCCCGGCATCATCAAAACCACCATCAAAGCCATCGCCATCGAAACCATCTGCATCGAAGTCATTCTCAGCAGCAGCTAAACCATCGGCATAGCCATCGCCATAACCATTTTCAAAGGCTTGGGCAGAGTAGTTCACCCCGGACATGCCGCTAAATAGCGAAGAGAACAACATGACCGAACCCATGGTCCACATGCCAGAATGCAAGGCATCAGCCCACCAGGGGCGCGAATACCAACCAGCGGGTACTGGGCGTCCAGCCACCATGCCACCGGGGTAGTAGTTCGGGGTTTCCTCCGAAGCATGCGGGGAAGCAGTAATGGTCTGGCCCTCATGGTTAATAGTGCGGGTTTCGGTCACCGCACCGGCACGGCGTTGGCCTTCTAGAAGCGGAAGCTCTGGGCCAGCCGGAAGCCCCATGATCTCGCGGGCAGCATTCACATAGTGCAGGCCCTCAAGCGCGGATTCGCGTGCCATTTTTGCCTGCGCCACGGTGGTGGCCTGAGAGATCTGCGAGTTCGCGGCAGTAAAACGCTCTGAAGCGTCCGCCATTGCCTGCGTGCTCGCCGCATCGGTGCCCGAAATGGTCAGCACCTGGGAGCCAAGGCGCTCAATCCAGCGGCGAGCATCGGCGCGCGCATCATCCAAGCTGGATTCCTGCATCTGTTGTTGTTGGCGATTGTTATTGCGACTGGCATACATCGCGCCACCAATAGCCAGGAGTACTAGCAGCAGGACAATGGACATGAGTTCACACACCGCTCTCTTCAGAGTGATTGTTGGGGCAATAAGAGTTATCTCTACTTTTTCAAACGACGCTGCCCTTAAGAGAGTTCCCACCCCGGTGTGTACCCAATCACCCCTGGAAAAGTATTTCCGCTGCTCAGCAGGTAGAATTACAGGCCGCAATAAGTCCTTTCACCAGGGCTTAAGCCAACCTAAACCCCGGCATATAAACGCCACAAAGCACCCGCAGCCCGCGCTAAAAAATCCACAAATTCTTGGAAAACACGAGGTAAGCAGATGACCTACAACCCCGGTGGGTATCAAGGCCCAAATGAGCCCTATGATGACCCCTTCCAGGTTGCCCCGCCACCAAAGAAATCCCCCTGGCCAATGATCAGTGCCCTGGCGGTAGTAGTGGCGCTTGTTGCTGCGGGGGTAATCTACACGGTCTACTTCAAAGACTCCTCCAACATCAGTGCCCAGAGCACAAGTAGCCAATCAGCTAGCGCTCAGCCCGGTGATGAAGAAACGGCGGCGGCCACCGTCATTGAAACGGTGACACCCACCGAAGAAGAAGAGTCGAAGGATAAAGAGGATAAGAACAAGGACCGAGGTAAAGAAGATAAGGATGATCCGGCCTTAACCCGCAGTCCGGATGCGCCCGCCGGTGGGCTTAATAAGGAACACAACCGGCTCACCCCACCAGATCGTGTCCGTCACCAAGAACTCCCACCCACCCCGGTTCCCACCACGCCTTGGGTGGAGCAGAAGGTTGCTCACGTGATTCCGTTAGATTATCGCTCTGGTTGGCCGGAGAGCATCTCGGAATATCACGTGTCGAAGATGTTTGATATCTCGCCTTCGGACGAAGACTTTGAATCGCGCTTCAATCAGCTCAACCCCGAGGAACTGAGCAAGCCACTGCTACAAGAAGGGTTTAAGCCCTGGTGGCCAGCAGATGGACCGGCGCACACCGATAAGTTCCTTGAGCTTCAAAACCAGCCCCGCGCCAGTATCTTCGCACAGCGTGAACTGCTGGATTCCTACCGCATCGCCAATGATGTGATGGTGTATCACTGGCGTGTGGAACCGCTGGTGAGGGGAGGAATCAACGATGGAGAAGAGCTGCCGCCATTTGAGGTGAAGGTAGCCATGATCGGTACCCAAGATGGTCTGTGGTTGCTGGATGATTATTGGTTCCCCGAAGGTAAGGAACCTTCTATCCACTAAAAACACCTAGAATTTTCCGCGTTGCCTAGCGTGCGTGCTATGATCCTCAACGCGCACTAGGAACGCGATGGGAACGTCGTATAGTGGCTAATACCTCAGCCTTCCAAGCTGAAGACGCGGGTTCGATTCCCGTCGTTCCCTCTCTGATCACCTCCGCCGACTAAGGCGGGGGTGATTTTGCATTGGTGGGGGAGAGGATCCGGGTTAAGTGGTCGAAAGTGTGCTTCGGCAGACGTCACTGCGGTGGGTGCCACGTTTCATTGTTATTCCAGGGGTCGCTTGGGGTGTTGTGTTCAATGCACCTGCGCCTGAGAAAGAAATCCAGCCCGTCTCCGAATGATGGGTCGAAGCGGGCTGAACGATTGGCTTCAGATTACTGGTTCTGTGTAGGAAGTCAACGATTCCGAAAAAATTTTTAGCACTGGGCAAGAAACTAACCAGGCGCTGGGCGCATCCGGGTCTCTTTTGACCTACTCACGTCCTTCAAGGACCTTGCGTGGGTTTAAGCACTTCCTACTGAGTGAACGGTTCTTAAGGAAGCAGAGCACCCTCGATTTCTTGTTGCGGCACGTAGGATCAGGGAGGAAAAGTATTTGTGGATGCCAAGGATGAGGGACCTGATGGGTAGCGATAACACCCCGACCAGTGATGAGTTTCGGCCAGTGGTTTTGCGGGTGCTCGCTGATGGCAAGGCTCGACCGCTGCGGGAAATTTATCGGGCGGTAGCGGATCAAATGAAGTTAGCACCGGAGGTCCTAGAAGAGCGAGTGAGCTCTGGGGAGCATCGGTACTCTCACCGGATTAGGTGGGCGTGTTCTGCGTTGGCCTTTGGGGGATTATTGGAGCGGCCGAAGCGGGCTCATTACAAAATTACTGAGAATGGTCGGGTAGTGGATGCTCGGGAGGTTGGAGAGTTATTCCGAGAAGGCCATGCTGGAATGGCCTGCGTGGCGGGCATATCGAGAAGAGGTGACCACACGCAAAGCTGAGGATCCTGAGACCTTGGAGAACTCCTTGGTGGAGGATGAGGAGGATCCGATTGAGGCGATGTCCGCAGGAGAGCGCACCTTGAATGCGCAAACAGAGACAGATCTGCGGAAGCGTTTGCAGGAATCTTCACCAGAATTTTTTGAAAAGGCTGTTATCGAGCTGCTGTGGGCCATGGGTTATGGCGGTACCCATGGGGAGAAACAACATGTAGGCCGCTCCGGCGATGGTGGGATTGATGGGGTTATCCGCCAGGATGCGCTGGGACTGACGAATATTTATATCCAGGCGAAGCGCTATGCCGATACCAATAAGGTGGGGGATCCGGAGATCCGGAACTTTATTGGAGCTTTGGATTCCCGTGGGGCGAGCCTGGGCGTGTTTATTACGACCTCAAGTTTCTTGCCTTCAGCGCAGCGCACGGCGGCGGGGTATCGACATGGGAAGATCGTGCTGATTGATGGCATCAAGCTGACAAGTTTGATGCTGGCCTATGGGGTGGCGGTGTATAAGGCCAGGGAGTTCACGCTCTATGAGATCGATGATGACTTCTTTGATGAAGAAAGAGCCTAGGCCTGTGGTGGTGCTGAACTGAGGTTTAAGGTGAGCTACTCGCGCGCCTTAAAGAGCCTCGCGCGGCACACCCCAGCCCTGTGGGGCGCGTTGCCTTAAGAGTCTGCTCAGGCTTCGGTCTCGGGGAAAGCAAAATTTTGTGTGAGGCCGAGGAATTTTTGGAGCGTGGGTCTGCACTGAAGCGGGGGAGGAAAGCCGGTGGTAGGGGCGATAAATTGGGCTTAAGTGGCCCCAACTAAAACGCGTATTTGAGGGTTGTTCTAGCATGAAGCGGTACCGCGCACCTGAAGTTTTTTAGGGGCCCGATGAAGACAGCTGTACATAGTGCACGCTAAACTTGTCGACCGTACCAATGGTGGTATACCTTTTCCTCGGGTTCATCCCTGAGGGAACGGGGCGTGGCGCAGCTTGGTAGCGCACCTGCTTTGGGAGCAGGGGGTCGCAGGTTCAAATCCTGTCGCCCCGACCGTTAAGGCCTCACGCACCTCAATAACACTGAGGTGCGTGGGGTCTGACAGAACAATTTTTAGACCGATAACCAATGTGAATCCCCAGGAGAGTGGCTCGTGAAGAGTTCCGTCGAGAAGCTGAGCGACACCCGCGTCAAGCTCACTGTTGAGGTCCCCTTTGAGGAACTCAACAAGGAAGTTGACCAGGCATACGCCGCCATCGCCCAGCAGGTGAGCATCCCGGGCTTCCGCCGTGGCAAGGCTCCCCGTCAGCTCATCGATGTCCGCTTCGGTCGTGGCCCGATCCTGGAGCAGGTCGTCAACGATATGCTGCCGAGCCGCTACCAGGCAGCATGCGAAGAAAATGAACTTCCGGTGCTTGGTCAGCCGAAGATCGACATCACCAAGATTGATGATGGCAAGCTCGTTGAGTTCGTAGCGGAAGTAGATGTTCGCCCCGAGATTGAGGTTCCGGACTTCTCCTCCTACGAGGTGACCGTGCCGAAGGCTGAGGTTAACTCCGAGAAGGTTGACGCCGAAGTTGATAAGCTGCGTGCTCGCTTCAGCGAACTGAAGGACACCGACCGTGAGCTGAAGGACGGCGACGTTGCCTCCATCGATCTTTCTGCCACCATTGATGGCAAGGAGATTGAGGAAGCCAAGACCGAAGGCCTGACCTACAACGTTGGTTCTGGCGACCTGATCGAGGGCCTGGATGAGGCTCTGTTGGGCCTGAAGACCGGTGATGAGAAGGAATTCACCGCCACCCTGGAGCACCCTGACTACAAGGACCAGGAAGCCACCATCACTGTTGTGGTGAAGCAGACCAAGGAAGCTGAGCTGCCGGACTTTGATGAAGAGTTCGTGCAGATGGCCTCTGAATTCGATGAGCCGGATGAGCTGATTGAAGACATCACCACCCGCTTGGAAGAGGAAGCTAAGTCTGCTCAGGCTGCTGCCATCCGCGATGAGGTGCTGAAGAAGGCCCTGTCTGAGGTGGAGTTCTCTCTGCCGGAGACCGTGGTTGATGAGCAGGTTGATGCTCAGAAGCACCAGCTGCTGGGCCAGCTCGCCCACGATGAGGCTGCGCTGAACCGCATTCTTGAAGCTCAGGGCACCACCCGCGAAGAGTTCGATAAGGATATTCGCGAGAACGCTACCGAAGCTGTGCGCACCCAGCTCTTCTTGGATGCCCTGGCGGAGAAGGAGAACCCGGAGGTCTCCCAGCAGGAGCTCACCGACCACATCCTGTTCACCGCTGACTCCTATGGCATGGACCCGAACCAGTTCATCCAGCAGCTGCAGCAGTCCAACCAGATCGG
Organism: Corynebacterium spheniscorum; assembly: GCF_900113445.1. Classification (GTDB taxonomy): domain Bacteria; phylum Actinomycetota; class Actinomycetes; order Mycobacteriales; family Mycobacteriaceae; genus Corynebacterium; species Corynebacterium spheniscorum. The sequence goes on from NZ_FOPJ01000002.1 coordinate 123,307, forward strand.
CAACCTCTTCGCTGATGTTCGCCGCGGCAAGGCCCTGGCCGTTGCTATCTGCCAGGTGAGCGTGAAGGACGAAGACGGCGAGGCCGTTGATCCTAAGCAGTACTTCGGCGATGAAGATGAAATCGCTGAGGCTGAGAAGAAGATCGACGACGCCAAGGCTGATAAGGCTGATGCCGACAAGGCCGATGCCGATAAGGCTGAGGAGAAGGAAGAGAACTAATCTTCCCCAAGCTCTAAGAATAAAGAAGCAGTCCCCGCAGGAGTATGTGTGCTAAACAAGCACATGGACCCCTCCGGGGATTTGCTTTTTCTAGCGCGAAGGCTTGTGTTCGGGTCCTTCCTAGAGTTTTGAACGCTCTAAGCGAACAGACACCTAACCTCGCCGAGCACGCGGGTACCCTAGTGCCTATGCGCACGCGCGGGTTTTAGCCGCGCCTCGCGACACCTTTCTTAAATCAAGGAGTAACAGCACATCATGACTGAGCAGATGAACACCAGCAACTCGGGCCTTAACCTGGGCGATTCGGTGTACGAACGCCTCCTCAAGGAACGCATTATCTTCCTGGGCTCGCAGGTCGACGATGATATCGCCAATAAGCTCTGCGCCCAGATCCTTCTGCTATCCGCAGAAGATCCCACCCGCGACATCTCCTTGTATATCAACTCCCCCGGTGGTTCTGTCACCGCTGGCATGGCAATCTACGACACCATGAAGTACTCGCCTTGCGATATTGCCACCTACGGCATGGGCTTGGCTGCTTCGATGGGGCAGTTCTTGCTTTCCGCCGGCACCAAGGGCAAGCGTTTCGCCCTGCCGCATGCGCGCATCATGATGCACCAGCCTTCTGCCGGTGTTGGTGGTACCGCTGCTGATATCGCCATTCAGGCAGAGCAGTTCGCTTTGACCAAGCGCGAAATGGCTGAGCTGATTGCTGAGCACACCGGCCAGACCTTCGAGCAGATTACCGCCGACTCCGATCGCGATCGTTGGTTTACCGCCCAAGAAGCTAAGGATTACGGGATCGTCGATCACGTTATTAGCCACGCTGAGGGCGGGAACATCAGCAACTAACCCTTCACCACAGGTCCCACGACGATCGCCAAGGAGAATAACAAGATGAACACCCCCGGATTCCAGATGCCGACGAACCGCTACGTGCTGCCTTCCTTTATTGAGCACTCCAGCTATGGCACCAAAGAAACCAACCCTTATGCCAAGCTCTTCGAAGAGCGCATTATCTTCCTGGGCACCCAGGTTGATGACACCTCCGCCAATGACGTGATGGCGCAGCTTCTGGTCCTAGAAGGCCTTGACCCGGACCGCGATATCACCATGTACATTAATTCCCCCGGCGGCTCTTTCACCTCGCTGATGGCAATTTATGACACCATGCAATACGTCCGCCCGGATGTACAGACCGTGTGCCTCGGCCAGGCTGCCTCTGCTGCAGCTGTGTTGCTGGCTGCCGGTGCTCCCGGTAAGCGTGCTGCTTTGCCGAATGCTCGCGTGCTGATCCACCAGCCTGCCACCCAGGGCACCCAGGGCCAGGTTTCTGACTTGGAGATCCAGGCCGCGGAGATCGAGCGTATGCGCCGGTTGATGGAAGAAACCCTTGCTCGCCACACCGGCCGTAGCGCCGAGCAGGTCCGCAAGGATACTGACCGCGATAAGATCCTAACCGCTGAAGAAGCCGTGGAATACGGCATCATTGACCAGGTCTTTGATTACCGCAAGCTCAAGGGCTAAACCATAGCCCCCAAAGGCTAAGCCATAGCCCCCAAGGGCTAAGCGATAGCCTGATGAACAGCTCCCTTTTTAAAGGGGGCTGTTTTTGTTTGTGCGGGTGCTGCTTGGGAGGCTGGCTAGGGGGTGGGCTACTCGCGTTCGAAATGAAGCAGGCGTGGCAGACCCCGGCCGCTTGGATGCCGTGGCCTGGCGTGGGGACCGTAAGGGGAGGGTCTCGAGGAAAGCAAAAATGATGCCAACCAATGGATTATTCGTGGCGCGGACAGGGATGACGATATCCGCGGTGGATGCTAAGCAGGGTAGTAATTATCCACTGTGGCGACTGTAATGTGCTGTGGATCACGCTGTTATATAAAGAACAGCTAGGACACAGCGCCTAGGACAGATTGCAAGGAGGATGTACCTACGCCATGCAGACCCTCAAGAATTTCATCAACAACCAATTCGTTGCTGCCCACGCCAGTGAAACCCTCGAACTTGTCAGCCCCGTTAGCGAAGAAACCATTGCGCTAAGCCCCATCAGTAACCGCGCGGATATTGACGATGCTGTCGATGCTGCTGCGGCCGCGTTCAAGACCTGGGGGAAGACCACGCCATCGGAACGCGCGCGTTGCCTGCTCAAGCTTGCTGACGCTCTGGAAGAACATGCCCGCGAGGTGGCCGAAACCCAATCCAAGGAAACCGGGCAGCTCATCGCCATGGTGGAATCCGAAGAATGCGCCGTGGGTGCGGACCAGTTGCGCTTCTTTGCTGGTGCTGCCCGCGTTGTCCAGGGACTTGCCCAAGGCGAATATATGGAGGGATTCTCTTCTTCTATTCGCCGCGAACCACTGGGCGTGGTTGCCCAGGTAACTCCCTGGAACTATCCGCTGATGATGGCCCTGTGGAAGCTTGGGCCAGCACTTGCCGCGGGTAATACCGTGGTGTTGAAGCCTTCGGATACGACGCCTTCATCCACGTTGAAGCTGGCTGAGTATATTGCTGAGATCTTCCCTGAAGGGGTGATCAACTTTGTGCTTGGTGATGCCAGTACCGGTGCTGAACTGGTGGCGCACCCTGAGGTGAAGCTTGCGGCGATCACCGGTTCGGTTGGGGCTGGCCGGGCAGTAGGGGAGTCTGCCGGGCGCAACCTTAAGCTTTCGCACCTTGAGCTGGGCGGCAAGGCCCCGGTGGTGATTTTTTCTGATGCGGACCTGGAAGCCGCCGCTGAGAATATTGCTCAAGCGGGCTTTTTTAATGGTGGGCAGGATTGCACAGCTGCGACGCGCGTGATTGTGGAAGAGTCCGTGCACGATAAATTCCTGGACCTTCTTAAAGCCCAAGCCAAGGAGATTCGCTGCGGGGCGCCCGATGATGAGGATGCTTTCTATGGTGCTCTGAACAATCGCAAGCACTTTGAGAAGGTGCTTTCGGTGATTGAGGGGCTTCCGCAGCACGCCAACGTCGTCCAAGGCGGGAAGCGAATTGGGGATAAGGGCTTCTATATTGAGCCGACGATCATCACCGGGCTGAAGCAGGATGATTCGGCTATCCAGGAAGAAATCTTTGGCCCCGTGATCACCGTGCAGCCGTTCAGCGATGCGGATGATGCGCTGGCGAAGGCCAATGGCGTGGACTATGGTCTGGCCTCTTCAGTGTGGACCACTGACCATGCCACCGCCCAGCGCTTTAGCCGTGAGCTGGACTTTGGTTGCGTGTGGATCAATTGCCATATCCCGCTGACCGCTGAGATGCCGCATGGTGGCTTCAAGGATTCCGGGCATGGCAATGACCTCTCTATCTATTCGATTGAGGAGTACAGCCGCATTAAGCACGTGATGACGGCTATTTAAGGCCCGCGGCTCACTGGAGCCTCGCACTGGCTGAGGCCCTTGCAGCTAAGTAAAGCCCGCGCGGTCATCTAAAAACCCCAAGGAAACTGGCACCTCAACACAGTGACTGTGTCGAGGTGGCGGTTTCTTATTGCCAAAAACAGGACGACGAAAACGTCTTGACCAGCAGTTTTGTAGAAAAGAGGATAACATTATGTCCACCCAACGCAGCGTCGATGTGGTTGTTATCGGCGCCGGCCCCGCCGGAACCTCCGCGGCCTATCACCTGAAGAAAGCAGGGGCTTCGGTCTGCATTCTCGAAGCCCGCGAGCGCATCGGCGGCCGCACCCGCTCCGATGTGATGGATGGCGCCTGGTTCGAGATCGGCGGCCAGTGGGTCTCCCCAGATCAAACCGAACTCCTCGCCATCTTGGACGAACTGGGGCTGCACACTTACCCGCGCTATCGCGAAGGCGACTCCATCTACCTCGATCACGATGGCAACACCCACCGCTACCAGGGGGAATGGTTCCCCACCTCAGAAGAGACGCTGAAGGAAATGAAGCGCCTGGTGGAGGTGATGGATGAACTGGCTGCTGCGATGGACCCGGCTCGTCCTTGGGATCACCCGCAGGCTGCTGAGCTTGATTCCCAAACCTTTGAACAGTGGCTGGCCACCCAATCCTCTGACGCCGAAGCTCGCAAGAATATTGCGATCTTTGTTGCCGGAGGCATGCTCACCAAACCGGCATATGCGTTCTCCGCACTCCAAGCGGTGTTTATGGCTTGTTCAGCTGGCAGCTTCTCCAACCTGGTGGATGAAAACTTCATCCTCAACGAGCGGGTTGTCGGAGGAATGCAAAAAGTATCTCTGACCCTCGCTGAGAAAGTGGGGGAGGAGAACATTATCCTTAACTGCCCGGTTCGTACCCTGGAGTACAGCGATGAAGGTGTGATTGCTCGCGGTGATGGCGGGGTGGAAGTCCGCGCTCGCTACGCCATCTTGGCGATCCCGCCGAACCTTTATGACCGCATCACCTATGTGCCGGAGCTTCCACGCAAACTCCATATCGCCCACCAGCACCAATCCATGGGTCTAGTGATTAAGGTTCACGCCGCCTATGAGACCCCCTGGTGGCGAGAGAAGGGGCTTTCGGGAACCTGCTTCTCTTCAAAGAACCTGGTGCAGGAAATCTACGACAACACCAACTACGGCGAAACCCGCGGCACCCTCGTTGGCTTCGTGACCGACAAGACCGCGGAAGAAATGTTCGCTCTGCCAGTCGAAGAACGCAAGCACCAGATCCTCACAGCCATGGCGAAAATGCTCGGCGATGAGGTGATGAACCCAATCGCCTACTACGAGTCCGATTGGGCAGCCGAAGAATGGACCCGCGGCGCCTATGCCAACTCCTGGGACATGGGTGGGCTTTCTCGCTGGGGCCACACCGCCACCGAACCAGTAGGCCCCATCCATTTTGCTTGCTCCGACATCGCAGCTGAAGGCTTCCAACACGTCGATGGTGCCTTGCGCCGTGGCCGCCAGGTGGCCGGCTCCCTGACCCAACTGCTCACTGAGGGGAAGGGATAGCAACACAGGCGCTATGTCGTTGGCTATACCGCCACCCCACAAGGCACTGAGGCTATTCAATTAGCCAGTAGCCTTGCGCGAACCTTCAACGCAGAACTGGATATCGTTGTGGTGCTGCGGCGCCACAGTGCCTTCCGTATTGAGTACCCACCAACCGGAAATACCGACAACATTATCCTCAAACAGGCCTATGGCTGGCTTGAAGGAGCACTTGCCATGGTGCCGGAAGACATCCCAGTTCAGGGCCATCTTTACGCGGATTCCTCTACTGCCGAGGGGCTTATCCATGCTGCTCAAGCCATCGGTGCTGGTGCCATCATCGTTGGTGGCGCAAGCGATTCCCCAATTAAGCGACATCGTTTAGGCACCGTCGCTAATGATCTGCTCTACTCCAGCCCACTGCCAGTAGCGCTTGCTCCACGTGGCTACCAGGCACGCGCCGTTAAGCGGCTCAATTGCGCGGTCGGCACGCGACCAGGTTCAGGATCGCTGGTAAGGGAAGGAATTCTTTCGGCGAAGAATTCAGGACTCCCGCTACGCCTAGTCGCGCTCGTGGAATCAAGCAATGGCAGCCCAGCTGCTGAAGAGGCCAGAGCGAATACCCAGCGCATCCTCGACGAAGCGAGGCAGGATCTACCCACAGATATCGGGCAGGTAGAGATCGCTGTCGGGCAAACCGATGATGTTGCTGGCGCCCTGGATTATGTGGGCTTCGAAGATAGTGACCTGATGATGGTGGGCTCTTCCCGGGTAGCCCAAAAACACTCCATTTTCGTGGGGTCTGCGGCAATGCACATCCTGCGCACCTTAACCATCCCGCTAGTAGTGGTTCCTCGCGACTACCAGCTCTCTCGGAGGGATGCAGGTGATGAACAACGCGCATAACGCAGATGCTGTTCGTAGCAAAGGTTTATCTTCCGGATCCGTTGGCATGCTGAGCGCAGCTGTTATTGGTATCAGCTGCATCGCCCCTGCATATACGCTTTCTGGTGCTCTTGGGCCGACTGCTTCCGAAGTAGGACAACATCTACCAGCCATTTTCCTGGTCGGTTTTATCCCGATGCTCTTGGTGGCCATTGGCTACCGCGAACTCAATATGTGCATGCCGGATTCTGGCACTACCTTCACGTGGGCAACTCGAGCCTTCGGCCCGGTGATCGGCTGGCTGGGCGGTTGGGGGTTATGAGCGGCAACCATTTTGGTGCTCTCCAACTTGGCGGGTATCGCCGTGACGTTCTTCTACATCCTGCTCTCCGAGCTCTTCCGGAAACCGGAGATCGCAACTTGGGCAGATAACGCGCTCATCAATGTGCTGACCTGCTTAGTGTTCATGGTTGTGGCAGCCACGATTTCCTACCGTGGTATGGAAGCCACCAAATCCGTGCAATACGTCTTAGTGGCATTCCAGCTCGGCGTCCTCGTGCTTTTCTCCTGCATGGCCCTGTATAAGGCCTATGCCCATGGCGGAGTAAATGCCTTCGACCGCACGCCGTTTTCTTGGGAGTGGTTCAACCCCTTCGGTGTAGGAAGCTTCTCAGCTTTCGCTGCAGGTATCGCACTATCAGTGTTCATCTACTGGGGCTGGGATGTTGTGCTCACCATGACCGAAGAGACCAAAGGATCGCATAACACCCCAGGTAAAGCCGCAACGCTAACAATCTTCCTCGTTGTCTCGCTATACCAACTGATCTCCATCGGTGTGATCAGTTACTCCGGTACCTCCGATGGGGAACTCGGGTTGGCGAACCCAGCGATCCACGATAATATTTTTGCGGTGCTTGCTGGTCCCGTGATGGGACCACTCGCGATCCTGATGGCACTAGCTGTTTTGGGATCATCTGCCGCTTCACTTCAATCCACCTTTATCAGCCCCGCACGCACCATGCTGGCCATGGGCTTTTATGGGGCACTACCTCCGCGTTTCGCGAAGGTCGATCCCAAGTTTCAATCACCATCTACAGCCACCATCGCCTCCGCGTTCGTCGCTTTCATCTTCTACGCAGTGATGAGAATGATCTCCGAAGCCGTCCTATGGGACACCATCACGGCACTAGGCATGATGGTCTGCTTCTACTACGCGATAACTGCCTTTGCTTGCGTGTGGTATCTGCGCAAACAAGCCGTAGAAAGCTTCCGCAATATGCTGATGAAGTGCATTCTTCCCGCCATTGGAGGAGTGCTACTGATGATCTTCTTCGTCCAGACCTCGTATGACGCCATGGATCCCAGCTATGGCTCTGGTTCCGAGATTTTTGGACTAGGCCTGGTGTTTGTCCTCGGTGCGGTCGTGCTGATCAGCGGAGTGTTCGTCATGCTGCTGACCTGGTGGAAGAACCCAGAATTTTTCCGCAGCCGAGGGACTCTCAAACGCGGCCTACCGGATGAAGATACACCGCTGGCCACCGTCGACGAGGCCTTCGACCTCCAATAATGGTCCCCGTAGGCTCTTCCCTTACCTTCGTTGTTGAGTGTCTGGTCTCGTGAAAGAGCCTGAGGAAACCGCAGAAGCTTATAAAGCGAAAGGTCCTCATTATCCCTTTAGGAGATGATGAGGACCGATCGTTATGGCCGCGAGGCCCCTCACAGAGAAAGAGAGTTTTAGTCAGTGGTGATAACCAGCTTCACAGCATGGTTCTCAGCGGCGTTAGCGAAGAAGTCATATGCTTCTTCGAACTGGCTCATCTTGAAATAGTGCGTGGCCATCTGGCGCGCATCAAGCTTGCCGGATTCGACCATGCGTAGCAGGTTCTCGATGGAGTAGCCATCGATCAGGCCCATGGAGATATTGATGTTGTGAATCCACAGATTCTCAATGGGTAGCTGCACCGAGGTGCCGTGCACACCGACATTGGCAACATTGCCGTGCGGGCGAACAACATCCAAGCAGGTTTGGAAGGTGGCGGGAATACCCACCGCTTCAATGGCGACATCAACGCCCAAACCATCGTGGCTCAGGGCCTTGATCTTCTCGATGGCATCCGGATCAGCAGCGTTCACCTTGTCGGTGGCACCGAGCTCCAGGGCCTTATTCATGCGGTTGTCATCCATATCGACAGTGATGACGCGACCTGCACCAGCCAGCTGGGCGGTCATAATTGCCCCCAAGCCGACCGGGCCAGCGCCAATTACCGCGACAGTATCGCCGGGTTTGGTGCGGCCATTAAGCACACCGATTTCAAAACCGGTGGGCAGGGCATCGGTGAGGAAGAGGACATCTTCATCATCGAGTCCTTCAGGGACTTTATAAACCGAAGTCTCGGCGTAGGGGACGCGCACATATTCGGCCTGAGTTCCATCAATGAGGTGACCGAAGATCCAACCAACACCACCAACAGTTTGGCAATGTGAATAGTGCCCGACTTTGCAGAATGAGCACTTACCGCAGGAGGTAATTGCGGGGATGATGATGCGGTCGCCAACCTTCAGGTCGGTAACTGACGCGCCAACCTTAGTGATGGTGCCAACAGCTTCGTGACCTAGAACTCGACCGTCAGTAACGGCAGGGACATCGCCCTTAAGAATGTGCAGGTCAGACCCGCAAATGGTGGTGGTATCGACCTTGCAAATCACGTCGGTAGGTTCGAGAATTTCCGGGTCAGGATGATCTTCCCAGCTGCGCTTGCCGGGTCCGTGATAGACGAGAGCCTTCATATATCTGTACTCCTTATGTGATCTGATTTTCAAAAACTTGAGAATCAAGGCGAGAGGATAGTCAGTGATGGCTATGCTCACATTATTACCGCTATAAGCCCCAATGGGAAGAGTTTTCCTAAATTTTCTTAATCTACACAAGTGGAAATAATTACCATTTATTGTTGACCGTCCCCCTCCTTACAAATGTCAAAAGGTTAAACTGCTATAGCTTCTCGGTAGGGGTGGCGGGGTCACTATGCTGCACAATTGGCTTCGGGAGGTTCAGTCAGGGGATGGTCAGACCGTGGGGGTAAACGTCATTCCCCTCTATCCCGGCGGGTGAAATGGCCCTATTGTGAGGCCTAGGCCACATCAACTTGTTGTGAGTGTCACAGGACACGATCACATTTTTTAAGGCTTGCCCCCACGATGCGCAACCAACATAGCCGCGTTATCGGATAACCCCACATCTTGACCCCCTCAAGGAGGAACTCGGAGCTATGACCCGCACCATCCCCCACCTCATCAATGGCACGGCCACGGAAGGAAACGAAGGCGCCCGCTTCGCGGACGTGATGAACCCCTCCCTCGGTAAAGCCCAAGCCCGCGTTCCGCTGGCAAGCACTGAGGAAGTCAACGAAGCCATCCGGCAGGCAGCTAAAGCCCAAGAAGGTTGGGCGAAACTCAACCCCCAACGCCGCATCCGCATCATCATGAAGTGGATCCAGCTCATCAATGACAACATGGATGAACTGGCCAAGTTGCTTTCGCTGGAGCATGGCAAAACCTTTATCGACGCTAAGGGTGATATCTCCCGCGGCGTAGACGTCCTGGAATTTGCCTTGGGGGCCCCGCACCAACTCAAGGGTGAATACTCCGACGCTGTTGGTACCGGCATTGATACCTACTCGATGCGTCAACCCCTGGGCGTGGTCGCCGGTATTACCCCCTTCAACTTCCCGGCCATGATCCCGCTGTGGCAGTCCGGTCCCGCCTTGGCTGCCGGCAATGCGGTCATCATGAAGCCTTCCGAGCGTGACCCTTCTGTCCCGGTTCGCTTAGGTGAACTCTTCTTAGAAGCCGGCGGGCCCGCAGGTGTGCTCAATGTCGTGCACGGCGATAAAGAGGCTGTTGACGCCATCTTGGATTCCGAGATTATCCAGGCTGTTGGCTTCGTTGGCTCCACTGGCATCGCGCAATATATCTATGAGCGTTGCGCTGCCACCGGTAAGCGTGCACAGTGCTTCGGTGGGGCTAAGAACCACATGATCATCCTGCCGGACGCAGATCTTGACCGCGCCGCAGACGCCCTCGTTGGGGCTGCCTATGGCTCCGCAGGTGAACGCTGCATGGCTATTTCTGTGGCAGTTCCGGTGGGGCAGAAGACCGCAGATACTCTACGCGAGAAGATGCTCGAGCGCATCGACAAACTTAAGGTTGGCCATAGCCTCGACCCGGATGCTGACTACGGCCCGGTGGTCTCCGCTGATGCCCTTGCCCGCATTAAGAAGCTCATCGGCGAAGGGGTGGATGCTGGCGCAGAAATCCTGGTTGATGGGCGCGAAAATGGCGCCACGGATGAAAGCTTCGAAAGCGAGTCGCTCGCCGAAGGCTACTTCATCGGGCCCACATTCTTCGACCACGTCACCCCGAAGATGTCCATTTACACCGAAGAGATCTTCGGCCCAGTGCTCTGCATGATGCGAGCCGAAAGCTTCGAAGAGGCCCTCGCTTTGCCCAGCGAACACGTCTACGGCAACGGCGTCTCCATCTTCACCCGCAATGGTGCCGCCGCCCGTGAATTCGCCCGCCGCGTACAGGTCGGCATGGTCGGCGTGAACGTCCCGATCCCCGTGCCGATCGCCTACCACACCTTCGGCGGCTGGAAGGCCAGTGGCTTCGGTGATCTCAACCAGCACGGACCGGACTCCTTCCGTTTCTATACCCGCACCAAGACGGTCACCTCTTCCTGGCCCTTCGACACCGACGACCATGGGGGAGCAGACTTCGCCATGCCGTTGATGGACTAGGCCACCAAGTCAATTCGACGCGTATCTAAAGGAGGGAAACTAATGAGTACGCCACACGACCCCAACCGCCTCTCAGCACAAGAACCCGCACTCGCATTCATTGGGCTCGGACACATGGGCCTGCCCATGGCCACCAACCTGGCCAAAGCCGGCCTAAAAGTCAGCGGTTTCGATGTTGTTGAAGAAGCCTGCGAGAAAGCCCGCGGAAACGGTATTGATGCCTCCGCCGACCTTACCAAGGCAGTCGAAGGAGCTACTGTCGTATGGACCATGCTGCCTAATGGTGACTTGGTGCGCGACACCATCACCAAAGCTATGGAGCTACTCCCCGAGGGAACGCTCTTTATCGACAGCAGCACCATCTCTGTGGTCGATGCCCAAGAACTCGGCAAACTCACCAGTGAGAAGGGCTACTACTTCATTGATGCCCCCGTATCCGGTGGTGTTGTCGGCGCAAGCGCTGGGACCTTGGCCTTCATGGTCGGCGGTGGTGAGGACGCCATTCAACGCGCCTATCCGCTCTTGGATATCCTCGGTGGATCCATTACCCACTGCGGTGCTGTGGGATCTGGGCAGACTGTGAAGATCTGCAACAATCTGGTCCTGGGCGTCCAACAGATCGTTGTGGCCGAATCCATGATCTTGGCGGACCGCCTCGGTATTGACCCCAAGACCTATATGGAAGTGGTCTCCAACTCCACTGGATCTTGCTGGGCATTGACCAAGAACTGCCCAGTACCTGGTCCGGTGCCAGAATCCCCAGCCAACCATGACTACCAGCCTGGCTATGCCTCAGCGTTAATGCTGAAGGATCTGCGCTTGGCTAAGGAAGTTTTGGAACAAACCGGCACCACCGCCAACATGGGCATGCAGGCTTGGCAGATGTACGAAACCTTCTGCGAGCAGGGCAATGCAGGCTTAGACTTCTCGGCCATCATTCGCCTGATCGATGAGAAGAAGGACGGTTAATGTGCAGGGGATTCTGGATCACCATCCAGGATCCCCTGCAGCGTCCGGGCGTAATAGTCCCGCAATGGTACAAGGTCTAACTCCGCGAACTCCGGGTCACCGAAGCGACGCATCATCGATAACCCAGCCAATAAAGCAATGGCGCACTGGGCGCGAAGATACGGATCTGGAGTGTGGTACGGGGCCTCATTGCGGATACGCTCCGCTAAATAATCAATCAGATCTTCTCGAATCCGAGCACCAATGTGGGCCATGGACTCATCTTCACCATCGGTGACCGTGATGACGCGAATCATCGAATAAGGCGCAGTATGCGGTGCAGTTAAGGTTTCTTGCACCGCACCTAAGCCCAAGTGTGGGAAATCCTCGGCAAAAAGATTGGCGCAGGAGTTCTTAAAGTCAACCGTTTGGGCGAAAAGATTCGATTTATTAACGAAGTGCTTCACGATCAGCGGGGCACTCACGTGCGCAGCTTCGGCGATGTCCTTAAGCGACACTTGGTTGAAGGAATAACGCGTAAACAGCTCACGAGCGCACTGCACAATCCGGCGCTTCGCGCTGCCGGCATCGGAAGCTGATATAGCTTCCTGCTCGAAATTATCAGCCCCAAGGTGTGTCATAGCGCACATCATAACCCCATTGGGGCTAAAGCTACACCCCTTAATCCATCCGCACGTACAACAGGGAGTGTCCTACCAACCATGATCATCCCACTTATCGGAATCTTTGTATCACTTGCTGTCCTCGTTGGCCTGGCATACCGCGGCCATTCTGTGGTAGTCGTGGCCCCCATCGCCGCCATCATCGCAACGCTTTTCTCCGGAGCACCGCTGCTTGCCACTTATACTCAAATCTTTATGCCCGCGGCCGGACGTTTCATTACCGCCTATATGCCGCTCTTCCTCTGTGGAGCGATCTTCGGGCACCTCATGACCGTCAGCGGTTTGGCATCCCAACTCGCGCGCTCCTTGTCCGTACTTTTCGGTGCCCAACGCGCACTTGCCACCACCGTGTTGGCCACTGCGCTTTTAACCTATGGCGGGGTGAGCGCCTGGGTGGTGGTCTTTACGATCATGCCGATCGCCATGGAGCTTTTTAAAGAAGCTCATGTGCCTCGGCGTCTCATGCCAGCGGCCATCGCTTTTGGCACCATCACATTTGCGCTGGCAGCGCTACCCGGTAGCCCCCAGATCCACAACGCAATCCCAACGAAGTACTTTGGCACTACCACCTACGCAGCCCCCTTCTTTGGGCTTATCGCGACAGCCATCATGTTGGTACTTGGCATGGCATGGCTGCATTTCCGCACCCGCCAGCTCAACGCCCGCGGTGAATACTTCGAACCGCTACCGGATAAACAGAGCCGGCGGGAAAAGCGCAAAGAACAAAGTGGGGCAGTAGTAGCTGCTGCAGGCCCGCGTGGGGAAGGCAATGCGGAAGTCGGTGAAGCTCACCGCGTGGTGGGCCATAGTGAACCAGCGGCCAAGCATGAAACCGAACATCATGGCCCCGGCTGGATTCAATCCACGTTGAAGGAACCAGGGGTTAGCGCTGGTGAGCTTTTAAGGAAACAGCGCAAGCTCAGCGCGGCTACAATGACGAAAGCAGAAGCACTCAAGCTTGGCGGCATTGGGTTGTTGCCGATCATGGTGGTCATCGTCATGAACTTCCTCTTCGTGTATGTGCTGTCTAACTACATGAATTTTGATTACTTGGCGGAAGAAAAATTTGGGGGTGTGAGCCTGGATAAAGTGATGGGAACCTGGTCGGTGGTTGTCGCTTTGGCTAGCGCGATCTTGTTGATGTTGGTTATGCGCCCCGGTCAGATACGCGAAAATATCGGGGCACTTTCTGAAGGAGCTAAAACCTCTATCCTCCCCGCTTTCACCACTGCCAGTGAAGTTGGCTATGGCGCGGTGGTGGCGTCGCTGGCGATCTTCACGGTTATTCGTGATGGGATGTTCTCGGTTTCTGATAATGCCTTGGTGGTCTCCACGCTTTCTACCGGCGTGATCTCCGGTATCACTGGCTCTGCCTCCGGTGGTCTGAGCATCACCATGGAAGCCTTTGGTGCCTCCTTGGCGCAGATGGCTAGCGACCAAGGCATCAGCATGGAGATCCTGCACCGCGTGAGTGCGATGGCGTCGGTGAGTTTCGACTCTCTTCCACACAATGGTGCGGTTCTCACGATGCTCCTGGTCTGTGGGATGACGCATCGCCAGTCTTATAAGGATGTCGCCGTGGTCACGGTGTTACTGCCGATCGCGGTGATTGCTGCCATGGTCGCCGGTGTGATGATCTTGAGCTAGGAGATCGCCCTAGTTTCTTCACTAAGGTCGTGGGTGATAGCAAGTGTGACTAGAACAACACTTGAGAAAGGACAGGCAAACGTATCATGAGTACCCCCAACACACTGCGCTACCTTGGCGCTGATGATGTCCTCGAATTATCACCCATGGCCGCGGTAGAAGAACTCCGCCAGGCACTTATCGAGGGCTTCGATCCCGCAGCCGATGCTGAGCGCAGCGCCATGAGCCTGCCCGGTGGCGGGGAAATGCTGATGATGCCTTCTCGGACCCAGCATGTTGCCGGCATTAAAGTGCTCACGGTTGCACCAGCCGGTTTTGAGTTGGATGTCCCCCGCATCCAAGGTATGTACCTGCTTTTTGATGCCAAGACCTTTTCCCCCAGTGCACTGATTGATGGTGCAGCCTTAACATCGGTGCGTACCCCGGCAGTATCCATTGCCGGGATTAAAGACCTGATTGTTGATGCTGCGCTCCCGCTGAAAACCGTGATCTTCGGCACCGGCCCCCAAGGCCGGGTACATGCCAGTACCCTTCAGGCGGTGCTTGAAGGTATTCGGGAGGTAGAGATCAGCATGATTAGCCGCACTAAACCGGAAGGGAAAATCTTCGGCACCTGGTATGAGGCGGGCAGCACCCAAGCTCAGCAGGTGGTTAAAGAAGCTGAGTTGATTATGTGCTGTACCACCTCTGCACAACCCCTGATTGATGCCCAAGATATTGGCCCACACCCCATTATTGTGGCAGTCGGCTCCCACACCCCGGAAGCCCGTGAATTAGGCGGAAAGCTCATGGCTGAAGCACAAGTCATTGTTGAAGACCATGGGGTAGGACTGCGGGAATGCGGAGATGTTATCCAAGCTATCGAGGAAGGCCACCTCAAAGAAGAAGAGCTGCTCACCATTCGCGAGGTAGTGTGCGGCGAAGTGGAGTTAGATCGTCAGCGCCCGATTGTGTTCAAAACCGCGGGACAACCATGGGAGGATCTGGTGATTGCAAGCGCGGTGACGAAGAAGAGCTAGGTACAAAAGGTAGACGCGCCCAAGAGACGAAAAGAATCTTTGATGGTGAATCGCCGGCATCCTTTGCTCAGCTGACCTGCATCTTGACGTCTGGCTACCGAACACGACTGCGAGTCAAAACGCAGAGTGTTCCGCGGGGCCGGGCAGACGGAGGGCGTGAGTTTGGTTAAAGTGGGGTGACTGGGTCCCTGATACCGCTTGGTGAGTAAGAAGCGGGATGCGGTGACGGATATGGCTACTCAAGTGATTGTGGGAAGCGAGAAGCGCAAAGGACAATGGCACATATGCAAGAAAGCGCGGACCTGTTGAAGTGCTCTTTCTGTGGTAAGAGCCAGAAGCAGGTCAAGAAACTCATTGCCGGTGGTGGGGTGTATATCTGCGATGAGTGCATCGAAGTCTGCAATGAGATCATTGAAGAAGAGATCACGCATACCCGGCAGGAAGAGAAAGAAGAAGCTCGACTGCCGAAGCCATCGGAGATCTCGACTTTCCTGGATCGCTATGTGGTGGGCCAAAAAGATGCTAAGAGGATTCTCTCCGTAGCGGTGTATAACCACTACAAGCGCATCAATACCGAGGAAACCAAGGCAGTGCGCTCCCGTAAGAATGATGGGGATGTGGAGCTAGCGAAGTCGAATATTTTGCTACTCGGCCCCACCGGTACGGGTAAAACCTATCTTGCTCAAACCTTGGCGCGACTTTTGGATGTGCCCTTCGCCATTGCGGATGCCACCTCGCTAACCGAGGCGGGCTATGTCGGTGAAGATGTAGAAAATATTTTGCTGCGGCTGCTCCAAAACGCTGATTTTGATGTAGCGCGCGCCCAGCGCGGCATCATCTATATCGACGAGGTCGATAAGATCACCCGCAAATCCGAGAACCCCTCCATCACCAGGGATGTCTCCGGTGAAGGTGTGCAGCAGGCCCTGTTGAAGATCCTGGAGGGAACCACCGCGGCGATCCCGCCCCAAGGTGGGCGTAAGCACCCCAACCAAGACTTCATCTCCTTAGACACCACCAATATTTTGTTCATTGTGGCGGGTGCTTTTGCGGGCCTGGAGAAGGTTATTCAGGACCGCACAGGGAAGAAGGGCTTAGGCTTCGGAGCGAATATTGATAGCAATAATGAGCCGAAGGATAAGAACCTTTTCGCCAAGGTTCGCCCAGAAGACCTGGTCAAATTCGGGCTTATCCCAGAATTTATTGGTCGCGTACCGGTGATTGCCACGGTAGAGGACCTGGACCAGGAATCCTTAGTGCGGGTGCTTACCGAACCGAAGAACTCGTTGGTTAAGCAATACCAGCGGCTTTTTGAGATGGATAATGCGCGCCTGACCTTTGAAGATGAGGCCTTAGAAGTGATCGCTGATCTGGCCTTGGAGCGCGGAACCGGGGCTCGTGGTCTGCGCGCCATCTTGGAGGAACTCTTGGTACCGGTGATGTTTGATCTACCGGATCGCGAGGATATCGCTGAGGTGGTTATTAATGCAGCGGTGGTGCGCGGTGAAGCAGAACCGGAGCTACTATGCCGCGATGAAGAGGAGAAAACGGCTTAATCGCTGGGCATAGCCCGCGCTGAAAACGGTGAAGGTGCGGCATACCGTGGTTCTTCTGCGGTACGCCGCACCTTGTGTTGTACCCGGGGAACCCCTGATCTCGGGGATGCTCAGCCTAGGCACTAGCCCCGAAGATGGTAAGGAAACCAAGCACCTACAGAACGTGCATGCCCCGATGTGTGGGAATTTATTGCCGCCGAAACAAAGCACAACCCCGCGCTCCCCGGATGATACGGGCTAGCGGGGCTGTACGTTGGGGGGTTAGGCGCTATAAATATCGTCGATGCGGCCAGTGGTGGAGTCATCTGCATCGGGGATGAGATAACTTCCTTGGCCGGAGTCGGGGATATTCGCGGTAAGGAAAGCGAGCACCGTGTCGACCACGAGCTGGCGGGCGGCTTCTTGATTTTCCGGGGAGTAGAGGTTCACCGAGAAAATATTTTGGGTAGAAGCCGCAGCAGAGACGCGGTAGAAACACAGCGAGGCGATGAGGTAGAAAACATCATCAGCGGAGATCCCGGGGCGGAAAGCACCGGCATCCTGGCCCAACATGAGGAGTTTATCCAGGTGCAAGGCCACCGTGGAGGACTCGCGGATCGGGGCGATGCGCGCAAGGTCCACGCTGTTGTGGATATTTTCCATGATCATCATGCGCACCGATTGTGGGTGCTCAGCGAATTGATCATAGATGGCGTCCACCAGCTTGCGGACACCTTCTACCGGCACGCTGGAATCAAGCTTCATGGCCTCGGGGTCCGGCTGCAGGCGGGTGATCGCCAGGCTTAAAGCCTTGAGGTAAAGCCCCTTTTTATCACCGAAGTGATAGTGGATCATGCGCTTGGACATGCCGGATTCGCGGGCGATGTGCTCAAGCTTGGCGCCTTCGAAACCGCGGGCGGAGAAGAACTCCAAAGCCACCTCCACCACATCATCCGGGGTGGTGGTGGAGTTGCTATGTGCCGGGCGGTTATAGCGCGTGGCAGGGCGGGTATGAGGAGAGGGGGGCCGGGAGTATTGGTTCGAAGAACTAGCGCTCAGATAGTCGCCGCTATCACCGTTCGCTGTCGGCAGCGTGCCACCGGCAGCAGGCTTAGAAAAGCCATTGTCCCCATAAGGGGCGGCTACGCCGGGGCGCCGGGTAGCGGGGTCGTGGGGCAACACGGTGGTTAATCTCCTTGTGAAAACAGGTACTGCGGGGAAGCTTGGCGGGCGGTATGCCATGCCAAGAAGGTAAGTAGGAAAAGTAGTGCCTGAAGCACGCTGTGGTACTTGCGGGCACGTCACTTTTCATCTGCCACCGCATCATGTCCCGCCGCGATCATGATGGGGTGAAGGTGTTGAAATACCTCTGTTGACTACTATGCCTCAAAATAAGCACAGTCGGACCCCCTGGCAGCAACATTCGAAAATTCTCAGGAAACTGCCAGCTCATGACGGTCAGACCATGACATTTTGGCACCACGTATGGGGGTAGAGCTCACCTCATTTGGGGGCAGAGCTTCGCGGAGTGTGATTCTGGCTAACACTTACCCCTAAACCGAAGAGGCGCATTACAGTGGTCTGGGAAAGATTGTAGGAGCGCTCGGCCGCAGCGCGTAGATCCGCTGTAGACACGCCGTGCAGGTTCACGGATCCGCAGGGATCAGCCTGGGGCCTTAGGCTCCTGCAATGATGAGTGACCCCCAGCACCGCGCCGAAAAACGTGGGAAACCACCGGGCGCGAGAAAGGAGCATCGCACACGATGACTTCTGTTAAGAAAATTGCAGTAACCGGAGCAGCCGGCAATATTTCCTACTCCCTGCTGTGGCGCATCGCCAATGGTGATGTCTACGGCAAGGACACCCCGGTGGAGCTCTCCTTGTTGGAGATCCCCCAGGCAGTAGGTGCCGCTGAAGGTGTGGCCATGGAGTTGGACGACTCCGCCTTCCCGCTGCTACGCGGCATCACGATCACCGATGATGCGAATAAAGCCTTCGATGGTGCCAATGCTGCATTCCTGGTGGGATCCAAGCCGCGCGGCAAGGGCGAGGAACGCTCCGCTCTCCTCAGCGCCAATGGCAAGATCTTTGGCCCCCAGGGCAAGGCCATTAATGACCATGCTGCCGAGGATATTCGCGTGCTGGTGGTGGGCAACCCCGCCAACACCAATGCCTTGATCTGCCAGCATGCTGCCCAGGATGTACCGGCCGATCGCTTCACCGCAATGATGCGACTGGACCACAACCGGGCTCTTAGCCAGCTGGCCACCAAGCTGGGTAAGAACTCGGATGAGTTCCAAAAGGTAGTGGTGTGGGGCAACCACTCCGCCACCCAATTCCCGGACATCACCTTTGCTGAGGTCGGTGGCCAGAAGGTCTCCGAACTAGTGGATGAAAAGTGGTACGTGGATGAGTTCATCCCGCGGATCGCTAAGCGCGGCGCCGAGATCATTGAGGTGCGCGGTAACTCCTCCGCTGCTTCCGCTGCTTCTGCCGCAGTGGATCACATGCATGATTGGATCAATGGTTCTGATGGACGCTGGGTGACCGCGGCACTGCCTAGCACCGGTGCCTATGGCATTGAGGAGGGCTTGATCTTTGGTCAGCCCACCATCGCCAAGGATGGCCGTTGGGAAATTGTGGAAGGCCTGGAGCTGAGCGACTTCCAGCGCGAACGCATCCAACGCAATGTGGATGAGCTGAAGGAAGAGCGCGAAGCCGTCAAGGACCTGCTCAACTAACGCAACAAACCGCAACTGCTGGCAACATAACCCCAAGCATCACGCACGGAAGGCCCCACACTGGGCCAACCAACAACACGGCCCAGCCAAGGGCTACTCGCGTGGGCTTGGGGTTTCGCGTGCGCCCAACCCTCGTAGAACACCTCCCGCCAAGCCCGCATGTACCCCACAGCACCGCACGATCTCGAAGCAAAGCCCAAGCCTTAACCCCCTGCTCGCGGCAGTGACCCGGCTGGCCGTCTAAGATAATCGGCGTGACTGAGCAGACTATGGAATCCAACTCCAACCGCAATCGTGCCGACGCCCTTCCGAAGTCCTGGGACCCGAAAGCAGTAGAGGCAAAGCTGTACCAAACCTGGCTGGATGCGGGCTACTTCGCCGCCAACCCTAAAAGCCAAAAACCAGCTTTTTCGATTGTGCTGCCGCCACCGAACGTGACCGGGCAGCTCCACATGGGCCACGCCCTGGACCACACCCTCATGGACGCCATGGCACGCCGCAAACGCATGCAAGGCTACGAGGTGCTGTGGCTACCCGGCATGGACCATGCCGGCATTGCTACCCAAAGCAAAGTCGAAGTCATGCTCAAAGAAACCGAAGGCAAAGACCGCTTCGACTACGGCCGCGAAGAGTTCATCGAGCGCGTCTGGGAATGGAAGCGCAACTACGGGGGCCATATCGCCGAACAAATGCGTGCCATCGGTGATTCGGTGGACTGGTCGCGGGAACGCTTCACCCTTGATGAAGGCCTTTCCCGCGCGGTGCACACCATCTTTAAGGAGCTCTTTGACCGCGGCCTGATCTACCGCGCAAATCGCCTGGTCAACTGGTCGCCAGTGCTGCGCACCGCGGTGTCTGACATTGAAGTGGTGTACAAGGACGTCGAAGGCGAGCTCGTCAGCATGCGCTACGGTTCGCTAAACGATGATGAACCGCACGTGGTGGTGGCCACCACTCGTGTGGAAACCATGCTCGGTGACGTGGCTGTGGCCGTGCACCCTGAAGATGAGCGCTACCGCGACCTAGTCGGCACCACCTTGCCGCACCCCTTCCGCGATGATCTCACGCTCACCGTGATCGCCGATGATTATGTGGACCCCGAGTTCGGTACCGGCGCGGTGAAGATCACCCCAGCTCATGACCCGAATGACTATGCCATGGCGCAGCGCCATGACCTGCCCATGCACACCATCATGGATGAGACCGGGCACATCGCCAATACCGGTACTGAATTTGATGGCATGTCGCGCGAAGAGGCGCGTGTGAAGGTGCGCGAAGCCCTCGCTAAGCAGGGCCGCATCGTGAAGGAAGTGCGCCCCTATGTGCACTCGGTGGGGCACTCGGAGCGTTCCGGGGAGGCCGTGGAGCCGCGCCTTTCTGAACAGTGGTTTGTGAAGGTGGAAAAGCTCGCCAAGATGTCCGCTGATGCGGTGCGCCAAGGTGATATGGTGATCCATCCGCCGGCGCAAGAGGCTCGCTACTTTGAGTGGGTGGATGATATGCACGATTGGTGTATCTCCCGGCAGCTGTGGTGGGGGCATCGCATCCCGATTTGGTATGGCCCCAATGGGGAAGTGGTGTGCGTTGGCCCCGATGAACAAGCCCCGCAGGGTGAGGGTTGGCATCAGGACCCGGATGTGTTGGATACCTGGTTCTCTTCTGCGCTGTGGCCTTTTAGCACCATGGGTTGGCCGGAGAAAACCCCGGAGCTTGAGAAGTTCTACCCCACCAGTGTGCTGTGCACTGGCTATGACATTATTTTCTTCTGGGCTGCGCGCATGATGATGTTCGCGACCTTCGCCAGCACCATTACCCCAGAGATCGTCGGCGAGGGCCCCGAAGGCCGCCCCCAGGTGCCCTTTAAGGACCTCTACCTGCACGGCCTGGTGCGCGATGAGCATGGCCGCAAGATGAGTAAATCTTTGGGCAATGGCATTGACCCCATGGATTGGGTGCGTGACTATGGTGCCGACTCCCTGCGCTTTACCCTGGCCCGCGGCGCGAACCCCGGCACGGACCTGCCGGTGGGTGATGATTCCGCCCAAAGTTCCCGCAACTTCGCCACCAAGCTTTTCAACGCCACCCGCTTCGCACTGATGAATGGTGCGCACCTAGGTGAACTCCCGCCGCGCGAGGAGCTTACGGATGCGGACCGCTGGATCCTGGACCGCCTGGAGCAGGTGCGCGCCGATGTGGATGACTACCTGGACCGCTACCAATTCGCCAAGGCCAATGAGGAGCTCTACCACTTCACCTGGGGTGAGTTCTGCGACTGGTACTTGGAGATCGCCAAGACCCAGATCCCGCGCGAGGGCGAATCGACGGCCAAGACCGAGCAGCAGGGCCGCAACACCCCGGTTGTGCTGGGGCGCGTGCTCAACGTGATTTTGAAGCTGCTGCATCCCGCCATGCCCTTTGTCACCGAAACCCTCTGGACGGCACTCACGGGGGAGGAGTCCCTGATGGTGGCCAGCTGGCCGACCGCCGAAGACACCAATGGTGGTGCGGAGGTGGACACGGTTGCCGCGCGCCGCATTAAGGATGCGGAGAAACTCATTACCGAGATCCGCCGTTTCCGCTCTGACCAGGGCGTCAAACCCTCCCAGAAGGTTCCGGCCCGCATTGATTTTGTCGCCTGCGATCTTGCCGGCCAAGAGGAATTGGTGCGCTCCCTTGCACGCGTGGATACCCCCGCGGAGGACTTCACTGAAACCGCCAGCATCGAGCTGCGCCTTTCTACCAATGTGACGGTGGAGGTGGCGGTGGATACCTCCGGCACGGTGGATATTGCCGCCGAACGCAAGCGGCTGGATAAGGACCTTGCCGCCGCCAATAAGGAGCTTGAGGGCACCGCCAAGAAGCTCAGCAATGAGAACTTCCTTGCCAAAGCCCCCGAAGCGGTGGTGGAAAAGATCCGCGAACGCCAGCAGATCGCCAAGGAAGAAGTTGAGCGTATTAGCGCACGCCTGGCTTCCCTTGATGAGTTGGAAAAGGCACGCCAAAAGTGAGCCAAGAAGAAGAGCAGACTCCCGAGACCCGCAGTACTACCCCGCAGGATTCTGCGGGTGCGCAGGAGGCTGGGTCTGCCGCACCTGATTCGCTCACGACGCGGGATAGTGAATCCGGGAACCAGGACGATGTGTTGGGGCTGGAGGACCTCAACCCAGAGCACCTTCGTGCCCTAGGTGAAGAGGCCTTCGCCCCGGATGCACTGGTAGATAGCACGCTGCGTGGTTTGGACCCGGATGAAACCTTGGCTGCTTTGCATGAGGAAGACTCCGGTGCCGGGGAAGTGACCTTGGATGAAAGTGGGTTGAAGCTACCCATTGATTTAGGCCGCGAAGATGATTATGAAAAACCAGCCTCTGATGAAGTCACCCCGCAGGACCTTCAGGCCCTGCTGGAGGTAGAAGCGGAGCTGGATAAACGCTGGCCAGAAACCAAGATCGACCCCACCTTAGAGCGCATGGAATTGCTCATGGATCTTCTGGGCAACCCTGAGCGTTCCTTCCCCGCGATTCATGTGGCCGGTACCAATGGCAAAACCTCTACGGTGCGGATGATTGAGTCCCTTATGCGGGCTTTTCATCGCCGCACCGGGCGCACCACCAGCCCGCACCTGCAATTAGCTACCGAGCGCATTGCCATTGATGGGGCACCGATCCATCCGCGTGATTATGTGCGGGTGTGGCGAGAAATCCAGCCCTATGTGGAGATGGTGGATGCCAAATCGGATGTGCCGATGAGCAAATTCGAAGTGCTTAGCGCCATGGCCTATGCCGCTTTTGCGGATGCCCCAGTAGATGTGGCTTGCGTGGAAGTAGGTATGGGTGGGCGTTGGGATGCCACCAATGTGATCAACTCCGATATTGCGGTGATTATGCCGATCGGGTTGGACCACACTGATTATTTAGGCAACACCATTGAAGAGATCGCAGCGGAAAAAGCCGGGATTATTAAGTCGCGGTGGGATGCTGAGGATCTACTGACCCCGCCGGATAATGTGGCCATTGTTGCGCAACAAGAACCCGGGGCCCTTCGCGTAGTGCTTGAACGCGCGGTGGAATGCGATGCGCAGGTAGCGCGCGCCGGTAGTGAATTCGGCGTTATTTCTTCCACGATTGCCGTTGGTGGGCAGCAGCTGAACTTACGTGGTTTAGCTGGGGATTATGAGGATATTTTCCTCCCCCTTTCTGGTGAACACCAAGCAGCTAATGCCGCTGTTGCCTTGGCTGCGGTGGAAGCTTTCTTCGGTGCTGGGCCTGGCCGCCAACTAGATCTTGATACCGTGCGCCAAGGTTTCGCGCAGGTGCAATCACCAGGCCGGCTTGAACGCGTGCGTTCTACCCCCACCACCTTCATTGATGCCGCCCATAACCCGCATGGCGCTAAAGCCCTAGGCGAAGCGCTAGAACGCGACTTTGAGTTCCGCCGCCTGATTGCGGTGGTAGGTGTATTAGGGGATAAAGATGCCCGCGGCATCTTAAGTGCCCTGGAACCACACGTTGCAGAAATTGTGTGCACCCAGACCACCAGCCCACGGGCGTTGGATGCTTATGATCTAGCGGAATATGCCCGCGAGATTTTCGGTGAAGAACGCGTGCACGTTGCTGAGGTTCTACCCAGTGCGGTGGAATTAGCAGTGGAATTAGCCGAAGATACTGATGTGCAATCCGGATCCGGTGTGGTGATTACCGGGTCTGTGGTGACCGCCGGTGAAGCCCGCACCCTCTTTGGAAAGGACCCCGCATGAGCCCACAGAACAGCCCCCGCAGAAGGCCACGCACATCCCCGAAGGAAGAAGCCCCAGAATACGGCCCGCTTGGGCCCGGCAAAGCCCCCGTAAAAGACCCCATGAAGGGGCTACGTGGAGTAATGGCCGGCACCATGTGCATGGAAGCGATCAGTATTTTGCTGGTGCTCACCGTAATCCTGCGGGTCGATGAAGGGGCCTATTGGACCACCTTCAACTGGGGTTATGTGACCTTTGTTGGGGTGGCGATGTTCCTCATGGCTTTCCTCCAGGGCCGCCCTTGGGCGTTGGCTGTGAATATGGGTTTGCAGGTGCTCGCACTCTTAGGCTTCATGGTGCATGTATCCATGGGTATTGTGGCGATTATTTTCATCCTGGTGTGGTGGTATTTACTGCACCTGCGCCGCAACCTCATTGAACGCATGAAACGTGGCCTGCTGACCACGCAGCATCTATAGCGGGTAGTAGCGGGGTTGAGGCTTCGGGGCCTCTCTTTGGGGCCCGCGGGGGTACGCCGGGCTCCCCGCAACTGGCCGACTGGTACGCACCAAAGCCATGCTTGGGTGCGCAATGAAGTAAAGTTGTCGCCATGACTGAACGTACCCTCATCCTGATCAAGCCCGATGGTGTCCGCAATGGCCATGTTGGTGAGATCATCGCCCGCATTGAACGCAAGGGTCTCAAGCTTGCCGCCATGGACCTGCGTGTTGCTGACCGCGCAACCGCCGAAAAGCACTACGAAGAGCACAAGGACAAGCCCTTCTTCGGCGAGCTGGTGGACTTCATCACCTCCGCTCCGCTGGTAGCCGGCATTGTCGAAGGTGAGCGCGCCATTGAAGCATGGCGTCAGCTTGCCGGTGGCACCGACCCGGTCTCCAAGGCCACCCCGGGTACCATCCGCGGTGACTTCGCTTTGAGCGTTGGCGAGAACGTGGTCCATGGTTCGGACTCCCCGGAATCCGCTGAGCGCGAGATCGCTATCTGGTTCCCGAACCTCTAAAAAACAACGAGCACCCCACACACGCAAGCAAGGCATAATGCCCTGCTGGGTGTGGGGTTTTCTTGTACCCCCGAAGCACCCACGACGCGGGTTGCTTTGGTAGGTGGGCGGCTAAATCATGGTGTTGCCCACGTCTGTACCCGCGAACTGGGTCAAGTGTGCGAGAATAGAGCACGCGGTCACATAGACCGCACCTTTATAACTTCATATCTTTTAATCTTCCTTCAACCATCAACCACACTTTTCGCGCGATGACCTTGGAGTTTCTTTAGGGCATGTCATGGACCTGTCCTGGGGGAATAACGAGGTGGCATCGCAAGGCGTGAGCATCATCGCTTAAGTTTTATTGGCTTAAGGTGGTGCCCTTTTAGGGGCCAGATGCCCGCAGTGAGTTATCTCGGTAGATGTTGAGGCCCACACCCCATCCGCTTTACGCGGCTGCTTCGTGCGGCGGCGGCGAATGAACCTTATTCGCCAGCGCCCGGAGCACTTTCCCCAACGGGGCGTTACTGTGGGGGTTTTCTTAAAACCCCTGCTTTTCGCCTTGAAGTTAAAAATAGTGGCCTTAGCATGAGATAGCTGGACTGTTGGTGCATCGAATGTTCAAGATTGCGGCCCGTATCAGGATGTGGGCATCTTTCTTGATGCTTCACGCCAGATAGCGCTTAGGGCCCTATAGGGCCTTAGAGATTCGCGCGGAGGGTTTACAGGAGTTTTCGTGGCATCGACCACCAACCCAGACGAACAGAAGTCTTCGGCACCGAAGCGGCGACGCACTACCCGCAAGGCGAGTGCAGCTGCCCGGCCGAAGGACACCACCGCCCACACCCAGGATGCGCCGGAAAACAGCGCAGCTGATAGCTCGGCTGAAAAGACGCCGCGGAAGCGCAGCACGAAGCGCAGCACCAAACGTACGACGAAGCGTTCGGTGAAGCAAGCACCTGAGGCTAAGGATTCGGCGAAGCAGCCGAGCAAGCAAACGGCGCAGAAAACGACGCGCTCCCGTCGCCCAGCCAAGAAGATTGCCGCTAAGCCAAAGGCTATTAGCTGGAGTATTGAGGTACCTGCGGAAGCGAAGACGAATGCGGCGAAGATTAATCGCGATGAGCTAGAAGCTAAAACCCGTGTGCATCAATTAGCCCGCGCCTTGGAGATCACCTCGAAGCAGCTGATTACGCTGCTGGGTGATTTAGGCATGAAGAAGGTTGTCATGTCTTCGCTCACCAAGGATGAAGTAGTGCAGGTTGTGGACGCTATCTCCGATGATGCAGAAGCCGCGTCGTCTACGGAGGACACCTCCGCACCCGCAGCGAGCAGCCTAGCTGAGGAGTCGATCTCGAAGGAAGCTCCTGAGGAGACTGCACCGCGTAAGCGTGGTCGTGCGCGCCGAGTGACCCGCGAGGCCGCTGCGCCGAGTGAGGCGGATATTGATGCCGAGAATGCGGTGATCAGCGAAGCGGAGATCGCTGAGGCAAGCGAACAAGAAGCTTCGGTGATGGATGAGGTTGTGGTGAAGGAGGGTACGCACAAGCGTGCCAGCCGGAAGCGTCGCGCAACCCGTAGCACCGCCGCACCGGAGAGCACTGAGAGTGCGGAGACTTCTGAGGGGGCTGAGGAGTCTACGGAAGCTGCGGTAGAGGCCTCGGAGAAGAAGTCGAAGAAGGCCAAGGACTCTAAGAAGAAAGACAAGAAGTCCAAGGGCAAGAAGGGTTCTGAGAAGAAGGGCTCTGCCAAGAAGTCTTCAGACAAGAAATCTTCGGATAAGAAATCTTCGTCGAAGAAGGCTGCCGAAGAAACCGATGGCTCGGAGGATGCTGAGGCGTTGGATCCGAAGACGGAGAAGATCCGTCAGCGGGTGGAAAAGAATGTTGCTAATGAGATCCACCAGATCGAAGAGAAGGTAGAGCGCGAGCTCGCCGAGAAAGTGGAGGAAGCCCCAGAGCTAGAGGCCGTAGAGGCTGAAGACCTTGAGGCTCCCGAAGCTGAGGCCGCCCCGGAAACCCCAGAGACTCCCGAAACCCCAGAAACCCCCGAACCGCTCTTCCGCAGCCCCATCTTCCTCCCGCCCACCCCGGCGGCCGAGGCTGATGCTGAGGTCCTCGAGATCATTGGGGTCTCCCCGGAAGAACTCGAAGCCGAGGAGGACTCCCACGACGATTCCCACAGCGACTCCCACGCTGAAGATGATTCCGAGGATTCTGATTCCAGTAGCTCTGCGAAGCGGCGGCGTCGTGGTCGCCGTGGCGGCGGACGTGGCCGTGGCAGCGGAAGTAGTAGTGCCCAGGATGCTTCCCAGGCCGCTGAGCATAAGAAATCCCATAAGCATGATCAGCACTCGCAGCCAGAGGAGCTTCCTGAAGAACCCGTTGCCCTGCACGGTTCCACCCGCCTAGAAGCGCAGCGCCGTCGCCGCAATGAGATGCGCGAGGAAGGCCGCAAGAAGCGCCACGTGGTTTCCCAAGCAGAGTTCCTGGCGCGCCGGGAATCTGTGGAGCGCACCATGGTGGTGCGTGAACGCCAGCGCAGCGAAGGCCCCGGCAATGTCACCGAGGTCGGTGTGTTGGAAGATGAGATGCTGGTTGAGCATTTTGTCACTTCCGATGCACAGGCCTCAATGATCGGCAATATTTATCTTGGCCGTGTGCAAAATGTGCTGCCCTCCATGGAGGCTGCCTTCATTGATATCGGCAAGGGCCGCAATGGCGTGCTCTATGCCGGTGAGGTGGATTGGCGTGCCCATGGTTTAGGTGGCCGCCAGCGCCGCATCGAGCAAGCGCTTAAGAGCGGCGACCAGGTGTTGGTGCAGGTCTCTAAGGACCCGGTGGGCCATAAGGGTGCGCGCCTTACTACCCAGATTTCTTTGGCTGGGCGTTATTTGGTGTACGTGCCCGGTGGGCGTTCTGCCGGGATTTCCCGCAAACTGCCTGGCCCGGAGCGCAAGCGCTTAAAGGAAGTACTCAAGAAGGTTGTGCCCGATGATGGTGGCGCCATTATTCGCACCGCTGCGGAAGGTGTGGCCGAAGATGCCATCGCCGCTGATGTGAACCGCCTGCATTCTTTGTGGCAGGACATTGAGCAGCGCAGCGCGAAGGAAAAGAAATCGCGCGGCAATAAGCCCGTCACCATGTATGAGGAGCCGAACCTGCTGGTCAAGGTGGTTCGCGACCTCTTTAATGAGGACTTCTCTCGCCTAGTGGTTGATGGTGAGCGCCCGTGGAACACAGTGCACGCCTATGTGCAGTCCGTTGCCCCGGATCTCTTGGAGCGCCTGGAGCGTTTCGATCGCAGCGAGCATGAGGGCAAGGATGCCTTCACCGTGCACCGCATTGATGAGCAGATCCAAAAGGCGCTCTCCCGCAAGGTGTGGTTGCCTTCTGGTGGCACCCTGGTGATTGATCGCACCGAAGCGATGACGGTCATCGATGTGAACACCGGCAAGTTCACTGGTTCTGGCGGGAACCTGGAAGAAACAGTGACCCGCAATAACCTGGAGGCCGCAGAAGAGATCGTGCGCCAAATGCGGCTACGCGACTTAGGCGGCATGATCGTGGTGGACTTCATCGACATGGTGCTGCCCGAAAACCAGGATCTGGTGCTGCGCCGCCTCACCGAAGCTTTGGGTCGGGACCGTACCCGCCACCAGGTTTCCGAGGTTACTTCCTTGGGCTTGGTGCAGATGACGCGTAAGCGTTTGGGTACTGGCCTGATGGAGACTTTCTCTACCCCGTGCGAGCACTGCGATGGTACTGGCTACCAGGTGCATGCCGACCCGGTGGAGGCACAGGAGGAACCGGAGTATCGCGGCAAGGGCCGCGGGAAGAACTCTCGCGGTGATTCCCGTGGGGATTCCCGTGGGGACTCCCGTCGCGAGAATTCCCATGCTGAGGACCGTAAGGACCGCAAGGGTCGTGGGGCAGAGGATGCCGCGGACTCCACCCAGGCTGAGGAAGCACCTTCGATTGAGGACCTTGTTAATGCCGTAGTGGTCGAAGATGAGTCCTCTGCGCAGGAGGCCACTGGCCAGGAAGATTCTCAGAAGCAGTCTGGCCGTGGTCGCCGCCGTCGCGTGCGCTCGCGTTCCCGACAGGACGATCGCCACGAGGATCGTCAGGATGACTCCGCTAAGACCGACTCCTCTGAGCGCTCTATCGCGGAGATCACCGCAGAGGCCATCGCCGTGGCCGCCAAGGAAGATCCCGATGAGCCGAGTGCTGCGGATTACCTCCCGCTCACCGACGATGAAGACACAGCAGGCGCCTCCGCCTCCAGGTCGGATAAGCAGCCTTCGCGTTCCCGCCAGCGCCGCAACCGCCGCGCCGCCACCGCCGCGCGCAAGGGCACGGATGAACCCAAGCCCGTGGTCGAATCGGAGATCAAGAAGCAGGCCGAGGTGCTCGCCAAGACCGCCCCGGCCGAGGAGGACTCCCAGGCGCTGACCTACGAGGAGGCCGTCGCCGCCTTCGAGGCCAGCCCGCGCCGCAAGCGCCGCACCCGCGGCAATTCGCGTTCCGATCACCGCCCCCGCAAGGAGGACTTCGTCGACGCGACCGCCTCGGATGTGCCCGATGATGGTTTCGAACCCGTCGAGATCGACAAGCCCGCAAAGCAGGACGATGAGCAGCCTTCCCGAGATCGGCGTTCCCGCCGTGGCACTCGCCGTGGCGGTAGCAAGCGGGCTGAGGTCAGCCGCACCGAGTCCGCTACGCCGGAGCAGCCCGAGGCAACCGAGCAGCAAGACACCACAGCTAGCGAGGATGCCGCGGAGACAAAGCAGCAAACCCAGGTGCGTAAAACCCGCGCTAAG
This sequence comes from Corynebacterium spheniscorum, assembly GCF_900113445.1. Taxonomy (GTDB): domain Bacteria; phylum Actinomycetota; class Actinomycetes; order Mycobacteriales; family Mycobacteriaceae; genus Corynebacterium; species Corynebacterium spheniscorum. The sequence continues at coordinate 153,249 of NZ_FOPJ01000002.1, forward strand.
CGGGCGGTGCGTCGTAGCCTGCGCAAGCAACGCGAAGACGCTGCACCCGCTGCAGAAGAGCAAGCCAGCGAGGACACCACCCCCGCGGAAGACACCGCAGTGGAAAAGAAGATCGTGAAGCTGAAGGCCCGCGGTCGTCGCCGTGCGGTGCGTCGGATTAGCCGCACCCGCGCTGCTGCGAAGAAGACTGCTTCGGAAGCTGATGCTCCGCAGTCAACCCCGGAAGTAGCTTCAGAGCCGCAAGCTGATGTGCAGGTTGTGAAGAGCCGTCGTGGTCGCCGCCGCGTGGTTCGCCGCAGCACTGGGCGTTAACTAAGTAGTAGAAGACACCGCCTTCGCCTGCTCCTCTAACAAAGGGGAGTGCGTGCGCAGGCGGTGTTTTCTTTTGGCTACCGGCTGATATCTGAGGTTTCTGTGCCTTGTGTGGCTGATGGTTTATTTCGCTGGGCTGGGATTTGCGTCCCGTGCCCAAGTAGGGGAGAGTGGTTGCGGTACGCAATTGCTGCGTAGTTTGGCTTTTGGTGCTAGTACACGGTAGTCTTTCACAGTCACTGTTTCGGGCTGTGTCGACCTCACCATGTCTGAGATCGCAGCCAGAAACACGCAGAAATTAGTGAACACAGTCCATCAATCAGGTGGCCGTGTGGCCAAGTTGCTTAGATCAGTGCGGCCAGGTGCGGGTACCTGAGCCGAATAATCTAGATAAGGGGTAGCCCTCCTATGTACGCGATCGTCAAGACCGGCGGCAAGCAGTACAAGGTTGCCGAAGGTGACCTCGTCAAGGTCGAGAAGATCGAGGGTGAGCCGGGTTCCTCCGTGGCTCTCACCCCGGTTCTCCTCGTCGACGGCGCCGATGTCACCACCGACGCCGATAAGCTTGCCAAGGTAAGTGTTAATGCAGAGATCGTCGAGCACACCAAGGGCCCGAAGATCCGCATTATGAAGTACAAGAACAAGACCGGCTACAAGAAGCGCATGGGTCACCGCCAGCCGGTGACCGTGCTGAAGATCGCCGGCATCAAGTAAAGCTCTACGGCTTCGAAGATTTCCCTGAAGGAGGGACATACTCATGGCACACAAGAAGGGTGCATCCAGCTCTAGCAACGGCCGTGACTCCGAGGCCAAGCGCCTTGGTGTTAAGCGTTTCGGTGGCCAGCAGGTCAACGCCGGTGAAATTTTGGTTCGCCAGCGTGGCACCAAGTTCCACCCCGGTGAGAATGTCGGCCGCGGTGGCGACGACACTCTCTTCGCTCTCAAGTCCGGCGCAGTGAAGTTCGCTGTTAAGCGCAACCGCCGCACCGTCTCCATCGTGGAGAACGAAGTTGCCGAGACCGTCGACGCCTAATTAGCCTTTGACACACTTTTAAAGCACTAAGACCTTGAAGCCAGTTTGGTTTCAAGGTCTTTTGCTATGCCTGCATGTCGCAGCCGCATTCACCAGCTCCTCCGCTATTTTAAGAAATAGCAATAATTGGTGTGAATACATTGAATAGCCCGTATGCGCCACAATTACTTAATGATTTATTAAGAATTTGTGAGTATATTATGTGGGCTTCTTAAACCCTGGGAGATATGCGATGACGGATGTGCATCAGGACGATGTGAAGCAGGAGGATGAGGATCAGAAGGGCGTGAAGCGCGATAAATGGCGCACCGGTGAAGCCAAGTTACGAGACGACCTGCATAAGAACATGCAGCTGCAGTTCTCGAAAAAACGCTCCAAGTTCATCAACCTCGTTCGCGACTACTGCTTTATCGAGCAGGTTCCTGAAGAAGCCAAGGCCGATATCGAGTGGCAGATGGCCACTTTCTCCGTGATTTACCCGGTCTCCTCCACGGTATTGCCCAAAGAATTTGTCGAGCGCATGAAAAATGACGCCGTTGACTCAGAGGACCCCGAGAAAACTCCGGATACTTCCAACGGCTTTGAGATCGGCGCGCCCTGGCATCCCGGACGCTATAACGGGGTGGGGTTGATCTACTACGAACAACCCGGCGACAAATTACTTACAGATCTCTCCCACGCCACCCGCGAAAACCACATTTCGATCCCCCAACAATTCCGTGGCCTATCCGGTCGCTTCCCCGCGGAAACCGTTGGTAGGGGTGAGTATGGGCAGCAGCCTGCACTTTTTGGTTACCTCGATTCCGGTGAACAGCCTTGGCTCTCTAGGCCCTTCTACGACGAGTCTCCTGAATCAGGAGATGGCGTACCTGAATGGAGGGAACGTAAAGAAGGGGAAAAAGCAAGGGAGCATGACCGCTCCAAGCTGATCAGTGAGGCACATGCTAGGGGCGCGGTATCTTATGTGCGGATCTTCGGTCATGATGATCCCGATGCACAATGGGACCTTTATAAACCGGTAAGAGGCGGCAGTCCGGTCCAACAAGGACACCTGAAGCTTCGTGCCGGAGAATTACTCGGTTTCGCCCAGAGCCGTCGCAGTAAAGAAATCCGAGGTTCGAAAGAAGTCGGCCAAGAACGGTCTATCCAATTCTTCTTGGTGTTGCATTTCCAGGCGACGAACCTAACCACCAATATGTTGGGTGCCATTGCCTTTGGTATGCGCCGGCCCCGAGCGTTGGTTGTCCCCGGCAAATCCACTAAGTCCAGAGGGACAGATGACTCCACCCCGCGTGCCGCTTATCAGTATGCGAGTGACGATGTTCCAGCTTTTAAGAAAAATCGAGATCTCGATAAGCGTAGCTCCGTTACTCAACAGGCGGTGGCGATGCTCAATGCTGATCTCAATAAGGGGATTGGGGTTGAGGTAGAGGAGGCCACCGACGACGAAAAGCGAAAGCCTAAGGCCACTGAGAGTAAGACAGTGAAGCCGTTTGGGCTGGAGCTTAACCGAGGCGGATTTATCGACAGGAAGCAAAAACACAAGAGCGCTACCTATGACGAGTATGCACCGCCCATGGTCGTGTCTTGTGCCATCCCAAGAGTAGCCAAGGAGAATAGACAAGGGTTTTATCCTAGGACCCCCTATGGCCCTGGACGCCTCAGCGAGGGGCCAGAGAAGCACAGCCCCACTTTTTGGCAGCACTACTACGCCTACATCTTGGAAAAAGGCATCGACCCCTTCACGAACTACCTCTTGGATTATGAGTCCCTCGACTCCATGAGTGTGGAAGGAGGGAAACTGAAAAGCTGGACCGTCCGGATGGGTAGTGATGGTTTGGCGATGGTGAAAAATAACGGTGACATACTCGATGACCAGTCACTGTGGGGGATTGCCCAAACCCGAGTGATTGACGTACTCACCTTGGGATTACGCCAATACACCGGGCTGGTGGGTTTGAGAAATAGGTTAAATAGCCTGGGCACAATCCGCGATCGCGAAGCTGATACCAGCGGGCTAGCCAAAGCCTTCGAGCGTCTTGATTCCCTGAGTATGGACTTTTTGTTCTACCGGATGAAACTGTGGACGCATTCTTTCACCAGCAACGCGTTCGCCAGCGCTTTGCTCCAAGAATTCCAAAAGAAGCTCTCTATCCCGGAGCATATGCAGTTCGTGGAAAGTGAGATCAAAATTAGGCGCGGACTACTAGAAACCCGGATCTCTGAAGCTAGGCGCGTAACCTCTGAGAATCGCCGCCAGGAAGCACTTGAAGCGGCTGATACCAGAGAGAAGTTCAACTTCTTGCTCGCCGGTATTGCCACGGTCTTAGCTTTCCCGCCACTATTTGATTATTTCATCGATGATGGTGGCTGGACCTGGGACCATATGCTCAGCCCGCTGCTCAGCATCGGTATCGCGATCTTGGTGGTGGTTGTGTATTGGGCGTGGCTGAAACACAAGAAGAAGCAACAACAAGATAGAAAAGATCGCTCCGCCAGCCCGCGTGAGTTGGACCCGAAGTTCATGACGGATTTCTAAGCACGCTAAGCGCGCACATCGAAGCGAATAGGGGATCAGTATGGAAGACAGGTAGATTGGTCCCCAGCTGTCACTTCCGTGAAAGATAGGGAAGTGAACACTGGCTGGGGATGCCTGTCCAGTACTTTCGAGAATTTTAATCTGAGGTTATTTCCCTGATGAGCCAACGTTTCGTAGATCGCGTCGTGCTGCACCTAGCTGCCGGAGACGGCGGCCACGGGTGTTCCTCTGTCCACCGTGAAAAATTCAAGCCCCTTGGCGGCCCCGATGGCGGCAATGGTGGCCACGGTGGCGACATTATTTTAGAGGTCTCTAACTCCGTCCACACGCTATTGGACTTCCACTTCCGTCCGCACCTTAAAGCCGGACGTGGCGGCAATGGTGCAGGTGATCACCGCAATGGTGCCCGTGGTGAAGACCTGATCCTAGAAGTCCCGGTAGGCACCGTGGTGATGAGCCCCAAAGGTGAGATGCTTGCTGATCTCACCGAAATAGGCACCCGCTTTATTGCCGCTGAAGGTGGCTTTGGTGGTTTAGGTAATGCCGCGCTGGCCTCCCATGCCCGCAAGGCCCCTGGTTTTGCCCTTAAAGGCGAACCCGGTGAGCAACACGACCTAGTCCTGGAACTGAAATCGGTTGCTGATGTGGGGCTGTTGGGCTTCCCCTCGGCGGGGAAGTCCTCGCTGATTAGTGTGCTTTCTGCGGCTAAGCCGAAGATCGGCGATTACTCCTTTACCACCTTGGCACCGAACCTGGGTGTGGTGAATGTGGATCATGAGACTTTCACCATTGCTGATGTGCCGGGGCTTATCCCTGGGGCTAGTGAAGGCAAGGGCTTAGGCCTGGATTTCTTGCGCCATATTGAGCGCACCGCGGTGCTAGTGCATGTGGTGGATACCGCCAGCATGGATCCTGGCCGTGACCCCATGAGCGATATTGATGCTTTGGAAGCAGAGCTGCAGGCCTATCAGTCGGCGTTGGATTCGGATGTGGGGCTGGGCGATTTGATGAAGCGCCCGCGGATTATTGCGCTGAATAAGTGCGATGTGCCGGAAGCCGAGGAGCTTGCGGAGTTCCTTAAAGCTGACTTGGAAGAAAAATATGGTTGGCCGGTTTTCATTATTTCGGCGGTGGCCCGGAAAGGGCTCGACCCCTTGAAGTACAAGCTGCTAGAAATTGTGCAGCAGGCGCGCCGGGAGCGTCGCCGCGCGGCGGCGAAGAAGAAGGATGGCGCTACCCCGGGTGCAGGCACTATTATTCGCCCGAAGGCCGTCACCAAGCGCGGGAAGAAGCAGCAGGACTTTGAGGTTATTGATGACCCGGAGATCCAGGGTGGCTTTATTGTGCGCGGCGAAAAACCGGAGCGTTGGGTGCGCCAAACTGACTTCGAAAATGATGAGGCAGTGGGGTATCTGGCGGATCGCTTTGCGAAGGCCGGGATTGAGGATGCGCTGGCGAAAGCGGGTGCACGAACCGGTGCGCCGGTGACTATTGGGGAGGTTACCTTTGAGTGGGAGCCGACCTTATTTGCTGGTCATGATGATGTGGCGCTTACTGGGCGTGGCACGGATCCGCGCTTGGAACGCAATACGCGTGTGTCTGCTGCAGAACGTAAGCGGGCCTCGCAGGCTCGCCGCGGTTTGATTGATGAGTTTGACTATGGCGATGGTCAACAAGCGGATCGGGAGCGTTGGCAGGGCTAAAATCCCTGGAAGGTTTTAGCGTCGGCTTTTCACCCCGACGTTAGGGCTTGCCTACTCGCGCTCTACGATATGGGACATGGATAAGCCCATGCCCCTGCACAATCCCGGCGAAAGCAGCGACCTTACGCACCCGATCTCGAAGAGAGCTCCGGAACCGAAACCACTGGAAACCGTATCGCGCACGGAAGCGGAGCTGCGTCGGCTGATTCGGGATGCGCGGCGCATTGTCGTGAAAATCGGCTCATCTTCTTTAACGGATGACTCCGATCATGCTGTGGACCCAGCGAAAATTGTGGCTTTGGCGGATGCTTTAGAAGCCCGCATGGGGCGCGGCAGTGATGTGATTTTAGTGTCCTCAGGCGCTATTGCTGCAGGAATTGGGCCCTTGGGGTTGCATCATCGACCCGCGGATTTGGCAACCAAGCAGGCGGCCGCAGCGGTGGGGCAGGTGCGGCTGGCGCATGAATGGGGGCGAGCTTTTGAACGCCATGGGCGTGCCACCGCACAAGTATTGCTCACCGCCTCGGATGCCGGAAGGCGTGATCGGGCGCGGAATGCTCAGCGCACCATCGAAAGGTTGCGCCAACTGAGGGTCGTGCCGATTGTGAATGAAAATGACACGGTGGCGACCAGCGAAATGCGTTTTGGGGATAATGATCGCCTGGCCGCAATTGTGGCGAACCTGGTGGCGGCGGATGCGTTAATTCTGCTTAGTGATGTGGAGGGACTTTATGACCGCCACCCTCAGGATCCCCAGGCGCAATTTATTTCGCAGGTGCGCACCGGCCATGATTTAAAGAATGTGCAAGCCGGTGATGGTGGCCGCGTAGGAACCGGGGGAATGGCCTCGAAGGTGTCGGCGGCGCGCTTAGCGACCCGTGGTGGGATCCCCGTATTGCTAGCTAGTGCGGATGACATTGATGAAGCATTAGGGGAAGCGCGGGTGGGTACCGCTTTCCATCCTCGGGATAATCGAATCTCGGCCTGGAAATTCTGGGTACTGTATGCCGCGGATATTGGCGGCACGCTAAGACTGGACGCTGGGGCAGTAGAAGCCGTGACCAGTGGAGGTAAATCCTTGCTGGCCGTGGGAATTACCGAAGTTTTGGGTGATTTCCGGTCTGGGGAGATTGTGGAAATCACCGGGCCTGATGGCGCCATTATTGGGCGTGGCGAAGTTAATTATGACTCCGACACCCTGGTGGGCATGGTGGGAATGCATACCGCGGATATGCCAGAAGGCATGCAGCGGCCGGTAGTGCATGCGGATTATCTATCCAACTACGCCTCGCGGGTGTAGGGGTGTGCTGCTTGGGGCGCTGTATGCTGCTTGGGGCGCTGTGCGCTGCGTGAAGCGCTGTGCGCTGCGTGAAGCGCTGTGGGCTGCGGGTTTGATTAAAGCTGCCCGCGGTTAGCGGGTGCTGCCTTAAGATGGGCGGCTATGAACACCATGAAATTTGCCATGCTTCCGCGCGTGTGGGACACCACCGTGAAAACCCTGGAAGACGCCGGCCACACCTTTGTTGAGAACCTCGAAGACGCTGATTTCCTGGTCTTTAATGGCATGGGGAAGCACTTCCCGGAGGAATTGCCGAAGAACATCAAGTTTGTGCAAAACGCCTTCTCGGGGATGGATTCCTTGGCAGCGAGCGGGAAATTAACCTCTGATGTGCGCTGGGCGAATGCGGCGGGCCTTTATGGGAAAACCGTAGCGGAATCCACCCTGGGGTTAATCCTGGCGCAGTATCACCAGCATGTGGCTATTACGCGGGCTAAAACCTGGAAGATTCGCCCGGAGATTGATGCCGGCACGCGCTGGCTGCATAACAATAAGACCGTGGCGATTGTGGGTGCCGGCGGAATTGCTGAGGTGCTGATTCCGATGCTGCGGCCTTTTGGGGTGCACATTATTGCGGTGAATAACTCCGGCCGGGAGATTGACAGTGCCGATGAAACCTATCCGGTTTCGCAGGTGGATGAGGTGTGGGGGCGCGCCGATATTGTGGTGCTGCTGATGCCGCTGACGAAGAAAACCCACCACATGATTAATGCGGATGTTTTTAAGAAGATGAAAAGTGACGCCATTATCGTGAATGTGGGGCGTGGGCCCTTGGTGAACACCGATGATTTGGTGGCTGCTTTGGATGCCGGGGAGATCGCTGGTGCCGCGCTGGATGTGACGGATCCAGAACCCTTGCCGGATGGGCATCCGCTGTGGGAGATGGATAATGTGCTGATCACCCCGCATACCGCGAATACCGATGAGCGCATCCGCACCCTGGTGGGTGAGTTGGCGGTGAAGAATGCGGAGGCCTTTATGAAGGATGGCTCACTGATTACCGAGGTGGATCCCGAAGCGGGGTACTAAGCAGGGGGAGTATGTCCTGCTCATAGTAGGCGCTTGGACTGGTAGTTCAGGTTAGACTAGGCGACTATGAGCACAACCGAGAATCACCAGTCCGAAGCCCTTAGCGAATCCCACCTCAGCGACTCCCGGATGAAAGAGCGAGAGGATGTGCTGCGCAAAGCCCGCGCAGCACATGCCATCGCCCAAGACATTGGGGTGTTAAACACCGCGAAGAAGAATGAGGTGCTTTTAGCTGCGGCTAATGCGCTGATTGATCAAAGCGAACGCGTGCTGAAGGCCAATCAGGAAGACATTGACCGCGGCCGTGCTGAGGGCATGAGCGAAGCCCTGATTGACCGCCTGGCGCTGGATGATTCTCGGGTACAGGGCATTGCCTCAGGTTTGCGCCAGGTAGCTGGACTACCGGATCCGGTGGGGGAAGTTATCCGCGGGCATGTGATGCCCAATGGCATCCAGATGCGCCAGGTGCGGGTACCGCTTGGTGTGATGGGCATGGTGTATGAAGCACGCCCCAATGTGACCGTGGATGCTTTTGGGCTGGCCTTGAAGTCTGGCAATGTGCCTTTGCTGCGTGGTTCGCGTTCGGCGAAGTCGTCGAACCAATGCTTGGTGGATATTTTGAGCGAAGTCTGCGTGGAACATGATTTACCGGCTGAAACCGTGCAGCTTTTGCCCTGTGATTCCCATGATTCGGTGAAGGATCTGATTACCGCCCGCGGGTTGGTGGATGTGGTGATTCCGCGCGGTTCAGCGGGGCTGATTAATGCGGTGGTGACTGGCGCTACGGTGCCCACCTTGGAGACCGGTACGGGTAATTGCCACTTCTATATTGACCGTGATGCGAACCTTGAGCAGGGCATTGAGGTGCTGCTTAATGGTAAGACGAGGCGTACCTCGGTATGTAATGCCACGGAAACCGCGCTGATCGATAGCGGCCTGGATAAGGCTGATGCCCTGAAGGTGATCACCGCCTTACAGGATGCTGGGGTGACCGTGCACGGTGATGTCGCTGAATTAGAAGCCCTAGGTGCGAAGGATATTGTGCCGGCGGAGGAATCCGATTGGGAAGATGAGTACCTTTCTATGGACATCGCCGTGAAGCTGGTGGATGGCGTGGATGGTGCGATTGAGCACATCACCCGCTATGGCTCTGGGCATACCGAGGGGATTTCCACGGAGAATGTGCACACCGCCGCGAAGTTCGCGGACCGCGTGGATGCGGCCGCGGTGATGCTGAATGCCTCTACCGCCTTTACTGATGGTGAGGTGTACGGCATGGGTGCGGAAATCGGAATTTCTACGCAGAAGATCCATGCCCGTGGGCCCATGGCCTTGCCGGAATTGACCAGCACCAAGTGGATCCTGCAGGGGAATGGCCAATGCCGCCCCTAGGCATTGCGCGTGCTTTAGGCGTGAAGTAATTTTTTCCTCAAAGGGGCGATGCACAAAGTAATACAGTCCTTTCTTACACTTACCTGGGCAATATCGGCGTCGCCCCTGCCACATGCCTAGAAGTAGATGCTATTTGCCTGTGTTCTTGCAGGGGCGGTATCTTTTTTCTGGGCGGCGCTCGGTTGGTAGGGGTAGCGTCGCCCTTTTTCGTGCGCGGGGGTTAGAGCATTGCTGAGCTGCGGATTTCTAGCTGCTTCAATTAGCTGCCCAAGCGGACACACTATTTGTCCTTTAACCCACTTCAAAGCACCCGATGGGGGTGGTTTTTAAAGAGTTGAACTGTGGGAATGTGCTGGCGGGGGTAATGGTGACCCTAGGGGTTTTCTACATTCATTGGTGAAAGATTTTCTTGGGTTCACGTTGCTCAACTGCCACTAAGCTTGCGCCAAGACAACAACGTTGCATAACTAAGCATGTGCGGCGTTCAACAGTCTTAGGGGCAGGGGAGTGCGAAGCCCAGAGATCCCCGCACACCTTGTGTGCTTTGACGTTGAAGATCTACCGGCCTTTAAGTTAGAAAGACACGCAAACCGCACCATGTTTTCCTTCATCTCGAAGACCCACAGGAACATCCACAGAAGCATCGACAGAAGTACGGGCAGGATTATCGGCAGAAAGGTCCAACGGCCGGGCAAAAGAGCCGCGCTTTCTGTGCTCAGTGCACTCAGCATCGCCCTTGGCTCTAGTTTTAGTGGCGCGCTAACCCACATGCCGGTGGCTGAAGCTGGGACCATGAACTATGGGCAGTGCCCAGACAATGTGATTGTGGTGGCCCGCGGTAGCCAACAAAATGACCAGATTGTGCGCACCCAGTACAACCCACAATCGCCTTATATCTCCAACGGCTATGAGGAACGCAATATCCGCGGCATGCTGCTTCAACTAGAACAGCGCCACCCAGGTGTCATGAAGAACACCATGGTGCTGGGGCTACTTCCGGAATACTATGCCGCAGCGTTCCCCACGCCTGAGGTGGCAGAAGATGGCGATGAACTGACCGCCGCGGAAGCCGCCCAGCGCATAGCGCAGATCCTCAGGCACATCCCCGCACACATTGTGGCTACCACCGCGATCCAAGGCTTCCAAGAGTCCTATCGCAATGGCTTGGCGGGAACTGTGCGTGCCATTAATGACTTCGAAGCTGAGACCGGTTGCCACCCTGACTACATTTTGGTGGGCTACTCCCAAGGAACCATGGTGCTAGGTGATGCCGAACATATGTTGGCTGAACGCGGCCAGCTTGCTGGAGTGGTGCACCTAGGAGATCCCTACCGCGTACCAGGAGTAGAGGGGAACTTCGGTTATCCGCGAGTAGGCAAGGGGCTGTTGACCTATGCGCCAGTAATCTGGCCAACCACCCCACCAGTAGAGGGCGTGCCGCGGATCAATTACTGCATCCGGGATGACATTATTTGCGACACCAGCCCCACCGCCGCGAAAATCTCAGCCCATACTGTTGGTGGGACGCACGTCCACTATTTCTTGGATAAATTCCCAGCTGGTGAGGATGATGAGCGCGTTCTAGACACCCTGGCGAGCTGGCTGCAACCCAAGAATGTGTAATAGCTGACACTGGCGCATCCTAAGCGCATAGAAGCTAGTAGCATCTACACCCATGGCTCATGAAGCGGCTGGAACGCCGTCCGCGGACACTCTTTCTGATTGCGCTGAGAATACCGTTCGGGATCCTTTGCACCGCCACCAAACCCTGGTGCATATCCCCGGGCGGGCACCACGTCGCATCGGAGTCATGGGTGGCACCTTTGACCCCATTCACCATGGTCACCTGGTCGCAGCCAGTGAGGTGGCTGACCGCTTTGAACTAGAACTGGTGATCTTCGTTCCCACCGGACAGCCCTGGCAAAAAGCCGACCGGGTAGTAAGCCCCGCTGAGGATCGCTACTTGATGACCGTGATTGCGACGGCCTCTAATCCGCGTTTCACGGTTAGCCGCGTGGATATTGACCGCGGTGGCCCGACCTACACCTATGACACGCTGATGGATTTGCGTCAGCAATTCCCGGAGTCTGAGCTTTTCTTCATCACCGGTGCGGATGCCATTACCTCGATTATGAGCTGGCGCAATTGGGAAGACATGCTGGATTTAGCCACCTTCGTTGGGGTAACCCGACCAGGCTATGAGCTATCCCGAGAATTACTGCCAGATAGCCACCGTGACTGCATCAAAGTAGTGGAGATCCCGGCCATGGCGATTTCCTCCACGGATTGCCGCGAACGCGCCAGCCATGAGCGACCGGTGTGGTACCTGGTACCTGACGGGGTGGTGCAATACATCGCTAAGCGGCAGCTTTACTCGCCGTGCGGTAGCGATAGCTCCAGGGACCCCGCACCGTATACTGATAACCCTGCTGAGAACCCCAGCGAGCAACCCGAAGAATAACCGCGCTCGTTTCCCGACTGCTTCTCTGGGCTTCTGCTGGCTTCCACGATGAGTCTCATGCCAGGTATGTGGATGCGAGTCCGGTGAATTTTTAGGGGAGGTTTCGGCGGTGGATTGCCTAGTCCGGGTGGGTATCTGACACAATGAACTGCGATAAAGATAGATTCCCACACCCTTGTATGAAGGACTTTTGTGACAGTTAGCGAGAACACCCGCCGTCTAGCCAGCATTGCCGCAGTTGCTGCAGACGAAAAGAAGGCCGAAAACATCGCCGTGATCGACGTATCCGATCTCATGGCGATCGCCGAGGTCTTCCTCATTGCTTCCGCGGACAATGAACGCCAGGTGCGCTCCATCGTGGAAGAAGTCGAAGACCAGCTCTCCGCCGAGGGCGCAGAGCCCAAACGCCGCGAAGGCAACCGCGAAAACCGCTGGGTACTGCTGGATTATGGCAATCTGATCATCCACATCCAGCGCAATGCTGAACGCGATTTCTATGGGCTCGATCGCCTCTACCGCGATTGCCCGCTGATCGAGGTTGAAGGCGTTGAAGCACCAGAACGTCCCGGCGAATGGGCTGATGACGTTGACCTGCGCACCGTGGAAATCCAGGAAGATATTCCGCTGGCCACCACCGCGCTTGAAGACTATGACGCTGAGGACAATATCGTATGACCCGAGAGCTGATCCTGCTTCGCCACGGCCAAACCACCTATAACGCTGGCCGTCGCATGCAAGGCCAATTAGACACCCACCTGTCTGATCATGGCTGCGAACAAGCCCGCGTTATTGGCAAAAAATTAGCCAACCGTGGCATCACCAGGATCATCAGCTCGGATCTTTCCCGCGCTCATGACACTGCCGAGTTAGTGGCAGCCGAAATTGCCGCGACAGAAGGCAAAGAACCACTGCCCATCACCACGGACGTGCGTCTGCGTGAAACACACCTGGGTGAATGGCAAGGTCGCCAGGTGCACGAAGTGGACGCCGAAACCCCGCATGCCCGCGCGCATTGGCGCCACGATCCCACCTGGGCACCACCCGGTGGAGAATCCCGCGTGCAGGTGGCTCAGCGAGCCCGCCAAGTAGTCGATGAACTCATGGCCGACTATCCGGAGTGGAACCACTCCACGGTGCTGCTAGTAGCTCACGGCGGGATGATTGCCTCCCTCACGGCGCAGCTCTTGGGCTTCGAGGTTCCGCAGTACCCGCTGCTTTCCGGGCTGGCTAATACGCATTATGCGAAGCTGACCTCACGCCCGGTGTTTGAACCCGAAGCACCGGAAAAGAGCATGGCCTTTAACGAAGACAATATTGACGATGCCCGTTGGTACTTAGATGCCTGGAATGTAGGAGTGTGACACTTCCTTGAGCTACGCATGCCCAGGTAGCGAACCAGAATTGGTTGGCCCATGGAAACCCCAAGTACGAGTTCTTGTTGACTCTGCTGCTGGGCTACCTGCTGACGTGTGCGAAGAACTCGAAATCCAGGTCGAGGAACTCCATGTCCTCGATAGCGAAGAAGGACACTCCACCGCGGGCTTATCCTCCTTAGAACTAGCGGCAGCCTATGCCAGGCAGTTAGAGCGCGGTGGGGACCGCGGCCTAGTGGCCCTGCACCTATCCAAGGAGCTCTCCGCAACGTGGTCCGCGGCCGTCACGGCCAGCGGGGTATTCGATGGCAAAGTATCGGTGGTTGACACTGAGGCCGTGGGGATGGCTGTTGGTGCTGCCGCGATGGCAGCCGCCAAGCTAGCTGCCGATGGAGCGGACCTAGAAACCTGCACCGAGATCGCAGCGGATACCCTGAAGCGGGCTCATACCTGGGTGTATTTGCACAAGATTGAGGACATCAGGCGTTCCGGGCGTATCTCTACGGCGACAGCATTGCTCTCCACCACCTTGGCGACAAAGCCGATTATGAAGCTCACCGGCGGGAAGGTGGAGCTGGCAGCCAAAACTCGCACCCAAACGAAGGCCTTTAGCCGCTTGGCAGAGCTAGCCGCTGAGAACGCTGAAGGGCAGCCGGTATTCGTGGCGATTCAACACCACGACGCGGAAGAGTCTGCACAGCGCCTGCACGATATTTTGTGCGAGGCGCTACATGAAGACAGCAGCTTTATGATCGTGCCGATGACCAAGGTGCTCGCCGTGCACTGCGGTGAAGGTGCGGTGGGGCTGTCGATGGTCTCTAGCCAGGTTGTTGACAGGGGCGAGAGCTAGTTATCCCTGAAATGCAAGGGATCGCGATATAAAAGGCTCCTGAAGCCTCAGTCGGCAAGTGCTTAGGGCCCTTTGGTCAGAGGCAGAAATCCAGGTGCGTTAGCTTGCGTAACGTGCTTGCGCGGGGTGTTGATTGCTTATGTTCAGGTGGGCCTGGAGTGGGGGATTACACTATGTAACTGTTTCGTGAGGCATACGAGGAAACATCTCTTCCGGCTCCGCCCCGCTAATTCGCTTGAGGATGCGCAACTGACTCCACCCAAGCACAGTATTCTAAGGTAAGCCGCAGACTTCGCCCCACTATCGGTCGTGGGTCGAAATAGGTACCTCCAAATGGTCTTTTGCCACCACGGTGTTGCCTTTGATGAGGTAGCACTCAACGTAATGTGCCCCGCTGAATTCTGTATATTCCACATGGGTTCGAGCGCCCCTACCTTTGATAATTTGCCCGCGTATAGTGTCCCGTTGCCGTGCTACATGCCCCCTGTTGAGAACTTTCCATCGCACCGCGTAGGGTTCGGGAGTATTCGTATGCTCGATCCAAAAATCGAGTTTCTTATTCGGTCGAAGAAAAATTTTATCCTTCAACATTTGACGCAAGGAATAGGGGCGGAAGCCATTCTGGGTGACCTTGCATTCGATCTGCAGCGTGTATTCAATCCCTACAGTGTAGTAATCTTCGATGAATTCTTCGGTATCTTTGTATTCTTCCTTTGATGCTGCGCGGCCGTCATTAGGGAGAGGGACAAAGCGGCCAAACACTCTTCTCCATTTTTTAGCTGTGGCGCCCTCATCTACGGCGTCTATAGCTTTGTCGGATAGCTCCATGGCGCGCTTGGCTTTAGCTTGGAAATTCTGTTTAACTTTGATTCGTTGGTTACTTCCCAGGGCCGCGAAAGTCGGTTGGCGTGGGAGCTCGGCTAGAAAAGCAAAGAAGTCCCGCATCATGTAGTCGGGTTTGGTAGCTCGAGTGTCGTAGTCCTTGGACTCGTTGAGAAACCTCACAGCCAACGAGTCGATGAGCAACCCATTCATGGGTACTTCGTGTTTCCTCTTCCAGGCTCGAGCTAAGCGGCAAATAGTCCTCGCATTTCCATCGGTTAGTTCATTGGCTCGTCGCATCTCGTCGATCTCGGCGCGTGGCTTGGTAGTCTTCCAAGTATCAGCAACGGTATCCGGATAGTCGAATGAACCGTCAGCGTTTTCGAAAACCGGCTGAACTTCGAACTTAAAATCGTTGAAGTCTACGACCACAACTAGCCTGTCCACCTGAGTTTTGGTACGAGAATAATGACCTGCTATCGCATCCTTCGTTGCCTTGAGCGCCTTGTACGGTCCGGCCTCCTTGTTATAGTCCTCACGGATGGAGTCGGGAAGTATATACAACATGTCGAGATCTGACACACCGTTGATGGCGGTGTGACGTCCGTATGATCCAACCATCAAACAATTGGATTCTTCTGATTCTGAATCACGAAAATGCCTATTCAGTGCTTTAGTGATCTCCTGACGGCGCTTAGCGATGACCTCGGCGTTGGTGACCTTTAGATTGCTTAAAGTCTGATCGAATAGGATTCGAGCGCTGCTCACTGAGTGTCCTCCTGACCGTGCTTATATGTGGAACGACCTGGTGTACGCTGGTCGATTTCCTGACGGGTAGACATCGGCTTCTCGTCAGTAGCAAGAGCTCTTGAAGCCTTTTTGTAGTCCCTACGGGTAGTACGCGGTGCGTCGCGCAGAAGCTCCGCTTCTCGGTGCTGGAGATCATCTCGGATTGTCCGGGCTTCATCGTTGCTAATGGCCCCGCTGGTTAAATCAGAGATAATTGATTCGTAGTCATTGTGAATAGATCGCAGCTTTGTTGCTGCCTGTTGGTGAGCGCTCGATTTACCAGCGAAATCCAAGAAATCACCGAGAAAAGCAGCCAATGTCGCAAGCGTTGCTATCGTTGCGACTGCAAAGTTGCCCCAGACTTCGTTGAGCAATAGACCAGCAATTGCGGTAATTAGAGTGCCTGATGTGAGCACCGTTAACACGATGGTCGTGCCTTTCCGCGCGCTCTCCCACCGGTCGTATCGATCCGCAGCCTTTTCTTGCGTTCGGTGGGTATAGAGCATACGGTCTTGACGTACATCAAGCAGATGAATCAGCAGTTCACGCTCTGCAGACTCATCCGACGGATCTTCGCACGCGAGGCCTTCGGGACCAGGCATTTTTCTCTCTTTCAGATGCGCGGGACGATATACCTTGCACAAAGCCTATAGCGGCGGGGCGACCAACCCGGGGTCCGCGTCGGATTTCCGCCGCCGCTATCCTAGGCGCTTACGCGCACTGTTGCTCGTACTCGTCTTTCGCAGCGACGATCATGTGCGCTAGTGCTCGAAGGAATGTATCTAGGTTCTCCTCCTGGGCTGTGACAGTTTCGTACACCTCGTTGGATTCCCGTGCAGCGGAGAGAATTGCCCCGAAGCCTTTTTTCTTGAAGGCATCGGTGCCAGCAACCTGCGAAGCATCGTTTTCGCGTGCGAGTTCCTGCACCCGCTCGTCATTCACGAGTTTGTTGTAGCTAGCGCGGATGGCGTTTTTCGTCGCTTCATCAGAGGGGTCGATACCTGCCGAGGATAGGAGCGCATTGACCTCATCGACGGCTTCATCAAAAGCAGCTCGGACAGGTGAGTGCTCTCCGACTGGGCGGCCATCGAACCCGGGTAGCTCAACCTCGCCGTCGATTTCAGCGGAGGGGAGTTCGAGATCTGTGTCGCAGCTCGTAGGCTCGACCCCTACGCCGACTAGCTCAAGCCCGACGGTGTAGTCATCGTCATCATCCTGGCGGCTTAGATTGAGGTTCTTGTAGAGCAGACCAGCAACGATGGCTCGCTTGTGAAGCAACGCATCCTGGAAGTCCACGATCTGGCTGAGGAACTCCCAGGCATGGGTGTACTTAATCAGGGTGGACCTGAACGTTTTGCCCTCTTCATAGGCTGCCTTGTCCTGTTTTAAGCGAGCTTCTCGCATATGGTGGTTCCACCGTGCTCTGATCGGGGACACCAGCCCCTGGAGGGTCTCAGCATCTGCATGAGCGATGTAGGCGTCGGCAAGTCTATCGAGTTCCTCAGGTGTGTAGAACTCAGCCGCATCCAGAAGATCGCCCAAGTCCGATAGAGCATTGGCAGGGATTTGATCGTCAATATAGGCGTCCCGGTAGTAGGGCTTGAAGCTCTCCAGGATGGTGGAAGGGTCATTGACGAAATCCACGACCATTGGTTTCGGTTTATCCCGCAAAACCCGATTGAGTCGCGAAAGCGTCTGCACGGCCTGTACACCCGACAAGCCGCGGTCGATATACATTGCACACAACCGTGGCTCATCGAACCCGGTTTGGTACTTATTTGCCACGATGAGTACCTTGGCATCGTCATGATCGCGGAAGTCCATAGCGGTATCGCGCACATCATTCAGGGAGGCTTCAGTTACCTCAACCTCGCCGTAGGTCAAGTATCCGGAGAATGCGACTAAGGTGCGCATATCGGTATATCCGCGCTTAGCGATGTATTCATTCATCTTGTGTGACCATTTGACTGCAGACATCCGGTCAGCTGTGACCACCATAGCTTTAGCGGTGCCCTTTAAATGGTGCATCACGTTGCGCCGGAAATGCTCGACCGTCACCTCCACTTTTTGCGCAATTGAAGTGGGGTGCAATCGGACGAAGCGAACCATGTCAGAAACGGCCTCGCCGAAGTCCACTTCTTCTTCGCGTCCCAAGGAGTCACGGATGCGCGCAAACATCTGGTAAGTGGAGTAGTTGGCAAGCACATCTAAGATGAAACCCTCTTCAATGGCCTGACTCATCTCATAGGTGTCGAATGCAATCCGGCGGTCGGGATTCTCCGGATCCACGGAACCATAGGCAGCAAGAGTTTTGGCCTTCGGGGTGGCTGTCAGTGCAATAAAGCTTAGGTTTGAGGAGTTCGCGACTGCTTTATCCATCGCCAGAAGAACATCATCAGCGGCGATGTCATCTCCTTCGGGAAGATCCGGGTCGACGAGGATTTCCCGCAAGCGGGCTGCGGCTTCACCATGCTGCGAAGAGTGAGCTTCATCCATGATGACGCAGTAGTTACGGCCGGCGAGTGCCGGAGACTTCTCCATCATTTTGGCTAATGCGGGGAAGGTCTGGATGGTGCAGGAAATAATATGCCCGCCCCGGGACAGCGCAGCTTCCAGGGTCTTTGATTTAGAGCCCAGTTCGTTATCGACGTTGACAACTAATCCTTCAGATGCCCGTAGTAGGTCCAGGCCTTCTTTGATGTTGTCATCCAACACGGTGCGGTCAGTTACGACGATAACTGAGTCGAATACCGGTGTGCCGGATTGGTCGATGAGACGGCCTGCTCGATGTGCCAGCCAAGCAATAGTCTTGGTTTTACCTGACCCAGCTGAATGTTGGATCAGGTAACGGCCACCGGCGCCGTTACCCGTCCTGAGGGCGCGTTCGGTGATGTCATCGATGACCTTTTCGGTGGCGCGGAGCTGGTGGTAACGAGGGAAGATCAGCCGGCCTTTATTTCCCTTTGATGCTGGTTCCCATAAGGCATAATCACGAAGGATTCGTAGGAACATCTCCGGCGCGAATACCTCTTGCCATAGATATGCGGTGTCGGATCCTTCCGGATTTATCGGGTTGCCTGCATGCCCGGAGTTGCCCTGATTGAAAGGAAGGAAGGAGGTTTTAGCGCCGGCTAACTCAGTGGTCATATGGACCTCTTGGTTGGATACAGCGAAGTGCACCAGTGCTCTCCCAGGCTTCAGTAGCGGACGGGTCTTAGCTGGCTTGCGGTCCTGCTTGTACTGTTTGATGGCGTCGTCGACGGTTTGGGTGTTATCGGTTTTCAGTTCTATCGTGACAACCGGAATACCATTGACGGTGAGCACTAGATCGAGGGTGTCAGTTCCTTTCTCGTCGAAAGGAACCTGACGTAGCACTCGAAGCCGATTCTTTTGGGCTTTATCGATGGCATCGGTATAAAGCGGATTCTCAGGATAGAACGCCACCATGGGGCCGAAATTCGCAGTTTGACCACCCAGTGGCGTATGCGAGAAACCGTTACGCAAGGTACCGAGCAGCCCATGTACAACCTTCTTGCTTTTAGCGCTGAGGGTAGGGGTTTTATTTAGTTGGTTGACGAGACGGTCGAGCAGGGCATTACGAAGCACGAAACGCTGCCCCTCTATGGGCCGCTTGGGTACGGCTTTGTAATACTCGTCCGGATATTGGCCCTTGAGCCAATCCTCTACATCTGGGATATAGAGCGCGCGCTCCTTGTCCCAGCCGGATTCGGCAGTACCTGCGCCCGATAACCAACCGTTACTAGTGAGATGATTGACGATGGCGTCTTCGAAGGCCTTTTCCATGGTGGCTTGGATCCCCATAATTACACCTGCTTCCGGCCGGTAACGACCTCGGTGATTAGGACAGAACGTCGTTTTAATAGAAGATCGCGGAGCTTTGTTGATTCGGCTATGAGCGCATGAGCTTTTGCAAGTTCGTCGCAGATTGTCTCCGCAATCACATTCTGTGTCTCGCGTGGGGGGAAAGTAATTCTTTGCCGGCTCACTTCGCTCGCTCCAATGCCCGGTTGCGCACTGGCTTGAGAGAGCCTCCCAAGGTTTAAATCGCGGAGAGCGTGCTCGAGCCAGACCAGGTTAATTGACCTTCGAGGTTGCACTATTAGCGCATGCTCGGAGGCAAAGAAAGGACCATGCGCATGATGAATATTGCCGCATAAAGCGCCCTGTCTGCCGATGAGAATCCGGTCGACGCTTTGGTTGAAGCTATCGGTATATCCGCGTAGACCATTCCCGCCGTAAACTGGGTACGGTCCAAAGTCTTCGATCGATTCCTGTGTAATACCGTCACCCGAAGTAATTGATGCGATGGTGAAAAACGGAACAGCAGGGAACTCATCTTTACGAAGTTCCTTGCTGACAAAGTGGCGGCAGCGCTGATTTAGCAGCTTAATATAATGGTCTAAGTCTGCAACCGCAGTGTCGATCTCGGTGGCCTCTCGGTCTAGGTAGTCGGCGATACGACGCTGCGTTGCGAGAGTGGGAAGAGGAATCGCATAATTTTCGACCGCGGTGGTAGAGATTTCAGAAAAGGTAGTTCCGTTAGCTAACGCCTGAAGATTAGTCTTAGAAGCGGTCAGCGCATAGGCTACGTACCGGTGGTCCTGGTTAGTTACGACCACCTTGCAACCCTGGTTAAACGCCGATGGCGAGGTAATTCTCCCAACGTATCCCACGGGTGCGCGGCAAGAGAATATCACGCCTTTTTCAACCAATCTGGAGCTATTACGCAAACCGAGATCGGTGATTCGGCGGTCGACGGAGGTAATCTCTTTGCCATCCAGTCCATTCAAGTCAGGCGGCGTAAGAAAAGGAATGTCACCTCCCCAGTTCCTGTCATCTGATGAAGGAGTTTTCCCGTTCAGGATATTTGCAAAAGTGTGCAATTTTGCGACCGGGAAAACAGGAGAATCCAAGAATGAGATGTCATCGGATTTCATTCTTTAACCTCATTAAAACGCGAGCGAATCGAGTCGAGCACAGCTTCGATCTCCGCATCAAGCTCCTCTAGGGAAGGCATTTCTTCAGGCTTGTAGAACAACCTGGTCATCGGGATTTCATATCCCACCTTGGATTCTGCCATGTCCCAGACCAAATCAGGTGCGAAGGGTAGCACCTCTCTTTTCATGTGCTCATCTACATCTTTGGTCAAGTGGATACGCTCAGTGATTCTCGATGCCTTGTCGATGACTCTATTCCCCTTATGATCGATTGCCTCGGGAGCATTGGTATCCTCAACTGCAACTGCATCCATGATGTGGCCCAGTAGCCCGACACCCATTTTTAGGCCGGCGGTCTTGGCCGCCTTACGGAGGTGAGTGGGCAGATCATTCCAGGCTAATCCCTCGCAAGAACGGACTATCGCTTCGTGCCCGGTGAGGGCCTGCTTGTGTTCCATAGCAGAAGACACCGTGTCATCGGTGATATTGACGGAATAGCGCATTACCCGATACATGGGGACATCTACAAAGCCCAATTCATCAGGAGTTACTACCTTGGAGTATTCCGGGTCCGCATCCTCGAAAGCATCGTAAAGATTCACGATGGATTTACGATCCTGTTCAGTAAACTCCCGCCGCTTATTACCCATGCTCTTACGCATCGGTGTCCAGATCCTGGTTGCGTCAATTAGCTGAATCTTGCCGTCACGCTTAGGTTCTTTATTTTTGTCAAGAATCCAGACGTAAGTAGCAATGCCGGTGTTATAGAACATTTCCGTAGGCAAGGCGATAATCGCGTCGATGAGATTATTGTTTATCAGCCAGTTGCGGATTTGATCTGGGCCTGACCCCGGTCCGCCTGTGAACAGGGGTGATCCGTTGGTGACTACACCCGCGCGTCCGCCCTTGGTCGTGCCGGGCTCGCGTTCTTTAAGCTTGTGCACGATGTGGCATAGAAATAACATTTGTCCGTCGGAGACCGGAGGCAGCCCGTGACTAAAACGTGAACCTTCGATTCTCGCTTCGTTTACAACGGAGTCTTTCGATCGTTTCCAGTCTGTGCCGTAAGGAGGGTTCGCTAGGACATAGTCGAAGAGCTCATCCTCGTAGCGATCAACGGAAAGCGTATCGCCTTCTCGAATGGCGTCCGGTGAAATGCCTGCCACAATAAGGTCGGATTTACCCAATGCCAGGGATTCGGCCATCATCTCCTGGCCGTAAACAGAGACCTCGATTCTTGGATTCAGCTCCTCCATCGCGCGCTTTGCAATCAACAACATGCCCCCCGTACCAGCAGTCGGATCGTAAACGGTTCTGGCGGGTGCCTTACCGCGGAGACCGTCATCATCACTATTCAGCAACACATCGACCATCATGCGGATAGCATCACGCGGGGTATAGAACTCACCGGCAACCTGACCGTTTTCAGAAAAGGAACGGTACATGAGGTTCTCAAAGAGATCACCCATGGCGTTCTCACCAAGGGTCTCATCGGACAGGTCGATGCCAGCGAAATGCTTGACTACGCCCCACAGAACATTGTTCTCTTCGAGCTTGTTTAGTAACTCTGGAAATTTGAACGCGCCCCAGATCACGCGGACATTGGGGGAGAAGGAGCCGAGGTATGAGAGCATGCCCTGTTTGACTTGATCGTCGCTACCCGCGATGACCTCCAAAGAGAGCTCGGAGCTGTTATAGAACGCGAGATCATGTTCAGCGCGGATAAGGCCCGGCCACATGGACTCGGGAAATTTAGTTTTCTTAAGAGTTTTTAAGACTTCTGGTTTATTCGGCTTTAGTAGACATTCCAGGCGTCGCAAAACTGTGAATGGGAGGATGTAATCGCCATAAGCTTGGCGGGGAACGACACCACGAAGGTAAGTGTCCGCAGTCTGCCAAACAGCCTGGTGAAGCGACCCTGTTGTAGTCACGTGTAGTTGCCTCTTTCTCTATTAAATCGAATCTGAAAGCAACTCTACTGAATCGTCCTACATTCAGTTGGGAGCGACTCAGTTATGGGGGAGGGAAATAAGTGCATAGGCACATCGCCGGTAATTCCTCGTGGGAAATCTCCGGGCTCGGTAGTTATAAGAAGGAAATTGAAATACTTGAAGGATAGACTTATCCACATTCGGTGATCAAGGTCAGCTTCTATCCACATTTTCCTTTCCGCCCAACACTCCATTCCCTGAGTCCTGTTCTAGATTGGCCGACATGAGTGAGCATGCTTTGAGAGCCCGGGTATCGGATTTGCTCCGTCCAACTGGGGAAGAAGATCTTTTGAGGGTTAATTACCCGAGTGATACCCGCGTTGGACTGAGCAAAACACAAGCCATTGCTGGCGCACTTGCGCTATTAATCTGTGCACTCATCTTCGGCGTGGTGACTCTGACCAAAGCCAAGTCCGCGGGGGAAGATACCCAGGTTTCAGCAAACGCAGCGAGCTCTTCTATCGAACCGCTCGCACCCACACCGTTTGTTCCCTTGGGATTGAATAATCCGACATCCACTGGATCAGCGGGGGTAGAACCCACTGAGGACTTAGTGGTTTCGGTGATGGGGAATGTGGAACAACCCGGGCTGGTGACCTTGACTGCTGAAGCGCGAGTCGCCGATGCCTTAACTATCGCGGTCTTGAAGCCTGACGCGGAACTTCTGGCGTTAAATCAGGCGCGAAAACTAAGCGATGGTGAGCAGATCTATGTGCCCAGGGTTGGGGAAGAGTTACCACCGGCTTTAATGATGCCTAGCCCCATGGAGCCGATGGAACCTACCAGTGGTGCGGGATCAGCAAACGGCACTGGTTCTCTTGGCGGTGGCGGGGTAGTGAACCTCAATACCGCAGGCGTGGCGGAGCTCAACCAACTACCCGGCGTAGGGGAGAAAACAGCGCAAGCGATCATTGCGCATCGTGAAGCTATCGGCGGTTTTAGGAGCATTGAGCAGCTCTTAGAGGTCAAGGGGATAGGGCCTTCAAAGTTTGAAAAAATGCGTGCGCACTTAAAGATCTGATGTGCACGTAAAGATCTGAACCATGACTAGCCCGAGAACGAGGATACGCAGTGGTGCGTCACACAAGCGGTAATTCTTGTTGAGGGGGTCGCTGGTTCGGTTAGCTGTAATTTCCATGCGGGTAGCTATTTTTCCAGTGGCCATCCCATGGCTGCCTCCGTACGTAAACGCAGTTTCGGAACTCTATGACTCTAATGCTCTTAGAGGCTAAGAACAGAGGAGGGTGAGCGAGCACTAGGTTTGGGATGGAGAAGTGAGAATCGACTTGTACATCTTAGCGTCTACTGTTTCTTGACTAAAAACCATCACGTTGATGATGATTTTGCTGTGGAAATATGGCAAACAGAATCGTTTTCATCGAATTTTTGGGGTCGCGGCGACGTTGATACTCTGACGAAACAGTCCACACCTTTGGGCAGCGGTAGCAAAATAGTACATCGCGTCGGGCTGCAAACGACCTAGGATTAGAAAGATATCCTGCTAGATTCCTGTTCCCGCTTTTTGCCATTTCCAGTAAACGGAAAAGAGTTTGGTTACGAGCTAACGACGAATGGTGTTTCAGCTGGATCAGGCCTATTTGGCAGGCGATAAAGCAAGAGAATCTTCTGGGCTTGAATCTATTCGTTGAACATTTCGCGGCGCCGACGGTCGTTTTCTATTATGCGCTGCTTCTTTTCTTCTCTTTCAAGCTCTTTTTGACTTGCCGAAGTTGTTCGATTTACAAACAGCTTTACCTGCTCCTCTATGCCTGAAAGATAACCTGCCATCTGTTTCAGGACTTTGCGCTGCTTATTCATTTCAGACTGAGGGAATAGCTTTCCCGCCCAGATCCCGGGGTCAAGCGCAAAACTATCTTGGTACTCTTTGCCGATCGCATCCTTATAGGAGATGTGGACGAGTTGGCTAGCGGGAACTCCCTCGGCAGAAAATCCAGCGGGGTCGCCGAAGATATAGTCCTTATGGTCAACCCATAGTGGGGCAGTGATTTTTTGCCCCGGTACCCACGTTTGGAATACCCGTCCTTCGAACGCTCTTTGAGTCAGCTCAACCAATGGAACATAATAGTCGCCGTTCTTGCAGTTTTTATTCAGCTTTTCCAGATTTGGTTGGGGGAGTGGGGGGTCGAATTTGACTTGAACATCATGAGCGATGGACCTTCCAGCGTTGTCAATTTCGATATCCAGAAAACTAGCTTCATGTTGTGGCGGTAAATACCGGGCGGTCATCATTGGTCGATTTGTTCGTTCGACCGACTCGGCCTGTAGTTTTACCGATTTAGCTGCTAGGCGGTTGTATTCCTCTTGCTGGTTCTGGGATTTGAGTGTCGCCATAGCAGCTTCGGTCTGTGCTTCTTCATTTTGCTTGATGATCTTCTTAGTTTGGTGTATTGCTATCAGTGCAGCTGCTGCAGTAAAAACAGCGAGGATGAAAAGCCCCAGATTGGCTGCCGCTACTAGTCGTTCTGCGGTCCACCATCCCAAATCAGTAAAGGCCATAGGTATTGCGCATCCTAGGTTTGTCAGTATTCCACGGTGCGAATATACCAGCGATAATCCGCGTGCCAAAGGGCCTAGGTGTACAGCTGGAAGCCTCACTTTCATGCTGGGGCTTAGGTCTGCCAAGGCCTCGGCACCGAATTGGTCTGAGCCAGCGGACTTAAAACACTTAGGCTCGAGTCCATGGTGAGAATGATCAGTACGGGTATCTGGCTATGCTTGGGCAGATCGACAACTGTTTGGCTTTCTGGTCCGTTGAGTATGCCCGCCGATCTTTAGCCGAGCGGACCAGTGCTAAGGCTACTGGAAAAACACTCATGTGAAGAGCGTATAAGCTGGCTGATCTCATTCTAGCTCTAAGCCAGTGGTGTGGTCTGATTGTTCCGGATCGTTTATGTATTTGCCGAAGCTCTGATGAGGTCGGCCAAGTGTTGCGAGGATTATCAAGTCGGAAAGTATTACGTAGTAATATTAGATTGAACAAATTATGAAATTAGAAATCACTATTTCGAAATCTCAAAAGTCGACTTTGTGATCAATGCAGGTAGCTTGCATCGTTTCCATTGCTAAGACCGCGCCTTGTCTTGCCCGAGTCGATAGGTCGTTCTTAAATTCCGATGAGTTGCTGCCGCGGTCTAATGTCGAAGCACGCTGGTCGAGCTGGTACCTCGTACTCCCCGGCTGCTGAGCCCAAGCATTAGACGGTAAGCGCTCCCAACAGAGTATTCAGCACAGTATCGTGGCTCAGGCTGGTGCCCGAGGATGGTTGTTGTAGTATCAGCTTGGGGGTTCGGCTTAATATTTCGTTTTCCACTCACCGGGGAATCATCTCGGCCATCCGGGCATCAGAATCGGAGGCCTAGAAAAGGTCCTGAGGTCAAGGGGATCGGACCTTCAAAGTTCGAAAAAATGCGTGCGCACCTAAAGGTCTAAAGCTGACCAACCCGGAAGAGACTCGGATGGGAAAACTGTGGGGGAGTGAAGCTACATCATGCGGGAACTGCGACTGGTGCCTAGTGCTGCTGCGGTGTGGTTTTGTACCTGGCTCATCATCATGCGTTTCCCGGCTGCACTCACCATCGCAATTTTTGCATTAGCCGTTGTTGTAGCGGCGTGGGCCTTCTGGAGGCACTCAGCAGCCCGTGGTCAGGTGCTCTTAGTGTCCACGGCTTCTCTTGCAACCACCGTGCTCACCAAGCTGAGGATGAACCTATGTGACCCGCTACCAAGCTTTACGCAGGTAAGCGGGAAACTAATCACCGATCTTCGTCCGCTTCGCTCCCGCGGTGGTGGCTGGCATGCACTATTTGCTGCCGATGGTATCCCCACCCGCGTACCGGTGATGTTCAAAGCCAACGCGGTGGAGTCCCCAGATGCTATCCAACAAGGCAGTCGGGTGCTCCTCCAGCTGCGGGTGCAAGAAGCTGATCGTGCGGCGGTATGTCCTGTGGTCTTCCGAGCCTCAAAAGCCGAGGAAATCAGGCCACCACGCGGGGGAGATGCCTTCGCAAACTATGTCGGCTCACGCTTTAATGACGCAGTTCAGAACTATGTCGGCAAGGACTCCCAAGGCCTTATCCCCGGAATGGTGCTGGGAGACACCTCCACCCAAAGCCCAGAGGAACTTCAACGCTATATCGACACTGGCCTTAGCCACCTTTCAGCAGTTAGTGGCGCCAACCTCGCGGTGCTGACCACGGCGGTGGTGATGCTGATGCGAATGCTCGGTGCCGGGCTTAAAGCACAACTCATTGCTGCTGCTTTCTCCGTGGTGGTTTTCGTAATTCTCGTCGGTACTGAACCCAGTGTTCTAAGAGCCACCGTCACCGGCATGGTTGGTTTTATCGCCGTGTGGAGTTCCTCAAGAATGGAACCCCTTCATGCTCTAAGCCTCGCTATCATCGGGCTGATTTTGTGGGATAGCGACATGGCGCTGAGCTATGGCTTCGCTTTATCCGTTGCCGCGACCATCGGGATTGTCGCCGTTCATCCGTGGATCTACCAGCTGCTAGCGAGACTCCTGGCACGCTGGCGAATCCCGGACATTATGCTGCGCGCCTTAGCCGTGGCGATCGCTGCCGACATTATGACCATCCCGATTATCGCGTTGATGGCCGGGCGCGTCCCCACAGTCTCCGTATTGGCAAATGTTCTGGCTGCCCCAGCGGTAGCCCCGGTCACCGTGGTGGGCCTACTCGCCGCAGTGTTAGTACTTATACCGGGGCCTATCCCGTGGGCGGCGCCAGCACTATGGATTGTGCAGCCTTTTAGCTGGTGGATTTCCAAAGTTTCGATCTGGTGCGACCAGTTCTCCTTCAGCACCCTCGTTCTTCCAAGCGGTTGGCGAGGTCCACTGACGGTCATCGTTGTTTATGGGTGGATTCTGCTTGGCTTGCATGGGTTAGTAGCCCGCTATGGAATAACGCCTAAACCGCTCAGCCAGGGCGGTGGTGTGGGAAGTGAAAACCGACGAGGAGTGGGGAACGCCCTTATAGCTACGCGGGTTAGGTGGCGCCGCCGCTTGAGCAACACCACCCCACGTAAAGCATTAGTATCTGGCCTGTTGATTGGTGCTCTTGGGATGAGTGTCTGGGAGCTTCAACAACCCAGCCGCGCAGCACGCAGCGGGGTAGAAGTGGTGAAGTGGCAGGATCCCGGCAACGCCCACCGGATCCTAAGAGTCGCGCAAGAAAAAGACATCTTCGATGCGCTCGACAACTGGCAAGCAGCAGAAGCACCCCTAGTGATCGTCGTAGAAGATGCTTCCGGAGCTCCTTCCATCCGGCCTACTGTGACTCCGCATGGAATCCCTGTTCTCTACCCGCACCGTGACGGCGTCGTCACTATCTATAGCGATGGCACTCAACGGGCCCGGGACCGAAGGTTCTAGCTTCGAGGTAATGCTCCAAAAGCTCGCTATGTTCGACATCTTTGCCTGCGACCTCGTCCGGCAGGCTTGGGGTGTTCAAGCAGCGGCAAGGTACGCTCAAGAGAAACCTTAAGGCGCACCAAGTTGTACCTTCACAACAAAAGATTCTGGCAGAAAGAACTTCCGCACCTCAGCTAATGAAAAATATTCTTCAAACTATTCTGTTCCTCGCCGTAGGCGCCCTCGCACTATGGGGCTTTATTATCGGCCTGCACTGGGTCTTAGGAACGCTCTTCCCGAACCTTGGTGACACCCCCACCGCGGTGATCAACATGTTGGTCATGATTGTCGTCATGGTCGGTGTGGCCTGGGGCTTAGCGCAACGAGACCGTAAAAAGCGCGCAGCTCAAGCAGAAACTGCAAAGACACAAGCCGCCGAGGCAGAAAACTCAGCAATCGAAGGCGCGCAAAACTAAAACGGTGGCTCATCATTAGCGCGAAACCAATTCTCGCGCTTATGGCACCATAGAAGCCATGCCCCAAGAATCTCCCGCGTACCAAGGCAGGAACGCTAGCGCCCAAGGCGCACCAATCGCCCCTCTTGCCCCCGCGCACTTGATCCTCGGCGATGAGGAATTCCTCGCCGAAAGGATCCGCAACCGCATTACCCGGGAGATCACCCAAGGCAAGCCGGATGTTCCTGTCACCCGGCTGCGCGCCGGGATGGTGACCGCTCCAGAACTGATTGAGCTTTTAAGCCCCTCCCTTTTCGCCGATGATCGCGTTGTGGTCCTCACCGACTTCAATGATGCCGGCAAAGAACCTGCAGAGTTAGTGCTCAACGCCCTGGTCGATCCAGCCCCTGGGGTCACCATGATCATCATGCATAGCGGCGGTGGGCGTACTAAGTCCATGGTGCCTAAGCTCAAGAAACTCACCCAAGTTCACGAGGTCAACGCGCTTAAACCCCGGGATCGTCCAGGTTGGGTGAACCAAGAATTCCGCGCCCACGGCGTGAACGTTCCCCCGGATGTTACCCATGCCCTTTTAGAAGGCGTGGGCTCGGATCTCCGCGAACTCGCCTCTGCCGTTAGCCAATTAGTCTCTGATACCAATGGCAATGTCACTGTGGATGCGGTTCGCCAATACTACGAAGGCGTTGCCGAAGTCTCCGGCTTTGATATCGCGGACCTTGCGGTTGCTGGACGCACTGCCCGGGCAGTCGCATCTACCCGGCGTGCCTTGCAGCTGGGCACCTCCCCGGTGGCCTTGAGTGCCGCCCTCGCCATGAAAGTCGGGACTATTGCTCGGCTTTACTCGACTCGCGGGCAGGTTAATACCCGACAGCTAGCCGGGGAATTAGGGATGCACCCCTTTGTTATTGAGAAAACTCTTAGCGTTGCGCGGCGGTGGAGTGGGGATGCCATTTCCAAGGCTGTGATTGTGGTGGCTGATCTAGATGCCCAGGTCAAGGGCCGTGGCGGGGATCCGGAATACGCTATAGAGGCGGCGGTGCGTCGCGTTGCTGAGCTCGCTGGCTAATCTATTCCCTATGAACCAGCAGCACCCCCAACAGCCCAATGAAAATCAGCCCGAAGATCAACTCCCTGATGATCTCCAGGATCTCGCGAACCGTCTATTTGAAGCAGCCCGCACCGGCAACGCTGAATTAATCACCTACATCGATAGCGGTGTGCCTGTCGATCTCGCCAACCATGAGGGCAATACTTTCCTCATGCTCGCCGCCTACGCTGGCCACGCCGCGCTTGTTACTGCGTTGGCGGAACGCGGTGCGGATCCTAACCGGCTGAATGACCGTGGCCAATCCCCGCTGGCCGGTGCGGTGTTTAAGAAGGAAGATGATGTCATCGAGGCACTGCTGCACGCTGGTGCTGATCCTCTAGCTGGCAGCCCCACTGCCGTTGATACTGCGAAACTCTTTGGCCGTGAAGGCCTGGTGAGTCGCTTCACTGCGGATGAGAAGTGAACCTCGCCGATCTGGCGATGCTAGCGCTCGCCAATACTCTCGGCGCGGCCTCACCCGGCCCAGATGTTTTATTGGTCACCCGGCAGGCAACCCGCTCACGTAAACACGCCATCGCCACTAGCCTTGGCGTGCACGTGGGCGCATTTATGTGGATTGCGCTGACGGTCTTCGGTGCCGCGGCACTGCTGACCACCTTCCCGGCGATCCTGGAAGCCGTCCAAATCTTGGGCGGTGGCTGGTTGATCTGGATGGGCCAAAGCCTTTTCCGTCAAGGCTGGGCAACTCGCTATGAGCGCCCCATTGATATTGATACCGCCAGCGAGTCGCTAGGCACCCTGGGTCATGCCTTCCGCTTGGGGTTAACCACGAATCTCTCTAACCCCAAGATTGTGCTCTTTTTATCCTCCATCACGGTGCCGCTGCTCCCACACCACCCCTCTTTTGCAGTGCAGCTCTTGGTGGTCGCAGTACTTATTAGCTGCTCACTAGCAGTATTCCTGACACTTTCATTCGTGGTCAGCACCCGCGCTATCCAACTGAAGCTTCTGGGTGCATCCAGCTGGATCGACATTGGCTCCGGCATTGTGTTTATGTGCCTAGGCGCACTGCTGATCTCCCGAGGTATCTGGGAGATCCTCGCTTAAAGCATCCTGGCCCGCGCTTCTCCTTGGGGTAGGGGAGCTGCGGGCCGAGACTTTCGGGCATACAAAAAATCCTCCGCACTATTCGGTACCCGCAAAAGCAGGTACTGAATAAACGAAGGATTATCTGAAGCTTAGAAAGCTTTAGAAGCTGCGATTAGCCGAGCTTGTTGAAAGCAATGGCCATAGCGGACTTCTTGTTGGCCGCATTATTGCGGTGGAAAACGCCCTTGGACACAGCCTTGTCGAGAGCGCGGGAAGCGACTCGCAGCTGGGTCTCAGCGGCAGCCTTGTCGCCGGCCTCGCAGATCTCACGGAACTTGCGGATCTCGGTGCGGACAGCGGAACGAACGGCCTGGTTACGAACGCGGGCCTTTTCGTTGGTCAGGATGCGCTTCTGCTGGGACTTAATATTTGCCATGTTTTGGGCTACCTCTTGATATCGATTGAATCGTTGACTGAAATCCACAACAAGCTCAAAGGACATGTCCTAAAACCCGATTAAGAGTTTCGCGGCCGACGTGTTCAAAGAACGGACCCAAGGTCCTGCCCGTCCTGACGTCGGCGCCCTAGCTGTATGGACAACAGTCCGAAAGTATAGCAGCCCAACCGCCTGCTACCTACATCCTGGCAACTACATCCAGGAATAAGACTGCCGCAGCTTATTCGCCACCCGCTCAAACCGGCGCCTAGGCAACACCGCACCTTGGCGCCTAATGCCCAGCTCAGAGACCTCTAGCACCTTGTCTAAGCGGATCCAGCACTGCCGCCCGGAAGAATCCCACTCACCGGCACCAATGTCTAGCCAACTATCTTCCCCATCGTGTTCGGGGTTAGGGGAGATGAGTAAACCTAAAATCGTGTGCCGGGTACGACCCACCACCAAAATGGCGCGTTCGCGAAGTGGACTGTTGGGGTCATCGGAGGGCGTCCAAATCCACACCACTTCACCAGGTTCAGCCTGGCCATCCATATCGGGGGCGTAAAAAATGCTGCGCGCGGCATCCTTCGTGTTTTCCACATGCAAGGCGGTGGCTGCCCTCGGCATGCTGGGCCCAGTGCCTTCACTATCGCTAAGCCCTAAACCCAAGCGATCATTTAAGCGCGATAACCCTGTTTCCAGCGGGTTCTCAATCACCCCGGGGGCTAGGCGGTTAATCAGCCGGTTGAAACGACTGCGTGCGCGACGCGGTCGCGAACCTTCGTTACCCGAAGCCTGTTGGCTGCCCGAGGTGGAGGAAGTGCCCATGGCTTTCACATTAGTGCCTTGAACCCCCAAGTCGCATCCTTATTCACCACCACTATGGCACCGGAAAAAACTACAGCTCAGAATCGGTATGAGGGTGCCTTTTCAACCCGCACCTCATAGGCTTTAGATAGCGGCGGGGGAGCAGGGTAGGGTGTGATGAGTCAAAGATTAAGGGAAGTGGGCTAGGACATAATGGTCGCTAATTTTGCGGAGAACACGTTCACGGATCCAAAACAGATCCGTAACTTCTGCATCATCGCGCATATTGATCACGGCAAGTCCACCTTGGCGGATCGCATCCTCGGCTTGTCCAAGGTGGTTGATGCACGCGATATGCGCGAGCAATACCTCGACAATATGGACATCGAACGCGAACGCGGCATCACCATTAAAGCCCAAAACGTTCGCCTTCCCTGGGTACCTAAAACCGGTTCCTGCGCTGGGGAAGAAATCGTCATGCAGATGATTGACACCCCCGGCCACGTGGACTTCACCTATGAAGTCTCCCGGGCACTCGAAGCCTGCGAAGGTGCCATTCTCTTAGTGGATGCCGCCCAAGGCATTGAGGCCCAAACCCTGGCGAACCTTTATCTCGCCATGGATAAAGACCTCGAGATCATCCCGGTGCTCAACAAGATCGACCTGCCTGCCGCAGACCCAGAAAAATACGCCCTCGAAGTGGCCAATATTGTGGGCTGCGAACCAGAAGAAGTCCTGCGCATTTCCGCTAAAACCGGCCAAGGTGTTGAAGAACTCCTCGACCGCGTCTGCGAACAGGTTCCCCCACCGGTAAGCCCCAATGGTGCCGATGCCCCGGCACGCGCCATGATTTTCGACTCCGTATATGACACCTACCGCGGCGTGGTCACCTATATCCGCATGGTGGATGGTCGCCTGGAACCCAAACAGCGCCTGAAGATGATGTCGACTGGCACGGTGCATGAAAACCTTGAGATCGGCATTGTCTCGCCCACCCCGAAGAAATGTAAGGGCCTTGGCCCTGGCGAAGTGGGCTACATCATCACCGGTGTGAAAGATGTGCGCCAATCCAAGGTCGGCGATACCGTCACCTGGGCTGTCCACGGCGCTGAAGAACCCCTGCAGGGCTACGCCGAGCCCAAACCCATGGTGTACTCCGGGCTTTTCCCCATCTCCCAGGCTGATTTCCCGGACCTACGTGACGCACTGGAAAAACTGCAGCTCAATGATGCCTCCCTGGTGTGGGAGCCAGAAACTTCTGTGGCCTTGGGCTTCGGTTTCCGCTGCGGTTTCCTAGGGCTTCTGCACATGGAGATCACCCGCGATCGTCTCCAGCGCGAATTCGATCTTGATCTGATCTCCACGGCACCTTCGGTGAACTACCGTGTGGTGGCCGAAGATGGCAGCGAACACCGCGTGCACAACCCCTCGGATTGGCCAGAAGGCAAACTCCGTGAGGTCTACGAACCCATCGTGAAGATGACGGTGATTGTGCCGGCCGAGTTCATTGGCCCCACCATGGAGCTATGCCAATCCAAGCGCGGTCAAATGGGTGGAATGGATTATCTATCCGAAGACCGCGTGGAGCTGCGCTACACCATGCCACTAGGTGAAATCATCTTCGACTTCTTCGACATGTTGAAGTCCCGTACCCGCGGCTATGCCTCCTTGAACTATGAGGAAGCTGGCGAGCAACAGGCCGACCTGGTGAAGGTGGATATCCTGCTCCAGGGTGAACCGGTGGATGCTTTCTCCGCGATCGTGCACCGCGATAATGCGCAGTGGTACGGCAATAAGATGACCGTGAAGCTAAAAGAAATCATTCCCCGCCAGCAATTCGAAGTACCCGTGCAGGCAGCGATCGGCTCGAAGATCATTGCGCGTGAAAATATCCGTGCGCTACGTAAAGACGTGCTGGCTAAGTGCTATGGCGGCGATATTTCCCGTAAGCGCAAGCTGCTGGAGAAGCAGAAGGAAGGCAAGAAGCGCATGAAGTCCATCGGCTCGGTCTCCGTGCCGCAGGAAGCCTTCGTCGCCGCACTATCCACCGACGCCGACTAAATAGCGCACAGCGGCCTTCGTTGCCTGGAAGTCGCTAGAGGGCGCATCGTTTTCATGACGGTGCGCCCTTTACTCTTGTGCTGCCGGGCTGGCGCTTGTTTGGGGTGTGGGTTAAAGAAAATGGTGCCTCATAAGGCGTTTCGGTTTAGATGGCATGTAGGTGGTTTCACTAAGTGCGGGCAAACTTCGCCACAGTGGGCGCAATGCGCGTATTATCCGAGCATGGCCTACCATGCAGATTCCTCGGAATTGGATCAGAAGGAAATTCTTACTTGGGAGGGCTTCGGCACCGCCCAACGTGAGCTCGCCCAACAAATTGCCGACTCCGGTTTCAACCCGGATATTATTATCGCGGTGGCGCGCGGCGGCCTGCTTCCCGCCGGTGCCTTAAGCTACTCCCTTGGCGTGAAACTCTCTGACGCCATCAACGTCGAGTTTTATACCGACGTGCAAGAAACCCTCCCGGACCCCGTGCTCCTTGAGCCCCTCTTGGATACCGACTCCATCTCCAATAAGAAACTCTTGGTAGTAGATGATGTTGCTGATTCCGGGCGCACCCTGCATTTGGTTTTGAATCTGCTGAAACAGCATGGCGCCGAGGTGCGCTCCGCTGTGCTGTATGGCAAATCCCGTTCCGAGATCGCTCCGGATTATGTGTGGAAGCACACCGATGAGTGGATCGTGTTCCCGTGGTCGGCTGAGCCGCCGGTGAATTACCAGGGCTAAGGCAGATCCTGATCGAATTCGGCAACCGTGCCTGCAGGGCAGATTCTCGCCAGTTCAGCGTCGCTGTGACGCTTAGGTGGGAACCAAAATGCGCCCTGCGTGCGCGGTTCTTTGAAGTTCATCAGGTGGTAGCGCTGGTGCAATAAGTCCGGGGTGAGCTGCTGTGGGGCGCAGGGGGAGAGGACCTGCAGAGTATCTGGGGCGCAGACCCCTAGTTCTGCGAACGCGCGGACGCGCCAAGGAAGAGGGGGAACAGCCATGGTCCAGGCGGGTGCTAGCTCCGCCCACCCACCGTGGCCGGCAGGGCGGGCTAGTTCTTGGAGGCTGGTGTCGGCGAAGAGCCCTTTGCCGACGGCGAGGAAGCCGCAATAATCGGCGGCTGCTTCCGGGGCGATTAACGCACCCCAACGATCCGCGGTGTATTCTTCAGCGCGAGCGAGGACGGTTTTTAAATAAGGCACGCCTTGGACGATGACGAGGACGAATTGGTAGCCAAAGTTACGGCGGCCATCTCTTAGGAGACCGAACTCGCGGGCAAGAGCGAAACGTAAGACCGCGAGGGTGCCTTCTGGGTTGAGCCGCGGGGCTTCAAGAAGATCGGTGTGCAAAGTGATCGTATTAGAGCGCAGCCGGGCTGTGGATTGGCTGAGATTATCGGCGGAATCATCGAAGATGACTTTGGGGGCCCGCGGCATCTGGAAAAGCGCGGTGTAGGTTTGCACCAGCTCGTAGACTTCCGGGAATTGTGAGGGGGTGACCACCGCGCCGGTGGCCCGGGGTTTAGCTGAGCGAATAACCCGGGCACTAATGATCAAGGATGGGGCGATGGTCATCAGCGCAATCGCCCCGGCTACGAGGTTGTGGGCGGTACCGGAGAGATCACCTAGGCGTAGATCCCCGCGGAGTAGCTCCACGATCGCCCAGATGGCGATGATGACCAAGATGGCTGTGAGGATGGTGGAGACCCATAGGATGCGGTCTTGCCAATGATGGCGCAGCGCTCGCCTGGTTCTTTTATCAAAGGGCGAAGGGCGGGAATCATCCACAGTGCATACATCCGAAGGCTCAGAGTGAAGGCGCCGAGCGTCAACGCTCAGCGCCAGGTAGTTGATGTTCAGCTTACTCTTTAGGGGAACGCGGAACGATGGCCTCAATGCTGCGGTACATGGCCCACTCCGCTGGGCCGCGCCTAAAGCGTTGCTTCCACAGTGGGGCGAAGACTAATAACCCACCAATGGTGCCTACCCACAGCAGTGGATGGGAGTAGAGCTCAGCATCGGTTTTTCCTGGTACTTGGGGTGCACCAGCGTGGTAGAGCTGTTCTTGTTCCTTGTTATATTGTGCGACCTCATGGTCCAGTAGGGGACCGGCGCTCAAAATGTGGACGAGATAGGCGGTGAGCGCCATGGAGCCCATGGCTTGGAGAGGACGCAGCAGTACGCGGGGATTGTGGCTGATATAAAGCGATAGCCCGAGGACCCCGAGGGCTGCGCCGAGGGAGAAGAACAGATCGAAGACCCCGCCGGAATGCGGGGCGGTGGAGGCTAACCAGAGGTGGGTTTTGGTGGCGGGGTCTTCATCACCGACGCGTACCCACAGTCCGAGTACTGCCACGGCGATGCCGATAAGCCCAACCCCAAGGTGGATGCGGGGTTGGGTGTGGATGAAGGTGCGGTGTAATAAAGCACCAACGGCACCATAAGCCACCCAGCCGATAAGGGGATAGGGCTGTTCGGGGAAGGAGAGCAGCGCCATGACCGAAGAGCCCAGCAGGAGCAGTGCCACGGTGGTGATCTGCCAGCGGGTGCGCACAGCCGGCATCCACCACAACAGCATGAAGGTCAGGGAAATCTCGAAGAGGACGACGGCAATGGATTGTTGGACAAGGCCGAGGCAAATGGCCAAACCGGTAAGAAGTACCCCGCGCAAGATGAGTTGTTTACGCGAGATGCTGATGGCTTTGCCACCGCGTTTGAGTCCACCGCTGGCCATGATCGACATGCTCACCCCAGCAAGTACGGCAAATAGTGCGGAGGGGTAACCATCGGTGGGGTTTTTAGCGCCGAGGAAACCAAAAGGGCCGATATGGGCGGTGATCATGCCGATAATGGCGAGACCACGGGCGATATCAAGACCAATGATGCGGGATTGTTGGGAGCTGCGGGCAAGCGGAGTTGTCACAAGGAAGGAAAGTAGCACGGACAATGTGGCTGATTACTAGCCAAAAGAGGCTAAAGGTAGGACTAGGGTGAAGTGCTTAAGTACTTGGCAGGAAGTTTTAACAAAGCTGCCTGATTCTGCCAGATTCTTGGCAAACCCCGTAGCATTTGGGCCATGAGTTTGAGTACCACCGAAACCACCCGCTTTGGCTGCCGGATCAAGTCCCACACCTTAGAGGTGCCGTGGGATCATGAGGATCCGGGGCGCTTGGGGAGTTTGCCGCTTTTTGCCCGCGAGATCATTCCTGCCGGTGGGGAGAACTACCCAGCGTTGGTGTATCTCCAAGGTGGTCCCGGGCACCCCAGCCCACGCCCGCTGAACACAGGTGGTTGGTTAGGGGAAGCCTTGAAGCATTACCGCGTGATCTTGCTTGATCAACGCGGGACGGGGCGATCGGGGAGAATTGACGCGCAGGATCCGGCGGGGATCCCTTCGGTGGAGAAACTGCGGCTTCTGCGTGCCCCGCAGATTGTGGCGGATTGCGAATTATTGCGCGAAGCCTTAGGCGAAAAGACGTGGTCGCTGTATGGGCAAAGCTTCGGTGGTTTTTGTATTACCGCCTATCTTTCGGCGTACCCGCATGCTATTGAGCACGGGTATTTAACAGGTGGGTTACCGGCCACCGGAATCCACGCCGATGATCTTTATCGCGCGACCTATGAGGCGCTGGAAATTCGGCACAAGCAGTTCTATCAGCAGATCCCCTTTGCTGAGGAGAGAATCCGCGAGATTTCTCACCATTTAGAAAACTCGGATGAACGTGTGGCAGACGGGGGACGTTTGAGCGCGCGCAGATTTAGGACCTTAGGTATCGGTCTCGGAAGGGCGCAAGGGTTTGATCATTTGGGATATCTATTAGAAGAGCCCTTCCACAAAGTGCGTGGGGAAAAGGCGCTGCGCGGGGACTTTTTGGAGGCGGTGGGCCAAGCGTTGAGTTTCCAGCGTGCCCCGCTATATGCGGTGATCCATGAGGCTATTTATGGCGGGAATGCGCCGGGGGCGACAAATTGGTCGGCGCATCGGATGCGCGAGGAGTTTGAGGGATTTGAGGAGAACGCGGATCCGCTGGATACCTCGGCGAAATTCTATTTGACCGGGGAGCATATTTATCCCTGGCAATTTGAGGAGGACCCAGCGCTTATTCCCTTTGCGCAGGTAGCAGAGGAATTGGCGCAGGTTGATGATTGGGAAGCCCAATATGATCTGGATGTGTTGAGCACCGCGCCAGCTGTATGTGCGGCGGCGGTGTACCACGATGATATTTTTGTGCCGCTGCGCTATTCCCTGGAGACCGCCGCGCACTACCGTGATCTGCGGCCTTGGATTACTAATGAGCATCAACATGATGGCATTGCGATGGATGGGGCTGGGGTTTTTGGGCGGCTTTATGAGATGGTTCGGGAGTACTAAACCAGCGGTGTTTGGTGAACTATCTTTTGGGCGGGCGAGCGCTTAAGATCACGGCCAAGGACATTCAGTTGGTGCGCCGGATGTTGGTGCAGATCGCGGTAGCACGAGTTGTGAGTGAAGGAGGCAGGGCGCGAACTCATGAGCACATATAGCGATGGGGATACCTCTGGCTTCTTCAACCCTGGGAACCCCGGTAACTCGAGGAACCCCAGGCATCATGCTGGGCCTGAGCACCCCTCTCGTGGAGGAGACCGCGGCGCTGAGCGTGGGGTGCATCGCGCGGGCTATAAGCGCGTGATTTTAAGCGATGAGGAATCCCAAGACTTTGATGCCCTGATGGCAGTATTTGAAGTGCCTGAGGAACATATCTTGGACTTCGGTGATGGCCCGAGTGGGGTGTATTCCTCCTAGGAGCCTGTTGAGGATGCTGGGGCG
Source organism: Corynebacterium spheniscorum (assembly GCF_900113445.1). Classification (GTDB taxonomy): domain Bacteria; phylum Actinomycetota; class Actinomycetes; order Mycobacteriales; family Mycobacteriaceae; genus Corynebacterium; species Corynebacterium spheniscorum. The sequence goes on from NZ_FOPJ01000002.1 coordinate 191,934, forward strand.
CTAGCCCAGAGGGCACTGCGGGCTGCTAGCCCAGAGGGCACTGCGGGCTGCTAGCCCAGAGGGTGCTGCGGGTGGGGCAGGCTTTGCCTAGACTGGGGCGCATGATTTTGATCAATGTGCGTTTCCGACCCAAGCCCGAGCATGTAGAGAATTTCCGTGAACTGGTTGATGAGTTCACCACCAAGTCGCGGGCCGAAGAGGGCAATATTTTCTTCGAATGGACCCGCAACACTGATGACCCGAATGAGTACATCCTGTTAGAAGCCTTCAAGGATGATGCTGCCGAGGCGCACGTGAACTCGGATCACTTCAAGGCTGCCTGCGAATTATTCCCCACCATTTTGGTGGAAACCCCGCAGATCATTAACACCCTCATTGAAGGCAAAACCGAGTGGGACCGCATGGCGGAATTCTCGGTGGATTAAGCACCTACACACAAGACCCCAAGTACCTGGCGTGGGCTAGATGCTTGGGGTCTTTGGTGTGCTTGAGTGTTTAAACGCTGGGCAGCTCATCTTCTGGGCCGGGGTAGGAGGCCTGCGCGCCGCGGCGGGTAGCGGCAAAAGCACCAACCCGAGCGGCGTGATGCGCAGCTTCTACAAGATCAGCGCCTTCTGCGAGCTTGGCGACAAAGGCACCTGCGAAGGCATCCCCGGCACCGGTGGTATCTACTGCTTCCACCTTCGGGGTGGGAATCGGGGTGAGCCCGGAAGCATCAGCGACCAGTGCTCCTTGGGAGCCAAGGGTCATCACCACGCTCTTGAACCCGGCATCGACTAATGCTTGGGCGATATCGCGGGGCTCGTCGGAAGCACAGGGCACACCGAGTTGTTTGAGGATGAGTCCGCCTTCATGCTCATTAGCCATCAGCGGGTCAGCCTTTAAGAGGGCTTCTTTAGGTACTTCAATGACAGGTGCGAGGTTAACGACCACGCGCCCACCAGCAAGCTCCACGGCACGGGCGAAGCCGGAGGCCGGGATTTCGCCTTGGAGCAGCACAATGTCTGCATCGTGGAGCACGTCGTCGAAGCCGGCTACATAATCACCATTGACGATGGCATTCGCGCCGGGGATAACGATAATGGCGTTCTCGCCATCATCGCTGACTGTAATGACAGCCAGGCCGGTGCACTCATCATCTACTGCCGCAATGCCGCGCATATTAACTCCGGCGCGACGAAGGTATTCAGTAGCGGGGGCGGCGTAGGAATCTTCGCCGACCGCGCCGATCATGGTGACGTTGGCGCCTTGCAGGGCAGCGGCGAGCGCTTGGTTAGCGCCTTTGCCGCCGGCGGTAATGGTGCCGCCGGAGCCGAGCAGGGTTTCGCCGGGGTGTGGGTGTCGCTGAACTCGGACTACGAGATCAGCATTGAGGGAGCCGACTACAACGATGCTGGGTTGATTCACTGAAAGTCCTTCACATTGTTCTTGGTGACAGTGACCACATCGACCGGGATTTCGGCTTCAGCTTTGTCACCCTTTAAGTAGCTTGCTGGCCTGCTGAACTGCATGGGGAGCAGGTCCCTGGCAACATCCACGCCAGCGGTTTGTTGTGCCACTACCTCAATACTGCCGTATACCTTGATGCCCTCGCTAGAACGGGGTGCAACGGCCCCAGCACACCGTGGTGAGGAGGCCCTGGTTATCCGCAGGTTTGGGGAAAACGGGGTGAAGAAGAGTGCGGAATCCCCGGAGTCCCGGGGGTAGCGGGGAAGTGCGGCGCCCGATCGGTTGGTCGGCGTGGAAGCGCTGTGCATCGCTGGCAGGAATGTGTTTTAGGGGTTGAGCCAGCTGATGATGCCCTCGAGCTGGTCGCGGACAACCGGCCATTCCTGGTTCAGGTCAAGTGTTGTCGCACCGATCCGGTTGCCTTGGATTGTGACATCGACATCCGGTTGCTCAGGCGCGGTGGTACGCGCATAAAGAACAAGACCGCTAATAGAGCCGTCGTGGTTGATATCCATGTTCTTCACATAGGCGAAGATTTGATAGATATGCGCCGAGTGCAGCGTTAACTTTCCCCAGCGACTCAGCTGCATCGAGTGTCCGTAATACTTCGCGTCGATAATCAACGTGCGCTGTTTATTGCGAAGGACAACATCGGTGAACATAGCTGGCAATTGTTCTACCCCGGAAGCCTCTTCGGCGTTGTAATCCCAAGGAACCTTAGATGAGCTGGTGGAAAGCTCTGGGTGTTCAATGGAGTAGTACTCACGAAGGAACCGTTCATACAAGCTGCTCATCGCCTCATCGGAGATCCAGGACGTCAGCTTGGTTGACCCAGTAGAGGTGGTGGGCAGAAGACCACGGACCACTAATTCACAGGCGCCGAGTAAGAAGCGGTAGTTGGCATTGGCACGGTGATAGGTCAGCGTATTCCAGCGGATGGAATCAGGTGCGACGAGCGTGACCGCATCAAGATAGGGCAGTAGTCGGCGCAGTGCGTCGCGACGGGAAGCGCTAACCTGGCCATGCCGGATAAGAAGAACGATGACGGCTTTCAGCGCCTGGTTATGCGGGGTGTCGGCTTCGTATTCGTCGAACTCGCAGACCAGCTTTCCTCTGAGCATGGAACGCGTGGCGACACTGCCAGTGATATCGAGTCGACCACGAACGGTAGCGAGTTCATCACTGTGCGGAACATAGCCGCGGTGAAGGCCGCGTTTAACCAGGGCACCTACGCCGCGTAAGAGAATTTCAGCAAAAAGGTCATGCAGGTGATCGAACTCTTCTGTCTCCACCTGGGCTACGCCATTATGTCGGATCGCCCTAAAGGCATAAGCCATCATCACGTAGATATTGCGGATGGCTATGGAACTACTCATCAGTGCAGCGCATTCTTAAGAGTATTGGTCCATTCCTCTGCCTTAGCTGGCTCATCGAACCAGTACTCCTCGAGTAGTGGAATAAGCTCCTGATCCACCACGGAGTGCAACCAAGCATCATCGGCTTCCCCATCGGAAGGGGCAGCAAGGAAACTATGGCCGATAAGGAAACCTTCCCCTAGAGCTGGATCATCGGCAATATCGCGGTTGAGCTCAACCACCTTTTGAACGAGGACCTCGAACTTCGGGTTGCTGAGTTCTTCTTGCCATCTCATAAAGCCTTGGGAGTTAAACCCTGGCTTCATCGTGAAGAAACCGAATCGGCGGCGCAAGGCGTAATCGAGTACCGCGAGACTACGGTCAGCGGTATTCATCATCCCGATGAGATACACATTGGCAGGAACGGAGAAGCGCTCGTTTTTATAGAGCAAGCGAAGCTCTTTGTCGCGCTTATCAGCTTCAATGAGCATGAGGAGTTCACCAAAGATCTTGGAGATATTCCCGCGGTTGACCTCATCGATGATGAAGAAATACGGGCGATCTTCAGTATCTGCCCGCGCCTTCTCGCAGAATCGGTAAAAGGGACCTTCCGCTAGCGTGAAGCCACCTGATTCGGTGGGGCGGTAGCCCATCATGAAGTCTTCATAGGAATAGCTTTGGTGGAATTGCACCATCTCCACCCGGCTGCGGTCCTTAACCCCCATCAGTGAAAAGGCGAAGCGCTCGGCAGCAAAAGTTTTTCCTACCCCGGGCGGCCCGGCAAGGATGATGTTTTTCTTCCGCGCAATAAGAGAGCGCAGGCGCTCATAATCTTCCTCGGAGAGATACACCTCGTTGAGGAACTCGGCTTTGCCATAAGGGGGAAGTTCTTCTGCCTCATCAGATACATCTGGGTTTTGGTCGGCAGAGCTGGACGCTGGGGTGGCCTCTTCTTCAGCGGCAACTATGGGGCTACCGGCCTTTGTTGTTGAAGAGCCCGTGCTGGGGCGCGGTGTATCCCATAGCTCTTGCACCCCAGGGGTCCAGAAGTTAAAGGGTTTGTTCACTTCGCGGGCCAAGGCCTCACGAATCGCGAGAAAGTCGCGGTCGATAGCTTCCGGGCTATCACCTGAAGCCCCCCCAATCCGATCAGCAAGCGCATCACGGATCTTCTGCTTCAAATCCCTCGAAGAGATGGGCTCGAAAGTATCCGGGTCAGCAAGGAATTGCAGGGCGTTGCGGATACCGGGTTGATCTTCACCCACATCAAGCATCACGCGCTGTAAGGCCCAGGGATCCTGACGGGCGGTTTCCTTCACATCTCCTGGTAGCTGGTGCCAATGAGAGACGAAGGTAGACATCCAGATCACATGCCGCCAGAGTTGGCCGGAGTAACCCTGTCCCGCACCAAACCCCGCAACTCCCGCGGGCCTACGTAGCCAGGTAGCCATGGGCTCTGGGATATCTAGTGGGGCATCCAGCTTCGATAACACGCGCTGCACATGTTCGCGCCGGGTTTGCGGGCGGAAGGTTCGTACTGGGTGTTCGCGAAGAAACACCAGCTCTGCTGCTAATAAAACAACCTCCCGGGGTGCTCCCTGGAGTTGTTGTTCCAGCTTCTCCCACTGGTCGAGGTGGGAACCTTTAATGAGGTTTTCTTGGATCCTGCTCTGCAGGGCTTGTGCGGTTTCTGCTGTCCAAATGGTGGCCGAGGGATCAATCACGGAAGCACCATCGCCGAGCATATGGCTAATAATTTCGCTTACTTCGCGCGCAATTTTTAGGTCTTCGGCAGGCCGTGATGCCTCGATGAGAGCGGCTGTTTGGGGATCAGGAACAACGCGATTCATGGACTCATTATGCCGAAACTCCGGTGGGACCCACGTTCGGTTTGTGCTCACCCCCGCGGGGTTAGCGAAGTAGCTCACATACGCATGTGACCCTTGCCACTTTGGGTGATGTGTACTAGGTTGTTTTGTGTCAGACATCACTACTACCCATTGTGATGCTTCGGTGGTCGAAAAAGGGCCACGTAACCGGGTACGCGGGTTGGAGCCCACCTATAGCTCATGACGCTCCCCGGGTGACGCGGTGAGACATATATGGCGAATTCTCTACTACTCCGCTCATTTAGAGGAGACCATCCATCATGCTCACCAGGCCCTTTGGAAACCCAGAAACATCAACTACTCACCTTCCGCATAACCCACCTGAAACAGCATTTAAGAACCCGAATCTCTCGCAGGCGATTGCCCAGATCATCAGCCACGAATGCGGGGAAGTTTTCTCGCTTATGGGCAATGGCAATGTGTGGTTCATTGATGCTTTGGAGACTCTTGGCCACCCGGTAGTGGAAGTCCGACATGAGGTCGCCACCGTGGCTTCCGCTGATGCCTACTTTCGGGCCAGCGGGAAACTCGCGGTGGCGACCACTACCTATGGCCCGGGATATACCAATGCGATCTCTGCATTAGCGGAAGCATCGCTGGCGCGGATCCCACTTATTTATGTGGTGGGCGATGCCCCCACCAGCGGTTTGCGCCCCAATGACATTGCCCAAGCTGAGATGGCGGCTGCCTGTGGGGTGCCCACGATTTATGCGCACCCGGATGTGGTGGTGGATCGCACCTATGAGGCCATTGAATTGGCACTACAAAGCTCTAAACCAGTGGTGTTGGCGATCCCGCATGATGTAATCCGCGCGGAAGTACCATCGGCGCAACAACAACGCTTGGCGAACCCACCACAGGTACGAAGCCCCAAAGTGCCACAACCGCAGGTGGATGAGGAAGTAATCGAAGAGATTATTGGGGCAAGGCAGCTATTGATCTTGGCTGGCCGTGGTGCCCGCGGGGCACGAAAAGAAGTGACCAAGTTGGCGGCTGCCTTGGGTGCTGATGTGGCTACCAGTGCACCGATGCGTGGTTTCTTTGGGCGCACACCGGGCAAGGTGTATCGCAGCCCAGAAGAGGTAGTAACTGAGCCACTACCTGGGGATAGTTACCGCAACTTAGGGGTATGTGGTGGGTTTGCGGCACCTAGTACCCAAGCTGAGATGCGTAGTGCGGATGTGGTGTTAGTACTCGGTGCTGGGCTTAACCATTTCACCCGGGCTTTTGGGGATTCTTTTGCCCCGGATGCGCGCATTATTCAAGTAGACGTTCAAGCACAGCCGACTACTGAAATCGTCTCGCGTTTTATCCAGGGTGGTGTGGCAGAGTTTTCCCACCTGCTGTACCAGCACGTAGCCGACCGCGCCCCGCGTCGATCTCGAGCAGAGCTTCCTCAACCCGTATACCCGCAGCCGGAGGAATTTTTAGGCGATGGGCGCCTGGACCCGCGGGCGCTATTTAGTGAGCTCAATGAGGTGTTGCCGGCAGATCGTGTGATTGTGACCGATGGCGGGCATTTTATGGGCTGGCCGAATATGTACCTGGACGTGGATGGCCCGGAGCAAACCATTATGGTGGGCACCGCGATGCAGGCCATTGGGCTGGGCTTTCCCTCGGCGGTGGGGGCGGCGAAGGCGACGGCGAGTATGCAGCCGGAGCGCACCGTGGTGATGGTAACCGGTGATGGCGGCGGGATGATGGGGATTGCTGATGCGGAGAGTTTTATTCGGGTGGCGCGCCGCGGGGTGATTGTGGTGGTGAATGATTCTGCTTATGGGGCGGAGATTCACCAATATGCAGTACGCGGTGCCGATGAGCGCACCATGCGGCTACCGGAGTTTGATTTCGCAGGGATGCTGCGCCCCTTGGGTGCGGAAACCATGGTGATTCGCCGGCTGGCGGATCTGGCGGCGGCGCGGGAGTGGTTCCGCGGGGTCCGCGAGGGCACCTTGGTGCTGGATTGTCGGGTAAGTAGGGAAGTGGTGGCCAGCTTTATCTCCGAGATGGGGAAGGTGGCTAGCGCGGCCGCTGGGGAGTAGATGGGCCCTGTGGGCCTTGGGCCTCTTGCCTCGGGTGGTAGGCCTCTGGCTTCGGATGCCGAGCCGTGGTTAGACCCGCTGCTCCACCCGGGGGATGGCCGCCAACAGGGCCTGCGTGTAGGGGTCTTGGGGGTTGCGCCAAATATTTTCCGTTAACCCATGCTCGACGATGCGCCCGTGGTTGACCACCGCCACATGGGTGCAGAGCTCACGCACCACGGCGAGATCGTGGGAGACAAAGAGCAAGGTCAGGCCATAATCGGCGGCCATGCAATCAAGCAGTGCCAGTACCTGGGCGCGCACCGACACATCCAGTGCGGAGACCGGTTCATCAGCGAGCAGGATCTTGGGGCGCACCGATAGCGCACGCGCAATGGAGATGCGCTGACGCTGGCCACCAGAAAACTCATGCGGTAGGCGGGTGGCCATTTCTGGGTCGAGCCCCACATCGGAGAGCACTTCTGCGACCCGCGCCATGCGTTGTTGCTTGCTTAAGCCGCGGCCGCGTAGTGGTTCGGCGATGGACAGGCCGATTGGCATGCGGGGGTCGAGTGAACTGGCGGGATCTTGGAATACCAATTGCACGGTTTGGGAAAGATCCTTGCGGGAAAACTCCGACAGCGGGGTGCCGAAAAGCTCCACCTGGCCCTCATCGGGTTTATCCAAACCGCCGAGGATCTTGAGCAAGGTGGATTTACCAGACCCGGAGCCACCCACGATGCCGCAGCGCCCACCAGCGGGAACATGCAGATCAACGCTATCGAGGGCCAAAAAGTCCAGGGTGCGGCGGCGCCGATAAATGCGGCTTAGCCCCTGCGCATTCACTGCGAGGCTGGGGGTGGCGTCTTTATCGCTGAGGTTCGCTGGAAGCTGCGCGGGTGCGCCAGGTTGGGAGGCGAGTACTAATTTCTTCGTGTACTCCTTTTGTGGGTTGCGCAGTACCTCTTCGACGCTGCCTTCTTCTACCTGGGTGCCGCGGTGAAGTACGACGACCTGCTCGCACATTTGGGCCACCACGCCTAAATCATGGGTGATAAAGAGCAGTGCGGTATCGGTGCGGGCCACTAGGGCGCTAATGAGATCCAGGATTTGTTTTTGGACCGTCACATCAAGGGCGGTGGTGGGTTCATCGCAGATCAACACATCAGGATCATTAGCTAGTGCCATGGCGATAAGTACGCGTTGGCGTTGCCCACCGGAAAGCTCATGCGGGTAGGAGCGAAGCTTTTCTTCACCCAAGCCGACGTCTTCAAAAAGTTCGCGGGTGCGGGTGGTGGCTTCTTGGTGCGGGCGGCCGTGGACCTCCATGATTTCCGCGACCTGGCGGCCCACCCGCATCAGCGGGTTGAGTGCTGTCATGGGTTCTTGGAAGATCATGGCGACCTTGCGGCCGCGGAGTTTTTCAAACACCTTGGTGCGTGCCCCGAGTAGCGAGGTGGCGCTGACCTCTGAGCCATCGAGTTGGGTATCGCCGATGGTGATCTGCCCGCTGGCTTCCAGGCCTTCGGGAAGAAGTCCCATGATGCCTAGGGCGGTCAAGGATTTACCGGAACCAGATTCACCGATCAGGCCTAGGCGTCCGCCTTTGGGAATGACGAAGTTAATGCCGTGCAGGAGCTCGGCGGCTTGGGGGTCGCGCTGGTGATCGCGGCCGCGGTTGCGGCCGTGGCTCTTTTTGGCTTTCTTGGTGTCGGTGATGCGCAGATCACGGACCTCCAGGGCTAGGGGAGCGGACTGCCGGTCTAGTTGGGACTGTTGCCCTGGTGATGGGGTGCTCATTTGGTGTTCCTCCGCGGATCAAAGGCGTCACGTAAACCATCGCCGAGCAAATTAAAGCCCAGCACTGTCAGCGCAATCGCAAGGCCCGGCCACAGCGCTAACTGCGGTGCAGAGCCTAAAGAAGCCTGCGCATTTTGGAGCATCCGTCCCCAAGAAGGCTCCGGCGGTGGGGTGCCCAGCCCCAAGAAACTCAAGGCTGCTTCAGCCAACACCGCGAGGGCGAAAGCCACCGAGGCTTGCACAATAATCATGCCCGCCACATTCGGCAGAATATGGCGAAGCGCAATCTCCCACCAGCCACGGCCACCACTGCGAGCAGCCGCCACATAATCCCGGGCCATCACCTGATGCGTACCCGCACGCGCCACACGCGCAAAAGCCGGCACACCAGCAATACCAATCGCCACCATGGCGGTTACAGTGGAAGCACCGAACACGGCACCACACACCACAGCCAATAACAATGCCGGGAAAGCCAAGAGCAAATCCGAGCCGCGCATAATCAGCGATTCTGCCCAGCCACGGCGCATACCTGCCAGAATCCCCAAGGGGGTTCCGATCAGCGCAGAAATACTGACCGCAATCAGACCGACCATTAAGGTGATGCGCGAACCCGCCATAATGCGGGAAAAGACATCGCGGCCAAAACGATCCGTGCCCATTAAGTGATTCAAGCTGGGCCCTAGGAGACGATCATCTGGGTAGGCCGCCACCGGGTCATGAGGAGTCCATACCAGGGACACCAGGGCCGTGACCGCCACCACGGCGACGATGGTGGCCCCGATTTTCCCAGCTAAAGGCAGGCGCCTGAGGGTGTGAAAAAGTGTGTTACGCATGAGTTTTCCTTTTGCCCTTCGCGTGTGCCTTAACGCCTGGTCCTTGGGTCAACCAAGGTGTTGAGGATATCCACCAGCAGGTTCACCGCGAGGGTGAAGAACACCAGCACCATCACCACTGCTTGAACTACCGGAAGGTCACGGTTAACCACCGCATCAAGCAGCATGGAACCAATACCTGGGAGCATGAACACTCGCTCAATGACCACCGCACCAACAATCAAGCTGGTGAGCTGCGTACCGGTAACGGTAAGCACCGGCAAGGCGGCATTGCGTAGCGCGTGCACCAACACAGCGCGCCGGGAACTCATGCCTTTAGAAAAGGCGGTGCGCATGAAGTCTTCGTGCAGAACTTCCAAAATCGCACCGCGCACATAGCGGGTGAGGATGGCTGCCTGCACCGCGGTCAGCGAGATCACCGGCAAGATGAGGCGCTCCACAAAGGCCGTGAAATCAACCCCCGGTGGGGTCCAACCATTAGCGGGCACCCACCCTAAGTGCACGGCGAATACTGCCACCAGGAGCACCGCAGCAAGGAAACTGGGTACTGCAATGCCGATCTGGCTAGCCGTGGAGATCACCAGGCCATCAAAGCGACGCGCCCGCTGCGCAGCCCATAAACCCATGGGTACTGCCACTAGCAGCGAGCAGAACATCGCGACAATGCACAAGATGAAAGAAACTTGGGCGCGATCAAAAAGCAGTGGGGAAATATCTTGACCACTGGTCATCGACACCCCGAAATCCCCAGTCAGCGCGGCACCTAGCCAGTGGAGGTACTGCTCATGTACTGGGCGATTAGTGCCGAGGCGTTCTTGCAGCTCAGCAACTAAATCCGGGGTAGCACTCACACCTAGGGCGATCTCAGCGGGATCACCAGGTATAAGTCGCAGTAGCGCGAAGATGGCGATGCTGGCTACAAAAAGCGAACCGAGGAAGCGTCCGAGGATCCGCGCGAGCGCCCATAGGGTGCGTTGCATGCCACTGGGTTGGGTGCGAAGCCCGGCGCGGGCATCCTTCCGGCCGTTATTATCCTCGCCCTTCGTAGAGGAGGCTGCGGCGTTCGCGCCGGAAGCGCCGTTGGCGCCTGCGGTGGTGGCCATCGTGTGTGCCGCTGTGCAGCTCATCAGCGCTCACCCCCAGCGTTACTAGACGCCTTGTCCTTCCCCGCGCCTTTTTCCTCATGGCTAATGCCATAAAGCGCCAGACCTTCGGTCACAATATTCGGTTTCAAACCATCCACCCCGGGGGCCTTCAACACAATATTCGGCAAATTCATTAGGGTATCTGCGGCAGCATCCGCCAAAATATATTTCATTGCTTCCCGCATATAGCGGACCTGTTCTTCCTCAGTTTCCGCATTATCGGCGTTCTGCAACGCCTCACGGGCATCCGCATTATCAAAACCGAGGTAATAGTCCGGATCCCCAAAAAGATTGGGGATATCGCGGGCCTCCACATGCCCGATAATGGACATGTCATAGTCATGATTTCGCAGTACCTTGTTCAACCACACCGCGGGGAACTCAGTGGACTCCAAACTCACCTGTATTCCCACCTCATGCAGCTGCGAATACACCAGCTCAGAGGTGGCCTGTGCATAAGGTAAAGAGGGAACCGAAATGGTCACCTTCACCGGATTGGTTTCGGGATCATGACCAGCTTCAGCTAATAATTCGCGGGCCCGCTGCGGATCATAAGGATAATCATCCGCCTCGAAATACCAGGGATCCGTCGGTGGTGCTGGCACCCCGCCAGTATCGGTGCCATAGCCTTCCCACACGGTATTAATCACCGCTTGGCGATCCACCGCATGAAACACGGCTTGGCGTACTCGCACATCATTAAAAGGTGCGCGACGATTATTCATACTCAGCAACACTTCAGAGTTGGTGGTGCCTACTTCCACTGAAATATCTTCTGGCAAAGTATCTAATAATTCTGGGGCCTGCATTCCCCACACCACATCAATATCCCCAGATTGCAGGGCATTCGTGGCCGCCACTGCATCTGAGAAATACCGAATTGCTGCCGCATCATTTTTTGGCTGCGGGCCCCAATAATCACTCCGTGCGGCAAAAGAAATTGATTCCCCCACCGCCCAATGCGTCACGGTATAAGGCCCAGTACCCACCGGATTCGTCGCTAATTTATCCACCGCATCGGGGCTCATCATCGCCCCCAGCAGCGTTCCCATCCGCCATAACCATTCCGCCGAGGGGCGCTCCAAGGTCACGACCAGGGTCAGTGGGTCAATAACCTCGGTATTTTCCACCACATCCATCCAGGATTTAATGCCATTTGTCCAGGCATCACCGCGCACGCGGTCAATGGAAAACTTTGCGGTTTCCGCATCAAAGGGCGACCCATTAGAAAAAGTCACGCCTTCGCGAAGATGGAAAGTATAGGTACGGCGATCCTCTGATAAATCCCAACTTTGGGCTAACAAGGGTTCTACTTTTCCGCCTTCATTAATCCGCACGAGGCCTTCATAGATATTGCCCATAAGCGCGGTGGGGATAGCGGCACCGGAGGTGGTGGTGAAATCAAGGGAAGCGGGGGCGCCGGTGGTACCAACAACAACCGAGGCGCTGAGCCGTCCCACCTGGGTGGCGGTCGAGCCGGCACTGCATCCGGTGAGGGTGCTGGCCCCCAAACCCACGGAGGTCGCTGTCGCGCAAGCTAATAAAGCAGCGGTCGTACGCCGGGCTTTGCGACGCCGAAGCAGGGAAGTCATGCACTGACACCATAGTGCACTTGCGAGTCAAAAGGGCATCAGTTTTTCGACCGGGGGTACTTCTTCTTCGATTCATTGGGGGTAGCACCCGCGGGCTTAATTGCTCTTCTTTCGCGATTTCCGAGACTTGCCTCCCGCACCTCGGTAGCTCCCGCCACGGCGGGCTGAGGACGCGCTTAATCACACGAATGGGGGTAAGCTCGAGTGTCCACGACCGTACACATAAGTTGTGTTTTAAACCGCGGGCACAGCAAAGGTCTAAAACCTAGCCTGAGCACTCAAAACTAGTTTCCTGGAACTTAATTGTCTCGCAAAATAAGGATGGCTCAAGACACCTTTGGGTAAGTATGTGAGTTTGTCCACTACCTATAGCCCCCAGGTAATCTTTTAGCCGCAGTGCAACCTGCAATTGTCGCAGTGCAACAGCTAAAGTGCAGCAATATCGCACCTGCCTAGGCACGTTCCGAACACATCACCTTTAGAGGGCTGAAATCATGGCTAACCCATCGCAGGGTTCTACCATTCGTGACCACTCTGACCCCGTCGAATCCTATGACGCGACGGTGGCAGGTAATAGCGCAGAAAAAATGTCGCAAAAAGAGGGTAAGAAACCCTTCCTCGGTATCGCCTCTGATCCTTTCATCTTCCTCGGTGCCGCCGGGTTCATCATCATCTTCGTCATCGCCACCATTGTCTTAGGCACCACTGCCCGTGATGCTTTCACCACGATTGCCCAATCGCTTTTGAAGAACCTTGGCTGGATGTACATCGGTGGCGTTTCCATGATGTTCATTTTCCTTGTTGGCATCTTCGTCTCCCGCTATGGGCGAGTAAAACTCGGCGATGATGAAGACGACCCCGAGCACTCCCTCCCGGTGTGGTTCGCCATGCTCTTTGCCGGTGGAGTGGGCGCGGTGTTGATGTTCTGGGGTGTTGCCGAACCACTCAACCATGCCTATAACGTCCCCATGGGTGATGCTGAGCGCATGAGCGAAGCCGCCATTAAAGAAGCCTTCGCCTTCACCTTTTATCACTTCTGCATCCACATGTGGGTGATCCTGGCACTACCTGGCCTAGCGCTGGGCTACTTCATTTATAAGCGTAAACTCCCACCACGGCTATCCTCTGTTTTCGCCCCACTACTAGGCGGCAAGATCTACGCGGTACCCGGCAAACTTATCGACATCCTGAGCATTATTGGCACCACCTTCGGTATTGCAGTCTCCGTTGGTTTAGGTGTGCTCCAAATCAACGCCGGTATGAATAAGCTCTGGGGAACCCCCATTGCTTCCTGGATGCAGCTGGTCATTATTTTGAGCATCACCGCGGTGGCTTGCATCTCCGTGGCCAGTGGCCTGGATAAAGGCGTGAAGATCCTATCCAATATCAATATTGGAATGGCGGTGGGTCTCCTCGTCTTCGTGCTCATCACCGGCCCTACCTTGACCCTTTTGCGCCACACCGTGGAATCCTTCGGTATCTACGCCGATACTTTGCCTGAGCTGATGTTCTGGTCTGATTCCTTCGAAGACAACCCCGGCTGGCAAGGTAAATGGACCGTCTTCTACTGGGCCTGGACTATTTGCTGGTCCCCCTATGTAGGCATGTTCGTCGCCCGTATTTCCCGGGGCCGTACCGTGCGCGAATATATCGGTGGCGTGCTCGCCCTTCCCACCATCTTCAGTGTCATCTGGTTCGCCATTATGGGCCGCGCCGGCATTGAGCTGGAACTAGAAACCCCCGGTGTGCTCACCACCCCGGTGGTTGTCGATGGTGATGTTCCCGCAGCACTGTTCAAGCTCTTAGCTGAATACCCGCTAGCAGGTGTGGTCTCCGCTTTCGCGCTGATCGTGGTGATTATCTTCTTCATCACCTCCATTGACTCCGCAGCTTTGGTCAATGACATGTTCGCCACCGGTGAAGAAAACCAAACTCCCACCTACTACCGCGTGCTCTGGGCGATTGTGATTGGGGCGGTTGCTGGTGCGCTGCTGATTATCTCGCCCGAGGCTGGCATCGCCACCTTGCAAGAAGTGGTCATTATCGTGGCCTTCCCCTTCTTCTTGGTGCAATTTGTGATGATGTACTCCCTGATTAAGGGCATGACCGATGATGCCGCCGCAACCCGGCAGATCCGTACCCGCCGCTGGGAGAAAACCGATACGCCTGAGAAGCTCGAAAAGCATGAAAGCCAACCCGCCCCCGGCTATGACGAGGAAGGCAATCCGCTTCCCATGCCGGTCCTCGAGCACGATGAGGAAGGCAATATTATCGTGCCCGGCAATGTGCGCGTCAGTGGTGACATTGGGGTGATTGGCAAGGAGGAAGAAGAAGACGCCAAGAACCTGAAAATCGTGGAGCATTCCCGACCACTCCCACGAGAAGAATGGGAAAACCAGCTTCCCTAGGTACTTAAGAGCGCCCTTAGATGCAACCCTCAGGTTCAGCCTTTGCGCAGCATCTAAGGGCGCACCTACACTTGGCCCATGGAGACCCACACCACACCGCTTTTTGCCCGCAAGGATTACCCACTACTGCTCGGCTTGACCCTTATCGCCGCGCTGATCCCCTGGGGAGTTCATTGGCTGGTCAAGGGCAACGTGTGGGGATATTGGCAGGATGGCTACTGGATTACCTCCGCCATTATTGTGTTCTTTAGCTTGGTGGTTGGCCCAGCGGTGATGAAGTGGAACCGCAAGCAAGACCAAGAAGCCGCCGAGATCGCCTCAAAGAATCACTAAGGCCTTGAAGGGTCATGAAAAAATATAAAGAATTCTATGCCGGCCCCAAGTATTTCCTCATCGCCGGATTGGCGCTTATTGCCATCGTCTTGTTTGGGTGGCTGATTCATTGGCTAGTCAAAGAAGAAGGCCCCTGGGATTATTGGACCCAGGGTGGCTGGATCCCCCCGGCGCTGTATATGTTCATCTTCTTCACCTGCCAGACGATCCTCTACCACTGGGCGAATAAGGTGAACCAGGATTTAGAGGACACCGCCCCGCAGCGGCGCACCCTCTAATCAGCGCCAAGCCCCATGCCTTCAGCCATGAGCTCTAAGGAATGCAGGGAATCTCTAAAGCGTGGGGTTTGTAGCGAAATCATCAGCTCATTCGCTTGGGCCTGCTGTTGGAAATCCCGCAGGTAGTCCGCCACCTGATCCTTAGTACCCACCGCGGTATAGCGCAGCATCCCGGTGATCTGCTGGCCAAAAGGCGAGTTCATCAGCACATCTAATTGCGCGTCATCTAACTCCACGGTTTCAGAGGTCGCACCGATTCCACGGATACGCTGCGCGTTTTTTGCTTTGCTGCGAACGCGCGCGCGAAGTACCTGGCGGTAGTTTTCCTGCGCCACTTCTTCACTATCTGCAGCACACACATTCACCGCGGCAATCACATAGGGTTCGGCCAGGGTCTTACTGGGTTGGAACTCGCGGCGATAGGTCTCAATGGCTTGGTGCAAATAGGTGGGCGCGAAGTGCGAGGCAAAGGCATAGGGCAACCCCAGTTGCGCGGCGAGCTGCGCACCAAAAAGCGAAGAGCCCAAAATATAAAGCGGCACCTGCCGGGAGGTCTCCCCAGCATCATCACTAACCAGTGCATTGGGAACTGCTTGCACCCCAGGTACCCGGGAGTTGCCGCTTAAATACCCATCGAGTTCTAGAACATCATTGGGGAAAGCATCTGCCGCATCCGGGCGACGCCGAAGGGCACGAACCGTTACCGGATCAGTACCAGGGGCACGCCCTAAGCCCAGATCAATACGGCCCGGATACATATGCGCCAAAGCCCCGAATTGTTCGGCCACCACCAGCGGAGAATGGTTGGGCAACATCACCCCACCAGCACCTAAACGAATGCGCTTGGTCTTCGCCCCTACGTGCGCGATCAGCACTGCCGGGGCGGAAGAAGAAATCGAGGGCATATTGTGGTGCTCGGCATACCAGATCCGGGCAATGCCGAGATCCTCAGCGCGCTGGGCTAATTCCACGGAACGCCGGAACGCATCGGTAGCGCTCTCCCCGGAAAAGATGGTGCAAAAATCAATCAGCGAAATTTTTTCTAGCTCCACCACAGGGTTTCATCTCCTTATCTACAAGGGCGTTATATATGCCCCAACCGTACGCCGGATGGAAGGCACTAGACTTAGCCTCTGTGAACACCCAGGCTGCGCAGCTGATTCTTGCCCCAACAAAAAGCCTCGACTACCGCATCCCAGCACTAGCGCGGCTTAATGGTGAGCTGCTGTTATTTGCTGATGCGCGCCCTCAACCAGATGAGGCCTTGGATTGGCAGCGCATTGGTGGGGCGATGGCAGCGGATCTTCCGAACCCCAATTACTTGGTGTATCTACGTTTTCATCTTGCTACTCGCGCATGGGGGAAGCCGGTGCGGCTAAGTGGAACCCCTGCAGCCTGCGGGGACGCAGCCACCGTGGTCACGCGGGTCTCGGGGAAAGCACAGCCGAAAGAACTACTTACGCTGTGTTATGCGGCCTCAAAGAAGGTGGGGTATTTCGGCTCGAGTTATACGGGCGATCGTTTGGAGGCCTGGGTGGCGTGCGGGGAGGATGTGGGTGCGTTGAAGCATCGGCGGTTGGATGAGATTTATGAGCGGCTGCATTGTGATGCGGCCTTTGCGACTTCGGGAAGTGCGGTGGCGTATCCGCACCCGGAGTTTGCAGAGGAGTTAGCGGTCTTTCCCTTTGTGATTCGGGTGGGGGAGGAAACTCATCTTCGGTTGGTGTTCTTTTTGCGCGGGGAGATTGTGCAGATAAGTGAGCCGATTGCGGATGGTTCTTTAGGGCGTGTGGATGAAACTGCGTTGGTGGTTGATGGGGAAGATATTGTGCTCAGTATTCGTCGCCAGCATGAAGGTGGGCGGATGTGGGGGCGGTGGAATCCGCGGGGAATAAGTGCGTTGAGTTTGGATAATGCCGCGGATCCGGGGTGTAATGCCTGCCTTATTCAGCTGGGAAGTCCGGGGGATTCTCGGGTGGCTCTTATTCACCCGCATCATGGGTTAGCGCGGGAAAATGGGGTCGTGTGGGATGTAGAAAAGCAGCGGGTGCTGCATCAATTCTCGGCCGGGGAGTTTGGTTATTCCGACTCGGTACGCATTGATGAGCACACGCTGCTTGTGGTGTTTGAACGTGATGGGGGATTGGTGGCGGAGACGCTCGCGCTTTAACTACTGCGCCGGGAGCACTTATTATGCGGGCAGCGCTACTGCGCCGGCGCTTCGTGCACCACCCGCGGGGCAGTGTCGCGTTGGCGCACAATATCGACCACCAAGCCCACCAGCCAAGCGATTACCGTGGGCAGTACCCACCCAAGATCCAACTTGTGTAGCGGGGACCAGCCAATGGCCTGGTTAATGACGTCTGTACCCCAGCCAAGGGAGGCGAAGGTCATCAGTAGCGACCAGATCACCGCCACGGTAATGGCGAAGCGGAAGGCCACGCGGAAGCGGATCTTGCCACCTAAAAGCGGTTCGATAAGCGTTAAGAACACCAAGGTGATGGCGGCGGGGTAGAGGAAGCCGATCACCGGGGCGGCGACCGCGAGCACGGTATCGAGACCCGCGGAAGCCAAGCCGAAAGACATAATGGCAAAGAGAATCGCCCAGGTGCGATAGGGCACGGTGGGCCAGAGCGTGCTGAAGAATTCACTGGTCGCAGCGATGAGCCCCACGGCGGTGGTCATGCAAGCTAGCAGCACAATCAGCCCGAAAATCACCTGGCCAGTAGTGCCCATGGTCAGGCCCGCAGCAGCAGAAAGGATGCCGGCGCCATCTTCATATTGCCCGGGGTTGGGGATAAAACGCCCCACCAGGCCTAGGCCGATATAGATAATGCCCAGCAGTACTCCGGCGATCACACCGGCGATGATGGTGCTGCGCACCAGCCAGCGGGCATGCGCGCGCTCATCAGTGGCGGGGGCACTGCCTAGAGACTCTGCGTGCAAGGTCTTCAGCGAAGAAATCACCACAATGCCAAAGGCCAGCGCCGCAATGGAATCCATGGTCAAATAGCCTTGTAGTAACCCACCAGCGAAGGGGGCGTGCTGGAAATTCTCAGCCGGCGCTAGGTTTTCAGGGGTGAATTTCACTAGCACCAGGCTCACCAACACCGCCAGCAGAATCAGCAGCGCAGGGGTTAAATATTTGCCCAGCTTATCCACAATTGAATGCGGGTTATAGGCCAGCGCCAACGCCACCGCGAAGAAGAGGAAATTAAAAATCACCGAAGCGATGGTGGAATCCCAGCCAAAAAGCGGCTGAATGGCGGTGGAGAAACTCACCGCGCCGGTACGCGGTAGCGCATAAAACGCACCGATGGAAAGGTAGGCGAGGATCGGGAAGAGGAACCCAAAAATCTTGCCGCCGCGGCGCGCCAGGTCGGAGACATCCTGTCCGGAAATCGCGATCGCAATGATCGCCAGTACCGGCAGCACCACCCCGGTGCCTAAAAACCCGAGGATCGCGGGGGTGAGGTTGCTGCCTGCCTGTGCCCCGAGAATCGGCGGGAAGATCAGGTTTCCGGCGCCGAAGAACATCGAAAAGAGCATGAGCGCTGTGACCAGCACGATGCTTTTCGATCGCCCCGCGGATACCCCGTTGGTGTTCTTTAAGTGTGCTGAGTCAGCCATAACTGCGACCCGAATCCTCTTTTCCGTTTTAGGAACTTACTTCAACAGCAGGGTACACAGAGCCACTCCCAAAACCCTAGCCCTAACTACTAACTAGAGGTTTGGCTTTGTTCTGCTTTCCCGAGATCGGGGTGCAGGGTTTTTAGGCAAGGTGACGGTAGGCGCGCGCCATCCTTTCGCACGCCTCATCGAGAATCTCACGCGAGGTAGCGAAATTAAATCGGGCGTGAGAAACCCCAGGTTCACCGAAGTCACGGCCATCATTAAGCGCAATCCGACCATGCTCTAATAACAACCTAGCCGGGTCCTCAGCTAGCGGGGTATCCTGGAAATCCAGCCACGCCAAATAGGTGGCTTCTGGTTTATTCACCTTCAACCCAGGCACCGCTTTGGGAAGTTCCTCACAGATATAGTCCCGCAGGCTACGCAGCTGCGGAATCTGTTGCTTTAAGAACTCATCACCTTCGGTATAACACGCCGTGGCAGCGATCTGCCCAATAGTGCTCACGCCCTCGCGAATCAATAAGGGCAGTTCCTCCCAGCGCTGCACATCAGCTTCATTAGAGAAGATCAGTTGCGCGCATTTTAAGCCCGCAATATTCCAGGCTTTGGAGGTAGCTGTGACCGTAATACACACCTTCGCTGCAGTATCGGATACCGAGGCGGCACAAAGATGCGGGCGATCATAGGTCAGTGGTGCGTGGATCTCATCGACCAAGATGCGAGCATCATAGCGATCCGCAATCTCAGCTAACTCCACTAAGGTTTCGCGCTCCAGCATGAAGCCCAGTGGGTTAAAAGGTGAGCACAAGAGCAACGCCCCGGCACCGCGAGTAAATTCTGCTTCCACCGCTTTGGGGTCGATCCCACCTTCAGCAGAAATCAGGTGGGTTTCCCGCTTCGTGGCTTTGGGCAACATGAGGAAGGGCGGATAGGTCGGGACGGGTACCACCACTCCGGAACCGGGGCGGGTGAAGTATTCGATGCCTAAAAATAGTCCGCGCACCACATCGGGGATGGCGGCGATCCATTCTGGGTTGGGGCGCCAGCCGTAGTGGCGCTGATAAAAGTCAGCGACCGCGGGTTGTAAGTCCACCGGTGGTGGTGGGTAGCCGAAACTTTCATCTTCGACGGCTTGGCGGATGGCGTCTTTGACTTCCGGGCAGGTGGAGAAGTCGGATTCGGCGATCCAGAAGGGGAGGACATCGTCTTCGAAAGCCATCCATTTCTTGGTGCGGCGCGCACGGAGTTGATCGACACAGGGAACCTTCATGTGCGCGAGATTACACCCCCTTGACTACGGCGCGGTTACTGAGCTAGCTACTCGCGATAGGCACAATGCGATCGGCAAAGCGCGCCACTTGCTCGCGATCCGTAGCCACCAACACCGACACCCCGAACTCGGACAAAGCTTTCAGCAAACTCATGGTGCGCATGGTGGCCTGATCATCCAAACCAGCGGTGGGTTCATCGGCCAAAATAAGATCCGGGTTGGTGACCAGGGCGCGGGCAAGGGCGATGCGAAGCCGCAGTTCTGCGGGGGCCTCGCCGGCGGGGCGGGAGAATAATCCGCGGGGAATTTCGAGTCTTTCTAATTCCACTGTGGCACGCTGTTGGCGCTGTGGGTGCGGAACCCGCGGGGATTCATAATCCAAGGCCATCGCAACATTATCGAGCACACTCATCCACTCAATAACGTCATAGTCGTGGAGTATAAACCCCAGCGCGGAGTTTCTAATTGCGGCGCGTTCCGGTTCAGTTTGGGGAACTTCATGGCCGTGCAGAAGCACCTCGCCACTGGTGGGGCGGAGCAATAATCCAGCGATGCCCAACACCGTGGATTTACCGGAATTAGGTGGGCCATAAAGCGCCACCATTTCCTTGTATTTGACCTCCAAGTTGAATTCGCGGACCGCCAAGGTGGTTTCGGGATGACGCTCGCGGGCGAAAACTCGGTAAATATTGGTCAATGTGAGGACAGCGTCGCTGCGAGCACTCATGATTGCAAAAACCTTTCCGTTTTCACCCGGGTCCCAACATCCACCATGACCAGCAGATATGCGATAAGTAAGGTGGCTAGGCTGACGGTTGCACCAAATGGAATGCCGGCATAGGTATCGAAAACCAAAATGACAATACCCACCAGCCCTGGGATTAATGCCATGGAGAATCCAATATAGGAAGCCATGCGCAAATAGGAGCCCTCTGGGGTGCCACCGCACATGCGACGAATAGCCAGGGCGCGGACCGTGCGATCCACAATGCGGCGGGCATGCAAACAATAGGCAATTACTGCCATGGCACTAAGCGCTAGCACCAAAATGAGCACCAGAATTGCCACGTGGGTGCGGGTGCTCAGCCAAGGGCGCTGCGGGCTATCCAAGGACACGGGGATAAGGGTGTGGCCAGAGTTGTAGTTTTCCGTCAGGAATTCTTGGAGGACCTCTTGGCGTTGGCCTTCCTCGGGCTTGCCAAGCAAGATCACTCTTCCACTCAGGCTGCGCTGTGCTAGCGGAGTGAGTTTAGAAATATCGCTGGGATTAAGGCGCAGGATCTTGCGATAATCCAGGTTTGTGATGGAAGAATCCGGCGCCCAGAAGGCTGCTCCTTCCTTGAGCACCGTTTCATGGCCATCACCGGGCAGGGTGATCTCGCCGGAGTGAATGGTGGGCTCGAAGGGCGTGGTTCTAGCGCCGCGCATCGCACAGGGGGCGGGAGAGCACCAGTTGACATGCGGGTGAACCTTCTCGATGCCCTCGCCGATGATCACCAGGAATTGGCCATGGGAGCCTTCGCTATCGGCATCATCATCTGGGACATCAAAGGGAGCGATCCCGTAGGTATCGGGTTGGCTCAGCAGTTCTTCTAAGAGCGCGGGGGCGCGGGGGCTGAGCTTTTTATCGTGCTCGGGTTCTTTGTTGGGGTCGGTGTTTAGGTCGGTGCGTTTGGCGACGGTGAAGGCATAGCCTTCTTGGGCGCGCACCTGGCTTAAAATTTTGTCGTCTTGATCTTCTTCGCTAAGCCCCACCACGACGATGGTGAGCATGAAGACCATCAAGGATAGGCATGCGCTGATAAGTAGGCCGGAGCGCCAATGGGAGAGTGCCATGCGGGCGCCGCCGCGGATCTCGGTGAGCATTAGTGGGCACCTCCCTGGGGGTTGGTGGTGGTGGGTGTGGTTGTTGTGTTGGGTGTTGCGCCTGGATTGAGTAGCATGAGCCGGCGGAGGTAGTGGCGGGCGATAAGGAAGCGCAGCACGGTGAAAACAGCCAGCACCCCCAGGATGAGCGCCACGCTGATCCCCACCGCATTGGGGAGATAAGCGCGGATAACGTGCTCATTACCTTGGTGGATGCTCACCCACACCAAGGGCAGTAGCCCGATGATAATCCCGCCGAGATATCCCGCAATATGCGCTGGGAAATGCGCGAAGGCGAAGGACTTCGCACTTGCTGGGCTGCGGGTCGGTTCGGGGAAATTGGTGTTGCGGCGGTACTCCATGGCGAAAATGAAGATGCATAGAAGCAGCGCAATAATCAGCGGGATGAGGGCCAAGGTGCCCTCGTATTCCAGGACTTTTACTAAGAGATCGCCGAACCAATTTTCAACTGAGTAGGGCCTTTCGTTGACGAAAACCTCTGGGAGAATTTCTTTTGCTTCAGCTCCGGATCCGCCGATGAGGTACCTGCCGTAGCCGAGTGTGTCCTCGGCGGCGGGAATGATGGCGAATTGGCGACCGCGCGGACTAATGGGGGAGTCGGTGGTGCCGGCTACCTCAATATTGTCCGGGAGATAGGGACAGGAGTTGCCGAGCTCCACCTGCTTGGCGCAATAGGTGTTGCGGAAAAGGAAGGCGCGGGCTTTGCCGGGTTGAGGTGCTAGCTCATCGCGGTGTTCCTGCAGCCATGGGGTTTGTCCGGTGGGGTCAAGGACCGTTAGGCCTGCCGCGAGGGCATCTTGGTGCTCAATGAATAGTGCAAGGCTGTGCTGGTTGAGTTCCTCGAAAAGTTCCCCGGCGCTACGGGTGGGGTTTTCGACACCTAGCCCATTGCCTGGTGCGGTATCCGAGGAGCTTGATTCTTCGCCGTTTGCCGAGGGGATATCGTAATTCCACACCCGCGCATGTGAATCGGGGGTTGGGGTGCCGACCCAGATGAAGACCGCGCTTAAAAGCCCAAGGATCAGATAGATCACGGTGGTCCATACCGCGGAGACCCTTAAAGGGTTTTTGGGGTTGGCTAGCGCGGAGGTTGCGTGGGCGCTGGTGGTGCTGGTGGCACTGTTGTCGCCTATGGAGTTGTCCGCGGCGTTGCTCGCGGCGTTGCTCGAGGAGCCTTCTGTGAGGCCCTCGGCGGAGTTTCCAGAAGAGTTACCGGAGGGTTTCCGCGGGGAATTTCCGGAGGAGTTCGTTGTCGCCATCACCGGAGTTGGATCACATCCCTATAACTTGTGGATTGGCAGCAGCGCTAATTAATCAGTTCTGGCCAGTTATGAGGTTCCAGTGTAGGTCGCTGAGGATAGCCTTGGTAGCCCCGCGCTATCCCCAAGGGGTGTGGGGCCTGGTTTGTGCGTGGGACGTGGTAAGCCTGTGGGGCTTGGGGAGCTTGTGGGACGTGGTGGGCTTGGTGAGCGCGCGGGCAGCTCAAGCTAATGCTGCGTGGGGGAAAGCCCTAGCGCTACACTAAAACCCGCCGCATGTTCGCGGTGTTTCAAGGCAGTTTTAGCGTACGTGGGTAGGCGCACGCGTGGTAGGCCCGCGTGAATTGATGAAGGAAGGCTTTTACCTGTGGATTCTTCTCTGACTCATGCTCCGCAGCAGTCCGGTGATCACTCCGGCGAGCATTCCTGTGCCCACCGTGCATCAACAAAGCACCATGCTGCAGGTGGTGCTGGGATGCGGATCGCGACTGCTGTGGTCGCCGGGGTAGGGACGATTGCCTTAAGCGCCAGCTTGGTTGCTTGCGATAGGAACCAGGACGAGGTGAGCAATGAAATCACCCCAAGTGAGGTGCTGGAAGTTACGACCTCTGTCACCCCAGCTTTTGAGCCGAAGCAGGTTGAGCCAACCGAAACCACTGAGCTGGTGAAAAGCGCTCATGATGAAGGCCTGAACCTGACCTATACTTTGCAGGGCGTTCGCTACGCGCCCAACGGAGGCAGCCTGATTTATGTGTTGGTCACCAATGACAATGATGTGCCGCTACCGCCGGAGGCGCTTACCCCGGTGATCTTGAAGATCCCGGATGGTGCTGGCGGATGGACTGATATCGACCGCATCGCAGATGAAAACTCCGGGGTGCAAAGTGGTTTGGATCTTCCCTTGGGGGCCCACGCATCCACGAACCTGAAGTATGTCTTCGACGTGAATACCGGGGCGTTGTGGAAGGCCAAGCTGCAGATCGGCAATGTCATCTATAGCGGCAATCTGAACGTTAGCCCTTAGTCGCTGCTCGCTACGGTTGCGTTGCGGGGCGGGCGCGCTGTGGCTGGAGTCGCGCTGCGGGGGGGGGGAGGGGCGCGCTGACGTATTTCAAGGCCACCCTGGGGTTCGGCAGAGTCCGGAACCACCTAGGTGGCTTTGGTCGTCTAAGAAGCTGGGTACATCTTTTCCGCACCACGCACCCTTTTCAAGCGAACCCACCTTCGCTGTAGTGAGCGGCATGAGGCACTAGCTGCGAAGACAAGATGAGGCGCTTTCTAAGAATCCGGGTGTCTTGCTTGTCTTCTGAGTTAGTCGCTTCGGCTATGGGAATGGGATGGGCTAGGGGGGTGCAACTAGGCGGAGGGGAAGGTGCCTGGATTCCCATCAATTCCGAAGAGTCCTACGAGACGCAGTTAAGCGAAGGCGAAGCACCTGCACTATGCCCACGAATACCAAATCAGTATCAGTTTCTGCGGTGCGTTACCGTGTGGGCGCAGCGCTTCGCCTTCGCTTAACTCGCTGGTGGTTGCGCGCCAACCGGTGCTCCAGCCGGTGCTCCAGCTCGGCGCGCCAGCCGGTGAGCGGCGAGGCACTTGGGGAAAAGAAAAGCACATCACCTTTGGGGGGAAGTAATTATGACCTTGTCGATTAGTACAGACCAGGTAAGAGCGGTCATTGACTCATTGGCCGTGATACATGAACTTGCGGAGGAAGCTGAAAAAGTTGCCGCAAGCTCCAGCTTGGGGCCCGGATATTCACAGGTCAGTGGACTAGATCAGCTTGGGGTACGGCACGGCCAGGTGCTAGTGGGTGGCCCTGGGTCAGCGCAGGAAACACTGCAGCGTTACGCCGAACATCTGCGTTGGATAGGGGAGACCTTGGATGTCTCTTTAACCGCTTTTATCTCTCATAATGAGCTGCTTGCCCGCGCTTTTGATGATTTTGAGCATGACCATCGGAACCAGACGGAGGAGGTGCGTTTCCCAGCTCGTCCGGCGTTCGAGGCCCGATGCTACGAGTTCCCGTCTCCTTCGGTGGGAACACCGACCTCTTTGAAGGCCTTAGTCGCGGACTTTGCTTCTACGGATACCGCAGCCCAACAATCCGCGACCGAGCAGTGGCGGAAATTGTCGAAGAAAGCTGATCGCATTACCGCGGATCTGAATCGGGCGCACGACACCCTCCAGGAACATAATGAGGGCGAGTCCTTCAGCAAAGCGACCGCCACCATCTGGTGGGCTGCTGATGCTGCCGAAGCTTTAGGAAGGAATACGTATTTACTTAGCCTGGCACTTAATCGCATGGGTAATGCGCACCGGATGGGCCAAGAGATCGCAGAAGGCATGCTTGCCAGGGTGGAGGAAGTCGAAGATCCTGATGATCGGCGGCGGCTGGAAGAAGTGTATTTGGCTGCTTTCCCCGCAACATTTTCTCCCATGGTGCAAAGTGCGGTGCCGCCGATGAATAGCTTGATGTCGCTCAGTACCGACTATTACCTGCCAGGTGGTGCCGTGGCGGGAGTCGATGATCTATCTGAGCGCAAACCAGTAGATTTCGATGAGCTCTTTAAAACCGGGGTGAAGGCTTTGGCAAGCCAGAAAAAGAGTGCCGCTGCCGCGTCCCACACTATGGCGTCGGTGGATGCGGAGATGGCTGCCATGAATGAGGTGCAGCATCTTGCACCTACCGAGGTGGCATCTCTTCAGGCTCCTGCCACCACTCTTTCCAATACTGCCGTGCCACCAGCTGCACCTTCATCGATCGGTGGTGTTCCAGGGGCTGGTGCGGGTGGTGGCTTCGGTGGTGGCTTCGGCGGCGCGGGCGGTGGCGGTCTGCTGGGTGGTTTGCAGCGCTTTAGCCAAGCACTTGGACATATCCAAGGCATTGCCCAAGGGCTTGGTGGTTTTGGCAATGCCTTAAACGCCGGGGCGAACACTGGATTTAAGGGCACGGCCATTGGCGGAGTACCTGCCGGCAATAGCGCGGGGGCACGCAGTGGGGCTCACCTGGATAGCAGCCAGTGGACTAGCACTCATGCTCAACGTCAAGCAGCGCTTAATCTACCTAGCCTGAACGCCTCAACAGGCGAAGGACTGAGCGGCAACTCCCACGGGGCCCGCGGGCTTTCCGGGGTGGGTCTACCGACGACCTCCGAGGTACCTAAAACCCAGCTCGCTGGTCTGAGCACTCCGAGTAGTGCCACTGCCGGTAGCGGAATGGGTGCTTCCCCATTAAGTGCTGGTGGTATGGGGATGGGTACGCTGAATGCGCATCGCAGTAACCACGATCTTGCTAACCTCCGCGGCGTTGGTTCTGCCGGTGGTGGTGTCGGTGGTGTTGGCGCCTCCCAAGGTGCTGTACCAGGCACCAGTGGGGTAGGCGGTGCTGGTAGCCCCATGGCTGCTGGAAGCGGAATGAGCCGCGGGGTAATGAGTTCCGGCGCCATGGGTGGATCTGGTTCCACGAACTCCATGATGGGTACTCGCCCCATGATGGCGATGGGCCAAGCAGGTGCACATGGTGAGAAACAATCCGCCAAAACCAAGGGCAAGGTGAAGTCCGTGACCTCAGCGGTTGAGGAAGATAGCAACACCGCGGCACTACTTGGGGAACGTGAGGGGGTAGTGCCCGGGGTGATTGGTGCCTGGGTGAGGGGATAAAAATGACGGCTTAGCTAACCTGGTCTACATGACTGAGAATGATGAGCTGAACGATGAGCTGGTAGTCCTGTTAGATGATGAAGGCGAAGAGGTAGGCACGGCACCTAAAGCCACCGTTCATTCTCAGGACACCCCACTTCACCGCGCGTTTTCGGCTTATCTTTTTAACCAAGTCGGCGAACTACTTATGACCCGCCGCTCGCTAACCAAACTCACCTGGCCTGGAGTATGGACCAATAGCTTCTGCGGGCACCCCGGCCCCGGGGAAAGCGATCAGGACGCGATCCGTCGTCGCTCAGTGGAAGAACTTGGCTTAAACCCCAATTCGCTTAGCGATATCGAAGCTATCCTGCCGGAGTTTCGCTACCGTGCAGTGGACTCCTCCGGGGTAGTGGAAAACGAAATCTGCCCGGTCTATATCGCGCGGCTGCGCATCCCAGCCACCGCACTGAACCCCATGCCCGAGGAAATCGACCAATGGGCATGGGTTACTCCCCGCAAGCTTTTCATTGCTGTGGATTCCACGCCCTTCGCCTTTAGCCCCTGGCTAGTCGAAGAACTCGCGGAACAAAAACTACGCGACGCCCTACTGAGTATCAGTGAAGGCATCTGAGCCGATGATGCGCTTGACCGCCCCTAATGGGATATCAACCCAGGTGGGGCGGTTATTTACTTCATAGCCCACCTCATAGAGAGCCTTATCCAGCACATAGGCATCCACCAGCAAAGAAGAACCCGCCAGCCCATAGCCCTTGAGGAAAGCTGCTTGGCAGGCCTGCACCCAGTGCTGTGGTTCATTACGACCGGCCGCATAGGCGGCGTAATCAAAGGAACGCAGCATTCCTGCCACATCCCTTAGCGCCGAATCTTTAAGCCGACGTTCACTTAAAGGACGAGCCGGTTCGCCTTCAAAATCAATGAGCACCCAATGCCCAGTAGCGCTTCGCAGGATCTGACCTAAATGCAGATCCCCGTGGATGCGCTGCACCTTAATCTCATCCGGAAGCTCATCCTGAAGCCGCGTATAGAAATCCAGCACCTCAGCTTCTACTTCCGCCAAGATGGGTGCCTGCCGGATTGCTTCAGCTAAGCGCTGCTTAAATCCTTCAACCACCACTGTTTTAGCCACGGTGTCTACCGAGCAAGCATCAGCAAGGGCGTGGTGTACCTGCGCCGTTGCCGCACCCATGGCTTCGGCTGCCTGTGCAAAAGCCGTGGGGTCGACATCATTTTCCGCACTATCAAGCGCTACTTCCCAGGCATCTTGGGCGCCGGGAACTAACTCCTGGAGCATCGCTAAGGTAGCGCGCCCACCAATCTGCGGTTGTGCTATCTCGACATAGCCACGCACCCCAGCCACCGCGGGGCAATCACCGATGAGGCTAAGTAGCTCCACATCCGGGTTAAGGCCAGCTTCCAACTTGCGGAAGAACTTCAACATCAGCCCAGACTGCGCGCCGGGTTCACGAATAATTACCGAGGTATTGGACTGCTCACCAGCAATCACCTTGATCTCAGCATCAGTGGGAATGCTGATATCGCCAACCGCAGTGAACTCACCTAAACCAGCAGGTGCTTCCTGCTGCGCACACGCCTTCACCACCGCTCTAAGGGCAGCGGGATCCCCCTCAGCCAGAAGATCTTTCGGGGTATCAGCATCTATACGGCCATCGCCGGCTAGGCACAGTTGATAGAAGCTTTCCTCCACCTGGCCGGTGGCATCTGGCTCCTGGGTGACCTGGATAAGTACCAGCTGGCAGGCCTGCTCACCGCTTAGGAGCGGGGCTGCGTGCAGCATCTGCACATCTGCAATGCCCACCCCTTTCGCCCCGTAGAAGCGGCTCTGGGATAAAAGATCCGCAAGCTGTTGTGGCGAATACTTCACTGCAGATGATGCTGGCTGCATACTGATTACCTCTTTAACTGCGCTGTGCTACTTCGCTGCTCCCGGCTTCTTCAACTCAAACCAGAAGAAACCATGAGGCGCCAGGGTAACAACCCACGGCTTGTCGGTGATCTGCGGGAACACCTCACCACCGCTTAGTTCCTGCGGGGTATAACCAGCGAATTCGCTTAAATCCAACTCCACTGGCTGCGGTCGTTCAGACAGGTTATTAATGCACAGCACCGTCTGGCCTTCATATTCGCGCAGGTAGCTCAGCACCGTTTCGTTTGCTGAATCCACTGGGCGATAATCGCCCACACCGAAGGCACGATAGTTCTTACGCACATGGATGAGATTGCGAACCCAATTCAACAAAGAATTGTGTTGGTGCATCTGGTTATCCACATTGACCTGCAAATAACCGAAGCGGTCATTTTGGATCGCCGGGAGATATAGACGTTCTGGTTCAGCAGTTGAGAAGCCACCGTTGCGATCCGAGCTCCACTGCATCGGGGTGCGCACCCCATCGCGATCCGGCAACCAAATATTGTCGCCCATGCCGATCTCATCGCCGTAGTACAACACCGGTGAGCCCGGTAGCGACAGCAAGAGCGCATGGAATAGCTCCAGCTGATTACGGTCACCATCCAAAAGTGGTGCTAAGCGACGACGAATCCCCACATTTGCGCGCATCCGTGGATCAGTAGCGAATTGCTCATACATATAGGTGCGTTCCTGCTCGCTGACCATCTCCAAGGTCAACTCATCATGGTTGCGCAGGAAAATACCCCACTGGGCAGACTCCGGGATATCCGGGGTGTGGGCCAAAATATCTTCAATCGGGGTGCGGGATTGTTGACGCGCAGCCATGAAGATCCGAGGCATAAGCGGGAAGTGGAAAGCCATATGGCACTCATCGCCGATGGTGGGCTCACCGAAGTACTCCACCACATCAGCCGGCCACTGATTAGCTTCAGCCAAAAGGATCCGGCCGGGGTACTCCTCATCCACCAACGCACGGCAACGCTTCAAGAAATCATGGGTTTCCGGCAGGTTCTCACCATTAGTGCCCTCGCGCTCAAAGAGGTAGGGAACAGCATCCAAACGGAAACCGTCCAAGCCCAGATCCAGCCAGAAGCGCATCACATCCAGCATGGCTTCTTGAACATCCGGGTTGTCGTAGTTCAAGTCCGGTTGGTGGGAGAAGAAACGATGCCAGAAGTACTGCTTACGCACCGGATCGAAACTCCAGTTGGAGTCCTCAGTGTCAATGAAAATAACGCGGGCTTCTTTATAGAGCTCCGGATCATCACCCCACACATAGAAATCCCCATAGGGGCCTTCGGGGTCGCGCCGGGACTCCTGGAACCACGGGTGCTGGTCGCTGGTGTGGTTCATCACCAAGTCAGTAATCACCCGCAACCCACGACGGTGGGCTTGGTCAACTAATTCCACGAAATCATCGACGGTGCCGAACTCCGGCAAGATCTCCCGGAAATTGCGGATGTCATAGCCACCATCGCGCAGCGGGGAGTCATAAAACGGCGGGATCCATAAACAATCCACACCCAACCATTGCAGGTAGTCCAGCTTTTCCTTCAAGCCTTGGAGGGAACCAGAACCATTGCCATCCGGGTCATAGAAGGAGCGCACCAAAACTTCATAAAAGACGGCGTCCTTGTACCACTCCGGGTCGCGATCATCCGGTGCTGGTGCCGGAGTATCGAAGTCCTCGGCTTCGGGTTCCACGATTAAACCTTCTTCATCAACCTCAGGTGGGTCCACCTGGTCAACGGGATCCACTTGGGGGCTATCGCTAGGCAACTCAAAACCCAACTCGAAGAGCTGTTCTGCGGCTTCCCGGGCCCCATTGGCTGGGGTGTTGTGGGAAGACTGCGGTTGCGGTTGAGAGGAAGAAGAAGTGGTCATGAGCACTAGGGTAGAGCCCTTAAGATCACCTTGCGCGGTTCAGGTGGGGCTAAGCCCCACCCGGTGCAGTGAAACGGTGAAAAACACGCCTCAACCTACCGCAACTACCCCCTAGGAATTACTCGGCTTCGGACTTAAAAGCCAAGCGTGTGCGCCTTAATGGGTCAGTCACCACTTCGCTGCGACCATCCAAATAGATCTCCAAGGCTTGGCGCGGCTTCTGCGCATCCTGAGCAACCTCATATTGGGGCCAAGACAGCTCATCACCACGAATGAAATCCAAGGCGATGCTGCGAACCTTCTCCTGAGCTTCCTTGGAGGTCACCTGGCTCGACTCAATCGGGCCGAAGATCAAAGGCAAATCTTCGCAGTGCTCTAGGTCGTCATACTCAATGAGCCACTGCGGGCCATGGTGTTCTTCCAAAGCTTGGGCTGCCCAGCGGCGGATCAAGGAGTCACTCAAAATTGCTCCCGCCGGGGTCGGATCATCCGCATAGAGGCTTGCCATGCCCGGCTGGACTCCCAAAACCTTCTCCGCGGTAATCCGGGTCAGCCGTGGGCGTTGCGGAACCTCCACCTGTGGGGTGCCGGTCTTGCGGGGTTTACGGTTATCAAACCAGCGGGCAGAGGGGTGCTCATGGAACTCGCGGGTAGTAATCGTCATGAGCATGGGGATATCCACCAGCTCACGACCATCAAAGGGGTAAGGCCCCATGGCCATGTCGGTGATAAAGCGGGTGCGGAAACGCTGATAGCCCTTACGCATCTGTTTCGGGCTGAGCGACCTTAAATGCTTACGAGTTAAAGCCTTACCCATGCATAGGCGAAGCCCTCTACTGCGTTTAGCAATTCCTTCGCGCGGGTAGCCGGGACTAATAATGATCATTCGGCGAAAAGCCCCGCGGTAATGATCCCGGCGGGCCAACCATAGAGCGATCCCACCACCTGCGGATTGTCCAGAAAGTGTCACATTAGTGGGGTCACCACCGAAACTCTCAATATTTCGCTGTACCCATTCCAACCCCAATTGGCAATCATCAACACCGCGATAGTGGTGCGCATCTTCATCACCAAAGGGAAGGAAACCTTCCAGCCGCTTGCGGTAGCTAATGCGAACCTGCACGATACGGCCCTCATCAACCAAATCTCGGCCCGAAGTCCAGCGTTCCGTATGCCGGCCGCCTTCATAGCGACCGCCGTGGATATATACCAAAACAGGTAAATCATCCCCAGCGCGAACACCCTGGGGCGCCACAACTTCCACTTCCAATGGGGTGGAATCTGCTGGTGCCTTCTCTACTTTCCAAGCAGGAACTGCAGCACTAAATGGGTCAGTAATATAAGCGGCCACTTCCGTGGACACCACAACATTGGGAGAATCTTCGGCGTTCATAATTTCCTAACCTAGTGCGGGCAGTACGATTAGCGCCCATGGAGCAGAATAATTACCCCCACACTGACCAGAAGAACACCCAAGAAGCCAGCATCGAGCAGATGCTCGCCCCTTCTGCTTTGCCCTACCACTTACCGGACTTCGCAGCCTTTAAGACCGAGCTCTTCCTCCCGGCTTTCCGCGAAGCCATGCGCCGCCATGACCAAGAAATCCACGCCATTACCCAGGAAACTCAGCCCACCTGGGAAAACACCGTGGAGGCCATGGAAGAAGCAGGACAGGAACTCAACCGTGTTGCAGCGGTGTTCTTCAATCTCCAAGGCACCGACTCCTCCCCAGAGTTAGACGCCATCGCTGAAGAAATCGTTCCGGAGCTTTCCGCCCATGATGATGCGATCTACCAAAACCAAGATCTCTTCGAACGCATCCAAGCTGTGGAGGTCCCAGAAGATGAAGAATCCCAGCGCCTGCACGAGCACCTGCTGCGCGCTTTCCGCCGGCGCGGTGCCGCCCTTAATGAGCAAGGCCGTGCCGAGCTTTCCAGCATTAACCAACAGCTGAGCTCACTATCGGAAACCTTCGGCCGGAATCTCCTGGCGGACACCAAAGAACTAGCCGTGCGTTTCGATGATCCAGAAGAACTCGCCGGGTTAGGAGAATCCGGAATCAAAGCCGCCCAAGCAGCCGCCAGCGACCGCGGCGTAGAAGGCTATGTGCTTCCCATTGAGTTGCCCAGCGTGCAATCAGCCCAATCCTCCCTAGAGCACGCCGCGTCCCGCCGCCGGCTATATGAACAAGCAGGCCGGCGCGGTGCCGACTCGAATGGGGAAGTGCTCCTTAATATGGTGCAGCTGCGTGCGCGCCGGGCTGAACTACTGGGCTATGCCCACCACGCTGATTATGTGATTGAAGAAGAAACCGCACCCGATGCCACCGCAGTGCGCCGCCTCCTAGAAGACCTCGCACCGGCTGCCGCAGCCAACGCCGCTGCCGAATACAAACTCGCAGCCGAAGCCGCCGGCATTGTCGATAAGGACAATGAGGTGGAAGCGGCCGACTGGCCCTATTGGGAAGAACAAGTTCGTCGCCGCGACTATGACCTGGACTCCGCAAAACTTGCATCCTATTTCCCGCTCGACCAGGTCCTACGCGATGGTGTTTTCTACGCCGCCAATCGCCTCTATGGCATTGAGGTGATCCCCCGCGATGACCTGAAGGGCTACGCCGATGGGGTACAGGTGTGGGAAGTTAAAGACGAAGATGGCAGCGGCATCGGCTTATTGCTTACCGACTATTTCGCGCGCCCCAGCAAACGCGGTGGCGCCTGGATGTCCAGCTTCGTGGACCAATCCGAACTTCTTAACACCAAACCCGTGGTCATCAATGTGATGGGCATTAACCGACCCTCTGATGGCTCCCAACCGCTACTCAGCTTGGATCAGGTCACCACCGTTTTCCACGAGTTCGGCCACGGTCTCCACGGCCTATTGTCCAAGGTTCGTTACCCCAGCTTCTCGGGTACCTCCGTGCCGCGCGACTATGTTGAATTCCCCAGCCAGATCAACGAAAACTGGGCTTTTGAACCCAGCATTGTCCGCAACTATGCCCGCCACGTCGATACCGGTGAAGTCATCCCTGATGAGCTGCTGGATGCCATTGAGCGTTCCCGCACCTTCGGCCAAGGTTTCGCTACTTCCGAATACCTTGGTGCTGCGATTATCGATCTGGCCTGGCACATGCTCAGCAGTGATGAAACCCGAAAGATTTCCGCGGACCCCACCAGCATCGCTGAGTTCGAGGCTCGCGCCCTGGCTAACTATGGCCTGGATATGGAGCATCTCGCTCCGCGCTATCGCTCTACTTACTTCAACCACATTTTCGCCGGCGGCTACTCCGCGGGCTACTACTCCTACCTATGGGCTGAAGTACTCGATGCCGATGGTTTCGAATGGTTCAAAGAAGTCGGCGCCACCGGCGAAGCCCCAACCAAGGAAGATATGCGCGCCGCGGGCCAGAAATTCCGCGACCTCGTGCTCTCCCGCGGTGCAGCGAGTGACTACACCCAGGCCTTTAAGGCGCTGCGCGGTCGCGATAAGGATGTCAACGCCTTGTTGGTTCGCCGCGGGCTAGGCGGCACCGCGGTTTAAGACGCCGCGCCCTTTAAACTGGAACCCAAAAGAGAACCAAGCAAGATTAAGGAAGCGAAAGGATCAGAAGCGTAGTGCGTGATTGCGATGCGTGACTATGTGACTGCCTGGGCAGATTGGATCGCCCAGCATCTCACCAGCGCACCACTATGGCTCCAGGCCCCCATTGTGATTCTCGGAGCCCTGATCCTCTGCGCTGTCCTGGCCATTATTCTGCTGCGGATTATCGACTTCCTCTCCGTCAAGGTATTCCGCAGCTCCGGCCCCACCCGCACCCACAGCGCACTACGCGCTCAACGTGCCCTTCGCGCTCAACGACGACAAGCCTCCGAGGATCCGCAACAGGGCCCACCGGAGTGTGGTTCGGTGCGCATCATTGTCTCGGAAGATCCGCGCTAGGGAACCCCCAAAGGAAAGAATATTCCTGGCAAGTAGGGCTAATCATTGTGCTGCGCGCTACGATGCTTCTCATAGTGCTAACCCCACGCACCCAAAGCGCGCGGGGATCACAAGATTTTTTAGATGAGGAGCTAAGCCAAACATGGCAAACCCGGAGGAACTTCGGCGCGAGGACCAAAAACTACCTAGGGCGCGGCGCAAGTACCCGCAATCACGCGTCACCCAAGCTCTCATCCTCTTGATCATCGTGATCGTGGTGGCCTGGCTACTCTCCCTGCTCTAGCTCTAGGCCACCAGGGCTTCAAAGCCCCTTAACGCTTCGCGGCCTCCGCAACCTGCTGATAGAGCTTGAGCTTGGGCAACTGCGAGATATACAAGGGCTTACCCTCGGCATCGCAGAGCGGCACACACCAATTCGGGTAAAGATCATTGGTGGTACCCGGCTGATTCTGCGCCCGACGATCGCCCACCATATCCACCAACAAGGTGCAGGTCAGGGCAGAGGCAGTACCAGCCACAAAGCGGTGCATCCCAATCAACAAATCCGTGGTATCGCCACGCTCATCACGCGCTAAACCTTCAAACTCGGTGCCGGCCAACGCCGTGCCCTCAAAGCACCCAGCCTCGGCAACGCGGTCCAAAACCTCGTTTTGCCACTCCAGGTCCTCTTCCTCTTCGACCTTCGCCGGGCGGGCCAAAATCCCTAACTCTTCGCGCAGGCGAATATGCTCGCCATCCAAACATCCAGCGCAGGGCGGCAGATCATGGGACCCAATCGAGGCCAAGGCCAAGGAGCGGTATTCCTCCTGGCGGCGCGGTCCATCCCCTTGGGGCGAACCCTCAAACCACAGCAGGGAAGTACCCAAAATGCCGCGCTCAGAGAGCACATCTTGAACCCACGGCTCAAAGGTGCCGAGATCCTCACCAATGACCACCGCTCCGGCACGCTCAGCTTCCAGGGCCAAAATGCCCACCAAAGCTTCATGCGAATAGCGCACATAGGTGCCATCCAATGGGGTTTCCCCACGCGGAATCCAGAACAAGCGGAATAGCCCCAACACATGGTCCACGCGGATACCACCAGCATGGCGAACCATGGTGCGCACCAAATCCCGCCAGGGGCGGTACGCATCTTCGGCGAGTTTCTCCGGGTGCCATGGCGGCTGCGACCAATCCTGGCCCTGTTGGTTGTAATTATCCGCCGGTGCCCCCACCGAGGCCGCCGGCGCTAACACGCTGGCAAGATTCTCAGCATCCGCCCCACCGGGGTGCACACCCACCGCCAAATCAGCCATGATGCCAATCGACATCCCAGCCGCTAAGGCACGTTCCTGGGCAGCAGCCAGCTGCTCATCGCAGAGGAATTGCAGCCACATATAGAACTCGCCGAGTTCCTCCGTATCCGGCTCAATGGCATGCGCGGGCAATAACCCGGCCTCTAATTCACGCTCAGCACACCAACGCGCAAAATCCCTCAGGCCCTTACCTTCACGCTCCACATAGGTCTTAAAAGCCTCACGGCGCTCATCACTATGCGGCATGGCATAAAGCTCACGAAGCACCTGCAATTTGGCCTCATAAATGGGGCTACGCTCAATCGGATCCGTCGATAAACCCTTCAGCGGGGCACTCAATTCACCGATCTCGGCAACTAATTCCTTATCGAGTTGCTCAAACTCCGGAATATCCTCCACCCGCAAATACAAGGGATTATGGAAACGCCTCGTGGTCGGCAAATACGGCGAATCCTCAATCGGCGGGAAAGGCTGCGCCGCATGCATGGGGTTCACCAGCAAATAATCAGCGCCCGCGGTCTTCGCCACGATTTCCGCTAATTCCCCAAGGTCATGGAAATCACCCATGCCCCAAGAATCCTCAGAACGCACTGAATAAAGCTGCGCCATCACACCGGTTGCTGGATTATCCACATACTTATCTGCAGTAGATAGCCGCTGCGGGGTCACAATCAGCTGGCAGGAGCTTTCAATGCTTCCCGAGATCATGTGGATACGGTGCCAGCCCAAGGGCAGGGTAGGTGGGGCGACAAAGCTTGCCTCACCCCACGCTTGGCCATCCACCACGCGGGGCGGATTCCAATTCTCCCTTTGCTCCAGCGGCTCAATATGGGTGCCGTCTTCTAACTCAATCCAAATGCGCACATCCTCGCCATCGTGGACATGCACGTGGAAGACATATTCATAACCGCATACCGCCACCACACAAGGCGGTAGTGGGCGGGAAGCCTGGCGATCATAAAAACGCACCAAGGCATCGGAAATGGAGGTCTCATTAGCCTCCACATCCACCCCTAAGGCATGCAAAGTTTTGATCTTTGTGGCTTCGGTGACGGGCACCTCTTCACCTGTCGAAGACATATAGGTGGTGGCAACGCCATGGCAGGCGGCAAGTTCATTGAGCAGCTCGTGATAAGTCACATGCGCTATCCTGCCATGCCCACCTACTTCACAGAATCCCAGGGTGGGTACCAAGGGGGGTACTTCTCGAGCACAAGCCGGATCCACAGCACCGCACACCCCCAACACGCCGGGCCGTAGGTGGCGAAGAAGCAACCAAGCCCGCTAGATTATGAGGAATCCATCATGTTTTACCCAAGCCTCAAGGGAAGTGAGCACCATCGTGCAGGAGTACGGAACCCCCGCGGACTATGACGTTGCGCCGCAGGAAACCTGCCTAACGGCACTACTCGACACCGTCAAGGCACGCCCCTATGGGGTCCTCTTCACCCGCCCCGCCAACTACGAGTGGGTGAATGTCACCGCCCAAGACTTCATTGAAGAAGTCTTCGAAGTCGCCAAAGGCCTCATCCATAATGGCGTCCAACCAGGCGACCGCGTCGCCCTGCTCTCCGATACCCGCTATGAGTGGACACTGCTTGACTTCGCCATCTGGGCTGCTGGTGCCGCCAGCGTTCCGATATACGGATCTAGCTCCGCTAGCCAAATCCAGTGGATCATCGAAGACTCCGGCGCCATCTTCGCCATCACCGAAACCCGCGACCACACCGACGCCATGGAACACCTCGTCCTTGGCGAAGACGGCAAACCCGCACTGACCACCTCGACCTCCCAACTACGCCGCATCGTCGAAATCAACTGCGGTGGCATCGACACCCTTAAATTCGAAGGCCGCCCCGTCGCCGATGAGGAAATCCATCAACGCATCGAGGCCTCCCGCGCCGATGACCTCGCCAGCCTGGTCTACACCTCCGGCACCACCGGCCGCCCCAAAGGCTGCCGCCTTACCCACCGCAATTGGTTAAGCGAAGTCCGCGCACTGCTTACACACCCCATCGGCGCCATCGCCGTGCCCGGCACCCGGGTGCTTACCTTCCTCCCGCTGGCACACGTGCTGGCGCGTGCCGTATCCCTTGCGGTAGTCATCGGTGGTGCCACGCAATCGCACTGGTCAGATTTCTCCACCATCGCCCTGGAATTCCAACGTGCGCGCCCCAATATGATCCTCGGCGTGCCGCGCGTTTTCGAGAAGGTCCGTAACTCCGCGGCCGCCAATGCCCACGATGGTGGCGCGATGAAAGGTGCGGCCTTTACCCGCGCCGAAAAGATCGCCATCGAATACTCCAAAGCCTTGGACACCGATGAGGGCCCCAGCCGCGCCCTCAAACTCAAGCACGCCATGTACGACAAAGTGGTGTACGCCAAAATCCGCGAAGCCATGGGTGGGGCAGTGCGCTATTGCATCACCGGCGGTTCCGCTATGAGCCCGGATCTGTTGCACTTCTACCGCGGCCTGGGTGTCCCGGTATATGAGGGCTATGGCCTTACTGAAACCGCAGCTGCTGCCTGCGTGGACTTCGATAACCAAAAAATCGGCACCGTCGGTCGCCCCGTTGGCGGCATGACCGTCCGCATCAACGATGATGGCGAGATCCTGCTCAAGGGCACCACCGTCTTCGAAGGCTATTGGAATAACCAAGAAGCCACCGACTCCTCCTTCGATGAGGAAGGCTGGTACAACACCGGCGACCTCGGCGAACTCCTGGATTCCGGACACCTGGTCATCACCGGGCGTAAGAAGGATCTCATCGTCACCGCCGGCGGTAAGAATGTCTCACCTGGCCCCATGGAAGATGCTCTGCGCGCACACCCCATGATCAGCCAAGCCATGGTGGTTGGCGATGGCAAACCCTTCATCGGCGTGCTGGTCTCCCTGGATGAAGATGCCCTTATGCGCTGGAAGCTCAATCGCAATATCCCGGCGAATAAGCCGCTCAAGGATCTGGTCACCGATCCAGCCTTACGCGCGGAAATCCAAGACGCCATCAATATGGTCAATGGCACCGTCAGCCATGCCGAGGCGATCAAGAAGTTCTACATCCTGGATCGCGACCTCACCGAGGAAGCCGATGAGCTCACCCCCACCATGAAGGTCAAACGCAACGTGGTGGTCCGCCGCTATTGGGACGCCATCCAGCAGCTCTACCGCCGCTAATTTTTCGACACGCCGGCGACCTGCATTTTGAGCGCAGTTCCCGCAGTTTTCCAGGTGCATTCTATAAAGTCAGGTCACGTCAACACCAGACTGGGAATCACCTGAGAAGGGAGCCGCGGAGGAATGCAACGCCTCGCCGCAGAACTGCGCCACCGTGAGCTCACCCAAGAGATCTTCGATATTGGCGATGAAGTCGCCGCCTATATCGAGAACCTGGTGGAAGCAATCGAAGATTATGACGCCGAATTAGTCGCCGATTGCCTAGCCGAACTCGACGAGATCATCGCCGACGCCCGCCATGATGCCCGCATGATCTCCGCGGAACTGCCCGGGCTTCGCCACGCCCTTACCTCCGGCCTGCGCGCCGGGGTGATGAGCGCACGCACCATCCCCTCGGATCGCGAAAACGTCGCCGAACCCATCCTCCTCGGCGCCAAAGAATTGCTCGAAGCCCACCCCGTGGAAGGCACCCCGGTTGTCGTCGCGGAGCTTAAAGAAGCTCTCATCCAGCGCACCGCCACCACCGTCGCCCAACTCCAGCACCTGGTGGCGTGGATCCTCGACATGGCTGAGCGCACCGCCGATGACCCGGAAAATCTCAACCTCGGCCAAGCCTGCTCGCGGGCCGCGCAGATCGCACACTACGCGGCCCAAGGCTGGCGCATCGCAGTCACCGAGGCGCACCCCGGGGTGGCCCGCACCATGCGCGGCCACAAACCCCCGCAATTCCTCAACGAACGCGCCCGCATCGACGCCATCGTCGCCAAGGTGGCAGCTCGCCGCCGCAGCAATGCCGCCGGCGCCGGAGCCGCAAGTTGAGTTTTGGGCTCTACATTCACGTTCCTTTTTGCGCCTCTCGCTGCGGCTACTGCGACTTCAACACCTACACCCCAGGCGAACTAGGAAGCAGCTCCAGCCCCGAAAGCTACCTCGACGCGCTGGAACGCGAACTCGAATTAGTCGCCGCCTGCCCCGATACTCGCCCCGCCACCACCGTCTTCATCGGCGGCGGCACCCCCTCCATGCTGGGTGCGGATGGGCTAAGCCGCATCCTCCGCGCCGCGAAAAACACCATCGGTATCGCCCCCGGCGCGGAGGTCACCACCGAATCCAACCCGGAATCCACCTCCCCGGAGTTCTTCGAGGCGCTGCTTAACGCCGGCTACACCCGCATTTCCCTGGGCATGCAATCCACCGCCAGCCACGTGCTGCGCATCCTGGAGCGCCGCCACACCCCTGGCCGCGCCCTGCAGGCCGCGCATTGGGCTCAAAATGCCGGTTTCCAGCATCTTAACCTCGACATGATCTATGGCACTCCGGGGGAAAGCGATGAGGATCTCGCCCGCACCCTCGAGGATGTGCTCTCCACCCCCGTCGACCATGTGTCCGCTTACTCCCTGATCGTGGAAGATGGCACCGCCATGGCCCGCAGGGTTCGCCGCGGCGAGCTGCCCGCCCCCGATGAAGATATCCTCGCGCACCGCTACACCA
Source organism: Corynebacterium spheniscorum (assembly GCF_900113445.1). Classification (GTDB taxonomy): domain Bacteria; phylum Actinomycetota; class Actinomycetes; order Mycobacteriales; family Mycobacteriaceae; genus Corynebacterium; species Corynebacterium spheniscorum. The sequence continues at coordinate 232,466 of NZ_FOPJ01000002.1, forward strand.
TGATCGACTCCGCGCTTTCTTCTGCGGGTTTCGATTGGTATGAGGTCAGCAATTGGGCTCGCCCAGGAGGCGAATGCCTCCATAATCTCGGTTACTGGCACGATCATGATTGGTGGGGCGCCGGCCCCGGCGCACATTCTCATATTGGTGACACCCGCTTTTGGAATCACAAACATCCCGCCACCTATTCCCGCATTCTCGCGGAAAATACTTTGCCCATTAAAGACTCCGAAACCCTCACCCCCACCGACCGCCACACGGAGAAACTCATGCTCGGCTTGCGTCTTAAAGAAGGCATCCCAGAAGAGTGGATTTCACCGGCCGCAGCCCCAGTGTTAGAAGATTTCGCTTCCCGAGATCGGCTGGAGCGCAAGGATGGTCGCGTGCGGGTCACCAAGGCTGGGCGTTTACTCGCCGATGGGATTATCAGCGCGATTTTGCTCGCGGAAGAAACCGCGTAACGAGGTAGACTCGGTTCCTTAAAGGGAGGTGTAGAAAAATTATGGCAGCTAGTAGCTCCACCGAAGAACGGCGCCGTCAAGTCTTGCGCGCCATTGTTGCCGACTACATTGCCTCCCAAGAACCCGTCGGCTCCAAAGCCCTCCTGGAGCGCCACCAGCTCAATGTTTCCTCCGCCACCATCCGCAATGACATGGCGGTTTTAGAAGCAGATGGCCTGATTGCCCAGGAACACGCCAGCTCCGGGCGTATCCCCACCGAGAAGGGCTACCGCTACTTCGTGGACTCCATCCACGACATCAAACCGCTATCTGCTGCCGAACGCCGCGCCATCCAAACCTTCCTCGAAGGCGGGGTGGACCTAGAGGATGTACTACGCCGCAGCGCCCAGCTACTCTCCCAGCTCACCCACCAAGCCGCCGTTGTGCAATTGCCGACCTTAAAGGTCTCCCGCGTCAAACACTGCGAGGTAGTAGTGCTCTCACCTTTCCGGCTCATGCTGGTTCTCATTACTGACACCGGCCGGGTGGATCAGCGCAATGTGGAATTAGACCACCCCATCGTCGATGAAGATGTGCACCGCCTCCGGGATCACATTAACCACGCTTTAGTCGGTAAAACTCTCCACGATGCCGCGCATTCTTTAACCCAAATGGAAGTGCCGGAGGATATTAAACCCCCCTTGCGGCGTTGTGCCCGCATTCTTATTGACACCCTCGTGGATCGCCCTGCAGACCGTATTATTATGGCCGGGGCATCCAATCTCACCCGCATGGCATTTCCCGCCAGTTTGCCGATGGTGTTAGAAGCCTTAGAAGAACAAGTTGTGGTTCTCAAACTGCTCGCCAATGTGCCAGATTTGGGTGATGTCAATGTGTTTATTGGTGAAGAAAATGAAAATAAGGAGCTGCATGGTGCCTCGGTGGTGACCACCGCCTATGGTTCAGAAGGCGCAGCGCTCGGTGGTCTGGGGGTTGTTGGCCCTACTTTTATGGACTATCCGGGAACAATTTCTAAGGTTTCTGCCGTTGCACGATATGTGAGTCAGGTACTCGCCGGAGAATAAGGCAGCTCGGCGGGGTACGCTGCTTCGAAGTAGAAATAGTGATTGTAGGAAGGTAAAGGTACAGCGTGGCCCGGGATTACTACGGCATCCTCGGAGTGGACCGCTCCGCAACGGAGCAGGAGATCAAGCGGGCATATCGCAAACTAGCCCGGAAATACCACCCCGACGTCAACGACAGTGAAGAAGCAGCGGAAATGTTCCGCGAAGTATCGGTCGCCCATGAGGTGCTCACCGATCCAGAAAAACGCCGCATCGTTGATATGGGCGGCGACCCTATGGAAGGCCCCAACGCCGGAGGCGGTGGATTCGGCGGATTCAGCGGCTCCGGTGGGCTCAACGACATCTTCGAAGCCTTCTTCGGTGGTGCCGGCGGCGGCTCCCGTGGGCCCCGCTCCCGCGTCCAACCCGGCTCCGATGCTCTCCTGCGTACCGCCATCACCCTGGAAGAAGCCTTCAAGGGTGTCAAGAAATCCATCACCGTGGATACCGCCGTGGTGTGCGAGAAGTGCCATGGCACGGGTTCGGAAAGCGAAAAGAAGCCGGAAACCTGTAAGCAATGCCGCGGCTCCGGCGAAGTCCAAGAAGTCCAACGCGGCTTCATCGGCAATGTGCTCACCACCCGCCCCTGCCCGAACTGTGAAGGCTTCGGCGATGTCATCCCCGATCCCTGCGGGGAATGCGGCGGAGCCGGCCGCGTACGCGCACACCGCGACCTTACGGTCTCGGTACCCTCCGGTATCGCCGATGGCATGCGCATCCGCATGGCCGGCCAAGGCGAAGTCGGCCATGGTGGTGGTCCCGCCGGTGACCTCTATGTGGAAGTCAAAATCAAACGCCACCCGGTGTTCACCCGAGAAGGCGATGACCTCCACATGACCATCAACATCCCCATGACAGATGCTGCCTTAGGTGTGGAGATCCCCGTGGATGGTGTGGATGGCACCACCCGCGACATCAAGGTTTCCCCCGGCATCCAGCCTGGCGAACGCATCCGCATGGAAGGTGCCGGCATGCCGCACCTGCGCAACCAAGGCACCGGCGACCTCATTGCCCACGTGGATATCAGCATCCCCAAGGCCTTGGATGATCGCTCCCGCGAATTGCTTGAACAACTCCGACAACACCGCCGCGACCAAGCCCGCGTCTCCTCGGATGAGGATGGCGAAGAATCCCTCTTCAGCCGCATCCGCAACCGATTCCGCCGCTAATGAGCCTTCCGAGTTTTTATCTCCCGGACCTCGCTGAACAAGGTGAACTCCTCACCCTCAGCGGGGCAGAAGGCCGCCACGCCGTCACCGTCAAACGCATCACCCCTGGTGAACGCATCCAACTCATCGACGGCACGGGCCTTGTTGTCGAAGCTAAAGTTCTTAGCTGCACCGGCAAAGACCAGCTCCACGCTGAAGTCCTCAATCTCCAACAGGCCCCGGTTCGCACCCCTCAGATCACCGTGGTGCAGGCACTCCCCAAATCCGAGCGCTCGGAATTAGCCGTTGACCTTGCTACCCAAGCCGGTGCGGATCGCATTATCCCCTGGGAGGCCGAACGCTGCATCGCTAAATGGCAAGGTGCCAAAAAAACCAAGGGCCCCAAAAAATGGGAGGACGCCGCACTAGCTTCCGCCAAACAATCCCGGCGAGTACGCATCCCCACCATCGAAGAGCCCCACAACACCGCGCACCTATGCCGCTTCCTTGAGCAGTCCAGCGCGCTGAAACTCCTCCTCCACGAGGACGCCACCACCGGTATCGCCAGCATGCCGCTTTCAGATGCCCAGGAAATCATCCTCATAGTTGGACCCGAAGGTGGCATCGGGGAAGTCGAATGCTCCCAACTTAAGGCCGCCGGGGCGCAGCTGGTGGCCTTAGGCCCAGAGGTGCTGCGCACCGCGAGTGCTGCGATGGTGGCATGTGCTGCCATTGGGGTACTCGCCCGCTGGTAGCGCCATATTGACTATTGTTTATGCCACATCCCATATCTCGTGCACAGAAAGCAGGCCGCACCCCTATCGTGAGTACTGACACCCCCAGTGATGTCGCCACCACCTCAGTGGAACTCGAAGAAACCCACACCCCCGGTGTATTGGGCATCAATGATGGCAACCTGCGCACCCTCAGCGAATTAGTGGGGGTGGATTCCTTCGCCCGCGGCAATATCGTGCGCCTGATAGGACCAGCGCATAAGATCATGCGCGCCAACCGAGCACTAATGGAAATGCAATCCATGGTGCGCCGCGGACACCCCGTCACCCCAGACGCCGTGCGCCACATCGTCAACCTCGTTGCCGTAGAAACCCCGGAAACGGCGGAAGAATCCCTGCGCAATGAAATCACCGTGCACCGCGGCAAAGTCATTCGACCGAAAACCGCCGGCCAAAAACGCTATGTCGACGCGATTGATGAAAACACCATCGTCTTCGGGATCGGCCCAGCAGGTTCCGGCAAAACCTATTTGGCGATGGCCAAAGCAGTACAAGCCTTGCAATCAAAAAATGTTTCCCGCATTATTTTGACCCGCCCCGCCGTGGAAGCAGGGGAGAAGCTCGGCTTCTTACCGGGCACCCTCAATGAAAAAATCGACCCCTACCTGCGCCCGCTACATGATGCGCTTCGAGAAATGGTGGACCCAGATACCATCCCGAAGCTCATGGAATCCGGTGTTGTCGAAGTAGCGCCCCTGGCCTATATGCGTGGTCGTACGCTTTCTGATTCCTTCGTCATCCTCGATGAAGCTCAAAACACCACCCCGGAACAAATGAAAATGTTCCTCACCCGCCTTGGCTTTGGATCCAAGATCGTCGTCACCGGTGATATCACCCAAGTCGACCTGCCTGGTGGCCAACACTCTGGGCTGAAGAAAGTACGCAATATTTTGCGCGGAGTTCCCGATGTGCACTTTGAGGAGCTCGGCAGCGAGGACGTGGTGCGCCACCAACTGGTCAGCCGCATTGTTGATGCCTACGCGGCCTATGACATGAAAGAAGAAGCCCGCCGCGGCACACACCGCGAGAAGGAGAACCACAAGTGAGCATTGAGGTCTTCAACGAATCCGGCGATGAGGGTGTCAATGAAGAAATGCTCATTGATGTCTGCTCCTTCGTCCTAGGGGAAATGGATGTCCACCGCGACGCAGAGCTCAGCCTCTACATCGTGGACCTCAACACCATTGCCGATTTACACCTGCGCTGGCTGGACCTACCTGGCCCCACCGATGTCATGAGCTTCCCCATCGATGAGCTGACCCCCGGTGGCCGCCCGGACGCACCAGAACCCGGCCCGGCAATGCTCGGCGATATTGTGCTCTGCCCAGAATTCGCCCTCAAACAAGCCAAAGCCGCCGGCCATGGCCTCGATCATGAGCTCGCGCTGCTGAGCGTGCATGGTTGCCTTCACCTACTGGGCTATGACCACGCCACCGCTGATGAGGAACGCGAAATGTTCGCACTGCAAAATGAACTGCTGGCGGATTGGTACGAGGATGTGACACGCCGCGGCGTGGAGTACCAAGAAAAACCTACCGGTAAGGGGGCTTTCCCCAGTGCAGCTGATCGTGAAGCCCTAGACCACGAACTAGAGCAGGAGTAACGGCTAAAGGTGGGCGAATTAATCTACGCACTGGTTACGATCTGTGCGCTTCTAGCCTCTGGTCTTCTCGGCACCGTCGAAGCAGCCGTGAGCACCATTTCCCGTGCCCGCGTTGAACAACTCCACAAAGATGAAGTCCCGGGCTCGATAAGCCTGCTCAAAGTCCTAGACCGCCGACCGGAACACATCAACCTACTGGTGTTGCTGCGCATGCTCCTGGATGTCACCGCAGCAGTATCCGCAGCCTGCCTGGCACTAAGCGCACTGGAATCCACCGTCATGGCCATTAGCGTGGCCATCGTCGGCATGACCCTGATTAGCTTCACCGTGGTGGGTGTTTTCTCCCGCACCATGGGGCGCAAAAACCCCTATACGATTTCGCTGCGGTCCGCACTCCTGCTGAGCGGCGTAGCCCGCATCCTAGGGCCCATCCCCAGGATGCTCATTTGGGCCGGTAACCTCCTTGCCCCAGGCTCTGGTTTCCGCGATGGCCCCTACGCGACCGAAGTGGAACTGCGCGAAATGGTCGATATCGCCCAGGAACACGGTGTTGTGGAAGTAGAAGAACGCCGGATGATCCAATCCGTCTTCGACCTGGCTTCCACAACCGCCCGCCAAGTCATGGTGCCCCGCCCAGAAATGATTTGGATTGAAGAGGAAAAAACCGCCGGCCAAGCCACCAGTCTATGCGTGCGCTCCGGGCACTCACGCCTACCGGTAACCGGTGAGAACCTCGACGACATCGTCGGCATCGTCTACTTGAAAGATCTGGTGAAATCCACCTACCACGCCATCGACGGTGGCTCCTCGGTGAAAGTCTCAGAAGTGATGCGCCCACCGGTGTTCGTGCCGGACTCCAAACCACTGGATGCGCTCCTACATGAGATGCAAACCGACCACACCCAGCTCGCCATCTTGATTGACGAGTTCGGTGGTGTCGCCGGGTTGATCTCCATGGAAGATATTTTGGAAGAAATCGTCGGCGAGATCGCCGACGAATATGACGACTTCGAAATCGCGGACTTCGAACAAGTCGGGGAGCGCAGCTTCCGTACCGTGAGTTGGTTGAATCTCGATGATCTGGCCGAAAACCTCAACGAGGCGCTCGACACAGATATCGAATTCGATGAAGAAATCGATGATCAGATTGAAACCGTCGCCGGTTTGATCGCCTATGAGATCGGCCGCGTACCGCTTCCGGGGAGCAAAGTTGCGCATAAAAACCTCATGCTGACTGCTGAAGGGGCGAAAGATCGCCGCGGCCGACTGAGGGTTCGTTCGGTATTAGTCGAGGTCGCCGAAGCAAGCGAGGATGAAGAAACCTCCGAAGAAGACGAGTAGCTAAAACTTGGGTTAAACGGTGTTCATCGTGTTGTATAGAACAGGTGAACATTCTCTCCATCCAATCTCATGTGGCCTATGGACATGTGGGGAACTCCGCCGCAGTGTTCCCCCTCCAACGCATCGGGCATGAAGTCTGGCCCGTGCACACCGTCTGCTTTTCTAACCACACCGGCTATGGCGCTTGGGGCGGCCCGCTCATTCCCGCCGCTGATGTTGCCGATGTGATTCGCGGCGTCGATGAGCGCGGAGAGCTTGCTCACGTTTCCGCAGTGCTTTCCGGCTACCAAGGCGGCGCCGATATCGCCGATGTCATCATCGACACCGTCGCCAAAGTCAAAGCCCAAAACCCCAACGCCATCTACGCCTGCGACCCGGTGATGGGCAACGCCAAGTCCGGCTGCCACGTCTCCGACCTCATCCCACCGCTACTTCGCGACAAGGTTGTGCCGGTAGCTGACGTGATCACCCCGAACCAATTTGAGCTCGGCTACCTCACCGGCACCGAACCTAGCGACCTGCAATCCACCCTGGATGCCATCCGTGCCGCCCAGGACATGGGACCGAAGATTGTGCTGGTCACCTCTGTGCAACGCCCGGAATGCCCAGACGACCAGATTGAAATGATCGCCGCAGACCGCGATGAAGCCTACCTAGTGCGCACCCCATACCTGCCCTTTAAGCGCAATGGTTCCGGGGATGTCACCGCCGCACTTTTCACCGGCCACCTCTTGAACACCGGTGATCTGGGCGAATCCCTGGCACGGACTGCCTCCTCCGTCTTCGACCTGATCGAAATGACCTTCAAGGCGGACTCCCGCGAGCTGCTACTCATCGATGCACAAGACTGCTTCGCGAACCCGAAGATGCAATTCCAGGTGGAAAAGATCTAGCAATCTCCAAGCCTTAGCCCCAGGGTGTTTTGTCCCTGGGGCTTTTCGCTGCCAAGGTAAGATGAGAAATTAACTATTTATGCAGCGCTTTTAGGCACCACCTTTGGGGCAGCATCACTATCTGGAAGGACCTTGGTGAGCACACAGTTCACAGACACCCCGGAGGGCTTTCGCTCCGGTTTCTTAAGCTTCGTTGGCCGACCCAACACCGGGAAATCCACCCTGACGAACGCCCTGGTGGGCGAAAAAATCGCCATCACCGCGGACCAACCAGAAACCACCCGACACCCCATCCGCGGCATCGTGCACCGCGATAACGCCCAAATCGTTGTGGTGGACACCCCAGGCCTGCACCGCCCACGCACCCTGTTGGGTGAACGACTCAATGAGATCGTCAAGGACACCTACTCCGATGTGGATGTCATCGGCTTTACCATCCCCGCCGATGAAAAGATCGGGCCCGGCGATAAATGGATCCTCAATGCGGTGCGCACCGTGGCGCCAAAAACGCCGATCATTGGCATCGTCACCAAAATCGACAAGGTTTCTCGCGACCAAGTCGGCGAACAACTCATCGCCCTGCATGAACTCCTCGGCCGCGAAAGCGAAGTAGTGCCCGTGAGTGCCACCGAAGATATCCAAACGTCGGTGCTGCTCGATGTTATTACCGAGGCGCTGCCGGAAGGTCCGAAGTTCTATCCGGATGATCACCTCACCGATGACTCCGATGAAAAACGGATGTCGGAATTCATTCGCGAAGCCGCACTGAAGGGCCTACGCGATGAACTCCCGCACTCTGTTGCTGTGGAGATCGACGAGATGATTGAGGACCCCGAGAAAGACCGCACCAATATTCACGCGGTGATCTATGTGGAACGCCCAGGCCAACGCATCATCCTCACCGGGCGGGACAGCCAACGCCTACGCCGCATCACCCATGATGCGCGCCGGGACATCATCAATATGCTCGGACGCAATGTGTATTTGGATCTGCGGATCAAGGTGCTCAAAAACTGGCAGTCGGATCCGAAATCGCTAGGACGCCTCGGCTTCTAAGCTGCTGAACATTCATGGCCCGGCGACCTAGCTATCGTGATCATGCGGTTGTGGTGCGCACCTATGACTTTGGTGAAGCCGACCGCATTATCGTGCTGCTTACCCGCGCACACGGGCTAGTGCGCGGGGTCGCCAAAGGAGTTCGCCGCGCCAAATCTCGCTTCGGATCACGCCTGCAACCCTTCGTGCTTCTAGATGTGCAGCTATATTCCGGGCGGAACCTGGACACCATTACTGCCGCGGACACCCTGGAGTTCTTTGGCGCCGGGATTATCGAAGTATGGGAGAACTACACCTCTGCCTGCGCGGTACTGGAGTCCGCTGAAAAACTCGCGGTTGCTCACTACGGGGAAGACCCCACCCTTTTTGATGCAGTCGTGCAAGCACTCAGGGAACTGCAAGAGCTTAAAGATAGCGAAGGGGAGCAGTATCCCACGCTGATTGTGGATCGCTTCCTCTTGCAAGCGATGGCGCACGAAGGCTGGTCACCGAGTCTGTTTAACTGCGCGGCCTGTAATAACCCCGGCCCGCACCGAAGCTTCCACCCCGGCCACGGTGGTGCCGTATGTGGAACCTGTCGACCTCCGGGAAGCCCGCGGGTACATCCAGAAACCCTGCACCTCATGTGGCTATTACTGCATGACTCGGAGCTTGACACCGTGCCAGAAAACTTTCCCACCCTTGTCGCGGAAGCACACCAGCTGACCCGCAGTTATTTGCAATGGCACTTAGAAAGAAGCATCGCTTCACTGAAGGTAATGGATCAGTAGTCAGCGTGATTGTGGCACGATAAGGAATGTGAACTCGAAGCCATGGCCCGATCTGGGACTAAATCCGCCGAATATCCCTGCTGAAAGAATCCCACGCCATATTGCATTGGTGATGGATGGTAATGGCCGCTGGGCACAAGAACGTGGCTTAAAAAGAACCGAAGGCCACCGTCGCGGCCAAAAAGTATTGATGACGGCGGTGGATGCATGCCTATCGATGGGCGTGGAGTACCTCTCCGCCTATGCCTTTAGTACCGAGAATTGGCGACGCACCCCAGAAGAAGTGCGCTTCCTGATGGGGTACTCTCGCGAAGTCTTGCGGAATGAACGCGACCAGCTCAATGCCAAAGGTGTGCGCATCCGCTGGGTGGGGCGACGTCCACGACTATGGCGCTCGGTCATTAGAGAATTAGAAGCCGCCGAGAAACTCACCGAATCCAATACCCGCATGACCCTGGCCATGTGCGTGAACTACGGCGGACGCGCAGAGATCGTGGATGCGGCACGAGAGATTGCGCGCCGGGCCGCTGCCGGTGAGCTGAGTCCGGGTGAGATTAATGAGAAAACCTTCGGCGCCTTTTTAGATGAGCCGGATATGCCGGATGTGGACCTATTCTTGCGTCCTTCCGGTGAGAAACGGGTGTCGAATTTCTTGTTGTGGCAATCGGCTTATGCGGAGATGGTGTACCAAAAGAAGCTCTTCCCGGACTTCACCGCTGAGGATCTTTTCGCCGCAGTTGAGGAATATGCGCAACGTGATCGGAGGTTCGGCGGGACGAAGAAATAAGATCGCGGATTGGGGCTATCGCTTCACAAAAATTCGCACTACAGTGAGCTGGCATTAGCACTATCAACAGAGGAGTTTTATGAAGGTGAATCCCAGCTCAGAGCCCACTCGAAGTCAGATCAACCGCTGGCGGCAATACCTTGCCAACGAGCGGGCAGAAGCAGCCGTTTATTGGGAACTTGCCCGCCGCGCCACCGGCGAAGAACGCGCTATTTTAATGACTTTGGCGGAAGCGGAATCACGCCATGAGACCTATTGGCGTAAGAAGCTGGGCGAGCATGTGGGTATGCCGAAGCAACCTGATTGGTCCACCCGGATCAATGGGTTCTTAGCACGCCGCTTCGGCACGGTGTTTGTGTTGGCGTTGATGCAAAACGCTGAACAGCGCAGCCCCTACCTTGATGATGAGGATGCCAGCGAGCAGATTGCCGCGGATGAACGCATCCACGCGGAAATTATTCGTGGGTTAGCTGCCCGCGGGCGGGAATCCATGTCGGGGAGTTTCCGTGCCGCTATTTTTGGGGCCAATGATGGGTTGGTGAGCAACCTGGCCCTGGTGGTGGGCATCATGGGCAGTGGGGTGAGTGGAAATATTATTCTGCTGACCGGCATTTCTGGTTTGCTCTCCGGGGCCTTGTCTATGGCGGCCGGTGAATATATCTCGGTGAAATCCCAAAGCGAACTCTTAGAGGCCTCCACCCCGAACCCTGGGGCACGGCAGGCGTTACCGCAATTAGATGTCAATGCCAATGAGTTGGCCTTGGTGTATCGCGCTCGCGGGATGAGTGAGGAAGTTGCAGAAAGGAAAGCCCGAAGCGTCTTAGCTGCCCTGCAGGCTGAGGCTCATCCGATGGTGCTGGAAGCACCCATTGCAGAAGATGAGGATGCGGTAGTTTGGCCCCTGGAAGTCGAAGAGGTAGTTGCGGAAGCCCCGGTTGATGGTGGGGAAGCGTGGAAGGCGGCCTTGTCGAGCTTCTTGTGCTTTGGTTCTGGTGCCTTGATTCCGGTGTTGCCCTTCTTGCTGCCGATTTCTTCTTTGACGGCTGGGATTGTGTCGGTGGTGTTGGTGTCCTTGGCGTTGATGATTACCGGTGGGATTACCGGTGTGCTCTCGGGACGTTCCCCGTGGACGAGAGCGCTGCGGCAATTGGCGATCGGCTTGGGCGCTGCTTCCGTGACTTATGTATTGGGCATGGCTTTTGGGGTAGCGATCGAGTAACGATTGGGTAGATAAGCTTAAAGCCCACCTGGCGGGGTTCTCGCACAGGTGGGCTTGGGCTTAGTGGGTGGGGTCTGGCTGTGTTTTCTTTGGGGGAGTTTCATGCAGAGCTGGATCTAATGGGAAGCAGACTCTTTTTTGGGATCATTGCAGTCGGAACAGGTTCCGAAGATCTCTGCGTCATGGCCGGTAATGGTGTAGCCATATTGGGAAGCAATGCGCTTGGCCCAATCTTCGACGGGACCACCATCGATTTCTTCGGTGCGACCGCAGACGGTGCAGACTAAGTGGTGGTGGTGTTCATCGCTATGACAATAGCGATAAAGGGTTTCGCCATTTGGCATATGCAGCACATCAACGGCATCCATATCCGAAAGGGTCTGCAAAGTGCGATAAACGGTTGTTAAACCAACCTTGGCATCGTCTTCTTCTAAGGCCTGGTGGATTTCCTTCGCCGAAGCGAAATTGGGAATTGACCACAGGGCATTGATAACTGCGGTGCGCTGCCTGGTATTACGAGGTCCTAACTTGGGCACATCTTCAGGAGCTTTGGGGTCACGCGTCACGGGTTCTCTCCTCTCTGACACTTTTCCTCACAATGATAATCACAGTGGAGTGGGAGTCCATGGGCAGGGGTAATCCTTACCTCACTTGATTGTTTCCGAAAAAGCGTGTGCTGTGGTGCGGTTATAGGTGGAGTGTGCGGGTAGCGAGCGGGGGTACTATTCCGGGCAAACCGGTGAGGTTTGGTCACTCATTGTGCGGATGGGTGCCGGAATGGTTGGGGGAACCGCTGATGGGGGTACCGCGGCAGCCGGGGCGTAGGCCGGGCCCGAGGCGGCGGAGCTGCGGCCCTTGTCGCTGGAGGCGCCGTCATCGAGAGAGTGCAGGGACTGGTGAGAGTCGATGGAGGTGACGGTGGCCCAGGCGGATTCGGGGGAGCTTGTTGCGGGGAAGCCGGTTGCGGTGGATTTCCCGGCGGATGCAGCAATAAGAAGAATTTCCAAAGCCTTTGGTTCAATTAATCGATAAACAACTTCGCGGCCGCGGCGTTCGGAATCCACCAATTCAGCAGTCTTGAGAACGCGAAGATGTTGGCTAATCAGTGGCTGGCTTTTTCGTGTGACTTTTACAATCTCATGAACATAACGTTCATGTTCGGCCAATAATAAAACGATCTGAATGCGCAGCCGGGAATCCAGGGCGCTGATAATCTTCGCGGCAGCAGCCTGGTCCATGGAGATAAAAGTTTCTTTATTAATATCCATTGTGGTCGTGGCAGCACGCCTTTCTTCACACATTGGGGGCCTAATGACCAGCTACTTTAGATAGTACGTCGTTGTAGGAGGTAAGTGTACCTACATCCAGGCCCCGATATGCTCGCCGGGCGTCCTAACCAGGTTGGCTTGGGGTGTCCAGTTTGTGAGCTGGGAGGTGGGTTTTGAGGTTGACCCTACTTTAGCGCAGCTCGATACTTTTTTAGCATTATGTGAATGTGCTGGGGGATGAGTGCAGGGGTGGAGCCCTTTGCTTGGATAGCGAAAATATATATGGGGAAATAGTCCCACAGACCCAGTTATGAGATTCTCAACTTAATCGAGCTAACTGTGCTATTTGCACTTTTGAGGGCATTCCGGATAGCTAATCAACCAATGATGTGTACACCCCCACTTAGGACTACTTAAGGTTGCAAGATTTCAGCATTGGCGGGTGAGCCTAAATCACGGGCAGGTACACCCTTTGGGGGCAACTCGCGGGGGAGGACAACCCAGGTGAGGCAAAGCTGAATCAGCGCCCAACTGGGCTAAGCAGGAGACCTAAGCCCGCCGATCTCGGGAAGCAAGCTAGACTGTGGGGACGAAAATCTCGGACGCACGCTGAACCTGCGCCGAGCCCTGGTTTTTCACGTCACTGAGGAGTCACAACTCGCATGGCCCAGACATCTGTCATCGACACCGTCGTTAATCTCTGTAAACGACGCGGCTTGGTCTACCCTTGCGGTGAGATCTACGGAGGAACCCGCTCCGCCTGGGACTACGGCCCCTTAGGTGTGGAACTGAAGGAGAACATTAAGCGCCAATGGTGGCGCCATATGGTGACCTCGCGCGCTGATGTGGTGGGCGTGGATACCTCCGTAATCCTGCCGCGGCAGGTGTGGGTGTCCTCCGGACACGTGGAAGTGTTCACCGATCCGCTCGTAGAATCCCTGCACACGCATAAGCGCTATCGTGCTGACCATCTGATTGAAGCCTATGAAGAAGAGCATGGGCACCCGCCGGCAAATGGCCTGGCCGATATTCCGGATCCGGAGACCGGTCAGCCCGGCAAGTGGACCGAACCGAAGGCATTCTCGGGGCTGTTGAAGACCTTCCTGGGGCCGGTGGATGATGAAGAAGGCCTGCACTATCTGCGCCCGGAGACCGCGCAGGGCATTTTTGTGAACTTCAAGAATGTGATGAACTCCGCGCGTATGAAGCCGCCGTTTGGCATCGCCAATATTGGTAAGTCCTTCCGCAATGAGATCACGCCTGGCAACTTCATCTTCCGTACTCGTGAATTCGAGCAGATGGAAATGGAATTCTTCGTCAAGCCCGGTGAGGATGAGGAATGGCACCAGAAGTGGATTGATGATCGCCACCAGTGGTACATCGACCTGGGTATTAAGCCAGAGAACCTGCGCCTTTATGAACACCCCAAGGAAAAGCTTTCGCACTACTCCAAGCGCACCGTGGACGTGGAATACGCCTTCGGTTTCGCTGGCTCGAAGTGGGGCGAGCTCGAAGGTGTGGCCAACCGCACCGACTATGACCTGAAGGTGCACTCGGAGGGCTCTGGTGAGGATCTTTCCTACTTTGATCAGGAAAGCGGCGAACGCTGGATCCCCTATGTGATTGAGCCGGCCGCTGGTCTGGGTCGCGCCATGATGGCCTTCTTGGTGGATGCCTATACCGAAGATGAAGCCCCGAACGCTAAGGGTGGGGTGGATAAGCGCGTGGTGCTGAAGCTGGACTATCGCCTTTCCCCGGTGAAGGTGGCGGTGCTGCCGCTGAGCAAGAAGGAGCCGCTGGGCGATAAGGCCCGCCAGCTGGCTGATGAGCTGCGTGCTTATTGGAATGTGGAGTTCGACGCCTCTGGTGCGATTGGACGCCGCTACCGCCGCCAGGATGAGATCGGAACGCCTTTCTGTGTGACTGTGGACTTTGACACCCTCGAAGATGATGCGGTGACCGTGCGTGAGCGCGACAGCATGGAACAGGAACGTGTGAAGATCAGCGAACTCAAGGGTTATTTGGCGGCTCGCCTGGTAGGTTGCTAACTATGCACTACACCTCTTGGGGACCGACCAAGTCTGATACCACCGAGCTCTTTATTGAAGAAGGGCCGGAGGTCTTGGCGACCTTCACCGACACTGAAGCGAAGGTGAAGGGGGAAGAGTGGGCGCTGGCGGTAGATAAGGACACCGCCACCGCTACCTTGCCGGATGGCAGTCGGTATACCGCCAGTGGTTTGCGCCGTGGTGGGACTGTGTCGGTGGACTTAGCTGGACGCCAATTCACCTTCACCAAGGAAAAGCGCAGCGATTGGATTATTGAGGATTCCCTCGGCCAGAAGATCGCGCAATTTTCTGGTGCCAATAATGGTGTGCGCAAGGCCATCACCGAGTTTGATGGGGAGACCTCGGAGCTCGCGGATGCGAAAACCTTGAGCACCAATGAGGTGATTGGGCTGAGCTGGTTTGTCCGCCGGGTGCTCTTAAGTGGCCTGAACACCGTAACCGTAGCAACGATCGCCACGCTGGCGTTTTTGACCTTCGTTGCGATCTTGGTGTTCCTCTAAACGGCGGAGGGGTGTGTCGCGGTGGTTATTGGAGGTGTGCGGGGCGGTTGGGCGTTGGGGCGCTGCGGCTCCGCACCTCTGGACCTCCGAGCCTTCATGCCTCCGATGAGCGACACTTGATGAGCGCCAATGACTGAAACGACGCTGGTATATCCCCTGCAGTGGGTGAGTGCTTCACCCACGCGGGGACGTGGCCGTGGAGTGGGGGAAGAGCACCTTCTTGATGGGCAGGGCCGTAGCTTGGCTTTCACCCGGGTTGAGAAGAAGCGTGGTGGGGGCGCTGAGTGCGATGTGAGCTTATATGTGGGCGGCGAAAGTGCCCATAGCGAGGATACCTGGAGCGGGACCTTAAGCCGACGGGATCGCCCGAGTTTAAGGCGCAGTACCTTCCTGGTGGAGGGGCAACTATTTGGCCCCAATGAGCAGCAGGTGGCTATCCGCGCTGAATTTAAGCGCCGCAGTGTCCGAGAGATCATTGTGGAGATTGGCGAGCGCAGTTTTTTAATGCAGCGCTGCGGGGTGGTGAACCAGGCCCGCCACATTGTGGATATGGAAACTGGGAACCATGCCTTAATGCTGATTGAGATTCTTCGCCCGCGACTGCAGGGGATGGAGAATTTACCTGGACCGCAGGGCTTGGGGATGCGCGGTTCGAAGGCGCGGGGTGCCAGTGAGCGAGGCTGTGGTGCGGGTAGTTTCGGCGCGGGGCGCTCTGGTGCTCGGCGCTCTAGCGCTCGGCGCCCGGGAGTGCGCGGGGGTCGCCCCTTTGTGAGGGCCAACCAAAGCGGGGCGGAGCCTATCCGGGAGGAATTGCCCGGGAAAGATGCTGGCTCATTAAAAATCCCAGCAGCTCGCGAGCTCGCTGCGCACGAGATCGCGGTTCTCTGCTGGGTATCTGCCCAGGTGGATATGACCTGGTTAGAGATGCGGGGTTAGAGGCCTCCGGGGAGAGGCCTCTGGTTGGGGGATTCCCCGGGGTTAGAAGCGGCCTCCGCTGAAGCCTCCACCGCCACCACTAAATCCGCCGCCTCCGCTGAAGCCTCCACCGAAGCCGCCTCCGCCGAAGCTTCCGCCTCCGAAACCTCCACCGAAGCCGCCGCTACGGCCACCGGAGGAAAGAATCTCACCGAGGACTAGGCCGGTGAGCAAACCGCCGGAACCATTGCCGCCTTGTTGAGATTGCATCCGACGGGTGTACTCATCAATATCGTGCTCAGCGAGCTTACGGGCCTGCTCAGCGGCGCGGGCGGCACGACGGGCATGATCAATACCCTGACGAGTATCGCTGAGACGCAATTGCAATGCCTCTGCCAAGGCACGCTGGGCTTCGGCGAGTTTGGTGCGGGCCTGGCCGCGCACAATCTGGCCGCGGCTAGAGATCAGATCCTCGGCAGCTTCAACCTTGGCATTGGCAGCGCGCATCTGCTGATCGAAGAGCTTGAGTAGACGTTCCTTGGTGGTATTAGCTTCACGCAGCTTATCCAAGGTGGCATCAAGATCAGCATCCAGATCGGTCAGCTCGGCATAAGAACCAAGGGGATCGGCCTGCGCATTCTCAGCCGCAGCCTTTGCCTGATCCTGGTAGCTTTGGGTCTTTTCTTGCAGCTTCGCCCAGTCTTCACGCAAGCCCTGTGCACGGCCGCGCTCAATGAGCTGCTTGAGTTCGCGGATCTCATCATTGACTTCGGTGATGAGGTCCTTGACGTTGTCTTCAGCAACACGGATATTTTCATCAGCGTGCTCGATAGCGGCAAGCAGCTTATCGGCGGTGTTGATGGCATGCTCACCAGCACGGATCGCATCTACCAGAGCACCTTGTTCACCCGCAGGTAGCTTCTCTAAACGATGGCCTTCCGATAGCGCGGAATCAGCTTCATCGATAGCGCCCGCAGCAAGCACTTCATTATGGGCAATGCTGCCAAGCATCGAAGCAGAGTACTGCTGGTGCAATTCCTCGAGACGCTGCTTTGCTTTGGGTAGGCGGGTACGTAGATCAACGACCTGCTGGGTCATCTGAGCTAAACGATCCGGGGCGTTTACCAACAAGTTGCGCAAGTTGGCGAAGTTTTCAGCCTCCGCATCCAAGGCAGCATCCGCCATGCCACAACTGGAGACAATATCCACCAGAAGTTCGCGCTGTTGTGCCTCGGGGAGCTCCGGGCCATCGTCATAGCGACGGCGAAGCTCGAAGGCACGCTGCAGGGTAGTGGTGGAGTGGTTCATCGCCTTGGTGAAGCTACGGGTACGCTCCGGGCCGAACTCGCTGACCGCCAGATCAAGTTCCTCGCGGCCGCGGCGAATCGACTCATCTGTGGAGACAAGCTCCTCAGAGGCACGCTTATCGAGAGTGCTAATGGGCAGGCGAAGCAGGGAATCCGAATCACCAGGATCAATCGCACGCGACTGCTCCAGCGATTGTTGATCCAGGCGCTTACGGCGACGCTTCGATAATGCCCAGGCGCCAGCACCGGTGACAGCAATCGCGCCACCGCCGGCAGCTAACCAACCCTTGGATTCTGGCGACATTTCCCCAGCGGTGGAGGTTTCATCGACCAACGCATTAGCGGCGCCAGCCCAATCACTATTGACGAGGTATTCATAAGAGGCATCCCACATGCGGTCGCGCTCTGCATTCGACCAGCTTTCACCGGCAAAAAGACCAGCCTCGCGACGGTCTGGCGATACCGCGAAGACAGCTACGTTAGTGCCGCCATTAAGACGGTTCGCTTCCTTGGTCCAGGCCTCTGCGGACTGTCCATCGAAGTCATTGACGAAGACCACGAAGATGGAACGGTGGTGCTCCAACTTATAAGAGTGCAGCTTTTCTTCGAGCTGTTCTTTTTGTTGGGGGCTTAACACGCCGGCTTCATCGACGACATTTTGCTTGTAGAAGGCCGGGGCTTCAGCAAGCACGAGTGCGCCAGAGGATACCGCGGGTGTAGTAATCGGCGCTGCCCAGGCTGGGGTTGCGCCTAAGAGCACGCCGGCGCCGGCGGCGATGCCCATGAGATGAATCAATTGTGTTTTATATTTCCTCGGCGATGTCATGCGACCAGGATACCCCGCACACCTGGCAGACTGGGGAGCTGTGAAGCCAATTCTGCAACGACTCAAAAATTTTCTGCTCGCGCGCTCTGCTGTTGGGATAGTACTGACAACCTGGATAGGGGTGGGATTGCCCAGCATCTACGCCGGACGGATTATTCGCTTTGCACAACGCTCCAAAGCCCATGGGGACTATGACCTGATCGTGGTACCCGGCGCCGCTCAATATGATGGTCGACCATGCCGAACCTTTGAAGCACGCCTACGTCGCGCCGCAGAAATCTGGCAGGAGCAAGAAAACTCTTCCGAAAGCACCATCTGCGTGCTAGGTGGGAAGCTACCTGGCGATCGCTTCACCGAGGGGGAGGCAGGAGTTAATTGGCTGTCACACCGCGATATTCCGCGAGCAAACCTGCTGCCGATTACCCATGGGCATGACACTCGCGAATCTTTAAGAAAGCTATTGGAGCAGCTGGGACCCAAGGGCGCAGATATGCGCATGTTGGTGGTCACTGATCCACGCCACCTGTTGCGCTGTACGATCTTGGCTGAACGCGTGGGTTTTCGGAATGTGGAAGCCGAGGGGACGCCGTATCTTCCGGTACAACATCCGTGGACCTTATTGCATGAAATCGGGGGACTGATTGTGGTTGATATTTCCGGAATCTTTGGGCGCAATGTGGCCTCGCAGTTTGAAGATGCGCTGCGCCAAGTAGCGGTATGGTTAAAGCCCTCCCGCAAAGCTCGGTTTGATCAGCTGCATCAAGAAAAGGAAGAGCGTGAAAAATAATGTATTCCTATTCGGAAGCTGATGCGCAGCGGCGGACAACCGAAGCGCCCAAAGGCTCGAGGATGACCAAGGGGGATGTGGATCATCGCGGAGAATTCTCCCGAGACCGAGCCCGAGTACTGCACTCTGCGGCTTTGCGACGCCTAGCGGATAAAACCCAAGTGGTGGGGCCACGGGATGGTGATACCCCACGCACGCGCTTGACGCACTCCCTGGAGGTCGCACAGATCTCTCGTGGTATTGGGGAGGGGTTGGGTTTGGACCCTGATCTCAGCGAGCTTGCTGGATTAACGCACGATATTGGGCACCCGCCCTATGGGCACAATGGGGAAAGAGCGTTGAATGAATTAGCCAGCGAATGCGGTGGTTTTGAAGGCAATGCCCAAACGCTTCGGATCCTCACCCGGCTAGAACCGAAGATCGTAGATGAACATGGCCAGTCTTTTGGATTGAATTTAACGCGCGCTGCTTTGGATGCGGCCTGTAAATACCCGCGCGTTGCGGGAAGTGCCAAGAAATATGGTGCTTATGCCGAAGATGCGGAAATTCTTGCTTGGGTGCGCGCCGGGAGGCAGCCAGGCGATCAGCGAGCAAGTATGGAAGCACAGGCCATGGACTGGGCAGATGATATTGCCTATTCCGTGCACGATGTGGAAGACGCGATCGTATCTGGCCGCGTGAACCTCAATGTGCTCTGGGATTTGGTCGAGTTAGCTGCACTGGCGGAAAAGGGGGTTCAAGCTTATGGCGGTGATGCGAACCAACTCATTGAGGCAGCTGGTTTCCTACGCCAATTAGATGTGGTGGGAGCTGCGGCCGCCTTCGATGGATCCTTAAGCTCCTTGGTGGCCATGAAGGCGATGACCTCGGAGCTCGTGGGCCGCTATGTGGGGGCCACTATTGCGGCAACAAGGCAGGCTCAAGATGGTCCTCTTGGCCGGGAACATGGCGAGCTGATTATTCCGCCCGAGGCACTGGCGGAAGTCACGCTCTTAAAAACCATTGCTGTGCTTTATGTGATGGAAGATCCCGGGCATTTGGCTCGACAGGATCGCCAACGCGAGCGCATGTACACGGTGTATGAGTACCTCAACGTGATGGCTCCGGAAGCGTTGGATCCGGTGTTTGCGCAGTGGTGGCGGGAAGCAGAAAGCGATGCTGCTCGCCAGCGCGTGATTATTGATCAGATGGCCTCGATGACGGAATCAAGGCTGGAATATACGGCGCGCTTGGCGGCAGATATCTCAGGATTCTTAAGCTAAGGAAGCGCCTGGTGCTTGTGGGTTGTGTCCTAGCGCTGCAGGCGCACCTTGACGTCTTGTAGGACCTCTTGGATGGCTTTGGTGTCGGCCTCATCGAGTCGCCAATCTGAGCAGACAATGGACTTGATGCAAAACTCGCGAAGCAGATCTGCCATGCCATCAAGATTGCGGGGGATGACAAAATTCTGGGTTTCCCCGGTGTGGCAGCAAGGATGTGCAGCATGCGCCAGGGCGGTGTAGAGGTCCTGGCGGGAAGTAATCGGGGTGGTGATGAGGATGGGGTTCTCGGTATTAAGAAGCATCGGGGATCTCACAGAAGGACTCGTAGTGGTCACCGGTGTAATACCAGTGCTGTGGGTTCTGTGCCGGGTCGCCGCCGGTCACAATACGGCGTTCGCCTCGGTGATGAACGCCCGGAGTTTCCACGGTGTACTCGCGATAATAAGACTTCTTTTCCTTCGGCAGGTGAGATTGATAGTTGCCGAAGTGGACGCCATCATTATTGGGGTAGGGGAAAGGCCCACCATCTTTAATCAGGTTGATGGTCGTCAGGGTCTCCGGAGGCAAGGTAGCCACGGGGCAGGTAGTGACCCCCGAATCCCGGTGGTTGTCATGGGCTTTGGGTTTATGTGCCTGCGTTGATTTTTCGCTCTGCATGGCAGTGGTGGCTGTGGGCGCGGAGCTAACCGTCGTGGTGCTGGTTGCGGTGGTGGATTCTTCGCTATCGCCACCGAAGAATCCGAAGACGCTATCGCCAAACCAGGCCATGCCGATGATGAAGAGAATCCCGAGGAAACCCCAGGGTCCACCGGCACCTTTGGTGCCTTCTGAGGCTTCGGTTGAGTTGTTCTCATCCGAACCTGATGATTTTGCCATGGCGCTATCCTCCCACGCTTGGGGTGAAAGTCTAATCACGGGGTCCTAGTTTGAAGCGGTATCGTGGCTAGCATGGCTAAGGGAAGGATTCCGGAAAGCGATATTGCCGCGATCCGCGAGCGCACCCCCATCGAGGAGATCGTTGGGGAATATGTGCAGCTCAAACCGGCAGGAGCGGACTCACTCAAGGGCTTGAGTCCCTTTAAAGAAGAACGCACCCCAAGTTTCCATGTGCGCCCAAACCGTGGTTATTACCACTGCTTTTCCACCGACCAGGGTGGCGATGTTTTTAGCTTCCTCATGGAAATGGAGCACCTGACTTTCCCCGAGGCCGTGGAATTATGTGCCGAAAAAATCGGGTATCACATTAATTACCAAGGTGGTGGGCCAGGGCGCCGCGAGGAACCCGGTACCCGCCAGCGCATGGTGGCGATTAATAAAGCAGCGCACGAGTTTTATGTAGAGCAACTAGAGCAACCAGGAGATGGACCCAGCAAGGCCCGGAATTTCCTTTTGGAACGCGGTTTTACCGTGGAGCACGCTCACCAATTTGGTTGCGGTTATGCCCCAGAAGGCTGGGATGCGCTGACCAAGCTGCTGCTGCGTAAGGGCTATAGTGCCAAGGAATTAGTGGCGGCGGGTGTTAGCTCGATGGGGCGCCGCGGCCCGATTGATCGCTTCCGGCGCCGGCTGCTCTGGCCGATTCGGAACTTAGCTGGGGATGTCATTGGCTTTGGCGCCCGCAAGCTTTATGACGATGATCCGATGGGTAAATATATGAACACCCCGGATTCACTGTTGTATAAGAAATCCAACGTGCTGTTTGGGTTGGATATGGCAAAAAAACATATTGCCCAGGGACACCAAGCCGTGGTTGTTGAAGGCTATACCGATGTGATGGCGATGCACGCTGCCGGAATTAAAACCGCGGTTGCTGCCTGCGGTACCGCTTTTGGTCAAGAACACTTGCAGATCCTGCGGCGCCTGATGCTGGATGATAACTATTTCCGTGGGGAATTGATCTACACCTTCGATGGCGATGAGGCTGGGCAGAAAGCTGCTTTCCGGGCTTTTGAAGGTGATCAAAAATTCACTGGGCAGTCCTTTGTCGCAGTGGCCCCAGAGGGTATGGATCCCTGCGATGTGCGTTTGCAACGTGGCGATGCTGCGCTTCGGGATTTGATTGCACAACGTGTGCCCATGTTTGAGTTCGTCTTAAAGGCGATGCTCGCCGAACACCGCTTGGACACTATTGAAGGCCGCCTGCAAGCGCTACGCCGCACGGTGCCGGTGGTGGCTGATATTCGGGACCGCACCTTGCAAACCGAATATGCCCGACAATTAGCGGGTTGGATTGGTTGGGCAGATATTGACCAAGTGGTTGCCCAAGTTCGGGAAGCTGCCACTAAGCCAAAGAAAGAAGTGCAACAACGCCGGGCGACGCGGGTCGAGGATGTGCCGGCGCAGGCGCAATCTAATTTTGAGATGCCGGACCCAGAGGATCACTATTTGTGGCCGCAGCGGGAATCTTTGAAGATTGCGCTGCAATACCCGCAATTAGCGGGCGCCTATTTTGATGGCTTAGCAGCAGATTGTTTTAGCCACCCGGCATATCAGCGGGTACGCCAAGCAATTGCGCATGCTGGGGGTTGTGCTTCGGCTAGCGCCGGGGTGCAGTGGATTGCCTCGGTTGCTGGCGATATGGAGGAACTACTGGGTAGGTCCTTGGTCTCGCAGTTGGCGGTGGAAGAAATTCCGGTGGATTCCGAGCAGCTGGAAAGCTATATTGACGCGGTGCTATCCCGACTCCAAGCCGCGCGCGTGGCGAACCATATTGCGCAGTTGAAGGTGCAGCTAAGCCGCATGCGACCCCAAGAAGATGAGGAAGCCTATAACTCGCTCTTCGCGGATTTATTGGCCTTAGAGCAAGCCCGGCAGGAGTTAACCAACCGGGCTTTTAGGGAACCTTAATCGTGATCTGGTTCTAGCACCGTAGAACCATCATCGGTGCGAATATTCTTGACTTCCTTCATGCGTGGTTGGGGGTCAAGTTTATTGGCGACCGCTTTACGGGTGGCATTCAAAGCAGTTTTGGTGACTGGGGAGTTCACCGCTGCCTGATACCCCTTCTTGATCTGGTCGTAGCGGCGACGACCGGCTTTCGTGCCGAAGACATAGCCGGCGGCAGCACCGATAACGAACTGGATCATGAATGACGCACCTTTCCGAACATCTGCGAAATCCTCATACCCCCACCACTGTAGTGGCCTCTTCCTCAGGCGGTAGGGAGAGGACTAGGCTCTACAACAAAAGTATGAGACTACCAAAGGAAGCGAAGCGACGTGCCTGACACTAAAGCTCCTGCCAAGAAGAAACGCCATGGAATTAATCCTTGGGTCCCGAACCAGCACGGCGCCTGGCCCATGGTTGTTATCCCGGTAGTACTGGGCACCATCGTTGGTCTCATTGGTACTAACTACCTGCGCCCCAGCCAAATGCTGGCCCTACTGTTGACCTGGGTTAGCTGGATTATTGGCTATTGCTGCTTCTTCGCCGCTGGCTTGTTGTTGAAAGCGCGACGCCGCTCTAATCGGGGCCGCTACCTCAAACCAACCCTGGTGTATGGGGTGATCTCGCTGCTGGCACTGCTGGGGGCAGTGGCACTGTTCCCGCAGTTGCTGTGGTGGGCGATTGCCTTTGCTCCCTTGGTGATTATTGCGGTGGAAGAAATGTGGCGGGGCCAACCACGTTCCACCTTGTCTGGTGTGGCAACGACCATTGCTTCGGCTTTGGTTCTGCCAGTCACAACGGCCTTGGCCTATGGCAATGGGCATCCGGCGGAAGTGGATTGGCGCACCTGGGCGAGCACTTTTGTGATCGCTGCATATTTCACCGGCACGGTGCCCTATGTGAAATCCATGATCCGCGCTCGCGGCAATAAGCGTTATCTCAAAGGCTCGATTGCTTATCAGGTAATTGCCGCTGCCATCACGATGTGGGCGGTGCTTTTTGTGGGTATGCACTGGCTGCCCGCCGGTCTCATGATCGGTGTGATGGTGTGGGCGGTATATCGCTCGATTGCGGTGCCGCGCTCGGCGGATCGTGGTGCAGTGTGGACCCCGGAACGGGTTGGAAAAGCAGAAATGCCGCTGAATTTCGTCCTTATTGTGGCGGTAATTCTAGCGGCAATTCTGTCGTGATCTGTGGCAGTTAGCTGCGGCGGGGTTTAGTAGCCGCGTTTAATCCACTCTTCCAAGTGCGGGGCTTCGCGACCAATGGTGGTGTGGTCGCCGTGCCCGGTGCGCACGATGGTTTCTTCCGGGAGAGTCAGAAGATTATCCCGGATGGAATCAATGATGGTGTCGAAATCCGAGTAGGAACGACCAGTGGCGCCGGGGCCTCCGCTAAAGAGGGTGTCGCCGCTGAAGAGTTCTGCGGCTTCTGGGGCATAGAAGCAGCAGGAACCGGGGGAGTGGCCAGGAGTGTTGATGGTTACCAGCTCAGTGCCGGCAACCTTGAAGCGGTCGCCATGCTTGAGCTCTTGGTGGTCAACATCTTTCCAAGTCTGTTCCCAGAGCATCTGATCACCAGGATGCAAGAAAATGGGAGCATCTAGCTGCTCGCGTAATTGCGGAGCAACGGTGATGTGATCGTTATGCCCATGCGAACAGAGGATTCCTAGCACCTTACGTCCGCCCACGGCGTCGATAATGGGCTCAGCATTATGGGCAGCGTCGACGATGACACATTCTGAATCATCACCAATCACCCAAATGTTGTTATCAACTTCCCATTCGCCACCATCTAAAGCGAAGATTCCGCTGGTGACGACATGGTCGATCCGTAGGTCGCCTTGTTTTTTGATTTGGCTGCTCATAGGACAACCACCGAACGCAGCACATTGCCGCCGGCCATAGTCTTAAACGCCTCCTCGACGCCATCGAGCTCGATGCGTTCAGTGACGAACTTCTCGAGCGGCAGGCGTCCTTGTAGTTGCAGGTTAACCAACATGGGGAAGTCATGCTCCGGCAGGCAGTCGCCATACCAGGAGGACTTCAGGGAACCGCCGCGGCCGAAAACGTCCAGCAGCGGAAGCTTTAATTCACGCTTGGGAGCGGGAACGCCGACCAACACAACGCGGCCAGCCAGGTCGCGGGCATAGAATGCCTGCTCATAGGTGGCCGGGATGCCCACGGCATCGACTACGGCATCGGCACCGAAACCATCGGTAATCTCGCGGACCTTCTGGACCACCGGATCATTATCGCCGGTTTCGCCATTGGCGAGATCCTTGGAATTAATGGTGTGGGTGGCGCCGAATTCCTTGGCGCGCTCCAGCTTATCGTCGGCAATGTCAATGGCGATGATGGTGGTCGCACCGGCGAGCTTAGCGCCGGCGATGGCGGCCATGCCTACGCCACCGAGACCGATGACGGCGATGGATTCGCCGCGTTTAATATCCGCGGTGTGGATGGCGGCACCGAGGCCAGCCATGACGCCGCAGCCGAGTAGGCCAGCGACGGCGGGGTCGGCTTCGGGGTTGACTTTGGTGCACTGACCTTCGTGGACGATGGTGGCGTCGCAAAAAGCGCCGATGCCGAGCGCCGGGGTGAGTTCGGTGCCATCGCTAAGAGTCATCTTCTTGGAAGCGTTGTGGGTGTTGAAGCAGTACTTCGGTTCCCCACGCTTACAAGCGCGGCATTCGCCGCAGACTGCGCGCCAGTTAAGGACGACGAAGTCGCCCACCTCGACGTGGCTAACGGCATCGCCGATTTCGATAACCTTGCCGGCGGCCTCGTGGCCGAGCAGGAAGGGGTAGGCGTCTTCGATGTCGCCATTGCGATAAGCGAGGTCGGTGTGGCAGACACCGCAGGCCTGGATTTCTACGATGACGTCGTGGGCGCCGGGGGCGGGGACCACGATGTCGGTGAGTTCTACCGGCTCACCCTTGGCGCGGGAGATGATGCCGCGGACGATGCGGGAGCCATCTTCTTGTTGTTGGATATGGGACTGAGTATCTGACTGTTCAGAGTTCTTACTAATAGTGCTCATAGGTAATAGTGTACGGATCCGTGGTGATAATGACGAAATACCTTTTAATGGGGCTGAAGAGCGGGGCTGAGCTTTAGGGAACGATTGTTTTTCCTGTATAAACAACATTTACATCACGAGGTTGGGGTGTGTTGTTTTGGGTGTTGTTTGGGGCGGGTGCGGGAGCGTGGTGGGAGTGTGGTGTGGGTGCGGGCTACTCGCGTTGGTGGGGGAGGGGGCGCGGTAAACCGTGGATTCTTGGCGGGCATCAGCGGGGGCGCGGGCCGACGGTATGCGGATCTCGGGGAAAGCCCAGAGCATGCGAAAAAGGCCAGGAGCGCTGGTGTTCCTGGCCTTGAGTTGCTCCCCCAACTGGACTCGAACCAGTAACCCTTCGATTAACAGTCGAATGCTCTGCCAATTGAGCTATGGGGGAATATGTCGCTTTGGTCTTTTCTTGGCGACGAGGGATAACTATATATACCCCCTTGGAGAACAGCAAATTGCCTGGTAGGTCGGGGGTTTTGGGTGGGGTGTGGGTGGGTTAAGGTGTGCGCCAAAAACATGCCAAAAACATGCCAAAAATGTGTCAGAAATGTGGTTGGGGTGTGGCTGGGCGTGGGGCTGGGCGTGGGGCTGATATGACAAAACCCCTGGCCAGGTGTGACCAGGGGAATGTTCATGGTGGGGCCAGTGGGGCTCGAACCCACGACCAGCGGATTATGAGTCCGCGGCTCTAACCGACTGAGCTATAGCCCCGTTTGCTCGGGTAAGTATACCCAGTGCGCTATGTGTTCCGCTTATGACGCGGCCGGGTACGATATCCCCCATGACTCAGACGCCTTCCACGGCCCTCCGCAGCCTTGAATCGTGGCCGGTTAAGAACGTCTCTGCCGCCCTAATTGATGGCGAGCACGAGTGGACCTTTGGTGATTGCGATCGCGAGTATGAGCTCGCGAGTGTCACTAAGTTGCTCACTGCCTATGCCTTCTTGGTGGCTCTGGAAGAAGGGGTCTATGAACTGGACACTGCGTGCGAGTCGTTGCCGGGTGCAACTGTGGAGCATTTGCTGGCGCACGCGTCTGGTGTCGGATTTATGGATCGTTCTGCGGAGCGCGAGGTAGGGGAGAGGCGGATCTATTCTTCTGCTGGTTTCGAGATTCTGGCGGACCTGTTGGAGGAGCGCTCCGGGATTAGCTTTCAGGACTACTTCCGGGAAGCTGTTTGTAAGCCACTCGGGTTAGAGCACACTGAGCTCAGGGGATCGCCTGGTCATGGTGCTTATTCCACGGTCAATGACTTGGTGATTTTCGCCCGCGAGCTCATGCACCCCACGATGCTTCACCAAAGCACCTTGGACAACGCCTTCTCGGTGCACTTCCCTGAGCTGGTTGGCTTAGTGCCTGGCTATGGCATGTTCAAACCCTGTCCTTGGGGGCTTGGGTTTGAAATCAAGGGCGAAAAGCAACCGCACTGGACCGCGCCGGAGATGCCCGCTGAAACTGTGGGGCACTTCGGCCAGGCGGGTACCTTCCTGTGGCTGGTGCCGGGCGCGGAGCGGGCGATGGTGTGCTTGACTGATCGTCCTTTTGGCAAGTGGGCGAAACCCTTGTGGGAGGACGCCAATGAAGCCATCTGGGAGGCGCTGGGATAAACCTCAACTTGAGGTTTATTAAACAGGGGATAAAGCCGAACTTGAGGGTTGCTGCTGTGACTCTAGGTGCCGCATGATCGTTCTGTCATAAGAAGTGGCTCACGTGCCAGAACGAGAACGTTGGGGAAGACGATCCTCGTCTGACAAGGAGCACACTATGACACCCTCGGCCCTAGAGCTGCCTATTCCAACCCCTGTTGAGGAATTAACAAAGGACTACACCTATAGCGCTAACTCCGAAGTAGTTGTCTTGACTATCGAGGCGATGCCTCGAGGACTTAGACCCGTTGTGGAAGCTTTAATGGTGGACTGCTTATCCACTCCTAGCGACCTGTGCATGCCCGGAGCTGATCCGCTTAACGATGACGGATGGTTTACTGCATGGCAACGTGACCCTAAGGGTTTACGCTGCCGTCAGATTCTTGCGGCGCCCGCGGCTGAGCTGCACAGCTTTACCGACGAGCTCGATAAGCTCAGCGAGCAATACCACTTCGATGCTGCGCTTGAACAGGCTTAGGGGAGCGGGAGGCGGAGCGCCGCGTCAGGCAGAGCGCCAACCGCACCGACAGCTAACCGCACCGACAACCAACCATTAAGCCGGTCGCCGGCGGTACTTCCCCCAGGTAATTCCCCAATGGGAGCCGGTCGTCTCAGCTAAGGGACCTTCTGGCCGGGTAGTTACCTGAACACCATTCGGATAGGTGAAGATCGCGGTGCCATCGTGTCTCATAAAAGCACGCATCCGGCCATCAGTTTTCTGACAGTGGTGCCGGCGGCACAGGCACATCATATTGCCGATGGTGGTGGGGCCATCGTCGTCATACTCAATGACATGGTCGATATCGCATAACTCAGCTTCGCGTTGGCAACCAGGTGCTCGGCACGTGCCATCCCGGCCGAAAACAAACGCTCTTTGTGCGTCATTGGGATCATGGCAGTCGAGGATCACCTCGGGGATATCAGTCAGATCGCGGACCTTGTTGACCAACTTGGCCATGGCCTTTTGTTGCACCACTCGAAGGTAGAAGCCGCGCTCCAAGTACTTGGGTTGGCCACCAGGCGGACCATAGGTATTCAAGGTGACATTGACCTTCACGTTGTCCCATAACAGGCTAAGGAACGCATCAATGGGATTGATGACGTCTATCTCCGGGCGAGGGAAGGCATGCAGGCGCATCGACATCAAGGTTTTCTCAGCCATCTCCGTTGCAAGAGCTTCGGAGATATTTTGATCCCTGGCGACCTCCCGAATCTTTTCTAGGAAGCCTTCGCGCCGTTGCCAAAACACCATCAGGTCTTCACTCGGACCATGCACACCCTCCCTAGCCTGGATAGCCTTGCGTTGAACATGAACCTGTCGCTTTTGTACTGCCCTTTCCAGTGCAAGGATCTCGTGGACTTCGGCCCGCACTCGCAGCTCCGCAGTTCCATCGCTGCGGTCGTAGCGGAAGCGTAAGCCACGTTCCCGAGCACTGGCGCTAGATCCATCCTGGTTCTTTTCTAAAGTCTCCGGGCAAAGCTTTTGTTTCAAGCGGCGGATGAAAATTCCAATCGCCTGCGGAGAGGGGATTTCTTGGGCAACTTCAGTCGGCGTCAGATAACGAGTGATCTCTTCATCCATGGTGGGCATCACCCGTTGCGGCACGAAACGCAATCCACGATCAATAGTGTTGCGACGAGCCGTATCTAAGTGCCAGAGGTTGACAAAAAGGTGCTTCAGCTTCGGCAAGGACTCCAAAATAGCCACCCCACCAAGGCTCTCCTTCGCCTGCTGGTGAGTGCGAGCAAATTCCATCGCACACAAAGCTGCAACGGTGTCGAGGTCTTCCTGATCTTCCGGCAGTTTCTCGGCCCAATACTCGAATTCGGCGATATTCACGCGGCGGAAGGTTTGATGCTCCGGGTCATTCGGATTAGCCGCATAGAAATACGGCTTCTTCCGCGGCGGGGAGGGTGGCGCCGCCGGAGGAGCCTCCTCAACAACAAGCTCGCCCTCAATAGCCCCGGGATCACCTCCTTCCGGGGGTATTCCCTGGTCGTCGAAGGCCTCCGATGTGCCGCCGATGGCCTCCGCCTCAACGTCAATCGGCTCAGGTTTAGGTTCCTCCGGGTCGGGGAAATAATGGCCGTGGCCTACCGGCTCGCCAAGTAGAACCTCGCCATAACCCCACGCAAAATCCATGCCCGGATGAGGCAGTGGCTGTAATACATGAAGCAGGCGAGTGAGGGTTAGCGATAGCGGCGTTACCCAGCTACACCAGGGGAAATAGCTAATCATGGTGGAGTAGTAGTCGCGCCAGGTGAACTTCTTAAACATTGGAGCCCCCGAAGTCTTTCGCTCAAAATTAAAGATTCATTGGCTCTCATCATGCTCAGCGTCCGGGTCACAGCTACCCCCGCCATTTTCGAACGCCAATTTCTGAAACGACACTATCTGCACAGATATTCACGTGAGGTGAAATAAAACTACCCCCGCCGTCGAGTATTACCGCAATAAACATAGTCCTGTCACCAGGGTTAGGAACGAGAAAACCCCTACCGCAACCCACCCCCGAGTCAGGCTGCGATAGGAGTCATTTCCAGCATTTTAGTCTGCAGCGAAAGGATCCTCAACACATTCCACTAAATTAGCGACAGAATCCACAACTTTAGTGGGGCGGTAGGGAAATTCTTCGATCATTCCATCATGAGAAATTCCGGAACGAACGAGCACCGTGCGCAACCCGGCCTCCAACCCGGCCTTCACATCAGTGTCCATTCGGTCCCCGATCATCACAGTGTTTTCGGAGTGCGCCCCAATAGTGTTCAGCGCTGAACGCATCATCACCGGGTTCGGTTTGCCGACATAATAGGGGTGCTTACCGGTCGCAGCGCTGATCAATGCGGCAACAGCACCAGTAGCCGGCAAAATCCCCTGCGGTGCGGGGCCAGTGACATCCGGATTCGTGCAAATAAAGCGCGCGCCATCGCGAATCAAATTAATCGCAGTGGTAATCGCTTCAAAAGAATAGGTACGGGTTTCGCCCAACACCACAAACTCCGGCGAGGAATCCGTCAAAATCCACCCTTTTTCATGCAACCCAGTCGTCAACCCCGACTCACCCACCACATACGCGGTCGCTTCCTTAACCTGCTGTGAGAGGAAGTGCGCGGTAGCTGTTGCCGAAGTCCAGATCCGCTCCGGCGGCACATCCAAACCGCTTTGCTTGAGCCGCGCAGCCAAGTCCCGCTGGGTGTAGATGGAGTTATTGGTCAACACCATGAAC
The DNA here is from genome assembly GCF_900113445.1 of Corynebacterium spheniscorum. Lineage (GTDB taxonomy): Bacteria > Actinomycetota > Actinomycetes > Mycobacteriales > Mycobacteriaceae > Corynebacterium > Corynebacterium spheniscorum. The sequence goes on from NZ_FOPJ01000002.1 coordinate 263,402, forward strand.
TCGATGCCTTTGTCATCGAGGGCTTTGAGAAAACGATCCGCGCCGGGGATCATTTCCCCTTCTTTAATGAGAACCCCATCCATATCGGATAGGTAAGAAATTTTTGAGGCCATGACGCCCATTGTGCGCCTTATTTTCCTTCCTTGCTTGCCAGCACTAAATCGACGATATCCCCGATGTTGTTGAAGCTATTCACCTCGCGCTCATCAACGCCAACCCCGAATGCTTCTTCCAACCTCACCGCAGTTTCAATCAGCGATAAGGAGCTAATAGCTAAGTCTTTCAACGCCGTGGATTCGCTAAGAGAATCCGGGTCAATATCGGCGGTTTTATTTAAGATCCGCGAGATCTCGGAAACAATAGCCTCGCGTGACTCCGCCGGCTGCTCCCCAGGCTGCGACTCCCCACGGTCCGCGGCAGCATCTCCTAACTCCTGCTTGTCGTCGAAGTTAAAACGATCGCCGAGTAACTCACCAAGTTGTGCCATGCTCTGTCCCTGCTCGCTTTCTCATTTCATCTACTGCCAGGCGCCAACCACGCGAACGCCACGCGAACGCCAGGCGCCAACCACGCGAACGCCACGCGAACGCCACGCGCAAACCACAGGACCAACCCCTGCAGCTTCCACAACAACCCGTTTTCTACTACTTCGAAAGCCAGAATACCGTGCGCATTTCTCTTCGCGCCTGGGTCACAGAATAGGCTGGTCCCTATGAGACTCAGCCCGGAGTATTGGCGCCAAGTTGGCCGCAGCGTGAGCTGGCGGATGACCCCAAGCGGTCGCCGCCGCCTTGCCCTCGAACACGCCAAGCTACACACCCGAGCTGTAGAACCCGGGCTCGACAACGTCGACCGCGAAGGCTACGTCGAATCCCATGGCAAACACATTGCCTACTATGTCGGCACCGAACCCACCCATCCACAGGCCACGGTGGTCTTCATCCACGGCTTCACCCTTTCGGCAGAAAGCTTCTTCCTGCAGGCTAAGCACCTCCGCCGCCACTGGCCTCAAGTCCGCAGTCTACTGATGGATCTTCGCGGCCACGGGCGCACCGGAACAACCCCGGTCCAAGAGTGCTCAGTGGACTACGCTGCCGATGATGTCATCGCGACCATCCGCCACTGCGCCCAGGATGATTCACCCATTATTTTGGTTGGTCATTCCCTCGGCGGCCTCGTCGCCTTCGCAGTGTTGCGCCGCATGAGCGAGCAAGAACGCCAACGCGTTGCCGGAATGGTCCTGGTTTCTACCTCCATCGATGCGCTCGCTGCCCGCGGGCTTCCGCAACTGCTCAAAACCCCCGTGGCAGAAAAGGTGCGCTCCGCGATGGAGACTTCCCCAGAGGAAGCCGCGCAATTACGCCAGGAAGCTGCGGCGATTCTCGCCCCGGCATTGGCAGCCACCGTCTTCCGGCGCCCCACCAACTACAACCTCATCGAGTTCCACGCCGCGATGATCAATGAGACGCCGCTGGAAACCTTCATCGGCTTCCTCGACGATCTCCAGGAACATCAAGAAGATCAAGCCGCACCCTATCTGCGGGATATCCGTGGGAGAATCATGGTGGGGGATAAAGATGGGGTTACCCCAATTTCGCAGGCCCGCCGCATCAAAGAACTCTGGCCCCAGGCCCGCCTGGATGTGGTCCATGACGCCGGCCACATGATCATTTTGGAGGCCCCGGAGGCGGTCAATACTGCCCTCGATGGGCTCCTCGGCGTCACCGTCCAATGCCGCCGCTAGCTTCCCCGAGACCCGTACCTTACGCCGCGCACGCCCCGCGCACCTCGCCAAGAGGCTGGGGTTTGCCGCGCCTGCCTCCCCCCCCCAACGCAAGTAGCCCGCGCCCAAACCCAAAAGAACACCGCCGCAACGCTTCCACATAGCGTTACGGCGGTGCTCTTAGGGCTTAAGCCAAGAAGCTACACAACAGTCGGGTCATCTAGCTTGTACTTCTTCGCAGCCTCAGCGGCCACGGAGCGGTCGATCTCACCGGCACGACCCAGCGCAGCCAGGATCGCCACGGTAATGGACTCCGCATCCACATTGAAGAAGCGGCGGGCAGCCGGGCGGGTATCGGAGAAACCGAAACCATCGGTACCTAGCGTGGTGTAGTCACCCGGAACCAGCTTGCGGATGGATTCCTGCAGGTCACTGGCGAAGTCCGAGACACCCACATAGGGGCCGGAAGCCTTCTTCAGCTGCTGGGTGCAGAAGGGCTCTGGCAGCTTCTCATCCGGGTAGCGCAGCTTCTCTTGGGTGCGTGCGGTACCTTCGCGAGCCAGCTCGGTCCAGGAGGTCACCGAGAAGATATTCGCGGCCACATCGTATTCCTTGAGCAGCTCGCGGGCCTTCAAGGCAGCCTGCATACCAATACCGGATGCCAGGATGCTGGCCTCATGCTTGCCGCCCTCAGCCTTTTCGAAGAGGTAGATGCCCTTGTGCAGGCCCTCTACGTCCAGGTCCTCGGGTTCGGCGGGCTGGTGCACCGGCTCGTTGTAGATGGTCATGTAGTAGATGACATCTTCGCCGCGGCCGGGGCCGTACATGCGGTCAATGCCTTCATGCACCAGGTGCGCGACTTCATAGGCGAAGGCCGGGTCATAGGACACCACAGCCGGGTTGGTGGAGGCCAGGATGGGGGAGTGGCCATCCATGTGCTGCAGGCCTTCACCGGTGAGGGTGGTGCGCCCAGCGGTAGCGCCGAAGAGGAAGCCGCGGGCCATTTGGTCAGCAGCGGCCCAGATGGAGTCACCGGTGCGCTGGAAGCCGAACATCGAGTAGAAGATATACAGCGGAATCATCGCTTCGCCGTGCGTGGCGTAGCTGGTGCCCGCAGCAATGAAGGAGGCCACCGAGCCGGCTTCGTTGATGCCTTCGTGCAGGATCTGACCATCGGTTGCTTCGCGGTAGCTCAGCATCAGATCATGGTCCACCGGCACATAGTTTTGGCCATGCGGGTTGTAGATCTTCAAGGTCGGGAACCAGGAGTCCATGCCAAAGGTACGGGCCTCATCCGGGATGATCGGCACCAGGCGCTGCTGAATCACCTTATCGCGCATGAGCTCCTTGAAGGTACGCACCACAGCCATGGTGGTGGCCACTTCTTGCTTACCGGAACCCTTGCGGACGGTGCGCAGCTTATCTAGGGAAGGAACCTGGATCGGCTCATAGCTGGTGCGGCGTTCCGGCAGGAAGCCGCCGAGCTCCTTGCGGCGCTCCAGCATGTACTTGATTTCTTCGGAATCCTTGCCGGGGTGGTAGTAGGGCGGCAGCTTCGGATCCTTCTCCAGGTCCGCATCCGAAATCGGAATGCCCTGCTTATCGCGGAAGAGCTTGAGGTCTTCGAGGCTCAGCTTCTTCATCTGGTGGGTCGCATTGCGGCCCTCGAAGTTGTGGCCGAGACCGTAGCCCTTAATGGTGTGCGCCAGGATCACGGTCGGGCGATCCTTGGTGTTCATGGCGCGCTGATAGGCGGCATAGACCTTGCGGTAGTCATGGCCACCGCGGCGCAGGTGCCAAATATCTTCATCGCTCATGTTTTCCACAAGCTTTAGGGTGCGCGGATCGCGGCCGAAGAAGTGTTCGCGCACATAGGCGCCATCATTGGCCTTGAAGGTTTGATAGTCACCATCTGGGGTGGTGTTCATGATGTGCACCAGGGCACCATCTTGATCCTTCTCCAGCAGTTCATCCCATTCGCGGCCCCACACCACCTTGATCACGGACCAGCCGGCACCGCGGAAGAAGCTTTCCAGCTCCTGGATGATCTGGGTATTGCCACGCACCGGACCATCCAAACGCTGCAGGTTGCAGTTAATAACGAAGGTCAGGTTATCGAGGTTATTCAGCGCTGCCATTTGGATGAGGCCACGAGATTCCGGCTCATCCATTTCGCCATCACCCAAGAAGGCCCACACGTGCTGCTGGGAGGTGTCCTTGATGCCGCGGTTTTGGAGGTAGCGGTTAAAGCGTGCCTGGTAAATCGCATCCATTGGGCCAAGACCCATAGACACGGTAGGGAACTCCCAGAATTTTGGCATGCCATGCGGGTGCGGGTAGGAAGGCAGACCACCTTGGGGGCGGGAGACTTCCTGGCGGAAGCCATCGAGGTCATCTTCGGTGAGGCGACCTTCGAGGAAGGCGCGGGCATAAATACCGGGGGAGGCGTGGCCCTGGAAGAAGATGTGGTCGCCGCCGCCGGGGTGATCCTTGCCGCGGAAGAAGTGGTTGAAGCCAACTTCATAGAGCGGGGCGGCACCGGCGTAGGTGGAGATGTGGCCACCCACCGAAATTCCGGGGCGTTGAGCACGGTGCACCATGATGGCGGCATTCCAGCGCATCCAGCGGCGGTAGCGCTTTTCAATTTCCTCATCACCAGGGAATTCCGGTTCCATGGAGGTGGGGATGGTGTTGACATAATCCGTCGAGAGCATCGGCGGTAGGGCAACACGCTTGGCGGATGCGCGCTCCAGCAGGCGCAGCATCAGGTAACGGGCGCGCTCCGGGCTGGACTCAGCGAGCAAGCCGTCGAGCGAATCCATCCACTCGCGGGTTTCCTCCGGGTCGGAGTCATTCAAATAAGACGCAACACCATCACGAATAATCGCGAAGTTGCTGTCGTCGGTCGGCTTGCCACCGAGCTTGTGCTCAGCCATTCCAAACCTCCTAGGGGAAAGCAATTGTTGATGTTCCCCCTAGGATACGTGCCCCGGCGCAATTCTGGCAGCCCCGCATGGACCTAGAAAAAGTGAACCGAGTTGAAAACATCGCCGGTGATCTGCAAAAACCCCGTGACCGGGCTAAATGTGCTGCTGTGTATATTCCTCATTCGCAAGCGTGTGAAGATCGCGAATATTTTGCTTTGCATACTACCTTTAGCGTCACAGTCATAAAGTTCCTTCAACGTTCCTTTAGTGACCTGGTGGAATAACTGTGCTTTGCTCGAGATCGTGGGTGGGGGTGGGCACGGGGGTAACGGGAGGCAGAGTTCCACCGTGGACGCGCCGTGCTGGTTTGATACGCGGTAATGTGCGTTTAAACAACAGGTTGTGCTTTAGATATGAGGAGGATCACGAACGTGGCAGACGCTGCGGCCACCGATAAGAATCAAGCTCACGCTTATGTCCAGAAGCTGGGCGTTAACCCAGGCCAGTCGGTGCAAGAGGTTGGCTGGGATGAAGATTGCGATAGCTCGATCTCGGAAGCAGTCGAGGACATCATCGGGGAAGAACTCATTGATGAAGACACCGATGAAATCTGCGACGTGGTCCTCATGTGGTGGCGGGAAGAAGATGGCGACCTGGTCGATGGCCTCGTCGATAGCATCCGTCCGCTGGCCCCCAATGGGCGCATTTGGTTGCTGACCCCCGGCGCCGGCAAGCCTGGACACATTGTGCCCGGGGTAATCAATGAGTCCGCGCAATTAGCTGGTTTGGTGCAAACCAAAGCGGAGCGTTTTGGTGCCTGGCAGGGCTCCTGCCTGGAACAAGTCGGGACTATTCGAAAGAGCTGAACCTAAATTTCACCCTCGGCATCGGTGGTGCTATGGTGAATCGGTCGCTGCGATGCGTGGTCCCACATACACGCTTGCATGCGCATGCGCCTCTAGCTCAGCTGGAAGAGCAGCTGGTTTACACCCAGCAGGTCGGCGGTTCGAGCCCGTCGGGGCGCACCACTTTTTCTGCCTCCAAGGCAGCCACACAATCAGGGGATACTCGCGCAATAAAACCACTACGCGCGGCAAACGGGGGAGAAATCAACGTTCCCTTAGGAAGCACCTGCGCCAGGGGCTCGGCCAAAGCCTCCCAAGAGTCGATATAGCGGTCCCCTTCCGGGGAAAAGACGCTGCCATGCGGGGTCGGGGAATCCGCGAGGAAGCGCAGGCCGAGGCTTTCGAGCAGGCGCAGGACATCGGTGCTTTCGTTGAGCAGTTCGACATTGGTGAATAGCCCGGGCGTGCTGATCAGTGCATGCAGTGGGTGGAGTTCGGAGGTGGCGGCGGCGTCGAGTTCTTGGATTTCGGCTTCGCTGAGCTTGCGGTTGAGGATCAGCCCGCTATGTTTGCTTAAAAACCGCAGCATCGGGGAGTAGCGCGGGGTAGGGGAGAAGATTTGTTTAAAGAGCGACACCTTTTTTAAAACCTTTCGCGTTTGCGGCGCCCTAATTTGCTGAAGTGATCAGGGTGCTGCCCACCATAACGCGAACGCACATCGCGGGAGCGCGTCTCCGGGGCTGAGGCCTCCGGGGCTGAGGCTTCCGGCGCTGAGGCCTCTGCAGGAGTTTCCTCTTCGGGGGTCTGCTCTTCGGTGGCTTCCGCTTGGACCTCGGCTTCTTCTTCTCGCACGCGGCGGCGTTCGCGCAGCTCAGAGTAGATGAAATAACCCAAACCGAGCGGGGCCATAATGCCAAAAGCAATCCACTGCAGCCCATAAGAAAGGTGCGAACCGCGATCCAGCTTAGGGATGGGGATGGGGCGAAGCGAACCTGGCTGATCGGGGGAAAGCTGCACCCAGGCATCGACCAGGTCCTGGCCGGTGACCTGCGAAATCTCTTCGGTATTAATGCCATAGACCTGGTGGTAGCCGCCATCTTCCATGGGCTGGGTCTTCGGCTTTTGCTCATCGGCGCGCAGCACCCCCACCACCGTGGTGGTTTCTGCGGGCGCCTTGGGGATCGGCGGGGTGGCACCTTCAATGGGTGGTTCATAACCGCGGTTGATCAAGATAATCGCACCTTGATCGCTTTGGAAAGGCACCAGGGATTGGAAGGCGGGGTTGGCTTCTACGGGGCGGAGGCGCAAGAGCACTTCGCTTTCAGGCAGGTAATGCCCGCGGATGGCGACCCGCGTCCATTCCTTTTCTGCAGGCAGTTGGTGCTCGGTGCCCATCACCTCTTCATAGGGGATGGGGTTTTCTTTGAAGGCGCGCTCGATCTGCTCATTGCGGTGCACCAGGGCATCGTCTTTGCCGAGCTGCCAGGGAGCGAGGAAAGTGAAGGCGAAATAAGAGAACACCAACACTGCGAGCAGGGAGAGGAACCAGCCGGGTGTTAAGAAGGCACGCCAGCCTTTCCGCCGATTGTGAGCTTTCACAACAACCCAGCTTAGCGCTCCGCTACTTTTTGCTTCGCCCAGTCGAGCAAACCAGGCACCGCAGCCTCAATCTCCTCGCGGGTACGCGAGAACCCCTCCGGGCCGCCATAGTAGGGATCATCCACGCTGGCACCGGCAGGGGAAGCCGGATCAAAACTGCGCAGCAAACGCACCTTCTTCGGATCCATCCCGCGGCGCAGTAGGCGATCGCGGTGCCCGGAATCCAGCGCCACAATCAGATCCGCGGCCTCATCCTCGGGGCCAAATTGGCTGGCGCGATGCGCCTCCCCGTCATAGCCGTGGGCGGCGAGTTCCGCGCGGGCGCGCTCATCGGCTTGTTGCCCCACATGCCAATCCCCGGTGCCACAGGAAATGGCGCGCACCTGATCCGCCAACCCCGCTTCGGCGACGGCGTGGGCGAAAATGACCTCGGCCATGGGGGAGCGGCAAATATTTCCGGTGCACACGAAGGTCAGCGTCAGCGGGTTGCTCTTGCTTGGGTTGCTCTTGCTTGGGTTGCTCTTGCTGGTGTTAGTGCTTGTTGCCGAAGTGCTCATAAATAATCTCCTCTAACTGCGCTGGGCTATCTGCGCGATACTGCGCGGCCGCCCACTCCTCAGGCGTCCCATAACCCCAGTTCACGGCCACAGTGGGGATCCCAAACTGCGCGGCACCAGCAATATCATGCTGGCGATCACCCACCATGAGGATCTCCGACTCGCGGCCATGGAGCTCTAGCTTATCTAGGACATACGCAATCACATCGTGTTTTTCCCGCCGCGGCCCATTTTCCTGCGCCGCCCCAATAAAACTAAACGCCTCGCGCATCTCAAAAAGCTCCAACACCTTCAACGCAAAGCGCTCCGACTTACTCGTCGCCGTCGCCAAGGTGAAATCCTCCGCCAGGCGCGGCAGTAACTCCGGCAACCCGGCATAGGGCTCACACTTCTTCCAATTCCCGCCCTCGGTGGCGGACATATAGTGCGCCAACCCCTCGCTGAGCTGCGCTTCCGGAACCCCGAAGCGCGCCAGGGATTGCACCATCGGTGGGCCGGGGATGGTGCGGATCTTATCCTCCGGTGGCAGCGGATACCCCAGTGAGGTCATTGCGTGCACAAAGGAAGCGCGAATACCTGGGTAGGAATCAATCAGAGTGCCATCAACGTCGAAAAATACGAAGCTCACGGCCTCAACCATGCCAGCTATGCTGAGAAACTGCATCTAATGGAAGGGATGAAGCAGCACACTATGAGCATCACTGTCGCCGATATTCGCCGCATTATGGATCGCGCCTACCCGCCGCAGCTCGCCGAAAAATGGGATAAAAACGGGTTGATCTGCGGTGATCCCAACAACGAGGTGCAACGCGTGGCCTTCGCCTTGGAATGCGATATGGCTGTTGTGGAAGCCGCCGAGGCTGCCGGGGCGCAGATGATTATTGTGCACCACCCGCTGTTGCTCAAAGCCGTCTCCTCCGTGGCCGCCGACACCCCCAAAGGTGCGGTGCTGCATCGGCTGATCCGCAGCGGCATTGCGCTTTTCAATGCGCACACCAACGCCGATTCCGCGCGCCCCGGCGTGAACGATCACCTCTGCGAGATCCTCGGGCTTCACCCCGGGCGCCCGCTCGCCCCGCAATCTCAAGGCGCCCGCGATGCCTGGACGGTGTATTTCCCCTTAGCGACATCCGAGAACGTGCTTCCGCACCTTTTCACTCATGGTGCAGGAGAGATTGGGAACTATTGCCGCTGCTCTTTCTCTTCAACGGGAGAAGGACAATTCGAACCCCGCCCCGGGGCGGACCCCACCGAAGGCGAGATTGGGGTACTACACCGCGGCGAGGAAGAAAAAGTGGAATTCATTGCACCTGCTTCTCGTCGCCGCGAGATCTTGGCAGCCCTGCGGGAACACCACCCCTATGAGGAACCCGCCTTCCATATTGTGGCGATGGAAGAAGATGCCGAGGCAGATAATGCGGTAGGTATTGGGCGCATCGGCAAGTTGCCAGAACCCATGCGGCTAGGCGATTTTGTGCAGCGCGTGGCAAATACCTTGCCCCAAACCGCGTGGGGGGTGCGCGCTACTGGTGACCCAGAACAGCTCATCCAAAAAGTAGCGGTGTGCTCTGGTTCCGGCGATAGCTTCTTGGACCTGGTGCGCGGGCTGGATGTGGATGCCTATTTAACCTCTGATCTGCGCCACCACCCGGTTGATGAGTACCTGCGCGCCGGGGGAGTGCCGGTGATTGATACCGCGCACTGGGCCAGCGAATTCCCGTGGACCAGCCAAGCCGCGGAGCTGATTGGCCGCGAAGCTGGGGTGGAGACCATCATCGTGGATCACCGCAGCGACCCTTGGACAATGGGGGCTCAGCGCGGCTAGGCCTACACTAAAATCTCCGACTTAAACCTCTCTTTGCTCTCTGTTGAAGGAAGAACACCCCCATGAAATTCGCACCGGAAATCCAACGCAACCTCCTGCACATGGCGATTATTCGCCGCCAATTAGAAGCCGGCGGTGCGGAAATCATCACCCCGGAGCAAGCCGAACTCGATGAGTTGCTGGAACAACAACGCCGCCTACGCGATGCCGCCGCTAGTGCCGCGATGGCGGTGGAGGATATGGAAACCGAGATTCTGCGCATCCAAGCCGATGAGCGCAAACTCCGTCGCCGAGTCGCCGATGATCGCGAAGCATTGCGCGCCACCAGTGACCCGGAAAAACGCCGCGACCTGGAACATGATGAGTATTCGGCGAAATCCCGGATCGCGGATCTGCTGAGCGAATTGGCCGAAGCACATAATGAGATCCATGCCTTGCGCTCTAACCATGACAATCATGGTGCGCGGCTGGATGAACTGAATAAGAAGGTTGATTTAGCAACGCGTGCTCGCGATGCGGCCGCGGAATCCCGCCACCACCTCAGTGAGGAAAATATCATCGAAGATATTGAGCGTATCCGCGGTGAATTGCCCGAGGAATTACTTGAGGCCTATGACGCCGCCTATAAGGAATACGGTGTGGGCGCTGCTTTCTTCAATGGTCGTAGCTGCGGGGGTTGCCATATGATGTTGCCGGCTAATGACCGCACCCGCATTAGGAACCTGCCCGAAGATGAGGTTGCCGAATGCCCCAATTGCGCCACCTTGTTGGTGCGCACCTCGCTGCAGAACTAGAAGGGGAGCAGCTCCTAGATGAAATTGTGCATTGAATCCGATGGTGGTTCCCGCGGCAACCCCGGCATCGCCGGCTCCGGCACCGTTATTTATGATGGCGCGCGCCAAAAAATCCTTAAAGAAATGTCCTATGTGGTGGGCAAAGCCACCAATAATGTGGCCGAATACCACAGCGTGATCAATGGGCTGCGCGCCGCCAAAGAGATGGGTGCCACCGAAGTGGAGGTCTATATGGACTCCAAGTTGGTGGTGGAGCAAATGTCTGGGCGTTGGAAAATCAAGCACCCAGATATGGCCGCATTAGCTAAAGAAGCCCAAGCCCTGGTTCGCGAGATCGGGCAGGTTAGTTTCCAATGGATTCCGCGTAAGGACAATGCCCGCGCAGATGCCCTCGCGAACCTCGCCATGGATGCCCTCGCTGATGGCGCCAAGCCCGGGTTTTTAGGGGAAGCGCCGGAGCGTGCTGCGGCTGGGAATGCTTCGGTGGAGGATGCTGCCCAGCCGGTGCGCTCGCCTTCGCATTGGGCCGGTCATAAAGAAGAACCCTTGCGGTTTTTCCTCATCCGCCATGGGGAAACCGAGTTCTCCACCCAGCTTCGCTATAGCGGTTGGGGTGATCCAGAGCTCACCGAGAAGGGTCGAACCCAAGCCAAGCGCAGTGCCACCCGACTTGCCGAGATACTAGATGGCCATGAGGTTGCCGCGATTTTCAGCTCGCCTTTATCGCGGGCGAAGGAAACCGCGCAGATCATCCAAGCAGAACTGGGAGAAGTTCAGCTCAAAGAAGCTGAGGCGCTCAAGGAATTGAACTTCGGCACCTGGGAAGGGCTCACCTTCGCCCAAGCCCGCCAGCAGGATCCCACACTGCATGAAGCGTGGGTGGATAACCCCGCCGATAATGCCCCACCGGAAGGCGAAAGCATCCGCGAGCTCTACCAACGTGTGCGTACCTGGCGGAATGGTTTAAACCGCCACTACAGCGGCAACACCTTGGTGGTAGTCAGCCACGTCAATGTGATTAAGGCCTTGGTATGCCAAGCCCTGGGTGCTGGACCCGGTTCGGTTAATCGTTTTTTCCTCGACCCAGCAGGTATCTCCGAGATCGAGTTTTATCCGCCCAGCGCGGGTGCTTGCGTGCGTCGGGTAAATGAGACGGGACACCTTCAGGGCGTGTAAGCTTCCCTCTTGCGAATGAGTTGGCTGGGTGATCGCGATCCTTGAACCACACCTCACCTTTGGGTGCGGTGTAGGCAAGTGGTCGAGGAAAGTCCGGACTCCACAGAGCACGGTGATTGCTAACGGCAACCCGGGGTGACCCGAGGGCATGTGCAACAGAAAGTAAACCGCCCCTACTTCGGTAGGGGTAAGGGTGAAAGGGTGCGGTAAGAGCGCACCGGCGGGGCAGGTGACTGCCCCGGCCAGGTAAACCCCACCGGGAGCAAGGCAAAACACGACATACCTTGGTGTGTCGCGGCACAGGCGCTTAAAGGCTGCTCGCCTAGCCTGTGGGTAGCTGCTTGAGGCAACCAGCAATGGTTCGCCCTAGATGGATGTTCACCGAACCGCGCTTAAGCACGCGGGGAACAGAATCCGGCTTATAGGCCAACTCATTCGCCCACAAACCTTAATTCTGGTTGGCATTATGCACCGTGGCGTCTTCACCACGGCCAAGTTTGATTGCCTCAGCAGAAAAATCATCTTCGCGGCGTACCCAGGCTAGTGCTGCGGGTGTGTTCTTATAAAGCGTGCTTAGCCGAGCACTTGCAGCACCCTGTTTGAGGCACTCGCGCACCAAAGAATCATCAAAGGCGTAGCTCAGAGCTAATTGTGCTTGGGAATCATTGACCAGGCTAAGAGCATCCTCATGGCGCCGGGAGCGAAGCGCACCGGCAAGCTGTTGGGCGCGCTGAGTTTCTAGATCCCACCACGATAACCAGGTATCCGCATCCACAATGCTGGGCACATTTTCTGCGCCTTGTACGCTATGGACCGCACGTAACCAATCCAAGGTGCGCGAATGCGCATCCGGTAGGAGGCGGAGAGATTCAGTACCAAAAGCCGCTGCCGCTTGGGCAAAGAAGCTTCGCGCGCGCAAAAGCTCCGGATAACAGCTGGGGCCCGCACCTAAAGTGTCGCCCGGGGTGAGGCTGGTGCTGCTTCGCAGGTAGAGATCCAAGCCAGTAGTACTTGGATGCGGGGCTTGGGTAAGCGACCCATCCGCATAGTCCACTACCGCAGTGAACTTTCCCTTACCTCGCAGTGCCGCGGTATGCCGTGCCGGCATCACCGCATCCTGGGTGAAAATCCCCAAGGCATGATCCAAGGCCTCAGAAATTTTCGCCAAGTTGGGGGCTTCGGAAATGTCGATATGTTCACTACACACCGCCAACCCCAAAGCAGCATCTAGGGAATGCAATGCCCCCAGGCCAACACCGGAGGGGATGGTGCTGACAATGCTGATACTGAAGCCATAGTGACTACGCGGAATGAGCTGGCGGGCCGCTAAGGAATGCAACACCCCACCTACCCGATAAGCCAAGGCCTGAGGGGTACCCGGCTGCGGAAGCTCCTTGTGTGGGGCTTGCTTCGCCGGGGTGCCACGCCGCCGCCCGCGGCTTTCCTGCGCACGCTGCTCATTATGTTGAGTAGCTACATCATCAACCTCTTTTAGGCTGATCGAGGCAGTAATCGGGCTCGCATCCGCTGCGCCTTCTTGGAGCAGCCGGATACTGAGGGTTTGGTCTTTTCGTGGGGAGAGCGAAACAACCACATAGCGACCCACCAGGGTCAACAGCACCACCCCGCCGCAGGCATCGGTATATTCGCCAAGCAATGCGGCGGTCCCCGGGACACAAGCAAGCGCGGTTGCCTCGCAACCATAAAGGCTTTCGTGATAACCAGCTGCCAGGTCTCGTAGTTCAGCACTACCGGTGGGCCGTTGGGCCATGAGGCTGTCGCTTCCTTTCATTCAAGTTTCCCCCTCAAACTGCAAACACTCTCACTCTAGCGGTAGCCTGTCAGCAAATAAGAGCACAGTTGAAGGAGCTGATGACATCATGGCCAAGGCCGACCACAAGTGGTACTACAATGTCGCTACCGGCGAGGTTACCCAAGGCAAGCAATCCGGGTGGGAAAACCGCATGGGCCCCTATGATTCCGAAGAAGAAGCCCGCCACGCCCTGGACATCGCTGAGCAGCGCAACGCCGCCGCCGACGCCCAAGACGATGAATGGGATGAGGACTAAGGCGCCACATCACCTAAAGCACTCAGCAGCTTAGAAGGCGAGGAAGCAACCTTCGCCCCAGCTGCTACCAAGGTGCTTTCGCAGGCACGCAGGAGGTCGGCGACCTCATCGACGCCTTCTGCTAATTCCACTTCCCATTCCCGCCAACGCTGAGGCTTCCCGCCTGGCAAGAAACACTGCGTGCTGACGCGGTCATCACAGAATTCCATGATGGCACGCCCACTCGCGTCCAGCAGCTGGGTTTCCTCGCGGTCATTACCGACCTGCGCGATGAGATACAGCTTTGCCCCACCCGTAACCGCGCTAATCGTGTCCCGAAACTCCGATGGGATCTGCACTTCTTGTCCCACCGCCGGTTCAGGTGCTGCTGAGAGATCAGCGTGGATTTCTTTCCGCCCAGAATGCGGGCCTGAGGCCGGCAATTTAATATGCCAGCCAGCATCCTTCCCGCCGGTGCGCCGCCGCATGGTGATCTTCGCCCGAGTAAGAGCTAGGTCTTGGGTGTCAACATATAAAGCGGAGAGATGAAAACACTGCTTTTCCCCCAGCTGTGCAACACCATCAATGGTGGTGAGATCCGGAAGCGCGGTATCGGCCTCCACCTCGAACTTCGTCTCAATTTCATAGGAGCTACTCATAATCTCTCTTTCTAGCACCTAGGCATAAGGCGGGAGTCCACTGCGCGCCAACTGCGGGTAGAAGACACACAACAGATCACAGGCACGGAATAACCGCGCCCGCAGATAATCCACGCCTTGGGCAGCGCGCGAGAAATCAGCCGCACGCAAGGTGTAGAAAAAATGCGCGGCATCTGCGAGGACCAACTCAATATCGTCAGCATCTAAGCGATCGCTAAGTGCTTCAAACAAGCTCAGTACGTGGTGTACATCCGAGTGCGTGCCCAGCACTAGGACAATCATTTCATCTGCGACTGAAATGCACGCACAGTCACTGTGATAGGCGATGGTGCTTAGCACCAGCTTCAAATCCGGTGCAGCATCACGATCTAGGTACACGCGCCCACACACCACCTGAGGCAGTACCTGCTCAAACTCTTCAACCAGTAGTTCATGCACGCGATCTTCTTCGCGCAATATGTGCTGGTAGTACAGCAAGAAACCCGGCTCATCAGCGGTGGAGATGAGCTCATGGAGTCGCTGGATCCCCCCAAAATTCAGTGATTCTCGCAGTTTGCCCGCATCATAAAGTTCATCCGGTAGGCGAGGAAGTGCTGCCAGACCATGAGCTAATGCTTGATTCCCAGGTCCTCCAAGGCGTGCCAATTCCTCCTCCGCCTGCTCCGGTGCATCCGAACGCTGAAGCATATCCGCCCAAGCTGCTTGGATAGCCGGGGTAGGGGCATAAGCAAGCAATAGTGGTGCGAAGTGGCTTAACCACAGGTGGATCTCCGGACCTAATACGTGGGTCAGATCACGCGGAGTCCAACCGCGAGACACCGCATGCTTCATCAAATCGCTCATCATTGGGCAAGTCACCGTCTCCTCATCTCGAACCTGCATTCATAACAGCAGTTGGGTTGGGTCACAGCTCCCCCCAAACGCTTGGCTGAAACGATCTGAACTTTCTCCTTGCCCGCCTCCCACTACCCCCGCCGCTGCTTCATTACGCTGGTGGACATGAATAGCCAACAGGAATTCGTTTTAAGGGCCGTTGAAGAACGCGATATCCGCTTCATCCGCCTCTGGTTCACTGACATCCTCGGATACCTCAAATCCGTGGTCATGGCCCCAAGCGAATTGGAATCGGCCTTCGAAGAAGGCGTCGGTTTCGATGGCTCCGCCATTGAAGGTTTCTCCCGCATCTCCGAAGCAGACACCATCGCTTTGCCGGATCCATCCACCTTCCAAATCCTGCCGCTTGATCCCCCAGACTCCGGCCTGCAAACGGCACGGATGTTCTGCGATATCACCATGCCCGATGGCCAACCATCCTGGGCTGACCCACGTCAAGTGCTGCGCCGACAGGTCGAACAAGCCGCAGAAGAAGGCTTCACCTGCATGGTGTCCCCGGAAATCGAGTTCTACCTCTTCTCCGGGCGCGATGATGAAGGCCGACCCATTGCTGCGGACCGTGGCGGCTACTTCGATCAGGCCAACCACAACTATGCGCCGAAATTCCGGCGCGAAGCCATGATGATGCTCGAAGCAATGAGCATCCCCGTGGAGTTCTCTCACCATGAGACCGCGCCGGGCCAACAAGAAATCGACTTGCGCCATGCCGATGTGTTGACCATGTCGGATTCCATCATGACCTTCCGCTATCTCATCAAACAGGTAGCACTGCGATCCGGTGTGCAGGCAACCTTTATGCCCAAGCCCTTCAAAGACCATGCGGGATCAGCCATGCACTCCCACATCTCCCTTTTCGAAGGCGACCAAAATGCCTTCCACGATCCCGATGATGAATACAGTCTCTCGGATACCGCCAAGCACTTCATCGCCGGCATCCTGCACCACGCACCGGAGATCTCAGCCGTCACAAACCAGTGGACCAACTCCTATAAGCGCATCGTGTTCGGCGCAGAAGCTCCCACCTCAGCAACCTGGGGCGTGTCGAACCGCTCAGCTTTGGTCCGCGTACCGACCTACCGTCTCGCAAAAGCAGACTCCCGACGCGTTGAAGTCCGCAGCGTGGATTCAGCATGTAACCCCTACTTGGCGTACTCGGTGTTGTTAGGTGCTGGCCTTAAGGGCATCCGCGAAGGCTACGAGTTAGGCGAACCGGCCGAAGACAATATCTCAGACCTCACTCGCCGCGAACGCCGTGCGATGGGCTACGTGGACCTACCCTTCAGCTTGGATCAGGCCCTACGCAAACTCGAACGCTCCGAGCTAATGGCCGAGGTACTCGGGGAGCACGTCTTCGAATACTTCCTGCGCGCCAAGTGGCAGGAATGGCACTACTACCAGGAACAAATCACGCCCTGGGAGTTAGACAACAACCTCGACTACTAGGAAAACTACTAGGACAATAGACAGACACCATGCCGCGCCGAATTATTCCGCCACCGCCCCCACCACCACCGATCCGACCGATACGGGTGGGCAAAAAAACCACGCCTGCACCCAATCCCGCAGGCGCACCGACTACGGAAACCACCCCGGCGGCCTATCGGCGCAGCACCCTGCCCTCACCAGCTGCCCTGGGGCTGAATAGCTCGCATGCGGAAGCTGACCTAGAGGAACTGGGTTGGCGCAATGAAGAATCCAGCGACCTGTGTTGGGCACTTGGTGGCGCGGCCGATCCGGATGCAGCGCTTAACGGGCTCATCCGACTGTTCCAGGCACTAAGAGAAGAATCAGGCGTCGCGGACTTAGACCAGGCTCTGAGAAACGACCCGGCACTGCGGCTGAGGTTGATCTGCATTTTGGGTGGATCCACCGCACTTGCTGACCACTTAGTTGCCAACCCCAGTTTGTGGAAGGAGCTTGCAAAACCACTACCACAACGGGCAGATATGTTTGCCAACCTCTTGGGAGCTATTAAGGCAGAACCACTTAATGATGATGGTGCCAGTGCTTCCTTGAGCACCCCAGGCACCTACCGTGCCGGTCTAAGCGGTGGGGAAGCGGAGACGATCTTAAAACGCGAATACCGCACGCTCATCTTGAGGATTGCCGCTTATGACTTGGCGGGTACCGCCCCAGAATCTAGGCGCAGAGTCTCCCAGGACCCCATCCCCATGGTCGAGGTCACAGCGCTATTGGCAGATGCCGCAGATGCTGCCTTAACCGCAGCCCTAGCGGTCGCAGCAGCCGATGTGGAAGATGAGCCCCTGCACTTGGCGGTCATCGCCATGGGCAAGTGTGGTGGCCGAGAACTGAACTACATCTCCGATGTAGACGTCATCTTCGTGGCGGACCCAGCTGATGCCCAAGCAACCCGCGTAGCCGGAGAATTTATCCGAATTGGCTGCACAGCCTTCTTTGAGGTAGATGCAGCATTACGCCCTGAAGGTAAACGCGGAGCCTTGGTGCGCAGCCTGGATTCGCATGTGACCTACTACAAGCGATGGGCAGATACCTGGGAATTCCAGGCCTTATTGAAGGCCCGCCCGATGACCGGCGATATGCGCCTGGGGCAGCAATATATTGACGCAATTAGTCCTATGGTGTGGGAAGCCAGCCAGCGCAAAAGCTTCGTCGAAGATGTTCAAGGTATGCGGCGCAGGGTGCTGGAAAATGTTCCCAAGGAACTACGCGAACGCGAGCTCAAACTCGGTGAAGGTGGGCTAAGAGATGTGGAATTCGCTGTGCAATTGCTGCAGCTGGTCCACGGACGCTCTGATGAGGGGCTAAGAGATCGCTCCACCCTTGGTGCCCTAGGCGCCTTGGTAGCTGGCGGATACGTAGGCCGCGAGGACGGAGCCCAATTAGCGGAAGCCTATGCCTTCCTCCGGCTCTTAGAGCACCGCCTCCAATTACAACGCTTAAGGCGGACCCATACGCTACCACCAGAAAGCGACAAGGCAGCGCTTTTCCGCCTAGCTACTACCTCCGGATTCTCCGGGACCGGCACACAATCCGCGGCTTCCTTGTTACAGGAGCGCCTACGGAAGGTGCGGCTGCTCATTTCCACCCTGCACTCAAGGCTCTTCTACCGCCCACTGCTCAGCAGTGTGGTGACCATGTCCGTGGGAGCGCTCAAGCTCTCCCCAGAATCCGCGAAACTTCAGCTAGCAGCCTTGGGCTATACCTTCCCGGATCGAGCCTTCGAGCACTTAACCGCACTTGCTGCCGGCACCACCCGTCGCGCCAAGATCCAGGCGATGCTATTGCCCACCCTGATGGAATGGTTATCGGCCACCGCGGATCCAGATGCTGGGCTATTGAATTACCGCAAGCTTTCCGAAGCAGCGCATGATCGCAATTGGTTCCTCAGGATGCTGCGCGACGAAGGCATTGTCGGCCAGCGCCTCATGAAGATTCTGGGCACCTCGCCTTATACCGCTGATCTGATTATTAGCCACCCGGATACCGTCAAGCTTCTTGGCGATGGTGCCAGCGGACCGAAACTTCTCGATGCTGCCGCCGGGCAAGTATCCACCTCATTGGTGGCCGCAGCAGGGCGACAAAAAGACCCGGAGAAAGCTATTTCCGTTGCGCGTTCCCTGCGCCGAGCAGAACTTGCACGTATTGCCTCTGCTGATCTGCTGGGCATGATGGACACCAAGACTGTGTGCGTGCACCTTTCCATGGTGTGGGACGCCGTATTGGACGCGGCACTCAGAGCAGAAGTTCGCCATCAGTTAGAACAAGATGGCCTAGAAGAAGCACCAGCGCGCATCGCCGTTATTGGCATGGGCCGTCTCGGAGGCGCAGAACTCGGCTATGGCTCAGATGCTGACGTCATGTTTGTGTGCGATCCGGCGGAAGGGATCTCCGATACCGAGGCAGTGAAGTGGTCCATCAACGTTTGTGAATCCATGCGACAGCGCCTCTCCAAGCCCAGCGGCGACCCGCCTTTAGAAGTCGACCTAGGGCTACGCCCAGAGGGCCGCTCCGGTGCGGCGGTTCGCACCATCGATTCCTACGAGCGCTACTACCACGAGTGGGGTGAAGTGTGGGAAATCCAGGCGCTCTTGCGTGCCCAATTCATCGCAGGAGACGCCGAGGTTGGCCAACGCTTCCTGGAGATGATTAATCCCATCCGCTACCCAGAACGCGGTGTGCGGGCTTCAAGCGTTAGGGAAGTGCGCCGCATGAAAGCCCGTGTGGATACGGAGCGTTTGCCGCGCGGAGCAGATCGCAACACGCACACCAAACTTGGGCGCGGCGCACTCACCGATATCGAGTGGACCGTGCAGCTTTTGTGCATGATCCATGGACACCGCTATCCGCAGCTACACGACACCTCAACTCTCAACGTGTTAGATGCACTAGAGGAAATTAATGACCCTGAAGTGATCCGCGCTGAGGATGTGCGAGTTTTACGCACTGCGTGGCTTACCGCAACGGCCGCGCGCAATGCACTGGTTTTGGTGCGTGGCAGGCGAACCGACCAGCTCCCACAACCTGGCCCGCACCTGGCGCAAGTTGCCGGAGCGGCTGGTTGGGACCCCCATGAGTACCAAGAATTCCTCGAAAACTACCTGAAGGTCACGCGCCGGGCACGCCGAATAGTGGATGAGGTGTTCTGGGGCGAACCTTCCATGGAACCCTGATGTCGGGCACACCCTGAGAAGCGTCTCGGGGTATGTCCTGATTTCCGGCCGGACTTTCCTCAAAACCATTGCCTAGGTCCAAGCGACTCCGTAGCCTAGGCAACAATAAGTGCTAGCCAAAGACGACTAGACCAGCTCGGCTAGCTAATCGTCCGCTAGATCAGGCAAGGGAAAAGAACACCATCATGGAACTACGAATTGATATCGATAACTGCACCCTCGGCGAGCTAAAGAGCTTTGTGGACATGGCCGTTACCTATGGCGCGCGGCTCGATGACTACCTTCACACTGACTCCTCGGTTGGTGAGGTCGCCGTGACCATTTCTCCCGAGGCTCCTGCCAACGAGGAAGAAAACCCCGAAGATGATGGCGAGCCCGCGGATCACTTTGAACCTGAAGATGATCTAAGGCGTGCACGGAAGTTCGGAAGCTTTGCAGCGGAAGATTCGCCGAACTTTGATATCCCCAGGGGCGCACCACGTTCGGGCCCGTATTTCTATGACCCCAGGCAGGATCGCGGGCAGCAGCACCGCGGTGAGGAGCGTCGA
The DNA here is from genome assembly GCF_900113445.1 of Corynebacterium spheniscorum. GTDB lineage: Bacteria > Actinomycetota > Actinomycetes > Mycobacteriales > Mycobacteriaceae > Corynebacterium > Corynebacterium spheniscorum. The sequence goes on from NZ_FOPJ01000002.1 coordinate 283,649, forward strand.
GGTGGACATCGCAGTGGTGAGCGCTCGCGCAGCCAAAGCGATTTTGATCGCCTCATCGATGACTTCAGCGATATCGCCCGCACAGTCCTAGACCCCCGTATTGGAGAAGCCGCAGTGCGCAGCGTCTTGGATGCGTGGGATCGCCGCAATGGCAACGGCCGCTACGGCAATGGCCGCTACGGCGGTGGGCGCTACCGCCGCTAAGTCCAGCAAGAAGCTTATGGGAAGCTAGTGCTCCTTGCTTTCCTCCACATAACGCACTGGATAAGCCTGGCCCTCGCGGCCGGGTTTATTCTTTTCAACCTGCTGGGCTTCCCACTGCCGCGCCGACCAACGGCGCGAAATCAACAGCCCAACAACCCCTAGGAACCACACGCTAAGCCATGCCCACCAGGCATAACGGAAATCCATCCAGGTGTAGTTAATGCCAGTGGCGTGATGATCCAACACAATGCCTACAGCCTGTGCAGCAACCATGCCGGAAACGAAACCACCCATATTCGCCAGGCCTGTACCCGTGGCAACTACGCCACGATCCATGCGTTCCCGCACATAGTCGAAGCCATAGTTCGAGGCAGAAGTCAGGCTGCCAACAATGAGGTTCACAATAATGATCGCGCCAATACCGCGCGGAGTTTCCGGCAGCATGAAAATAATCCACGCCACCGCAATACTGATGGTGCAAAAAAGCGCGAAGAGATCCCGCTTAGCACCTAAGCGTGCAGAAATAATGCCATGCAATGGGCCGGCACACACCACTGCTACGGTATTCAGACTTAAAACCAACCCTGCTTGAGCTGGGCTTAAACCCATACCCAGCGTCATCAGCGGAACACCCCACAACATGGTGAACACAACTTGCGGAACCATATTGATGTAGTGGATGAAGAAGCCCTGCCAACACACCGCGGAAGTACCCACCTCCGCAAGCACCTTCCGAACCGGGGGCCTGGGCTTGCGCGCCTTGGTTTTCCTATCCGCTGCACTCCGGGCTGGTTCATCCGGGGAATCCGCCACCGCGATCGCGGCAGTCAAGGCAACCAAGAGCCCCAAGGCACCGATGCTGCAAAATGCAATCGTCCAACCACGGAGCTCCAACAGGTGCAAGAAGGGGACTGCGGAAAGAAATTGCCCGATCTGCCCTAAACCACCGGTGAGTTGAGTAAATAGGGGAGTGCGGCGAAGCGGGAACCAGAAGGGCAAAATCCGCATCGCACTTAAAAACGCAGTGGCATCTCCAGCGCCGATAAATACTCGAGCCATAATCGCAATGGCATAGGAATCACTCAGACCTAACACCACCTGGCCGCAGGCCATCACCACAGCCCCAACAACCAAAAGCGCACGCGGCCCAAAACGATCAATAAGCATCCCGGTAGGGATCTGGGCTAAGGCATACACACCAACCTGCACCGCGGTAAACACCGCAATGCGTGACGCATCCACATGGAAACGCTCGATCGCTTCCACACCGGCCACACCAAAGGAGGTGCGCCCCAAAATCGCGACGATGTACACCAGCAAGGCGCTAAGCCACACAATCAGGGCCCGGCGAGTAACCCTTATGCGCGCATCAGGAGTGTAGGAGCTAGCCACGGAAATCTCCACGAAAACAAGTCAATAGGTGAGTAAGAGAGAACTTCCCCAGGGACCTCCATCTGAAGGTCCAAGGGGAAGCACAAAATAACGTCTGCGTGGAGCACTCTAAGGCTTTAAGCGACCGGAGACAATAACGTTGTATTCCAGATCGCGGTTATCGCGCACCGCACAAGCAATGAGGATAATGCGCCCACGATCAGCCTCATCATTGAGCTCAACATCATTGATTGCTTCGGTTTTATTCACCAGCCAGGTCTTATCCACCACCCATTCTCGCGAATGCCCCTCTGCATCCTTCATGATGATGCTTGAGCCATTCAGAATCGGAGTGGAGTAACGGGCGACGGTGCCACCCCCATAAGCCGGTACTTTCTCAGCAGGCTTATTGAAGTCGATGTCATAGGTGGCTTTCTCCGAGAAGGGATTAAACACCAAAGGTGCCTGCCCCCAGGCGTGGCCCAGAATATAAACAGTGCCTTCCTTAGCGTTCTGCGGGCTCACACCCCAACCATCAACCCACCGCACCATTGTTTGCTGTGGACCAGCTGGATTCAGGGGCAACACATAAGGCATCGAATCATAGGTGGCGCCGGTGATCTCCACGGCACCGTGCATCTCGAAGCTGCCGTAGTTAGCCGGCGCCGGACCATCATTGACCGGTGGCGGAGGTGGCGGTTCGCTAGAAGTCGGGGTGCTAGTGGTGCTGCTTGTCGGAGACACCGTCAAAGTCCCCAACGGCCTCGTCGTGGTCGGCGTAGATCCTGACTGCGTCGGAATATTGAGCGCCAGTGCCAGCACAACACCCAAGATCACCAAGATGGCAAGGACGGCAGCACTAAACCGCCGTCGCCGTCGTCCATTGGGGTCCGGTGGAAAGTCAGTCGCATTATCCGGAGTGTTTGCTGACATAGAAGAGGGCATAGGCCCCATTCTTAAGGGGAAGCGGGTGCATAGCAAACAGCCAGGGGGTGTTCACCCTTTAGATAACCATCCAAGTAGTGTGGTTCAGGTGAAATACATTTCGACTCGTGATCCCCAGCGCACCCCAGTCAGTTTCACCGATATTCTTCTCGGCGGTCTCGCCCCTGACGGTGGCCTCTACCTACCGGAAACCTATCCGCAACTAGACGCCGCCCAGCTCACCCGCTGGCGCACCCTGCTGAAAGAAGAAGGTTACGCCGCACTAGCAGCCGAAATTCTGGGACTATTCGTAGACGATATCCCCGCCGAAGATATCGCTGCGATCTGCGCACGAGCTTATGACGGATCTGATGACCCAGCTGCTGGCACCAGCTTCTCCAGCGCGGAAATCGTACCCGTCACCCACCTCGAAGACTCCCTATATATTGCGCACCTATCCGAAGGCCCCACCGCGGCCTTCAAAGACATGGCGATGCAGCTTCTTGGGGAACTCTTCGAATATGAACTCGGCCGCCGTGGCGAAACTCTGAATATCTTGGGTGCTACCTCCGGCGATACCGGTTCCTCCGCCGAATATGCAATGCGTGGGCGCGCCGGGATCCGCGTCTTCATGCTCACCCCAGCGGGTCGCATGACCCCCTTCCAACAAGCCCAAATGTTTGGCTTGGATGACCCCAATATCTTTAATATCGCTTTGGACGGCGTCTTTGATGATTGCCAGGATGTGGTCAAAGCCGTTTCCCGCGATGCTCAATTTAAGAAGGAGTACCGCATCGGTGCGGTTAACTCCATTAACTGGGCACGGCTCATGGCACAGGTGGTGTACTATATTTCCTCCTGGTTGAAGATGACCGAGAACAATGATCAAAAAGTCAGCTTCTGTGTCCCCACCGGTAACTTCGGCGATATCTGTGCTGGGCATATCGCCCGCCAAATGGGACTACCGATCGATCGTCTGATCGTGGCAACCAATGAAAATGATGTGCTCGATGAGTTCTTCCACAGCGGCGACTATCGAGTTCGCAGCTCTGCTGAAACCATGGAGACCTCCAGTCCTTCGATGGATATTTCCCGGGCTTCGAACTTCGAGCGTTTTGTTTTCGATCTGCTCGACCGCGATGCCACCCGCATTGACGATCTCTTTGGCACCCAAGTCACCCAAGGCGGCTTCGACCTCAGTAAGGACCCTGCCTTCGTTAAGGTCGATCAGACTTATGGTTTCGCTTCCGGGAAATCCACTCACGCTGATCGTGTTTCCACCATCCGGGATTGCTTTGAGCGTCTCGGCGTCATGATCGACCCGCATACCGCCGATGGCGTGCATGTCGCCCGCCAGTGGGCAGACCAGGTGGATAGCTCCATTGTGTGCCTGGAAACTGCGCTGCCAGTGAAATTCGCGGAGACCATTGTGGAAGCCACCTCGCAGGAACCTGAGACTCCGGAGCGTTTTAAAGATGTGATGGATGCCCCGCGCCACGTGAAGGATCTACCCAATGATGCCGATGTGGTGAAGAGCTTCATCCGCGAATCCATCGAGAACACCGAGGTTTAGCAGCCAAAGGCCTTAACAGGTATCAAACACAAGCGTCAAAAAACGCTAAAAGGTGCCGCCGGGGGGTTGGGGAGGGGAGTGCAGGGTTGCCTTGCACTCTCGGGTTCCTCCAAAAGGGGGTAGTACAGGAACCTTATGCATAGTTTGGGAAAACTTATATTGCCTGTACGAGACATCAACGTCACCATAAGTTTGTATCGTTCATGTAGCAGCCTGCATGCAAGGATAGCCAGGCCTTCCATCTTTGCCAGGGTTAGGTTAGGCTGCGGTGCTGGTAGGAATCCACGTGGGAAAACGACCGCAACTACGGGCGTTGGTTCCATCGTTGGACCTTAGTTTTATAGCTTGCTTCATACCCCGATCAAGGAGTTCTCTGCACATGTCTTTAGCCCTTCGCCGCACTACCGTTGGTGTCGCATCGCTTGCGATTGCTGCCACCAGCCTGGTGGGTTGCTCCAATAGCGAGTCTGATTCCACCTCCACCAGCACCACCACCTCCACCAGTGCCGCTGAAGCCACCACCACGACCACTGAGTCTTCTTCCGCTGCTGCGGATAAGAAGGACGAAAAGTCCGGCAAGAAGGCCATCGTCATGGAGTACGGCGCAGCCGACACCCTGGCTTCCCTGGGTCTTGAAGACCACATTGCTGCTATCTCCACCGTGAACGGCAAGCTGCCCAAGCCGCTGGAGGGTCTGCAGTCCAAGATCGGCGAGGACGGCATCAAGGACCTCGGCAGCCTGAAGCAGCCGAAGCTGGATGTCATCGCTGACCTGAGCCCGGATGTTATCTACTACGGTGCACGTGGCCGCAAGATCAAGGATGAGTTCTCCAAGCTCTCGGACAACGTCTACTACACACAGGCTGAGGGCAAGGACGGCAAGACCTTCTTCGAGTCCAACCGCGAGAACGTCGAGCAGGTCGCCAAGGACTTCGGTGTAATGGATAAGGCTGAGCCGAAGCTCGCCGAAATCGACAAGCTCGTCGACGAAGTGAAGGCCAAGTCCGCTGACGCCGGCACCGCTTTGATCCTCATGACCACCGGCGGCAAGGTTTCCGCTTATGGTGCTGATGACGGCTGGTACGGCTTCATCTACAACGATCTCGGCTTCAAGCCGGCCGGCGACATCGTCAACTCTGATGTTCACGGCAACACCATCAGCTGGGAGCAGCTGGCTGAACTGAACCCGGATCACGTCTTCGTCTTCGACCGTGACGCCGCCATCGGCAACGAAGGCGAGTCCGCTGAGCAGATCCTCGACAACGAGATCTTCAAGCAGACCAACGCTGCCAAGAATGGCAACGTCCACTACCTCGAGCCGCAGAATTGGTACTTGGTTGGCGGCGGCCTGGACGCCATGAAGTCCATGGTCACCGAAGTCAAGGACGCCCTGAAGTAAGTCCTTCGGACACTTTCAATCACCGTGGCTATAGCCTCGTCAACGACCACCACCCCTCGAAGCGCTCGGCTGCTTCGGGGGGTGGTGGCGGTTATCGTCCTGGTGGTGGTCTTCCTTGCCAGCCTCTTCGTCAACGTGGCTGATATTTCCCCCATCGATGTTCTCCGCGGCACGATGTCCGACCGCCACGCGCTGTACTTCTTCCAACAGCGCATCCCGCGCGCCCTATCCGCAGCCCTCGCTGGTTCCAGCCTGGCTATCGCCGGTCTGCTGATGCAGGTGCTTGCCCGCAACCGCTTCGTCTCCCCATCCACAGTCGGCACCGTGGAATCCGCCGGCCTCGGCTTGGTCATCGTCGCCATTATCGCCCCCGGCATGCCGCTGTTCGGGAAGATGTTGATCGCCATGGTCTTCGCCATGGGTGGCACCGCAATCTTCTTGACCTTCCTCGCCAAGATCAAGTTGCGTGACTCCCCATTGGTCCCGCTGGTTGGCATCATGCTCGGCTCCGTCATCAGTGCCGTCGCCACCTTCCTAGCGGTGAAGTATGGGCTCCTCCAAATGCTCTCCACCTGGCTCTTCGCTGATTTCTCGGCAGTGCTTTCTGGCCGCTACGAGCTGCTATGGGTGGTTGCTGGACTAGCGGTATTGACCTACCTGCTGGCCAACTTCTTCACCATCGCAGGCCTGGGCGAAGATACCGCCACCAACCTTGGGCTCTCACACCGCACCATTTTGTGGTCCGGCATGGCGATTGTTGCCGCTGTTGCCGCCGCCGTGGTGGTCACCGTTGGCTCGATTCCCTTCCTCGGCATCGTGGTTCCCAATATTGTCACCATGTTCCGCGGCGATAATATGCGCGAGAACATCCCTTGGGTGGCTTTCGGTGGTGCTATCACCGTCCTGGTCTGCGACACCATTGGCCGTACCTTGCCTGACTTCTTCACCTGGTTGGCTACCGGTACTGCCGCCGGAGTAGGGGAGATTCCCGTTGGCACAGTCATGGGTGCAGTCGGCGGCATCATCTTCCTCTACCTACTGCTGAAGGGAGACCCCCGTCGTGGCGACGCCAAATAAACCGACACCCACATCTGCCTCCCACAACATCCCAACGGAAGGCACCGCAGCGGCCGATACCAGCGCCGAAGCCCCACGCTTCGCGCAGCTTCGCCGTCGCCGCATCGTGGCCCACATCATCACCACGCTGCTGGCTATCGGGCTGATCTACCTGCTCTTCCACGACACCTTGCCGTCGCGCTCAAACACCAAGGCCTGGGACTACACCCTCAATCTCGTCATCGGCCAAGTCGGCGCCATGATCGTCGTCTCCGTGGCTATCGGTTTTTCCACGGTGCTCTTCCAAACCGTCACCGCCAACCGCATCCTCACCCCTTCCATCATCGGTTTCGATTCTCTCTTCCTACTAATCCAAACCATCATGATCTGGACGGTGGGCGCCACGGTCGGCGAAGAAGGCTCCATCTTCGACCACGCCTTAGCGAACTACTCCATCTCCGCTGGCCTCATGGTGATCTTCGCGATGACGCTTTACGGTTGGCTGCTTGTCGGCAAGCGCATCGCCTTGCCCACCTTGCTGCTCGTGGGTTTGGTCTTCGGCCTGGTCTTCCGCTCCATCACCGGTATGTTCCAGCGGATGTTGGATCCGGCTGCGTATATGCAATTGCAGTCCGTCATGTTCGCGGACTTTAGCTTCGTTAACCCAACGCTGCTGATGATCAGTGGTGGGGTGACCGCCCTCTGCGCGATCTTCGCGCTGCTGCGCCATCGTCGCTATGACGTGATGCTCCTAGGTCGCGATCCCGCCATTTCGCTGGGCATCAACCACCGCCGCGAAACCATCATCGTGTTGTTCCTGTGCACGCTGTTCGTCTCCTCAGCTACAGCTTTGGTCGGCCCGGTGCTCTTCTTCGGCATCATCATTGCCAACGCTTCCTACCAGGTGCTTTCTACCCAGCGCCATATCCACACCCTGCCGCTTTCCGCAGGCCTGGGCATCATTGGTCTCGCCGGCGGCCAATATGCCCTACGCCAACTCGGCGTTGAAGGCTCTCTCTCGATCGTCATCGAATTCATCGGCGGCCTCTTCTTCCTCTTCCTCCTGCTGAAAGGACGTACCGCGTGATGAGCACTGACAACACCCCAAACAACACTGCAAATACCACCGCAAATACCACCGCAGCAACCACCGAGGGCATCATCATCCGCGATGTCCACCAATCCTATGGTGGTTCCGCGGTGCTCCACGGCGTGAACGCACACATCCGCCCCGGCACAGTCACCTCCATTATTGGCCCCAACGGCGCGGGCAAGTCCACGCTGCTGTCCATCATGGCGCGCCTGGCCAAACCCACCCAGGGCACCGTGGAAGTCGATGGCCTTAATGTGCACAAGGTGGGCTCCAGCGAGGTAGCCAAGGTCCTTGCGGTGCTCCGCCAAGAAAACACCATCGGGGTGCGCCTCACCGTCCGCGATCTGGTCGGCTTCGGCCGCTTCCCGCATGACCGCGGCCACCACCGCCCGGAAGATCTCCGCATTATCGACGAGTCTTTGGAGTACCTCGAACTCGGCGATCTCGCAGACCGCTTCCTCGATGAGCTTTCCGGCGGTCAACGTCAGCGCGCTTTCGTGGCCATGGTGCTCGCCCAGGACACCCGCTACGTGCTTCTCGACGAGCCGCTTAATAACCTCGACATGAAGCACGCCGCCAATATGATGAACCGCGTGCACCGCGCCGCGCGCGACACCGGCCGCACCTTCGTGCTGGTCATCCACGATGTCAATATCGCCGCCGCCTACTCAGACCGCATCATCGCCTTACGCGATGGGATAGTGGTCGCCGATGGCGCCGCCGATGAGGTCCTCACCAGCGAGACCCTCCACGACATTTATGACATGCACATGCCCGTCACCACCGTCGATGGCCAAAAGATGGCCATGTACTTCGGCCGCCCCACCTATGAATAGGTCCTTATAGCATTAGCTCTATACACCATCGCGCGTAAACTCACATGGCGATGCCCCTCGCACCAACCTCGCTGGGGCATCGCCATTGTGCTTCTTCACACCCCGCCCACCGCTCATCGCCAAGGAGCAACCCGCAGCATGCCCACCCCAGACTTCATCCTTAGCCTCCGCGAAAAAATCGGTCATGAACACCTCCTCCTCCCCGGTGTCACCGCCATCGTCATCAAAGATGTTCCCGCGGATGCCCCACTGTGGGCAGTCCCCGAGGTCCTCATGGTCAAACGCTCCGACAATGGCATCTGGACCCCAATTACCGGCATCGTTGACCCACTAGAAGAACCCCACGTCACCGCCTGCCGCGAGGTCGCCGAAGAAACCGGGCTAAATGTGCAGGTCAAAGCCCTCCTCGGGGTGGGGCAAGTCGGCCCCATGACCTACCCCAATGGCGATGAGGTCAGCTTCATCGACACCAGTTTCCGCTGCGAAGTCACTCCCGGAACCCCCGATGAGCCCCGCATCGGCGATGAAGAATCCTCCGACGTCGGCTGGTTCTCCATCGCCCAACTCCCACCCACACTCCCACGATTCCGCCTCGTCATCGCCGATGCTGTTGCGCAACTCCGGCACCCCACCGGTTTTACTCCCCGCTTCGGCTATATTAAGCGCACTTAAAACTCTGTCGTGCTGTTCCCGAGACCCTGATCCCTCGACCTCAGGTCCAAATCCAAGTTGGCACAGGTCGCGGTTTGCCGCGCCTTCAAGGTTCACTTGCGAGTCTTTGAAAATTCAGCGGAGTTCTTTCGCCATGCCTCCAATGACAATGAGAATATGATTATGAAGCCTCAAATAAGAATCTCAATCTGAACTCGATGTCATTAACAGTGCGCGCTTCTACTCAATTATCAATAATAAAGCAAAAATGTACGGGGTTAATTTTGGGGGTAATTTAAGACTGGAGCGGGGTCGAGAAAATGACCTTGTGTCAAGGTGGATCTATGTCTATTTCTAAGTTGTTGATCGCGACAGAACTAAAAAGTTAGGCGACTTCCTTTATCGTCCTGACCAGTGCAAGAAGTCATCAAAGGTACTATGTTTCCTACGGTTGCCGCCGTTGTACTGCATTTTTCCTGCATCTTTTCCGCGAGGAGTGGGGCGCATCGGGTGCTCAGCAGGGGTTGTCATAGTGGGATGATCGGATGGATACTTGCTCTAGTACCTCATCTGGAATGAGCCTATCGACCCGCTTAGAAAGCTCCTAGGAGCAATTGAGAAATCTGGTTCTTTGTGGGAATGACTTACCTGTTTCGGTGGGTGTCATTAGACATCATTTTGGTTCTAATTCGTTGATGAGTGCTGTAGTAATCCGCTAGGAATAGGAATTCCACTTGAAAAACATCAAACTTGGCCGCAAAATCTGGGCGATCCTAGCGATCCCCACTCTCGGCATAGCTTCGATGACTGTGCCCACTACTATCACCGGCGACACGCCTACAGCAAACGCGATTATGATCCACCCGAAGCCGAGAGCCGCGGAGGCCGCACCGGGTGAGGGTCAAGGCGAAGGCGAAGACCCCGCACCCGGCGAAGGTGAAGGTGAAGGCGAAGACCCCGCACCC
>NZ_FOPJ01000018.1 GCF_900113445.1 Corynebacterium spheniscorum
CGCCCAGATCAAACGCATCGCGGATGCCCACCGAGGCAGAACAGGAGAACGGCAACGCCGAATGCTCGAGTGGTACCTACAGGCAAAAACGCAACTGCCTGACGACCCACTAGAGATCGCCAGGCAGTGCAATTTCGGACAAGATCAACTCGCCAAAGTCCTAGATCTTGTCCCAGAAGACCACAACAACGCCGACCAGGAGACCGGTCGACCAGCCTTCTACGACAACGCTATCCCAACCGAGTACCAACACTCGATCGGCATCCGAAAAGGACCCCTGAAATAGCAAGAAGTGTGCCCAATCGGCGACACGCCGAAAAAGCACACATTTTGCTACTTAACCCCCACACCCCGTACACCCCGAGCGCACCCCACACATAAAACTAACCGCAGTCCCTCACATCAGCTGCAAGAAACTACGGTTGCAAAAAACTAGGAGGCGTTAGCCTTACTTAGAGCACAATCCCACGCTCAGCGAGCCAGGGCAGCGGATCCACTGCGGCATTACCATCCGGGTGAATCTCAAAGTGTAGGTGCGAGCCGGTAGAAAAGCCCATGGAACCCATTCCCGCAATCTTCTGTCCGGCCTTCACACGCTCACCCACGGAAACATCCAGGGTAGACATGTGCCCATACACAGAGATCGAACCATCATCGTGGCGGATGCGGATCCACTGGCCATAACCAGAAGCCGGGCCGGAATCAATCACATCGCCATCCATCACGGCCAAAATCGGGGTGCCAATCGCATTGGCAATATCCACACCAGAGTGGAAAGAGCCCCAGCGCGGCCCGAAGGGGGAGGTCAAAACACCTTCCGCGGGACGGACAATTTGCGGGGCTCGGGCGGCCAGATCAGCTTCGGCGCGCTGGGCGGAATACTCCAGGGCCTTAACCAGCTGCTCATGAAGATTCGCAGCGGGCTTAAATTCGGCGATCGCCAGGATCTGTGGGGCAGCATCACTGGAACCAAGCGTCGGGGCACCGTTCATCGGTGCGGTATTGGCAGCTAAGGCAATTTCCTTGTGGCCGCTTTGCTGGTCTTGGTGGCTGACCTGAGCGGCCATCGCGCCACCAGCACCTGCGGTAGAGACGACTCCGGCGGCGACTGCAGCTAGCGCAATGCGACCCTTCGCCGTTTGCGAGGTAGTAACTTTGCGATGCTTGCCTCGCGTCGACTGCTGGGGCGTACTAAGCATTGAGCCTTCTCTTCCATCCAGCGCCACAACCGTCCCCCTTCCGCTCCGTTAGCGGCCGGTAAGGAATTTGTGACCTTCCTGTTATCTGCCGGACGTAACGATAACCGTCCGCAAGCGATACTGCAACCTCGTTTCTCCTGTTTAGCTAAGGATTATGAGAACCTAGACCAAGCTCACACTAAGTTAGGTCACATCAGCCTCAGAAGGTAACAAACGCCACTATTATTACGTAGTATCTTTGACGCTTTCTTAAGTGCGCGGGGGTAGCCCTACCCCCAACTGGATCACGCTTCTATAACACTTTCCTCGTCGAAGAAGCGCCGAGCAAACACCTCAAGAAACACGCCCAGGCGCACCAGCAGCTATCACCCCACAACCTAAAACTCATGGCACAGTTAAGGGCATGAGTTCCACCACTCCTAACCCATACCTTCGCTTCATGAGCGCCAACGAGCCCCTCCAAGGGCCTGGCTCACATAGCTCTGCTTCAGCGAGCCACCCCGGACAACGTGGAACAAGTTCACCTACCCGCAAACGCCGCCCACGGCGCAGCACCGCCACCAACAACCCCAATGCCGGCCCGGTGGCCCCCAGCGCTGCCAGCCGCCCCACAGCACCAAAAAGCACCTTCCGCTCCCGCAAGCGCAAAGCACACCCGCACCCGGCGGAAGAAGAATTCAACCGACCCCGACACCAGGCCACCTTCGAAGGCCGCCTGCGTCGCTACCTACCTACCGTGCTCCTGCCGCTTGGGGTAGTACTGGCCACCATCTTGGTGCTCGCCTTAGCTGGCATCATGCTCACCGGGTTAAGCCTGCGCGCTCTGCCGGCCACCATGGCGCACCTGTGGTTGATCATTAACCTGGTCCCCATCTCCATCCCCGGCAGTTTGCAGATCGGCATCCTGCCGCTTGCCCCCGCACTCGTCATGGTGGCGGTACTCGCCCGGCGCATCAACAAAGCCGTCAAAGACCGCGTCAGCATCGCCGATCTGCTCGTCCTTGGCCTGATCGCCCTCGGTATCCCCATCCTCGGCACACTTTCCGCCGCCGCAGTCATCGCGGACGCCAAAGCCGTCTACCCGGTCGATATCCCACCCATGGGCCTCGCCCTTGCCCGCACAGTCGTCCTTCATCTCATGGCCTTTGCCCTCGGCATGGGCGAAAAACTCTGGCGCGCCCTCGCCACCCGCTATAGCGTTCCGCAGGAACTCATCGACGGCGCGCTACTAGCCCGCTCCTTCCTCCGACTCATGGTGATGGTCATCGCCCCCATCACCATCTTCTGCCTGCTGCTTTTGCATTGGCCGGTCCAAGACAGCATCCTTAGCGCCTACGCCTCCCGCCTCGGCATCGCCGGCGCGATCCTCCTTAGCCTGCTGTATCTACCCAACCTCGCCATCCATACCGCCGCGGTACTCATGGGCAGCGAATTCCACTTCGGTGACGCCCAGGTCTCACTCTTTGGCACCACCCTTGTCCCGCTTCCACCCCTACCGATCCTCGGTTTCCTCCCCGCCAGCCTCCCCACCTGGGCGCCCGCCGCACTGATTATCCCGGCACTCACCGCCCTCTTCCTCCTCTGGCGCGCACCCCGCCCGCATTGGTTCACCGCCCTCGGCGCGGCACTAAGCTCCGCACTCATCTTCGCCGTCTCCCTCTGGCTCGCCAGCGGCCAACTCGGCGTCTACCCGCACGTCGGCTCCCTACTCCCACTGTCTGGCGCACTCGCTGGCCTCTGGATCGGCATCCTCAGCCTCGCCGCCGCCGCGCTCACCCTGCTTCAACCACGTCCCATCCCCGAGGTCGCCCCCGAACCCGAAGTCGAAGAAGAACCCACTCCCGAGGTCATCGAGGGCGAGCTTATCGAGAGCGAGGAGGAACCTGAGCAGGACTCCAACGCCCCGCAGGATCCCCCGGAGACAACGGTAGAAGACTCAGAAACGGGGGATAGTGAACCCGAAGCAGAAGCCCAAGAATGCTGGTTCGATACCCCCGATATGGGCGAAGAGCACGAAGAAAGCGCACCTGAGGAGCCAGAAGACCCACCCGCACACTAGACTCAGCCGCGTGACATCCGCAGATAGGACTTCCGTACACGATCCACTCACTATCGTCGTTTTGGTCTCCGGAAGTGGGACCCTGCTGCAATCCCTCATTGATCACGCAGGGGATAGCTACCGCATTAGCGCCGTCATTGCCGACGTCGATTGCCCAGGCATCAAGCGCGCCCACACGCACGGCATCCCCGCCACGGTGGTTCCCTTTAAAGATTTCTCCAACCGCGAAGCCTGGAACCAGGCACTCGCCACCGAAGTCGCCACCACCAACCCAGACCTGGTGGTCTCCGCCGGGTTCATGCGCATCCTCAGCCCCACCTTCTTAAACCATTTCCCCGGCCGCATCATCAACACGCACCCCGCATTGCTACCCAGTTTCCCCGGTGCACATGCCGTGCGCGATGCCCTGGCCTATGGCGTAAAGATCACGGGCTCCACCATCCACTTCGTGGATGAGGGTGTCGATACCGGGCCAATTATCGCCCAAGAAGCAGTCCGGGTCGATGCGGATGACACCGAAGAAACCCTGCACGAAAAAATCAAGCAGGTCGAAAGAAAACTCATTGTGAAGGTGCTTGAGGGCGCTTCTAACCAAGGAAGGTTCATTTCAACCCCATGACCGAGGAACGCACCCCGATCCGCCGGGCCCTAATTAGTGTCTACGACAAAACTGGCATCGAGGACCTTGCCCGCGGGCTAGCCGAAGCCGGCGTAGAAATCGTCTCCACCGGTTCCACCGCCGCCCGCATCCAAGATGCCGGAGTACCGGTCACCGCAGTTGAGGAACTCACCGGCTTCCCCGAATGCCTCGAAGGCCGCGTGAAAACCCTGCACCCCAAAGTGCACGCCGGCATCCTCGCAGATACCCGCAAAGAAGACCACCTCAACCAACTCAAAGACCTAGGCGTAGCAGCCTTCCAATTGGTCGTGGTGAACCTCTATCCCTTCAGCGCCACCGTCGCCTCCGGCGCCGACTTCGATGCCTGCGTCGAACAAATCGACATTGGTGGGCCCTCCATGGTGCGTGCCGCCGCCAAGAACCATCCCTCGGTCGCCGTCGTGGTTGATCCCGCACGCTACCAAGAAGTCCTCCGCGCCCTCGGCGACGGCGGCTTCACCCGCCAACAGCGCACCCAACTCGCCCTTGAAGCCTTCCGCCACACCGCCAGCTATGACGTTGCCGTAGCCACCTGGTTGGGCGAACAAACCCAAGAAGAAGGCTTCCCAGAGTGGATCGGCTCCTCCATGCAAAAGGTCCGCGGCCTCCGCTATGGCGAAAACCCGCACCAAGAAGCCGCCCTTTATGCCCCCGCCGGTGAACTTCACGGCGTGGCTGGAGCCCAGCAGCTCCACGGCAAGGAAATGAGCTACAACAACTACACCGACACCGATGCCGCCTGGCGGGCCGCCTGGGACCACCAGGAGCCCTGTGTCGCCATCATCAAGCACGCCAACCCCTGCGGCATAGCCATCGATAAAGAAGACATCGCCAAGGCCCATAAGCGCGCCCACGCCTGCGACCCACTATCCGCTTTCGGTGGGGTGATCGCCGCTAACCGCGAAGTCAGCGTCGCCATGGCCAAACAAGTCGCAGAGGTCTTCACCGAAGTCATCATCGCCCCCTCCTACGCTCCCGAAGCAGTGCAGATCCTGAGTCAAAAGAAGAACATCCGCATCCTCGAAGCCGCAGAACCCCAGCGCGCCGGGATTGAACACCGCGAGGTCTCCGGCGGCTTGCTCTGCCAAGAACGCGATGTTCTGCAATCCGAAGGCGATGACCCCAACAACTGGACCCTCGCCGCGGGCGAAGCCGTCGATGAAGACACCCTGCGTGATCTCGCCTTCGCCTGGACCACGGTCCGCGCGGTAAAGTCCAATGCCATCCTGCTGGCCCATGATGGCGCCACCGTTGGTGTCGGCATGGGGCAGGTTAACCGCGTTGATGCCGCCAAGCTCGCTGTGGAACGCGCCAATACCTTAGGTGACTCCGAGCGTGCCCGCGGTGCCGTTGCCGCCTCGGATGCTTTCTTCCCCTTCGCCGATGGTTTCCAAATCTTGGCTGATGCCGGCGTGAAAGCCGTTGTGCAGCCAGGTGGTTCCATCCGTGATGAGGAAGTCATTGAAGCAGCCAAGGCCGCTGGGGTGAGCATGTACCTCACCGGCTCACGCCACTTCGCTCACTAAGCAGCACACGATCAAGGCCCCGCTAGCATCTAGCGGGGCCTTTGTTATCTACGCTTCCTCCAAGCTTCTAAGTGTCGTCAAGGTCTTTTCCACGCGGTCTGCCGGTAGCGGGGCACCCAGTACCGTCAGCGCAGCATCAGCGAGCATAATCGCGGTATCCGGAAGCGACGTAGCACTCACCTCAGCCGGAATAACTCCAGTATTATCCCGCATTTCAATGGCGGATAAAGCCAAGTAGAAGGGCAGATCAATCCGCGGATCCTCAGCGCCTACAATGCTGGCTGCGGTATCGCGGAAAATACTAAAAAGCTCCTCGCGGTGCGCATGATAATCCGAAAACTCCGGGCTGGCCGCAACCGGTAGTTGATAAAGCCGCCCCACATTCCAGCGGGTGGATAACAACAAACTGGTTTCCGCCGCCACCAAAGACCACAAGCGTTGCGGCGCATCGGTATCTTCAGCTTCACCCAGTGCCGCCGCAAGCCGAGTAGAGGGCTCAATAGTGGAGTTCAACAGAGTCAGGAAGATCTCTGTTTTGGAGGGGAAGTGGTAGTACAAGGAGGCTTGGCGAATACCCACCGCATCAGCGATTTGGTGGGTGGACGTGGTGGCAAAGCCCTGGGTGGTGAATAGCTCCGCCGCGGCATCCAGGATCTCTTCGCGGGCTGTGCGGCCACGGCGACGCGGACTATTCTTGCGTGGGCGTCCCACTGCACCGGCCATAGAACCGGAGCCTCCTTTGCGATAAGAATTGATGCGCGCAGAAGAAAAGTTTTTAGGCAAGCAGGAACGGCGCGCAAGGGGAGAGAGAAAATGAAAATGTTTCTATTCCTATATATCTACAGGAATGAAAGCAGGCGAGTGCACTAGGGGCACCCAAGGGGTGTATTAAAACTGCGTATTCGCAGCAATTCCAGCCAATACCGCAGACACCTGCCGACACGCAGCACCATATTGCGCCCGCTGTAGATTCGGAAGATTCCCGGAATGCGCATCCTCACTTTTCACCCCATCAACCCAGCGACGCATCAAGAGATTCAACCCAGCATCCCATGCCTCAATCAGGCCATCAGCAGCTTCTTGGGGAAGCACCTTTGCCTCCGCCGCATGAAGCAAACGCCCCGGGGTGGATAGGGAAGTGGTACGCACCGTGATGGGCTGTTGGAAATCCGCCACATCCGGGATAATCGCCTTTGCTTCCGGGGAATCAGGGTGCACGGGATTCTCCAGGGCATCAGCTTCTACCTCCGGCACATCTACTTGCAATTGGCGGCGACGATCCGCATGCAAACTAGCCCAACGTGCGATCGCCGCAATGGGGTCCAATAATGCGCCCTGAATATCCACGCGTGCCATCGGATCGGGGAAACCATCCGTATGCGCATAGTGCGGCGGTCGCAGCTGCAAAGCCCCTACCCGCAGCAGGCCCAAAGCCTGTCGGCTCAGCAGCCCAGCGGCGGCGGCATCATCAAAGTCTGCCTCCGGGGCATCCGTCAGTGCCTGCATCATGCTGAGGTCATAATCGCGCAGGGTCCGTGGAACTACCTTTTCCCAGCTGGTGTCCGAAAGATAATAAGCCCGCACCGTATGCCCGGTGCCACCAATGAAATGCTGGAAATCAATGGCAGGTTTGCGGCTAAGGAAACTAATTGGCGCAGTGATAATCCCATCCCCATGGCCCACCGAACCTGCTAACCAGAACTTCCCACGAGCCAACCGCGTGGCTGGCGTGGAACTCATAGCCCCACGGAAGAACTCGGCATACCAGGCGGATACCAAGCGCGGCGATTCCCCATGATTAATGGCATTGCGCACTAGCTCACGGGCTTCGCAGAGCATGCCGTGCAGTGTGGCTTGTTCTTTCACGCGTGGTGCTTGGGCGGAAAGCTCCAAGAGGGAAGGGTGGAGGCTATCGAAATCTTCCGAGCTGATATCGGCATTGCTGGGGTTGGTGTGTTGAGCCACGGTGTGGGGGATCAGCCTCCTGAGCTAGGACCTCATCGCTTTCATCTGCTTCTGTGATAGTACGCCCAATACGTGAGCGAGTAATACCCGGCGCAGACTTGCTCCTAATGAAGTGTGCACATAAAAACATCCCCGCACCTACCGAAAGTAAGTGCGGGGATGTATGAGTTCAACACTCATATGCTGTTGCGAGATTCACGCAACCACATTCGCAAGGCGAGCTAAAAGATGCTGAAGCCTTAGCGAGTGGTGAACGGCAGGAGAGCCATTTCGCGAGCGTTCTTCACCGCGGTAGCAACCTGACGCTGCTGCTGCGGGGTCAGACCGGTGACGCGACGTGAGCGGATCTTGTGACGATCCGAGATGAACAGGCGCAGGGTCTTGGTGTCCTTGTAGTCCACCTTTTCGATGCCCTCAGCCTTGAGCGGATTCTTCTTGGGGCGGCGGGACTGTTCCATCCGCGCCTTCTTCATATTGCGCTTCATTGTGCTGAAACTCCCTTACCAGCTGGACTTACGGACGCCAGGCAGCTCACCGCGGTGAGCCATCTCGCGCATGCGGACACGGGACAGGCCGAACTTGCGCAGGTAACCGCGCGGACGGCCGTCATGGGAGTCGCGGTTGCGCACGCGAACCGGGGAGGCGTCGCGGGGCTGGCGATTCAACTCGAACTGAGCATCCAGACGATCTTCGTCGGAGGTCTTCGGGTTCTTGATGATGGCCTTGAGCTCTTGACGACGCTCGGCGTAGCGCGCAACGATTTCCTTGCGCTGCTCGTTCTTGGCGATCTTAGACTTCTTGGCCATGCTTATCGCTCCTCGCGGAATTCAACGTGCTTGCGGGCGATCGGATCATACTTCTTCAAGGTGATGCGATCGGGGTTATTCCGCTTGTTCTTACGAGTGACGTAGGTGTAGCCGGTACCCGCAGTGGACTTCAGTTTGATGATCGGACGAATGTCATTACGTGCCATTTAGATCTTCTCCCCCTGTGCGCGCAGACGCGCAACAACGGATTCGATGCCGTCGCGGTCGATGACTTTCAGGCCCTTGGTGGAAACATTCAGGGTAATGGTGCGGCCCTCAGAGGGCAGGTAGAACCGACGACGCTGAACGTTGGGATTCCAACGACGCGAAGTGCGGCGGTGCGAGTGCGAGACAGACTTGCCGAAGCTCGGCTTGCGTCCCGTGACCTGGCAAATAGCCGACATAGGGTTACTTTCTCCTAGCATCGCCCTTATCTATCCGTAGATAGAGCAGGGGCGTGAACGAATATTTTCGACAACAGCAAGGAGACACCATACAACGAACTGCCCTTAAAATCCTAATCCCCCGGTGCCAGTATTTGGTGAGTGAAGCTGCAATGCTCCTATATATAGGGCGGCTGGGGTGCGGCTCCGGCAGAATTTCACCTCGGGGGTTCTCAGGTGTACTATGCCAGAGGTTAGGCCCTGGGGTGTTAGTCCCGGGGTTTGATGTTCACGAAAACCCAACTCGGGCACGATCCCCGCAGTGAGTGCGGTGAACCGACCCGTAGTTCAACCCTGAGGGAAATCGAGACTTAATGAAAAAGGATATTCACCCGGATTACCACCCGGTGGTCTTCCGCGATGCCGGCACCGGGCACCAGTTCATCACCCGGTCCACCGTCACCTCGGATCGCACCGTGGAGTGGGAAGATGGCAACGAGTACCCGCTGATCGTCGTTGACGTCACCAGCGAGTCCCACCCCTTCTGGACCGGCGCTCAGCGTGTCATGGACACCGCTGGCCGTGTTGAGAAGTTCCAGCGTCGTTTCGGCGCTATGGCCCGCCGCAAGAAGAAGACTGAAGGAGGGAAATAAAACATGGCAGTCCCGAAGCGCCGTATGTCCCGCGCAAACACCCGCTCCCGCCGTTCCCAGTGGAAGGCTGACAACGCCGCCCTCCAAGAAGTGAACATCGACGGCCAGGTCGTGCGCATCCCGCGCCGTCTGGTGAAGGCCGCAAAGCTTGGCCTGGTTGAGGTTGAACAGTTCTAATTTGACCCCAGCTTTTTAAGCGCGCTTACCTCTATCCCCCATACCGTGGGGATAGGGGTATTTTTGTGCCCGACTAAACACCACAGGCGTTGCCGTGTTGATGCGGTCCGGGGTGAAGGGAAGACCGCTGTAATTTTGAGGGGAAATAATGCGGTTTAGATCATTGAAAAAGGCTAAGCTGATCGGTCTTGAGCTGCAATAATGCTTGTTTTACGTTTGTGTCTCAGCAAAGTGCAACCTATTTCCAAAGTGTGTGCTCCCTCATAGTTTTAGGGTAGTGCGAAGGCTGCAATTCTTTGGACTGCTAGGTTTATTAGCAGATTTGTCACGGTAATTATCAAATAATCTCACAGTTTTCTTATGTTGGTCGGCCACAATAGAAGGCATGGATATTCTCGTAGTCGACGACGATATCGCTGTGCGCGATTCGCTTCGCCGTTCACTCCAATTCAATGGCTATGAAGTTGGCGTTGCTTCGGACGGGGATGAGGCTCTTGAACTCATTCGCTCCAGCATTCCGAGACTCGTTATTTTAGATGTGCTCATGGAGCAAATGAACGGTCTTGAAGTTTGTCGTGAACTCCGCAGTACGGGTTTTGATCGACCGGTTTTGATGCTTACGGTTAGCGGAAATGTGGCGGACCGCGTGGCCGGTTTAGATGCCGGGGCGGATGATTACCTTCCTAAACCCTTCGCTTTAGAAGAACTCATGGCCAGGGTGCGTACCTTGCTGCGCCGCTCAGCGATCGATTCCCGGGAAGAGCCCATCAGTAGCACCTTAGAATTCAGTGACCTATTCATGGATTTGGAATCCCGCGATGTTACTCGTGGAGATCGTCCTCTTCGCTTAACTCGCACTGAGTTCAATTTGCTGCACCAGTTACTGAGCAACCCGCGTCGGGTTTTAACGCGTCGATATCTATTGCAAGAAGTGTGGGGGTCTGAGTTTCGCGATAGCGGAAATGGCCTAGAGGTCTATATCGGTTACTTGCGGAAGAAGACAGAAGCCAATGGTGAACCTCGACTTATTCAAACTGTTCGCGGTGTGGGGTATGTGTTGCGAGAAGAGGCTCCGTAAGCTGTCTTTAGGATATGAAATTAATTATTCCAGCGATGGACGAAAATAAGAAAATGACTTGATGACTGTGGAAGAGCTACTAGGAGGTTCTCATAGTTTTCTTCAGGTAGGCCATCGCGCTCCTCCCCAGTGAAAGCCACCCCCATACACACCGATGAAACAAACCAGGATCCGAAGGCGCACTAGGCGTACTCAGCGTGCCCAGAGGTCCTTGTGGTGCGGTGGGAGGTGGCTATTATGAAGCCGCTTTTCTCCACGAAGAATAAACCCGTGCAGATGCGGCAGGGACTTGAAGAACAATCTCAACCTGAGAGTTCTCGCTGTCGCCTGCATAACTGTGTGGGCTGTGTACGGCACCGTAGCGCTCGGGCAGCGAGAACCACCTTTATTCTCTTAGCGATTGGACTATTGGGGGTGATTGTTGGCTCCTATACCATCTTGGCTCAATTGATGGTTCACCAGGCCGAAAGTGTGTTGCTGGAGTACGCAGATTCTTTAAGTAAAAGAGTCGATAGCAGCATGAGTGCGAAGGCAATAGATGAGGAAGTCTCAAGTTTTAAGCACTACCACCGTGAGGCCAAGGTGTCGGTGATCCCGGTTGGGACGAACCACCACTTCGGGGATTATCTAGCGGTGGACATTCCTCGTGATTCGGTGCCTAGATCAGGGATGCTGGCGGGGAAGAAAAGCTACCCCGGGGCTCCGCCGCAATATGGGTTAGCGCGCTCGGAAGATGAGCGCATGTATGTGGTTGTCAGCGCTGATGAGACTGAGTACCTACAAAGCTTGGCTTCGCTGCGGGTTGTGTTCGGGGTTATTGGTTTGGTGGGGGTAGGGAGTTTGGCGCTGGCGTGGGTGGCGCGTGCAGATGCCTACACCCAAAGCATGAGGTGTTTGCAGGGGGCCTTGGATCGCATGCACCAGGAACGCATCCTGCGTCAGGTTCCCATTTGTGGTGCGGGTCAGGATAAGCAGGTGGCGCAACTCAGCGAGAGCATTAATAGCTTATTAAAAGAGTGCCATCACCATAGCCAACGTTTTGCACACCTGATCGCTGATGCCGGCCATGAGCTGAAAACACCGCTGACCGCCTTGCGCATCAATATTGAGTTGCTCATGGAACTCAATGCCACGCTGCGAAGCCGCGAGAAGTCCCAAGGGCAGTTGAGTGATGAGGAGACTCGCGAGTTAGAAAACAGTATCCGCACCCAGCTAGATGAGCTGACCATGCTCATTAAAGAGGTGGTGGAGGTGTCTTTGCATGACTCCGAAGAAACCCCGCTGGAGATCGTGCAGCTCGAAGAGGTGGTGCGCAGCGCTTTGGTAAGGGCAAGGCCACGGGCGGAAGCACACCAGGTGAGCTTGGATGTGCATTTGGAGGAATTGCAATTAGAAGGTAATTCTCGGCTCTTGGAAAGAATGGTGCTGAACCTGATCGACAATGCGGTGAAGTGGTCACCGGAAGGCGAGCAGGTGCATATCACCACCGCGGAGATTAATGAGGATACGGCGCTATTGATGGTCTCGGATCATGGTCGGGGGATTCCGGCGGATGATCTGCCATATATTTTTGAGCGATATTATCGAAGCCAGCACCAGGAAGGGACAGCAGCAGAGGTTCCGGGTACGGGGTTGGGGCTGCATATCTGCCAGCAGGTGGTGGAGCTTCATGGCGGTAATATTCAGCTGTGGGAAACTGATCCGCTGGATGTGGAGCATCCGGGGTTGACGGTGTCAGTGGTGTTGCCGCGCGGGTAGTGCGGTTCAGGAAACTCACAGAAACCGTAAATCCTCTTCGCAGCGGCTGTGCAGTCACTATTAAGAGCAAGGGATAAGAATCAGAGCCATGAAAAATAATGATCCTTCTTCCAATGACAACCAGGGTGGGTATCAGAGCTTTAGCTCGCCCTATCAGAACCAGGCTTATCCTTATCCTCCTCGCGATGAACAGAAGCAGGAGGGTCTAGCTCAGCCCCTGGGGGAGCCGCAGGGACAGCCGCAGCTGGATGCCCGATCTCGGGGAATGCAAGCAGAGCAGTACACCATGGAATTGCCGGGGCAGCCGCAGATCGTGAAGCCGCGGAAAGTTGTGGGGTTGGGTACCGCTCTGAGTTTGGCGCTGGTCGCAGCGCTGGTAGGCGGCGGGGTGTCGGCGGTGGCGGTGAATCAGCTGCAGCCGACGCGATCGCAGTCGGAGAGCGTGAATTCTTTGGAGGAGGCTCCGCTGGCGCCGGCAGCGCATCGTCCGCAAGGGGATGTAGAGCGGGTGGCTGCGGCGACCTTGCCGGCAGTGGTGTCGATTCGGGTGGCTGATGAGCGCAGTGTTGATGAGGGCTCGGGTTCGATTATTTCTTCGGATGGCCTGATTTTGACCAATCACCATGTGGTGGCCAATGCTGCGCAGGGCGCGCGGATGCAGGTGATTTTGAATAATGGGGATGTGCATCCGGCGCAATATATTGCCAGTGATCCTTCCACCGATATTGCGGTGATTAAGGTGCAGGATGTTCAGGACCTGCCGGTATTAAGTTTTGGTGATTCCTCGGCTTTGAAGGTGGGGCAACAAGTGGTGGCTATTGGGGCGCCCTTGGGGTTGAGTTCCACGGTGACGACCGGCATTGTGTCGGCTTTGGATCGTCCGGTGCGGGCATCGCAGCAGGGTGGGGAGTCCTCCCTTATTAATGCAGTGCAAACCGATGCGGCGATTAACCCGGGTAACTCGGGTGGTCCGTTGGTGGATATGGAAGGTCACCTGGTGGGGATGAACTCGGTGATTGCTTCGCTTAGCCGTGGGGAGGGGGCGGCTGGTTCGATTGGTTTGGGTTTTGCGATTCCGGCGAATTTTGCCAAGCGGGTGGCGGATCAATTGGTTAAGGATGGCAAGGCCACGCAGCCTTTGATTGGTGTGCAGGTGGCGCAGCGGGCTCGCGTGCAGGGAGCGTTGATCGCGATGGTGCAAGAAGGTGGACCTGGGGATCAAGCGGGACTGAAGGCTGGGGAAGTGATTACCCGCGTGAATGATCGCCCCGTGGATAATGCGGATGCCTTGATTGCGACGATTCGTTCCCGCGATTTTGGGGAAACTGTGCGGCTGACTTTAGAGAACCCGGATAGTGGGGAGACTCGAGAGGTAGAGGTAACGCTCAGCACAGAGTAGATTTACTGGAAAAGGTGTGGTGCGTGTTGCGCCCTCCACCTTTGATTGACTGCAGGACCTCGCATTTTTGAACGCGTGTCTGCGCGCAGATAGCGTGCGGGCACCACCAGACCCTAAGGAGCGCGCCTCGCCATGTTGGACTTCGACGCGGAACCGGATCCAGAAATCCTGCTTGCCCAGGAAAAAGAAGAAGCAGCGCGTCGTCGGAAGAGCCCGCGTCGCGCGTTGGTGGTGGTTATTGATGACCACGCGGACCCAGACCATAGCGACACTAATCGGCTGCTGACCGAGCTGCTGTGTGAAGCGGGGTTCACTGTTGATGCGGTGCTGACGGTTGCTTCGCAGCCGGCACCGATCCGCCAATCGATTGAAACAGCTGTGATTGGTGGGGTGGACTTGGTGCTGACTGTTGGTGGCACCGGGGTAGGGGCACGGGATCACACCCCGGAAGCTACCCGACCGGTACTAGACCAGCTGGTGCCTGGGGTGGCGCAGGCGCTGCGTTCCTCAGGCTTGGCCTGCGGTGCGGTGGATGCGGCAGTATCTCGCGGTATTGCTGGGGTTTCCGGCTCCACGGTGGTGGTGAACCTGGCTGGTTCTCGCGCTGCGATTCGTGATGGGATGGCGACCTTGGGGGTTTTGGTGCACCACCTGATTGATGAGCTGCGTCAATATGAGGTGCGAGGTCAATAACGATGAGTGATGGTGCGAAGCAACGCCGCCGACGCAGAGTAGTGCGCCCTTCACCTGCGGCGGATATTGACCGCAGTGTGGATTCCGCGGAGAGCTGGATTGACCTTAAGGCGCCTAAGGAAAGCACGAGCGCTGCGGATGATGAGCGCATTGTGGAATTAGATCCTGAGGCTGAAGATGCTCCTAGCCATGAGCAGTTCTTGGCTGAGGAGATTCCACCGCACCACGGGGGATAGGGCGACGGTGCGGCGGGGCAGAAGATCGAGTATCTGTCTGTCCAGGTAGAACAGTCTGGTTGAACTGCGATCTGCTTATCCCTCACCGATGACACCTTTTTGAAAAGCAGCGAAGTGACGGCGACCTCCAGTGATGGGGTTGGTAACCAACGCAGTAATAATGTCGTGTCACCTTGTTTCCGCTCGTGCTCGATTGGTCCGGACTGTGACTGCACAGGAAGGTTATCTTGCTGCTAGTTGCGCGATGCGTTGGCGGGAGACTCCGAGCATTTCTGCGGCTTCCTTTTGTGTCATGCCTGTGTCCAGAAGTTGGCGTACTGCCTCGCTCCTGAGCTTTGCGGCGTGGGCTGCTAGGCTTCGCGCGCGCTTGTCTTCTGCATCGGCTGTGAGAAACGCACTGGCTATACCCTCATCCAAAACTGGTGTGACGGTAGCTGAGATGTCGTCTTCGTCTAAGTCAAGCCATAATGCGATGATCTCTCGTGCGACAGCTTCGGCATCTTTAAGATGAGCTGCTTGACCGGTGATGTCATAGTCTGCAACTTTGACGATCCACCAGCGCCCGTCTCGGGCGACGGTAGCGTTGACGTGAATCATGGCGCGCTCCTTATTTCCAGTTGTGCGGGGTATTCGGGACTTTCTTGATGATGTCGGCTACGACTCCTGCGGATATTTCGCGGTGGTGGGGAACGATTAGCCTGCCACCTTCTGGGCCGATCCAGACTTCGTGACTGCCTTTGCCCTGGCGATGGATGCGCCATCCAGCGGAGCGCAGGAAGGACGCTACCGTCTTGTACTTCTGGGGCTTAACCAAAAGCGTAGGCTACCCCGGGCTTGCTAACAAGGCAACCCCGGGGTTGACATTTTTTTGGTATGTGGTTGCAGGCGGCGTTCTATCTTGCCGGACGTCCACAACGCTGTGTCTACGTATAAGTGGTGATATGGACATGTGGTAGACCCCGCGCCCACGAATATCAGTGGCTGCCGGCCACCGGAAGGATTCTTCAACCAAGACGAGAACACCCCAAGCACACAGCGGGACTTGAAAACCTCCAGTACCGTTTTTGTGTGCCGTGGGGTGTTGGTTACTACTTGATGCCCGGGGCGGGAGTATCCGGGGTCTCGTAGCTGGGGGTCTGCGGGAGAGCAGCATGAGCGCCGGTGTTCTGGGTCTTGAGCAGGTCGCGAATTTCTTCCAGCAGGTTGGCTTCTACCGAAGCGGGTTCGGCGTCTTCTTCGCTGACGCCCTTGCGCTTGGCTTGGAGCTCGTTGATGCGGTTCATCGGGGCAACCAGAATGAAGTAGACAACGGCGGCAATAATCAGGAAGTTAATCGCGGCGGTAATGATGGCGCCGAGATCCACGAAGGTGGCCTCGTTGCCCTTGCGGATAAAGAATCCGAGACCGGAGTAATCAGCTCCACCAAAGGAAGCAATAATTGGGTTGACGAGGTGCTCGGTGAAAGCCGTGACAATGGCGGTGAAGGCGGTGCCAATAACTACCGCAACGGCAAGTTCAACAACATTGCCGCGCAGGATGAAATCTTTGAAGCCTTTAAGCAAGATAATCTCCAATTGTGAGTGTTAATTCTTTAGGGGCGAAGAAGCACTCTAGCAAGCAGTACACCTCAGTAGTGTGCTGTACCCCCGAGCATTGTGCGGGCATTGCGCGAGCATTGCGGCAGGTATCTAGTCTTTATTGCCAAGAATCACGCTTAAAGGCCCGCGGAGGGAAGCCGCTGCCACAGCCTGAGCAGCCTCTTCATCTAAGGCCAATAAAATAGTGCCGGGCTCCGCATTGCTGAGAACCACGCGGCCGCCGCGGGCAATCACGCGGGCTGCTGCGGAGTCGGATTGTGGATCTGCAGCGACGACGCTGACCTGATCGCCATGCCTTAATATGCGGGCCACATCGGGGTCAGCTAGGCGTAGTGGCACCAAGGTGTCATTAGGGCCTTCTCCGAGGCGTGGGCTGAGCACCATAATGTCGGTGGCGTATTGCCCGGGATAGACGCCACTGACCAATGTTTGGCCTATGAGCTGCTCCGGATCAGCAAGAACCTGGGTGGGCAGAACGCTGCGTGGGTAGTGGCGTTCTTGGAGGTGGCTTTCTTGGATGACGCTGCCGGCGTGGAGTTCTTGGTTGAAAACGGGGATGGAGATGGTGTCTTCTTCGGCGCTGATGAAGGCAGTATAAAAAGCAAAGCTGAGGACCACTAGGGCTAAGAGCCGGCGAGTGGCCTGGTGGCGCCGCCACCCCGGGGTGGACCACAGTTGGGCCCAACTGTGGAGACGCCGCGACATGGCTGACTGGCGCGGTGGCACGCGCGGGGCTGCTGAGCGTGCCGGGAGCAAAGGAGTGGCCATAGTCCTTTAGACGTTGGGGCCAGGCCGGAAGGTTCCCTCTGGGGTGATCACATAGTCCGTTTTTTGGTCATGTGCTTCGACCGGGATATCGGGGTGGACCTCGCCGGGGAAGAGCAAGGTGATCAAGGTGGGGCCGGGGTTGGGCAGGTAGCTTAAGGCGCGGTCATAGTAGCCGCCGCCTTGGCCGAGTCTGCGGCCTTGGGAATTAGTAGCTAAAGCCGGAACAATAATGAAATCCATTTTGGCTAAAAGTGCTGAGCTGAGGGGTTCAGATTCCTCGCATCGTGGTTCTGCGATTCCCATGGGGCCGGAAGTTAAGAAATCTTCACCACGATAGGGAGCCCATCGAAGAACGCCGGCGGGGAGAGTAATGGGTAAAAACACTTCAATGTTTTGTTGCTCTGAAATCCAGGAACCGGTGGTGAGTGTTTCTATTAAGCGGCCATGCCCGGGTTCGATGGCGGTGGGCATAAATGCGGCGACTTTGAGGTTGGTGGCATTAACGGGGGTGAGCTTTATGAGTAATTCATTCAACAAGTTCGCTAGTTGATCGTTCATGTGTGAACGTTCTAGTTCTGAGTAAGAACGCCTAGTATTCCGAATAAAAGATCGCCATAAGTTTTTGCGTTCGGATAATGATAAGTCCTGATAACCTGTGCTCAGGCTAGGGGCTATGTGGGAAAGGGAGGGGCCAGTTGGGTTCGTTGGGGAATGCATAAGCGCAGTCTAAAGCTAAGTTTTTTCGCTGGAGTAGGCGACATGCGCGCGTACCCCGTAGCTAAGGTTACGAAATGGTTACAGGGTAGGATGGGGCGCATGACTCAAAGCTCTCGACCTGACGCCGAACGCGTCGACTTGGCTTCCTCCGACGCCCCCCTTGACGCCGTGACCGCCGTCGTCGCCGTTCGAACCGTCGTGGTTCCCGCAGCGGGCCTAGGCACCCGATTCCTCCCCGCCACCAAGACGGTGCCCAAAGAACTTCTTCCGGTGGTTGACCGCCCCGGCATTGAGATTATTGCCGAGGAAGCCGCCGAAGCTGGTGCAGAAAAGCTTGCTATTATTACGGCTCCCGGGAAAGCGGGAGTTTTGAAGCACTTCGGCGAATTCCCTGATCTTGAAGCCTTGCTTGGGGAACGCGGTAAAGACGATCAATTAAAGAAGGTGCGTCGCGCCCGCGAAATTATTCGCCCTGTTGCCGTCACCCAGGACAAACCGCTGGGATTAGGGCATGCCGTAGGAATTGCGGAAAGTGTCTTAGATGATGACGAAGACGCCTTCGCGGTTATGCTCCCTGATGATCTGGTGCTGCCGACTGGTGTCTTAAGCAAGATGGCGGAAGTCCGCGCGAAGTTTGGTGGCTCTGTGCTGTGTGCTGTGGAAGTGCCGCGCAGCCAGGTATTTAACTATGGCGTGTTTGACTTGGACTTGAGCGAAGAGGCCAGCGAGGATTGCTATGCGATCCGCGGGATGGTGGAAAAGCCGGATCCAGAAGAAGCGCCCTCTAATTTTGTGGCGACTGGCCGCTATTTATTAGACCGCAAAATTTTTGATGCTCTGCGTCGCATCACCCCAGGCAAGGGTGGGGAATTGCAGCTCACCGATGCTATTGCTTTGCTCTTAGAAGAAGGCCATCCGGTGCATATTGTGGTGCACCGTGGCAAGCGCCATGACCTGGGTAACCCCGGTGGTTATATTCCTGCGTGTGTGGACTTTGGGTTGCACCATGACACCTATGGGCCGCACCTGTATGAGGCCTTGTCGGAACTGCTGAAGGAATATGAAGCCGAGCATCCTGAGGTGAAGAAGTAGGACGCGCGCGTGGCGTAATGTGCTTGGGCTTCACCCGGGCTTTATGGTGGTAAGTGGCCGCGGGCACCGCCCTACATAGCCGCGAGAAAGGAAGCGCAGATGCGATCGGTGGAGGAGCAACTCGCTTTAGTCACTGACTCTGCAGTCACCCCAGAACCCGTACGCATTGCGATTGCTGATGCTTTGGGGTTGATGTGTGCAGAGGAAGTGCAAGCGCATCGAGCACTTCCAGGATTCCCGCAGGCCGCGGTGGATGGCTATGCGGTGCGCGCAGTTGATGTTGGTGGGGAACAGGGCCTAGGGGGAGCCCGGAATCAGCATCGGGAACCCAGCACCGAAACCACGGGAATGTCTTTGCCGGTAGTGGGAGAAGTAACTGCTGGTTCCCAACAACCTTTACGTTTGCAGCCACGCCAGGCAGTGCGGGTGCATACCGGGGCGGCCTTGCCGACCTTGGCGGATGCGGTATTGCCTTTGGGGTGGACTGATCGTGGCCGGAAGCGAGTGGTTCCGGAAAAGCCCGTGCGCTCCGGGGACTTTGTGCGTCGCATTGGCGATGATATTCAGCCCGGTGACGTGGCGGTGAGTGCCGGTGCAGTGCTTGGGCCAGCACAGATTGGCTTATTAGCTGCGGTGGGACGCTCGAAGGTATTGGTGTACCCACGGCCCCGGCTATCGGTAATTTCTGTGGGGGCGGAGCTGGTCGACATTGATCGCGAGCCCGGTTTGGGCCAGGTTTTTGATGTGAACTCCTATGCCCTAGCAGCAGCTGGCCGTGAGGCGGGGGCGGATGTGCATAGGTTCGGTATTGCAGCCGGTGAGAAGCGCCGCTTGCATGACATTATTGAAGGCCAATTACTGCGCAGTGAGATCATTGTGATCTCTGGTGCGGTGGGTGGTTCTGGTTCTGCTTTGATCCGGGAAGTAATTGATGACTTTGGTGGGGTGGATACCACGCGCGTGGCAATGCACCCTGGATCAGTGCAAGGTTTTGGGCGGCTAGGCCCCGATAAGATTCCGGTGTTTTTGCTTCCGGCGAATCCGGTATCGGCATTGGTGACCTTTGAGGTGTTTATCCGCCCGCTGATTCGGTTGAGTTTGGGCAAGCGCAATGCGCATCGCCGTCGGGTGCGGGCCAGGGTGATTAATCACTTGAGTTCACGCGCCGGGCGATGTGGGTTTATTCGTGCACGCTTGATGCGTGATGCCCAAACCCATGATTATTTGGTGGAAGGTTTAGGTGGCCCGGTGGGTGCACCGGCGCACCTATTGGCGGGATTATCTGATGCCAATGCCATGATCCGGGTGCCGGAGGATATTACTGATATTCGTCCCGGGGACGTGGTTGAGGTCATGTTCTTATCGCAGAACAGCTGATGATGAAGTTTTTCGCCGGCAAAGAAGAGGCTCTTAGTCCGGCTATTCGCGAGCACAGCAAAAGGGTGCGGCATGCCCTAACCGACGGAGACCCGCAGAGCTTGCCTCGTTCGCGCCACGAACTCGGGAAAGCGCTGCACCTTGGTGCACCACATCCTTTGCATCCGGGCTGGCCGGAAAGTACTCCGGCGTTGCGCTTGCGGGATGGGGCGGTGGTGCGTTTGCGGCCGATTCAAAAAAGCGATGGGGCGGCGTGGATAACGCAGCGCCTGAAGGATGAGGGCGTGTTGCGCAGCGTGGAGCCGACGGTGGCGAACTCGTGGCGGGAGACGCATTCGCCGCGTGGGTGGCGGTTGATGTATGCGACGATGCGTCATTTGGCGAAGCATGGGGAAGTGGTGCCGCTGGCGATTGAGTTGGATGGGCGTTTTGTTGGGCAGTTGACTTTGGGTGGGATTCATCATGGGACGGCTTCGGAATGTTGGATTGGGTATTGGGTGTATTCGGCTTATGCCGGGCGGGGGATTGCGACGGCGGCGTGTGCCTTGGGGACGGATCATGCGTTGATGCGGGTAGGGATTCATCGGATTACGGCGACGTATTTGCCGGATAATCCGGCAAGTCAGGCGGTGTTGCAGCGCTGTGGGTATCGGCATGAGGGGTATTTGCGGAAGAACTTGCATATTGATGGTCGTTGGCGGGACCATAATTTAATGGCCTTGGTGGCAGAGGATTATCCCGATAGTGCGGCCCTGCGGCTGCGGCGGGTGGGGTATTTCCGTTAGCTTGGATGCGTTAGCTCGGCACGGGAGTTTTGGGCGTTAGCTTGGGCGTGGCAGCTGAATAAGTGCGGCGGTTCGGGATACTCTGGGCACTTGAAGTAGCTCCTCAAGCAGTGTGGGAAGGTGTGATCCGGACTATGCCCGGTGGCCTCGTTATCATTTTGATCATCGTGGTCTGGCTCTTTGTGCTAGCTCCACTGCTTTTGCGTGGTCAAAAGCCGATTTCGCGAGCTGGTGATGCCTTTGAGGACACCCGTGTGCTCTATGAGGGTGGTTCCGGTGAGCTGCAGCCGCGGCGGCGCCCCAAGGTGATGCCCAGCGATATTCGCCGGCATGAGGATGAGCCCCACGACAACATTGAGGTGGTTGATGACACCGATGTATTGCTTGAGGAAGTAGAAGGACGCACCTTAAATATGGAGGGCCTGCGCCGCGGGTTCTTTAGCCGCGCTGCGCGGGAAGAGGAAGCACCGGAGGTGATTGAGGGGGCGGTGGTGCATGAGTTAGAGCCCGCCGAGGAACCTGAACCTGAGGTTGTGCACCTGGATGAGTGGGATGAAGAGCTGCCCGCCTATGAGGTTGATAGCTGGACCACCACCCCGGAGGATCTGCTCTATGAGACGGAATCTTCGCACCTATCTTTGGTGAGTGAGGTGCAAGAGGAACCGGAAGAAGCTGAGGTGGTTTCGGAGGGTTCTGAGGCGGCGGATACTTCGGAGACTGCTGAAGCTTCGGAAGTTGAGCTGACGGAAGAAGAAATCGAGTTTGCTCGCAGCCGCCGCGGCCGTGGTGGGTATGACCCCGAAGCTGATGCGCGAAGCTCTGCGGACCGTTATGAGCGCCGTCGCCGCACCTTGTTGATTTTGGCGGTGTTGCTGGCGGTGACCTTGGCAGTGGGGCTGATCTTTGGTGGTTGGGCGTGGTCCGCCCCGGTGGTGGCCTGTGTGCTGACTGTGGCCTATCTCTTTGCGCTGCGCCACCAGGTGCGGGCAGAGCAAGCATTACGTGCTCGCCGCGTGGCGCAGCTGCGTCGGGCGCGCTTGGGTGTGCGTTCGGTGCGCGATGAGGAATTGCAGATCCCACGCCAGCTACGGCACCCCGGTGCGGTAGTGGTGGAGCTTGATGATGAGAGCCCCGATTTTGTGAACCTGCCGGAGATGGTGTGGAACCCGGAGCATGATGCTGGCGGGGATCTTGTAGACATTAGCGGCCGCCGCGCCGGGTAGTGCTGGGGGGTGTGCAGGGTAGTGTGCTGCGGATTTTCGGAAGCATCGTCGGTACGCTAAACTAGTCTGCGCACTAGGGGCTATAGCTCAGTTGGTAGAGCGTTGCGTTCGCAATGCAAAGGTCACGGGTTCGATTCCCGTTAGCTCCACAAAGTAAAAGAGAATCTGCAGGTCAGGGGCCTAAAATGAGGCCCGGCTAGCTGGTGTGTGCCACGTACGTGACGAGGGGGGAAATTAGTTCGCTTGGGGGTTGTTCATCTAGTGTGATGGGCTGCGCACTGCGGAGAATGGCACTAGGGGAGGGGAGAGCGTGGTTGTTGCCTCCCAGCGGCCTTCTTAGGCTCTTCGGATCCTGGCGAGGAGGTGTGATCAAGGTGTTCCCGGGCTACCGAAGGCCTTGGAGGCATCAAGGACACGCGACGCTGTTTTATCTAGGCAATGATCACCCCGTCGAAGTGGCCTCCTCGGTGATATCTCGGTAGCCTCAGCGGTAGTGAAGATTGTTTTTGTTTATTGCTCTCACTCTAAGCACGAACTACCTTCACCCCCTTTTATGCATGGCACCCCGCTAGAATCCAAAGACCCGGTTCGCAGTCAGCCTCACAGCAAAACCGCTAAATACTGGCCAACCACTCCACGGATTCCCAGTTCCTTTGCGTAGGAATCGAGCAGGTCTAATTGCTTATCGCCCCGGCGCACATAACTCTGCAACGCGGCGGAAAATACTTGCAGATCAATCTTGGAGCGCGAGCGAACGATGTCACAAACGGTGCGTTCCAAGTCATAGCACGGTACTTTGTGGCCATCGGGAGTAGTCACTGTGGCCCTACCCATGCCAAGTAATCCGGGCTTTATATGGAAGACATGAAATCCGCGCTCGCGCAAAGTTGAGGCATTGTAGCCGGATGTGACCGTGAGTGACAGAGTTGCCGGCTCTCGATCGCTCAGTGAATGCATAAGTAACGCTGACTTATGGGAGAAAACCGCTCGTGGCCAGCGCAGCGAGGCCAACCACATTTCATCGTGCCATCCATCAGGGTCGACATAAACACCTTTGGAAACGCGTTGCAATCCACGAGCGCGGGCAAAGGCATAGATGGTAGGAGCGCTAATGCCCAACTTGCTAGCGGCAGATACGCACAACACTCCATCGTTTGATTCAGAAAATTCTTAAAGCAAACCCTGAGCCATTGCCGACCTCCTTTACGTTCACGCTCATGCTAGGCGCAATATAAGCGTCACCGTAAAGATCGCTGGATGCTCCGCGCCTGCACCCAGCGGGCCCTGTGTGTTATTCGCTGGTACTTCCCCCGGTGTTGTTGGGCCGCGAATTTATCGTAACTGCCCTGCTAGACGAGCTCTTCGCGGTGATGTCGAGCGCTGCTCCGCCTAGTGCCCCTTTAACCCCATAGTCAGCTCTGCGAAGAACTCCGATAGCTCTGCTGGCTGTTGATGTCCCATCCCTTCGACGAGGTGGAACTCAGCACCTGTGATTCCTGCTGCGAGTTCACCTCCGAATCGGGGCGGAATGATGGGATCCTCGCTGCCGTGCACCACGACTGTTGGCACAGCTATCTCCGGTAGACGATCCGCCCACGGCTCGGTGGCTTCCATGGCGCGGCGTTGGTGCTCCCAGCCTTCCCAGCTCACTCCGCGGTCCCACATGTGCTCGGCTAGCTTTCGGATTTCATCGGGGTACATCGGATAACGTGACCCGACAATCCGGGGTAGTTCCTTTAGTTCGTAGTCAATGAACCCTTGACGATCAGAAAAGGGTGCCGGAGTAGCTGCTCTGGGAATTCGCTGCTCGGATGAAGCAAACGTATAGAAAAGCCCCAAACCCGCCACATCTTCAGGATGGTTCAGTGCCAGTAGCTGCGCGATGGCCCCACCCATGGAACGCCCAGTAATAATTGCCGGGCCTCCCAGGTACGCGATGAGCTGGTGGATATCTTCAGCCATGTCCGCCAAGGTGTAATCCTCAACTGCCCGAAAAGACCTACCAACATCGCGATTATCCACGCGCACCACCTGCATACCAGCCGCTAGCAGGGCATTCAGATAAGCATCCGGCACCGAGAGCAATTGCGCGCGATGCCCCTCCAAATGAACAACCAGTGGGGCAGAGGGATCACCTTGGCGGGTGATGCACAACTCCCCACCAGCGATTGAGACCAATTGCTCTTTGCTCATCATCTGCCCCTCAGTGCCTAAATCAGTGGCGGGAATTCTTCCAGGGAGAAGAGCTTTTCCACCGGGACTTCGAAGAAAGCGGCAATACGCAAAGCCAGCGCTAAAGAGGGGGCGTATTCCCCGCGCTCTAAATAACCAATGGTCTGATAGTGCACACCAAGGACTTCAGCAAGCTCGCGGCGTGAGACTTTTCGGTCAGCACGCAGCACCGCAATGCGATTGTGGACCTTATCTTCTGCCATTAAATTCCTGCTTGTGTGCGTACCGTTGCCTGGATTTTCTCCAATGAGGAGATCGACTGCTTCTTCAAACTCGTATTGACCAATAGTATCGCGAGAATAAACCCGCCAATCATCCAGGCAACGAGGATCAATACTGCCAGCCCAAGGTTAAAGGAACCCGTTACTTCATTCACCCCGTATTCCGCTGGCAACATAATGGCTCGCGCCAAATGTCCGCCCCAATAAAAGGGCATGATTTTTTGGATTGTTTGGAGCCACCCAGGCAGCATATCCAGGGGGAAAGGACCACCTGAGGTAGCTAGTAGCGCCATCCACCCAAGGGTAGCGAGCAACATGGAATACGTCCCACGCACCACGGTTCCCACAATGAATCCCAGTGGCGCACAGGCCAGGATGATCAGGATGAGTGCAGCAATGGATTGCACTACCTGCGGGGTGCTCAGCGCTGCGGTAGGCAAGATGAATTGCCCACCGATGAGCAACAACAGCAACATGAAGACCACGAGCAGCGACGCGCTGAGAGTCTTGGCTAAGGCCCACACCACAGAAGCATATGGGAGAGTACGGATCCGCAGCAGGTTGCCGGAGATGCGCTCGGAATACATCTCGCTCATGATTTGCATACCCACCATGCCGGCGAAACCACCGAACATACCTGCTAACAAAGAAGCTGGACTAAAAACAGCGAGCGATTCTGGGTTATCGACGAATTTACTTGCCGCGAGCACGACGAGATTAAAAACTGCAGGCGTAATCAGTGTTGCGATTAACCCAAGGCCAATCAGGTTGGGGCGAAGGTCAGCCCAGAATTGGATGCGCGTTGCGCGCAGGAGGGCAGAGACTTTCATAGTGTGCTCCCTTCAGCTTCAACACCAGTGGCCTGAGAAACCAGATCCAGATAGGCATCCTCCAGGCTTGGACGGGTTATAGTCAGATCACTAATTGAGGTCAGATCAAGACCGGCAACAAAAGCTTCCACCTCATTAGTGGAGTGAATGAAGTGTTCCTCACCCTCGCGCCAGGTAATTTCACAACTCTTCGCCAAGCTTCGACGCAGCTCATGCGCGGTGCCATCAGCAAGAATCCCGCCGCCGCCGAGGATCACGATCCGAGAAGAAATCTTTTCTGCCTCAGCTAAATCATGGGTGGTTAATAAGACGGTGGTGCCATCATCTTGGCACTCAGATACCAGGTCATGGATCTGCGCTTTAGCTACTGGGTCGAGCCCAGTGGTGGGCTCATCGAGGATGAGTAGTTCCGGGCGCGAGAGCAGCGCGGCAGCAAAGTCGATGCGCCGACGTTGACCCCCAGAAAGCTTGCTGAGCTGGGAGTTCTCTTTATCGGATAGATCCAGAGCGGCTAAGAGCTGCTGCGGATCGCGGGTAGTGGTGCCTTGAATGTCATAGCAGGCACGGATCCATTCCAGTTGATCACGGACCCGCCACTTGGGGTGGTCATTCCAATGCTGGGACATGAAGCCCACCTTGGGCCAAAAATCTGCCCCGACTCGCCGGGGGTTTGTGCCGCATACCCGCACGCGGCCGCGATCTGGGGCAAGAGTCCCCAGTAGGTTCTCCACCAGAGTGGTTTTACCGACCCCATTGGGACCCAGCATGGCCACTAATTCACCGCGCTGGATCTGCAGGTCGAGGTCCTCAAGCACCACATTTTTGCCATAGGCAAAATGCAGTCCTTCGATGTCAATGATGGGCACGGCATTCCTTTCTTTAAGCCGGCTGTGCAGAAAGATCATCTCTCCACTACGGGTGATAGTAGGTGTACTATATTTTATTGTCAAAGGATGACAAACCGTGAGAAATCCAACCACCACTCGCTCCCGCCCCCAGAACACACCTAGACTCGAAAGAAATACCGCAGGACGAGCCCATAAGGACCCCGCAGCATGCCTAACCCCAAAACCGTCATGCTTTACCTCATGGACGGCACCCCCACCGGCCGCATGAAATGCTCCTTAAGCAATTGGATCGGAGTTGTGTACCTGATCCCCCGCGCTGACCTCGGTAAATGCAAGGACCGCCCAGAGCTTAACCAAACCGGTGTGTACCTACTTTTCGGTACTGATGAGGAAACCGGGGAGGAGCTCGCCTATGTTGGCCAAGCTCGCGAACGCAAAAATGGCAACGGAGTCCTCGGCAGAATCGCGGAGCATGTGGGCGAAGAAAAGCTCGACTATTTCACGCATGCGGTGGTAATTATTACCTCCAATGATTCCTTCGGCCCTACCGAAATCTCTTACCTAGAGAATTCCTTTTATCAACAGGCCCTCAAAGCCGCCCGCGTGCAGGTCACCAATGGCAATGACCCATCTCCCGGCAAAGTCACCGAAGAAAAGCAGGCGGAACTCGAGGAGTTTATTAATTACGCGAAGATCGCTATTGGATCTTTGGGTTATCACCTCTTTGATGAGGTCACCACCAACACCCGTAGCGTCCCGGAAACTGAGAATGAATCCCTGCTCTTCCTCAATTCTTCCAGCGCCAGCGGCAAAGGCCGTCAAACCTCCGAAGGGTTTGTGGTGCTCGAAGGTGCACAATTGCGCGAGGAGTTCACCGCCTCCTGCCCGGATACTATTAAGCGTTTGCGGGAAAAGTATCGCGACCGAATTCTCGGGGGAGAATTAACCAAAGACACCTTATTTAGTTCCCCTTCGGCGGCCGCCGGTTTTCTCATGGGCTCCTCCGCAAATGGCCGATTCCACTGGCGCGATGCGCAAAATGTCAGCCTGGCGGAGCTAGAGGCCCGCGAATTGGAGCCAGTAGAAGACCCGGAGGACTAATGGACTGCGGTTTTCACCAGGACGGCCACTGGTTTCGCCTGCGCGCCGCCGCCATCATCCTCGACGGCGATCGCGTGCTCATGGCCCGCAATGACCTCGACCCCTACCACTACGCCATCGGTGGGGGAGTGCACCACAGTGAAACCACCGAAGCCGCAGTCCGCCGCGAGGTCCTCGAAGAAACCGGCCTTGAGCTGCAGATTCAACGCCCCTTTTTCATCCACGAAAACTTCTTCACCCTCAGCAATGGCGACCCCGCCCACGAGCTCGCTTTCTATTTCCTCATGCACTTCGACCCCGCCCGCCACCGCCCGCGCAGCACCGCCTCCACCAGCATGGATGGCGCCCGCGAATGGTGCGAGTGGGTCCCCCTCAAAGACTACGGTCGCCTCCGCCCCGCCTATCCCACCTTCCTCGCCGAACTCCTCAGCAACCCCCCGCGCACCCTCTGCGTCATCCGCACCACCGAACCCTCCGGCTCCGGCCCAACCCTCTAGGAGCTCCGCATGATCAGCCCCTACCACCTCGGCCTTCGCACCCTCCGCAGCTCAGCGCAACACAACCCGCCCGCCCCGCATCACATTGTTTCCCCACTATCGCTTCTTTTTGCCCTCGGGGCTCTCTCCGAGACCCTCGGCACAGGCCGCGAACTCGATCGGCTGCTGGAACTACTGCATTGCCACACCACCACTGAAGTACGCGAGAAGCTAGACGCTCTAGCACGTGCTCTCCAACCACATAAGGGCGTGCACTATGCCAACCATTTAGCCATCAAAGCACCACTTCCCACCTACCCAGAATGCCTTGAACAGCTCCGCCGCTACCCACACACCGAAGCCAAAGGTTATGACGCCACCAACTACCACGAACTCAACGCCTGGGTATCCAAGAACACCGGTGGGCTAATCACCTCCGCGGGCGTGGACTTTAATGAAACTGACCTAGCGCTTCTCAGCGCTCTCTACTTCAAAGCCGCCTGGCGCCATAACTTCGAATACTCCGCCAGCAGCTACCGGCCGTTTTATTCCCAAGGCCAGACCCACCACGTACCCATGATGGCCTCCCATGATGATCTGCGCTACCTGCACTTTGAAGGCTGGGAAACAGTGCGGCTACCTTATCGCGGGCGCAGCCTTTCTGCCGCCTTCCTACTCCCACCCACAGGCACCTCACCTTGGGAGATCACCGCAGAACAGTTATCCCAAGCACTAGCTAAACTTCGGCGCGCACCCTACCGCGACATGGAGGTGTGCATCCCCAAGCTTGATGTTGAACTCGATATCGAGCTTCCGCTTAGCTCCCTGGGCCTGAACTTAAGAGGCTGCTTCCAGCGGCTTAGCCCCGAACCCCTTGAACTGGGCAAAGCCGGCCAAAAAGTTCGCCTCAGAGTGGATGAAGAAGGCACCGAAGGTGCCGCGTTGACCTACTTCTCCATTGACCTCATTGGCGCACCCCAGGATCCACCGCCGCCACCACCAGTGCTCGTCTTCGATCGCCCCTACCTCATGGTGATCTACGAAGACACCACGCTAGTGCCGATCTTCTTAAGCGCCATTGAGCTGCCCACCGGTGGGCGCATCAAGAAAGAAAAAGCCCCGGACGTACCTGAAGGCACCCCAGTACCGGTGGACTCCGGCCCCACCGAGCTCGAAGGCTATTACGCCGATTATGAGGAGTGGCGCCGTGATCACCCCTAAACGCCTCATCAGCATCCTGCTGCCGCTATGCCTGATGCTTTCTGCCTGCAGGCCAGACTTCGAACCAGCACCCCCATCAACCATCTCCCACAACCTCAGCATGATCAATAGCTCATACCGCCTCGGACACACCCTATTAAACGCCGATACAGAGCACCCCAACCAACTCAATTCCCCGATCTCACTCATGCTTGGCCTCGGCATGCTTGCTGAAGGCACCAGCGATGAAGCCCGCCAAGAAATCGAAGCAGCGATTGGGTGCTCCTCTGAAGAAATCTCCGCCCTTATCCAGGGCCTGAGACCCTTGGAAAAGAACTGGGAATCCGTTGATCCCGGTGGGGAATTAGATCCGCTGCCGGTCCTGCACATCGCTAACCGCATTGTGCTCGATGATGAGCTTAAGGCGCGCCGGAACTTCCGTGATGATCTTGCCCGCTATCACGATGCCAACATCGAGCAGACTGACCTTTCTTCCGCCGAGGCCACCAAGATGCTGGATGCTTGGGTGAAGAAGCACACCGCCGGATTGATTGAAAAGTCCGCCATTGAACCTAAAGAAGACCTGGCGCTGGTCTTGCAAAATACCCTGCTCATGGCAGCTATGTGGCAGGAGCCCTTTAAAGCCTCCGATACCGAAGAGGGCGAATTCACCACCGCGGGTGGCCAAGCCATCCAGGTGCCTTTCCTGCGCGGCGATCAGACGGTATCAAGCATCAGCAGCAATGGCTGGCAGGCCATTCGCATGCCCTATATGGTGCGCTTTGCGGCTAATTTCCTGCTGCCGCCCGAAGGCACTGATCCGCGTTCTTTAACCCCGGAAGAACTGCGCCAGATGCTCATTGAACTCAGAAGCACCAAAGAAGATACGGTGCAAGTGGCAATCCCCAAGCTGGACCTTAAGGTGAAGATGGACCTTCAAGAAGGCCTCAAAGCCGCTGGGATCAACAAAGTCTTTGATGCACAGACAGATCCCTTTAGCCGCATCACTGAAGAAACACCGCTCAAGCTTGGGCAAGCCATCCAACAAACCCGGCTACTAGTTGATGAACAAGGCACTATTGCCGCTGCCGCCACCGAAGTAGGAGTGGAATTCATTGCCGCCCCGGTTCCCCCGGAGGCCAGCTTTATTGCGGATCGCCCCTTCCTCATGGTGATTAACGATGATGACTTGGATATGCCCTTCTTCATGATCTCGGTTGGGGATCCCAGCCAATAAAAATAGAGTGTTGGGTCGGCTCGTCAGGGGGTGATAGGTATCGGTACATAAACAGTAGGTCCACCCCCAAGGGCTGTATTGGGGTGCGGTGCGCGGGTAGCGTCGAGATTGTGAATAAGCACGGCAATCCCGAAGAACAAGAAAGTCCGCCTGAAGCTCGCACACTCGCGCCTAAGAGAAGCGGTGAGGCAGACCCTTCCATCTTGAGTGCCGCCATAACTGTGGCCACCGTGGTTCTGCTGATCTCGATCGGGCTTGTCGTATTTGAGGCAGACCTGCATCTATTAATGGCAGGGGCGTTGCTCATAGTGAGCGTGAGTGCGATGAGTTTTGCGCGGCGTACCCCGGAAGATATTGTGCGCGCTATGGCCCAGGGGATTTGGGAGGCCAAGGGGGCGCTGGTGATTTTTGTGCTGATTGGGGCGTTGATTGCGGCGCTGATGGCCAGTGGGACGGTGGCGACGCTGATCGATGCGGGGTTGCGGCTGATTCAGCCGGGGTGGTTTTTGCCGGCGGCGCTGGTGCTGTGTTGTTTGATGTCGATTGCGACGGGGACGGCGTGGGGGACGGCGGGGACAGCTGGGGTGGTGCTGATGGGTATTGGGGCGGCCAGTGGGCTGCCCTTGCCGCTAGTAGCTGGTGTGGTGGTATCGGGCGCGTGCTTTGGGGATAAAATGTCGCCGATTTCGGATACCACGAATTTGGCGGCGATGGCCGCTAGAACGGGGCTTTACCAGCATATTCGTTCTATGTTGATGACGACGGGGCCGACTTTTGTGCTGGTGCTTATTGCTTATGGGTTAGCGGGGCGGCACTTTGGGGCGAAGGTGATTCCGGCAGATGATGTGCAGGTATTTTCCGATGCCATTGGGGCGACGTATGTGCTGGGTTGGGTGACCTTGCTTCCGCTGGCGGTGATGGTGGGGCTAAGCTTGCTGCGGGTGGATGCGCGGATGAGTATGGCCGTAACCATTCTGGTTGCCGGTGGTGTGGCGATGCTGGTGCAGCATGTGGCGGTGGGAGATTGGCTGCAGGCATTGTGGCGCCCGGCCGGTGTGGACACTGGGGTGGAGGTGCTCGATGGCCTCTTTGGGCGCGGTGGCGTGACCTCTATGTGGTGGACATTGATGCTGTCTTTGGAGGCTTTGGCTTTAGGCGGGGTGTTATCGCGTTTTGGATATGTTCGGGTGCTGATTCATGGGATGTTGGGGGCGATTCGCCGGGTGGGGTCCTTGGTATCCGCGACGATTATTGGGGCATTATTGTGCAATATCGGGATGGGGGAGGCGTATATGTCGATTATTTTGGGCGGGCAGTTATTCCGCGAGAAATATGAGGAGATGGGGATTGATTCGGCGGTGCTTTCGCGTTCCTTAGAGGAAGGCGCGACGTTGACGACGCCGCTTATTCCGTGGACGACGGCGGGGATTTTCTTTGCCGCAACTTTGGGCGTGCCGACCTTGAATTTCTTGCCTTATGCCTGGTTGAACTTGCTTAATCCCTTGGTGGGAATTGCCTTTGCTTATTTAGGTTGGGGGTTGTGGCGGCGCAGGAAGACCCCCTTAAATGCGATGGCTTAAAAGGGGGTCTCCAGGTTTTAGCGTGAGCTATGGATGCAGCCCAGGCGCTCGCGGGGGGATTTATTGGGCGTGCGCTCGATCAGCAGCTTCTTTTTCGCCAAGGTTTGGACGTATTGGTAGCTGACTTGGAGCAGGGTGCCGATATCGCGATAGGACAAGCCTTCGTGGGCGAGTTGTTGGACCAGCGCTTTGACCGCGGAACTGGCTTCTTGGCGGGTCTTATCGGCGCGGTCGCGAAGCCGAAGAACCTCATCGACAGCTGCTTGACGTTCCTTGTCCAAACGGACCTGGACATCAAGGTCTTGCCCTTTGAAATCGGGGTGATTCTGGAGGACCTTAATAACTGCGGTGGGGATTTGGTCGAGACGGCGGGTTTGGGTGATTATCCCTTCAATTTCGGGGATGGTGACGCGCCACCACCCATCATCTCTTTTGGCATGAGCCATGATCTGTAGAGCCATTACGGCGTTGTCCTTCCTACGGTGCTGTGGGTAAGGCTCGGACGCCATCGCCTTTGTTGGGTAAACGAAGGCGGCGGCAGGTGTAGGCGGTAATCCGAGCCGGCTCCCTATGTCCTACACGCACTTGCGGGCTTATGCCAGTAGGAAA
This sequence comes from Corynebacterium spheniscorum, assembly GCF_900113445.1. Classification (GTDB taxonomy): domain Bacteria; phylum Actinomycetota; class Actinomycetes; order Mycobacteriales; family Mycobacteriaceae; genus Corynebacterium; species Corynebacterium spheniscorum. Next base: position 32,485 of record NZ_FOPJ01000018.1, read on the forward strand.
GGCCAATTAATGTTGAATTTTTCTTTATCAAACCACTTAGGTGCGACTAAAGAGTGGGAGTTGTTGGGGGAATCAACTGAGGAATTGGGACGGATGTGCAACTTGGGAAAATCCTGGAAGATTGCTGGGAACAGTGGGTTGAGCGTATAGCTAGGTTGTCAAAACTATATCGTGTTAGCCAGCTCACCCCTAAGTGGGTGTATGGGCGCTTAACTATCTGCTCTACGGTTATCGAGATTCGCGGCGAGGTCATTATTCTAACGCCCGTGGCTATGTTCTAGGCCACACTGTGATCTGTGTATTTAACCGGAGTTAAGGATGTGATGCATGGCCTCGAATCCAGCGGTTCGCACGAGCGAACAGACCAAGCAAGATCAACACACTCAACCAGCCGGGGCAGGGCTGGTGGAAACACCAAAGTCCCTGGGTAGGGCAGTGGCGAATACCATCAAGGGGGCGCTGGGGAACCTGGTGGAGTGGTACGATGTATACGTGTATACCGTGTTCCTCAAGTACTTCGAGGGGCACTTTTTAAGTCCGGAAGATAAGAATGCAACCGTCGTGATTTGGGCGGTGTTCGCGGTGACCTTTGTTATGCGCCCGGTGGGGAGCTGGTTCTTTGGTCGCTATGCGGACCGGCGTGGCCGCAGGCCCGCACTCACCCTGTCTGTATGCATTATGGCGAGCTGTTCCTTCATTATCGGTATTCTGCCTGGTCGGGAAGTGATCGGTGGCTGGGCGATCCTCGCGCTGATGGCCTGCCGCTTAGTCCAAGGCTTTGCTACCGGCGGCGAATACGGAACCTCAGCGACCTATATGTCGGAGGCGGCGGTGCGGGGACGACGCGGATTCTTCTCTTCATTCCAATGCACGACCCTGGTGGCAGGACATGTGCTGGCGCAATCAGTACTCCTGATTTTTAGCCTCACGATGTCCCAAGAAGCACTGCATGCCTGGGGTTGGCGGGTGGCCTTTATTATCGGCGGGCTCCTAGCCATTGGGGTGCTGATACTGCGACGCACCATGGATGAATCCCTATCCGAAGAGCACCTTCAAGCAACCCGCAGCGGGGAGGATACCACCGCCGGCACCTTAGGGGAGCTGCTCAAACACTATTGGCGGCCCTTCGTGCTGGTCTTCTTCCTGACCACGGGTGGCACGGTGTGCTTCTATACCTTCTCGGTAAATGCCCCAAGCATTGTGAAAGCTACCTTCGCGGATTCCCCGGTGACCGCGACGGTGCTGAACCTGGTGGGCTTGAGCTTCCTTATGCTCATTCAGCCACTTGGTGGGTTGATTTCAGACCGCGTGGGCCGCAAGCCGCTCTATCTATTCTTCGGCTTTGGTGCCTTGGCTTATACCTGGGTGCTGGTGCTGGTACTACCGACGGTGCATACGCCCATCCTCTCGCTTTTGATTGTGATGGTGGGGTATGTGATTTTGACTGGCTATACCTCTATTAACGCTGTGGTTAAGGCTGATCAATTCCCGCCGCAGGTGCGCGCTATTGGGTTGGGTACCGGCTATGCGCTGGCTAATTCCATGTTCGGTGGCACAGCACCCATGATTTATAACCTGAGCAAGCAACATGCCGACACCCTGTGGTTTGTGGTGTACGTGATGGTGATTGTGTCCACCACGGTGATTGCCGCGCTCTTCTTCCTCAAAGAAAACGGGCGGCTAGATCAGAGCTAGCCGATGCCTGAAATAGCAAAGATCGCACCACATCCCCACCTTTGGGGGTTGTAATTTCTGCACGCTGCGCTGGGGAAGTAGGTACGCTAATCGCCAAAGCACACTCACCTTCCCAGAAAGTTTGAGCCCAAGGCCACCATCATGAAGCGCGCACTGCTAATCGTCGATGTCCAACCCACCTTTTGCGAAGGCGGTGAGCTGGCAGTGGTTGGCGGTAATACCGTTGCGCATCGCATTGCTGAGTTTTATCGCACGCACCGCGATCGCTATGAGCTGATCGCTACCTCCCAGGATTGGCATATCGACCCTGGCACTCACTTCTCGGATCATCCAGATTTTGTGGACACCTGGCCACCGCATGGCGTGGCCGGGACCGAGAATGCGGAACTGCACTCCGCGCTAAAAGGTGTGCAGGTGGATGTGGCTGTGAAGAAGGGGCACTATAGCGCCGCCTACTCCGCCTTTGAGGGCATCAGCGAAGATGAACGCACCCTCGGTGAGATCCTGCATGAACAAGGCATTGAACAAGTGGACATCGTGGGCATCGCAGAATCGCATTGCGTGCTGGAGTCAGCCTTGGATGCAAAGAAGGGCGGCTGGAAGGTGAAGGTCATCCGTGACCTGACGGTTCCGGTCAGTGAAGAACTAGGTGCCGCGGCGCGCAAGAAGATGGTGGAAGCCGGCATCAAGCTGGTCGATTCCGCGGATTTATAGCTCGCGATAGGGGATGGACTCCAGCTTTAAAAGGAAGCGCTTCCACTCCAATCCGGCGGAGTAGCCGCCAAGTGTGGCACCGGCTGCGAGTACTCGATGGCAGGGCAGCAAGATGGGGATGGGATTGCTGCCCACCACGCGTCCCACCTGGCGGGCGTAGGTTCTGGGATAGCCCGCGGCTTCAGCTAAGTCAGCATAGGTTGTGGATTCACCATGCTTGACCTGCGTTAATGCGTGCAGAATATCTGAATCGAAAGTGCTTCTATTCCATAGGTTGGGATGAATATGGGGAGCGATATCGCTCCAATCGGGGAGTGGAACTGCGTTGGTCAGATAATTAATCAGCCAGGAATCTAATGGTGTGCTTGAGCGAATACTTCCGGCTTCTTTTTTAAATGAATATGGAATTTTCTGCCCTTGAGTGAGCAATAGTTGGGCGAGTAGACCATTCGTTTCCACCAAGAAAACAGGTCCGACTTTATGGTCCGGCAGTGTCAGCTGATGAATGGTGGAGCCGTCTCGAGTTTCTGGCAAAGCGCCCATATCCATAAGCGTTATTTTAAGTCCCTGGCCCTGAAGCTCCTTACCCCCGCGGGGGTAACATCAGACCGGTTGTGTCTGTGTCTAGCTCGATTGTGGATGTCGCCGCGAAACGGGGTCACTCAAGAAGGGAAATGGGGGCGAAAATGTGTACCTTCCCGGCAGGGCTCTTTCTTTGCCCCTGAACCTGGGCGTGGCATGAGAGGCTGAAGAAGGTACTCTGATGCACATGGATAAACCGGTGGTCAGGGATGGCGCCCTGCTGATCGTGCGCATTGTTTTGGGTGTCATCTTCATTGCGCATAGTTGGGATCGCTTTGCCATCACCGGTATCACCGAAACCACCGGCCGCTTTTCGGCAGCGAATGTGCCCCAACCGAAACTCACCTCCTGGATTGTGGCGATCGCGGAAGGCGCTGGTGGGGCACTACTGATAGTGGGACTTTTAACCACCTTTGTTGCTGGCGCACTGATGTTGATGGTGGCGTTGGGGCTGTATTTTGTGCACCTTGACCAAGGCATCTTCATCGATAGCACCCACATGGGTATGGAGTATCCCCTGGTGATGCTCTGCGCCTTATTAATCATTGTGGTTTTTGGGTCCGGTCGAGCAAGCGTTGACGGGGTGCTAGTACGTGCTGAGCTGTGAGCAGATCCGGGCGGCGCTCTCGGCCAGACTCGACGGCGAATCCCCCGGCATAGCTGATGACATTATCGATGCGCACCTGGCTGGCTGTAGCGAATGCAAGGCCTTCTATGACCGTGCTGTCGCCCTTAATGACCAATTGGCTTCCGACCTAGTGCCGTTGGGGGAGCCCTCCGCTATGCAACCCCCAGACCTAGCTGATGCCATCTTGGCGGAAGTAGAACCGCAGTGGCGACGCAGTGCAGCTAACCGTGCGGCCTTCTTGGCGGTAGCACGAGTGGTGCTGGCCCTGATCGCAGTTATTTATGTGGTGTGGGCAGTAATGATTTTGGCGGACTCCACTGTGGTGCAGCCGATAGTGGCAGAAGGTCAACCACTGCCGGAACGAGCTGACCCGGCCCTGGCGAACCTACTGGTGGAAGCAGCCAGTGTGCGCTTGGCCTTAGCTTTGGGTTTGGCCACCGCTGCGTGGCGCCCGCGGCTAGCGGCAGGGCTGGTGCCCTTGGTGGCAGCCCTGTGGACCTTCGGCTTAGGCTTTGCGGTCCGCGGAATTGTCTTAGGAGCGTTGAGCGCTCCACAACTAGCGCACCTTTGCCTTTTGGCTATAAGCGCGCTGTGCTTAGGGATGGCGTGGTACTTCGGCCCTAGTGGCCGCACCTGGCAGGAAAGCTGGCGCACCCTGGGGTCGCGGCCCTACTAGCGTTATTTCCAGCTTGGCATCCACATGAGCTGGTTGAACAGGGTGTCAGTAATCCGGAAGCCATAAAGGATCGGGGTGTAAATGGCGAAGCAGGCGATCACCACACCGACGTAGACATAGATCGCGAAGGTACCGCGGTGCAGCACCGCCCCGCCAGTAAGTTTGGGCAGAATCTTGCGTCCGAGCACCCCGCTCATAAGTGGCCCTTGGCCACTGAGCATGCCGGCGCTTAGAGCCAGCAACACAATGGTGAAGGGCACCAAGGGGACGGCATAGAAGAAATACATTTGGCGGTCATAGGCCAGCAGCCAGGGGATAAAGCCAGCGGCGAAGCCAACCAGCGGTACTAAGAACTCTCGGCGGCGCTTGACGATCAGCGCATAGAAGCCCCACAGCAGTACGGGCACGGTGAGCCACCAAATGGCTGGGGTGCCGAAGAGATAAATCATCTCGCGGCACTTATTTTCCCCACAGTCCAGATCAGTGGCAGAGGAATAAAGGATGGGTCGCGTGCCAGCCAGCCAGGACCAGGGTTTGGAATCCCAGGGGTGCGAACTACCGGTAGAGGTCCTCAAGGTGCCGTGGAATTTCAGCACCGAGAAGTGGTAGTACAGGAAATCTGCGACGGGGCTGGGGAGAAGGTTGAGGAAAGAACCGCCTTCAATTTTGCCGGCGTCACGGTAGTGCCGATACACGGCGGTTTCGGAAGAGAACCAGGCGCGCCAGCTCCACAGGTAGGTCAGCGCAGGGACCAGCACCAGGCTGGCTAGGGCTGCGGGGACATCGCGTACTAGGGCGCCGATAATCGGCCGCGGTGCGCCAGCGCGGTGACGCAGCGCAGCATCGCTGAGCGCGCTCATGAGCCCGAAGAAGGCAATGTAGTAGGCGCCGGACCACTTCACCGAGAGTGCCATGCCTAGGGCAATGCCGGCAGCAAAGCGCCACCACCTAAAACCGAGGCGTGGCCCGGTACCGCTGCCGCAGATAATCTCTCCACCGCTGCGCAGGAAACGCTCCATGCGCGTGGCCACCTGCTGGTGATCCAGGATGAGAAATAGCGCAGCGGCGACGACAAAAATCGTTAGGAAGATATCGAGCATTCCGAAGCGCGAGCTCACCAGCAGTACACCATCAAAGATGGCGAGGATGCCGGCTAGGAAAGCTACCTCGCGGGAGGCGGAGAGCTGCCGCGCGATCAGCATGATGCCTAGGACCACCAGGACACCCATGAGGGCGCCGCTGAAGCGCCAACCCCAGGGGGAGTAGCCGAAGATCATTTCGCCCCAGGCTTCGATCTGTTTGGCTAGCGGTGGGTGCACTACCAGGCCATAACCGGGGTTCGATTCGATGCCCCCGACTAGTGGGTTAGGCGAGCTGCGGACCATATCCCAGGCCTGGGGGACATAGTGCTTTTCATCAAAAACCGGGGTGCCGGAGGACTGCGCGGCACCGAGACCGATAAACCGTGTGGCAAAAGCCAAGATCGCGATGATGACTAAATAAAGCGTGTCAGCTCTGGTCCACCACAAAGAGCGTGGAATTAACCCTAGGTTCTGCCAGTGCAAGGGCGCACCATGGGCGCCGCGGGGATGCGAGGGGGCGGTAGCTAGCTTATCGGTGGTGGTCACGCCGGTGATTCTAGGCTATGTGCGAACATTGGGGAGCCTTATTACCCCTACGGTGGGGCAATTTTTGACCACCTATGTTGACACCTGGGTTCTTGTAAGGCCGGCGGGCGCAGAACTACGCTCAAGGCCAATACCGATAAAGGAAAGCGCAGTGAAACCAGAAGAACTACCTCGCGGCATCATTATTGCCGGCACCCCACTAGGCAACCCCGGCGATGCTTCCCCTCGGTTATGCCATGCGCTTGAATATGCAGATCTTATTGCTGCGGAAGATACTCGGCGCACGAAGAACCTAGCGAATTACCTCGGTGTGAACATCCGCGGTCAGGTGATCTCTAATTTCGATCACAATGAAGAATCGCGGGTAGAACAACTTTTGCAAGCTGCCACCCATGGCAGTGTTCTGGTAGTTAGCGATGCCGGTATGCCCTTGGTTTCTGACCCTGGACATAGCGTGGTTTCCGCGGCGCATGATGCGGGTATTCCGGTGACCTGTATTCCGGGTCCTTCGGCGGTGACTACTGCCTTGGCGCTGAGCGGCTTGGCGGTGGGAACCTTCGCCTTCGATGGTTTTGCTCCACGTAAAGCGCGGGCGCGGCGCACGTGGTTGGAATCTTTGAAGACTGAATCGCGAGCGGTGTGCTTCTTTGACTCCCCGCACCGCATTGCGGATACCTTGGCGACCGCGGTGGAGGTATTGGGCGCAGACCGGCGGGCAGCGGTGTGCCGTGAACTGACCAAGACCTTCGAGGAGGTAAAGCGCGCTAACTTAGGCGAGTTGGCGAAGTGGGCTGAGGAAGGATTGAAGGGCGAGATTACGGTTGTCCTGGAGGGGGCCACTGCGCGGGAAGTGGATCCAGAAGATCTGGTGGCTTTAGTAGAAGAGCGGGTGAATGCTGGCGAAAAGCTCAAACACGCCTGCCGAGCCCTGGCTGAGAGCGCTGGAGTGAGCTCTCGAGAGCTCTATCAAGCCGTGCTAGATAAGAGAGCTGCGTCACAAAACTAAGGGTTGTTATCATTTCGTGATCTTTTTGGGGTTAATAAGATTAAAGCTAAAGCTAGGTGACAGCATTCAGTTGGTAACGGGACGATAACTTTTCTGATTCTTGAGGCTTCTTAGCTTCATAGCCTGGGCTTTTCTAGTTGAGTTTCATCCCGGCTGCCACCAAGGTGGTATTCCATGACCACAACTGACCCTAAAGACAATGCGCATGGAGAAGGTGGAAAGAATCACTCCGCTGATCCTGTGGCAGACACCCACATGCCGGACCATGGTCGCTTGGAGCATGTTTCCAAGAGCGTGACCCCGGAAGCCTCCAGGGAAATCCAAGCAGCTGGTGCCACGCCAGTGACCGTGGATGACACCTTGGCCTCCTACTCGGCAACCGAGCAGCTGGCCAATATGCTCTCGGAAAGCGAGACGATCACCAAGCATGCGGATCGCCCCGAGGATGAGATTGAGCTTGCCTCGGAGGCCGGCGAGGCAAAGATGAACTGGGCTGTTGTTGTTCCAGCCATCACCGTGTGCCTGGCGATTGTGATTTGGGGTCTGACCGGGCCGGTGAGCTTCGCTGAGTTCGCCTCCAACACTCTGGACTTTGTGGTTGGCTACTTCGGCTGGGCCTTCATCCTCTTTAGTACGGCCTTTGTGTTCTTCATCTTCGTGTTGGCCCTGAGTAAATTCGGGCAGATCCGTTTGGGCCGTGATGATGAAGCACCAGAGTTTAGAACCGTGTCCTGGATTGCGATGATGTTCGCCGCCGGCATGGGTATTGGTTTGATGTTCTATGGTGCTTCCGAACCGCTGACCTTCTACCGCGAAGGTGTGCCCCTCCACGCCAAGCACTCGGTTGGTCCGGCTATGGCCTCGGCTATGTTCCACTGGACTCTGCACCCGTGGGCTATTTACGCCATTGTTGGTCTGGCGATTGCATACTCCACCTTCCGTCTGGGACGCCGCCAGCTGGTCAGTGCGGCCTTCATCCCGCTCATTGGTGAACGGCGTGCGGAAGGCGCCCTGGGTAAGTTCATTGATATTTTGGCGATTATTGCCACTGTCTTCGGTACCGCCTGCTCCTTGGGCGTTGGTGCGGTGCAGATTGGTGCTGGTCTGAAGGCTTCTGGTCTGATTGAAAACCCCGGCCAGTCGACCATCATTGGCATTGTGTCGGTGCTGACCTTGGCCTTTATTATCTCCGCGCTTTCCGGTGTGGGTAAGGGCGTGCAGTACCTCTCTAACGCGAATATGGCGCTGGCAGCATTGCTGGCCATCTTCGTCTTCATTGTGGGTCCGACGGTGTCCATTTTGAACCTGATCCCGGGTTCCATTGGCGCCTACTTGGCTAACTTCTTTGAGATGGCTGGCCGTACCGCCATGTCCGCTGATGGCACTGCGGGTGATTGGTTGGCTAGCTGGTCCATCTTCTACTGGGCCTGGTGGATCTCCTGGAGCCCCTTCGTGGGAATGTTCCTGGCCCGCATTTCCCGCGGTCGCACGATCCGCGAATTCTGCGTTGGTGTGATGCTGGTACCCACTGGTGTGTCGGTGGTGTGGTTCTCCATCTTCGGTGGTACCGCTATCACCCTGGAACAGCAGGGTCACTCCATTTACGGTGATGGTTCCGCAGAAAAGCAGCTCTTTGGCCTCCTGCACACTTTGCCGCTCGGCACCTTGACCGGTGTAATCGCCATGATTCTGCTCTCGACCTTCTTCATCACCTCCGCGGACTCTGCTTCTACGGTGATGGGCTCCATGTCCCAATACGGTCGCACCGAAGCCACCCCGATTGTTTCCGCCGGGTGGGGTGTGCTGACTGCGTTGATCGGTTTGACCATGCTGCTTTCTGCCGGTGATGACACCCTGACGAATCTGCAGAATGTCACGATTATTGCGGCGAGCCCCTTCTTGCTGGTGGTGATCCTGCTGATGGTGGCGATGGTGAAGGATCTGCGCAATGACGTGATCTACCTGGATTATCGTTCGCAACAAGAGTTCGCGGCCCGACTGGCCCGTGAGCGTCGCATTCACGCTGAGGCGCTGCGTCGTCAGGCTTTGAAGGAACGCCGCCAGAAGCGCGCTAGCAGCCGCAAGCGTCCGCATAAGGCGAATCCGAGTTTGCATTTGAATAGGAAGTAGGATTGGTGAAAACAGGTGCGGCATAGCGGTGGGAAGCAAACCTTGAACGCTGTGCACACCTGATCACCGGATCTCGGGGAAAGCTAAGAAAACCCCTCTGTCGCTCAGACAGGGGGGTATCGCAATACTTAGAAGAGCTCATAAATTAAGGTGGTTCGCATGACCAAGTCTGTGCTCGTATCTGTTGCCTGGCCTTATGCCAACGGCCCTCGCCATATTGGACATGTTGCGGGGTTCGGTGTTCCCTCTGATGTTTTTGCGCGTTATCAGCGAATGTGCGGGAATAAGGTGCTGATGGTCAGCGGGACGGATGAGCATGGCACGCCGCTGTTGGTGCAGGCGGATAAGGAAGGTGTGTCGGTTAAAGAATTAGCGGATCGCTATAACCGGCAGATCGTGGAGGACCTGGCGGGGCTGGGATTGTCCTATGACCTGTTTACGCGGACGACTACGCGGAATCATTATTCGGTTGTGCAGGAGCTCTTCCGGGGGCTGTATGACAACGGGTACATGATCAAGGAGACCACGATGGGGGCGGTATCGCCTTCGACGGGGCGGACCTTGCCGGATCGTTATATTGAGGGCACCTGCCCGATTTGTGGTGCAGATGGGGCGCGCGGTGACCAGTGTGATACCTGTGGTAACCAGCTGGATCCGGCGGATCTGATTAAGCCGGTGTCGAAGATCAATGGGGAGACGCCGAACTTCATTGAGACGGAACACTTCCTGCTGGATCTGCCGAGTTTGGCGGGGGCCTTGGAGAAGTGGCTGCAGGGTCGTGAATCTTGGCGTCCGAATGTGTTGAAATTCTCGCTGAATTTGCTGGATGACCTGCGTCCGCGTGCGATGACCCGCGATATTGACTGGGGTATTCCGATTCCGGTTGAGGGTTGGCAGGACAATAATGCCAAGAAACTTTATGTGTGGTTTGACGCGGTTGTTGGGTATCTTTCTGCGTCGATTGAATGGGCCTACCGTAGTGGTGACCCAGAGGCGTGGCGGGAGTTTTGGAATAACCCGGAAACTGAGTCCTATTACTTTATGGGCAAGGACAATATCACCTTCCACTCCCAAATCTGGCCGGCGGAATTGCTGGGATATGCAGGTAAGGGAGATAAAGGTGGGGAAGCTGGCACCTATGGCGAATTGAACCTGCCGACTGAGGTGGTGAGCTCCGAGTTCTTGACGATGAGTGGCTCGAAGTTCAGCTCTTCTAAAGGCGTGGTGATTTATGTCAAGGACTTCCTGCAGGAGTTTGGTCCGGATCCTTTGCGCTACTTCATTGCGGTGGCGGGGCCGGAGAATAATGACACGGACTTCACCTGGGATGAGTTTGTGCGCCGGGTGAATAATGAGCTGGCGAATGGCTGGGGCAACCTGGTGAACCGCACGGTGTCGATGGCTCATAAGAACTTTGGGGAGGTGCCGACGCCGGGCGAGCTGAGCGACGCGGATAAGAAGATCTTGGCTTTGGCTGATGAGACCTTCGAGACCGTGGGGGCGGCTTTGGCGGAGTCGAAGTTCAAGATTGGTATTACTGCGGCGATGCATGTGGTGGGGGAAGCGAATGCTTATATCGCTGACCAGCAGCCTTGGGCTTTGGCGAAGGATGAGGAGCAGCGGGAGCGTTTGGCTACGGTGCTGTGGACTGCCTTGCAGGTGGTCAGCGATTGCAATGTTTTGTTGACTCCTTATTTGCCGCACACTGCGCAGAAGGTTCATGAGACCTTGGGGCGCGAGGGTGTGTGGGCTGCTGCCCCGGAGGTTCGCGAGGTATCTGATGATCTGCCGGTGAACCTGGTGGGTGTTGGGCTGCCGGAGGAGAATCAGAGCTACCCGGTGATTACTGGGGACTATGAGTCGCAGCAGGCAGCTTGGGGTCGTGTGGATGTGGTCCCGGGAACGCCGTTGGCTAAGCCGAAGCCTTTGATTCAGAAGTTGGATCCGGAGCTGGGGGAGACCGGTCCGGAGTGGGCGCCGGTGCAGTCGGCTTAGTTTTTGGCAGCATGAATCACCGTGCCTGTGGGTGTTGGCACGGTGATTGTTGGGGGTTAGAAGGGTGGGGGTTGGTTGGGGTCGTCGGTGTGGTTGGTGAGTTTGCGGATGCTGCGTTTGATTTCGGCGTGGGTTTTGTAGTGTTCTTTGATGAGTTGTTGGTCTTCTTTGCTTAGGGGGT
>NZ_FOPJ01000009.1 GCF_900113445.1 Corynebacterium spheniscorum
CACTAATCCGGATGGTTCTCAGACTGAGCACACTGTTCCGGTGACGGTTAAGCCGAATACGGATTCCACTGTGACTCCGGCTCCTTCGGTTGATTTGACTGAGGGTAAGGAGATCCCTGCGGATACTTCGATCGGTAAGGTCACCGATAAGGATGATCAGCCGGTCGCCGAGGATAAGGTTGTTGTTGATTCGACGACTGTTCCGGAGGGCACTGAGGTGACCTATAACCCGGAGACCGGTGAGTTGGAGATCACTGGTACCCCGACTACTCCGGGTGATAAGGAAGTTAAGGTCACTGTCACTAATCCGGATGGTTCTCAGACTGAGCACACTGTTCCGGTGACGGTTAAGCCGAATCAGGTGGATGAGACCATCACTGTTACCCCGGGTGAGAACATCACCCTGGAAGAGGGCAAGGAAATCCCCGCCGATTCCAATATTGGTGGCGTGACTGATCCTGAGGGTAAGCCGGTTGCGGCAGACAAGGTCACCATCGACCCGACCACCGTCCCGGATGGCACCACCGTTACCTACAACCCGGAGACCGGCGGGCTGGAAATCTCTGGCACTCCGACCACCCCGGGTGACTTCAACGTCAAGGTCACGGTCCCCGGTGCTGATGGCACCGATGTTGTCACCGAAATTCCGGTGACGGTCACCCCCGCCGCGGACAACACCCCGATTGTGACCCCCGGCAACGCCAACAACCTAGTTGAAGGCACCGAGATCCCGACTGATTCCAACATCGGCAAGATCACGGATCCGGAGGGCAACCTCTACCCGGCCGACAAGGTCGTCGTGGATGACACCACTGTCCCGACTGGCACCGTGGTCACCTATGACCCGACCACCGGTGAGATCACCATCTCCGGTACTCCGGAGACCTCGGGTGATTTCAATGTGAAGGTCACCATCACTGATCCGGACGGCACCACTCACGTGGTTGAAATCCCGGTCAAGGTTGCGCCGAAGGGTGATGACACCCCGGATACCGGTGACAATGCTGTGGTTACCCCGAATGGCGATCTGAACCTCACTGAAGGTGAAAAGATCCCGGCGGACACCTCCATTGGTACGGTCCTGGATCCGGAAGGCAACCCGCTGGATCCGACTGATGTCAGCATCGATTCGAGCACTCTGCCCGACGGCACCGTCGTCGAGTACGATCCGACCACCGGTGAACTGATCATCAGCGGCACTCCGAAGGCTGCTGGCGAATTCACTGTGACCATCACGGTCACTGGTGCTGATGGCACCACCGAGGAATTCACCATCCCGGTGACTGTCAAGGCCAAGCCGGTGATCCCGTCCCCGAGCCCGACTCCGACCCCGGGTGATGGCAGCTCGGATAGCACCCTGCCGGTGCCCACCCCGAAGCCCACTCCGGGAACGGGTAGCTCCGGTGGCATCCTGCCGATCCTGCCCGTCCTGCCGATCCCGGGCGCCGGTAGCTCCGGCGGCCACGTTGCTCCGGCTCCGCAGCCTGGTACTGGTACCGGTCAGGGCACTGGTGAGGGAACTGTGACTGATCCGAATGCCAACGCTGGTGCAAATCAGGGTCAGGGCCAGCACATCCCGAGCAAGGGCATTGATCCGGCTCAGCAGCCGAAGCGCCACGGACCTCTCGCGGTCACCGGTGCGGATGTTGCCAAGACCGGCATTATTGCCTCCATCCTGGCTATGCTTGGCGCCTTTATGCTGGCTGTCTCGAAGCGTCGTCGTCCTGAGGAAGACGAAGCCTAAGAGCTCTAGCTGGCGCTAGGAAGCGCAAAGAAGAAGACCCCGAGTCCACAAACTCGGGGTCTTTTTCATGTCACCGTCGGCAGAGAGAAGCTGTGCCCAGCGACGGAATTTTTATAAAGCTGAGGGAATCAGCACTCGGTAAAGCTGACGGGTAAACCGAGTTGGGTGGCAAGTCCGCCCATGGCGGTTTCTTTGTATTTGGTGAGCATGTCGCGCCCAGTTTCGGCCATGGTGTGCACGACATCGTCGAGGGTGACGCGGTTGGTGCCTTGGCCGAGGATGGCGAGGCGCGCGGCGTTGATGGCTTTGACGGCACCGATGGCGTTGCGTTCGATGCAGGGGATTTGGACAAGTCCGCCGACGGGGTCGCAGGTGAGGCCGAGGTTGTGTTCCAGCGCGATTTCCGCGGCGTTTTCGACCTGGGCGGGGGTGCCACCGAGGACCTCGCAGAGCCCGGCGGCGGCCATAGATGCAGCGGATCCAACCTCGCCTTGGCAGCCGACCTCTGCTCCGGAGATGGAGGCGTTTTCTTTGATGATGACGCCAACTGCTCCGGCGGCAAGCAGGAAGCGGCGGGCGTCGGTAGCGCCGAAGTCGGGACGGAAATCGCGGGCGTAGTGCATGACTGCGGGGATAATGCCGGCTGCACCATTAGTGGGGGCGGTGACCACGCGGCCGCCAGCGGCGTTTTCTTCATTGACAGCGAGTGCGTAGAGGTTGACCCATTCCATGGCACCAAGCCCGCCGCCATGATCGGAGGGGTCGCGGTCACGCAGGCGATGATAAAGATCGGGGGCGCGGCGGGTGACATTGAGCCCACCGGGCAAGATGCCTTCGGTGGCGATGCCTTGGGTGACGCAGCGCCGCATGGTGGACCAGACGCGGTCGAGGTGGGTGTCGATGATGCTGGGGTTGCCGTGTAGAGCGACCTCATTGGCGCGCATAATGCCGGCGAAGGATAGGCCAGTATCGCGGCAGTGCTCGAGGAGCTCTTTGGAGGTGGTGAAGGGGTAGGGGAGATCACCTTCGCGGCCGGTTGCGGTGGGGCCGGCACCTAAGCCTTCGGAGGCGAGTTGGGTGCGTAGATCTTCGCCGCTGAGGATGAAGCCACCGCCGACGGAGAAATAGTCTTGGGGCCCGGCGATGAGTTCGCCTTGGTGATTGAAGGCGCGGCAGATCATGCCATTGGGGTGCTCGGAAAGCGGCTGGTTTTCGAAGATGATGCGGTAGGTCCAGTTGGTGGTGGGGATGGGTCCGCTGGCGGGGATCTCGGCGCCAGGGTGGGGTTCCACACCATCGGGGAGAGAGTCAGGTTCGTAGCCGGCGAGGCCGAGGACGACGGCGCGGTCGGTGCCGTGGCCGCGTCCGGTTGCCGAGAGGGAGCCGCGGAGTTCCACTTCGATGAGGGTGGTCGAGGTGGGGAGGGTGAGTGTGAATTCTTTGGCGGCTCGCATGGGGCCCACGGTGTGTGAGGAGCTGGGGCCGATGCCGATGCTGAAGAGATCGACGACGCTGATCGTCAAGAAAGTGCGCCTTTCCGCGTGTAAGGGGTAGGTGGTGTGCAGGAAAAATGAGGCGTGAGTGCCGTCACTTTTAGGTGGTGGTTCAGGTCACTTTCCCGATCATATCGGTTGAGCGCGGAGAGTGCGGTATTAAGGGAGATAAATTTTTCGCCGCAGTGGGGAGGGGGTGTTTGAGCTGCGGTTATGCTTGTTTTGCGGCGATGGCGAGGGCGAGTTCTTGGCCGGCGCGGTCGATGCGGGCATCGAGGCGGGGGAGGTTCTCATCCATGCAGTCAGTGCGGGTGGCGAAGACACCGGTGGGCATGACTGGTGCGTGGAGGAAGGTGAGCAGGGGGCGTACCGAGTGCTCGAGGACCAACATGTGGCGCATGCTGCCGGCGGTGGCGCCGATGACGGTGGGGCGGTTGCTAAGGCAGCGTTGGTCGAGGAGATCGAAGAAGAGCTTGAAAAGCCCGGAGCAGCCGGCGGAATAGACCGGGGTGCAGGCGATGAGCCCATCGCAGCGGCCAAGGAGCGCTTGGGTTTCTTTGACCTTGGGGCTGCAAAAACCAGGTTCGGTGAGGGTGCGGGCGAGATCGACGGCAAGGTGGCGAAGTTCGACAATTTTTAATTCCGCGATGAACCCGTACTCCGCGAGATGCCGGGCGGTGGCTTGGGCGAGGTTCTCGGCGAGCCGGCCGGTCATGGAAGGGGAGGTCACGCCGGCGCTGAGGACGGCAAGTTCAATGGGGTGGTGGTGGGAATCGGAAATGGTGTCGTTCTTCGTTTCGGTCACGGTAACGGGTCGATGCTTTCTGAAATCCTATGTGTCTTAGCCCTATGTGGGGAGTGTGCTAGGGGTAATCCGCGCTGAACTGCGCTGTACGCAGATTAGTCGAGCTTTCCTGAATCGGGAAGAGGCGGGGGCCACAGAAGGGGCAGTTAGCTATCTACAGGTCTTAGCCTTCTGCGGCGTTAATCTCTACTGCTTCCACCAGGGTTGGTAGATCCCCGCGGGTAATAATCCGGAAGGGCTTTTGGGTGCGTTTGCCATGCTCAGTGAGGATAATGGCGGTGGGGATGCCGCCGCCTTTGGCTTTGGTGGGGGTGGTGAAGTATTCCAGTACCTCGCGCACCGTGGAGTGGCGGTTTAAAAAGCCCACTGTTTCAGAAGTTTCTGCGCATTCCAGTACCTCGCCTACGGTGGCGCCATCAAGGCCGCGGGTGTAATCCTTAGCCACCCAGCGGGCAATGGTGTTGGTGGATAATAAGGCCAGGAATTTGCCTTGGTCATACACCGGGAATTGGGAAATGCCTTTATCGCGGATCAGGTTAAAAGCATCTGCAATGGGTGAGTCCGGGTAGAGGGTGATGACCTCATGATTGCCCAACACACTTAAAGCCAAGGGTGGGTGCGTAATCAGGTCGCGAAGATGAGAGATCTCGCGGACTGCTTCTGGCAGGGGCTCGGCGATGGGGCGAAGATCTTCGCCATAGCTGCCATGGGAGATGCAATTGCGCAGGTCGGCGAATTCATGGAGTAAGCGCGCTTGGCCTTCCGAGATGAGGTGTTTATCTTCGGCGCGGCGCACCAGGTTGCCGAAACCTTCAGAATGCTTGGCCTGGAAATGAGCGCGGAAGTGCTGTTCAATATCATTAAAGGCCGCTAAGAAGGGCACTGCGCGGTTCTCGGTGCTGGTGCGCTTGTTCTTAGCCTCAGTGGCTTTGGCCTTTGTGTCGCTAGCCTGCTCGCTTTTATCCATGGGCCCTAGCCTAATGAATCGGAGTCGGACTGTTTCGCGATCCGCTCTTTTAAGGTGTTGCTGCCATGCGCGCAGCCAGCCAGGAAAATATCGACAAGCTCGCGGGTGGCACCGGGGTCTAGTTTTTGAAGACCCGGTACCGGCGGACGCGACACCGTGATCAACCCAATGATGAAGGTAAGCGGTTGAATTTCTGCGGCGATAAGACCGTGTGGGCGCAGCGCAGCCAAAATCTCGGCGGTTCGTTCAGCGGTGAGATCACGAAGCTGCGCGAGATCCTCAGTGAGTTCACTGAGATCCTCAGGGGCGAAAGCGGGGATCAGCGTGCCTAGGCCTAACTCCAATAGGGAGTTAATGTGGCGATTCCAGATCTCTTCGGCCGCCGCGGAATCAGCGGCTTCTTTCAACTCCGCAAGCGTAGTTTTTTGGTCATTCAGGACGATCTGGAACATGTCCTTGGCGCAGGCTTCGATGAGGCTATCGCGATCCGGGAAGTTCCGGTACAAAGTGGCGATCCCGACACCGGCGCTTTTAGCAATCTCATCGAGAGGAACAGTCGCGTGCGGATACGTCCGATACACCTCGCAAGCGGTCTTGATAATCCTTTCGCGTCTTTCTAGCGCGTCTCTACGCACGGTTCTTCAATGTCCTTCAAGCTGGCTTCCTCAAGCAGAGCCTCATGGGTTACTTGACGAGCGGGGGTTGGGATGTGGGGAAGTGCTGTGGGATGCGGGATTGATATCGCTCATGGTGATCCCGCGCACTAGGTCTCTAATGCAAACTGTCCACCATGTTGACATTGCTGTCAAACGGGTAGATGATGTTCTCTTATCGTAAGTGATAGTTACCTCTCCGTTTGCTTTGGTTGAGTAGCTCGCTAAAGCAAGCGCATGCGGAGCGCCCAACACGAAGCTGTTCCCAATAACTCGCCCATAAATTAAGAAGCAATGAACTCACCAGACGTATCCGATACCTTGTCTCCCACCTCCACAGCAGGAACAGGGTTGAATGGAGTTAGAGCTCCACATGCCCAACCTGATACCAAGCCCGACACGAAGGGTCCTGCCCACATGCAGCTTGACGAGGATCACACACCCGAAACGACACCGCGCGAAGAAGATCAACCGCTCGTGCTAGAGACCCATGGCCTCGACGCTGGCGCTGGGGTGATTGAGGATCTCCACATCGGCCGCGGCTTAAACCAGATCCTCACCGGCCGCGAATCGCATGCCACTACCTTGGCACTGACCCTGGCCGGCCGAATGAAACCCCAAGCCGGGCATGTGGCTATTGGTGGGGAGAACACCCCACGCGGGATCGCCAAGCATGTGGCGCTAGCCGGCGCAACCGAACTTGATGGCCTGGAACGCCTCGTGAAATTAGGTCAGGTAATCCGCGAACAATACGCCTGGGGTAGCCCCTGGTGGCGTAGGGTCCCGCGAGCCGAAGACATTATGGCCACCGAGGTATGGACTAGCTGGGCAGAACCCCTTGGGTTGATGCTGGATCCAACAAATAGGATCGGGGATCTCGATGTGGTGGATCGCCTGCTAGTGCGCGTAGTGCTCGCAGGGATTGCCCGCCCGAATGCACAGCTTCTTTTAGTTGATGACATTGACCAGATCAGGGATATCGACGCCCGGCATGAGGCACTGGTTGCGCTCGCGCGACTGGCCGAAAAGATCCCCACGGTGATTATGAGTGTGAATCACTTCGAGGATGACCCCTTTGATGCGTGCCACCGCGTGCGGCTTATCCGCCGCGAAGATAAGGAAGCAACATCTCCGGAAGTAGCAGTTGAAGATGTAGTTAATGACCAGGTGGAAGGAGGACGTAACTAATGATTGCTGGACTGCATATTGGTGCTGAACTCAAGCGATTTTTTGCCGGCAAACTCCCACCGGTTGCCCTGGTGATGATCGTGCTCCTCCCCCTGATCTTCGGCGGGCTTTTCGTGTGGAGTTATTTCGACCCGATTGGTGGGCTCTCGCGGCTCCCCGTAGCAGTGGTGAACTCCGATGAGGGCGCGGATACCCCAGATGGTTTCCAAAAAGCCGGTGATGAAGTCACCGCATCTTTAATGAAGAATGAGCGCGTCAACTTCATTGAAGCTACGGCCGAAGAAGCCAAAGACGGTGTGGCTGATGGCACTTACTACTTCGCCATTGAGCTTCCTGAAGACTTCACTGAAGCCGCTACCAGCGTGAATAGTGATAACCCGCGTAGTGCGACCATTAATACTGCCTTCAATAACACCAATGGTTTTATTGCCACCATGTTGGGCACCAATGTCACCCGTGAGGTCGTCGATACTGTCGACCGCGAACTCGGGGCAAAGGTTACTGGCCAATTATTGGTGGGCTTTAGCACTATCGGTGAAGGCATGGATGCCGCCGCCGAAGGCTCCGGGAAACTCCATGAAGGCGCTAGTAGCGCCCACGATGGTGCCGCGAAATTAGCTGATGGCGCGAATAAGCTTCATGGTGGTGCCCAAAGTGCCCACGAAGGTGCCGCAAAGCTAGCAGATGGTGCCGCCAAACTCGATGATGGTTTAGGCACCGCACATAATGGTGCCGCGCAATTAGCCCAAGGTTTAGCCGCCCTAGATGCCGCCACGGATCGCCTCGGTGAAGGCGCTGGCCAAGTATCCGGTGGGGTAGACACCCTGGTAGGTGGCGCCAACCAACTCAATAACCAAGTCACCGCAGCGCGTGACCAAGTGGTGGCCCCGCTGGTGAATATTTCTGCGCAACTACGCGCCATTAACCTTCCCCAAACCATTGATCTGGCTAACCAAGCAGATCAGGTGATCGCCCAACTACAGGCGAACCCGCAACAAGATATTCTCAGCAAGCTCGCGCAGCTTTCTGCTGGTGCCGCAGAGATCCACCGTCAACTCAGCGACCCCACAGCGGAGTACCGCTCCGGGGTGGACCGTGCCGCAGCGGCCTCCCAAAAACTCGAACAGGGCCTTTCCACCTTGAAGGATGGCTCCGGGAAGCTGGTAGTGGGTGCCCAAACACTTGCTGATGGCAGCTCTAAACTTGTGGATGGCTCCCAACAGCTTTCCGTTGGTGCCACGCAGCTACGTGATGGGCTAGTCCAACTGGATGCCGGCTCCGGGGAATTGAACTTAAAGATCTCTGAAGGCGCCCAACAAGTACCGCGCTTCCCAGAAAACATTCGCGATGCAGCTGCACGCTCTGCCTCCAGCCCGGTTGAGGAACGCCTGGTTGCCCAGGAGATGACCAAGTTCGGTGTGGGCCTGGCTCCCTTCTTTATCTCACTAGGGCTCTTTATGGGCGGCACTGTGATGTTCATGTTGTTGCATGCCATCCAACGCCGTGCTGTGGATTCCGGGTTGAACCCACTGCGCGTGGCCCTAGCCACCTATATCCCGGCACTGCTGGTTGGTTTCGCGCAAGCCACCGTCATGTGGTTGGTGCTGACCTACCTGATTGGCTTAGCACCGGATCATAAGTTGGGACTGTGGTTCTCCATGCTGGGGATTTCCGCGACCTTTGTGGCCGTTACCCACGGGATTAACGCTTTGGTGGGTGCTGCCGCTGGCCGTGTGGTGTGTTTGATCTTCATGGCCTTGCAATTGGTCTCCTCCGGTGGTCTTTATCCACCGGAAACCCAACCGGCTTTCTTAAGGTGGGTACACACCTGGGATCCCATGACCTTTAGCGTGAATCTCTTGCGCGAAATGATCGTGGGCTCCATGCCGGGGCCTGATCACCGCTTGATTCAAGCCATTATTGTGCTGGCGTTTGTGTGGGCTATTGCGCTGTGCGTGAGCACCTACTCGGCCTGGCGGGATCGCATTGTGAAGGCGAAGGATCTGCACCCAGAACTCGCTCTCTAAAAACCGCCGCCATGCGGGGGTAGCGGCGAGAAGCCGCATGGCAGAATCAGAGGGCATGGACGCAGCTGAACTCCAGGGACTCTTGGTCGCCGCCAAGCACCACTACGACATAGGGTGCCGCGTGGCGGCCATTACTCGTTTCATTCCCCGAGAGTTCATCACCCAGGCCATAGAGCAGCCCGATGATGAGCCGATGCCGCAGCTGCTCGACCACCTACACGGCAGCGTGGATAACACCGTGGAGCTGGCAGCGGATCATCACCTCATTGCCGCACCCATGTGGCATTACCCGCATGGGTGGTTGTTGCTTAGCCGTATCGCGCAGTTGCCGCGCTGGGCAATCGCCGAGTTAGATCATGCCCACACGCTTTCAATTGAGCTACCGCAGCTTATGCGCGAGGCCAATGTGCAACCTGAACGTGGCATCTGGGGATTGGTGAAACGCCTGGTTGATCCCCAAAAAGAACAGCGCGCTGCTTATGCCCAACAGCTGCTGTGGGAGTTTGCCAGCGACCCCGATAGGTATGTGCTCTACCAGCGGGTCGCGGATCGCCTGCCGGAGCTGGAATCAGCTTTAGCTGAAGAAAATCGCTTCGATGGCTTCAACCCGCTTCGCCTGGGGTACCCCTACCGCGATATTGGGGAAGGCATTATTATCCGCACCCTCGGCAAGCACTTGGCCGAGGAAGCAGCCGAGGACCCAGACCTCGAAGAACCTAAAGCCATTGCAGCACCTGAGGACCAAGAACTTGCCTTTCTTGATGTAGAAAAACTTTGGCAGCTGATGCCGGTGCTGCGGCGGGTAGAAAATCATCCGGATTCTCTGCCGAACCTGCGCGCTGAAGCCCAAACTGCTCTTAATGCACTGCGCGGTGAGCGGGCGGAAATTATTTTGCGCCAACTCCCGGTAGAGATGCTCAAAGAAGTCACGGCAGATCGGCTACGAACCCAAGGGCTTGAAACCATTGGGGTGTTTTCAGCCCAAGATGTGTTGGACACTGATGCGCAGCAGCTTGCGCATGTCAATGGCATTGGGGAGAAAACCGCAAGGCGCTTAAGGGCAGCTGCCTACACCATGCGTAATGAAGCGCTTGGCGGTGGTACCCGCGCGCATACTTTGCTGAGTGAGGCACAGAACCAAGCCCACAAAGAGGCAGAGGACTCTTACCCAGGAGGGCCCGAGGCCCCAGATGGCCCGAGTAAAGAAATGCAGCGTGCTTTAGAAGCCGCGCGCACGCAATCGACTAGCCAGATCGCCATTGGTTCCGACCCCACCAAAGCCGCCACTACCTTGGTCGGGGTGTTGGGGCGTTACGCCCCCTATGAGGAAGAAGATGAACCCTACCGCGAGCGCCGCACCCGGCTGATGGATGCCCTCATCCCACTTATCCGCCAGCTACCTCAACTAGGCACCCAAGGTGGGGATAATCCCTTCCACACCCCGGAATGCGCCATTGTGGGGCCCCATGCCAAAAAATATTGCGCGCAACTTGAAGACGATATGCGCTGGGCTATCGCCAACCCGCAGCTTTTAGATCCCACCGCCACCGAAGGTTTTGGGCGTAACCAGGGAAGCATCACCCTGAATTATCAGCTGGGTAAGTGGGAGGACTATCTTGAGCGCCCCGCCTACTACCAGGGCCTATTAGCCAAGCTTTTAAGCCATGAGAACACCCGCGGCTCTGAAGCGCACCTAAGCGAAGAGATCCTCGAAGCGATCCGCAATACTCCGCTGGATCGCAGCCTGCTGCATGATTTAAGCCTGCGCGGCTACCAGTCCTTTGGTGCCCGCTATGGGATTGTGCAGCGCAAAGTCTTAATCGGCGATGAGATGGGCTTAGGTAAAACCATTGAAGCTATCGCCATTGCCGCTCACTTGCATGCCACGAGGTCTCAAGATTTCCGCAGCTTGGTGATTTGCCCGGCCAGTGTGCTGATCAACTGGGCCCGAGAGATCGAGAACTTTAGTTACCTGAAGGTGCACCGCGCCCATGGCCCGGAAAAGGACGCTGCGCTAAAAAGGTGGCGCAAACAGGGCGGGGTGTGCATCTGTACTTTTGAAGGCTCCCGGGTTTTGGAGCTGGGGGAGCCGGACTTAGTGATTGTGGATGAGGCGCACTACATCAAAAACCCGGAGGCCAAGCGCTCCCAAGCTGCCGCTGGGTTTATTAAGACCGCGCAATATGCGGTACTGATGACGGGTACTCCCTTAGAAAACCGCCTGGAAGAATTCAACACCCTCCTGGGGTACCTAAACCCTGAGGTGGTGCCGCAGAACCCCGAGTCCATTACTAGCGATCAATACCGCAGGTTGATTGCACCAGTGTATTTGCGCCGCACCCAACAAGATGTGCTGGATGAACTACCTGCCATGCAATTTAGCCAGGACTTTATTGAGCTTTCTGAAGAAGAAGAGCGCATCTATCGCCACACGGTAGAAGAAGGCAATTGGATGGGGATGCGCCAAGCCTGCCTGGGCATTGGGGCTAGCGGTACCTCTTCTAAGATGACGCGCCTGGTAGAGATCGTGGATTCAGCACGATCTGAAGACCGCAAGGTGGTGGTGTTTAGCTACTTCCTAGGCGCCTTGGAGTTAGCGGCCTATGCGGTTCCAGATGAACTATTGGTGGGCACGATTAGCGGCAAGGTAAGCCCAAAGGATCGCCAAAAAATGGTGGATGAATTAGGCAGTGCACCTGCTGGGGCGGTGCTGCTTTCTCAAATCACCGCCGGGGGAGTGGGGCTTAATATCCAGGCCGCCAGCGTGGTGGTGATCATGGAACCGCAACTTACCCCCAGTAAAGAATCCCAGGCCATTGCTCGCTCCCGGCGGATGGGTCAGCTGCATACCGTGGATGTGCACTACCTGGTGGCGGAAAATACGGTGGATGAGCGCATTATCGAGATCCTGAACACCAAGCGCCAAATTTTTGCCGATTATGCTCAAGACAGCATTATGGCAAGCGCTGATGACGCAGTAGATATTTCTGAGCTTTCCCTTGCCGCGGAAGTAATTGCCAAGGAACGTCAGCGTTTGGGGTATACGAACTCCGGCATGAAAGAAGAAGGCGCGGCGCCCGAAGGTTCTGAAACGGCCTTCGACCCTCTGCCCACCGCGAGCGAGGATCTCGAATAAAGCTCAGCAGGAAAAAACGCGCCGCCAGCGTTGGGCGACGCGTTTTAAAAGGCTGTGGGTGATATTCAGCGGCGAATTAGTCGCGGTATTGTCCGCGCTCGAGGAAGTCGCAGGAAGACATTTTGCCGGAATTATAGCCAGCTAAGAATGCCTGCTCGCGCATATCAGAGGAACCATGGGTCCACTGATCAGGGCGAACATGGCCAGAGGAACGCTCCTGGATATTGTCATCGCCCACGGAACGCACGGTGGCGAGCGCGGTACGCACCTGGTCTTCGGTGATCGGTTCGAGCATGGCGTCGGGGCCGTTATCGGCGTGGTGTGCCCACACCCCGGCATAACAATCCGCCTGAGTTTCGATCTTCACCGCATTAGAATCAGCGCCGGGATCATTGTAGTTGGATAACCCCAGGGTGCCTTCGAGGTTTTGCACATGGTGCCCGAATTCATGGGCCACGATATAAGATTCCGCCAGTGGCGCATCAACGCCACCTAATTGGCGTAATTGCTGGAAGAAAGAGGTATCGAAATAGGCGGTGGAATCCGCGGGGCAATAGAAAGGACCGGTGGCGGATTGTGCCATGCCGCACCCGGTATTAGTGGCGCCATCAAAAACCACCAACCCGGGCGGGGTGTAATCAATGCCAGCCTGTGCGGGCAGTAATTCTTCCCATAAGTTATTCACCGAAATGCCGGTGAATTCCACGCGGCAATCCGCATATTTATTAGCGTCCTCGCCGGTTTGGCAATGATCCAAACCGCCACCTTCTTCACCAGATTGCGCGTTCTGCCCGGGCGGGAGCTGGCCTTGCTCACCTAAAATCCCGCCCAGATCACCAGGGTTTCCGCCCATGAGCAGGAATAACCCCACAATTAAAAGGGTGCCGATGCCACCGCCGGCAGCAACCATGGGGCCGCGGCCACCACCGCCGCGGCGGGCATAATTGCCCTCTTTATGAACATCACCTCTAAAAGTCATAAGCCCAAGTTTCTCATATGCGCGCGCATGCATGGGACACATACCCCCGCCGGAGGCGTACCCCCGCCGGAGGCGTACCCCCGACACCGCACACACCCTAACCCACGCGCCCTCGCACACCCCAGCACCCCAACTACACCCGCGGTGGCGTAAAATCACCCGGCAGATCACTCTCCACAATTTGAAAGGACAGGGGCCACCACAGTGCTGCGCACCCATCTTGCGGGGGAACTCCGCAAAGAAACAGCTGGACAGACCGTCACCCTCACCGGTTGGGTCTCCCGCCGCCGCGACCATGGCGGCGTCATTTTCATTGATCTGCGCGATCGCTCCGGCATCGCCCAGGTCGTTTTCCGTGATGCCAATGTCGCCGAAGCCGCGCACGCTCTGCGCAGCGAATATTGCATCAAGGTCACCGGTGTCGTGGAAAACCGCCCCGAGGGTTCCGAGAACCCCAACCTCGCCTCCGGCGATATTGAGGTCAACGTCAAGGAACTCGAGGTCCTCAACGCTGCCGCCGCCCTGCCTTTCCAAATCGAAGACGCCTCCTCCTCCGGCGAGGTCGGCGAAGAAACCCGCCTGCGCTACCGCTACCTGGACCTTCGCCGCCCCGCCCAAGCAGAGGCCTTAAAGCTGCGCTCGCAGGCCAATGCCGCGGCCCGCAAGGTGCTCGAAGCCCACGACTTCGTGGAAATCGAAACCCCCACCTTGACCCGCTCCACTCCCGAAGGTGCCCGCGACTTCCTGGTGCCCGCGCGTTTAAAGCCCGGGAGCTTCTATGCGCTCCCGCAATCTCCGCAGCTTTTCAAGCAGCTGCTCATGGTTGCCGGCATGGAACGCTACTACCAGATCGCTCGCTGCTACCGCGATGAAGATTTCCGTGCTGATCGCCAACCGGAATTCACCCAGCTCGATATTGAGATGTCTTTTATCGACCAAGAAGACATCATCGCACTTGGCGAAGAGATCGTCGCCGAGCTATGGAAGCTCATCGGCTATGAGATTCCGCTGCCGATCCCGCGCATGACCTATGCCGAAGCCATGAAGCGTTATGGCTCCGATAAGCCGGACCTGCGTTTTGATATTGAGATCACCGAGTGCACCGAGTTCTTCGCCAACACCACCTTCCGCGTGTTCCAAAATGAATACGTCGGCGCCGTGGTGATGGAAGGTGGTGCCTCCCAGCCGCGCCGCCAGCTTGATGCTTGGCAGGACTGGGCCCGCCAGCGCGGCGCCAAAGGCCTGGCCTACATCCTGGTCGGCGAAGACGGCGAACTCGCCGGCCCCGTGGCTAAGAACATCACCGAAGAAGAACGCGCCGGCATTGCCGCCCACGTTGGCGCCAAACCCGGTGACTGCATCTTCTTCGCCGCCGGTGACACCAAGTCCTCCCGCGCGCTGTTGGGTGCCGCCCGCGGCGAAATCGCCCGCAAGCTGGACCTCATCAAGGACGGCGACTGGGCCTTTGTGTGGATCGTGGATGCTCCCATGTTCGAGCCTTCCGCTGATGCCACCGCCAGCGGCGATGTCGCTCTTGGTCACTCCGCATGGACCGCGGTGCACCACGCCTTTACCTCCCCGAAGCCGGAATGCCTCGACACCTTCGACGAGAACCCCGGCGAGGCCCTGTCCTACGCCTATGACATTGTCTGCAATGGCAATGAGATCGGCGGCGGTTCCATCCGTATCCACCAGCGCGATGTCCAGGAGCGCGTCTTCAAGGTCATGGGCATCACGGAGGAAGAAGCCCGCGAGAAATTCGGCTTCCTGCTCGACGCTTTCGCTTTCGGCGCCCCGCCCCACGGCGGCATCGCCTTCGGCTGGGATCGCGTGGTCTCGCTGCTCGGCGGCCACGAATCCATCCGCGACGTCATCGCCTTCCCCAAGTCCGGTGGCGGCGTGGACCCGCTGACCGACGCGCCTGCCCCCATTACGCCGCAGCAGCGTAAGGAAGCCGGCATCGACGCCAAGCCCGCCAAGTAAAAGAAAAACGCGCGAAGGGGTGCTCGCGCGTTTTCTTTTTGCTTTATTCGAGATCGGGGGGCCACGGTCTGCAGGTCAGGGCACCCGAGGTGCCCTCCCGCAGCTATGCCGCACCTATTTAGTCTTTTTCGTAGACCGGGGTATCACCAAAACCATCATGGTCATCATCGCGCAGGTTCAACTTCCCACGGAAGGAATCATGCGCAGTCGGTTCGGCGATCTTCGGGGCCCGCGAACCAGTATTAAACACCAGGTTCAACACAATGGCCGAAACCGAACCCACGCAAATACCGGAAGCCAAAATGGTTTGAGCCGAAGCCGGAAGTGCGGAGAATAGATCCGGCGCCACCGCCGGCAGCAAACCCAAAGCCAAGGGCACAGCCACCACGATGATATTGGACTCCGTGAACTTCACGGTGCTCAAGGTACGCACACCACTAGCTGCCACCATGCCAAAAAGTGCAATACCCGCACCACCTAGCACTGGTGCTGGAATTGCCGCCACCAGGGCAGCGGTTTTAGGGATCAACCCTAAGACCATGAGCATGCCGCCAGCAGCGGCAGTGACCCAGCGCGAGCGCACACCGGTAATGGAGAGCACACCAATATTTTGAGCAAAGGCCGTGTATTGGAAGGTATTAAAAATACCGCCTAATACCGTGGCCGCACCATCAGCGCGCAAGGTATCGGCAATACGGCGATCATCCACCTTCGATTCGGTGATCTCACCAATGGCCAACACATCACCGGTGGCTTCCACCATGGTCACCAACGACACAATGCACATGGCCAACACTGCTGCCGGAATGAACTCCGGAAGCCCAAAGTAGAAGGGCGTGGTTAACCCAATCAGCGGGGAATCCTTGGTGGTGGACCAATCCACCATGTCCAAGGGAATGCAGATAGCCAAACCGGTGAGCATGCCAAGCAACACCGCAATGCGGGAGAGCGCTGCCGGGCCCCAGCGTTCAATCACCAAAATCAAGATGAGCACCGCAGCGCCCACCGCTAGGTTTTGGGGGCGACCATATTCCTCGGTGCCGCGCACAGCAGCACCGCCACCAACCCAGTCAGCGGCAACCGGCATCAAGGTGGTGCCAATAATCAACAACACCGTGCCCGTCACCAAGGGCGGGAAGAGTCGCAGCAGGGAAGCGAACAGCGGGGCGAAAATAATCATGAAGATGCCAGAGGCAATCACCGAACCATAAATGGCGGGCACCCCATAGGTGCTGCCGATGGTCACCATCGGGATGGCTGCAGAGAAAGTACAGCCTTGAATCAGCGGCAGGCGCACACCAAAGCGCCAAATACCGACTGATTGCACAATGGTGGCGATGCCGGCAACAAAAAGATCCGCAGCAATCAGGTGCGGAATATCACTGGGGTTCATGCGGCCGGCGTCGACAAGCGCCCAACCCACAAACAGTGGGACGGCAACTGCGCCGGCGTAGGCGGCCAAGACATGTTGGAACCCCAGAATCAAAAGGCGTGCGATTCCGGGGTATTCATCAACGGGATGGACTGATTCTTCCATCGTGGGCGTGGGGGCGGGAGGCGCTGCATTTGAGCTAGTCACAGGTGGGGATTCTATAGCTAAGTACAGTCAGATAGTTAACCAATGGGGGTGAGTTACGGGCACCCGAATAAAAATGATGGCAATTCCTTTAACGTCAACACCCCTAGTGAACCCCGTCACATTCATGGAGTGTGCTCCTGACCTTTGTCCAGAAAACAACTATTGTCGCGAGAGGCAACCCCCGTACAACCACTCTTCAACCGCCACAAGTTAGGACCCCGCGCACCGTGTTCAGCACCCCAGAGATCCTGAGCATCGCCGAGACGCTGCTATCCGAGCGCTTCGGCGGTGCCCAAAAACTCCTGGAACACCAGGAATTATCTGGATCCGGGCATGCCAAAGTAATCCGCGCGAAAGTCGCTAGCTCCCCACTGCTCCAGCACCGCTCCGTCATCTTGAAGTACATCCCCGAATCTGATGACTTCCTCGATGACGCCTCACTGATCCGCGAGGTAGTGGCCTACCAATTCACCAACTCCCTCGCCGAAGATATCCGCCCTGGGCCAGTGCTTTTAGCCCACGATATTAAACGCCGCATCTTGGTGATCACCGACTCTGGTGATGGCGATACCTTCGACTCGCTGCTGGCCACCAAGGAAGTGGAACTGCGCGCACATATCCTGCGCAACCTCGGCCGAGCACTAGGCAAGATGCATGCCGGGACCGCGGGGCGGGAAAAGGACTTCCATATTCTTTTAACCCGGATGCTGCGAGCGCATCCGGATACCTCGGAACTGCAGGAACTGCGCGATCACTCGCTGGTGGAATCCATCCGCATTGGCGCGGAATTGCTGCACCACGTGGGGCTGAAGGTACCGGCTACTGTGACAGAGCTTTCCGAACAAGCCCAGCACCGCCTGGATTCTGGCCAGCACCGCGCCTTTACTCCCTTTGATCTTTCCCCCGATAACATCATCGTCGCTGAACGCACACACTTCCTCGACTATGAGTGGGCCGGATTTAGAGACGCCACCTTCGATGTGGCCTGCGTTGTCGCTGGCTTCCCGCAATATGTGGGCTCGCTACCCATTAGTGATGATGAAGCCGACCTCTTCATCGAAGCCTGGATGCAAGAAGTCCGCAGCCTTTGGCCGAATGTGACCAATGAAGAGCGCCTGCATAACCGCATCGTGGCCGCACTGATTGGGTGGGCCATGGCTGGGGTATCGCTGATGTGCTTTGGTTCCTTAAGCAATGCCGTGGCCTTAGAACATGAAGAAGACCACGTCATCCACCTATTGCGCGCCCCCAGTGAAGGACCCTTCAGTGCAGAAGAAGAGATCATGCGCCGCGACCTCTATGAAACCTTCGAAGCGCTGAGCCGTTTTGCTGCCCGCGGTACCGATAACCGCATGCCGGAGGTCGCCTACTTCGCCCGAAGTGTCGCCGATCGTTTAGCTGAAGAACCACGGTAGATAAGGTGGGGGATTATGTCGCAAGACGCCTTATTCCCCACAGCTTCACAGTCGAGTAGCACCAACGCCGAAGAATTCTTCCACGCCGGCCCGGGCGCGCCTCTGGCTGCGCGGATGCGCCCACGCAACCTCGATGAGGTGCTTGGCCAAGAACATCTCCTTGGCGAAGGTCGCCCACTACGCCGCCTGATTGAAGGCTTAGGTGATGCCTCGGTGATCCTCTATGGGCCACCAGGTACTGGCAAAACCACCATCGCATCACTAATTAGTGCCGCCACCGGCCGACACTTCGTGGGCTTATCTGCCCTGAATTCCGGGGTGAAAGAAGTCCGCGCGGTCATCGACCAGGCCCGCCGCGACCTGATCCACGGCAAACGCACGGTGCTTTTTATTGATGAGGTGCATCGCTTTTCCAAAACCCAACAGGATGCGCTGCTGGCCGCGGTAGAAAACCGCACGGTGTTATTAGTCGCAGCGACTACCGAGAATCCCTCCTTTAGTGTCGTCGCACCTTTGCTTTCACGATCCCTCCTCATGAATCTAGAAAGCCTTGGCGAAGCTGATATCCGCAAGCTTTTAACGCGCGCACTCAGCGATCCACGGGGTCTCGATAAGCGCATTAAAGCTGCACCCGAAGCCATTGAGCAGCTTGTCCTGCTCGCCGGCGGCGATGCGC
The DNA here is from genome assembly GCF_900113445.1 of Corynebacterium spheniscorum. GTDB lineage: Bacteria > Actinomycetota > Actinomycetes > Mycobacteriales > Mycobacteriaceae > Corynebacterium > Corynebacterium spheniscorum. The sequence goes on from NZ_FOPJ01000009.1 coordinate 18,646, forward strand.
GCCGTGCCTTGACCTATTTAGAGGCCGCCGCGGAGGCAGTACCGGATGGGGAGGAACTGACCCCGGAGATAATTGAAGCGAATGTCAACCGCGCGGTGGTGCGCTATGACCGTGATGGCGACCAGCACTATGACATCACCAGTGCCTTCATTAAATCTGTGCGCGGCTCCGATGCGGATGCCGCACTGCATTATTTAGCGCGCATGGTAGAAGCCGGGGAAGACCCACGCTTTATTGCCCGGAGGTTAGTGATCCTGGCCAGTGAGGATATTGGGCTAGCAGACCCCAGTGCGCTGCAAGTAGCCGTGGCAGCTGCAGAAGCCGTCAACATGATTGGCATGCCAGAAGGGCGTTTGCCTTTGGCCCAAGCAACCATTCATTTAGCGACCGCCCCGAAATCTAATGCGGTGATTGTGGGCATTGATGCAGCACTTGCGGATATTCGTAAAGGCAATGCTGGGGTAGTACCCCCGCACCTACGTGATGGGCACTACGCCGGGGCGAAGAAGCTGGGTAATGCGGTGGGATATAAGTACCCGCATGATGATGAACGTGGGGTACTGCGCCAGGATTATGCCCCGGAAGGGCTGCGGGATCGGCATTATTATCAGCCAACCGAGCATGGTGCGGAGAAGCGAGTGGCAGCCTTGTGGCGCACCTTGAGGCAGATTGTGCGCGGACGCTAGGGCAAGGGGTAAGGTGGATCGACGTTAAATGAGGCCAATTAGTGAGTCCCACTAGAGGGAGGACCCCACACCGTGCAAACCCATGAGATTAGGGAGCGCTTTACCCAGCACTTCGTCAACGCTGGTCATACCGAGGTGCCCAGCGCCTCACTGATCCTCGACGACCCCACCCTGCTTTTCGTGAACGCCGGCATGGTCCCCTTCAAGCCTTATTTCCTGGGCCAACAAAACCCACCTTTCCCCAATGGCACCGCCACCAGTATCCAAAAGTGCGTACGCACCTTAGATATTGAAGAAGTAGGCATTACCACCCGGCACAACACCTTCTTCCAGATGGCCGGCAATTTCTCCTTCGGCCAATACTTCAAAGAAGGCGCCATTACGCATGCCTGGACGCTGCTGACCGGGAAGGTAGAAGAAGGCGGCTATGGGCTGGACCCGGAGCGCCTGTGGGTGACGGTGTACCTCGACGATGATGAGGCCGCCGATATTTGGCATGAAAAGATCGGGATCCCGAAGGAACGCATCCAGCGTCTGGGGATGGCGGATAACTACTGGTCCATGGGTATTCCAGGGCCCTGTGGGCCGTGCTCGGAGATCTACTATGATCGCGGTCCCGAGTATGGCCGAGAAGGCGGCCCCATTGCGGATGATAACCGCTATATGGAGATCTGGAACCTAGTGTTCATGCAAAATGAACGGGGCGAAGGAACCGGCAAAGACTCCTTTGAGATCCTCGGCCCGCTGCCGAAGAAGAATATTGATACCGGCATGGGTGTAGAGCGCGTGGCTTGCATCCTGCAGGGCGTAGACAATGTTTATGAAACTGATCTTCTTCGCCCCGTGATTAATGTTGCTGAGGAGCTCACCGGCACCACGTATGGTTCCGAGCACCAAGTCGATATCCGCTTCCGCGTGATCGCTGACCACTCGCGCACCGGCATGATGCTGATCCTCGATGGTGTGACCCCCGGTAATGAAGGCCGCGGCTATATTCTGCGCCGCCTACTGCGCCGCATTATCCGCTCGGCACGCCTGTTGGGCGCACAGGGTAAAACCATGGAAGCCTTCATGAACTCCATCATGGACACCATGACTCCCTCCTTCCCGGAGATCGCCGCGAACCGCGAACGCATTGTTCGCGTGGCAGTAGCGGAAGAACGCGCCTTCTTAAAGACCCTGGAATCTGGCACGCACCTTTTTGAAAACGCTGCTGCCGAAGCCCAGGATGCTGGCCGCAAGACCCTTTCTGGCTCCCAGGCCTTCACCTTGCACGACACCTATGGTTTCCCCATTGACCTGACCTTAGAAATGGCCGCTGAGGCTGGCCTGGAGGTGGATACCGAAGGCTTTGAAAAGCTGATGGGGGAGCAGCGCGCCCGCGCTAAGGCTGACTCCAAGGCCAAGAAGCACGGTCACACCGACCTTTCGGTATACCGCGACTTCGTGGATAACCACCCCACGGAGTTCACTGGCTTTGATGAACTAGAAACCACCTCCTCCATCATCGGCTTGGTGAAAGATGGCGAGAGCATCAACCAAGCCCACGAAGGCGAAGAGGTGGAAGTGATCCTCGAAGCCACCCCCATGTACGCCGAAGCTGGTGGCCAGCTAGGTGACCGCGGTGTGATTCGCGCCGGCGAAACCCTGTTGCAGGTCAATGACGTGCAAAAGATCGGCAAGAAACTGTGGGTCCACAAAGCCACCGTCACCAATGGTGGGGTAGATGTGGGATCCACCGTCACCGCTGAGGTTGACCACAAGTGGCGCCACGGTGCCCGCCAGGCACACTCCGCCACGCACCTGATCCACGCTGCCTTGCGTGAGGTGCTTGGGCCCACCGCAGTGCAGGCGGGTTCGATGAACCGCCCCGGGTACCTGCGCTTCGACTTCAACTACACCGATCAGCTGACCCCCGAACAGCTGGCGGATATTGAACGCATCACCAACCAAGCCGTGGACATCGACTGGGATGTCAACACCATCGAAACCACCTTGGATGAAGCCAAAGCCATGGGCGCGATGGCGCTCTTTGGTGAAAACTATGGTGAACGCGTACGCGTGGTGGAAATCGGTGGGCCTTTCTCCATGGAACTCTGCGGTGGCACACATGTGAAGCACTCCTCCCAGATTGGGCCGGTGGCTGTCCTTGGTGAAGCCTCCGTTGGTTCCGGTGTGCGCCGCATTGAGGCTTACTCCGGTATGGATTCTTTCCAATACCTCTCTAAGGAAGCCGCCTTAGCTTCCGGGTTGGCCGCCAGCATGAAGACCCCCACCGAGCAACTCCCGGACCGCATTGCTGCACTCACTGAGAAGCTCAAGGCTGCGGAAAAGCAGATCGCGCAATTGCACCAACAGCAACTAGCCGCCCAAACCGCTGGGCTGGTGAACCAAGCTGTGGATATTAATGGTGTGAAGGTGCTGTGCAGCCGCCTACCTGAGGGCACCAAGGGTGGGGACCTGCGCAAGGTCGCAACTGATCTGCGCGGCCGCTTCGGCCAAGACCCGGCTGTGCTGGTGCTGGCCACCGAAGATGGCGCGAAGGTTCCCTTCATTGTGGCCGCCACCAAGGCTGCGGTGGATAAGGGTGTAAAGGCTGGGGATCTGATTAATGTGCTCGGCGAATATATCGGCGGCCGCGGTGGCGGTAAGCCGGATATGGCGCAGGGCTCTGGTTCTCAGGCCGAAGGTTTGGATGCGGGCTTTAATGCCGTGAAGGATGCCCTCCAACAGCTCGTCGGCTAAGAGCGCAGCTACTCAATCGGGGCATACGACACGCCGATTTAGAGGCAGGTGGCGAGGCTGCTTGTGACCGAGCCGTTATCTTAGAGGCGGTGTACGTTGCAGTGCCCGCCACCACGGTATGTGCTGCGCCGCGTGACCACGCAAGCTGTTCGGCCATCTTATGAACCTTTAAGGAAACTGAGCCCGCATTATGAAAATTACTCCCGATACCCCTGGGGTGGATGATCCCGGGGCAGGCCGACGCCTAGGGATTGATGTAGGCACAGTGCGCATTGGGGTGGCAGTCAGCGACCGTGATGCCCGCATGGCCATGCCTTTAGAAACCGTGGCGCGCAGCACTAAACGCCGTGGACCTGATGGCCAGGACATTAAAAGAATCTTGGACATCATTGAGGAATACCAGGTTGTTGAAGTAGTTGTTGGCTTGCCCCGCAACCTTAAAGGTACGGGTTCGCGCTCCATCGCCCACGCTAAAGATATTGCTTTCCGGGTCCGCCGGCGGAGCAAACTCCCTGTGCGCATGGCTGATGAACGCTTAAGCACCGTAGTTGCCCAGCAGGCGCTCCATGCCTCTGGTGTTTCGGAAAAGGCCGGACGTAAGGTCATTGACCAAGCCGCCGCCGTTGAAATCCTGCAGAGCTGGCTCGATGGCCGCAGTAATGCCCTTGTTGCTGAAACATCGAACTCCTTGGAGTCCGATAATAATTCTGCGCCAGCGGATGAAGAATAGGTGAGGATTCCCCCCATGAGCAAGAACCCAACCCGCGCTTCCACTCGGATGCGCATGGAGCCAAAATATGTGCGACGCCGCCAACGCGGCCTCGCGGTGCTCATCGCCTCCTTAGTGCTCATCATCGGTTCCATCGTCTACATCGGCGTGCAGGTATCCACCGGTGGGGGCGGCTCGAACCGCGCCAACGCCAAGGACTTCGAAGGCAATGGCAATGGGGTAGTGCAGCTAGTAGAAATCCCCGAAGGCTCCTCGGTTTCTGCACTGGGCCCAGAGCTTGAGGAACGCGGCATTGTGAAAACCAATGCGGCTTTCCAGGCTGCTGCCGGTGCCAACCCGGATGCCTCGAATGTGACCCCAGGGTTCTACCGTCTCCAAGAGCAAATGAACTCCGTGGCGGCAGTCAAAGCCCTGCTTGATCCAGCCAACAAGGTAGAGATGCTGGATATCCCCGGTGGTGCCACGCTGACCGATGTGAAGGTGGTGGGCGGTAAAACCCGCCTGGGGATCTACTCCGATATTGCTCGCGTGAGCTGCTCGGCTGGTAGTGATAACTGTCTGAAAGTCGAAGATCTTAGCCATGTTGCTGCCACCGTGGACCCTGCGGTTTTGGGGGTACCGGATTGGGCTGTCAATGAGGTTAATGCCCGCGGTGAAGACCCCCGCCGCCTAGAAGGCCTGATTGTGCCTGGCCAATATGTGGTGAACCCCGGACTTGATGCCGAAGGTGTACTCAAGGACCTGATTACCCGCTCGGCGAAGGTGTACCAGGATTCCGGGATTGTTGATCGCGCCAATGCACTGGGCCTAAGCCCCTATGAACTTCTGGTGGCAGCATCCTTGGTGGAACGCGAAGCACCCGCAGGGGATTTCGACAAGGTGGCACGGGTGATCCTCAACCGCCTCAATGAGCCGCAGCGCCTGGAGTTCGACTCCACGGTGAACTATGACCTGGCAGAACAAGAAGTGGCCACTACTGATGAAGACCGCCAGCGAGTAACCCCCTGGAATACCTACGCCATGGATGGGTTGCCCTCCACTCCGATCGCAGCGCCTTCAGAAGAAGCGATCCGCGCGATGGAAAAGCCCGCGGAAGGTGATTGGCTGTACTTTGTGACCATCGATAAGGAAGGCCGCACCGTCTTTAACCGTGACTTCGAAGCGCACCTGCGCGATACGAAGATCGCTGAGGAAAACGGGGTGCTGGATTCCCAGCGCTAAATAGCGCGCAGGACTGCCTCAGGCTCATGTTCGCCATCTGTTTAAGATGGTCGGCATGAGCCTTTTTGAGGACCAGGAGATTAACAACCGTGCCGCGGTACTAGGCGACCCGGTGGAACATTCGCTTAGCCCCATCCTGCATAAGGCAGGTTATATTGCCTTAGGCATGCGGGATTGGGACTATGAGCGCATTCAATGTACGGCTGAGGACTTGCCGCGCATTGTGGGGGAAGCAGATGAAAGCTACCGCGGATTCTCCGTGACGATGCCCGCGAAATTCGCGGCATTAGAGTTCGCCGATGAGGTAAGTGAACGCGCGCAACTGATTGGCTCAGCAAATACTTTGGTACGCACCGACAGCGGGTGGCGGGCAGATAATACCGATTGCGAGGGCTTGGCCATCGCCTTAGATGAGCTCTCCGAGACCATGTATTCCGCGGTGCTCATTGGTGCCGGAGGAACAGCCCGCCCAGCACTGTGGGCACTGGCGCAACGTGGGGTAAAGGAAGTGACCCTGCTGAATCGCAGTGACCGCCGCGATGAGCTCCAAGAGCTAGTTGAGCACCTGGGCTTAAGTTTGGAGTACCGCCCACTAAGTGATGCTGCGCAGTGCACCACGAAGGTGGATGTGATTGTTTCTACGGTGCCCAGTGCCGCGTTGGCGGGCAAGGAAACGGAACTGGCGCATGCTGAGGTTTTGGATGTGATCTATGATCCGTGGCCCACCCCGCTGACGGTATCGGCAGCAGCAAATGGGTACCGCACGGTAGGTGGGCATGTGATGCTGGCTGGGCAGTCTTATTCACAATTCGAGCAATTTACTGGGAAGGTTGCCCCCAGGCGGCAGATGCGGGAAGCCTTGGAAGCCCATGTTTTAGGCTAAAAAGGTGTGGCATGCCCGCATCTTTTCCAAGCGCGGGTATGGCGCAGGGGATCTGCGGGAGGCGGGTCTCGGGGACAGCAAAATTTTTTATCGGGGGGAGAGGCACAATGTGGGGGATTTACCTGCTGTGGGCAGGGGCACTGGGGGTATGCGATGTGCGTAGCCGACGTTTGCCGGATGTGTTGACGATTCCGTCGGCTCTGATGGTGTGTGCCGCGGCGTTTGTGTGGCAGCCGGTGGCGTTGTGGGGTGCAGTGATGTGGGTGGGGGTGCAGCTTTTTAGTGTGTGGCTGGTGGCGGGCGTGGGTGTGCGCTACCCCCTAGGCGGAGGGGATATAAAACTAAGCTTAAGTTTGGGGGTGTTGTGTTGGTGGGCCGCGGGATTGATGGGAGTATTGGCCGCGATGGGGGCATCCTCGCTGCTCAGCACCATGATTATGCTGATGCTTCGCAAACCAAATCTGCCGCATGGCCCGGCGATGCTGCTGGCAAGTACCGCGGTGATGGTGTTTGGGGGCTGGTGATGGCGAGCATTGTGGGTGCGATGTGGGATACTTCCCTACATGCTGCGTTGGACGACTGCTGGCGAATCCCATGGCCAGGCCCTCATTGCCCTCATTGAGCACCTTCCTGCCGGGTTGCATGTCACCCGAGAAGATATTGGTCACCAACTGGCCCGCCGACGCCTCGGCTATGGCCGTGGGGCCCGGATGAAATTTGAAGCCGATGAACTCACCATGCTCACCGGCATGCGCCACGGTGTGACCCTGGGAAGCCCGGTGGCGGTGCAGATCGGCAATAGTGAATGGCCGAAGTGGACCACCATCATGTCCGCCGATCCGGTGGATATGGATGATGAAGAGGTTGCCAAGGCCATGAGCTCTGGGCGTGGGGCGCAACTGACCCGCCCGCGTCCGGGACATGCTGATTTTGCGGGCATGCTCAAATACGACATGCCGGAAGCCCGCCCGATCTTGGAGCGCGCTTCGGCGCGGGAAACCGCGGCGCGGGTGGCGTGCGGGACCTTTGCGCGAGCACTGTTGCGGGAAACCCTTGGGGTGGAAGTGTTTTCGCATGTGGTCTCTATTGGGCGTTCCGAACCCTATGAGGGCCCGGAACCATCCTTTGCGGACCTGGAGGCCATTGATGCTTCGCCGGTGCGCGCTGCCGGTAAAGACGCCGAAGAGTCCATGATCGCGGAGATCGAAGCGGCGAAGAAATCCGGCGATACCCTCGGCGGCATTGTAGAAGTAATTGTGCAGGGCCTACCGATTGGGTTGGGTTCGCATATTTCTGGGGATGACCGTCTGGATGCCCAACTAGCTGCTGCTTTAATGTCGATTCAGGCGATTAAGGGCGTGGAGATCGGTGATGGCTTTGAAGAAGCCCGCCGCCGCGGTACCGAAGCCCATGATGAGATGGTGCGCGATGACAATGGGCAGATTAAGCGCCTGAGTAACCGTGCCGGTGGTATTGAAGGTGGCATGACTAATGGGGAAACCCTACGGGTACGTGCCGCGATGAAGCCCATTTCGACTGTGCCGCGGGCTTTAAAAACCGTGGATATGAAGGATGGTTCGCCGGCGACGGGGATCCACCAGCGTTCGGATGTGTGTGCTGTGCCTGCCGCGGGTGTGGTGGCTGAAGCTATGGTGGCTTTGGTGTTGGCACGCGCGGTGATGGCGAAGTTCGGTGGTGACTCCCTGGATGAAACCAAGCGCAATATTGCTGGCTATCTCAAGCAGCTAGAAGAACGCCTGAGCTTTATGGGAGGGGAGGAATAAAAGATGAAAAGGTTCCACCGTCCGGAACCCCTGCATCCTTCCTCGGCCTTGTTGGAACAAGAAGACCTTGAGGAAATGGGCGCCACAACGGCGCATGACCGTGGTGAGAACACCCGCAATGATGATGGGCCCTGCACCGTGGTGCTGGTTGGTCCACCTGGGGCCGGGAAAACCACCATTGCGCGCCGCCTTTCCCGCGCGCTGAATATGCCGATGGTGGATACTGACCACCTGATTGAAGAGGAATTCGGCAAACCCTGCGGTGAAGTGTTTAGCGAACTTGGGGAACCGAAGTTCCGCGAAGTGGAAGCCCGCGTGATCGCTGAAGCCTTGCCTCAATGTGGGGTAATTAGCTTAGGCGGCGGTGCTGTGCTGACGGAATCCACCCGTGAGCTGCTAGAAAGCTATGAGGTGGTGTGGGTGGATGTTTCGGTAGAAGAAGGCGTGCGTCGAACCTGCCGTGATAACAGCCGCCCGGTTCTTCAAGCTGAAGATCCCGCGGAGCACTACCGCAACCTCATGGAAGTGCGCGCACCGCTGTATTCCGAGGTGGCCTGCTTTAGGGTGCGCACGGATAAGAAAACCCCCCAACAGTGTGTGGGCGATATCCTCAGTTATGTGGAAGCAGCCTTCGACTAAAGCCTAAATTATTGGGCGCCATCTGAAAGGAAACCCCAAAGCCGTGAGTGAAGTCCCCCAACCTGACCTTTGTGCCACCGGCCCCGCCATCGAGGACTTCGCCTCCGGGGCGGTGGACCGCTATGTAGAACGCGTCGAAGGGCCCAACCCCTATGACGTGACCATCGCCCATGGGCTTAATGCCGATATTGCTGCCTGTGTGGCGAACACCGATGCGCAGCGCGTGCTGATCATCCACCAACCGGTACTCGCGGAAACCGCGAACACCCTGGCACAGTCCCTTGAGGATATTGACGCCAACTGCGTGGAAATCCCGGATGCTGAGGACGGTAAAACCCTCGAAGTGTGCGGGATGCTGTGGGATAAATGCGCTGAGATTGGCATGACCCGCCGCGATATTGTGATCGGCTTAGGTGGCGGTGCGGTAACCGACCTCGCCGGCTTTGTGGCCGCCAGCTGGATGCGTGGTGTGCGAGTAATCCAGGTGCCCACCACCTTGCTGGCGATGGTGGATGCCGCCGTGGGTGGCAAAACCGGCATTAATACCGCCGCTGGTAAGAACCTCGTCGGTGCCTTCCATGAACCGCATGCGGTATTCATTGACCTCGACCGCCTGGCAACCCTGCCGAAGGCGGAGATTATTGCTGGTAGCGCGGAGATCATTAAAACCGGGTTTATTGCTGACCCCGCGATTTTGGATCGCTACGAAGAAGACCCCGAAGCCTGCCTGCAACCAACCGGCTTCTTAAGCTTCCTGCCGGAACTCATTGCCCGCTCGGTGGCAGTGAAATCCCGCGTGGTGGGCCAGGACCTTAAAGAATCTGGGCTGCGCGAGATCCTCAACTATGGCCACACCTTCGGCCATGCGATTGAGCAGGTAGAGAATTTCCGTTGGCGCCATGGCCGCGCAGTGGCGGTGGGCATGATGTTCATCGCGGAGCTTTCCCGCGTAGAAGGCTTGGTGGATGAGGAGTTTGTGGAACGCCACCGCCGCATTTTGGAATCCATTGGGCTTCCGACTAGCTATCAGCCGGATCGCTTCGATGAGCTTTATGCCGCGATGACCCGCGATAAGAAGAATCGTGCCGGCATGCTGCGCTTCGTGGCTCTAGAAGGAGTAGGGGAGACCCTGCGCATTGAGGGCCCGGATAAGGCGACCTTGTTGCAGGTGTATAACCGCATCTCCAAGGAGGCCTAATACACATGGCTCAAAAAATCTTGGTGCTTAATGGCCCGAACCTGAACCGCCTCGGCAAACGCCAACCAGAGGTCTATGGTTCCACCACCTTGGCTGATGTGGAAAAGATGATCCACCAGCGCGCCGAAGAACTTGGCATTGAGGTGGAATGTCGCCAATCCAATGCTGAACATGAGCTCATTGATGCCGCCCATGAGGCAGCCGATCAAGGGTGGGGGATCATCATTAACCCCGGTGGCTTCACCCATACCTCGGTGGCGCTGCGTGATGCCTTGGTGGAAGTAACCGATGGTTGGGGCTTTATTGAGGTGCATATTTCTAATGTGCATGCCCGTGAGCCGTTTAGGCACCATAGCTATCTTTCCCCCATTGCTCGCGGCGTGATTGCTGGGCTTGGGGTGCACGGCTACGTTTTGGCTTTGGAGCACTTCGCGAAGGTTTTTGAGCACGCCTAAGTGGGGTTCCGGGCGCCTTCTTCGCTAATGGAGTACTACAGTAAAGAGCAGCTCTTTTTAGTACTCCATTTTGCGGAGAAAGGTAGTTTCTCGCATGGCCCTAGCCGATACTCGTTTTTTGACCCGCCGACGTGCACTTGCTGCTGCGCTAGCAGGGCAACGCATTGATTCAATGCTGGTCACCCACCTCACCCACGTTCGTTATCTTTCTGGCTTCTCTGGCTCTAATGCCGCCTTATTGCTCAATAAGGACTTAAGCGCGGAGATCTGCACCGATGGGCGCTATACCACCCAGATCGCTGAAGAAGTGCCAGATATTGAGGCACTGATTGATCGCCCCAGCGGGGAAGCTTTGCTGCGCCGGATTAAGGGGCCGCGCCGGATTGGCTTTGAGGCTGATTTTGTGTCGGTGTCGCAGCTGGAAAAATTCCGCAAGGTTTGCGATGAGGATGTGGAGCTGGTTCCGGTTAGCGGAGAGATTGAAGCTATTCGCATCAAGAAGGACCCCATTGAGTTGAGGAAACTCCGGGAGGTTGCTGAACTAGCTTCCCAGGCTTTCCAGGACATGTTGGATGCCGGGGAGCTGGCGGTGGGCCGCAGCGAAATTGTGGTGGCCGCGGACCTGGAATACCGGATGCGGAAGCTCGGCGCGGAACGCCCCAGCTTCGATACCATCGTGGCCTCCGGACCGAACTCAGCGAAACCGCACCATGGGGCATCTGATCGCATTATTGAAGCAGGGGATTTGGTCACCATTGATTTTGGTGCGCACCTCGCCGGCTTTAATTCCGATATGACCCGCACCCTGGTGATGGATCACACCACTGATTTCACCAAGGAGATTTACGAGGTGGTGTTGCGCGCGCAGCTAGCCGGCGTTGAGGCTGCCACCCCGGGAACCAACCTGGTTGATGTGGATGCTGCCTGCCGCGACATTATTGAATCCGCTGGTTATGGCAAGTATTTTGTGCACTCCACCGGCCATGGTGTGGGCTTGGATGTACATGAGGCACCTGCTGCCGCGCAGCGCTCCACCGGGGTGCTGGAAGAGAATATGACGCTAACCATTGAGCCCGGTATTTATGTGCCCGGCAAGGGTGGGGTGCGCATTGAAGATACGCTGATTATCCGCAGCGGCGCACCGGAGATCATCACCAAGGGCAGCAAGGACCTCACAGTGTTGTAAGCTGTAGGCCGCTCGAAATTCACCCCTTTTTCTACTTTGCGCGCGGCTTGTGGGCCATGCGCATACGCCAAGAGGGATTTTCACAACTGACGCTTCAAGGAGTAACCACCAGTGGCAACCACTGCTGATTTTAAAAACGGCCTGGTCTTAAAGATCGACAATAAGCTGCAGCAAATTGTCGAATTCCAGCACGTCAAGCCGGGCAAGGGCCCCGCTTTCGTGCGCACCAAGCTCAAGGATGTCGTCACCGGCAAGGTCACCGATAAGACCTTCAACGCCGGCGTGAAGGTGGAAACCGCCACCGTCGACCGCCGCGATATGACCTACCTGTACAACGACGGTTCTTCCTATGTGGTCATGGACGATAAGAACTATGAGCAATTGGAACTCGCCCCGCACCTGATGGGTGAAGGCGCTAAGTTCCTGCTGGAAAATAGCCGCGTTCAGGTGTCCTTCCACGAAGGCGAACCGCTGTTTGCTGAACTGCCGGTCTCGGTGGACCTCAAGGTTGAGCACACCGACCCGGGCCTGCAGGGTGACCGCTCTACCGGTGGTACCAAGCCCGCCACCTTGGAAACCGGCGCTGAAATCCAGGTGCCGCTGTTCATTGAAACCGGCAATGTGGTCAAGGTAGATACCCGCGATGGTTCCTACCTCTCCCGCGTGTCCAACTAATCACCGTGAGCGATAAGAACACCCCCAATTGGCGTCGCCACGGTAAACGCTACAAGGCACGTCGCCGCGCCGTGGATATCCTCTTTGAAGCGGAAGCCCGCGATGTGGACCCAGTAGCGATCGTTGAAGATCGCGTGGAACTTTCCCGCAACCCGGACTATCAGATCGCCCCGGTAGCCGACTACACCCGCACCCTGGTTGCCGGGGTAGCCGAGGAACTCGACTACGTCGACGACCTGATTGTCCGCTACCTCTCCGATGATTGGGAACTGGATCGCCTACCGGCAGTAGACCGCGCCATTTTGCGTATGTCTACCTGGGAGATCCTTTTTAATGATGATGTTCCTAGCGTCACTGCAGTAGTGGAAGGCGTGGAGCTGGCTTCGGAGTATTCGCACGATAAGGCCGCACCCTATGTGCATGCCGTATTAGATGCGATGGCTCAGAATAAAGACGAGCTTAAAGCCGCCTATGCTGCTGGCACCGATGAAGGCGATGCGGAACCGGAGGAAGCTTCGGAAACTCCGGCGGCCGAGACCGCTGAGGTTCCGGTACCGCCAGCTGCACCGGAGCATGCTGAGGTAGCGGAACCAACCGAGCTACCAGAGGCAGAGGAAGCGCCCACGCTGGAAGCTAGCGAACCCGCGCCTGAAGAGGACGATGCTTCGGCAAACCCCGGCCCGGAAGAACCCGAAGCCTAAACCTAGCGAGCGCGAAGCCCCCGATCTCGAATAAAGCAATGCCCCACGGACCATATGCAGTCCCTGGGGCATTATTTTTTGTGCGCGGGTTAATTCTCGGGGGACTCCTGGGCGGAGTTTTCCTCACCGCGACGTTCCTTGAGGATCTGGTCGGCGGCCTGAACGATGCTGGGGTGCGCGCTCATGACCTTATCGACGGCGTCCTTGAGGGAAACTTTGAGCTGCTCATCGGTGGCGCCGGAGAAGATCTGGACCTCAGCTTCGGTGCGGACAATGAGGTTGTCCTCGGTATCGACCACAAGCGCCTTGGTGCCCACGGCGGAGCAATTTTGGAACATGGCGGCCAGGTGCAAGGTGGGATCGGACTGCTTGGAGGGCACCCCGGTGGGGGCATCGGCGCGGACGATGAGTACCGAATCCAGCAGCGCCCAGAGAACCTGCAGGTCATTGAGGATGGCGCGGGCGAAGCGATCATCATCGGGGTCGCGCCACAATTCCACATCGTATTCGCGCATGACCTCGGCGATGCGATCCATGGTGACCGCGGGCAGCGGGGTAGGCGACGTCATTAGTTCTCCTTCTGGGCTTCGTGGGCGGCTTCGGCGGCGGAAAGCTTTTCTTCCGCATCGGCCTGGAGCTTCTCGAGCTCCTCACCCCAGGTGACATAATCCGGGAGCAATTCAGTGGCGAATTGCCAGGCCAAACCCAAAGATTGGATGCTGGTGAGCAGGAAGCCAATGAGCTGCTGATCATTAAGCCCAGCCTCGACGCTAATAATGCGGGAGGCCATGAGCACCAGGGAATCTTCCTGGGCGAGCTCTTGGAAGCGCATCACCGGGGTGATTTGCTTGAGGTTCCACTCATTGCACATGGCCAGAAGCTTGGGCGCATCCTTTTTATCCGGTTGGCCACGCCAGCGGGCGTCGAAAACCAGGTAGGGACCATCGACGACCATGAAAATTTCGGTGTCGATAAAACCGGTGCGCAGCACGGTGGGCTTATCTTTGACCGGTTGGTCGAGGAAGTAATTCAGGCCCTGGCCTTTAAGGAGTTCCGCTACCCGCTCAATGGTGACGGGTGTGGGGGTGGGGTTGGGTGCGGTATCCGGGGTATCTGTATCCACGGTGTCCTTTCACGTTTGTGGTGCATTAGCGCTACGGCGCTTGGCGCTACGGCGGAATGCAGGTTTCTTTAGAGCGTACTAGCCACCTAGGGTAGCGACCTCGCCCGGGGACCATAGGGACTCATTACCTAACTCATGGGCCAGGCAGCTACCGATAATGGGGTAGCGGAAGGTGTGGCCGGCTTCTTGCAACACCGTGGGTAGAACGCGCTGATCAGCTAGCGCTAATTCCTGGGCGCCTTCTTTACCCAAGAGCAGCTTCGGCCCAATGGTGGGGATGGGGAACCAGGTGGGGCGGTGCAAGAGGCGCCCGAGATCCGCCGTCATATCCGCATTGGTGACCGGGTTCGGGGCAGCGGCGTTGACGGGGCCTTCAATGCGCGGGTCAAGCAGCGCACGAATGTAGATATCGCCGAGATCATCGTGGCTAATCCAGCTCATCCACGGGTTCTGGCCGGCGAAAGCACCACCAAGACCAGTGGAGAAGAGTGCTTTGAGCACCGGCAGCATGCCACCGGCACCGGACATGACCACACCGGTGCGCACGTTAACAACGCGTTTGCCGGCATCGCGGGCGGGTTGGCAAGCATCTTCCCAGTCTTGGCAGAGCTGGGCGAGGAAACCTTCCCCGGGTTCGGAGGTTTCGCTGAGTTTTTCTTCCCCACGGGAGGAGCCATAAAAGCCCACGGCGGAAGCGCAGATCATGGTGTCGCAGCCGGGGGTGTGTGCCACCAGGGTGGCTAATTCTTTGGTGGGGCCGACGCGGGAATCCCGCAGGGCTTGTTTATGGGAATCATTAAAACGCCCGAAGATGGGTTCCCCGGCGAGGTGGATGAGGGCATCACAGCCTTCCAACAGATTGGCGGCTGGGTGTTCGGGATCCCAGGTGCGCTGATCTTCTTCCGGGTTGGAGCGCACCAGCGCTATGACCTTATGGCCGAGGGTTTCTAGCTGGGCTTTAAGGGCGCGGCCCACCAAACCATGGGAACCACTTAGCGCAATGCAGAGCGGTTCATCGGGGTTCTCGGAAGTTTCTTTGCGCAGCGCGGCGAAGCGATGAAGGGCGGAAAGATCCTGGATGAGCTGGTGCTGCCGGTAGGCGAAAGCTGAGGTTAACGCCATCTTCGGTAGGCGGGTATGCACCGTATCTTTAATGAGGCACCCATCGGGGTGGTCGAAGAACTCATGGGTGTGGCGCCAATTGGCGAGAGATTTAAGCGGGGCATTAACGCAGACATCGGTGAATTGATAGCCGCGCACATAGCCAGAGAGGTCATGTCGGGCAATCCACTTAAGACCTGCTGGGAGGCCCAACACGGTGGTGCCATTGGCGAGGTGGGTGGCCTGTTTGATGGGGGTCATGGGCCAAAAAGGTGGGGTGAGGCGGGTGAGGGCACCTGGGCGGGTGTGCCAGGTCCAGGCGGTGCGGCGATCCACCGGAACTACGTGGGAGGCTTTGAAACTCATAGGCGGTGTGATTCTCCGAGAAGATTAAGAGGGCGGGTGGTGTGGGGCGAGGTTAGTACTATTAAGGCTTTGTTTTGCCCCATTATCCTTGTTTTGCTTGAGTTTCGCTGCCAGATAGTGCGAGGTTTATTGTCCGCGCACTCGCGCTGCGGGGAAGCTGCGTTGTCTACATACCTAATTTGGGGTTGCCAGGCTCCCATGCACGCGCACAAGCCGATCTCGATAGGCTATGATTTCACAGCAACACAGCTGCACGCGCGCGTGTCCTGAAGGAGGCGTACGGGAGTGGCGTGAAGAGTATTCATTATCAGACATCCTTTAAGGGACCGCACAGAGAGGCGGGGAAGGAGGTCACGATGAGCGAAAAGAACACTGCCGATCAGGTCAGTGCTGCGCAGGTAGAACTGTTGAGCAGCGATGATGTGGGTCGCATTGTTGCGCGCATCGCGCACCAAATTATTGAAAAGACAGCGTTGGATGCCAAGGATGCACCGACTGTCCTACTATTAGGCATTCCTTCGGGGGGTGTGCCGCTGGCTTCGCGTTTAGCCACCAAGATTGAAGAGTTTACGGGGGTGGCTGTTCCCCATGGCGCCTTAGATATCACGCTTTATCGAGATGATCTGCGCAAGGGCCCGCACCGAGCATTAAGGCCCACGCATATTCCGGACTGCGGTATCGACGGCGCCATTGTTGTGTTGGTGGATGATGTGCTCTTCTCGGGCCGCACCATCCGCGCAGCCTTGGATGCCTTGCGCGATGAAGGGCGACCAGAGCAGATCCAATTAGCGGTTTTGGTGGATCGTGGCCATCGACAATTGCCTATTCGGGCGGATTATGTGGGTAAGAATTTGCCGACTTCGCGCACCGAAATTGTGGATGTATTACTCAGCGAAATTGACGGCCGCGATGGGGTGGTGTTGACCCGAACCCCGGGCGACGATGCCGCCGAGCGCGTCCAGGATGGGGAATAAAATGAAACACCTTTTGGACATCGCTGAGCTTAGCCGCGATGAAATCCTCGGGATTATGGATGAGGCGGATCGCTTCCGCGAAACCCTGCTGGGTAGGGAAGTAAAGAAACTTCCGACGCTGCGCGGTCGCACCATCTTCACGCTTTTTTATGAGAACTCCACCCGCACGCGCTCTTCTTTTGAGACCGCCGGTAAGTGGATGAGCGCGGACGTGATTAATCTTTCCGCCTCGAGCTCCTCGGTGAAGAAGGGGGAGTCTTTAAAGGACACCGGTTTAACGCTGTCCTCGATTGGGGCGGATGCGATTATTATTCGGCATCCTTCCTCTGGTGCGGCGAAACGCCTAGCTGATTGGGTATGCCCGGATGGGGTGCAGGGCCCGAGTGTGATTAATGCTGGCGATGGGGCGCACCAACATCCCACTCAAGCGCTGCTGGATGCGGTGACGATGCGCCAACGCTTAGGTGGCATTGAGGGCCGCAAAGTGTTGATTGTGGGCGATTGCCTGCACTCACGCGTGGTGCGATCCAATGTGGATTTGCTGCGCAAGCTCGGTGCTGAAGTGGTGCTGGTGGCACCGCCCACGCTGTTGCCTCAGGGCGTAGAGAATTGGGAAGGCGTGCGGCATACCTGCGACTTCGATGCCGAAATTGCGGATGCTGATGTGGTGATGATGCTGCGGGTGCAACAAGAACGCATGCATGGTGGGTTCTTCCCCTCGCACCGCGAATACGCCACTTTGTATGGGTTGAGCAAGGATCGCGCGGCGAAGATGAAGGACTCCGCGATCATTATGCACCCCGGGCCGATGCTGCGCGGCATGGAAATTAATGATGCCGTTGCTGACTATGACTCCACCGCTATTTTGCAGCAGGTAAACAATGGTGTGCATGTGCGCATGGCCGTGCTTTTCACCTTGATCGCTGCTGATTCTGCACTTAAGGAAGGGCGCTAGATTATGACCTCCCAGACTTCCCAGACGTCCCCTGACTTGCAGCATGATTGTGCTGAAGACTCTTATCCCGCAGTAGGGCCACTAGCGGCGGCGGAACCCGGCCGACTGCTGATCACCCATGTTCGCCCCTATGGTGAAGAAGAAACCAGCGTGCTGGTTGAAGATGGGTTTATCAAGGAAATCGGCTGCGATGCGGACGCTGAAGCTGATCGCGTGATTGATGGCGGCGGCAATATTTTGCTGCCCGGCTTGGTGGATATGCACGTGCACCTGCGTGAACCCGGCCGCGAAGATACCGAAACCATTGCTACTGGTTCCGCTGCTGCCGCCAAGGGTGGCTTCACTGCGGTGTTCACCATGGCGAATACACAGCCGGTAACTGACCAGCCGGTGATCGCTGAAGGTGTGTGGCTAAAGTCCCAGGAGCTGGGGCTTTGCGATGTCCACCCGGTTGGGTCAATCACCAAGGGCTTAGTAGGCAAGGAACTTACTGAGTTCGGCATGATGGCGTGTAGCGAAGCCAAGGTGCGCATGTTCTCTGATGATGGCAAGTGCGTTGCGGACCCGCTGCTGATGCGCCGCGCCATTGAATATGCCCGTGGCCTTGATGTGCTCTTAGCGCAACACTGCGAGGAACCGCGCCTTACCGAAGGTGCGGTGGCCCATGAAGGTGAAACCGCTGCGAAGCTTGGGCTTCGGGGTTGGCCGCGAGTAGCCGAGGAATCCATTGTTGCCCGCGATGCTTTGCTGTGCCGCGACTATGGCAACCGCATGCATATTTGCCACGCCTCGACCGAAGGCACGGTGGAGCTTTTGCGCTGGGCGAAGTCCCAGGACATTCCGCTATCGGCGGAAGTCACCCCACACCACTTGCTGCTCAATGATGATCGCCTGCACACCTATGACGGTGTGAACCGCGTGAACCCGCCGCTGCGGGAGGTGCGCGATAATGAAGCGCTACGCGATGCTTTGCTGGACGGCACCATTGATTGTGTTGCCACCGACCATGCACCGCATGGTTCGGAAGAAAAGTGCTGCGAATTTGAGCATGCCAAGCCCGGAATGTTGGGCTTAGAAACCTCCTTGGCGATTATTGCCGAGATCTTCGTGCACAGTGGGTTGGCAGATTGGCGCTTTGTGGCCAAGGTGATGAGTGAACGCCCCGCTCAGCTGACCAAGCTGCCCGGCCATGGCCGCCCCATTGCAGTGGGGGAGCCGGCGAACCTGACGATCGTGAACCCTGATGCCACCTGGACGGCACGTGGCGCCGAGATGCGCTCTAAGTCTGAGAACACCCCCTATGAGGGGATGAGCTTTAGCACCCAGGTAGCTGCCACCATCCTGCGAGGAAAGGTGACCTATGAAGCGGAGCTTTCATGACACCCCCGCACCCGTGATGTGAATAACTTTCATGCGGGTGCATAAAATAGGTGGTTGGTGTGGTGAGAGACCGCGCCGTTTGCCCCAATAAAATTTTTGCACCTGCACACTTCGACAACATTCTTTTCTCGAACATTCTTTTCTCGCCCCTCAGCACAATGTGAAAGGCACTGACAAGCACAGTGACTGAAAACCACAATTCTTGCCCCATGTCGAGTTCTTCGCCGACCCGCGGCCAAGAACATAACCCCAACCCGCACCCCGGCAATAAAGCGCTGCTGGTGCTCGCCGATGGCAGCGTTTATCACGGTCTTCCCTTTGGTGCCCGCGGCACCACCTTGGGTGAAGCAGTGTTCACCACCTGCATGACCGGTTATCAAGAAACCATGACGGACCCCTCCTATCACCGCCAGCTGGTAGTAATGGCCGCCCCGCAGATCGGCAATACCGGTTGGAACGATGAGGATAATGAATCCCGCGATAACCGGATCTGGGTAGCCGGCCTGGTGATCCGCGACCTCAGCGCCACCGTCTCGAATTGGCGCGCCAAGCGCTCCTTGCCCGAAGAGATGGAAAACCAAGGCGTGATTGGTATCCGCGGAGTAGATACCCGCGCACTGGTACGCCACCTGCGCGACCAAGGCTCGGTAGCAGCCGGCATCTTCACCGGTGCGGATGCGGAAAAGCCCTTAGAGGAATTACTCGAGCTGGTGCGCAACCAAGAACCCATGGAAGGCGCTGACCTTGCCGGGGACGTGAGCTGCGATGAACCCTATGTGGTGGAACCGGATGTGGACCCCACCGGTTTGACCGTGGTGGCCTATGACATGGGCATTAAGACCAATACGCCTAGGAATTTCTCGCTACTTGGGGTGCGCACCGTGGTGGTGCCGGCGAATACTCCCTTCGAGGAGATTAAGCAGTACAACCCAGATGGTGTGTTCGTCTCCAATGGCCCCGGTGACCCCGCCACCGCCGACAAAATGGTGGAAGCTGTGCGCGACGTGCTGGCCGCGAAGATTCCCTTCTTCGGAATCTGCTTTGGCAACCAGATCCTCGGCCGCGCCTTGGGCATGGAAACCTACAAGCTGAAGTTCGGGCACCGCGGCATTAATGTGCCGGTGATTGACCACCGCGACGGCAAGATCGATATCACCGCCCAGAACCATGGCTTTGCCCTCAAAGGTGAGCCGGGTAAGGACTTTGACACCGACTTTGGCCCCGCCGAAGTAACGCACACCTGCCTCAACGATGGGGTAGTAGAGGGCGTGGCATTAAAAAATGGGATGGCGTTTTCGGTGCAATATCACCCCGAAGCAGCCGCCGGGCCGCACGACGCGAACCCACTTTTCATGCGCTTTTATGAGCTCATGGCTAGCAACAAGCAGGATCAGGAAGGTTAAGAAGAAGACTTATGCCTAAGCGCACCGATATCAACCACGTCCTGGTCATTGGCTCTGGCCCCATTGTGATTGGCCAAGCCTGCGAATTCGACTACTCCGGCACCCAGGCCTGCCGCGTCCTGAAAGAAGAAGGACTGCGCGTCACCCTGATCAACTCCAACCCGGCCACCATCATGACCGACCCGGAGTTCGCTGACCACACCTATGTCGAACCCATCCAACCCGAATACATCGAGAAGATCTTTGAAAAGGAGATCGCCGAAGGCCACCCCATTGATGCGGTGCTGGCAACCCTCGGTGGCCAAACCGCGCTGAATGCTGCAATCCAGCTCGACCGCCGCGGCTCCTTGAAGAAGTATGGGGTGGAACTAATCGGCGCCGATATTGACGCCATTGAACGTGGCGAGGATCGCCAAAAGTTCAAGGATATTGTCGCCACCATTGGTGGCGAATCCGCTCGATCACGGGTCTGCCACAACATGGACGAAGTCCACGAAACCGTCGCTGAACTGGGCCTACCCGTGGTGGTTCGCCCCTCCTTCACGATGGGTGGGCTAGGTTCTGGTCTGGCCTTTAATAATGACGACCTTGAGCGCATTGCCGGTGGCGGCTTAGCGGCCTCCCCGGAAGCCAATGTGCTGATCGAAGAATCCATCCTGGGATGGAAAGAATATGAGCTCGAGCTCATGCGCGATGGCGATGACAATGTGGTTGTCGTCTGCTCCATTGAAAATGTGGATGCCTTGGGCGTGCACACCGGTGACTCGGTGACCGTGGCCCCGGCGATGACGCTCACGGACCGCGAGTTCCAGAAAATGCGCGATCAAGGTATCGCCATTATTCGCGAAGTGGGTGTGGATACCGGCGGATGCAATATCCAATTCGCCATCAACCCTAAAGATGGTCGCATTATCACCATCGAAATGAACCCGCGTGTATCACGCTCTTCCGCGCTGGCCTCCAAGGCCACTGGCTTCCCGATTGCGAAGATCGCCGCGAAGCTGGCTATTGGCTACACCCTGGATGAGATCACCAACGACATCACCGGGGAAACTCCCGCGGCCTTCGAACCCACCCTGGACTATGTGGTAGTCAAGGCCCCGCGCTTTGCTTTTGAGAAGTTTCCGGGCGCTGATGACACGCTGACCACCACCATGAAGTCCGTGGGCGAAGCCATGGCACTGGGCCGCAACTATGTGGCTGCTCTTGGTAAGGTCATGCGCTCTTTGGAACAGAAGCAGGCTGGCTTTTGGACCCAAAGCGATGAATCCTTCGCCGGCGAGCGCGCCACCGATGTGAAGGCCGTACTCGAAGACCTCAAGCGCCCCACCCAGGGCCGCATGTATGACGCCGAATTGGCACTGCGCCTAGGCGCCAGCATCGAGGAAGTATATGAAGCTTCCGGCATTGACCCCTGGTTTCTCGCGGAGCTAAAGACCCTGGTGGACTTCCGCGAAGCCCTGGTTAATGCACCGGTGCTGGATGCGGAAATGATGCGGCACGCTAAGTACCTTGGCTTCTCTGATGCTCAGATTGCTGCTTTGCGACCGGAGTTCGCCGGCGAAGATGGTGTGCGCCGTCTGCGCTGGTCCCTGGGAATCCACCCGGTATTTAAGACCGTGGATACCTGTGCTGCGGAGTTCGAAGCCAAGACCCCTTATCACTACTCGGCCTATGAGCTAGACCCCGCTGCCACCAGCGAAGTAGCGCCCCAAACCGAGCGCGAGAAGGTCATCATCCTAGGCTCCGGGCCGAACCGCATTGGCCAGGGTATTGAATTCGACTACTCTTGCGTGCACGCAGCCCTGGAGCTTTCCCGAGTTGGCTATGAGACCGTGATGGTCAACTGCAACCCGGAGACTGTCTCCACTGACTATGACACCGCGGATCGTCTCTACTTCGAGCCCTTGACCTTCGAAGATGTGATGGAGGTGTACCTGGCGGAATGCCAGTCCGGCACCGTTGCTGGTGTGATTGTGCAGCTCGGTGGCCAGACCCCGCTGGGCTTGGCTCAAAAACTTGCTGATGCTGGTGTGCCCGTGGTGGGTACCACCCCGGAGGCCATCAACCTGGCTGAAGACCGCGGCGAATTCGGTGAGGTGTTGAAGGAAGCTCAGCTCCCGGCACCTGCTTTTGGTACCGCTACCAGCTTCGATCAGGCCCGTGAGGTGGCCGCCAGCATTGGTTACCCCGTGCTGGTTCGCCCCAGCTATGTGCTGGGTGGCCGCGGCATGGAGATCGTCTATGACGAGAGCTCCCTGAAGGACTATATTGAGCGCGCCACCGAGCTGAATACTGATCACCCGGTGCTGGTGGACCGCTTCCTAGATTCCGCCATTGAGATTGACGTGGATGCGCTCTGCGATGGTGAAGAGGTATATCTTGCCGGCGTGATGGAGCACATTGAGGAAGCCGGTATTCACTCCGGTGACTCTGCGTGCGCACTGCCGCCGATGACCTTGGGTAAGGAAGATATCGACAAGGTTCGCCGCTCGACTGAAGCTCTGGCCAATGGCATTGGTGTTAAGGGCCTAATGAACGTGCAGTTCGCCTTGAAGGACGACATCCTCTACGTCATTGAGGCGAACCCGCGTGCCTCCCGCACGGTGCCCTTTGTCTCCAAGGCCACCGGAGTGCACCTGGCGAAGGCCGCAGCCCGCATTATGATGGGCTCCTCCTTGAAGGAACTCAAGGAAGAGGGCTTAATCCCCACCAGCTACGACGGTGGCTCGCTGCCCATGGATGCACCGATTGCGGTGAAGGAAGCTGTGCTGCCCTTCAACCGATTCCGCCGCCCGGATGGCACCATGCTGGACACCTTGCTTTCCCCGGAGATGAAGTCCACCGGTGAAGTGATGGGCCTGGCCGCTAACTTCGGTGCCGCCTACGCCAAGGCGGAAGCCGGAGCCTTTGGTGAACTTCCCACCGAAGGCCGCGTCTTCGTCTCGGTGGCGAACCGCGATAAGCGCACCTTGATCCTGCCTATCCAGCGCCTCGCCAGCTTGGGCTTTACCATCCTGGCAACCGCTGGTACCGCCGGTATGCTGCGCCGCAATGGCATTGAGTGCGAAGTAGCGCGCAAGGCCAGCGAGGTGCGTGATGCTGGTGAAGGACGCTCCATTGTTGACCAAATTGCTGCTGGTGAAGTGGATCTGATCCTCAACACCCCGGCTGGTTCGGCAGGGGCTCGCCATGATGGCTATGACATCCGCGCAGCTGCTGTGAATGTGGGTGTGCCACTGATGACCACCGTGCAGGGTGTGACCGCCGCGGTGCAGGGCATCGAAGCGAAGCTGAAGGGCGACTTGAGTGTCTGCCCGCTGCAGGAACTTGATCACGGTGGGTGCCGCTAATGAGCGCCCCAAGCTCAACACCGCATCTCACCTTCGGTGCTCAGCTATCCCAACTAGCTGAGCACCGCGGTGGGCGCCTCTGCGTAGGCATTGACCCACACCCGCAGCTGCTGCGTGATTGGGGCGTTAAGGATGATGTTGATGGCCTCAAGGAATTCTCGGAGCGTTGCGCAACTGCCTTCGCCGATGCGGTGGCTTTGGTGAAACCACAGGTGGCTTTTTATGAGCGCTTTGGTTCCGCTGGTTTTGCGGTGCTAGAAAGCACCATTGCGCAGCTTAAAGAAGGCGGGGCGCTGGTGGTGGCTGATGCTAAACGCGGTGATATTGGCTCGACCATGGCAGGTTATGCCAGCGCCTGGTTGGCTGATGAATCCCCGCTGTGCTGCGATGCACTAACTGTCTCCCCTTATTTGGGTGTGGGTGCTTTAGATCCTGTGCTCAAGCTTGCTGAGGAGAAGAATAGGGGAGTGTTCATCCTGGCGGCCACCAGCAACCCGGAAGCCATTGAGCTACAAAGCCAAGGCGATAAGGGCAGCATCGCCCAGCAGGTAGTAGATGAGGTAGCACGCCATAACGCCCAGCATGCACCTAGTGCTGGCAACTTGGGCGTGGTGGTTGGTGCGACCCTAAAGAATCCTCCTAAGCTCGCGAAACTCAATGGCCCGGTATTAATGCCGGGAGTGGGTGCCCAAGGCGCAGGTGCGGAAGATATTGCCCGGATTGGGCGTGGGGTGGAGAACTATTGCTTCCCCAATGTCTCGCGCGCAATTTTGGCGGCCGGCCCGGATCCGCGAAAGCTTTATGATGCGGCCCGAAACTTCGCGCAGGATTACCCCATAAGCTAAGCCGAAGCCATCATGATTTAAGCGCCCTAGGAGAACTAGGGCGTTTATTTTTATGTGCTGATCCCAGTTTTCTCAGGTACCTCAAGGATGAACCTACGCCTCAAAGCTCAACTGAATCCTCCTGAAGGCCGGAATATAATCGCAGGTCAGCCGTTTTCGGGTGGGTTGATGTGCGACCTGCGGTTTTGTTAAGCTATCCTGCGTAAACGCCTAGTTTCGTGTCGCGCTGGCGGGCATTGTCCGTGGTGGTGCTAGACTAGGCAAAAATCAGCGGCTGACACGCATGCAATTTAGTGTGTCTGCTGCTCGATACATAGGTACCCTCCTGGTACCGCAAGACAAATTCCCTTTATATGAATCGGAGGAACCCCGTGGCCCTTCCCAAGTTGACGGACGAGCAGCGCAAAGAAGCACTCGCCAAAGCCGCTGAGGCCCGCAAGGCCCGTGCAGAGCTGAAGGAAAAGCTCAAGCGCGGTGGCACCAACCTGAAGGAAGTCCTGGATAAGGCCCAGAGCGATGAGATCATTGGCAAGACCAAGGTCTCTTCCCTCCTGGAGGCTCTGCCGAAGGTTGGCAAAGTCAAGGCGAAGGAAATCATGGAGGAACTCGAGATCGCCCAGACCCGTCGTCTGCGTGGCCTCGGTGAGCGTCAGCGCCGTGCCCTCCTCGAGCGCTTCGGCTTTAGCGAGGACTAATCACCATGGCCAGCAACAAGGGCACTCTCGTGGTGCTGGCCGGCCCGTCTGCAGTGGGCAAGTCCACCGTGGTCAACCGGCTCCGCGATGAAATTGAAGACCTGTACTTCAGCGTCTCCATGACCACGCGGCAGCCACGCCCCGGCGAGGTTGAAGGGGTGGACTACTTCTATGTCACCGATGACCAATTCCAACAGCACATCGACAATGGTGACATGCTGGAATGGGCAGAAATTCATGGTGGCCTGCAGCGCTCCGGAACTCCGGCTAAACCAGTGCGTGATGCACTATCAGCTGGGCGCCCGGTGCTCGTCGAGGTCGACCTTGAAGGTGCACGCAATGTCGCGCAGATGATGCCCGAAGCAACCAGTGTCTTTTTAGCCCCGCCCTCCTGGGAGGAGCTCGTCGATCGTCTCACCGGCCGCGGTACTGAAGATGAAGAAGTTATCGCACGCCGCCTGAACACCGCTAAAGAAGAACTCGCCGCCAAGGATGAGTTTGACCATGTGGTAGTCAATGATGATGTCGACCGAGCAGTAGCCGCTATTAAGGCCATCTTGGTGGGGTAGTATCCTTAACCGTCCTACCTAGTTTTTCCACACGAACTTTCCTCAAGTAAAGGTGCAAGTGACCAACGTGAGCAACGAGACCAAGACCGAAGCTGTCTTCGATCCGCCCATCGGGATTACCTCCCCGCCGATCGATGAACTCCTGGACAAGGTCTCCTCGAAATACGCCTTGGTGATTTTCGCTGCCAAGCGTGCCCGCCAAATCAACAGCTTCTATCAGCAGGCTGATGAAGGGGTCTTCGAGTTCGTCGGCCCGCTGGTCACCCCAGAGCCCGGCGAAAAGCCCCTGTCCATCGCCCTGCGCGAGATCGATCAGGGTCTGCTGGAGCACGAAGAAGGCCGCTAAAGCTCCTTATGAGCAGCGCGCCTGCACAGATTTAAGCTTCACCCCCAAGAGAACACCCCGACTTACCTTCAACCAAGGTGAGTGCGGGGTGTTTTTCTCGCGCACTCGCACCCCATAGCGACTACGCTTGGCATGCAGCAACCCCGCGCCTAGGGCCACACCTATCTACCCAGCGCAGCCGAATGATCTCGAGAAGCGAAATAACAAGGACAAAGAGCTAAGTGAGCCAGCAGAATCGAAATGAATCAAAGCACCTAGTCGTAGGTGTGGCCGGCGGAATTGCGGCATATAAGGCCTGCCACCTGGTACGTGAGCTGAAGGAAGCGGGAGCGGATGTGCGGGTGGTGCCCACGCCCGACGCGCTGAGATTTGTGGGGGCGGCGACTTTTGAGGCGCTGAGCGGGCATGCGGTGAGCACCACCGTGTTTGATGCGGTGGATGAGGTGCAGCATGTGCGCATTGGGCAGGAGGCGCAGGGCATTGTGATCGCACCGGCGACCGCGGATGTGATTGCGCGGCTGGCGGCGGGGCGTGCGAATGATCTGCTGACCGCGACGTGTTTGGTGGCGACCTGTCCGGTGCTGGTGGTGCCGGCGATGCATACCGAAATGTGGTTGAATCCGGCGACCCAAGACAACGTGGCGACTCTGCGGCGCCGCGGGATTGTGGTGATGGAGCCGGCGCATGGTCGTTTGACCGGGAAGGATACAGGGCCCGGCAGGTTGCCGGAGCCGCAGCAGATTGCGGCGGTGTTTAAAGCGCTCTTAGACGGCGGGGATTTTGAGCGGAATTTGGTGGGGCAGCGGGTGCTGATTAGTGCTGGGGGAACCCGGGAGAATCTGGATCCGGTGCGCTTTATTGGCAATGCCTCGAGTGGGCGCCAAGGTTTTGCGCTTGCGGAGATTGCGGCGCATAAGGGTGCGCAGGTGACCGTGGTGGCCGCGGCAACTGATGATTTGCCGACCCCCTGTGGGGCGGAGATGGTGCGGGTGCGTAGTGCCCGGGAGATGAAGGATGCCATTGATGAGCGTGCGGGGGAGGCGGACATCATTATTATGGCTGCCGCGGTGGCGGATTATCGACCGGCGACGGTGGCGGAATCGAAGATGAAGAAGGGCCGTGATGATGCGGGCCTGGATCATCTGGAGTTGGTGGAAAACCCCGATATTCTCGCAGGGTTGGTGAAGCGGCGTGCCGATGGGGAGCTCAAAGATGGGGTGAGCATTGTTGGTTTCGCGGCAGAAACTGGGGATGCGCAGACCAGTGCAGTAGAGCATGGGCGGGCGAAGTTGCGGCGCAAGGGCTGTGACCTCTTGATGTGTAATGAGGTGGGGGAAGGCAAGGTGTTTGGCCAGGCCACGAACCAGGGCTGGTTGTTGGGTGCCGATGGCAGTGAGCGCACCATTGAGTTGGGGAGTAAGCACTATGTGGCGGCGCAGATGCTGGCGGCGATTGCGGAGCTGCGGGAAAGCGGTGGTGGGCGGACCTAGGTGGGGTTTCTGGAGAGGATCCTGGAGGAGTTTCCCGAGAAGCTTCGGCGCGCCTATTGCGCTAATAGACCGCTTAGTCTATGTTTGAACGCGGCACTTAAAGCAGGCGTATGAGTACCGCCTGCCCGTCTTAAGCTGCCGAACATTGACCCTGATAAGACTCAAAGAAAATTTTCCCCCAGAACACGTCGCGCCACTTGTTGGCGATATGTGCTGCGAAGACACCTCGAAGAAGAAAAGAAATACAGTGAGCAACCCCACGAATACCTCTCAGGCAAAGAACGCTCAGGAGACAAACGCTTCCGAGCGCGGCAACCTGCGGCTCTTTAGCTCTGAGTCCGTGACCGAAGGCCACCCGGATAAAATCTGCGACGCCATTTCCGACACCATCTTGGATGCGCTGCTGCGCGAAGACCCGCATGCTCGCGTGGCCGTAGAAACCTTGGTGACCACCGGCCAAGTGCATGTGGTGGGTGAAGTAAGCACCACTGGCTATGTAGAGATTCCAGCCTTAGTGCGTAAAACCCTGACCGATATTGGTTTTACTTCCTCGGATGTGGGCTTTGATGGCCGCACCTGCGGGGTGAATGTAGCCATTGGTGAGCAGTCCTCTGAGATCGGTGAGGGCGTGAGCACCTCCCACGAGGCCCGCAGTGGCTCCCAAGTGGAGGATGATTCCCATACCGGTGCCGGCGACCAGGGCCTGATGTTTGGTTACGCCGCCAGTGACACCCCGGAATTAATGCCGCTGCCGATTGCTTTAGCGCACCGCCTGGCACGTCGACTAAGCGAAGTGCGTAAGCAGGGGATCGTCCCGCATCTACGCCCTGATGGTAAAACCCAGGTGACTTTCGCTTATGACCAGGACCAGCGGCCGGTGTACTTGGACACCGTGGTGATCTCCACGCAGCATGATCCAGAAGTCACCCAAGCGTGGTTGGAAGAACAGCTGCGCGAGCATGTCTTGGACTGGGTGATTAAAGAATCCAAGCTGGAACACCTCGTCACCGATGACCTCACCTTGTTGGTGAACCCTTCGGGTTCCTTCGTACTTGGTGGGCCGATGGGTGATGCTGGTTTAACTGGCCGCAAGATCATTGTGGACACCTATGGCGGTATGGCGCGCCACGGTGGTGGTGCTTTTAGCGGCAAGGATCCCAGCAAGGTGGATCGCTCTGCGGCTTATGCCATGCGTTGGGTTGCGAAGAATATTGTGGCCGCTGGGTTGGCTGATCGTGCGGAAGTGCAGGTGGCTTATGCCATTGGGCGTGCCGCACCGGTGGGTCTTTATGTAGAAACCTTCGGTACCGCCCGGGAAGGCCTCAATGATGAGCTGATCCAGCAGGCTGTGGCGAAGGTGTTTGATCTGCGCCCCGCCGCAATTATCCGCGAGCTAGATCTACTGCGGCCGATTTATCGCCCGACTGCTGCCTATGGGCACTTTGGGCGCACCGATATTGACCTGCCCTGGGAAGCCACCAACCGCGTGGAGGAACTCCGCCGCGCCGCTGGGGTTGCCTAGCCAGGGGTGGCTTAGGCCGCTTGCTGCTGACCTGAGGGCGCTGAACCGCAGTGCCCTTAAGTAGGTAAACTCTAAGCTCACTATGAGTACCTCCCCGCGCACCCCAGCACCAGAGCTATCGGTGGCGCGGGTACTCCCACTTTTAGGGCTCGCGCACCTCGACCGACTCTTTGACTACCGCATCTCCACCAAACAAGATGCCGACGCCCAACCCGGGGTACGGGTGCGGGTACGTTTTGCTGGACGTTTGGTGGATGCGCTGCTTATTGAGCGCGTGGATACCCCAGAACATGATGGCGAACTGAAATTTTTAGAGCGCGTCATCTCCCCAGAACAGGTGTATCCACCGCAACTGCAAAAGCTGGTGGACTCACTGGCGAAACGCTATGCCGGGGTGCGCTCGGATATTATTCGCTCCGCTATCCCCAGCCGCCATGCCCGCGCGGAGAATACTCCCGCTTCTGAAGCGCTTAGCTGGGAGGAACTAGGGGAGGTCGCTGAACCTGATCTTTCGCCCTGGGCGGCTTATACCCATGGTCAATCCTTTGTTGATGCTGTACTTGCTGGCTCCCCGGCACGCGCAGCCTGGCAGATTGCCCCCGGTGAACATTGGGCCGGCGCCATTGCGGCCCTGGCCACCAAAGTAGTACTCGATGGTGGCGGCGCCTTAGTGGTAGTGCCGGACCAACGCGATGTGGAAGTACTAGAACAAGCCTTCCGCGAACATGTCTCAGCCAAACAATTGACCATCTTGCATGCCGGGTTAGGCCCGCAGGCACGTTACCGGCGTTACCTCAATATCCTGCATGGCCAAGGCCGCCTGGTGGTAGGTACCCGTAGTGCCGCTTTTGCGCCGGTGAAGAACCTCAAACTCTGCGTGCTGCTACATGATGGTGATGACAACCTGGTTGATCCGCGAGCGCCTTATCCGCATGCTCGGGAAGTGCTGACCACCCGCAGTGCTCAGGAGCATTGTGCGCTGATTCTTGGTGGGCATCATCGCACTGCGGAAACCCAGTTGTTGGTGGAATCTGGTTGGGCGCATGACCTTATTGCCCCACGGGAGGTGATTCGCGCGCGTAGCCCCTGGATTCGTGCGGTGGCGGATAGTGACTTTGAGTTAGAACGCGACCCACGGGCACGTTCTGCACGCTTACCCTTGATTGCGTTTGAGGCCTTGCGCGGTGGGTTGGAAAAAGAACTACCGGTGCTTATCCAGGTGCCGCGTAAGGGCTATGTGCCGACCTTGGCGTGCGGGGTATGCCGCACACCGGCGCGCTGCCGGCATTGCAATGGTCCGATGGGCTTACCGAGTACCGTAGAACAGCATCCTCAAGAAGCTCATCTCCCCACCTGTCGTTGGTGTGGGCGCCCGGATACTCAGTACCGCTGCCATGCGTGTGGTTCCTTTAAGCTTCGCGCAGTGGTGTTGGGGGCTGAAAGAACTGCTGAAGAAATTGGGCGGGCATTCCCGCAGGTACCGGTGCACATGTCTGGTGGCAACCGCATTATTGATTACCTAGAGCAAGCCCCACAGATCGTGGTAGCCACTCCAGGGGCGGAACCCATTATCCAAGACGGCGGGCACTATGGTGCCGCAGTGATGGTGGATACCTGGGCCACCTTAGGTCGCCAGGATTTACGGGCCACCGAAGACACCTTAGGTAAATGGGCGAGCGCCGCCACCATGGTGCGACACGATGGGGAAGTAGTGGTAGTTGCAGAAGCTTCCCTTGCGGTGGTGCAGGCGCTAATTACCTGGGATATGCGTGGTGCCGCGGCGCGTGAGTTAAGCCAACGCGCAGAAGTGCAGCTTCCCCCCACGGTGCATATGGCGGCCATTGATGGTGCCACTGCGGCACTAGATACCCTGCTTGAGGTCGTGGAGCTACCGAAGGATGCTGAGGTTTTAGGGCCGGTGGATCTACCACCGGGTACCACCTTGCCTGGGGAATATGACGAGAAGCGTTATGGCCCACCACAACGCCTACTGATCCGCACACCCTTGGGCCCACGTAATGAATTGGGTGAGGCTTTAGGCCAAGCACAGGTGGCACGGTTTGGTCGCCGTGGCCGCACCCAGGGTGCTGGTGGGGACCTCCCACTACGTATCCAGGTTGATCCGGTGCGCGTGGGCTAAACTTCCCACCTAGAAACCCCCGGAAGTTATTTCGCAGCTGAGAGAAAGATACCCCGCCTAAAAGCATGAGCATTCGACCTATCCGAATTTTCGGTGACCCCGTTCTTCTAAGCCGAGCCGAAGAAGTCACGACCTTCGATGATTCCTTAGCCCAGCTGGTGCAGGACATGCTCGACACCATGGATGACGCTGGTGGTGTTGGGCTTGCCGCCAACCAAATTGGCATTCTTAAGCGGGTGTTCGTCTTCGACTGTTCCCATACCGATGGTGGGCTACGCGGGCACATCATTAACCCCGTGTGGGAAGCCATCGGGGAAGAAACCCAAACCGGCCGCGAAGGATGCCTATCCATCCCCGGTATCTCCAAGGAAACTGAACGCTACCTACAGGTGAAGGTCAGTGGCCAGGACAAGGAAGGAAAACCGATCTCCATGGTGGCTTCCGGTTTGATGGCTCGCTGCATTCAGCATGAAAGTGACCATTTAGATGGGGTGCTCTTCTTGAAGCGCTTAACCCCGGAGAAAAGAAAAGAAGCAATGCGCGAAATCCGCGAATCCGATTGGTTCTAACCGCGCCAATCATCGGCCGCGCCCCGCGACCCGAAAAATTTTTCCACCCCGCCCCGCACCCGCCCGAAGCACCTTTAATCTGAGGACCTAAATTTTTATGCGCCTTGTTTTCGCCGGAACCCCGGAACCGGCTGTACCCGCCCTAGAAGCCCTCATTGCCTCCAACCACGAGGTAGTAGCAGTGATCTGCCGCCCCGATGCCCGCAAAGGCCGCGGCCGTAGTCTGCACCCCTGCCCGGTGAAGGAAACCGCCCTCGCCCACGGCATCGAAGTGCTCACCCCCAGCACCTTAAAACCCGGTACCGAAGATGGTGAGATGCTGCGCACCCGCCTAAAAGAATTAGCACCGGAATGCTTACCGGTGGTCGCCTACGGCAACCTCATCACCAAAGACCTACTGGATGTCGCCCCACATGGTTGGGTGAACCTGCACTTTTCCTTACTCCCGCAGTGGCGCGGAGCCGCCCCGGTGCAGGCAGCGATTTTGCATGGCGATGACATTAGCGGCGCAAGCACCTTCCGGATTGAAGAAGGTTTAGACACCGGCCCGGTATTTGGTACCATCACGGAAAATATTTTACCCGAGGATAACGCCGATAACCTGCTGGAACGCTTGGCTTATCGCGGCGCGGAACTCTTGGTCGCCACCATGGATGGGCTTGCTGAAGGTACGCTTCGCCCCCAACCCCAAGAAGGCGAAGCCAGCTACGCCCCGAAGCTCAGCACCGAAGAAGCCCGCATCAACTGGGATACCCCGGATTTCGCGATTGATCGCCATATCCGCGCCTACACACCAGCCCCAGGTGCCTGGACCACTCTGGATGAGCAACGCTTCAAGATCGGGGTGGCCAAGCCCTTGAGCAGCCAGCTAAAACTCAGCGATGAGGAGGCCGCCAAGCTAGAAGCAGGGCTTGCCCCCGGCGCATTGCTCTTTACCCGCCGCCACGTGTTCGCAGGTACCGCCACCAAGCCGGTGGAGTTAGTGAAGGTTCAGCCGATGGGGAAGAAGATGATGAATGCCGCTGATTGGGCCCGCGGCCTAGCTGGTAATCAAGATGCCCAGGAGATGGTGCTGCGATGAGCTCTTTAAATTCCTCTGGTGGTTTCCGTTCGCGCACCAAGCGCGGTGCAGCCGCAGATAAACAGGACGGCACACCCAAGCGTGAGAGCGGACAACGCCGCGAAGGCCACCGCGAAGGCCACCGCCCTCCCCACAACAACACCCGCAATAACCCCCAACGCACCAAACCCGAACGCAACAACAACACCCACCACCGCCCGCGCCGCTCCTCAGTCGACCCCGCCCGCGTGGTCGCCCTCGAGGTCCTCCGCCGAGTCAGCGAAGACGATGCCTACGCCAACCTGGTGCTACCAGGCCTCCTCAAAGAAGAAGGTGTCCGCGGCCGCGACGCCGCCTTCGCCACCGAAGTCACCTATGGCACCCTGCGGCATCTGGGAGTATTGGATGAAATCATCCAAGACTGCTCCACCCGCGATATCTTCCGCCTTGATGATGGTGTCCTCGATGCCCTTCGCCTCGGCGTCTACCAGCTGCTTTATACCCGCGTAAGCCCGCACGCCGCAGTAGATACCACCGTCACCCTGGTAGAAGAGCAATGCTCCCCACGCGGCAAGGGCTTCGCCAATGCGGTGATGCGCGCAGTCTCCAAGCACCCGTTGGAATGGTGGCTTGATCGCCTCCAACCCCAAGGCGAAATCGCCGCCATTGCCTTTAAAGAATCGCACCCCACCTGGATCGCCGAAAGCTTCGCCAAAGCACTAGGCATCGGGGAACTCGCCGAAGCCCTCAAGGCTGACTCCGAACGCCCCCAGGTGCATCTCGTTGCCCGCCCCGGCGAAATCACCGCCGAAGAACTCGCCCTAATTACCGGTGGTGAGGTAGGACAGTATTCGCCCTATGCGGTGCGGCTCAGCGAAGGCGCCCCGAAGGATCTGGACGTTATCCGCGAAGGACTTGCCGGAGTCCAAGATGAAGGCAGCCAACTCATCGCCCGCGCCCTCGTAGAAGGCGCAGTTGAAGGCGAAGATCAGGGTCGTTGGCTTGACCTCTGCGCCGGCCCAGGCGGTAAAACCGCACTGATCGCCTCCCTGGCACGCATCGACCAGGCCCACGTGGATGCCGTAGAGATCTCCGAGCACCGCGCCAAACTCGTGCGCCAGGCCACTACCAATGTCCAAGATGTCTGCGATGTCCATATTGCCGATGGCCGCAACCCCGGCCTTAACCCCGGCTATGACCGCGTGCTCGTAGACGCCCCCTGCTCCGGCTTGGGTTCGCTTCGCCGCCGCCCAGAAGCCCGCTGGCGCAAACGCGAATCCGATATCGCCGAGCTCACCAGCCTCCAAAGAGAACTCCTCGAAAGCGCAGTGAAGCTCACCCGCCCCGGCGGCCTGATTATTTACTCCACTTGCTCCCCGGATCTTCGTGAAACCCGCGGGGTGGTGGATTGGGCCATCAGCAATCTCGGCGTTGAAGAACTCAATGCCCACATCCTTGTCCCCAATATGGAGTCCGTCGGCAGCTACCCATCGGTACAAATGTGGCCGCATCGCCACGGCACTGATGCCATGTTCTTCGCCGCCTTAAGGCTCCCAGCTACAAGCTCTGACCAAGGGTAGGATCACGGAATATGACCACTCCCACAAACAATCCCACAGCTACTCCCGGCACCCCCAACGCCTCCAACGCCCCGATTATCGCGCCTTCCATCCTCGCCGCGAACTTCGCACATCTGGACCGCGAAATCGAAGCCATCAGCAATGCCGACTGGATCCACGTCGACATTATGGACGGCCACTTCGTCCCCAACCTCTCCTTCGGCCCGGATGTCACCGCCACGGTCAATAAGCTCACCGATAAAACTCTCGACGTCCACCTCATGATCGAAAACCCCGAAAAGTGGGTGGAGCGCTATATCGAGGCCGGCGCCGATACCGTCATCTTCCACGTCGAAGCCACCAACAACCCCGCCGCCCTGGCCGATCGCATCCGCGAACTCGGCGCCCGCAGTGCCTTCTCGCTTCGCCCCGGCACCCCGATTGAGGACTACCTCGATATCCTCGAGCACTTCGATGAGGTGCTCATTATGTCCGTGGAACCGGGCTTCGGCGGTCAATCCTTCATGCCTGATCAGCTGGAGAAGGTCCGCACCTTGCGCCGGATCATTGATGAAAAAGGCCTGGATATCACCATCGAAATTGATGGCGGTATTAGCCTCGACACCATTGCTGCGGCCGCTGAGGCTGGCTGCGATGCCTTCGTCGCAGGTTCTGCGGTGTACAAGGCCGAGGATCCCAACCAGATGATCCAGGAGCTCCGCAACACCGCCGCCGCCGTACGCTAAAACATCCCCACAAAACCCATACACGCAACCCCAAGGAGCTACGTGCCACAACCCACCGCGCTCATCACCCCGGGTGACCTCAGCCCCGCCGAAGCCCACGCCCTCGAGCAGGCTCTCCAGGCGGGCGCACTGGTCAAGGGCACAACCAGCCC
Source organism: Corynebacterium spheniscorum (assembly GCF_900113445.1). Classification (GTDB taxonomy): domain Bacteria; phylum Actinomycetota; class Actinomycetes; order Mycobacteriales; family Mycobacteriaceae; genus Corynebacterium; species Corynebacterium spheniscorum. The sequence continues at coordinate 53,897 of NZ_FOPJ01000009.1, forward strand.
CAACCCCCCGGTCGGCGCTGCAATCTTAAGCGCCGAAGGTGAACTCTGTGGCGTTGGCGGCACCCAACCCACCGGTGGCCCGCACGCCGAAATCATCGCACTCGCCCAAGCCGGCAGCATGTCCCGCGGCGGCACCGCCATCGTCACCTTGGAACCCTGCCGACACACCGGGCGCACCGGGCCGTGTACCCAGGCGCTCCACAAAGCCGGCATCGCCAAAGTCATCTTCATCCACGCCGACCCCATGCGCGAAGCCGCCGGTGGCGCCCAGGAACTCCAAGCCCAGGGCATTAAGGTCGCCCAACTCCAACTCGAGGTTCCGGAACTTCAACCGTGGCTCAGCAGCGTCCGCCTCGGCCGCCCGCACATCACCCTTAAAATCGCCCAAACCTTGGATGGTTTCACCAGTGCCGCCGACGGCACCAGCCAATGGATCACCGGCCCCGCGGCACGTGAAAATGTGCACCAGGACCGCTGCACCCGCGACGCCATCATCATCGGCACTGGCACCGCACTCGCCGATAATCCTTCACTCACCGCGCGCACCCCCAGCGGCGAGCTCTACCCCGAACAACCGCTGCGCATCGTCATCGGCTCGCGCCCCATCAACGAACTCATGCCCCAAGGAAACCTCGCTGAACTGGGATTTCTCCAATTCCCAGATATCCCGAGCATGCTTTCCGAGATCGAGTCCCTAGGTCTGCGCGATGTGCTGGTCGAAGGCGGCCCCCGTTTGGCGGGCAGCTTCCTCCAAGCGCGAGTAGTCGACGCCTTACGCGTCTACATTGCCCCCAAACTCCTCGGGTCTGGTACCCCCAGCACCCTCGGCGCCGGGGTCAACACCCTCATCGAGGCGCACGAGTTTGAACTACGCTCCACCACCGTTTTAGGCGAAGATATCTTAGCGCTCTATCAGCGGCGTAACCCCTCATAGAATTGTTTTTCAAGCAAAGGATCATCCACCAAGGTGTTTACCGGCATTGTCGAAGAAATAGGGCAGGTGCGTTCGCTGCGCGAATGCGCCGACTCCATCGTTATTTCCCTTAATTGCCAGCGCGTCATCGAAGGCGCCAACCGCGGGGACTCCATTGCGGTATCCGGGGTGTGCCTCACGATCGTTGATTATGATGAGCACGGTTTTAGTGCCGATGTGATGAAAGAATCCCTTGAGCGCAGCAGCCTCGGGGCCCTTAAGGTGGGATCCCCGGTGAACCTGGAACGCGCGCTTGCCGTGGGGGATCGCCTCGGTGGCCACAATGTCCAAGGCCATGTGGATTGCACCAGCATCCTTATTTCTCGCACCCCTGGGGAGCGTTGGGAAGTCTTCCGCTTCGAGCTTCCCGAGGATTATCTGCCCTATGTGGTGGAAAAAGGTTCCATCGCCATTGATGGCACCTCTTTAACCATTAGTGCTCTCGGGGAAGATTTCTTCGAGGTTTCCTTAATCCCCACCACCTTAAAAGAGACCACCTTGGGTGGGTTAACTCCGGGTGATCGGGTCAACCTCGAATTCGATGTGGTTGGCAAATATATTTTGAGGGCCTTAAACCTTGGGTTGGTCACCCCGGAGTATTCAGAAGATACTGACCCCAGTGGCTCATTAGTAGGGGAGTCGGACTAAGGTTGTCGAACGTGACTGAGGGAATCGAGCAGCGGGCCGAAACCGGTATCTCGCTGGATAGCGTAGAAGAGGCCATCGCCGACATTGCGGCTGGTAAGGCCGTGGTTGTGGTCGATGATGAAGATCGCGAAAACGAAGGCGACCTCATCTTCGCCGCCGAGAAAGCCACCCCTGAACTGGTGGCCTTTATGGTGCGCTACTCCAGTGGCTATATTTGCGCCTCCCTCACCGGACCAGAATGCGAGCGCCTGAACCTACCAGCCATGGTGCAGCACAATGAAGATGCCCGCGGCACCGCCTATACGGTCACGGTGGATGCCGCTACCGGCACCACCGGTATTTCCGCTAGCTCGCGGGCTGAAACCCTGCGCCGGCTCGCTGACCCAGAATGCGGGCCCGCTGATTTCACTCGCCCAGGCCATATCAACCCGCTGCGCGCCCGCAGCGGTGGTGTGCTGGTACGTGCCGGCCACACTGAAGCGGCAGTGGATCTCGCCCGCCTGGCCGGACTACGCCCAGCTGGGGTGCTGTGTGAGATTGTCTCCGAAGAAGACCCCACCGATATGGCACGCTCCGAGGAGCTCCGCGCTTTTGCCACCACCCACGGGCTGAAGATGATCTCCATTGAGCAGCTCATCGAGTGGCGCCTGGAACATGACGCCATGGTCACCCGCGAAGTAGAAACCATCCTCCCAACAGACCACGGCGTATTCCGCGCCATCGGTTTCACCAATGTGGTCGATGGGGTAGAACACGTGGCCCTAGTTGTTGGGGAACCCGACCAGGATGGCGGGGAGAATGTTCCGGTGCGAGTGCACTCCGAATGCCTAACCGGCGATGTGTTTTCTTCCAGGCGCTGTGATTGCGGGCAGCAACTCCATGCCTCCTTGGAGCTGCTTCAAAACGAGGGCCGCGGGGTGTTGCTTTATTTGCGTGGACAAGAAGGCCGCGGCATTGGGTTGATTTCCAAGTTGAAGGCTTATCGCCTCCAAGATGAGGGCATGGATACTGTGGATGCGAACCTGAGCCTCGGTTTACCCGCGGATGCCCGCGAATACACCTGCGCGGTGGATATGCTGCGCGACCTGGGCATCCATTCAGTGGATCTGCTCAGCAATAACCCAGAAAAGGCCGAGGCGCTGCGCGACGGCGGGGTGGCGGTGAATCACCGTATGAGCCTGCCGGTAGTAGTACATGATGATAATGTGCGCTACCTGCGCACCAAGCGTGATCGCATGGGCCATGATCTGCCAGCTTTGAATGAGTATGACCGTGAGCATGGTGAAGATAGCGAAGCTATGAACACCGCGGCGCATCAGCATTAAGTGAAAGGGGAGTATCGCGTGAGCAAGGAAGGTTTACCCGAGGTCGCACAGGTGAAGGCCGAAGGCCTCAGCGTGGCTGTGGTTACCAGCAGTTGGAATGAAAAAATTTGTGACCGCCTGCATCAGCGCGCCATTGAGACCGCGAAGGCCTGTGGCGCGAAGGTGAAGGAATATCGCGTGATTGGTGCCTTGGAACTTCCCGTGGTGGTGCAGGAGGTTGCCAAGCATAATGATGCGGTGGTGGCTTTAGGCTGCGTGATTCGCGGCGGCACCCCGCACTTTGATTATGTCTGCGACTCCGTCACCCAAGGGCTGACCCGCATCGCTTTAGATAGCGCCACCCCGATCGGCAATGGGGTGCTCACCACCGATACTGAGCAACAAGCCATTGATCGCAGTGGGGCAGCGGGCGCTAGTGAAGATAAAGGTGCCGAGGCGATGATCGCGGCGCTGCACACGGCGGTGTTATTGGATAAAATCCGCCGCAGTGAGCCCTAGACTTGCTCTAGCGAAGTTTTTGAAGGAATGTATATTCAGCTTTAAGACCCAACGCCCCGGCATACCCGGGGCAATAAGCACCCCCCGCACAGCACAGCCGCGCAGAACCTCGCAAAAAGGGGGGAAAGGACGCAGTAGAAGGTTATGGCCACCAGCAACCAGCCCACACAGCCAGAATCCCCCGCACAGCAGGACAGTGCCAAGCCTGCTGTTAATACCCGGCAATTGCAGGAATACACTGCCGCGGATGCCGCACTAACCACCGATAAACCCTGGGAGTTAGTGGTCACCTCCAAGAAGCTCAAGCAATTGGCCATCGCGGTGGCCATCTTCGTGATCATCATCCACATTTTCATGGCCGTGGTGGTGGGCATTGGCTACACCGGTGCGGCAGTCACCCCCATTGATCAATGGGCCTTCTTCGGGGTGGGCATCATCATTGCGGTGCTGGGCTACCTCGCATTCTCCCGCCCCCGCGTGCGGGTCAACGCTGATGGGGTAGATGTGCGCAATATTATTGGTTCGCGTTTTTACCCCTGGGCGGTGATCTACGGGCTGAGCTTCCCCGAGGGTTCGCGGATGGCCCGCCTGGAGCTCCCGGACTTTGAGTTCGTACCGCTATGGGCTTTCCAATCCGCCGATCACGGCAGCATTGTGGATAATGTGTCGAAGTTCCGGGAATTAGAAGCCCAATACATGCCCCAAGATTAAGGCGCGGCATACCCAAGGCCCCCGCACACCCTGCACAATCAGTGCCCTACCGTGGGCCCTGGGATCTCGATTATTGCCCTAGATTATTCGTAGAAAGGCACATTGTAGTTCTTCACCGTGGCTGATCCGACAAGCTATCGCCCCGCCTCTGGCAGCATTCCGACTGAGCCAGGGGTGTATAAGTTTCGGGATGCTGACCGCCGCGTCATTTATGTGGGCAAAGCCAAGAATCTGCGTGCGCGGTTATCTAATTATTTCCAGGATGTGACGCAATTACATCCACGTACCCGCCAAATGGTGTTTAATGCCAGCTCGGTGGAGTGGACTGTGGTGGCCAGCGAGGTGGAAGCCTTACAGCTGGAATATACCTGGATTAAGCGTTTTGATCCGCGATATAACGTCAAATACCGCGATGATAAAACCTACCCTGTACTGGCCTTAAGCGTGGGGGAGCATTTCCCGCGGGCCTTCTTTTATCGCGGGCCGCGACGCAAAGGCGTGCGCTATTTCGGGCCTTATTCCCATGCCTGGGCGGTACGCGAAACCCTGGATCTTCTCACCCGCGTCTTTCCTCTGCGCACCTGCACCAAGGGTGTTTTTAACCGCCAAGAGGCGTTAGGTCGGCCTTGTTTATTGGGATATATCGATAAGTGCGCGGCCCCCTGCGTGGGAAGAATTAGCGAAGCTGACTATCGCGAGATTGTCGATGGCTTCATTGGGTTTATGACCGGCCATACCGATCGCGTTACTCGCAGTATTGAAAAGGCCATGAATGAGGCCGCGGAGGATCTTGACTTCGAAAAGGCGGCGCGCCTGCGCGATGATTTAGGGGCGCTAAAGAAAATTATGGAGCAACAAACGGTGGTATTAGGTGATGGCACCGATGCCGATATTGTTGCCCTCGCCGCGGATGAATTAGAAGCCTCTATCCAGATTTTCCATGTGCGCGCAGGCCGCGTGCATGGCCAACGCGGTTGGGTGGTGCCCCGCGCCGGCGATAACGCCCAAGATGGTGAGGAGGACCAAGACTCCCTTGCCCGCCTCTTGCAGGATTTCCTGGTGCAGTTCTATTCCGATGCTGCCGAGCGCGCCGCGTTAGAAGCCCAGGAAGACCAGGAGATTCGCCGCCGCGGGGTGGATAAGGAATCCCATGATGCCAGCTGGGAGGTGCAACCGAAGCGCGGGCAGGTGATCCCCGCACAGATTCTGGTGGAGCTTATGCCCGCGGACCCCGCGGATACCCAAACGCTTTTGGAGAAGCTGCGTGGCGGCACGAAGGTGGATCTGCGGGTGCCGCAGCGTGGTGATAAACGTGCGCTGATTGAAACGGTGCACCGCAATGCCCAAGAGGCTTTGCGCCAGCACAAACTCAAGCGCGTAGGGGATCTCACCGCACGCTCGGCGGCGCTACAGGATATCCAAGAGGCCCTCGGCATGGAGCAAGCCCCACTGCGCATTGAGTGCACGGATATTTCCCATATCCAGGGCACTGATGTGGTGGCTTCCCTGGTGGTGTTTGAAGATGGGCTGCCGCGGAAATCGGATTATCGGCGCTACCGCATTAAAGAAGCCGCCGGGGATGGCCGCTCCGATGATGTCGGCTCCATTAAGGAGGTCACCCGCCGCCGCTTCCTACGCCATAACCAGGATAAACGCGCCGTTCCGGAAGCCGAGGAGTTCGATGGCTCCACCTTCAGCGATGAACGACCCAGCGCGGAAGTTGTCGAGGAAATGTCCACGGACCCCACCCGGCGTTTTGCCTACCCGCCGCAGCTTTTCATTGTTGATGGTGGCGCACCCCAAGCCAATGCCGCCCAAGAAGTTCTTGATGAACTCGGTGTTAACGATGTGATGTTGGTGGGGCTGGCCAAACGCCTGGAGGAAATCTGGGTGCCAGGGGAGGAGGATCCGCTGATCCTGCCGCGTAACTCCGAGGCGCTCTACCTGCTCCAACAGATCCGCGATGAGGCGCACCGCTTCGCCATTAGCTATCACCGCCAGCAGCGTTCTAAGCGCATGCGCATGAGCGAGCTGGATTCCATCCCCGGGTTAGGGCAGGTGCGGCGCACGGAGTTGGTGAAGCACTTCGGGTCCGTCAAGAAGCTCAAAGAAGCCTCGGTGGAGGAGATTGCGCAGGTCCGCGGCTTCGGCCCAAAGCTGGCGGAGCAAATTTTCCAATCCCTGCACAAGTCCTAAAAGATCTCGCCAAGAAACCTTGCCCGCCCAGGTAGGATGGTGGCCATGACTGAGGGACACGCAGCCCAAGCACACACAACAACCACCAGCACCGGCGAACACCATGGCCTCATCGGCGCTTCCCCGGTGCTGTTGACGGGCATGTCCGGGGCGGGGCTTTCTACCGCCGCCCGCGTGCTGGAGGATAAAGGCTGGTACGTGGCCCACAACCTCCCACCACGCCTCATTGTGGATCTCATTCTTTTATGCGCAGAGGAAGCCTCCCCCGTGCAGAAGGTGGCGGTAGTCACCGATGTGCGTTCCCGCATGTTCGAAGGCACCATGACGCAGGTGATTAGCGAATTGAAATCCCGCGGCATTGAGCCCACGGTGCTCTTTATGGAAGCCCGCGATGATGTGCTGATCAAACGCTTCGATAATGTTCGCCGCACGCACCCCCTGCAGGGCAAAGACACCCTCCAACAAGGCATCGAGCGCGAACGCCGGGTACTCTCCTGGATCAAAGAAGACGCCGATATTGTCATCGACACCTCCGAAATGAGTGTGCATGACCTACGCCGCTCCATTGAGTCCAGCTTCGACACCATGGCCAATGATCGCCAACACGTCACCGTGCAATCCTTCGGTTTCAAACACGGTGCCCCCCGCGACTCGGACCTGGTGGTGGATGTTCGCTTCCTCCCCAACCCCTATTGGGTACCTGAGCTGCGCGAATACCGCGGCATCGATAAGCCGGTCTCCGATTTCGTGCTCTCCCAAGAAGGCGCCAAACCCTTCATCGACAACTTCGTCGACATGTTCACCACCATGCGCGCCGGCTACCGCCACGAGGGCAAGAACTTCATCACCATTTCGGTGGGGTGCACCGGCGGGCATCACCGCAGCGTTGCCGTCGCCGAGGAACTCGGCCGCCGCCTGCGTGAAGCCGAAGGTTTGGATGTCTCCGTCTTGCACCGCGATATCCGCCGCTAGGTTTTTGCTTTACCTCGAGTCCCGCCTCCCGCACCGCACGAGCCGTGGCTTAGCAGGCGCGGGGCGGGGCTTAGCCACACCACTTTCAGCCCGCACCGGAGTATGCGAGTACATAGAGCACTCCTGAAGGAGGAACCTTCATTATGAACCAAGATGAACCCCTCACACCTTGTGTTCATCGCATGACCTCCCTTGGTGGTGGCCATGGCCTCTACCAAACCCTGTTAGCCGCCCGCTATTGTTGCGAACCCCGCGGCGTTACCGCAGTGGTGACCGTCGCCGATGATGGTGGTTCCTCCGGGCGGCTGCGCCGCGAACTCGGCCAACTCCCACCCGGTGACCTCCGCATGGCATTAAGCGCCCTAGCCGCCGATGATGAAGAAGGCAGCCTCTGGGCACGCACCCTCCAACACCGCTTCGGCGGGCACGGCGCACTTGCCGGCCACGCGGTAGGTAACCTGCTGATCGCAGGGCTTTGCGATGTCCTCGGCAGCCCTCAAGCCGCCTTAGATATGGTCGCCAAACTCACCCGCAGCTATGGGCGAGTGATGCCGGTATGCACCGAACCTTTAGATATTGAAGCCGATGTTGCCGGACTAGAACACGACCCCCGGCTCATGCGCCTGGTGCGCGGCCAAGTTGCGGTAGCCACCACACCCGGGCAAGTCCGCCGCGTGCGCGTAGTGCCGGAAAAACCCGCCGCGAACCCCGAGGTATTGCAGGCGCTGCGCGATGCCGACCTGATTACCCTCGGGCCGGGGTCCTGGTTCTCCAGTGTGATCCCGCACCTTTTGGTGCCCGAGGTCGTTGATGGCCTACGCCGCACCCATGCCCGCAAAGTCCTTGTACTGAACCTCTCCGCAGAACCCGGGGAAACCCAAGGCTTTTCCTCCGAACGGCATATCCACATGATCCGCCAACACGCCCCCAGCTTGGTGATCGATCACATCCTGGTGGATGCCAGCAGTCTGCCTTCAGTAAGCGAACGCGACTTTATTGAACGCGCCGCCGGGGGACTTGGTGCGAGGGTGACCTTCCGTGATATCTCGCAGGTCGATGAACATGGCCGGCCCGTGCCCATCCATGACCCCCGAAAGCTAGCCGATGCCCTGCGCGAGATCATGGCCTATTAGGATCAGATTCTCGCGCGCCAATAATTACCCCGCAGTAGAAAGGCAACCTCAGCACAGTGGGCTTAACCGACAAGGTCAACCAGGAACTCCTCCGGGTCAAAGTCACCCGGCCTTCCTCCCGCGCCGCCGAATTGGCCACCGTGCTGCGTTTTTGCTCTGAACTCAAAGTCCTCGGCACCTCGGAACTGGCAGTAGATATTGAACTCGGCGACTCCTTATTAGCCAACCGCATCACCACCGCCATTGATGAGCTCTATGAACTACCGCTGAAAACCCGCTCAGCCACCGGCACCGATAATCGCTATCACATCCACGTGCGCGAAGGCGCCCGCCAACTAGTTCGCCGCACCGGGTTGGTGACCCGCGCCGGCGCCCCGGTACGCGGTCTGCCGCCGCATGTAGTGGCTGGTTCCATCGCTGATGTGGAAGCCGCGCTGCGCGGTGCCTTCCTCGCGGTAGGAACACTGAGCGAACCTGGGCGCAGCAGCTCCCTAGAATTCATCTGCCCCTGCGAAGAAGCCGCCCTAGCAGTAGTGGGGCTATGCCGTCGCCTCGGTATCGCCGCGAAAACCCGGGAAACCCGCGGGGCGGAAAGGGTAGTCATCCGCGAAGATGAAGCCATCGGAGCACTACTTACCCGCATGGGTGCCCAACAGACGCGCCTGGAGTGGGAAGATAAGCGCACCCGCCGCGAGGTGCGCACACCAGCTAATCGCCTCGCCAACTTCGATGATGCGAACCTGCGGCGCTCCGCCCGCGCCGCGGTAGCTGCCGCCGCCCGAGTCGAACGCGCCATGGAGATCCTTGGCGAAGATGTTCCCGACCATTTGGCTGAGGCAGGGGAGTTGCGGGTACACCACCGCCAAGCCTCTCTAGAAGAACTCGGCCGCCTGGCTGATCCTCCGATGACCAAAGACGCAGTAGCCGGGCGGATCCGCCGGTTGCTGTCCATGGCTGATCGCCGCGCCGAAGAGCTGGGCGTTCCGGATACCACCAGTGCGGTGACCGATGAAGTTCTGGAGTCCGTGGAATAAGCGGCGACCCTTTTCTTGGTCCGACACCCCAACTTGCCTAAATAGTGAGCAAGAACACATAGCGGCTACTTTCCGCCCCCGTGAGGTGAAGCCTGCGGGGGTGTATTGATGGGGGACGTCCCCCGGGCGGGGAGGAGAAATCCCTAGTGCAACGTAGATAAGCTGCATTAACTCACCAGCTTCACACCCCCAAGCGCGGGCAATTATCGCCCGATCGGACATGATCGGGAGAGTTGTCACACCCGGGTGCTCCTGCAAAGCCACACAAACCCGGCTAAGCTTCTACTTGACGGACACCGAGGTTCCTAAGACGAGCGAGTCTGAACAGTCAAAGAGTCAAATCCTTTCACGGAACCTGATGTCCAGGACACATACTCGATCTCTTAAGGAGAACACCGTGACCATTCGCGTTGGCATTAACGGCTTCGGCCGCATTGGCCGTAACTTTTTCCGCGCCGTTCTGCAGCGCAGCGATGATCTAGAAATCGTGGCGGTTAACGACCTCACCGACAACAAGACCCTCGCCACGCTGCTCAAGTACGACTCCATCCTCGGTGTACTAGACAAGGACGTCGAATACGACGACGAGTCCATCACCGTTGGTGGCAAGCGCGTTACCGTCACCGCTGAGCGCGATCCTAAGAACCTCGACTGGGCTTCCCACGACGTTGATATCGTCATCGAGTCCACCGGCTTCTTCACCGACGCCACTGCCGCCAAGGCTCATATCGAGCAGGGTGGCGCCAAGAAGGTCCTCATCTCCGCTCCGGCGAAGAACGAAGACGCCACCTTCGTCTACGGCGTGAACCACCAGGACTATGACCCGGAGAAGCACAACATCATCTCCGGTGCATCCTGCACCACCAACTGCCTCGCCCCGATGGCCAAGGTCCTGGATGAGAAGTTCGGCATCGAACGCGGTCTGATGACCACCATCCACGCCTACACCGGTGACCAGCGTCTGCACGACGCCCCGCACCGCGACCTGCGTCGCGCCCGCGCCGCTGCCGTGAACATCGTCCCGACCTCCACCGGTGCTGCTCGCGCCGTGGCCCTGGTCCTCCCGCAGCTCAAGGGCAAGCTCGATGGCTACGCACTGCGCGTCCCGGTGATCACCGGCTCCGCCACCGACCTGACCTTCACCGCTTCCAAGGAAGTCACCGTTGAATCTGTCAACGCTGCCATCAAGGAAGCCGCTCAGGGCGAATTCGCTGACACCCTGGCCTACACCGAAGAGCCGCTGGTCTCCCACGACATCGTGACCGACCCGCACGGCTCCATCTTCGACGCTGGCCTGACCAAGGTCATTGGCGACCAGGTCAAGGTTGTTGCCTGGTACGACAACGAGTGGGGTTACACCTGCCAGCTGCTGCGTCTGACCGAGCTGGTTGCTTCTAAGCTCTAAGCTCCTAACGCACCAAAGATATCCGGCCTCGTGGAGGGGGGATGATCTCGTCACAGAAGCCTCAGACTCCCTGAAGAGGCAGACGACGATTCCCACCCACTCTCCCCGCAGAGCCGGATTTTCTTATGCCGACATAACCCCGCTCGCCTGAGATACGCAGATATCCAGCGAGTTTCTCCGGTAGCATCGGCCACCGGGGCAACTTAAGCCTGAAACACGCACCATTTTCTCCCCAAGGAGTAACCCAAACATGACCGTTAAGACCATCGATGACCTGCTCAAGGAAGGCGTCTCCGGACGTCATATCCTCGTCCGCTCCGACTTCAACGTGCCGCTAGACGACAACGGCACCATCACCGACGCAGGCCGCATCGACGCCTCCTTGCCCACCCTGAAGGCCCTAACCGAAGCAGGCGCCAAGGTTATCGTCATGGCCCACCTGGGTCGCCCCAAGGGAGAGGTCAACCCGAAGTTCTCGCTCCAACCGGTTGCTGAAGCTCTCTCCGAGAAGCTCGGCCAATACGTTGCCCTCGCCGGCGATGTATCCGGTGAAGATGCCCACGAGCGCGCCAATGGCCTGACCGAAGGCGATGTGCTGCTGCTAGAAAACGTGCGCTTCGATCCCCGCGAAACCAGCAAGGATGATGCTAAGCGTGGCGAGTTCGCTGATGAACTAGCTGCCCTGGCTGCCGATGATGGCGCCTTCGTTTCCGATGGCTTCGGTGTGGTCCACCGCGCCCAAACTTCTGTTTATGACGTAGCCAAGCGCCTCCCTGCCTACGCCGGCTACCTGGTGAACAAGGAAGTTTCCGTACTGGATAAGGCCGCCAACAACCCGGAGCACCCCTATGTTGTGGTGCTCGGTGGTTCCAAGGTCTCCGATAAGCTCGGCGTGATCGAAGCGCTGGCCACAAAGGCCGACAAGCTGATCATCGGTGGCGGCATGTGCTACACCTTCCTGGCTGCCAAGGGCATCAACGTTCAGGAATCCCTGCTGCAGGAAGAAATGATCGACACCTGCAAGAAGCTGCTGGAAGACCACGGCGACCGCATTGTGCTGCCGGTGGACCTGATCGCTGCCGAGAAGTTCGACCGCGATGCTGAGAAGAAGACCGTGGAACTTGATGGCATCCCCGAAGGCTGGATGAGCCTGGATATCGGACCGAAGAGCGTCGAAGAGTTCGCCAAGGTGCTGGCCAGCGCCAAGACTATCTTCTGGAATGGCCCCATGGGCGTCTTCGAATTCGAGCGCTTTGCTGATGGCACCCGCGGTGTTGCCCAAGCCATCATCGACGCCACCCAAAACAATGGTGCCTTCTCGGTGGTCGGTGGCGGCGACTCCGCAGCCTCCGTGCGCACCCTCGGCCTGGATGAGGATGGTTTCTCCCATATCTCCACCGGCGGCGGCGCTTCCTTGGAGTTCCTCGAAGGCAAGACCCTGCCCGGCGTCGACGTCCTCAACGCCTAAGTCGACAACCCACACCCTGCATTAGCTTTTCCCAGATTTATTTTCTCGCTTAAGGAGAACCACCCTCATGGCACGTACCCCCTTGATTGCCGGTAACTGGAAGATGAACCTCGATCACCTCGAGGCTCTCCACACCGTGCAAAAGCTCGCCTTCGCACTGCCGGAGGAGTACTACGAGAAGGTCGATGTTGCCCTCGCCGTGCCCTTCACCGATCTGCGCACCGTCCAAACCCTGGTAGAAGGCGACAAGCTGCAGATCACCTACGGTGCCCAGGATGTTTCCGCCCATGAATCCGGCGCCTACACCGGTGAAGTTTCCGCCAAGATGCTGGCCCGCCTGGGCTGCTCGTGGATTGTGGTGGGCCACTCCGAGCGCCGCGAGTACCACAATGAATCCGATGAGCTAGTCGCCGCGAAAGCCAAGATCGCCCTCGACAATGGCATGACCCCCATTGTGTGCGTCGGCGAAGCCCTGGATATTCGCGAAGCCGGCAAGCATGTGGAAACCGTGGTGGAACAAACCCGCGCTTCGCTTGCTGGGCTTTCCGAAGAAGAAGTTGCGCGCTGCGTAATCGCCTATGAGCCGATCTGGGCGATTGGTACCGGCAAGGTTGCCTCCGCTGCTGATGCCCAAGAAGTATGCGGTGCTATCCGCACCCTGCTGAAGGACATGGTGGGGGAGAAGGCAGAAGAGATGCGCATCCTCTACGGCGGTTCCGTGAAGACCGACTCGGTGGCAGAGATTGTTGCCCAGGAAGACATTGACGGCGGCCTGGTCGGCGGTGCTTCCCTCGACGGTGAAGACTTCGCCAAGTTGGTTGCCAACGCTGCTGGCGGGCCTTTCTAGTACCACCTGCACGCCCGCAGTCCGGACTGCCGCCGCGGGGAACGACGATCTCGAGTAAAGCAAAAATGAGAACGCCAACCCCGCGCCCAGCCTGATAGACCCCCACGTTTTCGCGCGTGTAGATGAGAGGTAACTCCGAACACGTCATTAAACGTCGGGGGTTTTATGATGTATCCACATAGCGCACCACCACCAACCACAGCACATTTTTAAGAACAAGGACGGACTTATGTCTCAGCCTCAAGCGGCGACGCAGCCAGAATCCAGGGTGCAGGAGGATATCCGCCACCTCGGCCGCATCCTCGGCGACATTATTCGCGAACAAGAAGGCCAGGAAATTTTTGACCTGGTAGAAAACGCTCGGCGGGAGGCTTTCCGCATCGCCCGTGGCGAAGCCCAAATGTCCGACCTGGTGAATATGTTCCGCGATATTGATCCCGAAACCGCCATCTCGGTGATCCGCGCCTTTAGCCACTTCGCCCTGATGGCGAACCTCGCCGAAGACCTCCACGATGAGGAAGCCCGCATGCGCGCCTGGGAGGAAGAAGGGCACGCCCCGGATTCCACCCTGGAAGCAACCTGGCGCAAGCTAGAAGAAGCGCATGTGCGCAGCGAAGATGTCGCCCAGGTGATCTCGCGGGCCCTGGTTTCCCCAGTGTTGACCGCACACCCCACCGAGACGCGCCGCCGCACTGTTTTTGATGCGCAGAAGCATATTTCGCAGCTGATGGATCAGCGCCATACGCTGTTGGAAGCCGAACCGAATATCCGCACCCAAGCGCGTTTGGATGCGATTGATACCGATATTCGCCGCCGCATGACGGTGCTGTGGCAAACCGCTTTGATCCGCGTGAATCGCCCGCGGATTGAAGATGAGGTGGATGTGGGGCTGCGCTACTACAAGCTGAGCTTATTGCGGCAAATCCCGGCTCTTAACCGCGATGTCTTGGATCAACTGCGCAAACGCTATGGCGATGAGATCCCCGGGAATGTGGTGGTGCGTCCCGGTTCCTGGATTGGTGGCGACCATGATGGTAACCCCTATGTCACTGGTGCCACCTTGCACTATGCCACCAAGAAGGCCGCGCATACAGTGCTCAAGCACTATGCCACCCAGCTGCATGCCTTAGAGCGTGAACTTTCGCTATCGGATCGCATGACCGATGTGACAGTGGATCTGGTGAAGCTAGCGGCCAAGGGACATAACGATATTCCGGGGCGTGTTGATGAGCCTTATCGACGCGCTATCCATGGTGTGCGCGGCCGCATCCTGGCCACCATTGCTTCGCGGATTGATCCCGATGAGGTGGAAGGCGATTGGTATGAGGAGCACGAGCCTTATAGCAACCCGGATGAGTTTGCCGCTGACCTGGACATCGTTGATGCCAGCCTGCGGAAATCTCACGATGACATTATCGCTGACCACCGCCTGGCCGCACTGCGCTTCGCGGTAGCTAGCTTCGGCTTCAACCTCTATTCTTTGGATCTTCGCCAGAATTCGGAAAGCTTCGAAGATTGCCTGACCGAAGTTTTTGCTGCCGCCGGGGTAGTAGAGAACTACCGCGGTTTAAGCGAAGCGGAGAAGGTGGAGCTTTTGGTTGGAGAGCTGCGTTCCCCACGGCCGTTGATCCCCGAATATGCCCGCGATGGTTTTTCTGAAGCCACCGTGCGTGAGCTCGGGATTCTGCGTGCCGCAGCCAAAGCGGTGAAGAACTTCGGGCCACGAACCGTCCCGCATTGCATTATCTCGATGGCCTCCAGTGTCTCCGACATTCTGGAACCAATGATTCTGCTGAAGGAACATGGCCTGATTAATGCTAACGGGGATAACCCGACCGGCACGGTGGATATCATCCCGCTCTTTGAAACCATTGATGACTTGGCCGCCGGCGCTGGGATTATACGTGAGCTCTGGGAGCTGCCCATCTACCGCGCGTACCTTAGCCAGCGCGGGGACACCCAAGAGATCATGCTGGGCTATTCGGACTCCAATAAGGATGGCGGTTATTTTGCCGCCAATTGGGCGCTTTATGATGCCGAAATTAAGCTCTCGGAGCTGTGCAAGGAAGCCGGCGTGAATCTGCGTCTCTTCCATGGCCGCGGCGGCACCGTTGGCCGTGGCGGTGGACCTTCTTATGAAGCGATCCTGGCGCAGCCTAAGGGTGCGGTGAATGGTTCGGTACGTATCACCGAGCAGGGCGAAATTATTTCCGCAAAGTACGGCACCCCGGAATCCGCGCGACGCAACCTGGAGGCTTTGGTGTCCGCCACTTTGGAGGCCAGCCTGCTGGATGTTGAAGGTCTTGAAGATCCGGCCCGCGCCCAGGACATTATGCGGGAAATCTCGCGGCTTTCGCAGGAGCGCTACACCAAGCTCACCCATGATGATCCCGGGTTTATCCAATACTTCACCGAATCCACCCCGCTGGCGGAGATTGGTTCTTTGAATATTGGTTCGCGGCCTTCTTCCCGCAAGCAGACGGAGAGCATTTCGGATCTGCGGGCTATCCCGTGGGTGCTGGCATGGTCGCAATCCCGCGTAATGCTGCCGGGTTGGTTCGGTGTGGGTACTGCCTTGAAGTCTTTCATCGAGCAGGATCCTGAGAAGCACCGCGCTGAGCTGCGTCACCTCTACCAAGAATGGCCCTTCTTCGCCTCGGTGATGTCGAATATGGCGCAGGTGATGAGTAAGGCGGAGATGAACCTGGCTGGCCAGTACTCCACCTTGGTGAGCGATCCGGAAGTGGGACAGCGGATTCATGCGCAGATTGCCGAAGAATTCGAGTTGACCCTGGAGATGTTCAAGGAAGTCACCGGCAGCGACCAGCTGCTGGCGGATAACCCGGAGTTGGCTCGTTCGGTGCGCGCGCGGTTCCCCTACCTGCTGCCGCTGAACATCATCCAGTTGGAAATGCTGCGCCGTTATCGTGCCGGCGATTCCCGTTCGTTGGTGCCTTCGGGTATCCGGCTGACCATGAATGGGTTGGCCACCGCGCTGCGTAACTCCGGTTAGTGGCTTAGCTGCGTGTGCCTACGCAGCATCGGCCACCCAGGTGGTGTAAAGTTAGACGAGTTAATCTAGCGACAATCTCTAAGGAAATTCATGGTTCTGGCTCTGCAGATCATTTTGGTCCTCGCCTCTGTCATCATGACCGTCTTCGTGCTGCTGCACAAGGGCAAGGGCGGCGGCTTGTCGAGCCTCTTCGGTGGCGGTGTTCAGTCGAACCTCTCCGGTTCCACGGTGGTTGAGAAGAACCTCGACCGCTATACCATCGTCACCGCCGTGATCTGGGTGGCCTGCATCGTCGCTCTGAACCTGCTCGGTACCTACGGCAGCTAAGTTTTTCGCCCTTAGCTTCGGGGCTTGGGTTAAAGATTTTAAGACCGCATCCTTAGCTCTCTATTCGATGGAGAGCCGAGGATGCGGTCTTTTGTTTGCTTTAGCGCCTCCGCAACGCCCACACCAGGCTAATCACCCCCAGTGGGGCCATCAGAGCAACCGCGATCGTTACTCCTGAGGTGTAGAAGGGCATGAAGAGTGCATCAAGGAAGGGCGTGAAGAACACCAAGCTTTGGGCCAGGAGGAAGGCCGGTACTAACGCAAGGATGCATAGCGCGCCCACCCCGAGGAGCTTCACCAAATCCCCAACATCACGAACTGCCCGCGGTTTGAGCACGCGGCGGACCGCACTAACTAAAGCGCCAAGCGCAAGCAGCGTATAAATACTGGCCACCAGCGAGTGCAGATAGTTAGTGGGCAGAATCTCCCCTACGAAATCCGGTTCCGTGGAGTAGTCCGCCGGAAGCGGCAGGAAGTTCATGCCGGCGTTGCGGCTAGTTGTGATGAACTCATCGATTGCTTCATCGGGAGCATCAACGAAGATGGCGCCTTGGAGTGCGGTCTCGCGAAGCATGGGGTTGAGATCAGTTAAAAACTCTGGGGTTTGACGGAGCACTGGGATGTCATCGAGGGAGACCAGCTCATTTCCGGCGGCAAGCCAGGTTGTGCCGGGCGCTAGTTCGCTGGTGTCGGAAATGCGGTGGGCCTCTAGGGAAGGCGAGATATCCTCGGCGTGGTTGACTTTAGGGCCAAACGCCGCGCAGGGCAGAGGCTCGCAGAAATCCTGACCACTATTAAGCTCGGCAATCACCTCGCCACCGATGAGCACCAGTGGACGCTTGTCAACAGTGGCGTATGAATCGCCGAAGAGGCTTGGGAAATAGCTGATATCCATGGGTTGGGCACCGACCGAGCTATAAGGGTCGCGGTATTCCGCATAGGCTACCCCCGAGTCCATGGCGGATTGCAGCGCCTCAAGCGCGAGATCGAGGGCCTCATTATCTTCTTCCGGTGGGGCACCATAGTACTGCAACCACATGCGGGTTAATTCCGCATCCTTGATTGGGGTGGCGGCAGTGGGTTGATTAAGGGTGCGCAGATAAGTGATTATCTGTCCTGGCCCAACGGTGCTAAGTAGCAGCAGACTGAGGCTTAGCATCAACGAACTCAGGCCCACTACTGACCAGGCGCGGTAACCCTGTTTCTTGGAGCCAGCACCGAGCTGTGGCGGGCGAGGCACGCTCTCGGGGAAAGCAACACTTAAACCGATAATCAGTGCAGCGGAAATAACGAGCAAAGCCGCGGCGCGTGCGAAATAGAGGCCACTGAGTGTGAGGGTGGGCCAAGCGAGCGCGATGCCGATAAGTGCGCCAATGGCAAGCGCGAGGAGTCCGCCGGAACGCCGGGTGCGTGCACCGATGATGGCGGTGGCGAGCAGTGCAAGCCAGAAGAGATGGATGCTGGGGACATCCATGGCGAAGGCCTGGGCGCTCATGGGGGTGCCTTGGAGGTCAAGCTCCGGGGCGAAACTCCATTGCTGGGAGGCGGTGGCGATGTCTTGTGCAGTGGCTTCTGCTTCGGCGGTGCTGGGGGCGCTGATTTTATAGGTGCCTTCGGGGATCAGCGCATCGGCGGCGGGGATGAGCAGGAACTCATAGAGGTGATCGCGGTTCTCCAGCGGCACGGTACCGAGGATCTCGGTCTGCTCATCGAGGTAGGGGCAGCGGATGTTCTTGGTCCAGCGATCGGCGCAATAACTGCCCTCGAAAAGGATCGCCTGCGGGGTGGCGGAAGGTGTGAGGGAATAATCTTTGAGCGAGGCCACCGCGCCGGTGGGATCAATAAGGCCCAGTGCTGGGAGCGCATCCGGGATGTTATTGAGGTCTAATTCGATGGCGGCGTGATGCTCGCTGAGGATGTGGGTGAGTTCTGCGAGGTCTTCGGGGGTGGTCTGCGGGGTGACGGGTTCGACGGTGTCTGGGGAATAATCCAGCCAGAGGCCAAGCGAGGTGTAGTTCTCTTCGCCGAGCAGGCTGGCGGGTTGGTATGTTTCCGGTGAGGTGTGGGCGTAGGTGGCGGCCAGGAGGGTGCTTAGGGCACCAAGCGCGAGGGTCGGAAGGGGGAGGTGTGCTTTCATCTTGGGATCGATCCCTTCGGATGAGATGTGTGCAGTTGGATCCGCTGAGCTAGGGCAATTTCATAGCCGCGAGCATAAAGCAACATCACCATGAGGAAGATGAGGCTGAGAGCGAGGGCAATAAGTGGGATGAGTGGGCCGGTTTTTAGGCCTAAGAAGAGGGCCAGTGGGATGCCGCAGGCGGCAGGAACCAGGATACTGAGCAGGATGGATAAGCCGAGGGCCCTGCTGGTTTCTTGGATGGGGGCGCGCCAGGCGCGACGGCAGCTGGCATAAAACGCACCGCCCAAAAGCAGTGCCAGCAGCGGCATGAGCATGGTGGGGTTGGGGGCGAAGGGGAGTTGGTGTTGGTGGAACATGGCCAAGCTCCAGCCGAAATTGGTGATGGAAAGCGCAAAGAGGATGGCGCTGATCCCGGGTTTGAGCCAGCGAAGCGGAGTGCCTTTGGGGAGGCGGAGTTGTTCGATCAGGGCGGGGTCGCGGAGGTTGAGGGCTTCTTTGTGGGTGCCGATGGTGGAGGCGCGGTAGAGGATCAAGAAGCTTAAGGTGCCGGCGATGAAGGGGGAGACTAGTGCCCAGGTAAGTCCGCGGTGGAGTTCTTCTACGTTGTGGAGCAGGTAGTAGCGCAGGCCAATAAACGCGGCGGTGAAAACCGCCCCGGCGAGGGTGCCGGTGGTAGTAAAGAGCACCTTGAGGCGATAGTCCAGGCGGCGGCCATCCCGCGAGCTGGTCCACCAATACACCCAGGCCGCGTAGAGCGCCGCGAGGATAGGGAGAAGCGCAAAGGTGGTGCTGGCGGGATGATTCATGCGGCCCGTGGCGTGTAGCTCCCAGAAGTATTCTCCCAAGGTGGGGAAGAAGAACATGGTGATGCCAATGATCGCGGCGATCAGCATGGAAGGAATAACTACGAGGGGGCGCATCATGGCGGGACTTTCGGATATTGTGCCAGGTATTAGCGGGAAGACTTTAGGGGCATCCCCCTCGCTGCTCCGAGGAGTATTCCCATCAGTACTAACGCACCCACAATGGCGCAGGGGTACACCAGTACTGCCCAGTCTTCGCCATTCATGAAGAGGCTGCTCCAGGGGGCGATAATGGTGGGAATAATAATGCCCACGATGATCACCCCAACCACGCTGAGCATGGGATGAATATTCTCCCTGGCGATCAACCCGCGGGCGATAGTAAAGAACATCATGCCCAGTAGCGCCATTGCGGCGATGCGCAACCAGAGCGAGGGGTGGCTCAGAATTTTAGTGGGCGTGTAGATCCTGTGGTTGACATCCTGGTAATGCTCCTGCGAGAGAATCACGCCGGCGGTGGCAGCTTGCTGAATAATTTCATTGATTTCTGCGTTGCTTGCGCCGGTGAACACTGTGCCAAGGAGGACCGCGCGGGCGGCTTCATCATGTAATGCGGCGATATCTTCCGCGGGTAGACGCACCAGCAGGGCATGGTCAATACTCTGATAGCTGCGGTCCGCGGCGAAGATACTGCCCTTGGCGTTATTGGGGGCCGCCGTTAAGTCGAAATTATGGCCGGCGATCTCCAAGTAGTTCGGCATAATGCGGACTTCATCACCGGACATAGCGCAGGGGGCGGGGTCGCAGAGTTGGGTATCTGCTTGTACTTCGCGGATTTTATCGCCCAAGAGGTAGAACTGCGTGTGCGGACGGGACATATAATCGTCCCGGATCTCAGCGCCTGGATCGTTGCTTTGCTCGGGTTTAATGTCCTCAGAGCCCACCGCGTAGGCCTTATCTTGCTCAATCAGCGCGGCGAGCGTTTCCAGGGCCTCGGTGGGGCGCGATTCGCTTTCCCGTGGCCCCACGACGTCGTCGAAATACGCAGGATTCTTTTCGCTTAAGACCTCGTGGATGCTGCCCTTGTGGTAGTAAGTCCGCGGGCCATCAGCAAAGCTCGCCAGCGAAGCAGCGGCGCCGATAAACACCAAGCCGGCGACGCCTAAGGAGACCCAGCTCAGGGCGCTGACCATGGGTTTTTGAGACTCCGTCTTGGGGTAGATCAGCTGGAGAATAACCACCATCAGGATGAAGGACACCGCGGCGAGGAATATTTTTTCGCCCGCCGATTCGGAGTAGTGCAGGTAGGTGATGATGCCGCCAACTACCCAGCCAATCAGCGCGCCGGAAGTAATTTTGCTGCGCGCTAAGCGGGTTCCTAGCTGGGTGGTGGTTTTGCGCCAATAGAAAAATAGCGCAACCAAAAGCCCGATGAGCAGGATGAGGGAGAACTGGAGAAAGACGGCGACTTCTTGGTAGAAGAATGTGCCGACTTTGGTGACCGAGTAGCCGGAGTTTTCTAGCAGATCGGTGGCTTCGGAGACCACCTCCTTGGACTTCTCATTAAAAATCAGCGTGCCTTGGAATACCGGGTCACTTGTGGCCGGGATCAGGAGGTATTGGGTGTTACCCCAGTTATCCTGGGGTGCATCCACGCTACCGAGGATCTCTGTGTGCTCCGGGATCACGTCGCAGGCTTTATTGCTTTCCTGCCAGAGCATGTCGCAGGCGGAACCAGAGACCAGGATGGCTTTACGTTCCGTACCTGGTGTGAGATCGAAATTTTTGAGCCAGGGGAGCTGCCTGCTGGGATCATAGATTGCGTAGGCGTGGCTGCGATAGTTACTCGTTTCGGTAAAGAGTCCCGCCGCAACCTGTTTTTCTTCTAGGAGCTTCAGCAGATCCGCTTGGGTTTTATCTTTGCCATCGGCAGGCGCTTTAAGGTCAAAGTTCAGCTGCGTCTCGGTGGCTTGGGGGTCTGCATTGGGCAGCAGCGATAAGGCGGTTTCTTCCGCCACGAAGCTGGGGTACATATTCCAGCCGATCTTCTCCTCGCTTGCGCCTAGCTGTACTCCCAACACCACCAGGATGAAAGTCATCAGAGCAGCCGGAAACGTAATAAGCCGACGGGGCAGGGTAGGGGTCATGGCGGAAGACTCCTCGACAGTTCACTAACTCTTACTGCCCACAAGCATGCCAGAGACTTAGGCTTCCCTGTGTTCTTATTGTGAATCGTGCCCAAACCGTAACCCTCGTTAGGGAGCGAGATAGAGCACCGTTTCTTCTTTCCCTTCCGCACCCGCTGCTGGCCACTCGGCAGGATCCGCCCTATCAATCACCTGCTGCGCAGCCTCCGCCTTTTCAGCACCCGAAACCAGCAGCCACACCTTCTTCGCCCTGGCAATCGCTGGCAGCGTCAAACTCACCCGCTCCGCCGGTGGCTTCGGGGAGTTCTTCACCGCCACCACTAGCCGCTGGGTTTCCGCCACCGCCTCGGTATGCGGGAAAAGCGAATTAATATGGCCCTCTCCGCCCATACCAAGCAGATGCAGATCAAACTCCTTGACCTGCCCAATCAGCTCCTCATAATTTTGCGCAGCGCGGGCCAGGTCCACACCCCCAAGCTTCATGCCGTGAATATTT
This sequence comes from Corynebacterium spheniscorum, assembly GCF_900113445.1. GTDB lineage: Bacteria > Actinomycetota > Actinomycetes > Mycobacteriales > Mycobacteriaceae > Corynebacterium > Corynebacterium spheniscorum. Next base: position 76,033 of record NZ_FOPJ01000009.1, read on the forward strand.
TCCTCCGGGATTTCTACCTGCCCCAAGAGCGCCTCGCGTGCTTGCCCCTCGTTGGATTCCGGATCAGTTACTGGCACATTGCGCTCATCCCCGAAGTACACATGCACCTTCGACCAATCCGCGATCTCCGCGTCCTTTAGCGCCGCCAAGAGCCCAATCCCATTGGAGCCCCCAGTCAGCACCACATGCGCGCTGCCATTTTCCCTGATCGCCTGATTAATCAGCGCCACGGTATCCGCCGCCGCAGCGGTAATCAGCGAAGCCTGGTCCGTAAATTTTTTCAGTGAAAATCCCACGTGCTATCCCTCCGGGAAATGAACCTCGTTAAGCCCGGTCAACGCCGCCTCATAGGCGCCATCCGGATCCAAGTGCCTTAATTCTTCCGCCAAACAATCCGCATCCGGTCGCCGCGAAAGCGCCACCAGTGCCGCCGGACGTCCCGGCACCTCCACGCTAATGGTGTGCGCATCTTCCACCCGCACCCGCAGGGTGTCCTCGGTGGTAGAAAACTCCACATTCGCGACCATAAATCCATCGCCTTCCGCAGGGCTATCAATCACCCGCGTGACCCTGACCTGCGGCAAACGCGCCGCCAACCAGCCCGCCGCAATATCCACACTGGGATCAATCGTCGCGCCATACACAATCACCGACTGCAAATCTTCCGCCTTAAATTGATCAAAAGCAGAAGCCACAATCCCACGCCAAGGAGTAATCCGCGACCACGCCAAATCCGAATCCCCCGGGGTGTAATGATGTCTGCGCACATAAAGCGCATCCATCGGACCATCATGCAAAGAATCCGTGATCCGCCGCTGCGCAATTTTCCCCAACGGATGTTCCGCCGGATTCTGCGGCGCCGTTGATGGCCACCACGTCACAATCGGAGTATCCGGCAACAGCAATGGCGTCACCACATGCTCCAAATGCCGAGCAATCTCCCCCTGAATCGTCATAATCACCATCTCCGACGCCCCCGCGTCCTCACCAACCCGCACAGTGGCATTCAAAATGGGGTCACAACGATCCGCATTCCCACAGTCCGGATCCTCCACCATCACCAACACCCGCGCCGGATGCTCATGCGACACCGTCGCCGTGGTGGCAATAATATCCTCTAAATCATCCTGTGGCCCCGCCACTACCAGCAGCGTCAGTACCCGCCCAGACGCAGCTGCGGCCGCATCCCGGGACTCAATCAACGCCCGCGTTATTTCGCTGGTGGTGGTGTTTGGCAAATCAATAATCACGCTGCTGTCCTTCTTGGGTTAAATTTTGCTTTGCCCGAGATCCTATGGCTGGGGGAGGCATCTTCCTTGGCTCTCGGAGGGCGGCTGAGCTTTGCCGCGCCTTTTAGGGCCGACGCCAGCTTCGTCCACTTCTTTCCAGCATCCGATCAGCCGAAGCCGGACCCCAGGTACCGGCCTCATAGTCTTCTGGTCGACCATGCGTTGCCCAATAATCCAAAATCGGATCCAAAATCTCCCAGGACAACTCCACCTCTTCATTAGTAGGGAAGAGGCTGGGCTCATCCAAGAGCACATCCAAAATCAAGCGCTCATAGGCTTCCGGCGATTCCTCCGTGAAGGACTCCGCATAAGAGAAGTCCATATTCACATCACGAACCTCCATGGTGGAGCCCGGAACCTTCGAACCAAAGCGCATCAACACACCTTCATCTGGTTGGATGCGAATCACCACCGCATTATTCCCCAATGCCGTGGTCGTGCCTTCCCCAAAGGGATGGTGCGGCGGCTCCTTAAAGATCAACGCAATTTCCGTGACCCGACGCCCCAGACGCTTGCCGGTACGCAAATAGAAGGGCACACCCTTCCACCGCCTCGAAGCAATCTCCAAGGTACAGGCCGCAAAAGTTTCCGTGGTTGATTCCGGATCAAAGCCTTCTTCTTCCCGCAGCCCGCGCACCTTTTCCGAGCCCTGCCACCCGGCGGCGTATTGCCCCCGCGCCGTGGTCATGGCCAGCGGCTGCACCGCGCTGGTGGCACGTAAAATTTTCACCTTCTCTGTCTGCAGCTCTCGCGGCCCGAAGCTCAGAGGCTCTTCCATAGCAATCAAAGCCAAGAGCTGGATGAGGTGATTTTGGATCACATCGCGGGCCGCACCAATGCCGTCGTAATACCCCGCACGACCCCCCAACCCAATATCCTCCGCCATGGTGATCTGCACATGGTCGATATAGTGCGCATTCCACATCGGCTCAAAGAGCTGGTTAGCAAAACGCAAGGCCAAAATATTTTGGACCGTCTCTTTACCCAGGTAGTGATCAATACGGAACACACTTTGTTCCGGGAACACCGCATTGACCACATTATTGAGCTCACGGGCAGATTCCTGGTCATGGCCGAAGGGCTTTTCAATCACCACACGGCGCCAGGACCCCTCCGGGGCCTCCGCCAAGCCCGAGCGCTTGAGCTGCGCACACACATCACTGAAGTAATCCGGCGGTACCGACAAATAAAACGCCCAGTTCGCTCCCGCACTGCCGTGGTTGGTCTCTAATTCCTTGAGCTTATCGCTGAGCTTGTCAAAGCCTTCTTCATCAAAGTTTCCACCCACAAAATGCATGCCGCTTGCCAAGCGCCGCCACACATTACGCCGGAAAGTAGTGCGCGCACCAGCTTTCACAGCCTTCTCGACATAGTCCTCAAAGTCCTGCTTGGACCAATCGCGGCGCCCATAACCAATGAGGTTAAAGCCCGCAGGCAGCAGGCCTCGATGTGCGAGATCATAAATGGCCGGCAGGAGCTTCTTATAGGCCAGGTCACCGGTAACGCCAAAGATCACCATGCCAGAGGGCCCAGCAATCCGCGGTAAGCGTTTATCTTCCGGGTCGCGTAAAGGATTGCTGAGGTTCTGTGCTGCTGGGGTCACTAGGTTCACGCTCCGGATAGCAGGGGTTATTTCTATTCCTCCATAGGTTACGCGCTTCACCCCAGCGGAAGCTAGCAACGGCCACTGTTCGATTAACGCTCGGCCCCTCATTGATCTTCCCCCTCCCCCCAATACCGTCCTTGACCAGTATCTTCAACCTGTACTTGATACTTGTTCGATCAGGAACGTTTTTCGACAAAATAACTAGACAACTCATGACCGTACTATTAAGATGGGACATAGTCAAGAACACATAATCGAAAACACCAGGTAGCGTGTACCTAAGGGGGGTTATTATGAACGCTACGCAACCTTATTGGTCCCACACTGACGTCACCGATCCCATCAGTAAACGCCAGTGCCAGTACAGACGCGATGACCTAGCGCTCTTCATCACACACCTTCCGCGCGAAGATGATGACGCCGATACCCACATCGCTGCCTATGCCAGCGCTGATGGCCGCAGCAAGTACATGATCGAACGTGGGTTCAAAGGCGCAGATATGATCCTGAAGCTTCCCAAGCTTCACCAGCAGGTCCAAGAGCTTGGACACCTAGACCTACGCTATCTCGCCGCCATAGATGATTGCCTCGAGGGCGTGGCCGAAGACCTACTTCCGCAGTTCGATGATCTCCTTCTCGAGTACTTCACCCCACAAGAAGTCGCCGAAACGCTGCCCACCGTGAAAGCTCTCCAAAAATTTCTTGAGCGCCACAAATTAGAGCACGTGCCTGGTTACGCCGAGTATGTCGACGCCGCCTATGAGGAACGCCACCTCGATTTCCACAGCACGAAGGATGGCCTCCACACCATCGAAGGCGTCATAACCGAAGAAGAAGGCACCATCTTAAAAACGGCGCTGGATAAAACCGCCAAGCAGCACAACACTGACCGCATCGGTGCGCTCATGGGCCTGGTGACCGGGGACTTCAAGCCCGGCACCATCACCTTGAATTATTTTGCGCCCAGCCCCGAAGAAAAACCCACCTACCTCGATGGCGCTGGGTATCTCAGCAACATGAATACCGCCGTGTTCAACCAAGTTGAGGTACAAACCCGCAACCTCGCTGACGCAGTGGCGTATCTAAACCCGGATTACTCGCCTACCCGAGACCAAAAAACCGCGGTGCGCCTACGCGATGGGCACTGCCGTTTCCCCGGCTGCACCGTAGAAGCCGCGAACTGCCAGATCGACCATGTCTTTGAGTGGGATAAGGGCGGCCAAACCATCGTCACGAACCTGCAATGCCTCTGCAAGTACCACCACAACCTCAAAACCGGTGGCCGGCTTAGGGTCTTCATGGACCACAACGCAGTGTGCACCTGGATCTGGCGGAACCTTGGGTGCACCACCACCCGCCCGGACGGCCCGCTGGCCGAAGTATCCCGAGCTAATTGGGGCCAGAAGTGGGGAAGTCGTCGTGCTCGCCCCCAGACCTGCACACAAGGCGAAAAAGCTTTTAAATCTGAAGCCCAGAAAAGAAAGAAAACCCCCGGGAATCTCATCCCGGGGGCCAAGGAGCTTAGCTTAAGCGCTCATCCATAGAATCTAGGAGCTCAGTCCATGCGTCTACGAATTTCTCCACGCCTTCGCGTTCCAACACCGCGAAGACATCCTCCAGGTCGATGCCCACCGCATCGAGCTGCTGGAAAATCTTCTCGGATTCTTCGGCAGTACCGTTCAGCGTGTCGCCGTGCAGGCCCCCCTGCTCCAGCACCGCATCGATGGTGGCTTCCGGCATGGTGTTCACCGTGTCCGGGCCAGCCAGCTCAGTGACATACAAGGTGGCTGGGTACTCGGGGTTCTTCACACCGGTAGAAGCCCACAGCGGACGCTGCACATGCGCGCCTTCCGGAAGGTCCTCAAAAAGTTCCTTGAACACGGCATAGGCGCGGCGAGCATTCGCCACCCCAGCCTTACCGCGCAGTGCCAAGGCTTCCTCAGTGCCGATCTCTTCGAGGCGCTTATCCACTTCGGTATCCAAACGGGACACGAAGAAGCTAGCCACGGAGTGAATCTTGCTTGGATCCTCGGCACGGCGGATGCCGTCCAGGTAAGCAGCGACGACTTCCCGGTAGCGGGCCACCGAGAAAATCAGGGTGACGTTCACGCTGATGCCTTCAGCCAAAGCATCCGAGATAGCCGGCAAAGATTCCGGGGTGGCCGGGATCTTGATCATCACATTGGGGCGATCAACCTTCGACCACAGCTCACGGGCCTGCTCCAAGGTGGCATCACGGTCAGCGGAAATCCGCGGATCAACCTCGATCGATACGCGGCCATCAGCACCACCGGAGGCCTCAAAAATGTCTGCGAAAATATCGCAGGCAGCCTGAACGTCCTTGATGCTCATGGCATACACCGCGCGGTCAGCTGGTTCGCCTTGCGCCTTCAGCTCAGCAATCTGAGCATCGTAGGCGGTGCCCTTGCTCATCGCAGCAGCAAAGATGGCCGGATTGGTGGTCACACCAACAACAGCTTTGTTCTCGATGACTTCCTTCAGGTTCCCGGAATCAATGCGATCGCGGGAAAGGTCATCCAACCAAGTGGAGGTGCCCAGCTCGGCGAGTTCTTTAATAGCGTTCATAGAATCATCCTTCTTTATTGGGCGTCCAGCGAGCACTTAGCAGCGCCAACTACCGCATCGGCAGTAATACGAAACTCTTCGAAAAGCTTCTGGTACGGGGCGGAAGCACCGAAGTGCTCCAAGGACACCGCGCGACCATTCTGGCCGACCCACTTGTGCCAAGGCATAGCCACACCGGCTTCCACAGATACGCGGGCTTTCACCGAGGAAGGCAGCACCGACTCGATGTACTCGGCATCCTGCTGTTCGAACCAATCCATGCAGGGAACCGAAACAACGCGAGCCGCAATGCCTTCTTCTCCCAGACGCTTGGCAGCCTCAACCGCCAGGTGGACCTCAGAACCGGAGCCCATCAGGATCACATCCGGGGTGCCCTCGCAGTCCACGAGAATGTAGCCGCCACGGCGAACACCCTCGTCGCCCTTTTCCTTCGTGCCTTCTAGCACCGGCACATTCTGGCGGGTCAATGCCAGACCCTTCGGGCCTTCCGGAGCCAGCAGCGCATGCTTCCAGGCGTATGCGGTTTCATTGGCATCCGCCGGCCGCAGCACCGACATATTCGGGATCGCCCGCAAAGAAGCGAGCTGCTCAACCGGCTGGTGGGTAGGACCATCTTCACCCAAGCCGATGGAATCGTGGGTCCACACATAATAAGCGTCGGTGCCCATCAAGGCCGCCAGCCGAACCGCCGGGCGCATGTAGTCAGAGAAAATCAGGAAGGTACCGCCATACACGCGGGTATTACCGTGCAGAGCAATACCGTTCATGATGGATCCCATGGCGTGCTCACGAATACCGAAGTGCAGGGTGCGGCCATAAGGCTCAGCGGTCCAGGTGGACGTAGAAATCGATTCCGGACCGAAGGAAGGCGAGCCCTTAATGGTGGTGTTATTGGATCCCGCCAGGTCAGCGGAGCCACCCCAAAGCTCCGGCAGAGCTGCCCCCAATACCTGCAGAGTAGCTTCGGAGGCCTTACGGGTTGCAACGGAATCCCCAGCTTCCCAGGTGGGCAGCTCATCGGCGAAGTCCTTCGGCAGCTCACGCATAGAAACGCGATCAAACAGGGCTTTACGCTCCGGGTTATTCACCGCCCACGCATCGAAGGACTCCTGCCACTGCGCATGCGCCTGCGCACCGCGTTCCTGCAGCTTGCGGGTGTGCTCAATCACCTCATCGGCGATATAGAAGTGCTTCTCTGGATCAAAGCCCAAGGCCTGCTTGGTGGCAGCCACTTCATCTTCACCCAGAGCCGCACCGTGCGAAGCACCGGTGTTCATCAGGTTCGGTGCCGGATAAGCAATCACGGTACGCACACGAATGAAGGTGGGACGCTCAGTCTCAGCCTTGGCCTTTTCCACAGCATCCAAAATGGCGGCAACGTCTTCACCACCTTCGACCTCCAGGGTTTGCCACCCATAGGCCTCATAGCGCTTAACTACGTCTTCGTTGAAGGCAATTTCAGTGTCATCTTCAATCGAGATGCGGTTGTCATCCCAGAACACAATCAAATTGCCCAGCTTCTGGGTACCCGCCAGCGAACACGCCTCCGCGGTCACGCCTTCTTGCAGGTCACCATCCGAAGCGATCACATAAATATAGTGATCAAATGGCGACTCACCAGCCGGAGCCTCCGGGTCAAAAAGTCCACGCTCACGACGCGCCGCCATCGCCATACCCACCGAAGACGCCAGACCCTGGCCCAGCGGACCGGTGGTGATCTCCACGCCCTTGGTGTGGCGATATTCCGGGTGCCCCGGAGTCAACGACCCCCAGGTGCGCAGCGCCTTGAGGTCTTCCATCTCCAGGCCAAAACCACCCAGGTAAAGCTGAATATATTGGGTCAGCGAGGAGTGCCCACAGGACAGCACAAATCGGTCACGACCAGCCCACTCGGTGTCCTTGGGATCATGACGCAGCACCTTTTGGTACAAGGTGTACGCCAGGGGAGCCAGGCTCATCGCGGTGCCGGGGTGTCCGGAACCACACTTTTGCACCGCATCTGCCGCTAGCAGACGGGTGGTGTCGATGGCCTTGGTGTCCAGCTCAGACCAGCCGTCAGTGGGGTAGCGGCGCTCGGTGAGGGACGAAAGTTCAGGTGACAATGCCACAGTGGTGCTCCCTAAAAAGGATTGATGGATAAGTTTTCTTCCAGGTTTCAACCTTAGTGTCTTTTGCTCAGGGCTGCTTTATCCGAGAGCATCCTCCCGTGCCCCGAAAATTTAGCCCCGCGGGGTGCGGCATGCCTCACGTATTTCTGGTCAACGCGAGTAGTATGAATAGACCCCCAATGCACACCCAAATAGTGCTGGGGGTTTAACATGATTCAGTCGCCTACCCCCGAAGGATTAAGGTGGCGGGAACTATTCCGACCGCCTTTCCGACTAATGGGCATTCGTACCACAACCCAAATCTGGAGGACATTTCTGTTGGAGAAGATCAAGGCCTATATCGCGCTCACGAAGCCGCGGGTCATCGAGCTCCTCCTCGTCGCTACCATTCCGGCGATGCTCCAGGCTGACCGTGGATCCAATAACATCCTGCTCATCTTGTCCACCCTGATCGGCGGCTGGATGGGCGCCGCTGCCGCCAATACCTTCAACATGGTGGCCGATTCCGATATTGACCAGCGCATGGGCCGCACCCGTGCCCGCCCGCTGGTCCGCCACACCGTCTCCAATCGCGATGCCACGATCTTCGCGTGGGCGATGACCATTCTTAGTTTCCTGTGGCTATGGCTGCTGTGTCATTCTTTGACCGCCGCCATCTTCGTGATGATCACCATCGCGTTTTATATCTTCGTCTACACGAAGTGGCTCAAACGCCGCACCCACATGAATATCGTGTGGGGCGGTGCCGCTGGCTGTATGCCGGTGATGGTGGGCTGGGCCGTCATGGTCGATAACGCCCCGCCCGGTACCCCCGCTCAATGGTGGCAAGCCATTGTTCTTTTCCTCATCATTTTCTTCTGGACCCCGCCACATACCTGGGCGCTGGCCATGAAGTACCGCGAGGATTATGAACGCGCCGGTGTGCCCATGCTCCCGGTGGTCCGCAAACCAGTCCAGGTGACCCGCCAAATCGTGTGGTACACCGTGGCCACCGTGATTACTACCGTGCTGCTGATTCCCGCCGCCGGTTGGATCTATGCCGCAGGCGCCATCATTGGTGGCATCTGGTTCCTCATCATGGCGATTCTCCTGCACCGCGGCGTTGCCGCCGGCGGGAATGTGAAGCCGCTGAAGCTCTTTATTCTCTCGAATAACTACCTTGCGCTGGTGTTCGTGGCCTTAAGCGTCGATGCCATTATCGGTTGGGAAACCATTGGCCGCATGCTCGGCTGGACCACGACCTTCTTCTAAACCTCCAGCACCAAAGATCCGGTGGTCTTGCGCTCCTGCAGATCACGGTGCGCCTGCGCCGCATCAGCCAAGGGATACACCCCACCAATCCGAATATTCAGCTTGCCGTCCACCAGCATCTGCGTCACCGCCTGCGCCCGCATGCGGAATTCACCTTCCCCAGCCGTATAAGCCCCAATCGAGGGCCGCGTGAGGAAGATGGAGCCATGCGTATTTAACACTTGGGGATCCACCGGTGGGACCGGACCAGATGCCGCACCAAACAGGCACACAATGCCGCGGGGACGTACCACTTCCAATGATTCTTGGAAGGTGTCCTTACCCACGCCGTCGTACACCACATCCACGCCATACCCCCCATTACGGCGACGAATCGTTTCCGCCAGGTTCTCGCTATAGCGGAACACCTCGGTAGCTCCAGCAGCGTAGGAGAGTTCTTCCTTCTCATCGGAGCTAACTACCGTATACACCCGCGCACCGCGCGCAGCGGCCATCTGGGTGGCCAATAGGCCCACACCACCAGCACCGGCGGTGATCACACAGGAATCCCCCTCTTTAAGCTCCGCCACCCCATCGGTGAGGTAGTGCGCAGTAATACCCTGCAGCAGCATGCTGGCCGCCACATGCGGGTGCACCCCCTCCGGTACTGCCACCAGGCGATCCCGTGGGACAATCACTTGCTCCGCATAGGATCCCAGTGCCGAGCACCAGGCCACCAGGGTGCCTTCTGCAATCTCCCCCTTGGGGTCCTTAAGGACCCGCCCGGTACCTTCTTGGCCGGGAATGAAGGGGAGGGTTTCGTGGTAGATACCTTCGCGATAGTAGGTATCGATGTAGTTGACGCCGGCTACCTCGACGTGCACCAGGATGTCATCGGGATCCTGTGAGCTCGGGGCCTCAACATCTTCGCGATAGTGCAAAACGTCCGGTCCACCGGTTTCTGAGATGTAGATCGCTTTCATACACCCCAGGGTACGGGAACCGGACGTTATTATTTTAGTTCTTCACCAATTCCGGGTCATAGCCGGGCACTCGCTTTACCCCATAGGAGTAAAGGAAGGCACTAAAGGCCACCACCACCGAGGACATGCCAATGTGGATCGGCACCGTCCAGCGCGGCACACCCAAGCGGTATTGCGCAATACCAATACCAGCCTGGATCACCAACATGGCCACCAGTACCCAGCCGCAACGGCGGGCATCACGTGGGCCCTCATTGCGGATGAGCAGCAACATAATGATCACCGTGAGGGCCAGGTAGGCATACATGCAATAGGCGTGGATATGCGCCATCAGCGCAATATCTACCTCCAAGCGGCCTTCCATGCCCACCCCGGAGTCACCAGAGTGCACGCCCGCGCCAGTAGTCATGGTGCCTGTCGAAAGCACCACCGTCAGCATCAGCGCAGCGATGACCGTAAGCACCCGGATAATGGGGCTGAACATCCGTACTCGTGGGGCATCATCGGGTTGGCTGAGGCGAATATAGAGCAGGGCAGCGATCCACACCAGCACCATGGAGGGCAGGAAGTGCAAAGCCACCGCCCACCAGCGCAGGTCCAGGTGCACCGAGATACCACCGATCACGGCTTGGACCACAATGCCGGCCACCGAGGCCCAGGCGTAGGCCTTGAGCTCAGTGCGACGATGTGCCTTGTACATGGCCACTAAGACCGCCGCTGCCACAGCGACCAACACGAAGGTGAGCAGGCGGTTGCCGAACTCGATGGCTTGTTGCATGGCGGGGGCAGCACCAGCGACCGGTACCAGGGATCCTTCGTGGCAATTGGGCCAGGTTTCACAGCCCAGGCCGGAACCGGTCACGCGGACAATAGAGCCGGTGACGGTAATGCCGCCTTGGGCAATGAGCAGCAGCATCGCCAGTACCCGTTGGGTTCTTAGGGTAAAGCGCGTGGAGGGGGAATCGACAGTTGTGGTGTTCACGTTGCTCAGTTTAACCATGAGCCCTGCGAACTGGTGGGAAGCTCAACCTAACCCGCGAAGCGGAACCAACGTTTGGCGGCCAGCGCGGCAGCCACCCACCACAGCACCAGGATCCCGCATTGCAGCAGCGGCACTCCACCTTCAAAGGAATCCGCAATGCCACTTGCTAGCGCCACAGAGGGCACAATCGCGGACCAGGTGGCATGAGCAAGATCACCTTGGAGGAGCACCACACCCACCACCGCGGAGAGCACCACCCAAATCAGGTTGGCTAATCCGAGCACTAATTCGGCGCTCAGGCTTCCGCCCATGAGTAAGCCCATGGAGGTAAAAGCACCCACCCCAAGGAGCAGCACCGGTAGTGCCACGATCAACTGCATGATCTCTGGGCGCCAGCCCAAGAGCATGGCCACGATGGTGATGACCACCAATTGGATAAGCGCCATCATGAGCACCGCAATGATCTTGCCGGCGATAATCACCCCGGCGGGCACCCCGGAAGCACCAGTGCGTTTGAGCGCCCCATAGCGGCGATCAAAGGCCACCGCGATAGCCTGACCGGTAAAGCCAGAACTCATGGCCGCAATGGCGAGCATGACGGGTACGACTTCATCGATGGCGGTGACATTGAGGCGGCCAAGCACCACCAGCATCACCACGGGGATGACCAGACTGAGGAGTTGCTGTTCGCCGTGACGGAGGAAAAGCAGGGTTTCGATGCGGCCTTGGGCGGCCATCATCTTCCCGCGGGGTGCGCGGGAAGGCTGCGGGCTGAAGGTTCCAGGTGCGAAGGTGCTCAATATCTTTTCCTTTAGCTGCGCAGGTTTCGGCCGGTGATATCCAAGAAAGCGGCTTCTAGATTGTGCCTGCCGGTATGCAGGGAGCTGATCAGCACATTTTGCTTGGCAGCAGCTTGGGCGGCTGCCGCAATTAACTCCGGGGTGGCGTGAGTAATGCGCAAGCTCAAGCCATCCTCAGCGATGCTCACCTTCTCATTAACTTCGGCACTGAACTGTGGCCCATTAATCGGAGTGGTGAACTCGATGCATAATTCCCTGGAGCTTTGGCCGGCAAGCGCGGTGACCTCTGCTGGGGTGCCTTCGGCAACTAATTGGCCGTGGTCGATAATGGCCACGCGGTCCGCGAGGGCTTCGACCTCATCCATGAGGTGCGTGGTGAGCACCACGGTGACGCCATCGCGTTTGAGGGCGCGGATGAGGTCCCAGACCATGAGCCGTGATTGGGCGTCCATGCCGGCGGTGGGTTCATCCAGGAAGATCAATTCGGGGCGGCCCACCAGCGCTAAGGCTAAGGAGAGGCGTTGTTGTTGGCCACCGGAAAGACGGCGATAAGGGGTTTTGGCGACATTGCTCAGCCCCAGGGTCTCCAATAGCCACTCTGGGTCCAGGGGGTACGCGTTATAGCCGGCGGTTAAGGTGAGCAGCTCGCGGACTTGGATGCCGGAGTAGCCGCCGCCGCCTTGGAGCATCACGCCGATGCGAGGGCGCAGCTCCTCGGTTTGGGTGCGGGGGTTTAAACCGAGGACGCGGGTCTCACCGCGATCGGCTTTAATGAAGCCCTCGCAGATTTCAATGGTGGTGGTTTTGCCGGCACCGTTGGGGCCAAGGAGTGCGAAGACGCCACCGGTAGGAACGCTGAGGTTAAGGTCATCGACTGCAGTTGTTGTGCCATAGCGCTTGTGGACGCCGCGCAGCTCGATGGCCGGCGGGGCGTCTGGGGTGCGGGGCGAAGAAACAGCAGTCACAGCGACTCAGTGTAGGCCAATGATTCCGCGACGTTTCAACATCCACCACAAACTCGCCAAAATAATGGCGCTGGCGATGACGAAACCGCTGTAGATAGTAAAGACGGTAAGCGGGGGTAAGCCCAGGCCACGGGGGAGAACGAGGAAGCTGAAGACCGCGGAGTAGGCGACTACTGCGGTGCGGAAAAACATTCGGTTGGCCCAGGCGGCGAGCGGGACGATGGCCCAGAGCATGTACCAGGGTTGCACCACGGGGAAGAGGATGACGAGGATGAAGGTGCCGACACCGTAGGCACCAACGGGGTGGATCACCCCGCGGAAGGTGGCTAGCAGCATGCGGATGATGAAGGCCCCGGCAACAGCAACCCCGGCTCCGCGGGTGAAGTAGAGGATGGCTTCGGTGTGGTCTCCAAGTCCAAGGATCATGCCGAACCAGCCGGCGATAACCCCGGTGGCGGTACTCAGTGATAACCAGGAACGCACACTGACTGCGCCGCCTTGGCCGGTGATCCAACCCAGGCCAATGCCGGTGAGCCAGGTAACCAGCACCACAGCCAGGACCAGCATGAGGGCATGGGCAAGGGCAGAGAGAATCACGGCGGCCGGCCCGGGGAGGCGTTGGGCCATGAGCCGGGCGACGGCCATGCCGACGAATCCGAGGGCAATGAACCCGGTTACTTTCACCATTCCCGCGCCGGCAATTAAGAAGGTGCAGCAAACCCATAAACCTGCGGCCTGAAGGCGCAGCATGCCGGAGCCCTCGATCTCGGGGGAAGCAAGTGACCATTTATCTACCGCGCGGAAACCTAACTCCAGGCCGGGCAACATGAGGCCTAATAAAATGGCTTCATTATGGATGCCGCCGATGAGGTGCATGATGGTGAGCGGATTGAGGATGCCGAGCCAGAGTGCGGAGGCGGGGTTGACGTGGCAGCGGCGGGCGAGGACGACGACGCCCCAGCCGGCAGCGGCGATGCCGATGACGCTGAGGATGCGGTGGGCGATGACGCCGAGGAGGATGGAATCGGCGGTGACGCGCGAGATGAGCGCCGCGAGCCACATGGCGACGGGACCATAGGGGGAGGGGGAGTGTGACCAGATGAAGGGGACCGAGCGTGCGAGGTGATTATCGGGGCCGAGGAGATCGACGGGGCCGGCGGAATAGGGGTCTAAGCCGTGGGCGACGATGGAGCCTTGGGCGAGGTAGGAGTAAATATCTTGAGTGAAAAGCGGGGCGGTGAGAATGATGGGGAGCACCCAGGCGATATAGGTGCGCCGCAGCATGCCGAGGTCAACGCTGGCGCGGGCGCGCGGGATAATGGCGACGAAGGGGCCCATGAGTGCCCAGGCGACGACCACTAATCCCACCCCGATGAGCACCATCATGGAGGAGGTTTGGAGCATTCGGGAGAGTAGTGAACCGCCGGGGAAGCTATTCCAGGGGTTATCGACCACCGGGAGGGCGCCGGCACCGAGGGCACCGAAGCTTAAGAGCAGGCAGCCGAGGGTGCCGAGCCAACGCAGGATGGCAAAGCGTGTGAGTTCTTGGGCGGAAAGCCGGATGGTGGGGGAGGTGTGCAGCCCGGAGATGGCACCAATGAGTGGTGATTCGCTGTGCAGTGCAGCGGAGCGAGAACCTGCGGTCCCGATCTGGGGCAGGGGAAGGCGGCGAGTCACGAGCGCTATTCTACGTGGCTTGCTTCGCCGCCATGGCCTGCGAGTATGACGCCTGCCACATTTCCTTTTTCTTGGGCCTAGCGAGTGTCAATAAATGGGGGCGAAAGCGGTAGTGTTGGACAGCGCGACAGAATTAGAGCACACTGTTGTTGTCTAAAGCCCACAAGGCCGGCGACGTCCTCGCTATCAAAAGGTGGATGTCTTCGGCCATTAAGCATGAAGGGAGGTGTGCGGTATGGATACCTTTGGGAATACGCGGCAGGAAATTATGCTGCGTTTGCTTCACGATGGTCCGCTTACCGCCTCCGACCTAGGTGCCGGGCTGGGGCTTTCCGCCGCCGGCGTGAGACGCCACCTGGACATTCTCGTCGACGACGGGCTAGCGGAAGTGGTTACCCACCGCCACCGCGGCTCGCGTGGTCGCCCCGCGAAAGCTTTTCGGCTCACTGACGCGGGCCGGAATCGCTTTGGTCACGACTACGACAACCTCGCCGCCTTGGCGCTGAGTTCTCTCCGGGAAGCTGGAGGGGACGAGGCAGTGAGGACCTTCGCTCGCCGCCGCATTAGGGAAATCTTGGGCGATATCGCTGAAGATATTGATGCCACGGATCCTGATGCGGTGGAGGCCACAGCCCGGGCCTTAGCGGAACAACTCGGTCAACACGGTTATGCCACCACGGTGAGCCATGTTGGCCACGGCATTCAGTTGTGCCAACACCACTGTCCGATTTCGCATGTTGCCGCGGAGTTCCCGGAAATTTGCGAAGCCGAACGCGAATTTATTGCCGAGGCACTCGGACGACATGTGCAGGCGCTGGCGACCATTGTGGAAGGCCATGGCGTGTGCACAACCAATATTCCACTGACACCCATTCACCACTCTCCTTCAGAAAGGAGCGGATCTTGACCCAGGCGATGCAGAACAACCCAGTTAGTCCCGCCCCCGCCCCTGCGGCCAACCCGCAAAGTGATGAGGAGATTATCTCCTCAATCGGGCCTTATAACTATGGCTGGCATGACTCTGACGCCGCCGGTGCGGCAGCCAGGCGCGGCTTGGACGCAGATGTTGTGCGGGATATTTCCGCCAAGAAAGATGAACCCGAGTGGATGCTTGAGCAACGCCTCAAGGCCCTCGAGATCTTTGAGAAGAAACCCTTGCCCACCTGGGGTGCTGATCTCTCCGGCATCGATTTCGACAATATTAAATACTTCGTGCGTTCCACCGAGGAACAAGCCACCAGCTGGGAGGAATTGCCCGAAGATATTCGCAATACCTACGACAAGCTAGGCATCCCGGAGGCTGAAAAGCAGCGCCTGGTTGCTGGTGTGGCCGCACAATATGAGTCCGAAGTTGTGTACCACCAGATCCGCGAGGACCTGGAAAGCCAGGGCGTGATCTTCTTAGATACCGATACCGCGCTGAAGGAATGCCCGGAGCTCTTTAAGGAATACTTCGGCACCGTTATCCCGGCTGGCGATAATAAGTTCTCGGCACTGAACTCCGCAGTGTGGTCCGGCGGTTCCTTCGTGTACGTCCCCAAGGGCGTGCATGTGGATATTCCGCTGCAGGCTTATTTCCGCATTAATACCGAAAACATGGGGCAGTTTGAGCGCACCCTCATCATCGTGGATGAGGACGCTTATGTTCACTATGTGGAAGGTTGCACTGCGCCGATCTATAAATCTGACTCGCTGCACTCCGCAGTTGTCGAAATTATTGTGAAGAAGGGCGGCCGCTGCCGCTACACCACCATCCAAAACTGGTCGAATAACGTTTATAACCTGGTCACCAAGCGCACCCGCTGCGAAGAGGGCGCCACCATGGAATGGGTCGATGGCAATATCGGCTCCAAGGTGACCATGAAGTATCCGGCCGTGTGGATGACCGGTCCTTATGCCCGTGGCGAGGTGCTCTCGGTGGCTTTCGCTGGTGAAGGCCAATACCAGGACACCGGCGCCAAGATGGTGCACATGGCCCCGCACACCTCCTCCAATATTGTTTCCAAGTCGGTGGCTCGTTCCGGTGGCCGCGCAGCTTATCGTGGCCTGGTGCAGGTCACCGCTAGCTCGCACCACTGCACCTCCAATGTGGAGTGCGATGCGCTGCTGGTGGACAATATTTCGCGCTCGGATACCTACCCCTATAACGACATCCGGAATGACCACGTGTCCTTAGGCCACGAGGCCACGGTGTCGCAGGTATCTGAGGAACAACTCTTCTACTTGATGAGCCGCGGTATCGCTGAAGATGAAGCTATGGCCATGATTGTGCGTGGCTTCGTTGAGCCGATCGCCAAGGAATTGCCGATGGAATATGCCCTTGAGCTCAACCGGCTCATCGAATTGCAGATGGAAGGATCGGTGGGCTAAATGGCCGAACTCGTTAAAAACGCCACGCCGCATAACAACAAGGGCGATATCTTTACCTCCGGTGATGTCAATGAATTTGATGTCCCGCGCGGCCGTGATGAAGTGTGGCGCTTCGTTTCGCTGCGTCGCCTGCGTGGCCTGCATGATGGCAGCTTCGCCCCGGCCACCACTCAAGATATTGAGATCACGGTGCCAGAAGGCGTGACCTCTGAGATCGTGCCGGCAAGCGATCCGCGCCTAGGATCTGCTGGTGCCCCGGTGGACCGCGTGGGCGCTCAGGCCTGGACCTCCATGGAAGAGGCCGCAGTGATCACCGTGCCCAAGAACTGCGTGGCCGAAGAGGCCATTGTCGTGCAGGTCAAGGGCAAGGGCTTGGATGTGACCAGCTTTGGTGCCATCCACATCGACGTAGAAGCCGGCGCTGATGCCACTGTGCTGCTGCACTACACCGGTTCTGGCACGCACGCCGACAATGTTGAGGTGAAGGTGGGCGATAATGCCCGCCTGACGCTGATCACTGATGCCAACTGGGACGACGATGCCGTGCATCTTTCTAACCAGTGGGCTGAGCTCGGCCGTGATGCGGTGCTGCGCCAAACCGCCGCCGTATTCGGTGGCAACACTGTGCGCTTGATTCCCCGGGTAGTGTTTACCGCTCCAGGTGCTGACGCAGAACTATTGGGCGTCTACTTTGCTGATGATGGCCAATACTTCGAGCAGCGCTTGTTGGTGGACCACGCGGTACCGAATTGCCGCTCCAATGTCATGTACAAGGGTGCCCTGCAGGCCGATAAGGACTCCAAGCTGCCGGATACCCGCACCGCCTGGGTGGGTGATGTGCTGATTCGCGCTAATGCTCAAGGCACTGACACCTATGAGGTGAACCGCAACCTGGTGCTTTCCGAAGGTGCCCGCGCTGATGCGGTGCCGAACCTGGAAATCGAAACCGGTGAAATTGTTGGTGCCGGCCACGCCGCCACCGTCGGCCGTTTCGATGATGAGCACCTCTTCTACCTCATGGCCCGCGGTATCCCGGAGAAGGAAGCCCGCCGCCTGATTGTGCGCGGATTTTTCTCCGAGGTCATCAATAAGCTACCGGTGGAATCGCTGCGCGAGGAACTCGAGTCCCGAGTGGCCCGCGAGCTAGAAACCGTCGGTATCTAAGCACTGTTTTCATCACCCAACTGAAAGAACCCTGCTCATGAGCACTTTAGAAATCAAGAACCTGCACGCCCAGGTGGTGCCCTCTGATGGCAACACCGAACCCAAGCCGATCCTCAAGGGCGTGAACCTGACCCTCAATTCCGGGGAAATCCACGCCATTATGGGACCCAATGGTTCCGGCAAGTCCACCTTGGCCTACACCCTGGGTGGGCACCCGCGTTATGAAGTCACCGAAGGCGAAGTCCTGCTCGATGGCGAAAATATTTTGGAGATGGAAGTTGATGAACGCGCCCGCGCTGGTCTCTTCCTGGCCATGCAGTACCCGACGGAAATCCCGGGTGTCTCCATGTCTAACTTCCTGCGTTCTGCTGCTACCGCGGTGCGCGGGGAAGCCCCGAAGCTGCGCGAATGGGTCAAGGAAGTCCGCGGAGCCCGCGAACGTCTGCACATTGATGCTTCCTTCTCCGAGCGTTCCGTGAATGAAGGTTTCTCCGGTGGCGAGAAGAAGCGCCATGAGGTGCTGCAGCTGGACCTGCTGCGCCCCAAGTTCGCCATCATGGATGAAACTGACTCCGGTTTGGACGTTGACGCGCTGCGTATTGTCAGTGAAGGCATCAACAACTACCAGGCTGAGACCAATGGTGGTGTGCTGATGATTACGCACTACAAGCGCATTTTGAACTATGTCCGCCCCGATAAGGTGCACGTCTTCGCTGATGGCAAGATCGTCACCACCGGTGGCCCGGAGCTCGCTGACAAGCTCGAAGCTGACGGCTACGACCAATTCCTGTGATGTCTACTCCCAGCTACGATGTCGCCGCCATCCGCGCAGAGTTCCCGATTCTCTCGCGGAAGGTGCGCGATGGCCAGGACCTGGTGTACCTGGACTCCGGTGCGACTTCACAGCGCCCCGAAAAAGTCTGGCGGGCTGAGGAGAACTTCGTTCTGAATACCTTCGCCCCGGTGCATCGCGGTGCTTATGAGCTGGCGGAAGAAGCCACTGATGCTTATGAGCAGGCTCGGGAGGATATTGCCGCATTCGTTGGCGCGGATGTTGATGAGCTGAGCTTCACCAAGAACGCCACCGAAGCGCTGAACCTGGTTGCTTATGTCCTAGGTGATGATCGCGCTGGGAAGTGGCAGGTTGGTGAAGGTGACACTGTGGTTGTCACCGAGCTGGAACATCATGCCAACCTGGTGCCTTGGCAGGAGCTGTGCCGACGTACTGGCGCCACCTTGAAGTGGTTTAAGGCCACTGAGGATGGACGCGTGGATATGGATTCCTTGGAGCTGGATGACAGCGTCAAGGTCCTGGCGTTCACGCACCAATCGAATGTGACTGGCGCTGTGACTGATGTGGCAGAGATGGCGAAGCGCGCCCGTGCGGTGGGGGCCTTGACGGTCTTGGATGCCTGCCAATCGGTACCGCATATGCCGGTGGATTTCCATGCGCTGGGAGTGGACTTCGCTGCCTTTTCTGCGCATAAGATGTGCGGGCCCACCGGAGTTGGCGCCCTCTACGGACGCTATGAGTTATTGCGCGCGCTGCCACCGTTTATTACTGGTGGTTCCATGATTGAAGTGGTGACTATGGAAAACACCACCTTCGCCGCACCGCCGCAGCGCTTTGAGGCCGGCACTCAGATGACTAGCCAGGTGGTTGGTTTGGGTGCCGCGGTGAAGTTCTTGGAATCCATTGGGATGGATGCGATTGCGGCACATGAGCATGAGTTGACCGCCTATGCCTTGGAAAAGATGAAGGCTGTGGGTGGCCTGCGGATTGTGGGGCCCACGGAAGCGGTGAACCGTGGGGCGGCGATTAGTTTCGTGGTGGATGGTATTCACCCGCATGACTTGGGGCAGGTCCTAGACTCCCATGGTGTCTGTATTCGTGTTGGCCACCACTGTGCGTGGCCAGTGCATCGCTCGATGTCTGCGCAATCCACCGCGCGAGCATCCTTTTACCTGTACAACACCCGTGAAGAAGTCGATCGACTGATTGATGCGATTGAAGCGGCTAAAACCTTTTTTGGGGTGAGCTGATGAGCCTGGAGTCCATGTACCAGGAAGTGATCCTGGATCACTATAAGAACCCGCGCTATGCGGGGCTGCGTGACCCCTATGAAGCTGAAGTACACCACGTTAACCCCAGCTGCGGGGATGAATTAACGCTGCGCGTCCGCCTTTCTGAAGATGGCCGCACCGTGGAAGATGTCTCCTATGACGCTGAAGGGTGTTCCATCTCCCAGGCCTCGACCTCGGTGATGGCAGAAGAGATTATTGGTCTGCCACTGGATGAGGCGATGAAGAAGTTGGAAAACTTCGAGGAGATGATTACCTCGCGCGGCACCAAACCAGGTGATGAAGAGATCATTGGTGATGGTGCTGCTTTTAGCGGGGTGGCGAAATTCCCGGCACGAGTCAAGTGTGCTCTTCTAGGCTGGAAAGCATTCCAGGCGGCCACCGCGGACGCCCTAGAGAAGAAAGGCCAAGATGTCTGAGAATAGCTCCTCGAACTTCGGCAAAGTACCGGATCGTCCCGAACAAACCCCTGAGCAAGAATCCCTCGCATTTGATGTGCGGGAATATATGCACGATGTGATTGACCCAGAACTAGGCATCAATGTGGTGGACCTAGGCTTGGTCTACGACGTGTGGATTGAAAATGAGAAGGATGCGGTTGTGAATATGACCCTGACTTCTCCGGCTTGCCCACTGACCGATGTGCTGGAAGAGCAAGCTGAAATGGCTGTGGTGGGAAGCGGAACGGCGAGTTCCTTACGCATCAATTGGGTGTGGAATCCGCCATGGGGGCCGCACATGATTACTGAAGATGGGCGCGAGCAGCTTCGAGCTCTCGGATTCTCGGTATAAAACGAAGCAGGTGCGGCAAAGCTGCACGCACGCCTCCGCGTGATCAATGCCTGGAACCCCCAGGCACCGGATCTCGGGAGGCGTGCTTTTTTAGTTAAATATCTTTGAGGCGAGCCATATCGCGGGACAGATCGGCCTCGGCGGGGTCAATAGTCCGGGAACCAGTTTTGAGTTTGTGGCCGAACCAGAGCGCGAAGAAGCAGGGAATGCCCAGGTAGGGGGCGAGGACGGAGAAGAGTCCTTCACCGGAAGTGACCGGCTCATAGGCTTGACCGATGACCACGACGACGCAGAGCACGAGGGCGATGACCGCGCCGGCGGGGAAGAAGCTGGAGCGGTAGGGCAGGGAATCGAGCGAGACGCCTTGGGCGGCGAGGGCTTTGCGGAAACGGTAGTGGCTCCAAGAGATGCCCATCCAGGTGATGAAGCCGGCGAGCGCGGAGAGCGTGAGGAGGAATTCATAGGCGGCGCCATCTCCCACGAGGGAGGTGATGAAGCCGAACATGCCGATGCAGGTGGTGGCGACCAGGGCTCGCATGGGGACGTGGTGACTCGATAGCTTGCCGAAGAATCGTGGGGCGTGGCCTTGGCGGGCGAGCGCGAAGAGCATGCGGGTGGAGGCGAAGAGACCAGAGTTGCCGGCGGAGAGCACCGAGGTGAGGATGACGGCATTCATGATCGCGGCGGCGGAGGCGATGCCGGCGCGGTGGAAAACCAAGGTGAAAGGCGAGATGGCGATATTGGTTTCCGAGGCGTTGAGCAGGTTCGGGTCGGTGTAGGAAATGAGGAAGCCGATGACGGCGATGGCACCGATGTAGAAGAGCATGATGCGCCAGAAGATGGTGCGGATGGCGCGGGGGATGGTTTTCTCGGGGTTCTCGGCTTCGCCGGCGGCGACACCGACGAGCTCGGTGCCCTGGAAGGCGTAGGAGGCGGCGATGAAGACCATGAAGAGACCAGAGGTGCCATTGACGAAGGGGGCGTCGCCCTTGGTCCAATTCTCGAAGCCGGGGGACTGGCCGCCCATGATGCCGAAGATCATAGCGATGCCGATGACCAGGAAGACCAGCACGGTGGTGACCTTGATGGCGGCGAACCAGAATTCGCCTTCGCCATAGGCGCGGGAGCTCAGCGCGTTGAGACCAAAGAGGAGGGCGAGGAAGAGTGCCGACCAGACGATTGAAGGCACGCCGGGGAGCCAGTACTTCATGACCAGGGCGGCGGCCACGAGTTCGGCGGCGACGGTGATGGCCCAGTTGAACCAATAATTCCAGCCCATGGCGAAGCCAAAGGAGGGGGAGACGAAGCGGGTGCCGTATTCCTGGAAGGAGCCGGCGACGGGGAGGTAGGCGGCCATTTCGCCGAGGGATTGCATGACCAACCAGACCATAATGCCGATGAGGGCGTAGGCGAGGAGGGCGCCGCCGGGGCCGGCTTGGGAAATGGTGGCGCCGGAGGCCACGAAGAGGCCGGTGCCGATTGCGCCGCCGATGGCGATCATATTGAGGTGGCGGGCGTGGAGGCTGCGGCGGAGTTGGGGTTGTTCTTTAGTTGCTGTGGTTGTTGTTGCGTTGTTTAGGGCGTTGTGGGGAGTGTTGTTTGGGGTAGACACCGGGGGTCTTTCTGCGTGTGTTTTTAGTCCGGGTGCGCTGCGGGCTTGGGTGGCCTGCGGGCTTGGGTGGCCTGCGGGCTTGAGGACACCTAGAGGACGCCGCGCATGGGAAGTTTGGGCTGAACTGGGTGATGCGACGCGCGCGAAAGGTAAAGCTGAGGTTTGGGGTATGTATGTTGACCGGAATATGGTAGCGCTGAGGGGTTATGTGCACGGGGAATAGGCGCCTAAAGAAAGCGTGGTGTAGAGAATTTCACGTTTTATGCGGTTGCGGGGTTGAGCCGCAAGTTTGGTGATAAACCGCAGCATACTGGCGGTTGTGGCGGCTACATTGCCGTGCAGATAGCCGAAAATATGGCGTTCGGGTAGATCGAAGAAGGTGTCGAAGAATACCCGGAAAGGGGTGGGGTTAAGAGAAAGAAGCACATCAAGCCCGCAGCGGCGTAGGAAGTGCAGGAGCTTGAGATGTACGTTTTGCGGGGTGGCGTCGAGGGTGCGGTCGATGGCGGCGAGGGACATGCCGATGCTGTATCCCGTGGCTGGGTGCAGGTAGCCACCGCGGGCACCGAAGCTGAGGGTGCCGGGGGGATCGGTGGGGATGTGGGTGGGCCCGAGGGGGAAGTTCACTTGGTCCGTAGCAATAGCTTTGGCGGAGTCGATTCCTAGGCGCTGCAGGCGGGTGTGCAGCATGTCGGTGAGCTGCTGGTGGAGGTCTATAGGGAGTGGCTCGGGGATGGCGAGGATAGTTTCTTCGAGTAGCCAGGTGCCGTCCCCGAGAGGAATACGGTAATGGAAGGTGGGAGTCGGGCCAGGGATGGGGCGAAAGTCCATGAGTACTGCGAAGCGTTCCTGTGGCGGGAGTGCATCCTCGGGGAGGATGATGCCGCTGGCGACCTGGCGGACCGGAAGCGGGTGCTGTGGTGGGCGGGTATCGATAATGAGGGTGTCGGCTGCGGAGAGTTCGCTGGGGCAGGTAGCGGTGCGGGTAGTGGGGAAGGCTCCGAAGTTACGCAGCTTAGGGGAGAGCATCACGTACTCACGGTTGAGTTGGCGCCTGCGGCCTTGACTATTAATGAGCCATGGACGGGTGCATGAGCTGATCAGTTCTGGCGGAAACCAGTCCGGCAATTGTTCGCGCCAACATCCCATGGTGCTGGGTGTGGAACCTCCCGTGGGATCCCAGCCATGGACCTGGAAGCCGCGCTGTTGAGCTCGATAAGCGAAAAGTCGACCGGCAGGGCCCAACCCGAGGACATGGATGATCTTCGAGCTTTGTTTCGGCCTTTGCTTGTTGGTCAGGCGAGCGTGGCGTCGGGGAGAGCGGCTCATGGAATAAGAGGTTACGCTGATAGACTTTGCCGGCGTGATTGTCACCAATGATCTTGAGGTCCGCGTCGGCGCCCGAACTCTGCTTACTGCCCCCGGGCAGCACCTAAGGGTGCAACCCGGTGACCGCATCGGTTTGGTCGGCCGAAATGGGGCCGGGAAAACCACCACGATGCGGATTTTGTCCGGTGAGACCGAACCCTATGGTGGCACCGTAATCCGCAGCGGTGAGATGGGGTACCTGCCGCAGGATTCCCGCGAAGGCAATATCGACATCACTGCTCGTGACCGTGTGTTATCTGCTCGCGGGTTGGATCAGATTCGCACCTCCATGGAACGCCAACAGGAGATCATGGAAAGCGATGACAACCGCAGGGATGCGGCGATTCGGAAATACTCGCGCTTAGAAGAGCGCTACCACCAATTAGGTGGCTATGAAGCTGACGCAGAATGCGCCCAGATCTGCGATAACCTGGGCCTTCCGGCACGGATCTTAGATCAGCCCTTAAAGACTCTGTCTGGTGGTCAGCGTCGCCGCGTGGAGTTGGCCCAGATTCTTTTTGCCGCCACTAATGGTTCCGGGAAGTCCAAGACGACCCTGCTACTGGATGAGCCGACGAACCACTTGGATGCGGACTCAATTACGTGGCTGCGAGGCTTCTTGGCGAAGCACGATGGCGGGCTCATTATGATCTCACACGACGTGGAATTGCTTAAAGCCGTGTGCAACAAGATCTGGTTCTTGGATGCGGTGCGCGCCGAAGCTGATGTGTACAACATGGGCTATGACAAGTACGTGGATGCACGTGCTACGGATGAGGCTCGGCGTCGCCGCGAGCGCGCTAACGCCGAGAAGAAAGCCAGTGCGCTGAAAACCCAAGCCGACAAGTTGGGTGCGAAAGCAACCAAGGCTAAGGCCGCGAAACAGATGGCGGCACGTGCCGAACGCATGCTGGGAAACTTGGACGAGGTGCGTCAATCGGACCGTGTGGCGCATATTACCTTCCCAGAACCGGCTCCCTGCGGCAAGACTCCGTTGAATGCCAAGGGGCTGACGAAAATGTATGGCTCCTTGGAAGTATTTGCAGGTGTGGACCTAGCGATTGATAAGGGTTCGCGCGTGGTGGTCTTGGGTTTTAACGGTGCGGGTAAAACCACGTTATTGAAGTTGCTCGCCGGTGTGGAACGAACCGATGGCGAGGGCGGCATTGTCAGTGGCCATGGCTTGAAGATCGGTTACTTCGCGCAGGAACACGACACGATTGATCCTGATAAGTCGGTATGGGAGAACACGCTGGAGGCTTGCCCCGATGCTGGTGAGCAGGACCTACGTGGCCTCTTAGGTGCCTTCATGTTCAGTGGTGATCAGTTAGAGCAGCCGGCCGGCACCTTGTCTGGTGGTGAGAAGACCCGCTTGGCTTTGGCTGGGCTGGTGAGCTCGCGGGCAAATGTGCTGTTGCTGGATGAGCCGACGAATAACCTTGATCCGATCTCGCGTGAGCAGGTACTGGAGGCCCTGCGGACTTACACCGGTGCGGTGGTGCTGGTGACGCACGATCCGGGTGCTGTGCGTGCCTTGGAGCCGGAGCGCGTGATTGTGCTGCCGGATGGTACCGAGGATCTGTGGAGCGACGACTATATGGAGATCGTAGAGCTAGCGTAGCTTCGGCGTTGTGGGGCCTGGGGTGCGGTCTTGTGGGGTCTGGTGGGTCGCTGGTGGGCGTAGGGCGGTTGCTGGGTGCGGTGGCTCGGTGCGGTGACTGGGTGCGGTGGCTGGGGACGCCTGGGCTGCTTGGGGGAGGGTAGTTGATCTGTCTGCTGAGGATGTGTTTCGGAGGCTCTTGATGCGGGGCCGGGGGTTGTGTTGTCTGCAAGAGGCTTGGGATGCCTACTCAAGCGTGCGTGGGGATAGGGCAGTGGGTGCGCGGACTGGGGGCTGCGTTGGACGCATAGGGGGTTTTCGAGCACGGATGGGTTATCGCTGATAGTAGCGATTCAGCGGGGTAGGTGGAAGATGGTGTTCGATTAGCATGAAAGGCATTGTGGGACGCTTGATTAGCGCCATAATTGAGCATGTGTAGCGCCCTGGAAAGTAGTGTTCACCAGCCGGTTTACCGTAGCAGGGGTAATTGTGGGGGTGGGGTGGAAAATAGTTTGGTTACACCCCTAGACAACCCTGGTGTGTGCTATTAACATGGAGGACACAGCAAGACAGATATGCGATTAAAAAGATCGCACTTACTAGTAGTTTTTCGGGGGATCATCATGGCAGATACCTGCACCCAGCTTAAGGTGATTGACACACCTTTTTGGGCTAACACCCACCCGGATGATCCCGTGTGCCACATGACTGTGCGGATCAACAAGGAAATCTACTCCACCTTAAAAAAGGTCCTCCCCAAAGGCACCGACAACTACGAAACCTCCATTACCCGACTCGCCGCCCGACTAGGCAAAACCACCTACAAAGTAGAACAAGCCTTCAAAGGCGTAGGCGTCATGTGGATCCTGCCGAACCTAGAAAAACAACTCCTCCACCTAGGACACCTCGACCTAGAATATTTGGCGGCGATTTTTAGGAACCTCCAAGATGTTCCCGATGAACTCCTCCCCGACTTCGACCACCTCCTGGTGGACTTCTTCACCCCCACCCACCCCAACCAACTCCTCCCCTCCCTAGCAGAGTTACGGGAGTTTATAAAACAGCATAAAAAAGCCCGCATCAAAGGCTTCGGGGAAGAAACCACCGCGATGATCAACCGGTTTTTAGCTTTCCGTACCCAAGACAA
>NZ_FOPJ01000019.1 GCF_900113445.1 Corynebacterium spheniscorum
CTGGTTAGTCCAAGTGGTTACCTGGCAGTCAGGGTTCGGGCAGTACAACCGGTGTTTACGCCACAGCAATGACATGGGCCGGCCGAATACCGGTAGGTCGATATAACGCACCTTCGGGCGGTCTTTGATATACGCACGATCCCCGCACTGCTCACACCGAGGATCATCAAGGGCCTGCTCAATTTCGATTGCCTGAGATGGACCGGTGCGGTGGTAGGCCAAGACGTTGATGTCTTTTAAAACTAACCAAATACCGAAGAATCGCGGTAGGCTCGCAGGTGGTGAAGGTTGTTTTTTGTTTATTGCTCACACTCTAAGCATGAACCACCTTCACCCCTTTTTATGCATGACACCCCGCCAGAATCCGAAGAGCCCATATCGCGCATATTGCCGTCACTGAATTAACAGCCCCTCCTCAAGCGCAAGGCAGTTATTGATCCTCATGAGCACTAATTCTCTCCCAGACAGCTACCGACAACTTCCTGTTGAGGTACAGCAGGTTCTACGGTCCGCCGAGATGTTGGATGGAATTGGTTTCCTCTTCCCTGAAGACGACAAACAGGAAGTCCGAGTTTTGAGCTTTGCTCTTTCCTGCGGACTCCTCGCCGAGGCCAGCATAACGATCATCGATAGCCTCTTTGATGACGTATGTCGGCTTCAGGATGTACGTAGCGATGATCCTGACCTCCGCGAGATTATCGCTGAAGATACGGCGGTGCTGCGCTGGTTGCCGGAACGGTTTGCCCACCGATACGACTCACATTTCGCCCGACAGTTCCTTGTCGCGACGGTGGACCTCGTCGCAGCCATATCCAACAGCTGGAGAAACTGTCCGACGGTGGCACATGAACTTGCACTCCATGTGCTCCTGGATCAGACGGAGGTCTTGTCTGAATCTCTCCAGGAGGTGACTCAATATCTGGAAGCAGGATGGAGGGGGACGCTGGAGGATTGCCTGTTCGAGGACCTTGACTTCCGGTTGCTCTACGACCCCGGGATGGACGGGATCGAGGATAATCCGGAGCCAGAGATGGGAATGGCACCCCTGAGATTCGAGTCGTGGTTTCAACCCTTCAACCCGTCCCGCCACCCTGTTCCGTTTGCACGCCACGACACGTAAGCGGAATAAAGCCCATCATCGGCAGATAAGGTCATCAGCTGCCTAAAAGGCCGATGCTCCACATCCAAAAATTTGGAATGCGGAGCATCGGCCTCAGGGTCGCGCGCAAGAGCTGCACCTCAAGCTGCTGTCAACAAATAACTTCCCGGATTGTTCGCGGAAGCGTTGGTCGCCTCCATGAAGTCACCGACCGTGGCCGCGTCACCGAGATTGAGGTCGCGTACCGCTATCTCTTCAGCAACATGCCGATTGGTAGCTTCCGGCGTGTTGAGACATTGCCAATAGAGGCCATTGTGGTACGGGACGCATACGAAGAGCCTGTCAGTGTCTCCGACCTGAGCTAAAAGATCCATCAACATGTCATCCTCGAAGCACACAGTAGCGATGATGTCACCCGTTGATGCGGTCCCGTTCCTGAAGGTATTTAGGTAGGACGGCTTGTCGCGAAGGGTATTCTTGATAGTGTCCCGGACATCGCGACGCCTGCACATTCGGTCGGGATCCGAGTCCTGGTACGTCCTAACCCACACAGCCTCAGAGTCATCAGTCTCGGGATATACGCAATGCTCATGAAATTCATTGAGTTCAATCATGCCGGGATCAATGTCAAAGTGAAGTGCAAATCCTGAAGTCACATCCACTCGTGTTTCAGCCAGAGATTTCCCACTGCCATATACGGGGACATCGATTCCATAGGCTTCCCACTCGGCCTCAACACCCGCATGGCAACGGAATGCGACATTGAAGATACCATTGGTCATTTAGCTCACCTCCTGGATGGCTTGTTCCACTGATAGTCCCAGGTCCTTAACCAGGATCTTTCGTACGGTGTGAGTCTTAAAGTCCTTGGCACGTTTCGGCAAGGTGAATCTCTTGCCATTGAGAGGAGACTCGTAAGTACAGTGGCTCCCATTGCAACGCAGCGGGTCACCAGCGTATTTCCTAACTATCCTTTCAATTTTTTTATAGGAGCAAGTGGGAAAACCTCTCGTCACTTCACTCCTAATAAACGCTCGGGACTCTAGGACCTTAAATCCTAATCTCAACTTGGGCCGGTGGCCATCCACCACCCCCATGTTGACCGCAACCCGTGACCATCAGAATCAAGATGAAGGGGGGACAGGCTCTATGCCTGCCGAGCGGAGACTCGCGCCATAACTCATGGAATTTTTCATGGAACTTGATGGAATCAGGGGTGGAATCCCGTTAGGAAACCTATGCTGACCAGGGTTTCCCGAAACCGTCATGAACAGGTCACACTGAATTATTTCGGTGTGGCCTGTTTTCGCATGTCAGGGCCACTGTGCTTGGCTGCCCACAGATTACTGCTCTTCGTCTCCTGAGAGAGGCTGATATTGGTTACAAGTAATCTCGGGTTGGTGATTGGCACCGCCAGATGGTGTGATCGAGCTGGATGTAGTTGAGGTTCAAGTCATCCGCGACTGCTTCAACCAGCCGCGAGGCTTCCTTCGATGAAACCTCCTTAGGACGACCGAGTGTTTCGGTGACGAAACGGATCACCATCCGGTCTGCTTTGACTCCTGGGATCCCAACGAGCATGAGAAAGTAGTTCCAGTTAAGACCACTACTTTGTCCGGTTATCGCTAACCATTCTTTAGCGATATCCGAACGCTCGCGACTCTCGCGCTCAGCTAGCCTGTCGACGACATCGCTGACCGTTTCGAGTGAATGACCTGCCACGACTTTGGCCGCTTCTAAAGCCGCATACGTTTTATAGGGGGCAGGGTGCTGGGATGAGGTTCTCCACCGATTATTCGCCTTAAGGGCAAAACCCTCTCCCCCCTCCCCAGCGGTCAAATGCGTTAATGAGGTCAGTGGCGGTATCAGTTTTGGGATGTCCTGCCTCAGGTTCCCGCAGATTGCAGTACTGCTTGATCAGGTTGATCACACCTTGATACCGGTGGCCCGAGGAGTAGATGGAGTCGAGAACAGCTAGTGCGACACTCTGGTAACCATCGGGGCCAAAACAGCGCTCAGGGTCCGTGCCGAAGAGGTCTGTAATGCGGGCCCGGAGCAGATCTTCATCAGTAGTCAATGGGGGTTCCGATCCATCATCAAGAGAATCCGCTGGCTTCGATAGCTCTACTCGCGTGGAAAAGAAGCTGGTGCGGCAAACCCCGGCCCCTATGCCCAGCGTGAGAGTATGTGCCGGGCGTGGGGGTGAGGGTCTCGGGGAGAGCAAAAATTTTTTAGCCCTCGGGGTGAACCTCAGGGTACATGGGGCCGCCTTGTTGGGTGTGTTTGCCGACGGTGGCGACGCGGTGGGAATCCGCGAGGAGACCGCAGGCGCCGAGACCGAGGAGTGCGAGGACGCCCATGCCCAACCAGAGTGCTGGGCGGGAGCCATCATTGGTGGCGCTGACGAGGGCCGCGGTGTTGTAGTGCAGCGGCATGAGGTGACTGATGATTTGCCAGGTGGATTCGATGGGGCTGGTGGAGACGGATTTCCAGACCCAGCCGATGAAGCCGACCTGCACGAGACTGCCCACGCCCAGGAGCAGACCGGAGGGGACAACGCCGAGGACGCGGCGCAGCCAGGTGGCTACCGCGGTGGAGGCGAAGGCGCCGAGGAAGAGGGAACCTGCACCCAGGGCGATCGCGGCGGGGGTGAGTGAGCCAGCCAAAATGACCATGAGAGTGCCACTGAGGATGGCGAGTACGAGGGAGCCGAGCAGGACCGCGGCGATCACGCGGGAGGCTCTCCAGAGGCGGTAGGAACCGAAAGCCCAGCCGGCGAGCGCGCCGCCGATGAGCACAATCGCGGCGAGTAACATGGCGTGCAGCGGCGCCAACATGGAGGTCTTTTCGGGGGTTGTCTGCTGCTCAGCGGCCTGCGGGGGCACTGGAACCGCGGGGAGGGCGCGCTGGATGCTGGCGACCTTTTCTTTGTTCTGCTCCGCCATCTGGTGGATCTTCTTCGCACCCTCATCGAGCTGATTGACGCCCTCTTGGGCTTGGGTGGCGCCGCCGGATAGTTCCTCGAGGCCGGAGGCTAATTGTTGGGAGCCTGTGGTGGCTGAGTAGATGCCGTCGTGGTAGGCGTAGCCGGGGACGTTGAGCTGGTTGGCGAGCTCGCGGGAACCCTCCTTGAGCTTGGTTAATTGCTCCGTCACGGTGGCATCTAATTGGATGGTTTCCACCTGGGATTTGAAGCCGCCGAGTTCTTCGCGCATGGCCTTGGATTTGGGGTCGCGGCTATCTTTGAGCTCCTTATCGACGCGATCGATGGCTTCGAGGAGCTGGCCGCGGATTGCTTCGAGGCCCACGATTTGGTCCACGGCTTCGCCCACGCCATCGGCGATTTCGGTGGCGCCCTTACCTAATTGGCCGGTGCCGGCCTGTAATTCCACTAAGCCTTGGCGGAGCTGTTGGGAGCCGTCGCGGGCTTGGGTGATGCCGGTGTGGAGTTGTTCGGCACCGGATTTTAATTCACCGGTGCCGTGTTCGAGCTCCGTGGCGGCGCTGCTTAAAAAGCCGGCTTGGGTGCCGGCCTCGCCGGCGGCGCGGCGGGCATCGACCAGGTCAGCAGGGTGAATGAGAGCCGGGGCGGCGGCGGGTTCCTCCGTAGCTGGAGTCCAGGTAGCGGCGGGATCGAGTCCCGTGGTGGTGGCAGCGATGCCCGCTCCCGCAAGCAGCGGGATGGCGAGGACGGTGGCTAGGAAGGTAGTGCGGAGCCTCATGATGGGGAATCTAGCTGTTTCCATGTAGTTCTGAGGGTAGCCACACCGCCGGGGATACCGGCTTTATGTCACTTATTCCCCACTGGTAACGTTTAGGGACGTCTGAATATAAAGACGATCCCTCTTTTTAGTGCCCCCTCGATCAGTGCGAGTGTGATAGCCCCGTGACCGTATTGACAGTCGTAGCGCTCGCCGGGCTCGCGGTGGTGGCCGCGGCGCCCGCTGTGCGTGTGGTCGACCGGAAGGCGGGGTGGCCGCTCGCGGCGCTCTTCCTGATCGCAGCGATTTTGCTCCTGCGTCGCCTTCCGGAGATCATCCACGACCAACCCCTGGAATATGCCCATGTGTGGGCCAAAGATTTCCTAGCGCCTGGTATCGACGTTGTATTTGCTCTCAGAGCCGATGCGCTGAGTAGTTTCTTTGCCTTATTGGCTTTGCTGATTGGCACCGTCGTATTTATTTACTCGGCGGCCTACCTGCCCCGAAAGAAGGGCAATACCAGCTTCTACCTGATTATGACGGCGTTTACGCTGTCGATCCTGCTGCTGGTACTGGCTAATGATGTGGTGCTGCTCTTTATCGCCTGGGAGCTGGTGAGTATTGCATCCTTCCTGCTCATCGCGCGATCAGGCTCCGGTGGTGAAGCGGGCTCCATGCGCACCTTGGTGCTGACCTTCGTTGGTGGCCTGACCCTCTTGGCTGCATTGGCGATTGCCGCAACACATACCGGCACCACCAATGTGCAAGAAATGTTGGCTTCCCCGGTGTGGGGCGATGACCCGCAGCTGACCGCGTGGGTTGCGATTTTGGTGGCTATCTCTGCCTTCACGAAGTCTGCGCAGCTACCTTTCCACTTCTGGCTGCCGGAAGCCATGGCTGCGGCCACCCCGGTGTCCGCCTTCCTCCATGCCGCGGCGGTGGTGAAAGCCGGTATCTATTTGCTGATCCGCTTTTCCACCATCTTCCACGATGTGCCGGCCTGGAATTGGCTGCTGATTGTGGTGGGCATGACCACCGCGGTGATGTCCGCGGCCTTTGCGGTGCAAAAGACTGACCTGAAGAAGCTCACCGCTTATTCCACCGTGTCGCACCTGGGGTGGATCGTTGCCACCATTGGTGTGGGAACGCCTTTTGCGCTGGCCGCTGCGCTGGTGCATACCTTGGCGCACGCACTATTTAAGAGCTCGCTCTTTATGTTGATCGGCGTGGTGGATCACCAGGCCGGTACCCGTGATATTCGCCGCCTTGGGGTGCTCTATAACAAGATGCCCTTCACCTTCGGATCGATGGTGGTGGGCGCAGCCTCGATGGCAGCGGTGCCGCCGCTGATGGGCTTTGTGTCCAAGGAAGGCATGCTCAGTGCCTTTATGGATGCCCCGATTAATGATGTTGGCGTGATCTTCTTGGTCTGTGGCGCCGCCGTTGGTGCGCTCTTGACCTTCACGTACTCCTGGAAATTGGTCTTCGGTGCCTTTGTTGATGGCCGCCGCCCCATGACCGGGATTAAAGAAGCCCCCGTTTCGCTGTGGCTGCCGGCCGCTATCCCGGGGTTGCTATCTATTCCCGTGGCTTTCTTCGTGCCCTTCTTGGATGAACCCATTGAGGCTGCGGTGCTGGCCACTGGCCAAAATGAGCATGTGCACCTGGCCATTTGGCATGGCTTTAACCTGCCCTTTGCTATCTCTGTGGCGGTGCTGATCCTGGGTGTTCTGATTATTCGCAAGCGCAAGAAGATCTGGCCGATTGTGGAGACCCGGGCCTTCTTCCCGCGTAGCGGTAATGATCTTTTGACCCTGCTGCGGGAACGCTCCGAAAAGCTTGGGCGCATTCTGGCGCAGATGGCGAACTCCCATGCGCCGGAACGCCACCTGGTGTTCCCCTTCCTGCTCATCATCATCTTGGGTGCGGCTACTGCAGTTTTCCCCGGGGCGGATGGTGTCAGCATGGCCGCGCGGGTGCCGGGCATCGACCGCGCCAGCGACCTGGTGCCCTTGGGCATCATCGTGGCCTCCATTGCGGGGCTAACGCATACCCGCAACCGCGTCACGGCGGTGGTGCTGCTGGGCACCATTGGTGTGGGCGTGAGCTTGCAGATGCTGCTTTTGGGCGCCCCGGATGTGGCGATGACCCAATTCCTGGTGGAAGCCCTGGTGGTAGTGATCATCATGCTGGTGGTGCGCCATCAACGGGACTTCTTCCCCCCGGTGCGCCAAAAGCAACGCCGCTGGAGTGCCGCGGTAGCTATCTCGGTGGCCGTGGTGACCTTCCTTGGCGTATGGGGCATGCTGGGCCGCCACGAGCGTTCCGATATTGCCCTGTGGTACCTCAACGAGGCCCCGGAGATCTCTGGTGGCGCCAATGTGGTGAATACGATCCTGGTGGAATTCCGTGCCTTCGATACCTTGGGCGAGCTTTCCGTCTTGGGTATGGCTGGTGTAGTTATTGCCGCGGTGCTCTTTACCGTGCCGCGCCGCCCCTTCGAAAAGGGCACACACCCCGCGCCCTTTGGGCAGTCGCGGTTGAATGCGATTCCGCTGCGCACCCTGGTGGGTGTGTTGGTGCCGATCCTGATTATCTTGAGCGTGACTATCTTCCTGCGTGGTCATAATGACCCCGGTGGTGGCTTCATTGCCGCCCTGGTGGCCGGTGGTGCGCTGATGCTCTCCTACCTCTCCCAAGGGCAGGATGATCGCGTGGTGCCACGTAATGTGCCCTTCATTTTGACCGGTGTGGGTATGCTGACCGCGCTCTTCTCTGGTGTGCTGGGGCTATGGCATGGTTCCTTCCTCTACCCGATCCATGGGCATATTGGCGATGAGCACCTGAGTACCTCGATGATCTTCGATGTGGGTGTGTACCTGGCGGTGCTGGGCATGCTGACCTTGGGCATTAATGCCCTGGGTGGGTACCTGCGCCCCGGTAATGAGGAGTTCTCGCTCAATGAGCGTGGCGTGGGCCCGCTGACCCCCTGGCTGAAGCCCAAGGTGGAGCACCCCACGGATGAAGATTATCCGATGCCTTTGAATCCGGCGCGTGATCATGATGCTGGTAGTGAGGCTGCTTCGGCTGGGACTGCTGGTTCCGGTTCTGTGACGGGGGCCGCTGCGGCTGGGACGAAGGAGGAACAGCGATGATTATGGCTTTGACTATCGCAGTCCTCGCCGGCGGCGGCGTCTATATGGTGCTGCAGCGCGGCATGGTGCGGATTGTTTTCGGCATGAGCCTGATTAGCCACGCCGCTAACCTCATCATCCTTGCCAGCGGCATCGGTGCCTGGCGCGGCGAGCCCTTTGGCGATGGCCGCACGGACCTTGCCGATGCTGCCGATCCCCTCCCCCAAGCTTTCGTGCTGACCGCGATCGTTATCTCCATGGCAACCACCGCCTTCATGTTGGCGCTGGCTGCCCTGGGAAGAAACGACGATACCCGCGTGGAAGATGCGGTGGAAGAAGATCCGCAGCACATCCTCAGTTTGAAAGCTGAGCATGGTGCCGATGGCCGCACTCCCGCCGCGGTAGCGCGTGGGGATAAGCCAAAAAAGAAGGCCAAGGGTGCAAAGCAAAAGGCCTCAAAGCAGAAGGCTTCGAAGTCAAAGAGCGGACAGAAGGTGAAGGACAACCATGAGTGATCTCGGAATCCTGCTGCCCCTCTTCGTGGCCATTCCGCTGGCTGCTAGCGCCATCTGCGTGATTATCCCGTGGAAGCCGCTGCGCGATTTCCTGCATATCGCGGTGCCTTTTGTCGGCATGCTCGGTGCTGGATATTTCTTCATCTACACCTCGCAGCACGGAACTTTGGGCCACAGCATTGGCCTCTACCCCGGCGGTGTGGCTATCCCCTTTGCGGTCGATGCCTTCTCCGCCATCATGCTGGTAGTCGCGATGCTCGTGGCCACAACAGCCAATTGGTTTGCCACCGCAGTGGCAGAAACCAATGCCCGCTTCTACCCCGCGCTCACGCTGATGCTGGTCTCCGGTGTGTGCGGTGCCATGCTGACAGCGGATCTCTTCAACTTCTTCGTGTTCATGGAAGTCATGCTGCTGCCTTCCTATGGTTTGGTGGCGATGACCGGTACCTGGTCACGTTTGGTTGCTGGCCGCAGCTTCGTGCTGGTTAACCTATTGGCCTCCACGATCCTGTTGATCGGCGCCGCCATGGTTTATGGCGTTGCTGGTTCGGTTAATATCGCCATCCTCGATGGTGCCGCACATGGCAATGGCCCCATTACCGTGGCCATGGGTCTTGTGATGCTGGCATTGGTGGTTAAAGCGGGTGTCTTCCCAGTACACACCTGGCTGCCGCGCACTTACCCCGGTAGTTCTGCCGCGGTGATGGGTTTGTTCTCCGCCTTGCACACCAAAGTCGCGGTGTACATGATCTTCCGCCTCTACGTGATGGTCTTTGATCTGGACCAGCGCTGGCATGGACTCATGATTGCGGTTCTCTTGATCTCCATGATCTTGGGTTCCTACGCTGGCCTGGCAGAAAACACCATCCGACGGGTGCTGGCCTACCAAATGGTCACCGGCATGCCCTTCATTTTGATTGTGCTGGCCTTCACCGAGCCCGGCGCGCAACGCGCCTTGGCTGCTGGTCTGCTGTATGCCCTGCACCATATGGTCACACTCGGTGCGCTGATCTTGGCCTCCGGCGCTATCGAGGAGACCTACGGCACTGGTTTGATTTCGCGGCTTCGTGGCCTGATGCGCCGCGATCCACTGGTGGCCGCGGTGTTTGCTGCCGGTAGTTTCTCCGTGATTGGCTTCCCGCCCTTCTCCGGTTTGTGGGGAAAGGTGTATGTGGTGATTGCGGTTGCGCGTACCGGTGATTGGCAAGCCGGCCTGGTTATTGCCTGCATTATCTTCGGTAGCTTCGGTGCTCTGCTCACCATGCTGCGGGTATGGCGGGAAGTGTTCTGGGGTGCAGATATGAACCGTAAGCGGGTTCCCACCGAACTGACGGTTCCCTTTAAGAGCATCGTTCCGGCAGTGGTTCTCATCCTGGTGTCCGCAGGCATGTTCTTTGCCGGTGGCACAGTTATTGACGCGACCCTATCTGCCAGTGATGCACTCTTGGATCACAGCAGCTACATCCACGCAGTCCTGGGGGATGACCCCGCTGCCGCAATTGGCTCTTTAAGCGCAGGGAAGTGATCAGACGATGCATTTATTCCTCTATATTCCCTGGTTGATCCTCCAAATCTTCCTAGCCGGCTATGCCACCGCTAAAGCGGCTTTCGGCTTCGCCACCCCCTTCCATCCAGTGGTGGTGCGCTACCCCTTACGCGTCACCAGCAACCTAGCGATCACTGCTTTTTCCACCAGCATCACGATGACGCCAGGCACGCTCTCCATCGGGTTAAGGCAGGGCCGCACCGCAGATGCCCCAACAATCTTATTGGTCCACGCAGTGTTCGGTGAGGACCCGGCGGAAGTTTTCCGCGATCTGGCAGATATGGAGCAGCGCCTTTCCCCCAGCGTGAAAGGTATTGATCATGGCGTTCCGGGCCAAGGCGATAACCCGCTACTCCCGAAGCACTATGAGTATCCGGATCCCGATATGCCGCTTATCGCTAGCGTCGATGAAGCTGAAGACGAGCACGAGGATTAACTATGACCCCTTTCTACATCATCAGTACTGTGCTGGTGCTCATCATTGCGATTAGCCTGGCTTCCGCTTTACTGCTGATTCTGACGGCCAAGGACTATATCACCCGCGCAGTGGTCGCTGACATGGTGTTTTACTCCATGGTCGCGCTATACATAATCTGGACGATGAATTACTCCACGTCCATTGCCTTCGACATCATGCTGCTGGCTGCGCTGCTTGCTGGTGTGCTGCCGACCTTGTCGATGGCCCGTATTCTCTCGAAGGGGCGGAGGTAAACATGAGTATCGTCGAGTTGATCGTCGTGGCGCTCATGATGATCGCCACCGTGTTCATCGTGGCCACTGTCTTCGCGCTGTGGCGCTCCCCCGATAACCTGACGCGCATCAATGTCATGGGCGCAACCACCTGTGTTGCTCTGCCCTTGTTGATTATTGCCGCAACGATCCACGAATTTAGTACCCAAAGCTTTGATCCCATCGAGCTGCTGCGCGCCATCGGCGCGATCCTCGGCCTGTGGATCGTGGTGTCGGTGGGCTCCTTCTACATGGGGCGCTCGGTGTGGGGCATTACCGTCACCGATTTGCGCCGCGGTGCCGCTGAACAAAAGCCGAAATAAGCGGCCGGAAATTACCCAGCTGCAGTTTTTCAAGGCTGGTGGTTTTCAGGGCCTGAGCTTCGAAGAGTTCAGGCCCTTTTGCGTATCTGGGACCCAATGAGCTCCCCCGCGGGGCCTGGTCAGCTGCGCCGACTCAGCTCATACAAGGCCTTCAGATAAGCATTATCTGCTTCGAGCTTTTCTAATCGACGTCGCAATTCGCCTATCTCAGAACGCGGCGGGAGGGTGGCTTTAGGCTGGAGCGTCTCGTCCCCACCTCTACGCCAAGCGATAACCCAGGCATCCACCAGCCGTGATGAAGCCAGACCAAACTCCTTAGCCAAAGTGCTTGGGGTCTCGCCCTCAAGGTGTCTGCTGACTACTTCCTTCTTCACGTCGAAGGAGTAGGGCTGATTTGGTTTCTCCACAAAACACAGCCTGTCATGAAATAGCCTTCGTCGTTGGAGATTTCCTAAGTGTCGGCACTGGGAAACACGCCGAAGGCAAAAGAAAAACTCCCCACGAGTGGGGAGTAATTCTTCAAAAGGAGTGCGGGGTAACCGGAGTTACTTCATGGAGGTGAAGGTTTCCTTGACGCGGCGGCCAAGTTCTTCATCAACATTCGACCAGTACTCGTAGCACTGCTGCTCCACCTGCGGGGTGACACCCTGCATGGCGCCGCAGATATTGGTCACCAGACGATCCTTCTCATCGTCCTTCATCACCTCGCGGTAGAGGATGCCGGGCTGGATGAAGTCATTGTCCTCGGGGTGCTGCACATAGGCGGCACGGGTGAGGTCATTGCCCTGCGGGTCAACAGCCATGAAGAGGTCGCTGGCCTGGCCGTAGGTCTTCCCGGAGGAAGAAGTAAGGCCATCATCAAGCTGACCCTGGCCCTTGCCGAAACCATTCGGGGAGTACACCGGTTGATCTGGTTCCGCGAACTCATAAGCCATGAAGCCATCTTGGCTATAGGTGTTGCGCGGGGTGATCGGGCGGTTGACCGGCAGCTGATGGTAGTTAGCACCAATGCGGTAGCGGTGAGCATCTGCATAGGCGAAGGCACGAGCCATCAGCATGCGGTCCGGGGAAAGGCCAACACCGGGAACGATATTGCCCGGATCCAAGGCCATCTGTTCAATCTGTGCGAAGAAGTTCTTCGGGTTGCGGTTGAGCACGAAATATCCGACATCAACCAGCGGGTAATCCTTCTGGGACCAGGTCTTGGTCAGATCGAAGGGGTTGAAGCGGTAGCTTTCAGCCTCGTCAACCGGCATGATCTGCACCTTGACATCCCAGATCGGGTAGTCGCCGCGCTCGATGGCGTCGTAGAGGTCCTGACGCTGGAAATCAGCGTTCTGGCTAATGATCTCCGCAGCTTCAGCATCGGTGAAGCAGTCCCAACCCTGGCGGGTCTTGAAGTGGTACTTAATCCACACCGGGTTGCCTTCAGCGTTGATCCACTGGAAGGTGTGGGAACCGAAACCATCCTGGTGACGGCTGGTCTTCGGGGTACCGCGGTCGCCCATCAGGTAGGTTACCTGGTGCGCGGATTCCGGGGTACGTGTCCAGAAGTCCCACTGCATATTGGCATCACGCAGGCCGGTGCCGGGCAGGCGCTTCTGCGAGTGAATGAAGTCCGGGAACTTAATGCCATCGCGGATAAAGAAGGTCGGGGTGTTATTGCCGACGATGTCGTAGTTGCCTTCGGTGGTGAAGAAGCGAAGAGCGAAGCCGTGAACATCGCGCCAGGTATCCGGGGAGCCCTGCTCGCCAGCGACGGTGGAGAAACGAGCAGCCATCGGGGTGACAGTGCCGGGCTGGAAGAGAGCAGCCTTGGTGTACTTGGAGACATCGTGGGTGATGTGCAATTCACCGAACGCGCCGTGGCCCTTAGCGTGCACAACACGTTCTGGAACGCGCTCACGGTTGAAGTGCGCCAGCTTTTCGATCAGGTGCAAGTCGTTGAGGACATTGGCACCCTGCGGGCCGGCCGTGATGGAAATGTTTTCGCTTTCAACGGGAGCACCGGCGAGACGGCGGGTGCTAGCGTCCTTGCCCTGGCTGGGCTGGAGTCCCTGATCAACGATCTGGTCGGCAGCGGACGTATCTTTCATGTTCTTCTCAGACATGCGGGCGGCTCCTTAGCTAAATAGTTGGCGCCTATGGATGAGGCCTGATTCTTTGGCTTAATTGATAACCTACATGGGGTTAAACATCCTCGCAAGTTAGGAAACCTTTATCAACCATGGTTAACGCACTATGACCAGCGCATTTCAGTGTCGCTGGTAGTGTCTAAACGCGTGAACACACACTCCGGGCGCGAAAGTGAAAATGCGCGCGCTATTGAGGACGCTCGCGTCACCGAGCTGGCTTTAGCCGCCGGTGCCGGGGATCGTCGTGCCCTCACGGAGTTCATTCGCGCCACCCAAGGCGATGTCTGGCGATTACTCGCTCACCTGGGCGGACGCGATATTGCCGATGACCTCACCCAAGAAACCTACCTGCGTGTCATGAGCGCCCTGCCCCGTTTTGCAGCCCGCAGTTCAGCACGTACCTGGTTGCTTTCTTTAGCCCGCCGCGTGTGGGTGGACAATATCCGCCACGATATGGCCCGCCCCCGAAAATCCGCCACCGAATATGAGGATGTGGCGGCCACAAGCCCCGATACTTCCGCCAACTCCGCCAGTTGGTCAGAGTGGATTGATACCCGCACCCTCATTGATGCCCTACCTACAGAACGCCGCGA
The DNA here is from genome assembly GCF_900113445.1 of Corynebacterium spheniscorum. Classification (GTDB taxonomy): domain Bacteria; phylum Actinomycetota; class Actinomycetes; order Mycobacteriales; family Mycobacteriaceae; genus Corynebacterium; species Corynebacterium spheniscorum. Next base: position 13,776 of record NZ_FOPJ01000019.1, read on the forward strand.
AGCACTGATTCTCACGCAGGTGCTGGGCTATACCTATGAAGAGGCCGCTCGAATCTGTGGTTGCCGAGTGGGCACTATTCGCTCCCGAGTAGCACGTGCCCGCAAAGACCTCATCGACGCCACCAGCCAAAACTAAAAGCCTCCTACCAAAGGGCAGGAGGCTTCTAAGCGTGAAGCTACTTCACCAGCAGCTCAGCGATTTGGATGGTATTCAAGGCGGCACCCTTACGCAGGTTATCGCCAGAAACCACAAACACTAGGCCTCGATTTTCATCAATGGACTGATCCTGGCGGATACGGCCCACCAGCGAATCATCCTTACCTGCCGCAGCCAGCGGGGTGGGAACATCCACCACGCTGACACCAGGGGCCTGCCCCAGTGCAGTACGAGCCTCATCTGGGGTGATCGGCTGAGCAAACTCAGCGTGCACCACCATGGTGTGCCCGGTAAAGACGGGGATGCGTACGCAGGTGCCGGCGACCTTCAACTCCGGCAGACCCAGGATCTTGCGGGATTCATTGCGCAGCTTCTGCTCTTCATCGGTTTCTTCGGAACCATCGTCAACGAGGTTGCCAGCGAAGGGAAGGGCGTTAAAGGCGATGGGCGCTACATAGGGGCCCAGGTCTTCGGGGCTGAGCAGGGAACCATCGTGGACCAATTCCACATCGCGGTCACCAATCTCGGCGGTTTGCTTGGCCAGGGCTTCTACGCCGGCCACACCGGAACCAGAAACCGCCTGGTAGCTGGAAACACGCATGCGCTGAAGCCCAGCAGCATCATTGAGCACCTTCATGACCGGCATAATCGCCATGGTGGTGCAGTTGGGGTTCGCGATGATGCCCTTGGGCAGGTTCTCAGCATCCTGGGGGTTAACCTCGGACACAATCAGCGGAACCTCAGGGTCCTTTCGCCATGCCGAGGAGTTATCCACCACGGTGGCGCCAGCTTCCGCGAAGAGCGGAGCGTACTTCAACGAGGTGGCACCGCCGGCGGAGAAGAGTGCAATATCGATGCCCTTGAGCGAGTCAATGGTGGCTTCGGCAACATCTTCGACGGTGACTTCTTCACCGCGATACTCCAGGGTTGTTCCAGCAGAACGCGCGGAAGCGAAGAAGCGGATCTTATCGCAGGGGAAATCGCGGTCAGCGAGGATCGAACGCATGACGCGTCCGACCTGGCCGGTGGCACCAACGACGGCAACGGTAGTCATGGCGGGGTACAGCTCCTAAAGGCAGGTGAGAGGAAAGATTAACGTCCGGTTCCGGCATAAACGGTGGCAACCTCATCGCCACCAAGCTCAAAGCACTCATGCAGCGCCCGGGCGGCCTTATCCAGGTCGCCTTCGCGGATCAGCACGGAAATGCGGATCTCAGAGGTGGAAATCAGCTCGATATTCACATCCACATCGCGCAACGCTTCGGTGAAATCGGCGGTCACGCCGGGGTGCGACTTCATGCCGGCGCCGACCAAGGAGACCTTGCCCACCTGGTCGTCATACAGCACCTTGGACCAATTGCCCTCTGCCTGGAGACGCTTGAGGATCTCCATGGCACGCGGGCCATCAGCGCGCGGGCAGGTGAAAGTGATATCGGTGGTGTTGTCGATCAACGAGGAGACATTTTGCAGCACCATGTCGATATTGATTTCGGCATCAGCCAGGGCGCGGAAGAGCTTCGCAGCTTCGCCGGGCTTATCCGGGATCCCCAGGACGGTGACCTTGGCTTCAGATTTATCGGTGGCAACACCGGTTAGTACTGCTTCTTCCACGGGAATATCCTCCATCGACCCAGCCACCAGAGTGCCGGGATCATTGCTATAAGACGAGCGGACTCGCAGGGGCACATTAAAGGCGCGCGCGTACTCAACGCTACGCAGCATCAAGATCTTGGAGCCAACCGCGGCGAGCTCCAGCATCTCTTCAAAAGAAAGCTTCTCGAGTTTTTGGGCATTCGGCACAATCCGCGGATCCGCGGTATACACACCATCCACATCGGAGTAGATTTCGCACACATCGGCATCCAACGCAGCTGCCAAAGCCACCGCGGTGGTATCCGAACCGCCACGACCCAAGGTAGTGACATCGCGCGATTCTTTATTCACACCCTGGAAGCCAGCAACAATGCAGATCTTGCCTTGATCAAGGGCTTCGCGTACTCGGCCTGGGGTGACATCCACAATGCGCGCATTGCCATGGCGCTCAGTGGTCAGCACACCAGCCTGCGAGCCGGTAAAGGACTGCGCCTCCGCACCGAAGGATTCAATGGCCATAGCCACCAGCGCATTGGAGATGCGCTCACCGGCGGTCAGCAACATATCTAGCTCACGCGCCGGGGGAACCGGATTCACATCGGCGGCGAGATCAAGCAGGTTATCGGTGGTATCGCCCATTGCGGAGCACACCACCACCACGTCGTTGCCTTGCTTTTTTGTGGCCACGATTCGTTCTGCGACATTGCGGATCCTCTCAGCGCTTTCTAGCGAGGATCCTCCGTACTTCTGCACGACGAGGGCCACGGCAGCGACCACCTTTCCAGGGTTATGCGGAATTCTTTGAAGACGGTGAAGTCTTTAGTTATGGCATCCTACCTGGCCATGGGTCGCAGATTTAATTCCGGTCCCGCTATAGGCCATATGATCTTTGTCGCTGCCACCGTGGGGCCGGTGGATCGCTGGCCAAACAAAATTAGTTAGGCTTTATGCGTGCATGGCAATTTCTTCGCGGTCCTCTTCGCGCTATCCTCCGCCCTCACCATCGCGTGGGGCACTGTGGTGCGCCACCGAATCGCCGAAGAAACCCCCACCGGCGCAGGGGAACGCTCCCCCATCATGTTCGCCATGGCACGGCCGCTATGGTGGGCTGGCCTCTTTACCGCACTCATGGGTTATGGCCTGCAAATCGTGGCCCTCGGTTTTGGCACCCTGCTGGTCGTCCAACCCATCCTGGTGCTCTCGCTGATGTTTTCTTTGCCGCTTAGCGCCCGCTACACCGGGCGGCGACTCTCGCATGCGGAGATTATTTGGGGCAGCATCCTCACCATCGCGGTCGCCGTATTGGTGGTGCTAGGCCGCCCACTACCTGGCGATTCCCACCCACCACTAGAACGCTGGTTACCGGCACTGCTCATCGCCGCGGTCATCCTCATTCCGGTGGAAAGAATCGCCCATCGCCTTTTCCGCAGCGAACGCGCCTTGTTGCTTGGCATGGTCACCGGCGGCGTCTTCGGCTTCGTCTCGGTGCTTTCTAAGGCCGTGGTGGATATCTTCGTGGCCGGCGGTTTCGGCGCACTGATGCAATCCTGGGAGCTTTATACTCTCTTAGCTGGCGCCGCCATCGGCACCGCAGTGCAACAACAATCCTTTAATGCCGGCGCGCTAAAAAACTCACTGCCGGCTATGACCATCACCGAACCCATTGTTGCTTTCGCCTTGGGCTATGCGGTGCTGGGAGAAAAATTCCAGGTGTCCAGCACCGCCGGCTGGGTAGCTATGGGTGCCGCGCTGGTGGCCATGGTGGTCGGCACAGTGGTGCTCTCCCGCCATGGTGTGGATTAGCGCACGTTCCGGCGAATCCACACCACCAGCACAACCAGCACCACAATCACGCCCACCAAAATCGCCCACATCCACCATTGGAAGTGCAGCGCGGAGCCTTCGGTCTTAAAGGCCTTCTCGTCGTTTTCATCCAGCGGAACGCGGTGCCCCGTCACCAAAAGTCGGTGCGAGTTAATGCCATAAGGCGTACAGGTCACCAGGGTCACCAGGTCTTCGCCGGGCACCGGGCGCAGCTTCTTATATTCGCTGGGAAGCACCACCTCAATGTGGTTCACCTCGTATTTGAGACGCTCACCCATCACCGAAATATAGATAGGATCGCCCTCTTTCATTTTGTCGAGGTTATCCATCAACGTGGCGGTCCGAAGCCCGGTATGCCCGGTCAATACGGAACGCGAACCTTCCCCACCCACCGGCAAGGCGGTGCCATAAAGGTGCCCGATTCCTCGGTCCAAGGTGCGCGAGCTGGTGCCGTGAAACACCGGCAAGTCGAGGTTAATGGTGGGCAACACCAAACGCCCCATCGCGGGGCCTTGGCTCAACAAAGAAAGATAGTGCTGGTAGGGCTCATTATCTTCGGCCACACGGCCTTCCCAGGGATCCACCACTGGGGTGCCAGCCAAGGTGGCGTTATATTCCCTCGCTTCCTCCAGCGAGCGCGAAGTGACCTCAGGGTCGGCATCTTTGTGCAGGTACTTCTCATATTGCCGCGCCACTTCAGTTTGGCGGTAGTTATTCCACTGCGTGGCGGCTACCGGATAGAGCAATACCGCCACCCCGGCGAGCACCAACATTAAGGTGATAAAAATCCGCAACACCTGGGTGCGCTTCGGGGGACGGCTTTCCTGAGGTACTACTTTTGCGTGTCGTGCCACCCTGCCAGCATAAACAAGCACTGCATCAAAAAGATACCCAGCATAGGGTGCACCCGTTCATGTGCGCTAGGCCACCACGATCTATTAGACTGCCTCACCATGAGCACGCGGAACCTCCTTCTTAGCCGCGGCGGGTACTGAGCCTCTTACGGCCGGCGCCCCGTCGCGGAGTTTCTGATGCCGGCCGTAACTCACAATCTCCCGAACTTAAGGCCAATCCTCATGACGGACACTTTTTTCTCCGCACCCGCTGAAATCCGCACCCCTGCCGGCGAAACCACCGGCCAGCCCGCTTGGAATAAGCAACGCAACTCGGCGATGCCCACTAATCGCTACCTGCCCTTCCACGAAGAGGTAGAAGACATCCAGCTGCCAGACCGCACCTGGCCAGATAAGAAAATCACCCACGCCCCGCAGTGGTGCGCCGTGGACCTGCGCGATGGCAACCAAGCCCTGATCGACCCCATGAGCCCGGAGCGCAAGCGCCGCATGTTCGAGCTGCTGGTCAAGATGGGCTACAAGGAAATTGAGGTGGGTTTCCCCTCAGCTTCCCAAACTGACTTCGACTTCGTCCGCGAGATCATCGAAAAGAACATGATCCCCGACGATGTCACCATCCAGGTGCTGGTGCAGGCTCGCGAGCACCTCATTCGCCGCACTTTCGAGGCCTGCGAAGGCGCAAAGAATGTCATCGTTCACTTCTACAATTCCACCTCGGTATTGCAGCGCCGCGTAGTATTCCGCAAGGACAAAGAAGCGATTAAACAAATCGCTACCGATGCCGCGCAATTGATTAAAGATATTGCCCAGGACTATCCGGGAACCAATTGGCGCTGGGAATACTCTCCTGAATCTTTCACCGGCACGGAAGTGGCTTATGCAAAGGAAGTCTGCGACGCCGTCACCGCCGTTATGCAGCCCACTCCGGATCACCCCATGATCCTGAATCTGCCCTCCACGGTGGAAATGATCACCCCGAATGTTTATGCGGATTCCATCGAATGGATGCACCGCAATTTGGAGCGCCGCGATTCCATTATCCTTTCCCTGCACCCGCACAATGACCGCGGCACCGGTGTGGCCGCCGCTGAGCTGGGCTACCTGGCCGGCGCGGACCGCATCGAAGGCTGTCTCTTCGGCAATGGCGAGCGCACCGGCAATGTTTGCCTGGTCACCCTGGGTCTGAACATGATGACCCAGGGCGTGGACCCGCAGATCGATTTCTCCAATATCGAGCAGATCCGCCAGACGGTCGAATATTGCAACCAGCTGCGCGTCCCGGAGCGCCACCCCTACGGCGGTGACCTGGTCTTTACCGCTTTCTCCGGCTCCCACCAGGATGCCGTCAACAAGGGCATGGACGCCATGGCCGCCAAGGTCCGCGAGGGCGCCGACAACACGCAGGTCACCTGGGAAGAGCTGCAGTCCGTCACCTGGGAGGTCCCCTACCTGCCGATCGATCCCAAGGATGTTGGTCGCACCTACGAAGCCGTGATCCGCGTGAACTCGCAGTCCGGCAAGGGCGGCGTCGCCTACATCATGAAGACCGATCATGGCATTAACCTGCCGCGCCCGATGCAGGTGGAATTCTCCTCCGTCATTCAGGCCGTCACGGATGCTGAAGGCGGTGAAGTGAACTCCAAGAATATGTGGGATATTTTCGCCAGCGAATACTTGGATCCCTCAACTCCGCTGGAACAGCTCACTATCACCGTCACTAATGCCGCCCGCGAAGGCGAGGACGCTGAGGTCACCGCCGAGGTCATGTGGAAGGGCGAGCGCCACACCCTTACCGGCCACGGCAACGGCCCTGTCGCCGCCTACGCGCAGGCTCTGGAGACCCTCGGCATCGACGTCGAGGTCCAGGACTACTCCCAGCAAGCCCGCAGCGCCGGCGATGACGCGGAGGCCGCCTGCTACATCTACGCCACGGTCAACAACACCACCGCCTGGGGCGTAGGAATTGCCGGCTCCATCACCTACGCATCGCTGAAGGCAATTACTTCCGCGGTCAACCGAGCACACGCTTAGAGCTTTCCCCGAGATCGAGGGCTGAGCTTTAAAAGTTGGTGCGGCATACACTCTCCCGCAGCTATGCCGCACCTGGCTCCGGTACTCTGGAAGCGATGAAAAGCGATCCGTATATTGCCCTGACCGTCCAGGCCACTGGCATTCATCCGGCGTCCGCACGCCTCATTAGCATTGATGCCCTGACCTTCGATGAATCAGGCAAAGTGCACCGTGCGGAGCATTTCGTGATCAACCCCGAAACCGATCCGGGGCCTAAGCACGTACACGGCTTATCACCAGAAGAGATCGCAGCCGCCCCCACCTTCGATAAGGTCCTCAAACGCCTGGGTTCTTTAATCGATGGGCGCACCCTGGTAGTCCACAATGCGCCTCGCACCTGGGGTCTTATCCGCTCCGAAGCCAAACGGGTGATGAGCGCAGCGGCGCATCGCAATCGACGTCGCCGCCGCCAAGCCCCACAACGAGTAGGCCATGTCCCTACCCCGCTTAAGATCATCGACACCCTCGCCAGCGCTCGTCGCCAAGGCATCCGCCTAGCCGATACCCGCATTGGCGGGGTGGCGCATGCCCTTGGGGTGCCTTCCCCTTCCCCCGTTGCAACCGTGGAACGCGCAGCACGCCCCGCCGCCGACGTCGCCCGCGAACGCAGCGACATCCTGCTCGCTATTTTCCTTGCCTTGAAATCCGGGAAACTAGCCAGCTATCTCCCCGAAGACCTTGTTCCAGACCGCTTCGGTCTGCAGCGCAGCGCCATCCGCGTACAAGCCGCAAAAGCCCGCAGGTACCACAACCCAGGGCGCTTCGAAGATGTCCTCAAACAAGGCATGGAAGTGGTGGTCGCCCCCGAAATCGAGGTGGACCCCGACAAGATCATCCAAGCCTGCCGCGACCTGAAGCTCAATTACTCCGAGAAACTCACCCGCGAGACCTCCCTCGTGGTCTGCAATCAACGCGATGAGCTTCGCGGCAAAGCCATGCACGCCCAGCGCAAGGGGATTCCCCTGGTGCGTGATGTGGACTTTTTGGCTGCCGCCGGTCGGCTAAACTGACTCTCCATGATCTCCCTACGCCGACTCCGCTCGCGGGTAGCCACCACCGCGGCCACCGCAGCCACCCTCGCCTCGCGCGCTACCGGTCGCGGTGCCGGTGGCATGATCGGCGGCCTGGTGGCCTCAGCGATCGACCCCAACATCATGGAAGACCTGGGTGGCGGGCGTCCGGCTGTCCTAGTGACCGGCACCAATGGCAAATCCACCACCACCCGCATGCTCACCGCGGCCTTAAGCACCCAGCATGATGTAGCCACCAATGGTGGTGGCGACAATATGGATGCCGGCATCATTTCGGCACTTATGGCCGGCCGCGATGCCGACACCATCGTCCTTGAATGCGATGAGCTCCACGTCCCCAAGGTGGCCGATCGCCTCAACCCCACTGCCCTGGTGTTGTTGAACCTCACCCGCGATCAACTCGACCGCGTCGGCGAAATCAACGCAATCGAACGAGCCCTGCGTGGCTGCGTGAATAAGCACTCCATGACCATCATCGCCAACTGCGATGATGTCCTAGTGACCTCCGTGGCCTTCGATGCCCCCAACGTGGTGTGGGTTTCCGCAGGTGCCGGCTGGACCGGTGATTCGGTGAGCTGCCCTCGCACCGGCAGCCGCATCGAACGTGATGGTGAGCATTGGCGAGCCACCAAACCACTGCCCGATGGCCGCATTTTTGAACGTCCCACCCCACAGTGGCGCATCACCGATGAAGGCCTCATCGCCCACGGTGAAGTCCACCCCCTCAACCTCACCCTGCCCGGACGCGCCAACCGCGGTAACGCCGCCCAAGCCATTGCCGCAGCCCACGTCGCTTTCGGTGTGCCACTAGAGCAAGCCCTCAAAGCCACCGAAACCGTCGATAACGTGGCCGGCCGCTACTCCACTATCCAGTTGGGTGAGCGCTCCATCCACCTGCTGCTGGCCAAGAATCCCGCCGGCTGGCAAGAAGCCTTAGCCATGGTCGACCGCAGCGCCGATGGCCTGGTCATCGCCGTAAATGGTCAAGTTGCCGATGGTGAAGATCTCTCCTGGCTCTGGGATGTCCGCTTCGAAGACTTTGGGGACCTATCCCTAAAAGCCTCCGGCGAAAGAGGCACTGACCTCGCTGTGCGACTCACCTATGCCGGCATCGAGCATGAACATATCGCTGATCCCCTGGCAGCGATTAAGGCCTGCCCCGCCGGCCGCATCGAGGTGTTAGCTAATTACACCGCATTCCGTGATCTCAAGAAGGCTTTGGCTAAGGAAGGCGCATAAATGTTAAGCATTGGTCTGATCCTCCCGGAGGTGCTGGGCACCTACGGTGATGATGGCAACGCCCTGGTACTGCGCCAACGCGCCCGCCTCCGCGGCATCGAAGCAGAAATCCTCCCGATTCATCTCGGCGAGGCGATCCCCGAATCCCTCGATATTTATTGCCTTGGTGGCGGTGAAGATACCGCCCAAGTCCTCGCCGCTGAGCAACTAACCAAAGACCAAGGCTTACGCCGCGCCGCCGCCGCAACTCGGCCTATCTTCGCCATCTGCGCTGGTTTCCAGGTGCTCGGAGAATCCTTCCGTGCCGCCGGAAAAATTGTCGATGGTGTGGGGCTTATCGACGCCACTACCTCCGGCTTGGACCGCCGCGCCATCGGCGAGCTAACCTCCACCCCCACCGCCGCTGGTTGCACCGCGGAACTCACCGAAGCACTCACCGGCTTCGAAAACCACCTGGGCGCCACCATTTTGGGACCCGGCGCGCAACCCCTGGGCCGAGTGACCAGCGGGGTCGGCAATTGCGATAAGCACTGCGGCGAAGATATGCCCAACCCCGAGGCACACACCAGCGCGGAGGGCGCAGTTCAAGGCAGCGTGATTGCTACCTATATGCATGGCCCCGCGCTAGCCCGTAACCCGCAGCTCGCCGATCTTTTGCTTGCCCAGGCAATGGGCAAAGCTTTGACCGACCTAGAGCCTCTGGAGCTCCCGACCGTCACACAGCTGCGTAAGGAACGCTTCGCCGCCAGCTAGAGAGTAAGCCGGCCGCTGAGCGCCCGCGAAAGCGTTAACTCATCGACGAATTCCAGGTCCCCGCCTAGTGGCATACCCGACGCTAGGCGGGAAATTTTTAGCCCCGGGAAGTCCTTGAGCAACCGCGCCAAATAGCTGGCGGTGGCCTCCCCCTCGGTGTTGGGGTCGGTAGCCAAGATGACTTCCTCAACCTCTTCGCGATCCGGCATTACCCCGCCAATGCGCTGCAGGAGGCTCGCGATATTAAGGTCTTTTGGCCCCACGCTGGCAAGGGGATCTAAGGCCCCGCCGAGCACGTGGTAGCGGCCATCGAACTCCCCAGTGCGTTCGATGACCTGGATGTCTTTGGGTTCTTCAACCACACAGATGGTGCTGCTATCCCTTCCGGGGTCAGCACAAATGCGACAGAGTTCGTCGCGGGAAACATTGCCGCAGATACGGCAAAATTCCACCCCATCCCGCACCCCAATCAGGGCGGAGGTCAGCCGATCAATATCAGCGGGTTCCACCTTCATCAGATGAAACGCAATGCGCTGAGCACTTTTCGGCCCTACCCCAGGTAGGCGAGAAAGCTCATCGATGAGGTCCTGTAGGGGTCCTTCAAACACGGTTTACTCGCGCAGACCTTTCTGGTTGGGGTGGAAAAATTTTTTAACCGAAGAGCCCGGTGAGCCCATCGTTGCCGAAGCCCTGGGACAGCGGACCCATCTTGGACTCAGCCAGTTCAGCGATCTTCGCATGAGCGTCGGTAAACGCACCGGCGATGAGGTCCTGGAGGGTCTCCACATCCTCGGGGTCCACGACCTTCGGGTCGATGGTGACATCCTGGATGCGGCCGCCGCCATCCATGACGATCTTCACCAGATCATTGCCGGCGGAACCGGTAACGGTGCTGGCAGTGATCTCTTCTTGAGCTTTTTGCAATTCGGCCTGCATGCGCTGGGCCTGTTCGATGATGGCATTCATATCCGGCTGGGTCATAGTGACGCCTTCCTGTTTTTTCTCGGTGCGTTCCGCGCTAGTCTACCCGGGGCTTCGGGCACGTGCGCCCTGGCCCGGGGAAATTTTTCCGACTTGCTTTAGAAGGGCGGGATCGAGGTGTCATTCTCATTCGCCTTCCGTTCCCTCCACAAGCGCTCTCGCTCGCGTTGCTCAGCAGCGTATCGGCGCTCCTGCTTTCGTTGCTTCAGATCATCCTCCACTTTGGAGTGCAGATTCTGCACCCATAGCGGGGCGGTGTCGTCCGCCTGCTGAAGGACGTCAGGTACCCGACCATCAATCACCCTGAGTTTCGTGTTCTTCTTCCGCCGTTTCGGCGTAGGAGCACAGAGAGCTAGCCGGGGGCGAGCCGGCGGGAGAGCTAAGCGGGTTTCAGGTTGCGGCACCCAGGGCTCCTCGAAGATCACTTCTTCTTTAGGTATGGGCGGGAACCGATCCGTGGGGAAGGGGTACGGATCTTGGTTGGGATACCAGGCCTGCTCAGCTTCCTTGGCTTTTTGTTCCGCCTCAGCCTTGAACAACTTTTCTGCTTCCGCTGTGGTCTTCGGACGGCTTCTGCGGTTGCCCCACCGCTGGCCAAAGTGAGCCTTGGACTTGTGGGCTTCGGGCCCCTGCGGGAGGGTAACGCGAAGAGAACCATTAGGCATCCCCCAGCGACACACACCGTTATGGTTCATGAACACGGTGTAGTCTCCCGAGGTCTTGAGGTTGTGGTGGAAGGGGCACAGGCACTGCAGATTCTTGACCACAGTGAGGCCTTCTTCCCCGTCATATTCCACAACATGGTCAATCTCGCAGATCGACGCGGGGCGTTGGCAGTCCGGAAAGCGGCAAAGGCCATCTCGGAGTCGGACCTTCGCCTTTTGTTTCTCGCTGGGTCGATAGCCTTCGACTTCAACATCATCGATGCCGGTGAGATCCCGTTCCTTGATATTGAGCTTGTCGTAGACCTTCATCTCGGTATATCGCAGATGCCCAGCTCCATCGAGGTAGGTAGGTTCCTCTTCCGGACCAGGGCTCCAATAGTTCAAGTACGCGGTGACATCGACCTTTTCAGTGATGATCTTGACCAGGGCCTCAACACGGTCAATGTCGTACTTCCTGGCTGTGTTATCTAAAGCAGCATCGATGACGGCAGCTTCTTCATTGCTCACGAGGCCTTTTATGTCAGCTAGACCGTCCACGCCCTTCACGAATTTGATTCCGCGCAGCTCGTAGTCCTCGCCATTGGCAACCCCGTAGCCAGGACAATTATTGATTTTCAGTTCTTCGAGGAACCGTTTGACGTCTTTAACGCACGGCAAGGTCTGTTCCGGACAGATGGGAGTGAAAAACCATTCCAGGGCATCATCAAAGTCCGGCAGCATCTCAGCAGCGACCCCGGTGAGACCGTGGTCGATTGCGTAGAAGTAGCGCATCTCCAGGTGCCCCCACTTCAGGGCCTGCTCCCGCAGCTTGGGAAGAGATTGCGATATAGCCGCGCCTTGGAATGCCTGTTCTACCATGTATTTACTCATTCCGGTGCGGGTAGATAATTCAATGACGCTCATTGCGAAGTCGTCTTCATCTTGCGGTAGAAGCTCGCACCAATACTCAAGGTCTTCGCGATTGCGCTGATTAAACCGCTCGCAATGCGAATCTCCGGGCTTGCAATTAGCCCAGTAGGGCTGAGCCTTTTCCTTACTAAGGGTACGGGTAGCCATGATAATCCTCCGAGTAGAGCACCCCTGATATCAATAGTTCACTTGTTTGAAGTATTGATATCAACCCTAATAGCACAGTCGAGAAATGTCTAGGGTTCTGAGCAAAAAGGTTTCCCGAACCGAACCAGATGGGCTACAAGCAGAAAACCCCATTTCAGCGGCTGTGGATAACCTCAAACGGCCTACAAAGTTATCCACAGGCGACCCAGAATCCCTAATCGAACACCGAACTGTCGGAAAAATTCTTTAGCGGAGAGACACGGCGAGAACCCCGGCCTCCTGGGCTAAAAAATTCCCGCCGCACAGCTGAATCCCAAGGTCGAAAAAATTTTTAAAGCCGGGCGCCGTTACCTTGGAAAAGCTATCTCCAAGGTCAAGGCAGCGTTACCGGTGAGCAAAGCAGACTTCTTCCCCGTTAGGCCATGGAAAAGTTAGCGCGTCGAGACGCTAGAACCTCGAGAGTCACGGGAGTCAAACGGTCCGATAAAAGATAGACAGGGTTATTCAAAAGACCCCCTATGTATCCCATCTCGGAGGAGTCTCAGGAATGACAGATAAGCGTCCGATCTCCTTCAGACCATCCGGCAGTGCTTTCGCAAGCAATCCATCCCCTGCCAAGAGCGAAAAAATTTTTAGAGCCGGCGAGCACCTAATTCAGATTCGACTAGCTCCATGGCGATAGTCAGGGCATCACGGTGATCGAGTTCCCCGGGGCCGCTAGCAGCCTCACGGATGAGCTCTTCTTCCGCTAGGGATTCTTCCGGCTCAGGAACATAGGAATCTTCCATCGGAGGAGCTGGGTAGTCCTCTTCTGGGTCTGGCGGCAGCGGTACCCCATCATCGAAGGTGGTCTTCTCTGCTAATGCCGCTTGACCGCGCGCGGCTTTCTCCGCCCACGTGGGAGTAGGCGGGGTGGGCTGCTCTTCCTTTTCTTCCGGGACGGGAGCAGGCTCTGCGGTGGGGATCGCCTTGGGCTGCCCCCACGTTGAACTTTCAGCCGGCGCGGGGGCTTCAGCTTTTCCCGGCGGAATTTCCCGGCCAATTACGCAGCGGACCGCGGTGATTGCCTCAAAGTGTTCTCGAAGCACTGCGAGGATCGGGATGTTATTGGAGCTCGCGTTAATCCGCTCAGCCAAGGCCCCAGTGTTGTGGCCCAGCACGAGGGTGCCATCCTCCACGCCTAGAACTACGGCTTCGGTGAGCATGATCTCAGCGACCTTATTCTTCTCACCGATTTGGGCACGCAGGTGGGACCACTTCTGGCGGATCGCGGTGGTCAGGTCTGCTGTCTCAGGCTCCTGCGGAGGGGCTTTCACTTCCTTAGGCTCCTGAGGCTGCGGTGCCCTAGGCTCCTCAGCCATCTGCCCAGCCACACCCGAGACCTCCGAAACCACAGGCTCAGCCTTCTGCCCAGCACCAGCCGAAACCACCGACTCAGTCTTCTGGCTCACCTCAGCCCCAGCCCCACCCGAAACCACCGGCTCACTCTTCTGGCTCGCAGCAGCAGCAATGGCACGGGCACGCTCGGAGGGGCGCACATAGTCAGCTTGTGCGGCAGGCGCATTCATCGGGGCGCTCGGCGGCCCAACAACCTGAGGGGCACCACCAATCAGCAGGTGCGCGCAGAGGATCTCTAGGAGCAGCCGCGGGGAGGTAGCACCGCGCATATCGGAGATGCGTTCATTGACCGCATCGGCAAGCTGAGCAAGCGCACCGGTGCTAAAGCGGGCAGCTTCAGCGCGGAGTTCTTCGGCGCGGTCGGCGGGCGCATCAACCAACCCCATATCAAAGGCATCGGGAACGGCCTGCAGAATCATCAGGTCGCGGAGACGTTCCAGCAGGTCAGTAACAAACCTGCGGGGATCGTGACCAGCTTCGATGACATTATCCACAGTGCGGAAAAGCTCCGCCGCATCACGAGTGGCTAAAGCATTAATGGCGGAATCAATAAGAGTGATATCCGTGACCCCAAGCAAGGGCAGCGCGGACTCATAGGTCAGCCCCTCCGGCCCAGCACCGGCCAGCAGCTGGTCCAAGATGGACAGCGAATCACGCGGGGAACCCCCACCGGCGCGAATAACCAGCGGGAATACCGATTCATCCACCTGCACCCCCTCGGCTTCGCAGGTACGCTGCAAAAGCCCCCGCATCGCCTGCGGAGTAAGCAACCGGAAAGGATAGTGATGCGTCCGGGAGCGAATAGTCCCAATAACTTTTTCCGGCTCAGTGGTGGCAAAGATGAAAATGAGGTGCTCTGGGGGCTCTTCGACGATCTTCAGCAAGGCATTGGAGCCCTCAGTGGTAATCATGTGCGCTTCGTCAATAATGAACACGCGGTAGCGGGATTCCGCTGGCGCATAGTAGGCGCGGTCGCGCAGTTCCCGCATATCGTCCACACCGCGATAGCTCGCGGCATCCAATTCGGTGACATCCAGGTTGCCGGGCCCACCGGGGGCCAGCGACACGCAGGAAGAACACACCCCACAGGGCGTGGAAGTCGGGCCCTGCTCGCAATTCAGGGAGCGCGCCATAATGCGGGCGGAGGAGGTTTTACCGCAACCGCGGGGGCCAGAGAAAAGATAGGCATGATTGATGCGGCCGGAGTCCAGGGCGACCGATAGCGGGCCGGTCACCTGCTCCTGGCCGACAACCTCCGCGAAGGAGGCAGGACGATATTTCCGATACAAAGCCACGTCTGAGAGCCTACCGGTTTAGCGCGACCAGTCGAGCAGATCGACGTCCTCAGCTGCAAGTTTCTCCTGCAGGGCACTCACCCCAGCCTCGTGCAGGAAGTCGCGTTCGGCGTCGGTGAGCATCACCAATTGCAAGAGCACGGTGAGCCGACCGAGTGCGGGATCGCCATGCCCGGGGCCGTGGACATCGCCGGGTTGTTCCCGCATCTGCGGGGATTCCGGGCCCCAAACATAAGGGACGGTCAGCAGTGCGTGGCGCACCGAGGATTCCGCTGGGAGGAGGTCCTCAAGGAGGCGACCGGGTTGCGCGGGTTCATAGGTTTCCGCCAGGCGGGCCACCACCATGCTTAAAACTTCGGCGATGACTTCAGCGGGGGCTTGGGCGACCCCAAAAATTTCGGAGCGAACTTCCATGGGTGAACCATGAGCCACCAAGCCGGTGTCTAAGGCGGCAGCATCCGCAGTACAGGCCAGGGCCTCCTCCCCGAGGTCGGCCACACCAATGTGCACGCCACCAATGTCGATGAGGTGGAGTTCCTCGGGGAAGATGCTATTGAGCCAATAGTGGGTTTCGGCTAAATTCACGAGATCTTTTCCACGGCAGCAAGCAGCACGCAGGTGGCTACTCCGTCCATGGCGGTTTCCAATTCTTCGACCGGCGGGAGGGAAGGTGCCAGGCGGATATTGCGGTCATTGGGATCTTGGTGCAGCGGGAAGGTAGAACCAGCGCCGGTCAGCGCAATGCCGGCATCCTTGGCCAGCTGAATCACACGCGCGGCGGTGCCATCGAGCACATCCAGGGAGATGAAGTAGCCGCCTTCGGGGCGGGTCCAGGAGGCCACCCCATAGTCAGAGAGGCGTTCATCGAGGATGCGAAGCACTGCCTGGAACTTCGGGGCCAGGGAAGCAGAATGCTTGAGCATCACCTGGCGAACCCCTTCGGCATCGCCGAAGAATTGGGCGTGCGCAAGCTGGTTGACCTTATTGGGGCCAATGCCGCGGATGGAGGCGGTCTTTTCATACCAGGCGAGGTTCTCTGCCGAGGAAGCGAAGAAGCTCACGCCGGAACCAGCGAAGGTGATCTTGGAGGTCGAAGAAAAGCACCAGAAACGGTTCGGGTTGCCGGCTTCCTCGGCGAAGGCAATCACATTGTGGATCTCCGGGAAGGAGTCCGTCAGGGTGTGCACCGCGTAGGCGTTATCCCACATAATGCGGAAGTCCGGGGCGGCGGTGTCCATGGCGGCCAGTGCGCGGCAGGTTTCCTCGGAGAAGGTCACGCCGGTGGGGTTGGAGAACATAGGAACCACCCACATGCCCTTGACCTGCGGGTCTTTCACCAATTCGCGGACCGCATCCATGTCGCAGCCATCCTCGGTCATGGGGACGGTGATCATCTCCACGCCGAAGGCTTCGGTGATGCTGAAGTGGCGGTCATAGCCAGGAACCGGGCAGATCCACTTCACCTTTTCTTCTTGAGACCAGGGCCGCGGGGAATCATTGGTGCCGAAGTGGAAGGCCCAGCTCACCAGGTCGAATTCGATATTGAGGCTGGAGGAATCCTCGGCGAGCACCTGCTCTACCGGGAGGCCTTGGACATCGGCCCAGATTTGGCGGATGTCTTTAATGCCTTTGAGGTTGCCGTAGTTGCGGGTATCGGTGCCATCTTTGGCGACATAGTTACCGGCGCCGGGCAGGCTCAAGAGTTCATCGGAGAAGTCGAGCTGTTCGGCGGAGGGCTTTCCGCGGGTGAGGTCCAAGTTGAGGTCTTTGGCTTTGAGATCTTCATATGCTCGGCGGATCTCAGCAGCATTTTGTTGGAGCAGTTCGGTGTTCACGGAGTACCTTCCTGTGGTGGCGAGCGCCTTGTTACAACTACTCTAACCCCGATCTGAGGAAAAAATAAGGGACCTCGCGCACCCGTGAGAGCCCGCTGACCCTTGCTGCATTCCTGCCCTGGGGGAGTTCACGGGATCAACGCCGCGCGAGATCCTGTCCGACATGCTACCCCATGAGCGGGCACGACTACCAAAGAGACGGGTTGATTTGGTGCGATCCGCTGTTCTTGTGTACGGTATTTCAAGAACGCAGCCACGGCTGTGTCTGGAGGATTCGACTAGCGGCCTATGTCGCACGCCTGGAACGCGTGTTGGGAGCAATCCCTCAGGGGTTCAAATCCCCTATCCTCCGCCACTCAAGCCCCCGGGACTTTCCCCCGGGGGTTTTGCTTTGCCCGAGACCCTGGCCTGGGGGAACAGGTCTGGTCACCCTCGGCAGGGGGTTACGGTATGCCGCACCTTATTTCCTACTCGCGCGAGAAAGATTGTGGTGTGCCTACCCCAGCGAAAACCCAGGGGGAACGCGGGAGCCGAGCTGCATCGAAGATCTCGGGTAAAGCCTGGACGGAGTCGATGCCGGTAAAGCCCAGGGACTCGGTGAGTAAGAGAATGATCTCGGGGATGCTGAGGTCGAGTTCGCGGAGGGTGACGGCACCATCGCGTTTGGCGAGGCGGGCGCCGCGGGGGTTGAGGACGAGCGGGACGTGAATGTATTCGCGCGGGGGTTGCACGCCGAGCATGCGGGCGAGGTAGGTTTGGCGCGGCGCGGAGTCGAGCAAGTCATCGCCGCGAACCACCTGGTCGACGCCCTGGAAAGCATCATCGACAACGACGGCTAAGTTATAGGCCCAGCCTGGTTCCTGTCCGCCGCGACGCAGCACCATGTCATCGACGGGGCCGCAAACCTCGCCGTGGATGAGGTCGTGGATGCGCTCCTGGTGATGCTCCGCGCGCAGGCGGATGGCGGGGTGGCGGCGCTGGGCGCGAAGTTCAGCGCGGCGGAGTTCGCGGACCTCTTCGGGCAGGTCACGGCAGGTGCCGGGGTAATCATCGGGGCGTTGGTGTGGGGCGCGGGTAGCTTCGCGGATATCGCGGCGGGAGCAATAGCATTCATAGTGCGGGAGGCGGGCCAGCGCTTCTTCATAGGCGGCGTAGCGATCCTGCTGGTAGAGGATGGGGCCATCCCAATCCAAGCCGAGAGCCGCGAGATCCTCGATTTGGCGTTGGGCGCTGCCTGCGGAGGAGCGTTGTTCATCAATATCTTCCACACGCAGCAAAAAGTTGCGGCCGCTGCTACGCGCACTAGCCCAGGCGATGAGCGCGGTACGTAAGTTCCCGAGGTGGAGGTCGCCGCTGGGGCTGGGTGCATAACGGCCTGCGGGAAGAGTCATATTTCCCAGGGTATGGGAAAATAGCGCTCATGCCAGAATCTTCGCACCATATTGATGTGCCACGCAGCCTCTACCCCATGATTGTTGCTGCCTTTGTGGCAGTGTTTTTAATTTCCAATGTGCTGGCGACCAAGGGGGTTGCCATTGGGCCGCTGATTACTGATGGGGCTTTCTTCCTTTTCCCGGCAGCCTATGTGCTGGGCGATATTTTGGCAGAGTGTTATGGCTTTGTAGCGGCCCGGCGCGCTATCCTCACCGGGTTCGTGGTGACGATTTTTGCGATCATTAGTTTTTGGATTGCGATTTGGTTGCCAGAAGCACCCTTTTATGAAGGTCAGGGTGCCTTCGAGGCGGTCTTGGGCTTAGTGCCGCGCATTGTGCTGGCTTCTTTATCGGGCTATTTATTGGGCCAATTATTGAACTCCTGGGTGCTGGTGAAGATTAAGGCGATCACCGGGGAGGGTTCTTTATGGGCGCGGTTGATTGGCTCCACCATTGTTGGTGAATTTGGCGATACCCTGCTGTTTTGTTTAATTGCGGCGCCGGTAATTGGGATTAGTACCTGGGGGCAGACCGCGAACTATGTGGTGGTGGGGTTTGTGTGGAAGGTAGCCATTGAGGTTCTGATGCTGCCGATTACCTATGCGGCGATTCGTTGGGTGAAGCGCCACGAGCGAACCCCACGGTGAGCGTCCCCCCTCCTCACCGTGGGGCTCAACGGGGATCATCCTTATGCTTCCCCATCTCAGGGTGCAGCGCAGCCCCCCTTTGACTACGTGCTGCACCTTGGGGAAGGGCATAAGGGTTCCTCGCGCTGTGGATCCCCGTTGATGAGCGCACATGCTGAGTTAGAGCCCCGGAATATACCGTGCTTGTGCGGCGAAAAAACTCGCATATGCCCCGAAGGAAACCTGGCGTAGGAAGACCTGAATCAGATCCGCGGGGATGAACCCCGGCCCCGTCAATGAAGCTAGACGCTTCGGCCGGGGAAACAAGTCCGTGGGGGTAATCAATAGGCTGGGTTTCCTAGTTCAGTGGGCGCTGCTTTCCGGCATAGTAGCGGCCCAGGAATTCATCGCGGTAGGCATAAAAATCACCGTTGTCGATGGCGGCGCGGATATTGTCGACCAAAGCCACCATGAAGGAAAGATTGTGCAAGGTGCAGAGCGTGCCGCCGAGGAACTCCTTGGCCTTCATGAGGTGGTGGATATAGGCGCGCGAATAATTTTCGGAGACATAGCCGCCGAATTCCTCGTCCACCCCGCTGAAGTCGCGCTTAAAGCGTGCGGCGGTGAGGTTGAGGCGACCATCGAGGGTATAAACCCCGCCGCGGCGCCCCAGGCGGGTTGGCGCCACGCAGTCGAAGGTATCTGCACCGGCCTCGATGGCGGCAAATAGATCATCTGGTTCGCTGATACCTAGCAGGTGGCGGGGTTTTTCCGCTGGCAGTTCCTCGCACACCCACCCCACGATGGTGCCGAGGTTTTCTTTTTCTAAGGCCCCGCCGATCCCGAAGCCGCCGAAGCCGCGGCGCCCTTCCGCCTGCGCTTCGCGATCAAGTTCAATGAGCCCACGGGTGGCTTGGCGGCGCAGGTCCTCATATTGTGCGCCCTGCACCACCCCCCACAGCGATTGCTTGGGTTTGTCATGGCGCTCGCGGGTGAGGCGATCATGTTCAATGAGGCAGCGCCTGGCCCAGCGGTGCGTGCGCTCCACGCTGGCTTCTTGGTATTCGCGGGTGTCGATGAGGGTGGTGAGTTCATCGAAGGCGAACATGATATCTGCACCGAGCTGGTGCTGGATCTGCATGGAGATTTCCGGGGTGAAGCGGTGCCTGGAGCCATCAATCACGCTGCGGAAATCCACGCCCTCTTCATCCACATGCGCGTAGCGGTCCTTGCGGGCAGCGCGAATATCCTTTTCGCTCAGGTCCGTG
The DNA here is from genome assembly GCF_900113445.1 of Corynebacterium spheniscorum. Taxonomy (GTDB): domain Bacteria; phylum Actinomycetota; class Actinomycetes; order Mycobacteriales; family Mycobacteriaceae; genus Corynebacterium; species Corynebacterium spheniscorum. Next base: position 33,854 of record NZ_FOPJ01000019.1, read on the forward strand.
GTATCCATCGCCAAAACTTTCTTAAAGCCCACGCCCAAGCTCATCACTTGGAATCCACCGGAGTCGGTGTAGGTGGGCCCATGCCAATTCTCAAAAGCTGCGACACCACCAGCTTCATCCACAATATCGGGGCCGGGCTGCAGGTAGAGGTGGTAGGCATTGGACAAAATGGCCTGCGCCCCGGTGGAACGCACCTGCTCCGGGGTCAGGGTTTTCACGGTGGCCTTGGTTGCTACCGGGATGAACGCCGGGGTGTGGATATCCCCATGCGGGGTATGGATGATGCCGCTGCGGCCGTGGGTTCCGGACTTAGCTTCAAGTTGCGTCCCGAGGGTAAAACTTAGGTCGCTCGTGGTGTCTGTCATGAAGGAGAGTGTAGGGCCTCCCACTCCTTCTCCAATGCAGTGCCCTCAATATCGAGGTGCGGGAGGATGCGATCTAACCATTCCGGCATCCACCAGGTGGCGCGCCCCATCAAGAACATGGACGCCGGCACCAACGCCATGCGCACGAAGAAGGCATCAAAAAGCACACCGGCGCCCAGCGCGAAACCGAAGATTTGGATGAAGGGCAAGGGCTGATCAATGAAGGCCACGAAGACGGCGATCATAATCAGTGCTGCGGCATTCACCACGCGGGCGGCACTGCTAAAGCCCTCAATCACGGAGGATTCCACCGCGTTATAGCGTGATTGTGCTTGTTCGGCGGGGTCATAGCTGGTGATGTATTCCCGCATTCGGGTGACCAAGAAGACTTGGTAATCCATGGCTAGGCCGAAGGTCACGCCAATGAAGAACACCGGTAAGAACGACACCAGCGGTGCTGGGGTATTCACCAACCCCCATAGGCCCTGCTGCCACACCAGCACTGTCAGGCCAAAGGCTGCGCCAACGGAAAGCAAGAAGCCTAGGCCCGCAATTAAGGGCACCAGCAAGGAGCGGAACACAATGAGCAGCAGGATAATCGCCAGGCCCACCACAATGCCCAGGTAAATGGGCATGGCTTCGGCCAGACGCTCAGTAATATCCATCTGCACGGCGGTCAACCCAGTAAGACCCACGTGCGCGCCGGTGGCGGCCTCAATTTCTTGGGCACGGGACCGCAGTGAATGCGCTAGCGCCAGGGTTTGGTTATCCGCCGGTCCGGTGTAGGGGGTCACCAGCACCTGCGCTACGGTCTTATCCGCATTCACATTCACCAGCTGTGCATGCTTCACCTGGCCCAAGCTATTGGCGGTCTGCGTGCTATAGAGGAAAGCCGCCAGCGCGGTTTTTTCCTGGTCGCTACCTTGAGTCTGTGCCTCAATAAAGGGTTGGAGCGCCGGGGCTTCAGCATGTGCTTCATGCGCATCCACCAGCATCAAAAAGGGTGCATTAACGCCCGCTCCGAAGGCTTCTTCCATCAGGTCAGAGGATTTACGCTGCGTGGTGTTGTAGTTCTGGGTGGCATCAGAAGGCAGCGCCATATCCAGATCCAACACCGGGGCGCTAAGAGAACCAAGGCCTAAGATCACCACGCCCACAATCAGCGCGGGGAAGCGGTGCACGAAGGTCACCCAGCGTCGCCCGAAGGAGGACTTCTCAGCTCGTCTAGAGCTAGCCTTGCGATTGCCCGCGATAAAGGGCACCCGCCCAGCAAAGGCCTTATCCTTAAAAATCCCCAGCAGTGCCGGAATCAAGGTCAAGGCCACCAGCACCGCAATGAAGACCGTCATTGCTGCGGTGAGCCCCATGGCGCTGAGGAATTCGATGCGCACAGTCACCAGGGCCACCAGCGCCACGATCACGGTGACGCCGGCAAAGACCACCGCTGAGCCCGCGGTAGCTACCGCCATGCCGGCGGCTGTTCGTGCATCCATGCGCACTCGCTCGCTGCGATAACGCGACAAGATAAAAAGCGCGTAGTCAATGCCCACCGCCAGGCCAATCATCACCGCCAGCACCGGGGTGATGTTATTGAACTCCCACCAGTGCGTGAACATGATGATCAAAAGCGACCCCATGCCCACCCCAATCACAGCGGTGATCAGCGGCAGCCCCGCGGCCACCAGGGAGCCGAAGGTCAAGATCAGCACAATAAAGGCCACGCCCAAGCCCACCAACTCACTGGTGGATTTCACTTGGATGGGATCCCCAAACCCGGGGCCACCGGCCTCCACAATCAGCCCCTGATCTCGGCCTTCCTGCATCGCTTCATTGACAATGCGGCGCTGCTCCGGAGTCACATCCATCGAGGTCGGTACATCAAAAGTAAAGGTGGTATACCCAATCCGGCCATCCTCACTGACCATCCTCAGATTCTGCGCATCCGCCTTCGCAACTTCTTCCGGCAGCCCCTGGTCCACCGAAATTTTTTCCACCATCTCAACCAGCTTCGGCGAGATCTGAAGTGGATTACCAAAGCGCTCCGTCCCTGTAAGGTCCGGGATCCCCTCCTCAATGCGCTGCACCACCCCATCAATCGCCGCAGAATAATCCTCCAGCTTCTCCCCTTCTGGCGCCGCAAACACTAGGTTCACGCTCGCCGCCGCCACCGGGTTGAGGTCATCCGGGAAGGCTTTCACCAAGTCATGGGTGGCATCAATGGAGGGCGTGCCATCGATCCGAAAATCCGGGCTGAAGGGTCGCTGCACGCTCAATGCAATGCCGGCAATGATGCCCAAGAGCACCAGCCAGCCCGCCAAGACCAGCCATCCGCGGCGGAAGCACCACGTACCGACGCGATATAACAGTCGAGCCACGAGTCCTCGATACCCCTTCTTTACACTCTGGTTGAGATTCCCAGTCTACGTGGGCCAGCGCAAAGAGCTTCCGGGGTGTCTTAAAAAAATTTTTCCCCGAGACCCTGGGGTGGGGTTCCCCCGCGCTGCGCCTCGCGGGCAGGTGCCTGGGGTCTGCCACACCTAGTTGAGGTTAAGTAGCAAAAAGTGTGTCTGGTTTTCGGCGTTACAGCTGGTCAGGGTATGTAAATCCGAGTTTTATTAGGTTCCGGGGCTTATATCCGCAACTTCAACGTTCAATCCACCGGAATGGCGCCCACATGCGCTAAGCCCGGCTTGGCGTGCTTTCCCCGAAATCAAAAACCAGCCGCAATGCCCCCTATACGCTGGGCAAATAAAATAGAAGTAACACCACACACCAAGATCTACGTAGATGGCAGTGCAACGACCTTCGCTGCGAAGTGACCCACCCACAACTGCACCAAATGACCAAGCCGCGTAACTGCACAGCACTCCACTTTCACGCCACCTGCACTACAACACGGTCCCCGCTAGCCAGGCCCACCAAGTAAACCAGCGGACGCCAAACGACCGATTTACCCGGTCTCCACATAGAAGCATGGCCAACCACAGTGCCCCACACCGCGACTAAAAAGGTCCTCATCAACCAAGCAAATACT
>NZ_FOPJ01000025.1 GCF_900113445.1 Corynebacterium spheniscorum
AAGGGGCCTAACAGGTCCTCTTAACCTTCCAGCACCGGGCAGGCGTCAGTCCGTATACATCAACTTCACCGTTTTCGCACGGACCTGTGTTTTTAATAAACAGTCGCTTCCCTCTATTCTCTGCGACCACAACCAGCAACCACACCGCAAAGGATATGACACCAGCCATGGCCCCCCTTCTCCCGAAGTTACGGGGGCATTTTGCCGAGTTCCTTAACCACAGTTCACCCGAACGCCTTAGTATTCTCTACCTGACTACCTGTGTCGGTTTCGGGTACGGGCCGAATATGCACATCGCTAGAGGCTTTTCTCGACAGCATAGGATCACCAACATCCCCACACTACGTGGGTACGCATCACGCCTCAGGTTTAATAGGGTACGGATTTACCTATACCCCACCCCACACGCTTACACCACAATCCAATAAGTGGCCTGGCTACCTTCCTGCGTCACCCCATCACTTGACTACTACCAGATCAGGTCCCACGCATCCACCACACACCAACACAAGTGCTGACATGTGGTTTTTGGGTGGTTAGTATCACTGATTCATCATGGTCGCGCATACACGGGTACGGGAATATCAACCCGTTATCCATCGACTACGCCTGTCGGCCTCGCCTTAGGCCCCGACTCACCCTGGGAAGACGAACTTGACCCAGGAACCCTTAGTCATCCGGCGGATAAGATTCTCACTTATCAATCGTTACTCATGCCTGCATTCTCACTCGCACACACTCCACAGGAATTCACACGCCTGCTTCAACGCAAGTGCACGACGCTCCCCTACCCAACACACCACAAAGATGTATTGCCGCGGCTTCGGCGGTGTACTTAAGCCCCACTACATTGTCGGCGCAGAACCACTCGACCAGTGAGCTATTACGCACTCTTTCAAGGATGGCTGCTTCTAAGCCAACCTCCTGGCTGTCTTCGCGATCCCACATCCTTTTCCACTTAGTACACCCTTAGGGGCCTTAGCCGGCGATCTGGGCTGTTTCCCTTTCGACTATGAAGCTTATCCCCCACAGTCTCACTGCCATGCTTACAACTTACCGGCATTCGGAGTTTGGCTGACATTGCTAAGATGATAGTCCCGCTCAACCAACCAGTAGCTCTACCTCCGGCAAGCAACACACAACGCTGCACCTAAATGCATTTCGGGGAGAACCAGCTATCACGGAGTTTGATTGGCCTTTCACCCCTACCCACAGCTCATCCCCTCAGTTTTCAACCTAAGTGGGTTCGCGCCTCCACGACGTCTTACCATCGCTTCACACTGGCCATGGGTAGATCACCCCGCTTCGGGTCCAGGACATGCCACTAACAACACCCTCAATTAGGATTCGCTTTCGCTACGACTACCCCACACGGGTTAACCTCGCGACATGCCGCTGACTCGCAGGCTCATTCTTCAAAAGGCACGCCATCACCCCAACAAAGTTAAGGCTCTGACGGATTGTAAGCACACGGTTTCAGGTACTATTTCACTCCCCTCCCGGGGTACTTTTCACCATTCCCTCACGGTACTAA
>NZ_FOPJ01000020.1 GCF_900113445.1 Corynebacterium spheniscorum
CCCAAGAAGCCAAAACAAAAGAAGAAAGCAAAAAACCCACCACACCCCAACAACCCAGCAAGGACCCACACAAAACCCAACCAAAGAAACCACCCACCCCACCACCAAAGAAACGCAAACGACAAAACCCCACCACCAGCACCCGGCCACCGAAAGGATTCTCCAACCACAACAACCACACCCCCCAATGGGTCAAAGACCTCCAAAACGACATCAAACAACAACAAACCACAAAAAAGGAAAAGAAAACCTCAGAAAAAGACCCCTTCCCCGAAGAACCACCGTTCTAGCTTGGCCCAACAAAAAACTTCAGGGCCCCTCCGTTTGGAGAGACCCTGAAGTATCTGGTGGGCGAAGGGGGACTTGAACCCCCACGTCCCGAAGGACACTGGCACCTGAAGCCAGCGCGTCTGCCATTCCGCCACTCGCCCGCGAATAGCGCCGCTGTGCGACTACACAAAGATAGCACGGTCGCGGGCGAATGCGTCAAATCTGCAGCGCAGTTGGCCTTTTTCGGTGTGCCCTCTGCAACGCCCCACCGTGGTGGACGTGTCTCAGGGGCACTGGGGCCCTTATACTGAAGTCATCTGTGAACGTCCGCGGTGGTCCTCCCCTACACGGGGAAACCTCGCGGGCGCGCATAGCTTAAAGAGTGCCGGCACAGCTCAGTTTCGCGAAAGGAGGACCAGACGCAATGGGAATAATGAGTAACTTAGCTCGTTTGGATTCTGCCCTCCAGCGCGGTCTGGACAATTCTTTTGCGGCGGTATTCGGTGGGAAAGTAGTCCCCGCTGAGATCGAGGAGTTGTTAAAACAAGAGGCTGAGGACAATGCTGTCCATACCTATGAAGGCTCAATTGAGGCACCCAACGTCTATATTGTCAGCGTCAGCGAAAAAGATTTGACGAATCTACGCCAACAGGCACCAGATTTGCCGGAATCCTTCGCAGACCGCATGACACGGCATTGCCGCAACCAAGGCTGGTCCCTCATGGGACCGCTCGTAGTGGAAATTGCAGCGGACCAAGGTCTAAAGACCGGGCAATTACGGGCCGAATCGGATAACGTTGCGGCACCTGACAAGCGCAGTGGTTTCCGGGTTCTGTCCCCTGAAACTTCAGTTTCGGAAGAGACTCCACTTGAGTCGACAGATAGTGCCCAAGAAAGTGAAGCTATGAACTCCTCAAACGAACCCTTCAACCAAATGAACCAAGACGAGCAAGACGCCAACACCGAACTTTTTGCTGGTGCCGAGCCAGACTCTGGGTCTTTGTACTCGCGGCTTAGTCAAGAAGGACAAGCTGAACAGGCAGACACCACCGGGCACAACCGTGGCCCTGCGGTGAGCTTATTGCTGCAGGATGGCTCTTCGCGCACTTACCACGTTCATGAAGGTTCCAATATCATTGGTCGTTCCACTGATGCCGATTTCCGGTTGCCAGATACCGGGGTGTCCCGCCAACACGCGGAGATCACCTGGGATGGTCAGGATGCAGTGCTAGTCGATCTGCACTCAACCAACGGCACAACCGTGAATGACACTCCGGTGGAGAACTGGTTACTCGCCGATGGCGATGTAATCACAGTTGGCCATTCCCATATCGAGGTGCGCATAATCGGCAGCAACGCGTACGACGCCCACTAGCGAGTTTTCGCCTTTAAGGAGGTCCCAGGCCCCATGGATTCTGTGGTGCTCATCGCCTTGAGGGCTGCGGTGCTGATTGTGCTGTGGCTCTTTGTGATCTACACGCTGCTGAGTCTGCGTCGGGACACCAATGCTGCCGCCATACAGCCCGCAGCCACTCCGGTAGCAACCCCTGCCGTAGCGGCCCCCACCCCCCGCGCGATACTGGGGCGTGGCGAAAAAGCACGCACCCTGCGCATCGTAGATGGTCCTCTGAATGGCTCGCATCTGGCGATCTCCACAATCGACTCAATAATCCTCGGCCGCAACCCGAACTGCGACTTTGTGTTGGGCGATGATTACTCCTCCGCCCGCCATGCCCGCCTCTTTAGGCGTGGGAATGAGTGGTTCATTGAAGACTTAGATTCCCGTAATGGGACGTGGGTAGATGGCTTCCGTATCGATGCGCCGGAAAAGGTCAGCACCGATAGTGAGATCAAGATTGGACGCACGACGGTGAGGTTGCTTCCGTGAACCTGAAATTAAATTATTCGGTGGCCTCGGATCGTGGTTTAGTTCGCGGCAACAATGAGGACTCCGCATATGCCGGCCCCCATCTCTTGGCCTTAGCTGATGGCATGGGCGGCCATGCCGCCGGTGAAGTCGCTAGCCAGTTGATGATCACCCACCTGCAAAAACTTGATGCAGACCCCGGGGATAACGACATGGCTGCGCTGCTCGCGGGAGTAGCGGATGACGCCAACCGCGCGATTGCCCAAGGGGTACGCGAGCATCCCGAAACTGATGGGATGGGCACCACCCTTACTGCCTTGATGTTCAATGGCCACGAACTGGCTTTATGCCATGTCGGCGACTCGCGCGGCTACCGCCTCCGCGCAGGTGAACTAGAACAGATCACCACCGACGACACCTTCGTGCAATCCCTAGTCAACGAAGGGCGCCTCGACCCCGAGGAAGTATCCACCCACCCGCAGCGCTCCTTGATTTTGAAGGCCTACACCGGCCGCCCAGTCGAACCCACCCTGCGCAGCTTGGATGCCCAAGTGGGTGACCGCTTATTGCTGTGCTCGGATGGGCTATCCGATCCGGTGACACACTCCACCATCGAATCATGTTTGGCTGAGGGCACCCCAGCTAGCTCCGCGCAACGGCTCATTGACCTCGCGTTGCGTTCGGGTGGCCCAGACAATGTGACTGTCATCGTGGCCGATATCGTCAACGGTGATAGCTCCGAAGGTCCCGCTTTACCGACGATTCCGGCCACTGCTGGTGCGCTCAATGATGAAACCGATGCCCCGCACCCGGATACCGCAGCGGGCCGCGCCGCATCCTTAACTCGCCGTCCCCAAACCATCACCCCCGATGGCCAGGTACATACCCAGCCCCTAGGCGATGAATCTACCCAGCCCCCGGCTGGCACACCCGCACCTGAAAATGGGGCCGGGCAGCGTAGAAAATGGGTGGCGACTGTCAGTCTGCTGGCGGTGCTCTTGGTGCTGGCGGGTTTAAGCTTCGGTGCCCGACATTTTGTTAAGTCCAACTACTACATCGCTGTGAACGAGCGCGATGAATTAGTCATCGAAAATGGGGTCGAGTATTCCCTCCTCGGGCATGACCTGCACAGCACCTATCAAGCAGCGTGCTTAAGCGAACGCGGCGATGTGCAGCTTGGCGAACCCACAGATGGTGAGGACACCACCCCAGCACCAGCGGGCCACTCCTGCACCCGCTTCCGTTTACAGGACCTCCCCGAGTCCGCTCGTGGCCAGGTTACCGAGGGGCTCCCCAGCGGATCCTATGAGGAAGTCACCCAGCAGCTTCGCGCCTTGGCTGAGGAAGCGTTGCCGCCTTGTATCACCTCCAGCTCCAAGAGCGAACCAGAGGAGCCCGCACCAGGCACCAAGGAAAAAGACACCAAGGAACCAGCGAAGGATAAAGCAAAGGAACACACCGGCGGCGATATACCGGGGGTTAATTGTCGGGAGGTGAAGTAATGGGATTCCTCAAGAACCTCGTTGCTCGCCGCACCGAAATGGCGCTGCTCATTTTCGCCACCATTGTGATGGCGCTACTGATGGTGAACCTGGAGTTATCCCAAGGGCATGCCATCACCACGGAAGTCGTGTGGCTGATCCTCGGCTATATCGGGGTTTTCACTATCGCGCACCTCGCCATGTGCTTCGCCGCCCCGCACGCAGATCAATATATTTTGCCGGTCGCGGCACTGCTTAATGGCATCGGGGTGGTCATGATCTACCGCCTTGACCTTGCGAAAGACCGCCACCTAGCAGAAAAACAGGTGCTCTGGACCCTCGTCGGAGTGGTGCTACTCATCGCGGTATTGCTGATCCTGCGGGATCACCAAGCCCTCACCCGCTACGCCTATTTGCTCGGCATCGTTGGCTTGGTGCTGCTGGCGTTGCCGCTGGTGTGGCCCTCCGCAATCAACTCCGATGCCCGCATCTGGATCTCCATCGGGCCCTTCTCAGTCCAGCCAGGCGAGTTCTCCAAAATCCTTTTATTGGTGTTCTTTGCCCAATTCTTGGTCAGCAAACGAGCCCTCTTCAATGTCGCTGGCTACCGCGTTCTTGGGTTGGAGTTTCCCCGCCTCCGCGACCTCGCACCCCTAGCCCTCATCTGGGGCTTCGCCATCCTCATTATGGCCGGCGCCAATGACTTCGGCCCGGCGCTACTGCTCTTCTCCACGGTGCTGGGGATGGTCTACCTCGCCTCCGGGCGTGGCTCCTGGTTGCTGATCGGTGCGGTGTTGGTGGCTGCCGGCGCGGTGGGGATCTACCACATCTCCGAGAAGATCCAGGTGCGGGTAGAAAACTTCATCAACCCGCTCAATAACTTCGACACCACCGGCTTCCAGCTTTCCCAAGCACTCTTCGGCATGAGCTGGGGTGGCATCACCGGCACCGGTATTGGTGAGGGCTATCCCCAACAAGTTCCGGTCGCCGAATCAGACTTCATTCTGGCCGCCATCGGCGAGGAACTAGGGCTCATCGGGCTGTCCGCCGTGCTCATTCTCTTCGCCATCTTGGTGTCCCGAGTGTTCCGCACCGCACTGACGGTCCGCGATTCCTTCGGCAAGCTACTCACCGCTGGGTTGGGATTAGCCATCACCATCCAGGTGTTTGTGGTGACAGCCGGCATTTCGGCACTCATGCCGATGACTGGTTTGACCACCCCGTTTATGTCCCAGGGTGGCTCCTCCCTCATGGCGAACTATATTCTGCTGGGCATTATCCTGCGGATCTCTGACTCCGCCCGCCAAGCCCGCCAAGCACGCCAGGCCCAGGCACCCCAGGCACCTCAAGCCATTACCCAGGGGCAGGTGCGTTAAATGAACCGCGCTATCCGTCTCACCGCGATTTTCTCGCTGCTGCTCACCCTCGTGCTCCTGGTGAACCTCACCATCGTCCACGCCTTCAAAGACGATGAGTACGCCCGCAACTCCCTCAACTCCCGCAATTATTTTGAGCTGAAGTCCATCCCCCGCGGCCAGATTTTCGCTGGCGGCAAGGTGCTGGCTAAGTCCGAGAAGCTTGATGATGGTTTCTACCACCGCTCCTACCCCACCACCCCAGAGGCCTATGGCCCGCTGGTGGGTTATATCTCGGATCAATATGGCGAGGCCGGCCTAGAGGCTGGCTATAACGGCATCCTCAATGGCACCGATGATGCCCTCTTCGCCCTGAAGTGGAAGGACATGCTGCTCGGCCGCGAGCACCGTGGCGCCAATATCGACACCACCATCATCCCGGCCGTCCAAGAAACCGCGTATAACGAGCTGACCCGCCACGGCTATAACGGCGCGGTGGTTGCCATTCGCCCCTCCACAGGCGAGATCCTAGCGCTGGCCTCCAGCCCCGGCTTTGACCCCAACCCCATTGTCAATAACGACACCGCCAAAGAGGCCTGGGCGCAGCTCACCGAAAACCCCAATAAGCCGCTTCTTAATACGGCCACCCAAGAAACCCTCCCCGCAGGCTCCATCTTCAAGATCATCACCACCACGGCCGGTATCGCCAAGGGCTACACCCCGCAATCCACCGTCACTGCGCAGAACCAGATCACCTTGCCGGGCACCAACACCACCTTGGAGAATTACAACGGCCAGCACTGCGGCACTGGTGGCGACACCACCACCTTGGCCACCGCTTTCGCATTGAGCTGTAATACCGCCTTCGTGGAAATGGGTATTGATGCTGGTGCCGATGAGTTCCGCAAAGCCGCGGAAGCCTATGGCATTGGTGAAAAATATGATCTTGGCATCCCCACCGCCGCCGGTGGCCTTGGCGATCTCCCCGATGATGCCGCCCTGGGACAAAGCAGCATCGGCCAACGTGATGTGAATATTTCGGTGCTGCAAGCTGCCGTTATGGCCGCCACGGTCGCCAATGAGGGCCGCCGCATGGAACCGCACCTGGTTGCCAAGATCACCGGCGCGGACCTCAAGGAGCTCAAGCGCTTTGATGCCAAGCAGCTCAAGCACGGCGTGGACCCAGAGGTCGCCCGCACCCTGAAGGAATTAATGCGCGATTCGGAACGCCACACCGCCGGTTATGCCGGCCAAGATATTGCTTCGAAAACCGGTACCGCCGAACACGGCGACCCCGACACCCCACCGCATACCTGGTATGTGGCCTTCGGCCCCAGCGAGCATGCTGATGTGGCCGTCGCCGTGGTGGTTAAAGATGGTGGCGGCCAGGGCGTGGGGGCCACCGGTGGTTCGGTGTCCGCCCCGATTGGGCGCGCTGTTATCGACGCTGCTTTGAAGGCCATGCGCTAATGTCCACACCCGGTAAAGGAGGCGAGCACCATGAATAACGAAGACATCACTGGCTTGGAGCGATTGCAGCCGCTCATCGGTGATGATTATCGCCTGCAATGGATTATTGGCCATGGCGGCATGTCCACCGTGTGGCTCGCCGATGATGTGGTGCATGACCGCGAAGTTGCCATCAAAATGTTGCGCCCGGAGTTCTCCGATAACCGCGAGTTCTTGGATCGTTTCCGCGGCGAGGCACAATCCGCCGCCCAAATCGCTTCCGCGAATGTCATCGAAACCTATGACTACCGCGAGATCCCCGACCCCGCCGGCCACACTTTTTGCTTCATCGTCATGGAGTACGTGCGCGGCGAAACCCTGGCGGACCTCCTTGCCCGCGAGGGTTCCCTCCCGGAGGATCTAGCCCTCGATGTCATGGAGCAAGCCGCCCACGGCCTCAGTGTGATCCACGGGATGGGCCTGGTCCACCGCGATATTAAGCCCGGTAATTTATTGATCACCCAAAACGGGCAGGTCAAAATCACCGACTTCGGCATCGCTAAAGCTGCCGCCGCAGTGCCCCTTACCCGCACCGGCATGGTGGTGGGTACCGCCCAATATGTCTCCCCAGAGCAGGCCCAGGGCCATACCGTCACCGCCGCCTCGGATGTGTATTCCCTCGGCGTGGTGGGTTATGAGATGCTCTCTGGCCGCCGCCCCTTTAGTGGTGATTCCACGGTGTCGGTGGCACTCGCACATATCAACCAGGCTCCCCCCGCGCTGAGTACCCGCATTAGCGCGCAGACCCGCGAGCTCATTGGTATTGCTCTGCGCAAGGACCCCAGCACGCGTTTCGCAGATGGCAATGAGCTTTCCCTGGCGGTGGCGGCGGTGCGTAGTGGAGCGCGTCCCCCGCAGCCCGCTACGGCCGCACTTCGCGCGCAGTCCCGCGAGCCTTCCCCTACGGCCAGTACCCAGGCCTTGGGCGCGGTCACCGAGGCCCGCACAGCTCAGCCGGAGTATGTGCCCACGGAAGCTGAACGTCGGCGGGCGGCCATGATTGCGCCTACCCGAGACCCGCTTCCCAGCCGCACCCAGGCCCGTGGCGGTGGCTCACGGCTGGGCTGGACACTCGTGATTGTGATTTTGCTGGGGATTGTGAGTGCCTTGGCCTGGATGTTGTACTCCAATGGGCAGCTCAGCACCGTGCTTCCCAGTACTACCCAGCAAAGCACCACGGTAGTACCCACCACCTCTGAGGCGCCGGAGGTCATTACCGAAACGGTGACACCCAGCGTGTTAACGGAAACGAGGACAGTATCGCGGGTACCGGAAACCACCTCAGAAATCCCAGTTGTTGAGGAGCCCAGCCCGGAAGTGCCGAGCAGTGTTCCTCCGAGTGTCCCGGAGGTGGTGAGCTCACCAGTGGTTTCGGAACCGGCTTCGCCGAGTGTTCCTGTGAGTTCTCCGCAGCCAAGTCAGGCTGGTTGAGGTGATCGTTAATGAAAAGGAAGATGCCCTGTGAGTTCGCTGATCGCTGATCGCTATGACCTCGGCGGCATTATTGGCCATGGCGGCATGTCTGAGGTGTATAGCGCTGAGGACACTCTCTTAGGCCGCGAAGTGGCCATTAAGATGCTGCGCCGCGATATGGCGGCGGATGAGAGCTTCCGCGAACGTTTCCGCCGCGAGGCCCAAAACTATGGTCGCCTGAACCATCCCTGCATTGTGTCGGTTTATGACACCGGCGATTATGAGATGGATGGCATTGCGGTGCCCTATATCGTGATGGAACGCGTCTATGGCCGCAACCTTCGCGATGTTGTGCGAGAAGATGGCCCGCTGGCCCCAGCTGATGCTGCCACCATGTTGGTATCGGTGTGCCATGCCCTGGAGGCTTCGCATGAGGCCGGCATTATTCACCGCGATGTGAAACCGGCCAACATCATGATCACCAACACCGGCGCGGTGAAGGTGATGGACTTCGGCATTGCCCGCGCTTTAGATGACGCCACCTCCGCAATGACCCAAACCCAGGCGGTCATCGGCACGGCGCAGTACCTTTCCCCAGAACAAGCCCGCGGCAAGTCCGCTGATGAACGCTCCGATGTTTATTCGCTGGGCTGTGTGCTCTACGAGGCAGTCACCGGGCATCCGCCCTTTACTGGGGAATCGCCCTTTTCGGTGGCTTTCCAACATGTGCAAGAAGACCCCACCCCACCTTCGGAGCACATTCCGGATTTAACCCCCACCGCTGCCTTAAATATTGATGCGGTGGTGCTCACCGCCATGGCTAAGCACCCGGCGGATCGCTATCAAAGCGCAGCGGAGATGGCTGCGGATTTGGAGCGCCTGGCGCGTAATGCGGTAACTCAAGCGGCCCGCACCTATGTGGTGGCCGAAGAGGAACTTCCCGCTGTAGTACCCAGCCCTGCCCCTAAGAAGCGCTCCAATTCGGTGCTCATTGCGCTAAGCATCATGCTGAGCGTGGGCATCATTGGGGTAGGTGGTGCGATGGCGTACCAATACTTTGATTGGGGTACCAGCCAAGAAAGCACCGTGATGGTGCCGGATCTTACGGGCCGCAGCCAACAAGAAGGCGTGCAGGCCTTAGAGGATCTGGGGTTGCGGGTGGACATTATTGATGAGCCCAGCCCGGATGTTCCGCGCGGCACGATTATTCGCACCAACCCGGCAGCGGGGTCTTCCTTGCAGGAAGGCACGTCGGTGCGGCTGACGGTATCTTCTGGCAAGGAGATTATTGAGGTTCCTGATATTAAGGAAAAGACCCCGGAGGAGGCCCGCCATATCTTGGATGAGGCCGGTCTGGAGTTGGATCAGAATGTGAAGGAAGAAGCTTCGGACACTATTCCGCGAGGTCAGATTGTTAGCCAGCAGCCCACTGCTGGTTCGCAGATCTCTAAGGGTTCGAAGGTGAGCATCACTATGTCTAGTGGTGTGGAAGAAGTTCGGGTGCCCTCGATTACCGGGATGCGCTGGGAGGAAGCGGATGCGACCTTGCGTTCCCTTGGGTTTATTCCGCAGCAGCAGGTCGTGCATGATCGTCAGCCCGCTGGGGTGGTGACTGCCTGTGAGGTCTCAGATACCTATCAGGCGAAGGGATCCACGATTATTGTGCAGGTTTCTGATGGTGCGTTGATTCCGGCGCCGGATCTGCGGAACCTGAATTCCCGGGATGCGCTGCGCAAGCTGCATGATTCTGGTTGGGAAGGCCCAGATGATCGCATGCATGTGGGGCCGATCGTGGAGACCGGGAATTTGGTGCAGCGTGGTTTAGTGGCTGAGCAAGTGCCTGCCCCGGGCGAGGATCTTGCTAAGGATGGCGTGGTTGTGCTGCGCTATTACGAGTTCAACCTGAATGCCTTTAATCCTGGCGCGCCGCGGCCCTAACACCCTGCTAGAATCAATGCACCCCCTATAACTAACGAGGAAGTCATGCCTAAGTCTAAGATCACGCAGAGCTCAACCCCGCAGTTCACGAGCAGTACGCAGCGTGCCCCCGTCAAGATCAACGCTGATGGCACGCCCATGTGGTACAAGATCTTGATGTTCGGCTTCATCGTTGCTGGTTTGCTGTGGCTGGTGGTGAACTATCTAGCCGGCCCGCAGATTCCGCTGATGGTGCAATTAGGTCCCTGGAACTATGCCGTTGGTTTTGGCGGTGTGGTGATTGGGTTATTGATGACCATGGGTTGGCGTTAAAGAAGCTTTCCTCGGGGGTTATTGCTCGGCTTGTGTGCACAAGCCGAGTTTTTTTATCCACAGGGTGGGGATAACTCTGTGGATGAAGAGTATTCACAGCGGTTTCCACAGCCTGTGGATAAGTGTGTTCACGCTTATCACAGGGGGTAAAGCTGTTCGAATGATGGCCGAAAGCGCTGGTGAGCGTGGGGGTGTGGGTCTACGTTTTCGGAGAATTACAAGAACGTAGTTATCCACAGTGTGGATAACTTATGTGGATAACTCGGGCCCTGTGTACAACTAGGCGTGGTTATCCTCAGCCCTTGTGAAGAGAAATATTTGTGCTTGGTTTAGCGCACGATCTCGGGGGAAGCACTGGGCGACCAACCGAGGTTGAAGCATTGGAAGAGGATCGCAGCGAGGATGAGAATGCTCAGCGCGGCGAGATAGGTTCTGGGGTTGCGGCGGGTCAGGGCGGCGACCAGGAGGCAGCCGGTGAGTGCACCGCCGAGGTGGCCCCAGAGCGAGACGGAGCTGTCGATGAAGGTGTAGGCGATGTTGACCAGCAGGAGGGTTAGGGGGGCGCGGAGGTCGGCTTTAGTGATGGCGGCGAGGCCGACGAGGACGACCATGAGGGCGTAGACCGCGCCGGATGCGCCGGCGGTGGGGGTGGTGGGGGCCATCCAGAGGATGGCAGCGGAGCTGCCGAGGCCGCCGATGAGGAAGAGGGCGGCGAAGAGGCGGTGGCCGTAGAAGCGCTCGAGCTCGCGGCCAATAAGCATGAGCAGGAAGAGGTTGACGAAGAGGTGGCTGATGCTTAAGTGCAGGAAGATGGCGCTCAGTGCGCGCAGCGGGCCGAAGGGGTCGCTGGGGATGGCTACGCCGTAGAGGATGGCGTGATCGCCGATGCGGGAGTCGTGGAGGGAGTGTTGGAAGCTGCGGGATTCGATGGCGGTGGCGAGCCAGAGGAGGCAGGCGATGGCGGCGAAACTGAGGGTGGCGGGGGCGTCGTGGGACCAGCGGCGGAACCAGGCGGTGAGGGCGTCCATGGGGATTAAGTGTGGCACGGGCGGCGGGACGCATAAGAAAAATGACACCTATGCGGAAAGGGGACTACCCCCAAGTGTGTGAGAAACGCCCACCCCCTTGGGTGTGGGGATGGGCGTGGGGAGAGGTTGGTGCGAAGGGCTATTCGCTGATCTCGATGCTTTCGATGACCACCGGTTCGAGCGGGCGGTCGGCGCGGTCGGTGGGGGTGCTGGCGATGGCGTCGACGACCTTGCGGGACTCCGGGTCGGTGACTTCACCGAAGATGGTGTGGCGCATGTTGAGGTGCGGGGTGGGGGCCACGGTGATGAAGAATTGGGAGCCGTTGGTGGCGGGGCCGGCGTTGGCCATGGCCAGCAGGTAGGCGCGGTCGAAGCGCAGCTCAGGGTGGAATTCATCGGCGAATTTGTAGCCCGGGCCGCCGGTACCGGTGCCGGTGGGGTCGCCGCCTTGGATCATGAAGCCATCGATGACGCGGTGGAAGATGCTGCCATCGTAGAAGGGGCCTTCGTTGGTGTTGCTGGCGTTGGCAGCGGTGTAGTTCTTGGTGCCCTTGGCAAGGCCCACGAAGTTGTCGACGGTCTCGGGGGCGTGGTTGCCGAAAAGCTCGATGATGATGTCGCCACGGTTGGTGTGCATCGTCGCGGTTGCGGTCTTCATAGTCATAGGGGCCATTCTAAGCGCTACTCTGGTTTGTGACAGTGAACCTAGGCGCGCTGTGCCTAAAAATGTAGGAGGACTACAGAATGAATCCAGCCACCATCAAGATGGCGATGAGTGGAGCGAAAACCGCTTACTCGAAATTCCAAGACTATAAGCAGCGCCGCACTGCCGAAGCCTATGATGCTCTGGCAGAGGCCGCTAGCACGGTCACGGATGAGCTGAAGGGCAGCGACGTGGGTGCGGTTGCCGCCACTGCCCGCAAGCGCCTAGAGAAGGCGAAAGAAGAAGCCGAAAAGAAGCGCAAGGAATTGGGTAAGGAAGCTGGAAAGCAAACCCGCCAAGCGAAGAAGAAGGCTGCGAAGGTCCGCAAGGAAGCCGCTAAGAGCGCCGCGAAGGCTAAGGCCAAGGCCGAAAAGAAGCTGGGCCGGAAGAAGCGCAGCAGTGCGGCGAAGACCCTCGGCATTGGTGCTGTGGTTGCCATGCTGCTGGCAGCCGCCGCCTACTTCCTTGGCCTGTTTGGCGGCAAGAAGACCAAGCCACGCACCAATCCCCCGCGCGTCGATGAGCTCGATAATGAGCCGAAGCTGGTGTACTCCACCACCACCCCGGAAGGTGAAGAACCTGGTGCGGGCGTCAGTGAAGAAGATGATGATCTGCTCAAGCGCCTGGAAGAACAGCTCACCCAGATGAAGGATGAGGCTGCTGAGAAGGTCGGGGAATTCAAGGATGTGGCCGCAGAAAAGGCCGCTGGTTTGAAGGAAGCTGCTGCTGAGAAGGCCGCCAAGGCTGGCGAGAAGGCCGGCGAACTGAAGAATGCGGCAGCGGAAAAGGCTGCTGGTCTCAAGGGCGCCGCCGCGGAGAAGCTCGACGAGGCCAAGGAGAAGGCCGCGGATGTTGCTGACGAGGCTGCCGACAAAGCCGCTGAGGTGAAAGACGCTGCCGCTGAGAAGGCTGAAGAAGTCAAGGACAAGGCTGCAGACGTTGCGGACGATGCGGCTGAGAAGGCTGCTGAAGTAAAGGACGCTGCTGCGGGGAAGCTCGACGAAGCCAAGGATAAGGCTGAGGACGTTGCGGACGATGCGGCTGAGAAGGCTGCTGAAGTAAAGGACGCTGCTGCGGAGAAGCTCGACGAAGCCAAGGACAAGGCTGAGGACGTTGCCGATGACGCGGCTGAGAAGGCTGAAGGGCTAAAGGACAAGGCTGCCGATAAGGCCGCTGACGTTAAGGATGAGCAGGACAACGACATCCCTACCCCGAAGGACGTTGCTGAGCATGCCCCTAAGCACGCTCTTCGTCCCAGCGATGATGATGCCCGCGTCAAGGAACTCGACGAACTCGACCCGGAGGCCGACAAGAACTAAATTCTTGAAGCCCTAGTAGGTAGGAGACCCCCCACGAGGGTTTCCTACCTACTTTTTTATGTGCACCACCTCATCGGCAACCGCCTGAATAGCCGTGCCGGCGGAGAGGATCACGGTGGTGTTCTGGCAGTATTTACGCCGCTTAGCAATCGCACGCGCCACGTTCACTGCGGTCACAGAATCCAGGGAGGAGGTGGGGTCGACCAGCACGAGGATCTCTGGTTCTACCAGGAGCGCTCGCGCTAGGGCGAGGCGTTGGCGTTGGCCACCGGAGAGGTTGGTGGCACCGTCTTGGAGTTCAAGATCGAGCAGTTCGCAGCTATCACCAGCGAGTTCGCCAAGGCCCACGTCTTGAAGGGCTTGTAGGGCGCGGGCTTCTTCTTCACTGTCTCGCGTAGAAGTGGAGTTGGCGCGCCCAGCTAAGCAATCGCCTACCGTTCCAGCGAAGAGAGCGGGATGCCGGGTCTCGGAAAGGGCAATGCTGCGCAAAGCATCAAGGTCGAGTTCTTGGATGGGTTGGCCGCGCACAAATATTTTTTCCGTTGATTCATTGGGGTTGACGAGGTCGCTAATGATGCTGGTGGCCAGACCTGGTGGGCAGGTAATGGCGGTGAACAGGCCTTCGTGAGCGGCCCAGTTGGTGGTGGATAGTGCGGGGATGGTGGGGTGTGCGGCGGGGAGTTCGCGGCCGGCGGGGGCTGGGAGGGGGTCGGAGATGCGTACGACTCGGCGGGTGGAGGCGCGGATATCTGCGAGGGCCAGTGGCACGGTGGCTAGGCCGCTGAGTGGTTCTGCGACGAATTGTGCGAGGCCGACGACGGTGACGAGTTCGCCGACGCTGATATCGCCGTTGATGGCGCGATAACCTGCGGCGATGCCGACAATGGCGATGAAGGCGACGTGTGCGAAATCGCCGATCCCGATGAAGCGGCCATTGGCCCAGGCTAAGGATTCGGCGCGTTGGCGGGCGTATTGGGAGGCGTGGGCGTAGTAGTCGGAGGCGGGGCGGCCCCCTGCGACACCGGCGATGGGGCGTAGGCCGCGGGCGAGATCCGTGAGGCGGGCGGTGGCTTCGGCGAGGGCTTTTTGGTGTGCTTCGCCGCGGCGGACCAAGCTGCCGGAGAGAAGTTGGAGGATGGCCAGCAGCACTACCGCGCCGATGATCACACCTAAGCCCAAGGGCCAGTCGATCAGCGCTAAGGCGATGGCGCAGTAGAGCAGGCCCACGGTGGCAGATAGCGCGAAGGGGGCGAAGCCGACCGCGTCGGTGGTTTCGGGAACATCCTCGCCGACCACGGTGGGTAGTTCATCCATGGGTAAGGCGGGTTGTTCTTCGGCGGTGCGGGGTGCGGGGTTGGTGCGGGCGATAACGCGCTGGGTGATGTCTGCTCGAAGTTCATGGCGGCTGCGGAATTCGCGGGTGCGTAGCAGGACCGCACCGGTGCGCCAGGCATAGGAAACGGTGGCGATGTTTAAGGCCAGGGCGCCCACGCCGAGGGCGAGGACGCGCCAATCATCGGAGCCGAGTACGGAGTCGGCGAGTTTGCCGAGCACAATGGCAACAGTGGCTTCGGCGACTTGGTAGACACATAACAAGAGGGTGCCCACCACAATGGCGCCGCGGTTTTTGCGCAGCATGCCGAAGAAGTAGGTGCGGGCAGCGCTGCGGTGTGTTGGGGTCCGGCTCGGGGTGCTCATGCTTGGGTCCTTCCGTTACCGCTCCCGCTACCGCTGCCGCTCCAGGCGTGCCAGAGTTCGGCGTAGAGGCCCTGGCGTGCCAGCAGCTGCTCGTGCGGGCCAGCTTCCGCGACCTTGCCATCGGCGAGCACCAGCACGGAATCCGCGGCAGCGGCTTGGCTAAGGCGATGCGCCACCACCAACGCGGTGCGACCAGCAATCGCCGCGGTGGAAGCCGCCATGAGGTCAGCATCTTCGGCGGCGGTTTCATCCAACACCACCACCGCTGCTGGGGACAGGCGGATGCGCGCCAGCGCCACCCTTTGGATGATCTCTGGGGCGGCAGCTAAACCCCCGGATCCCACCTTGGTATCCAAACCATCGGGAAGAGAATCCAGCCAGGGTTGGGCACCCACCAGGTTCAGGGCATAGCGGCACTCATCATCAGTGGCACGGGGGTTGGCGAGCAGTAGGTTTTCCCGCAGCGTGCCGGCAAAAAGGTGGGTTTCTTGAGAGGCCACCGCCACTAAACCAATGCGTTCTGCGGGACTAAGTTCGCTCAGCTCACGGCCGGCAATGTGGATGCTGCCGGCACCTTCATGCGGCAACATCCCGGATAAAATACCGGCCACAGTGGACTTCCCGGCCCCGGACTCCCCCACCAATGCAACCGTGTGACCAGCAGGAATATCCATATCCACCCCAGCTAGGCCCATCCGGCCATCGGGGTAATTGTGGTGCAGGTTGCGGATGTGGATATCTACTTCTTGGTCGGGTAGAAGCTGCGGGTCCACATGCAGTGGGGGTCGCCCACCGGTGATGCTTATTAGCCCAACAATGCGGGTCAGTGCCGCGCCGGAGCGTTGAATTTCATCAAAGGAATGCAGGATGCGCCCCACGGGGCTAAACATGCGGTGGAAAATAATTAAAGCCGCCGCCACATCACCGACTTGTACCTGCCCGCCGCGAATCAGCAGCCAACCAATCACGGTAATGGAGGCCAACCCCGTAAATTCCGCCGCATTTTCGCGTTGAATAAGTCCGGAGACAATGCGGAAAACCCGGATGGAAGTATCCCGCGCCCGAAGGGAAGCATCTTGGGTGGTTGCGCGGCGCTGCTCGGTGAGGTGGTGCGAGCGCACCGTATCGCGGCCATCCACCGAAGCCATCAGGTGCCCCAGCAATTCGGCTTCATAGCGGCGTTGGCGGCGATAAAGGTGCGCTGAGCGCGCCAAATACCAGCGCAGCGCCCACACATAGACCGGCGCGGCCACTAATCCCGCTAAGGCCAGGCGCCAATCTAAGGTGGCGATGCCAAAGGCCCCGGTAAGCACCAGCACCGCGGCCCCTAAAATCCCTGGGACTTCATCAAAAACGCCGCCCACTAGTACCGCTACATCAGCGCCCACTCGCCCAATCACATCCCCACGCCCGGCGCGTTCCACCCGACCTGGGGGAATGCTCAGCACACTGGCCACCGCCCGCTCCCTCAAAGTGGCTAACAGCCGCGCGATTAAGGTACTGAGCATCCCGTGCGCAAGCATCGCTAGCACCCCCGCGATTACCGCCGCTACCAGGGAGAACCCCAGGATGCGCAGCAGTCCGGTGGAGTCTTCCCCGGCGGAGACAATATTGATGACATCACGCAAAAGCAGCACCGGAATCAGCGATGCGGCCGAAGCAATAAAGGTCAAGGTCAGGGCGATAATGCCATGAAGCTTATGGTTTTTGAGGATCCCGAAGACTTCTGCGGTTGCTTCCCGAGCGCGTGCTATCGGCAGCAGGGTTTCTGCGGCAAGGCGATCTTCCTCCCTAGACGACGGTGGTTCTTGGGAACGGGAGATTGTGTCTTCTGATGGGGGCACCAAGCCACACCTCTTTCTAAGCGCGACCCGCAGACTAACTGGGGGTCACGCTATCGAGAGGGAGGAAGATTAGTCAAACCTAAGTAATACTAACCACAGCGCTGTGGTGGCGTTAGGAAATAGGCTCTGTAGTGCGCAAACCTTAGGTCGGTCCGGTAGGTGTTGGGGCGGGGGTAATTCCCCGTTTCAGGGGCGCACGGCGGTGTGGTGCTTCTTCGACACGCTAGGAGTTGCTTAGGAAGGCCAATAGTCCAGGCGACGCATCCAGATGGCTGATAGGGCAATGCCGATAAGTGCTGCGAGCATGGACCATTGCACCGAAAAGGCAGTGGCGATAACACCACCAAGGATGAAGCCTGGGACTTCACCACTTAAGGCAATGGTTCTTTCGGTGGCGGAGATATCGCCGATCATGTGCTCCGGGGAGCATTGTTGTTTGGCGGTATTGAAAAGCACCACGCAGAGTACGACGAAGAGCCCAAAGAAGAAGTCCGCCAGCGATACCACTGCGATGGCGATGCCACGGTGGGTGGTGTACTGCGCCAGCAACATCACCGCGATGCTCAGCGCCGGGAAGGTAATAGCTAGGCGATAGTAGCCGCGGGCGTGGTGTTCGATGAACTTTAAGCTGGCGAAGGTTGCACCTAGCAGACCACCAATGGCTGCGGAAACACCGACGATGGATACCTCCCAGGCCTCGAAATTCAGGACGCGAACGCAGTAGACAACAAATACCGCTTGGGAGATTGAGCTGAAGAAATTGAAGTGCAGGGAGGTAAGAGAAAGGGAGCGTAGGAAGGAATTCCCGCAAATGAATTTCAGGCCGCTGGAAGCTGATTGGAGCATATCGGCGCTGTTGTCGGCGGATTCAGCTTGTGGGGTGTGCTGTTTGTGCTTCGGGATAATCAACACAATCAGCGCGCAGATAATGGCGAAAGCGAAACTTACGCAGGCCATCAGGATGGTGGCGGTGAAGGTGAAGATGGTGGCTAAAAAGCCGGTGAGGCCCACACCGCCGAGCTCTGATAAGACCCCTGCGGTGCGAAGCAAAGAGTTCGTGCGGTTGAGTGCGTTATTGCTGCGCTCCACGAATTCGAGGATCGCTGCGTTGATCCCAGCCTCATTTAATAGGGAAGCTATTCCCATGATGAAGAGCGCTATGTAGAGCACCGGAAATGATGGCTTTGTCATCAGCGAGACAGCCATCATCACGGCAGCAAGGAGCCTCAGCACATTGGAGAGGGTGATGGAGCGAGCCCCACTTAACCTATCGACAAAACGCGCCACGAGCAGCCCAAACACTAAGGCCGCGGCAGATTCGGTGAGGTTCAGCAGCGCTACCTGCATGGGGGAAGCGTTGAAGATGGCCAGTGCGATTAAGGGTGCTGCGAAGAATGCGATCTGTAACCCGATGGAACCCCAAAACTCAGCACCAGTGAGGAAAAGAATCGGGCGGAAGCGTCTAGTACTGAGCATGTGTGAATCCGGTGTGAGTCTGGGGATGGGGGTTGTGGTTGTAGGCGGGGAGATTTCTCTTGATGGGGTTTTGCCCAACGTGTCAGGCCATGGCCGAGCTGACTGATATCGGTAAAGAGATTATCTTCAAGTTAGTTATCACACAATCGAATATGGACTAACTCCGCCAAACCCCAATGTCAGGGGATATGTGGTGCAGGCAGGTATATCGCTGTTAGATCGGCTGTGTTAGCAGCGGAAACATTGCGAACAGGATGCTCTGAAGGGGTTGTGAAGTCCGGGATATTCATCGCGCAGGACTGCACTATCACGTTAAATGCCTTAGAATTGCTCTCAAAACGAATACTTCAGCAATTACGAAGGAGGTCGCTAATGACAGAATTTCAAGCTTCTGAGCCTCGCAGCTGGGTACGTATATGGGCAGTTTTGGTAGCAGGAACGCTTCTGGGTTCGTCTATCGTTCCTGTATTGACCTGGAAACTTAGCCATAGCTCTGGTTGGGCGGGCGCCTTCGAACATGGCCGGGAGACGATATGGAGCATCGGCATTCCCACAGTCATCGCTCAGACTGTAGTTCTCGGAGTCATCGTACTGATCCTTTTCGTTAAGAAGAGAAAGACGGCCTAGGGTTTTTCGGCCAGGGTTCACGCGGGTGAGCCACGTCCTGTATTCACACCGGTCTTGCCAAGCGATATCTACGATTAGGGTAGAACTGAACGTGGATCACTCGCGCGGTGGCGATGCACCTAACCGCCACTCGTAATAATCACCGGTCCTGAGCTGGCAGCGGTGTATACGGCACATGCTGTTGTACTTCTCCAGGTCCGCTATTTCCGAGAGGTTCACTGCTGCTTGGTCAAGCGGACTGACGCCTCCGGCGCGGTTTCTCTCGACTATCCCGCCTCTCTAGCTCGATTGTTCCCATCTCTTTCAACATCGAGACTTTGCGGCCATCGGGATCGAAGAATACCGGGATGCCGCTTGGCCCCTTTTAGTACAAAAAGGGGATCAGACTCCTGGCCAAGGACATGAGTGAAGGCGTCTATGCTACAACCAGAAGGAAAAGGATTACGGACATGGAAAGCGGTCAATAGGCGTTCGACCTGCAATCGAGGCGGGTCCAGCTATATCTAAACCTCGTTCACGCCTTTTCATCTCGACTCTCCATAGTTCGCGCCGATAGAACAAAGCAACCGGATACGCCACTAGACTCCCTGTTCACGACCGAAATATCCTCGAATGAGGCTAATGAACCAGCTTCTCCGGGAACATGCTCGGCGACACCTAGCCTAACCGTCGGAAACCCTCCCGCAATAGCTGCGCGCAGTCCCGCCAAGGAGTCCTCGAATACTAGGGTCCTTTCCGGTTCCAGGCCAAGGACCCGAGCTCCAATCAGAAAGCCTTCTGGATCGGGCTTACCTGCTTTCACGTCTTCGGCTGTCACCAGAGTCGCGGGTATCGGTAGATTCGCTGCCGCTAACCTATTCTGCGCAAGGTCACGGGTCGCAGACGTTACTACCCCCCATCGATAACGCTTCATCTGCTCAACAACTTCATGGGCGCCAGGACACGCTTTGATTCCGTCAGTAGTTGTTTCCTCCAGCGCAACAATCCGTTCCGTCTCCATCCTGGCTTCGGTCGTATTCCCTAGAAATTTCCGCACCGTATGTTCCGTAGGCCGACCATGCGCATAATTTATTACCTCTTCGAAGTTAAGGCTGTATTTGGAACTAAAGGCTTTCCAGGTAGATTCCACGAGCGCACTCGAATCGACTAGCGTGCCGTCCATATCGAATAGGCAACCATCAAAGGATTGCGAAAACATATAGTTCTCCTCTGGGAATTATTTTCTGTTGCTAGGTAGTCCTTTTGCGCTAGTTGCTAGAGCTGATCATGGTAGACATCGTATTCGTTCTCAAGGAAGCTCGTTGCACCTGAAGCCCAGCTCCCAAAAAGAGGTACGGTGAACCTTTCACCGACACTTGCATACGGCAGGTGTAGGTAGACAGACATGGCAGGGATCCACCGTGTTGTACCGGTCATCATGCATATGGATTTGACCCACCGAATCGGGCTATCGGCATCTGGGGGTATCCAGGCAGGCGTGCGCTTGTTTTCAGCCTCCGATACCGATGGGAATTGAGTAAGATCGACAGCTTCAGAGCCTAATTCCCGGGCCGTGGCCCAAATGAATTGTGCTTCATCGTAAACACAGGATGCGTACCGTTCGACTCCCTCAGCGATGCTAAGCAGGCGCGCATCCTCCTGGTTGAACGCGCCTCCCGCTCCATCTATGGTTCCCCAAGTGCTGGCGCCTCTCGTAGAATTATGAACTCCATCCAATACAGCTGCCAGGTTTCCGACGCTAGCAGCATAGATCATCATCCGGCTATCTCCGTCGGCTCCTGGAAGCTCCATGGTGCCGCCCAAGATCCCTGTACGTCCCACCAGTCGGTTGAGACTCTGTTTGGATGTCTCACTGAATTTCATTGTTTTACTTATCATCGGTGGGTGTCCCATCTGAATCCTCGCCAAGCTAAAAGCGCGATCACGGCGGCCCACACCACGCTTACTGCGGAGCCTTGGATAATTGGGTGAACTAATTCGGTGCCTACAAGACTATGGCGCAGCATGTCGCCAATATAGGTCCAGGGGAGGAAAAGGCCGATGGTTTCAACAATTGAAGGCATGAGCCGATAGGGCATAGCTAGCCCGCATAAGAATAGGACCCCGACAGGTAAAAAGCCTCCTAGTGCGCCGACGAGACCTGGGCTGTCGGTACTCGCCCCGATGAGCAAACCCAGCGGCAGTGTCGTCACAACGCAGAGCAGCGTTGCCCATAACAACAGCGCAGGGGAAGTTAATGCTAGTGACCCGGAAACCACTGCGATGATGAAGATGAGGCAGAAGACCGCCGCAATTACAGCCACCCGGGCAGGGATCTGCGCCCAAAGATACTGCGACCGCGTAATTGGGGTCATCCCTAAACTCCGCAGTACGCCGTCTTTGCGGAGCTGGGCCATTGGGGCAGCGGTGCCCGAGAGCCCCAGGGAGAGAGCCGAAAAAATCAGCACTGCTGGAAGGCCGAATGCCAGGGCACTGATGGTCCCACCGGCTTCGGGAAGATCTGGGAGTGCTAGGAACATGAACACAAAGGTGAGGGGAAACAGGATTCCCAGCCCGGTTACCAGTGGATCGCGTAGTAGCTCTTTAAAACTGGCAATGGACAGAGCACGGAATTGCTTCATTAGTTCTCCTCGTTAATAGACGGGGTCAGTTCCTTGCCGACTAGGCGGAAGAACACATCACCTAAGGATGGGCCAACGGATTTAATGCGCTCTGCATGCAAATTTTTTGATAGACGAATCGCCGCTTGGGTGCGGGCGGTATCTGCGGTTACTAACCTGACGTTGGTGGAGCGCCCCACCTGCTTGGCGGATGCCCATAGGACCCCGGGCAAGTCATTAAGTGCGGCGGTATCTACTGGGTCAGTGGTCTTAAAAGAGATGCTTCCTTCACCTGCGTATTGATCTAATAGGGCATCGACTTTGCCGGTACCTGCGATCTTTCCGCCGTCCATAATGACGATTCGGTCGCATAACGCTTCGGCTTCATCCATCATCTGCGTGGCCATGAGCACCGCGCCTTGACCAGCGCGTTGCCGGATTACATCCCAGACCAGTTCACGGGCGACGGGGTCGAGGCCAACGGTTGGTTCATCAAATGCGACGATCTCGGTATTGCCGATTAGCGCTAGGGCTAAGCGCACGCGTTGCTGCTGGCCACCGGAGAGCGTTTTGATTCTTGCCCGGCTTTTTGAGTCCAGCTCTACGAGCTTGAGGATTTCATCTACTTCATGCGGGTGTGGATAAAAAGAGGCCCATAGTTCCAGGCACTCTCTAACAGACAAGTGCTTGAATAAGGAGGATCCCTGGGGCTGAATACTTATCTGCTTAGCGGATTGTTCACGCTGGTTCACCGGCGAGAGGCCGCATACTTCAATAGAGCCCTCATCTAGGTGGCGAGCACCCATGATCGACTCGATGAGGGTAGTTTTCCCGGCGCCATTAGTGCCAAGAATGCCCACAGTTTCCCCGGGAAAGACCTCAAGGTCAACCCCAGCCAAGGCAGTTAACTTCTCGTAGCGTTTGACTGCTCCTGAGACCCGAATAAGCGGTTCTCTTTTAGCTGTAGTCATAAACTCTCCTTACAATCTGGATATGTGGAATGCCGGAGACGGAGCACTTCTGCGAGAAGTGCCTCGTCACGAGGTGAAACGCCGAGCCGATTTGATGTGAGATGTAGGTGGTTGAACAGTCGAGGGTCTGCTGCATGGGTAGGTAACAACTAGATTGGCTAGTATCACTGGTGCTGGCCGGAAGGAGTTGTTATGCCCAAAAGGTACCCTAAGGAGTTTCGTGACGATGTGATCCGGGTTGCGTTAGCTCGTGATCGGGACGTCCCGCTGGCTCAGATTGCGGAAGATTTTGGGATTCATGTAGGCACCTTGGATAAGTGGTTACGCCAAGAACGCATCGATAACGGTGAGCAAGAAGGTGTCAGCCGCAAAGAATCTCAAGAACTACGCCAGCTGCGGCGTCGTAATCGCTTACTCGAGCAGGAAAACGAGGTGCTGCGGCGAGCAGCAGCATATTTATCGCAGGCAAATCTGCCGGGAAAAGGGTCTTCCCGCTCGTAAAACAGCTGGCGTCAGAAGGTATTCCTGTGACGTTAACGTGCCGGGTGTTAAAGCTGTGTCGGGCCCAGTATTACCGCTGGCTAGCCCAGCCGGTCACCGAGTCTGACAAGGTGCGTAAACAGCGCGTGGCGGCGTTGCGGGCGGCTCACGCCGATGACCCTCAGGGGTTACCGCTACTTGCGTGATGAGGCTGAAGCAGCCGGTGTCGTGATGTGTGAGCGTACTGCCTGGCGGTTGTGTTCACAGCAGCAGTTGTGGTCCTCTTATGGGAAGAAGCGGGGGAAAAACGGCAAACGCCCAAGCACCCCGGTCCATGATGACCATCTTGCCCATACTGATGCTCACGGGGTAACTCGTCACGACTTTATTAACGCCGCTACCGGCATCAACCAAGTGTGGTTGACCGATATCACCGAGCACCACACCGGGGAAGGCAAGCTGTATTTTTGTGCGATCAAAGACGCTTTTTCTAACCGGATTATTGGATATGCCGCAGGCGCGCACATGAGTGCCTCGTTAGCAGTCAGCGCGTTAAACACCGCGGTAGCCCGCCGACACATCCACGGAAATAGCGTTGCTGGTTGTATCGTCCACTCTGATAGAGGCTCACAGTTTCGGTCAAAGCATTACCTTCGCGCCCTGACCAGTTATCACCTGACTGGGTCGATAGGCAGAGTCGCAGCTGCTGGTGATAATGACGCTGTGGAATCATTTTTCTCCCTGCTCCAGCGCAACGTCCTCAACACGAAAA
Source organism: Corynebacterium spheniscorum (assembly GCF_900113445.1). GTDB lineage: Bacteria > Actinomycetota > Actinomycetes > Mycobacteriales > Mycobacteriaceae > Corynebacterium > Corynebacterium spheniscorum. Next base: position 23,664 of record NZ_FOPJ01000020.1, read on the forward strand.
CCTGGGCTTCCCGCGAGGACCTAACCATCGCAATCATCACGTGGATTGAACACCGCTACCATCGCCGTCGCAGGCAAAAACGTCTCGATCGGCTCACTCCGATTGAGTATGAAACAATCAACACGAACACAGCCATAAAGGCTGCATAGAACTGTCACCTAAACGTGCAGCAGACCCTTTTGTGATCGGTTTCTAGTAGGGCTTGGCCGTATACGGTGACGGTGTCGTTGACGGTATGCCAATCACATCCCAGTTCAGTGGCTACTTCGCTTACGGTGCGGCCACAGCCGACTTGTTTGGTTGCCCATTTCGCTGCCCGGGTTGTTAGCTTCGCATTAACCGATGCGATTCTTTTGTCCTGGTTAGTCCAAGTGGTTACCTGGCAGTCAGGGTTCGGGCAGTACAACCGGTGTTTACGCCACAGCAATGACATGGGCCGGCCGAATACCGGTAGGTCGATATAACGCACCTTCGGGCGGTCTTTGATATACGCACGATCCCCGCACTGCTCACACCGAGGATCATCAAGGGCCTGCTCAATTTCGATTGCCTGAGATGGACCGGTGCGGTGGTAGGCCAAGACGTTGATGTCTTTTAAAACTAACCAAATACCGAAGAATCGCGGTAGGCTCGCAGGTGGTGAAGGTTGTTTTTTGTTTATTGCTCACACTCTAAGCATGAACCACCTTCACCCCTTTTTATGCATGACACCCCGCCAGAATCCGAAGAGCC
>NZ_FOPJ01000021.1 GCF_900113445.1 Corynebacterium spheniscorum
GCGCCGAAGGATGTGTTTGTGAAGATCCCGAGTGCGTCGTCGAAGGTGCCGGTGCCTGAGTGTGAGGGCTTGAATCTGACGTGGTTGGTTCAAGATGAGGGCGACCCAGACCTGATCGAGACGATGCATGGGTTTGAGCTCAATGATGATGAAGCGACTTTTGTGGGGTTGGTTGCTGAGAAGTCTGAGGAGGAGGCGTTTGATCAGTGGATGTTTGAGAATCATCCTCATCCGATCAAGCATGCCGGTTCGATGGCGTATTGGAAGATGGGAGAAGAGGGCCACTAACGATCTCAACGACTAGGTTTTCCCTCCTCCCAGGGAAGAAAAGCCCAAGCCAGGTAATCACCCCAGGCTTGGGCTTTTTTGCACGCTTCCCGCCGCTCTGAGGCAATTGTTACTCCCGATGCCACGGCCGAATCATGTGTCATTGTCATCGGAGCGGGCTAAAGCATGATTACCAACGAAAGCCAGCTCATGCTAGGAATAGCTGGTCTTACTAACGGGAGAATCGCCAAATCTAAAAGATAACGTTTTGGTAACAAACGGGGAGGTTCCCCCCTCTCACTGATTGAGGTAAGCCTAGTCTCACCTTATTGTGGTTCGGGTCCAGGTTAACTAACCATTCGTACGTCCCTAGCGGAAGATCCGAGAGGACGATGCCCCTTGGGTTCCTGGTCGACTTTGCAAGAACCGACCGGTCGAAGGTTAGTTGGCGGCAACTGTTTTTATCACGACTTCCCTAAGGAGCAACCTCAATGCGCCAGTTCACGCAGAAGGCATTTAGCGCCGTAGTCGCGCTAGCTCTTGCGTCAAGCCTGACCGCCTGCGACAAGGAAGACGAGGCGACTAAATCAACCGCAACGACTTCCGAGGCCGAAACCACGAGTAAGGAAGCTAACACTGAGGCAGCCTCAGCCGAGGCAGACAAAATTGTCATCAAGCACGCCTACGGGGAATCGGAATTTAAGCCAGCTCCGGATCGTCCAGTCGCAGTTCGAAATGCGGTCGATGCCTTGCTGGCGCTCGGGATCAAACCCGTCGCTTTTGTTGGGCTTGAAAGCGAGCTTAAGCAACCCTGGCGCAAAGAGTTGCTCAAAGATGTCGAGTTCATCCCCTATGACGACGCCGCATTGGAAAAGGTACTGGCATATAAACCCAACCTGGTCATCGGGGATCAGTGGGTCGTTGGGCAAGAGTTTTACGACATGGTATCGCCTTACGCACCGGTAGTGGCTCCCAAGAACAAAGCCCGAGGCGAGGGTAATGACTGGCACTACCGTAACGAGGTTCTTGGCAAGATCTATGGGAAGGAGGCTGAAGCCAAAAAGGTCGAGTCTGATTACAAAGAAATGATCGAGAAGGCCAAGGCCGACTTACCCAATCTTGAAGGGAAAACCGTACTCTCAGCGGACTTTATTGCTGACGGCACCGTCAACGTGGTCGTCGATCCGGATGATCCTTCCTACTACTTATTCCGCGATCTCGGAATGACTGTGCCGCAGGCTGTTAAAGATGACTTGCTCCCACAGACCGATTACGGCCGTGTCAGTATTTCCTACGAACAGATCCACTATCTGGACGCAGATCTGCTCATCCTTGGAGCAACCGGGATGAGCGCCGAAGAGGCGTATGCCAAGCTCGATGAAGTGCCCGGGCTCAAAGAGCTCCCAACCTTCCAAAAAGGTCATGTGCTTTTGGATGAAGCGGGTGCCAACAACCAAGCGATGTCCAAGCCAACAGCACTGAACCGTGAATGGCTGCTGAACTATGTTCGCCCATATCTGGAAAAAATAGGTCGGTAACGGTACTCCACCGCGAGATTCGAGCTCCTCGTATCAGATGACCCTGGGGTAAGAGGATTCTCGAGGTCAAGATAAATATTCCATGAATTGGTTTCTTGACCTCACTCACCCTATTCATGAGCGGTCCGAAGGAGGGGCAACAGCATGTCTTCGCCTGGAGACGTCGCTTATTACTCGGAATCAGATGAACATGGCATCAGAAGTTATATATGTTGCTGGTGATAGCAGAAGGAGAAGGCGGATAGCCGTCTTGATGCTATGCCTAGGACTAGGCATAGCAATATTGATGTCGTTATCCCTGGGCGCCCGCTACATGAGCATTAGCGAATTGAAAGACGCATTACCGCAGGTAAGGCAAGCTTTCGATACTAGCGTTCGAGGTGGTTCAAATGCGGATGTCATCGCATGGCTTCGGCTCCCGCGAACCATCGCAGGGTTAGTTGTTGGTGCGGCACTCGGTATTGCCGGAGCGATGGTGCAAGGACATACCCGCAATGTACTAGCCGATCCTGGGATTCTCGGAGTATCAGCGGGTGCGTCTTTTGCGCTGATGTTGTGGGCTTTCTTCCTCGGAGTGCCCAGCCCGCTAATGGTTTCTTTCGTAGCTTTTTTGGGTGCAGCGGGAGCCACCGCCATAGTTTTTGGGATCGGCAGTATCGGTCGAGGTCTTAATGACCCTATAACCCTGATTATGGGTGGGGCCGTACTTGCTGCCTTCTTGAGTACCGCTACTACTGCGCTATCAATTATGAAGACAGAAGTATTGGAGCAGCTTCGTTTCCTTGGTGTAGGCGCCTTATCTCGGGTTAATTATGAATCCCTGGCCATTTTTGGACCAATTTTACTTATTGGGATTCTGCTCGGGCTGGCCACGGCCCCATCTCTGAATTTACTGGTTATGGGGGATGACGTCGCTGCAGGTCTAGGCGTGAATGTGTTGCGCTCCCGGGTCATCGGGATGGCAGTGTTTTCAATACTTACGGGAACAGCGACAGCCCTTGTGGGGCCGATCGGGTTTATTGGTCTGGTCGTACCCCACCTCGCACGCAATATCGTAAGCACCGATTACCGGTGGATTCTTCCGCTTTCTGGATTAAGCGGCGCGCTGCTCTTGTTACTGGCGGATGTCTTGGGGCGTGTAGTTCTCCGGCCACAGGAAGTACAAGTACATCTAGTTCTCGTATTCATCGGCGTTCCCTTCTTCATTTATGTGATTCGCAGGCGGAAGTCTTTGGTGAAGCTATGACGTCTATCGAAGTATCCATGCCTGAGAACCACCAGCACGAACAGGAAAGACGGTTAGCTGATCGGAAAACCCAAGCAAGACCAAGGATTGAACAAACCTGCATTAATAGCAGGCCGGCTCTTCGCTGGGGAAAATTTACCGCCGTCTGGCGTCTCCGCCATCTTGTGGTGGCTGGGTTACTCATAATTCTTTTGGTTTTGACAAGCTTCGCGGGAGTCATGCTGGGGAATCTTGGCATCAGCGTCAAAGAAACCTGGCAGACTCTTCAAGGAAATGGAGACGAACTTTTTTACCGCGTAATTATGGAACGCAGGCTGCCACGAGTAGTCATGGCAGCTCTTGCAGGCCTGGCTCTAGGAGCCAGTGGTGCGATTACTCAGGCCGTTGCTCGCAACGCTTTAGCAAGCCCCGACATCCTAGGTATTAATACCGGTGCCTCTGCTGTCACTTTGACCTTGATTGTCGGAGTGTCCACTTTGAGTGACGTACGCCTTTCAAATGTTGCTGGCGATACCTTAGAACTTATTGGACGTCCCATCGCAGCTCTTGTAGGTGCGTTTTTAACTGCGACCGTTATCTGGTTCTTAGCGTGGAAGAAAGGGATTCAAACTTTTAGATTAGTACTGATTGGCATGGGCATCTCGATGCTTCTCGGTGCGTATATGCAGGTCTTGCTATTGAAGGCTGACTCCGCTTCCTTAGAGGCGATATTGCGTTGGTCGAGTGGCTCGCTGCTGAACGCGACCTGGAACGCAGTGAAACTGGTGGGCCTCAGTATTTGCGTAGTGCTATTCCTTGTCGGCTGGTTAGCAGCGAAACTCCGGGTCGCTTCGCTTGGTAAAGACAGTGCATTGGCGCTAGGCGAGAAATGGAATCACGTCCAAGCTGCTCTTTGGCTAACTGCTATTGCGCTATCCGCAGTTGTGGTTTCAGTAGTAGGGCCTATCGCTTTCATTGCCTTCGTTGCTCCACAAATTGCGTTGCGCTTAACCGGGAGTGAAATTCAACCGATCGCGATTTCTGGGTTAGTGGGAGCTGTGATTGTCAGCGGTGCAGACCTAGTCGCGCGTGTTATTTCTCCTTTTGCATTCCCCGTGGGAATCGTGACATCGGGAATTGGTGCACCAGTGTTGTTATATCTGCTCATTCGGACCCGTAGAAAGATGACGGTATAGGGGATCATGGCATCCACTTCAGAAGCGATAACTAATACTGCTCCACTGAAGCTTGAATCTTCAGATGGTTTCCTGATCCGCGCCAGGGATCTGCGCGTTAGCTATGGTCAGCACGAGATCATCCCCGGGATTAGCCTTCAGATCCCTCCCGGGAAAATCACTACGATCATCGGCCCCAATGGCTGTGGCAAATCTACTTTGCTTAAAGCTTTGTCGAGATTGATGCCGTTCGAAGGTGAGGTCACTTTAGGAGAGCGTGCACTCGAGGAATACCCGCGAAAGGATCTCGCGCGTTATATCGGTGTCCTGCCGCAATCGCCTACTGCCCCAGAGGGAATCCTGGTTGCTGACCTCGTTTCACGTGGTCGTCACCCGCATCAAAGCTGGTTTAACCAATGGTCTCGATCAGATGAGGGAGTGGTTGAGATCGCTATGAAGGCCTCAGGCATCGCTGCTCTTGCCGATCGTCCGCTGGATTCTCTTTCGGGCGGGCAGCGCCAGAGAGCGTGGATTGCCATGGTTTTAGCCCAAGAAACCGATATTTTAATGTTGGATGAACCGACCACCTTCCTCGACCTAGCGCATTCGGTGGAGGTGCTTAAGACTGTGCTCTATCTCCGTGATGCGCTATCGCGGACTGTTGTGATGGTTCTTCACGATATTAATCTCGCTGCTCGGTACTCAGACCATCTCCTAGTCATGAAAGACGGCGAGATCGTCGCTGTGGGAGCCCCCAAAGACATCATCTCCTCGGAGCTGCTCCACGAAGTATTTGTCTTAGAAGCGGAGGTCATCGAGTCCCCAGTAAACGGAGCACCGGTAGTCCTGCCCTTATAAAACATGACTAGGCCCAAAAGAATCTGCAGAGATGATCACTTTCTCTGCGGGCGCATTTTCTGAGTAGAAGAGTGAGACGCACCAGTTGAAACGATTACCAGATGCTCAGTGGACTAAAGCTACCGTGACTGGCGAGGACCGACTAGTGACCCGACAGAAAATCATTGAGGTCGGACGCGAGATCGGCCTGGAATCCCTCTCGATCAAAGAGATCGCCAGGCGTCTGAATGTCACTCCAGCAGCCATCTATAAGCGCGTAGACAGCCGACAAGCTCTGAGTCTTCTCCTCGTGGATGCGATCTTTTCAGAGGTCGAGGCGCCAGAGGACGAGGGGAATCTCCGAGACTATTTACTTCGCGTCGGCTACATGCTTTTCAACCTGTACATCGACAATCCCGGATTGGTCGAATGCAGCGCAGACCTTGATGAGGTTGAGGAGCGCCTTGAACTAGACCTCACGATCATGGCGAACATCCGAAACTATGGTTTCAGAAGGGATACCGCAGACGCGCTGTACTCGTCGATCGAAAATCTGGCCATGGGGATGTACTTTTATGTCTCACGCCTCCAGAATTTACTCGGTCGTGATTACTCAATTCCGGTTGGTCCCTTCCGTATCGATGCAAAGCAAACAATTGCCCTGATGCTTGCCCCTTATATCGATGGGCTGCTGGCCTATTTTTCTGATCCCAAAGATCTGGAGGCTACGGTCACCTCAATTTATAAATCCTTGCCCGCGGGGTTAATCGCACCGCTAGACCCCAGGGCAAGTTGGTATAAATGCGGATGTGATCGAGAAAAGCACGGTTGCCGCCCGCAGCCTCGAAAACACGAATCGGAATTGGAATCACGTCGTTACCGAGCCTCTCGACTCCTAGCAGAAGTCAGCTCGTCTCCAACACCCACCACGGAAGAAACCGTATCCCCCAACCCCAAAGAAAGAGACACTGCTGGGACACCTTATAGCGATATTGCTCCTGTTGAGGATCTTGATGTTGATGGTGAGCTGTGGATTCTGACGATCACGAATAAGGAGCGT